>CAVTVE010000009.1:0-160215 GCA_963738165.1 uncultured Acidobacteriota bacterium
TCTCCAGCTACACTCAAAAAACCCTTGTAAAACGCTGCTTTTTCATCTACTCTGTCTTCGTGCTAAGACTTTGCTAAGACAAATGAGGGTAGCCGCTATGGATGGGGTGAATCTGGTATGGCGCACGAAGACTGAGGCCGGGTGGAAATACTTCCCTGTCATCATGGGGCGCAATGGGCGCATTAAGAAGGGTGCCGTCATGGTTGACGGTAAGGAAGTCACTTATCCAGATGGACACTTTGAGGTGAGGTTCTACGAAGGCCGCAAGACGAAGTATAAGAACGTGGGCACTGATACCACTGAAGCCGTGAATGAGTGCGACCGTCTGCAACATCTGGGCGAGGCGAGAGCGTCTGCGACATCAGCGGGTGTCACTGTGAATGAGCCTACAACCAGAAAGACGATTAAGGCGGAAGCCGCTAAGTTCGTGCAGTCTGCTGAAGATCGTGGCGCTATAGAAGCCTGCGCAGTCAACAAATCTGCGATGGCCGCATTCCAGCAAGCTAATCCCAAGCTGGTATACGTCGATGAAATCACATCCGAGTCTGCTACAACCTTTTGGCGCTACCTCAAGAAAAAGCAAATGTCCGATAGGTCGATCTACAATGCGCACATGCGGCTGACTGGCTTCCTGAAGTTCGCTAGGGTCGATTACAAGGCATGGGGATTGCGTGCGCCCCGATACGAAAAGAAACTACCGAACATGTACTCCCAAAGTGAAATTGAACGGATGCTCGCTGCGTGCAAGCGGGATTACAACCGCGTGCTAATTTCAATTCTCGTGAAGACTGGACTACGCGACCAAGAGTTGATGCATTTGTGCTGGACTGATATTGATCTCGCTGAACGGATACTCAAGGTGACGGGTAAACCAGAGTATGAATGGAACATTAAGGATTACGAACAGAGAATCATTCCGCTACCAACCAATCTAGTCGAGATGCTGAAGGCATGGCGCAAGGAAAACCCAGCGACCAAGCTAGTCCTTGGCACAGCTAACGACAAGCCGAACACTAAATATCTGCTTGCGCTCAAATCCGTAGCTAAAAACGCAGGGGTGCTGAACGCAACCCTTCACAGGTGCCGCAGAACATACGGCACGACTCTGCTACGTGGTGGTGCTGACTTGGGTATTGTGAAGGCACTTCTAGGACACAGCGATTTAGCATCGACCATGAGATATTTGAGTGCGGCCAGTGGTGAAGATGTACGGAACAAGGTCGATGAGATTATGAATATGTGAGGCAAAAGCAAAGGGCAGAGATGATCTGCCCTGTTTGCTATGCCATCGCCTTGCTTTGTAGCCATTCCGCTGTGCGCACAGGGTCGAATCTCACGCTTCCACCGATACGGAATGAAGGGATTTTTCCTGCCTTAGCCTTTTTCTGGATATTAGAGGTTGTGAATCCTAACATTCCAGCCAATTGTTTAACTGATAACGCTGACTTGCTGCGCCGTATGCGCTCCACAAGGTCTACTGCATCATGTGCATTTTCCAATTTCTCATATCCCGATCTTCTCCCGATTGGTTATTGTCTGTGGACACTGGAATGGGCTGCTCGTTGGTTGTCGTAGCAGCCCTATTCAGTGCATTCATCCCGCAATAGAATGAAAACTTGGCTTAAATTCCGCGCTCGCGTGCAAGAACCCTGAGCGCCCTATATCGGCTAGGATTCAGCTTGGCGAGTGATGCGGCCTCAATAGAGCTATTCTTGCCAAAGTATTTATTGAGTTCTGCGTCAGTCACGTTCTCATTGACTCCCAGAATGGCCCCGCGTTGCTGTGCCGTCATCTGGTTCCAATAGGCCATTCCGCCCGCAGCTTTAATGGCCTGCTCACGGCGGATATCTTGCTCACCAGTACCCAGAGGCACTGTGGGCACACTCTGGACAGCCCGTACAGCCGTCTGTAGTCGTTCCTGTTGAAACTCGGCTCGCAGAGTAGCCAACTCGGCCTCGTGGGCAGCCTTTAGCGCCGCAATGTTCATCTCCGCAGTGACTGGTACTGCGGGTGCTGCGGGTGCTGCTGGTGGATTGTTCGTTTCGTCTGACATAATATGAATTCCTTCCCTACGTGATTGAAGCGTGAATGGTTGTAGCGCATATTCCGCGCTGGCTGCCTACGAACTACTAAACTTGTGGAACTGGAGCACGTCACCAGCAGACACACCACGACCTATGCCCCGTAGGAAGGCGGTCGGCTGTGATGTGCCTGCTTGTGTGGGAAAAGGACACTAAACCCACTGATGACGCGCTGCTCCGTCACTCCCCGAAAGGAGTAGGTCAGAGAATGACGAAGGTTCGCCGGAGTCAAGGCTGATCCCGCAGCCGACTACAACGGCTTGCTTCCTACCAGTCGAAACACTGGCAGAAATATCGTGAAAGCTGGTATAGCTGGTTAGTTATTACCCGATTGGGCTTTTTTGATGTCGGCTGATGACATGAAGTATTTGTTCCTGATCTTAGTACAGGGAATCTTTCCGTCGTGGCAGAGTTTCCGTGTATACTCGGATGATAGGTTAAGATAGGCAGCAGCTATGCGCAGTGTGTAAAGTCTCGTGATGTCGTTTGAATCGTTCATGATTATAAATCCTTCTGTTTGTTAGTCTTATGGGTACAGGATGGGTATACTGGCCAGTATTTACATTGTAGATACTATGTAAGGGCATATCAGGGTTTCTATAGTGCAGGGGCAGTTGTTAGACTATGAGACCATACCTATCTCGGTCTCATAGTGAACGTGCAGCACGCAGCGTCAATAATGGTAGAGTCCTGCTGAATGAGTTAGACGGCAGATGTTAGCCTGTCGCTTGGTCTCTTATGCACGCTCCAGCAAGGCTTTAACACAAAATCTCCTTTCGCCTTTCGGCACCCCGTATGCACGCTAGTTCATGTGCCATCTGAAGGTAGGTGTGTCTCTCTGAGCGAGTGCTGGGGAGGTCTAATTCCCAGATACATTCAGAGACTCTACAGCCCCATACCGCGTGCCCCGGCTTACACCGGGATTTACTGCCCAATAAAAAAGCGCCCCATCGTGGGCGGCACCTTGAACAACTCAGGAGAGAACTCTCCCTTTTTTACGATCTACATACAGTGTAGTACAGCTTTTCTGTTTGTCAATAGGCAATAACATGTACAAAGCTCGTAACATACTGACAACGCATGACATACTGGCTGTAAAATAAATATCGCATTTCAGACTTTTATGCCTGATTTGGAAGCACTGCATAATTTTCATTTATGCAGTCACTAAGCCATTGATTGTATTACAAACTGTGTATATTTTATATGGCAATCTGTAATTTACAGGCAATGCGATTCCGCCCGCCCGTTCCTACGTGGTTCAATACATTCAATTGACAAAGAAGTGCGCGTCTTTTTCGACTATCAATATTGTAATACAAGTCGCGTTGTTTGTCAACGATAAACTGCTGATAACACATGACTTGCACCCAGTATGGAGTACACCGTATTGGACTCACTATGTACTCACTCCATCCCCACTGCAAGAGTGGACGGAGTAACCAGATGTTTTCTGATAAATACCAGAATGCCCCGCTACCATAACCTGCTCACAATCGCGCATAAAGGCCACTCTGAAGCATTGTTGCTGGTTCAATGGCACCGTGGATCATTCGCACGATGCCGAAGGCTTAGAACGTGTTCCTACTCTGCACACTGTGCAGTTTCGCGTAGGTAGCTGTACAGGGTCTCACGGCTGATTCCGAACTCTTCCGCGAGTGCTGTTTTCTTTTCACCAGATGCCGCACGCTTGCGGAGTTCTGCTGCCTGCTCTTGGGTTAGGGAAGGTTTGCGACCTGTATAGAGTCCCTTACCCTTGGCAATGGCGATTCCTTCGCGCTGGCGTTCACGGATCATAGAACGCTCGAATTCCGCGACGGCACCTAGCATGGAAAGCAGGAGCATAGACATCGGGGAATCTTCACCTGTGAAGGTTAAAGACTCCTTCACGAACTGCACAGAGATGCCCTTCTTAGTTAGGCTGATAACCAGCTTGCGCAAGTCGTCCAGATTGCGTGCGAGTCTATCCATGCTGTGACAGATAACCATGTCACCTTCACGAACGAACTCTAGCAATGCGTCAAGCTGTGGCCGCTGCGTATCCTTACCACTCGCCTTATCTGTGAAGGTGCGATCTAGCTGCACGCCGTCAAGCTGTCTGTCTGTGTTTTGATCTACGCTGCTAACCCTGATGTACCCAACCCGTTGCCCTTGTGCCATGTCATGCTCTCCTATCGAGCCAAGTGTCAGCTTGAACTCTACACTATTTCCTGAATGCGTCAAGTAAGAAATTAATAAACTCTATTCTGACGCTATTTTGCCCTGCTTTGATAGTCCATTTAGCCTATACCCCAAAAGTACATCTTGAATTGCACACTATGCACAACTCGTTGACAACTCCGCGCTCTGTATTCAGCGCCACACCCTATGGGTTAGGGTTTGTTCCGTAACCAGCTACATACAATCTTTCATCTGGGGAATCGTCCAATGCGGCGCTGCTCATCCTGTGGCATCTTGCGACCTACTGACCAGCTCGGCACCTGTGAGCACTGCCATGCACCACAATGCGGCCTTGAGTCGTGCTCTGGATCATGCCTCTGTGATTCACGAGTGGTAGCTATCGACTCACACCCTACATTCAATCTTTCCGCTCGCCTTCAGTAGGTTACTATCTATTAACTGTGCTTTGTTTGCAGCACGTTGTACCGCGCCGTCACCATACCGTGTGAGAGCTATCACCAGATGAGTTAGTCAGGCCAGAGTAAGCACTGTGCTTTCAATGGGCTAACCCATATTTGCAGCAGTGGTATTTGTGCCAAGATTCCCCTCATTATCAGCTTGACAAAGGGAGGCATGTCATGGTGGGGTCGATAATGCCAACCAATAGTAGCGGTACTAGCTCCTCGAAGTTTCGATGGCAAATCAGCTATCTACAAGTAAGCCAATACCGCATAACTTTTTGGTGTTCCGTGGTCATTTTGCATATTGTGCAATGTGTTACACTGTATGGCTGCTACCGTGAGAGGTAAGTAGATCATGAACTTTATGAAGCTGGTCGGCACCTCGCCCCATACCCTTAACCAGAGAGGGTTCTTATATCTGGCCATTAGGGAGGGACTACTAGGGAAGGCTATTAAGGAGGGTCTACAGGTCGGATCACAGAGAGGGTCTACAGGAGATGTTATAGGGAAGGATAAAGAGAAGGGTCTGTAAGTTACTGTAATTCCGCGTAACTCGCTGCAAATCTCTGTATCTCACTGTAAACAAATACCGCTACAATCGCTAGTATTAAAGTGTGCCGACAAAGACTATTTTACTACACTTTCGGCTCCTTGTAAAGTAAAGATTTGTAAAGTTATTTCTGTACCACGTCGCCCACCCTGTACCACGTCGCCCACGCCCCGATATAGGGCTTAATCCCACGGCATAAAGGCTCGAACCGTCTAAAGGCTCTATTTTTCACTACCCAGAGTGCCCAAACATGGCCTATTTATTGGCCTTTTGCCTGTTTTCTGGATCAAGTACCAAAGATCATCGAACCTTGCACCGATTTTGGTGCAAGTTTTTACATCGCTATCGGTGGATGTTTGCAGCATACCCGTCGAACCCGATTTAGCGCGAAGTCGTCAATATGGGTTCGTTATTAGTGGCGAGTCGAACTGGCTTCGGTTCGTTTACTGTCTCGCGGGAGAATAGCGCGCCTTTGCGTTTAGGTCTTTACAGTGCTGGCACAATCTATAACCAGCGGTTCCTGCACGGTACTCGTTGATGCTGTTACCGGAAGGGCATTTGTCGTTGTTGTGATAGACGCGGTTCTCAGCAGTCTTCTTCACTTCGTGGATGGAGTTGAAAATTGTCACACAGTTCTCCTAAAGAATGAGGCCAGAGGAAGCTAATTCCCATGCTAAGACGCTACCCATTTGCTAAGACAAAATGGTAGCAGCACGGCCATAACGGCTGTTTTGTCCGCTTTGTCCGCTTTTGACTATCTGGCTATCTTGATGATTCGGTTGTATTTAGTTGATTCCATGAGGCTTACAAAAAGGTCTGGCGGAGAGAGTGGGATTCGAACCCACGTTAGAGTTTCCCCTAAACACGCTTTCCAAGCGTGCGCCTTCAGCCACTCGGCCATCTCTCCGCTAAAAAGGCGGGGCTCGCTTGCGCGAACTCTTCTATTGTAACGTACGCAGATGGCTTCGTGCGCGAGAGGGAGCCTGTGGATTACTTTCCGCCTGAGATGATCGCAATGCCACGCATGGGAGCAACGGCTGCCTGCTCGATTGTAGGAGAGGTCGCAACCTCCGGCTTGGAATAATTTTCCAGCAAGTGATGATGCATACAGTAGAGGGCCAATTCCAGCCGATCGGAGACACCGAGTTTGTCGTAAATCTTTCGCAGGTAGTTCTTCACCACCTGCTCGGTGGTGCCAACCTCTTGCGCGATGTCCTTGTTGCGCAAGCCCTGGGTCACACCGGAGATGATCTGGAGTTCCTTCGTACTGAGTTTCACCCGGTTGCTGGGCGAAGTCAGCTGCGCAGCCTGCGCCCGGTAGGCCTCGATCACCCAGTTCACGCCCTTGTTATCCAGCCATGTTTCCCCGGCGTGCACCTTGCGAATGCACTTGACCAGAAGATCCGGCCCGATCGAGCGCGTCACAATGCCTCGCACTCCGCGCCGTAAGAATTCGACCGTGTCTTCCTCGGTGGGCTCGATCATCACCAGCACAATCTTCAATGCCGGAGCCAAGGCGAGCATACTGCTGACCGCTTCATGCGGCGATTCGCTCAATCCGCACTCGAAGAGAATCAGGTCGGCCTGATAACGGCCCACCGCAGTCAGCGCAGTCGCCGCCGACTCCACCTGGGCCACAATGCGGATGTCGTCCTCGACGGCCACAATTTTCCGCACGCCCACGCGAAAAATCGGCTCGCTGTCAGCCACGATCAGGCGGATCGCATCTGATGAGTCGTCTTCTATTTCCGGTTGCGCCGTTGAATTGGCCTCGTCAATGGCCATTTGGGAGTCCCGCTCTCTTCAGAGTTCTACTTTCGCTTAGCTTAGCGGGAGATACGATATTCGTCAATGATGGCGCCGACGGCAATCCGGTCGCCGGCCGGAGCGCAGCGTACAACGCGTCCGATGCACTCCACCTCCACGTCCTTTTCCGCGCCCAGCGTCTGTGCCGGCATGAAGATTGAAAACTGAATAGTCGATCCCACTGGGTAATCGACTCCGCAATGAATCAGGACGCCGCCAGCGGAAATATCCTGAGTTTCCGCGCTCCCGTCATAGGGCTCGCGCAAAACTACGGGCAGCTGCAGCGGGAAGCGGACAGAGGAACGTAGGTCGTTAGTTTCGATCGCGACTTTCACGACATTCACAATAGACCTTCACCGAAGAATTGAATAATTACCAAAGTTCTCCCTTTTAGGTTTCCTTCGTGCTTGCCTCCATTTGGGATACTATGCATCCGGCTAGAACCGCGTCGTCTCCGTAAACTGGAATCCTTCCACCCGCATCGCCGGGGCCACCATATCAAAAGCCTCCTCGCCGCACGCCCGTACCGGATTGCCTAAGTCCAATACCTGCCGCAGCATCTGAAGCACGCTCTGATTGAACCGGAAATTTCTTATCCCCCGCCCGACCCGGCCGTTCTCCACCAGGAAGGTTCCATCCCGTGTCATTCCAGTCAATATCTTCTCGTAGGCATCCACCTCCCGGATGTACCACAGCCGGGTAACCAGCAAGCCGTACTCGGTCGCGGCAATCATCTCCTCAACGGTCTTCGCCTTGCCTTGCAAGACACTGAATACAATGTTCGCCGCCGACTCTCCACCTTCGTTGGGCAGCCCGAAACCGTGCCCGGTGGGGTGCGCATTGGCGAGCTTCTCTGCCAGCTCCGATCGCCTGATCCGCGCCGCCGTGCCGCGTGACATGGCGAGCTCGCGCACCACTCCGTCGGCCACCAGCGTCAGACCCTGCCGCGCTACGCCCTCACCATCAAACGCCGGCCCGGTCTGGTCGGGGTGCCTCACGTCGTCCACAATCGAAATATTTTCACCAAAAATTTTTATTCCAAGCCGTCCATTCAGGCAAGAACGCTGCTCCAGCAGCGCCAATCCGCTGAAGTCCGCCGCCAGAAATCCAATCAGATCCACCACCGCCGAGGGCTCCAGGATCACGGTGTACTTCCCCGGCGGCAGTTCCACCGGATGTGCCGAACCGAGTGCCTTCTGCGCCGCGATCTCCGCGAGCGACCGCGGGTCCAGCCGTTTCGCGCTGGTGTAGTTCTGTTTCTGCCAACCCGAGCTGTCCTCCGCCTGCATCGTGACCGACGCCTCTGCCAACGTCTCGTGGTGCCATCGTGCCACCCCGTGCGAATTGAACAGCGCCTCAAAGCTCTCGCCAGAGGAGTAGATTCCCGCCGCATTTAGTCTGTCGCGGGTGGCGATTGCGACCATCGCCGCGACCTGTTCCGCACGCTCGCCCGCTCCCATCGCCGCTGTCTCTTGGCAATAGCGGTCGAGTTCCGCCCCGCTTCCCTGCTCTGCCGCGGTCAGCATCGGCGGCAGCTCAGGATCTTCCTCCTGCACCCTGGCCAGCTCTTCCGCCTGCCGCACCACGCGCCGCAGGCTCTCGTCGTCCAGGCGGTTCGTGGTCGCGCGCGCGGTGCGTCCCCCCATCTGTACTCGCACGGAGACCTCGAAGCCTTCTTCACTCACGTTTTGCGTAATCGCATTGTTGGCAAAGCGAGTCAGCGACGAGCGCCCGCCCTGTACCGTGACCTCAACGTCATTGGCCTCGGCCACACGCCGGACTCGGTCAAAAATCTTCGCACACCGATCCTGATCCATCGCGACATTCATCATTGAGCCATTCACATTCATCGATCTTCCTATCTCTGTTCCGCTAACTCCCGTACGCTCCGCCCACCTTCACCTGGCGGAACCTCGCGGGAGCCGCGCCATGTCCGGTTCCCATCGCCTGCTCGGGCTGTCCTTTGCCGCAGTTCGGAGTCCCCCAAAGCGTCCAGTGCCTACGGTCGCAGATCGCGTCCATCGAATTCCAGAACTCGGTGGTGATCCCCGAGTACGACGGATTGCGCAGCATCTGGCCCAGCTTTCCGCCCTTGATCTCCCACGCCGCCTCGCAGCCGAACTGGAAATTGTAGCGCTTGTCATCGATGGACCACGAGCGGTTGGTCTCCATGTAGATTCCATCATCGGTGGAGCCGATCAATTCATCGAAGCTCAGCGGCTGCTCACCGGGCAGGACGCTCACGTTGGTCATGCGCACAATCGGAACCCGCGCCCAGCCTTCCGCCCGCATGTGTCCGCCCGAGCGGTTGCGTCCGATCATTGCGGCCGTATCGCGTGAAGACAGGTATCCTTCGAATTGCCCTTTCGTGATGATCGGGACGCACTGCGCCTCGACGCCTTCATCGTCATAGGCAAAGGTTCCCAGTCCCGGCCCGTGCTCTGGGCGCGCATCGGCCACTACGTTCACCAGTTCGCTTCCGTAACGCAGCCGGTGCAGCTTGTCGAGGGTCAGGAACGATGTACCTGCGAAGTTAGCCTCATAGCCGAGCACGCGGTCCAGTTCAATCGGATGCCCGATCGACTCGTGAATCTGCAATCCCAGTTGAGATGAATCCAGTACCAGGTCGCGGCGCCCCTCCGGACACTGCGGAGCCTTCAACAGCGCCACGCACTCCCGTGCCACTCGCTCCGCGTTCTCCAGCAGCCTGAGTTCGCCAACCAACTCGTACCCCTTGTTCTGATACTGCCCTCCGAACGAATTCGGGTACGAGCGCGTCTGGATCGTATCGCCCTCAAAGGCATGTGCCGCAAATCCCGCGCCCGTCGTCGTTCGCGTCTGATGAATCGCCGCCCCCTGCGTGCTGTAGAACCATTGCTCGTAGCGCCGGAAGATCATGCTGGTCTCAGCCAGGGTCACGCCCTCGACGGCCGTCAGCGTTGCGTCGATCCGGCGGAGCAACTCGAAGTTCTCGTCCACCGCAACCGAAAATGGATCGATGCGACAAGGCGAACTCCACTCTGCGACCGCCGACCGCTCATCCACCAACCGCACCGGCTCGCGCTGCACCCTGGCCGAAGCTCGTGCAATCTCCACTGCCAGGCGGGCGCAACGCTCGACGCCTGTTTGTGTCAGCTCCTGCGTGGCCGCGAATCCCCAGCCGCCATTGGCCAGCACCCGCACGCCCAAACCCAGCGACTCGCCCTCGGCGGCCACCGCGACGCGCCCATTTCGCGTTCCCAGCGAACGCGCTCGCTCATCCACAATCCGCGCCTCGGCATGGCTCGCGCCCTGTGCCACCGCCATCCCCAGCGCCCATTCTGCGATCTGTTTCATCAGAGCTCCCTTGCACGCGCGTTGCCCGTCACCGGCCGAGCAACAGGCCGTGCGCTCAAATTCTATTCCTTCCGCGCAACACTGTTTAGGAGTCAGCGCCGAAGCCGTCCGCGCCGCCTGATAGTTTCCGCTCACGCAAAAGGCCGCGATCTCCTCGCGGCCTTCTCACAATTCCCGGTACTATGCCGATCGTGCAACTCACGTATCGTTTTTGCTGGCGCGTTACTGTTTGTCCATACCCTCCGGAGTAAACGTGATCCTCGCCCGTTGTCCCCTAAGGCCGAGCACTCCAGTGGGTTTGCCGTTATAGGTCGCCGACAGCCCCGCCGGATTCCCCACTACCAGCAGCAGCTTCTCGTTGGCCGTGTAGCTTCGGCTGCGTGTCTCCGGATTCTCCGGATCAAGCGTCAGAGTCTCCACTGTTTTTCCGTCGCTACGCACGCTGATCCATACCCGTTCGGTTGCGGAAATCGATACCTGCACCGGAGCAGATGTTCCCGCCGCCTGTTCGCCCGACACCAGCGATGCCGCTGCGGAGCGAGCAGATGATGACGCCGCGCCCGCCGTGATATTGGGTGCCGGATTAGCCGGTGCTGGGGCTGTCATATCCTGATTCGTGTCCTTGCTCGCACCCTGGTTCGCGTTCAACTCCCCGCCGTTTGCCGCACCCTGTGGCGAAGGAACCGCCGAATCGGGCGCAACGGCTGTCGTCTGGGGCGGAGGAATAACCGGGGACGCCGCCGGAGGAGCCGCGCTGGCCGCCTGCGATGCTGCTTGATCCCGCGCCTCTTTCCTATGCTCTTTCCACCAGAGTCCACCCATACCCAGTGCCACAAGCACAGCCAGCACGCCTACCACACTCGCTGCACTCGGAGCCCACGGCTGCGGTTTCCCAGCGGCTGCGGCCACCTGCGTGGACATTACCTCCATGTCAATCTCCGAGGGAGTGACCTTTGCAGCGGCAAGATATTCCGCTAACATCTTTTCTTCGTCGAGCCCTACGCAGCGTGCATACGCGCGGACAAAACCCTTGTTGAAGATGCCCCCAGGCAACTGATCGAAGTGCTCATCCTCCAGCGCTTGCAGAGCCCTGGAGCTGATCTTGGTGGATGCCGCAATCTCCTGCAGCGTCATGTTGCGCGCCGTGCGTGCCTGACGCAATTTTTCCCCAAACGATGCCACTTCGTTCGCCCTCGCCCGCTTGCCAGTTTCGAATCTGCAGTTTCAGCCTGCGCCCTCGGCGGCCCTTGCGCAGGCGACCAACAGCGAATTGCTACCCGTTTCCGGGCAGCACGCGCGCATGTGGAAAATAATGCAGTTCTGCACTCATCATAGAAATGCCCCTAACTCAAGTCAATTACAAACTCTGTGGCCAAGGTTTGTAGCCTCCCCGCAAGGCAACAGAATGCCGGAAATTCGGAGTTGCGACTCTCTTCTGTTGATAGTTCCGGTTCCGATGGGGGGAAGCCCGCACAAATAATGTTAAAATGCGGTGTCGCAAGCGCCAGTTCAAATAGGGCAATTCTGATGACGCAACCGCCGGCGGAAGTGAGCCAGATTAAACCAGAGCTGACGATCCTACACGACGTGGCCAAGGCGCTCACGTCTTCCCTGAACCTTGACTCGCTTCTCCAGACCATCATGGAAAAGGTCGCCGCTTGCTTCCGGCCTGACACCTGGAGCCTGCTCATGACCGATGAGGAGAATCATGAGCTTTACTTCGCCATCGCCGTGGGCGACGCCAGCGAGTCTCTCAAGTCCGTCCGCTTGCGCATCGGCGAAGGCATCGCCGGATGGGTGGCCGAACATGGGCTGCCCTTGGTCGTGCCGGACGTCAGCAAGGACGAGCGTTTTGCCTCGCGCATCGACCAGTTGACCCGTTGGGAGACCCGCTCGATCCTCTGCGTTCCGCTCACGTCCAAGAACAAGATCCTGGGCGTCATCCAGCTCATCAATGTCGATATGTCCACCTTCGGCGAGGATCAATTCATGCTCCTGCAGGCTATGGCCGACTACGCCGCCATCGCCATCGACAACGCCCGCGCCGTCGAGAAGATTCAAGAGCTCACCATCACCGATGACTGCACCGGACTCTATAACGCGCGCCACCTCTATAATTCCATTGAGGCCGAGGTCTACCGCTCCAGCCGCTTCGGCTACGAGTTCAGCATCCTCTTCCTCGACCTGGACCGCTTCAAGCTGGTCAACGATAGCTATGGCCACCTCATCGGCAGCCGCCTGCTCGCTGAAATCGGCAGCACCATCAAGAGCCACCTCCGCCTCATCGACTTCGCCTTCCGCTATGGCGGCGATGAGTTTGTGGCCCTGCTTCCTCAAACCGGTAAGCACTCCGCCCAGATCGTCGCCCGCCGCCTTCGTGACATCCTGCGAAATACCAAGTTCCACCTAGGCGAAGGCCTCGACCTCAACATTCGTGCCTCCATGGGCGTAGCGAGCTTTCCCGATGACGCCAAAAACGCCCACGAACTCATCCGCAAGGCCGATGAGATGATGTACACCATCAAGAACACCACCCGCGACGCGATTGCCGTTTGCGGCGTCGGCGTAATCCCATAGCGCGTGTTCCTGTCTTGAGAACAAAAACCGAACTGCTCTGAACTAGCTTCACGGTCGTCCTTGCCCGGCTTACGCCGCAACGCTTACCATCACCTACGAATGAAGCGACGAACCTTTCTCGTCTCCGCGCTGGGCGCCGTCGCCGCCGCCCAGATGCAGGCGCAGGAGAACAAGATTGGCGCATGGGTCGGCAGCGCACTTATGGAAGACAACGCCGGGATCACGAAGTTTCCGCAGTTTCCCCGCGGATTCCTCTGGGGAACCGCCACCAGCGCCTATCAGATCGAGGGCGGAGTCCACGAAGGTGGACGCGGCGAGAGCATCTGGGACCGCTTCTGCAGGGTTCCCGGCAAGATCAAGGGCGGCGAGACCGGCGACGTGGCCTGCGATCACTTCCATCTTTGGAAGTCTGACATTGCGCTGATGAAGTCGCTCGGAATCCAGAGCTATCGATTCTCGCTCGCCTGGCCGCGGCTCCAGCCACTTGGCTCCGGCGCCCACAACCAGAGCGGAATCGACTTCTACTCCCGAATAATCGATGAGCTTCTAGCCAACGGCATCCGTCCCTTCCCAACGCTGTACCATTGGGATCTGCCGCAGCCTCTCCAGGATCGCGGGGGATGGGCCTCGCGTGAGACCGCCGACCGCTTTGCCGACTACGCCCAGCTCGCCACCCGCGCCTACGCCGACCGCTGCGGGCACTGGCTCATCTTTAACGAGCCCAGCATGTTCGTGAACCTCGGCCACCTCAGCGGAATTCACGCTCCCGGCATCAAGGACCCAGCCATCACAATGCGCGCCGGACACATCGTCAACCTTGCCCAGGGCAAGTCCTTCCGCGCCATGAAAGGCGTCTCTCACAAGCTCCATATCGGCAGTGCCTTCAGCATGTCGGAACCTTACCCGGCATCGCAATCCGACGACGACATCCATGCCGCCGAGCGCTTCCATGCCTGGGAGAACATCTGGTATATTGAGCCCGCGCTGCGAGGACGTTATCCCGCGGCCATCGGCCCGCCCCCCGAAGAACTTCTGGATATCCGCCCCGGCGATATGGAGCACGTCCGCGCTCCGTTTGACTTCATCGGCATCAACAACTATTCCCGTGCCGTCATCGGGAACGATCCCGACTTCCCGATTCCTTTTGTCGCCATCGGCTGGCACGCCGGGGAATCCGGCTCCAAAGCCGATGTGCAGTGGGAGGTTTATCCTCGCGGCCTTTACGAAATCACAATGCGCATCTGGCGCGAGTACCACGTTCCCATCGTGATCACCGAGAACGGAGCAGCCTACAACACCGCCCCTGCCGACGATGGAGAGATTCCCGACCAGCAGCGCATCGATTTTTATAACAGCTATATTCACGAGCTCGCCCGGGCCATCCGCAACGGTGCTCACGTCCATGGCTACTATGCGTGGACTCTACTCGATAATTTTGAATGGAACGAGGGCTACACTCCGCGCTTCGGCCTCGTTTACATCGACCACCACACGCTGACGCGCATACCCAAAGCCAGCGCCAACTGGTACGCTAAGCTGATTTCCGCACAAAGACAATCCTAGCTATAAAGGCTTTGACTCAAAGCTTTACGCTGAAGACTTAAACCTTTACTTCTTCTGCTTTCCGTCCACCCCAAAATCCCACACCACACCACTGCCGTCAAATCCCGGAGCTGAGATCACAATCGCGTACTCACCCGGCGTAAGATCCTCCAGCGGAATCAGCTTCCACCAATTCCCGCTGACCTTCTCTGCCCGCGAATGCAGAAAATTCTCTGCCTGACTCTGGTCTCCGGTGATTGCGACTTTGTTTTTCGCCACCACTCGCAGATCTTTCTTCCTCTCCAGCCGCACCATCCGGAAGCTATCTCCCGGTATTGCTCCCTGATTGTCTTCCACGTCCACAAATATCGAAGGAGCCGCCGAGTGTACCCTGACCTTGGCGGCCGGGCCCTTCAGCTCAATCGTCTGCACCTGGCTCGCAATCGGGATGACCGACCTTATCAACATATTCTTTCCCGCGTGATCGTTCTCCTGGGTCTTGTTTCCGTCAACCTTCTGCAGCACCGGTTTGTCTGCCACCTCCTCCAGCAGAAACACTCCACCCTCGGCCGGCAAGTGCAGTTCGGGAGCCACCAGTGGCGCGTTCAACTGCTCCTCCTTGCGAGCCACAATCTGTTCTTCCGGCACCTGCTTCATCTCTTCGCCTATGATCTTGGCGCGCTCGGCGTTCCACGTATCGGTCGCCTTCCAGTCCACCAGGGCTACCGGAATTTCCTCCCACTCGGCCCGCTCCGCACTGAAATACCTCACCCGGTCGCCTTCTTTCGTCCACTCCGTCGCCATCTGGTAAGTGCCATCGGTCAGGATCAGCCGCTTCACCGCTTGGGCAAAACCACTCCCCGTCAGCAGCAGCCCCAGCGTCATCGCCACCGCCAACCCGTTCACCACACGCAACATACTCCGCTTCATAGCATCCCAAGATAGCACCGTTGCTCGCTTGGGATGCCATCGGCGATTCCTCTTTCAAATGTTTTCGAATTTTCTCGGCTTCTGCATCTTGCGCCATAACTCCGTTTTCATAGAGAATTGATTGTGCACCCCTACGAGATTCACCAATCTAAATACAACCTGGTTACGAGGACGAAATGTCGGCAAAGTACATCTTTGTGACCGGCGGCGTCGTGTCTTCTCTCGGTAAGGGACTGGCCGCTGCAAGTATCGGCTGCCTACTGGAGAGCCGCGGCCTGAGGGTCAACCTGCAAAAGTTCGATCCCTATCTCAACGTCGATCCCGGTACCATGTCACCGTTTCAGCACGGCGAGGTTTTCGTCACCGACGATGGCGCTGAGACCGACCTTGACCTCGGACACTACGAGCGCTTTACACACTCGCGGCTGACTCGCGACAACAATCTCACCACGGGCCGAATCTACGAGCAGATCATCGCCAAAGAGCGCCGTGGCGACTATCTCGGAAAAACCGTCCAGGTCATTCCCCACGTAACCAACGAAATCAAAGCCGCCATGAAGAAGATTTCCCACGATGTCGATGTCGTCATCTGCGAAATCGGCGGCACCGTCGGCGATATCGAGTCGCTTCCCTTCCTTGAAGCCATCCGCCAGATGCGCCAGGAGCTCGGCCGCGAGAACACTCTCTTCGTCCATGTCACGCTGGTTCCCTTCATCGCCGCTGCGGGAGAGCTGAAGACCAAGCCCACCCAGCACTCGGTGAAGGAGCTGCTCTCGATCGGAATCCAGCCCGATATCCTGCTCTGCCGCACCGACCGCTTCCTGCCTCAGGAGATGAAGGGCAAGATTGCGCTTTTCTGCAATGTCGAGGAGCAGGCCGTCGTCACCGCTCGCGACGTCGCCAGCATCTACGAGTGTCCCCTGGCCTTCGCCCATGAGGGCGTGGATAAACTCGTGCTCAAGTATCTGCATATCGACGCCAAGGATGCCGACATGAGCCAGTGGGAGACCCTCGTCCATCGCGCCTACAATTCGCAGGATGAGGTGCTCATCGGCGTCGTCGGCAAGTACGTCGAATACGAGGATTCCTACAAATCGCTCAAAGAAGCTCTGGTCCACGCTGCCTTAAACTACAACCTTAAGCTCAAGCTGCAATGGGTTGAAGCTGAAGGTCTTGAGACGAAGGATAAAGACGACCGCAGCTATGAGCTCGCAGCTCACCGGATTCGATGGGATTCTCGTCCCAGGCGGCTTCGGCAAGCGCGGGATCTCGGGAATGCTCAACGGTATCCGCTTTGCCCGCGAACACAATGTTCCCTACTTCGGCATCTGTCTCGGCATGCAGACCGCATGTATCGAGTTCGCCCGAAACGTCTGCGGACTCGACGAGGCCAACTCCAGCGAGTTCGATCCCGCGACGCCGCACCGGGTCATCTACAAGTTGCGCGAGTTGCGCGGGGTCGAGGAACTTGGCGGCACCATGCGTCTTGGCGCCTGGGACTGCAAGATCGAGGCTGGCTCCAACGCCTTTAAAGCCTATGGCAAGGCGGAGATCAGCGAGCGCCACCGTCACCGATATGAGTTCAACCGCGAGTACGAACAACTCTTGACCGGCGCCGGACTCCGCATCACCGGAAGCTCGCCCGATGGGACCTACGTAGAGATCATCGAACTCCCCGACCATCCCTACTTCCTCGGCTGCCAGTTCCACCCCGAGTTCAAGTCGAAGCCGCTCGAGCCGCATCCGCTCTTCCTCAGCTTTGTCCACGCCAGCTATCAGCACCGCGCCCTGCGCCTGGCACAGGCAGAGCCGGCCGAACATACTCACTACCTCCGCCCCGAAGGCGCAGGCAAGCACTAATCTTCGCCGCGCTGCTTTTGCGCGGATAAGGTGGGGAGCAACAAACTCCTGCAACATGCAACGCGCTGGCTGCATGGTGCAATCTATGATCATGCAGGAAGGCAAGTATGACGAAAGCAAAGAGCACAAACGAAAATCTCATGCTACTCGTCGATGAGTCCCCCGCATCCAGGCGAGCGGTGGATTATGTGATCAGGATGATAGGCTGCCAGCGGGGCTTTCACGTGTACCTGTTGCAGCTATTGCCGCCGCTTCCAGCGGAATTGCTGGAGTTTGGGGGTGCGGAAGATCCCCGGGAAGAACGGAAGCTGCAAGCCGAACTCCATCGCGAGCAGCATGCTTGGATCGCCTCGGCAAAAGAGCCGGCCAAGCCGGCATTAAGCTACGCGATGGGTGCGTTGCGCGACGCAGGTCTTTTCACGTACGAGATTGAACTGACAAGCTCCGATCCGTGGGATGACCGGGACGCTACGGTTACCATTCTGAAGCAGGCTCGGGAAAAACACTGTCATACCATTGTCGTCGGCAATGAATCTCATCCCCGGTTGCGCGATCTGGAAGGTGGCCGCTTGATCGATAGGCTTCTTCGCCGTTCGAAACGAAATCACCATCTGGCTCGTCCAGTAAATGTTTCAGGATTCGTGCTGCTCCTGGTTTTGCTCTGCCACATCGCAAGAAAAGACCCGCACCCGGCGGGTCTTTCCTGTGACGAAATCGCTCTCCTACTCTTTCTTCATCTGCTGCGCGAGGTAGCGCTCGTACCCCATCTCTTCGATCAGGTGCTGTTGCGCTTCCAGCCAATCCACGTGCTCTTCTTCATCCACCAGAAGGCCCTTAAAAAGCTCCGCGCTCGCGTTGTCGCCCTCTTCGCGCGCCAGTTTGATTGCGTTGTTGTACATCTTCACCGCACCCAATTCCAGCTCAAGGTCGCTCGCAAGCTGCTCTTTCACATTCTTGCCGATCTTCAACTGCGTCGGTCCGGTGAGCGTGGGCGTCGCATCCAGGAACAGAATCCGCTCAATCAGCTTTTCCGCGTGCTTCATCTCGTCGATGGACTGCTTCTTGATGAACTTTGACAGCGCTTCGTACTTCCAGTTCTCGCACATCTCCGAGTGTAGAAAGTATTGGTTGATGGCCAACAACTCTTCCTGCAGAGCCTCATTCAGCACGGCAATAACCTTCGCGTTTCCCTTCATGGTTTCTCTCTTCCTCCAGGACACGTCCATACCGCGGACTCAGTTTAGATTACACCACAGCGAAACCGTATAATCCTCTTATGTCCTTCTCCGTCCAGAACGTCACCATCGGCGGCCCAGAATTGTTTCTTATCGCCGGTCCCTGCGTGATTGAAAGTGAGGAGCACGCGCTCTTCATGGCCTCTTCCATTGCCGAGATCTGCCGTTCGCTCGGCATCCCATACATCTTCAAAGCCAGCTATGACAAGGCCAACCGCACCTCTATCGCCAGCTTCCGCGGGCCGGGCCTCTGCGAAGGACTGCGGATCCTCGCCAAAGTCCGCGACGAGGTCAACGTCCCCGTTCTCACCGACATCCACGAAGCCGCGCAAGCCACTGCCGCCGGAGAGGTCGTTGATGTCCTGCAAATCCCCGCCTTCCTCTGCCGCCAAACCGATCTGCTCATCGCCGCCGCCCGAACCGGGCGCGCCGTCAACGTAAAGAAAGGCCAGTTCGTCGCCCCGCAGGACATGCGCCACGCCGTCGCCAAGCTACGCGAGAGCGGCAACGACCGCGTCTCCCTCACCGAGCGCGGAGCCAGCTTCGGCTACCACAATCTTGTCGTCGATATGCGCTCGCTGGCCATCATGCGCGAATACGCACCGGTAGTCTTCGACGCGACGCACTCGGTCCAAATCCCCAGCCAGGGCGCCCAGTCCGGCGGAGAGCCCCAGTTCATCCCGCTGCTCAGCCGCGCCGCCGTCGCCGCGGGCATCGATGGCATCTTTATGGAGGTCCACGACAACCCCGCCATCGCCAAAAGCGACGGAGCCAACGCCCTCCCGCTCGCAAATCTTAAAGCAATGCTTAAACAGTTACTCTCAATTCGGCGGTCAATCGTCAACTAGAAGAGGAGCCGCTACCGCGCCGTCTCTCCAACGCCACAGCCATCCCGCATAAGCCTCAGCGTTATCTACCCCAGGATTCTGCGTCGCGGTATTGCTGTTCGAGATGTGGTGGTACTTGAAGCCCAGCAGCAGTGACGAGCGCTTCCCGGCGAACACCTGCGCGCCCGCGCCAAAGTTAAAGGTAAAGTTGAACTGTGAGGAGCCCGGCACCGGCTCCTGCCGGGTAAAGTAGAGCATCCCGCCATGGGAGTCGAAGAACGGCTGCACGCGGTGTCCGTTCCGGAAATTCACCTGCAAGCCGAGCGGTGTGAATCCTCCCCCATAGGTCGTCGCCCCCGCGCGCGCGCTCATCAACTGATGCTTCGAGTTGTAGTAAAGTTCGGAGGGCTCGTTCAGCAGCGCCACCGGAACCACCTCTACAACTCCCTTCAATGCCACCTGTCGTCCGGCCAGCATGGTCACCGTGTACTGTCCGTCCAGCTCGAAGAACTTCCGGTCCGTCACCTTGCCGATCCCAACCGTCGAATCCGGCGAGTAGCCGGCCCAGAAGCCAAGTTCCTGTGTTCCCGGCGTGAACCTCGCGCCCTCAGTCGTCTGCGCCGCCACTCCGGCGGCCATGCACAGGACAACAACCCAAACAACGGCCCAACCCCGCAAGTATCTTTCCATCCCTACATGGTACGATAACCAGCGGTGACTCTCACGGACGTTAATTGAAAGCGCAAGCGCTGCGCTGTGTTGCGTAAGCCCCCGCGCTCATCCCTCATGACCACTGGCGAAAACGTTGTTCGCATTGAAGCCGAGGCGCTGCGCCGCCTCGCCGACCGCATCGCCGGTCCCATGGCCGCCGATTTCGAGCGCGCCCTCGAGCTTATTCTGGGCTGCGCCGGGCGCGTCGTCGTCACCGGCATGGGCAAGAGCGGGCTCATCGCCCGCAAGCTTGCCGCCACCCTCGCCTCGACCGGAACCCCTGCCCTCTACCTCCATCCCGCTGAAGCCTTGCATGGCGATCTCGGAATGGTCATGCGCGGCGACCTGGTGCTGGCGCTCTCGGCCTCGGGTGAAACGGTCGAAATTCTCGAGCTGCTGCCTACTATCAAGCGTCTTGGCGCGTGCCTCATCACCTTCACCGGCGACTGCCTCCATCCCCGGAACGGCAACATGCCCTCCTCGCTCGCCCAGGCCGCCGACGTTGCGCTCGACTGCTCTATCCACAAGGAAGCCTGCTCGCTCGGCCTTGCTCCCACTGCCTCCACCACGACGATGCTCGCCCTAGGCGATGCCCTCGCCGTCGCGCTCAGCGAGCGCCGCGGCTTCCGTGCCGAAGACTTTGCCGACCTCCATCCCGGCGGCAAACTCGGCAAGCGCCTTGCCCGCGTCTCCCAGCTCATGCACACCGGCAGCGCCATCCCCCGCGTTGCGCCTTCCACGCCGATGATTGAGGTCATCTACGAGATGTCGCGCAAAGGACTCGGCATCACCGCTGTCACTCAGGGCGATGCCCTGATCGGCATCATCAGCGACGGCGACCTGCGACGCCTGCTCGAGCACCGCGGCAAAGATGTGTTGGACCTCACCGCCGAACAATGCATGACCCGCAATCCCCGCACCATCTCACCTGAAGCTTTCGCCGCCCAGGCACTGGATTTCATGGAGCAGAAGAAGATCACCTCGCTCATGGTCGTCACCGGAGGCAACGAACTCCAAGGCGTTGTCCACTTGCACGATTTGTGGGGAGTCGAACTGGTCTAGAACCCGAAAGAGGCTTGCAACCGCGTGCCGGGAGCCCGACTCTAAAGAAAGCCCTACAGCTTGGGGGTGACCAGGTGTTTGAGCCTGGGTTGGTCCGGGCCTGAAGGAACTTCCTTGTGATTCGTCCCTGCTCGATCTGGTCTTCTTTTCTGCCTGTACCGGCGCTCGCAATCCTGCTTACCTCGCACGTCGCAGGACAGACAACGACAGAACCCGCCCAGACCGCACCCCGGTGTGCGCAAGAAGCCGCGCAAGAAGCCGCGCAAAAAGCGGCGCAGACAGAGGAAGCGCCCCCGCAGCACGAGAAGGCCGAAGAGGAATTGAAACAACAGGAGCATCAGCGAATCCTGGGCGTGATCCCCAACTTCAACACCACTAACGATCAGAACGCGGTGCCGCTCACGCCGGGCGAGAAGTTTCGCCTGGCCTTTCGGACTGCGATTGATCCCGCCCAGTTCGTTGTCGCCGCTCTCGATGCTGGGTATAGCCAGGCAGTCGACGACTTCCCCGGCTATGGCCAGGGTGCGCAAGGCTATGGCAAGAGGTTTGGGGCAGCTTACACAGACCAGTTCTCCGGCACGTTCTGGGGAAACGCTGTCTTTCCGATATTGCTGCACGAGGATCCACGATACTTCCGCAAGGGCAGCGGGAGCATAAAACGCCGTCTCTTGTATGCAATTTCCACTACGGTCTGGACGAAGCATGACAACGGCACCATGGGATTTAACTATGCCAATGTTCTTGGAAACGCAGCCGCAGGTAGCCTCGCCAATCTCTATTACCCATCTACGGATCGCGGCGTTGGCCTCACCTTCCAGCGAGCTCTCACCGTAACTGCCGAAGGCATGGTCGGCGCAGTATTCGTCGAGTTCTGGCCGGATCTATCGAACCGGTTCTCCCACCGGCATCGGAGAAAACCAACTGAAGCTGCTCAGGGCAATCCTAAGTAGAAGACTGCCATTTGCCTTCACGGTCGCGTTCTCTGCTTATCCAGCTCTCAGGGTGCAACCCTGCGCCGAGTACCGGGCTCCAAATTGGCGGGTGAGGCCCGGACGCAAGTACCTCTCGCAGGAGAACGTTATGGCTTATTGTTCGAATTGCGGTACGCAAATGGAAGGACAGTTTTGTCCAAAATGCGGGGTGCCTGCGGCCGCAGCGCCTGGCACGACAGTCACCCAGCCGGTCGTGAGCACGCAGCCCGGAATCAGCATTAACGCTGCTTCCGCCTTATGCTATCTCTTCGGCTTCGTCACCGGGATCATCTTTCTGGTGCTGCCTCCCTACAACCAGGACAACCGTGTGCGCTTCCACGCCTTTCAGTCCATCTTTCTGAACGTGGCGGTCATCGTGGTTCACTTTGGCATCACCATGCTGTCGCTCATGTTCAACGCAATTAGTTTTTCGCTGGGAATATTGATCGGCTCCCTTCACCTGCTGGTGAGTTTGGGATTCTTCGGGGTGTGGCTCTACATGATGTGGAAGAGCTATCAAGGTGAGAAAGTAATGCTGCCGGTCATCGGCCCGCTGGCAGAGCGCCAGGTGAGTGGCCAGAACTCGCCAACCGGCATAGGGAGGGCGGCATAGCAATCGCAGCGCCCGCCTGTATCTGCTGTTTTCGCTGAATGACCGCTCGTTATCCGCTAATTACGCGGAATCCGCGACCCTGCCGTGTCCGAGGTGCCTCTCGTACGCTTCTTTTGCGCAGCATTGTGCGCGCTCTGTTTGTTCGCGGTGAATACATGGCGATGCTCCGCCATGTTCACCTTAAGCCCCACGAATCCGACGCCCTCGGCCTGTAGATGCAGGCGCTGTTCAAAACCATGCTCTCCAGTCAGCAGAATCGTTCCGCCCGCGCCTACGATGCGATGCCAAGGTAATCCCGCGCTCTCTGTGTGCAAGGCCCACGCCACTTGCCGTGCCGCGCCGGGATAGCCCGCCGCGTATGCTATGTCGCCATAGGTCGCAACCTTGCCGCGCGGCACGCGGCGCACCTGCCGCAGCATATCGGCGAACATGCTGCTTTTCGCTTCGGCATTCTTCGGCTTGTATGCACGGGTCATGATCCAACGATACTAGCTCTTGAAGCAGGCTAGGGTGTTTACCCGGAAATCGCGGGGCGAAAACGGAGTTATGATGTGAGTTCAATGGAAATCTCAAAAAGGCGTTTGGAGCAATTTCTCCCCAAGTCCGTCCTTTGCCTGAAGGACTACTCGGCGCGCATCTTCGCCGCCGACCTCGCGGCGGGCATCACCGTTGGCCTGGTCGCGCTTCCCTTGGCCATGGCCTTTGCCATCGCCAGCGGACTGACGCCACAGGCAGGCATTTACTGTGCGATCGTCACCGGCTTTCTCATCTCCCTGCTGGGCGGGTCGAAGATGCAGATCGGCGGCCCGACCGGCGCGTTCGTCGTAGTGATCGCCGGAATCCTAGCCAAGCATGGAATTCACGGCCTTTTCCTTTGCACGATGATGGCAGGCGTGATGCTGGTCATCATGGGCCTCACTGGCCTGGGCAAGGCGGTGCAGTTCATTCCGCGCCCGGTGGTGATGGGCTTCACCAACGGCATCGCGGTGCTGATTGCCAGCACCCAGATTCGTGACTTCTTCGGACTGCGCCTGGAGCATAATCCGGGCGAGTTTTTCGCGCGCATGAAGGAGTTAATCGAGCACGCGGGCACCATCTCGCTCCCTGCCACCGCGCTGAGTGTGACCTCTCTGGTGGTGATCCTCGTAACGCCGCGCATCACCAAACGCGTTCCCGGATACATCATCGCCATGGTCGCAGGAACCGCGGCGGCGGCGCTGCTGCACCTTCCGGTGGAGACGATTGGCACGCGCTTTGGAGGCATTCCCGCCGGCCTGCCGCACCTGCAGGTTCCTCAGTTTCACATCAACCTGATTCTGCCACTGATCTCCTCGGCTGTGACCATTGCGATGCTGGGCGCAATTGAGTCCCTTATGTCGGCCGTGGTGGCCGACAGCATGACCGGCGACAAGCACAATCCCAACGTTGAACTGGTAGCACAGGGCGTGGCGAACATCGTCTCGCCGATCTTCGGCGGGCTGCCGGCAACGGGCGCGATTGCCCGTACGGCGACCAACATCCGCTCGGGCGCACGCACTCCGGTAGCCGGCATCATCCACGCGGTCACCTTGCTGGCAGTGCTCTTGTTTGCCGCCCCAATGGCGCGCTTCATACCGATGGCCGTGCTGGCCGCAATCCTCTTCGTTGTCAGCTACAACATGGGGCAGTGGGGAGAGACGGTTCGCCTGCTGCAACTCAACAAATCTGCGATCGCGGTATGGCTGGTCACCTTCGGCCTCACGGTGATGGCCGATCTGACGACGGCGGTTGAGTTCGGCATGATCCTGGCGGCGCTCACTTTCATCCGCCAAGTCGCGGAAACCACCTCGGTCTCTGCGGTGACCGAAGATTACATGCACAACTTACGCGCTCACGTTCTGCACGACAAACACATCCCGGATTATGTTGAGGTCTACAGCGTGCAGGGAGCGCTGATGTTCGGAGCGGCGCAAAAGCTGGAGGTCATCATCCATCGCCTGGAGAGCTTGCCGCCAATCGTCATTCTGCGCCTCCGCGGGATGAGCGCCATTGACTCCACGGGCTTGGGCGCGATTGAGGAAGTCGCCGGCCGCCTCAAGGCTTCCGGCCGTCACCTGCTTTTGTGTGGGGCCAAAGAACACCCCTCGCGCTTGATCCATCAGAACGTATTCGTGCAACAGATTGGAGCGGAAAATATCTGCAATAACATTCAGCACGCGTTGGACCGCGCCAAGCAGATTGTGGACGGGCTAGAAGAGCAGACTGTAGAGGACAAGGAAGCGTTGGTGAGCCTGCAATAGGACTCTCGCAGAAGTCAGGCAAAAGGCGCATAGTACCTACCCAGCGCTAGTCTAATACAAGAGGGCGCCGCAGCAGCGGCGCCCTCTCTTGTTGCTCACTGCAACTTACTTTGCCGCAGCAGCCTGGGCAGCCTTGGCGCCATCGCGCAGAGCTGCGGCCTTGTCCGTCTTCTCCCAGGTAAAGTCGCTGTCGTTTCGGCCAAAGTGGCCGTAGGCAGCGGTCTTCCGGAAGATCGGGCGGCGCAGGTTCAGCGACTCGATGATGCCCTTGGGGGTCAGCGCAAAGTTCTTGCGCACCAAGTCTCCAAGGATTTCGCTGTCCACCTTTCCGGTGCCAAAGGTTTCCACCAACACGCTGACCGGCTCGGCGACGCCGATGGCGTAAGCGAGCTGAACTTCGGCGCGGTCGGCAAGGCCGGCAGCCACGATGTTCTTGGCGATGTAGCGCGCCATGTACGCGGCGGAGCGATCGACCTTGGTCGCATCCTTGCCGCTGAACGCACCACCACCGTGACGGCCCATGCCGCCGTAGGTGTCCACGATGATCTTGCGGCCGGTCAACCCGGTATCGCCCATCGGTCCGCCGACGACGAAGCGGCCAGTCGGATTGATGTGGTATTTGGTGTTTTCATCGAGCAGGCTGGCAGGAAGCGTTGCCTGAATGACATTCTTGAGGACGTCGGCACGGAGCTGTTCGGTTGTCACCGTATCCGCGTGCTGGGTAGAAACCACCACGGCATCGATGCGCAGCGGCTTATTGTTCTCGTCGTATTCAACCGTGACCTGGCTCTTGCCGTCCGGGCGCAGATACGGCAGCTTGCCGTTCTTGCGCACTTCGGTGAGCTTTTGCGCCAGCTTGTGCGCCAGCGAGATCGGGGTTGGCATCAGCTCCGGAGTCTCATTGGTGGCATAGCCGAACATCATGCCCTGGTCGCCGGCCCCGCCGGTGTCCACACCCATGGCGATATCGCCACTCTGCTTGTTGATGCTCGAGATCACCGCGCAGGTGTTCGAGTCGAAGCCATAAAGGGCATTGTCATATCCAATCGAGCTGACGACGCCGCGCACCAATGACTGAAAATCGACATAAGCGCTGGTGGTAATTTCGCCCGCAATCACGACCAGCCCCGTGCAGGTGAGTGTTTCACATGCTACGCGGCTGTAAGGATCCTGCTCCAGGCAGGCGTCGAGGATTGCATCAGAGATCTGGTCTGCAATTTTGTCGGGATGCCCCTCGGTCACCGACTCAGACGTGAAAAGAAACCGGTTTCGTGACGACAATGTGTTGCCTCCTAAGACCAACCCCGCAATCGATTCTGGACAGGAGAGGGTGCCGCAAGCCAGAATTCCGGAGGTTAGCTTGCATTAGAGTGTACAGTGCTCAGCAACGGTGAACAATCCGGTTCCTACCCGAAGGCGACTTAAGGCCGCGAATGGGGCATTCAGGGGTGCGAGCGGCACCCCGGCCGCAATCTTAACCCTGAATCTTTAAACCTTCCCCCTCCGACTTGCTACAATCAGCTTTCACCACTTTCAGACGGGAATTTCATTCATTCTATGCAACGCTGGTCCAAGTTGTTCATCCCCACGCTCCGTGAAGCGCCTGCTGACGCCGAAGTCGCCAGCCACAAGTTCCTGGTGCGCTCCGGATATATCCGCCAGTTGGCGGCTGGAATTTACTCCTACCTCTTCCTGGCCCAGAGAACCATGCTCAAGATCACCAGCATCGTGCGCCAGGAGATGGACGCCATCGGGCAGGAGCTCTACTTGCCCGCGCTCAACCCGCGCGAGGTCTGGGAGGCCAGCGGCCGCTGGTCGGTGATGGGCGACAACATGTTCCGCCTCAAGGACCGCAAAGGCGCAGACCTCTGTCTCGGTATGACCCACGAAGAGATCATGACCGACATTGCGCGCAAGGAACTGCGCAGCTACAAGCAGCTTCCCCAGATCTGGTATCAGATTCAGACCAAGTTCCGCGACGAACCGCGTCCTAAGAGCGGGCTGCTGCGAGTGCGCCAGTTCACGATGAAGGACTCATATTCCTTCGACATCGACCGCGCTGGCCTCGACAAAAGCTTTGAGTTGCACGACGCGGTCTATCGCCGCATCTTCAAACGCTGCGGACTTGAATTTGTCGCCGTCGAGGCCGACTCGGGCTCCATGGGCGGATCGCAGTCCCAGGAGTTCATGGTCTACACCGATGCGGGCGAGGACCTCGTGGCATCTTGCGGCAAATGCGGCTACGCGGCAAACTTGGAGAAAGCTACATCAAAGCTCGACGTTGTCGAAGAGCTTGCGGCCAACTCCAGCGGCGCACGCGAAAAAGTTTACACGCCGGGAACAAAGACCATTGATGAGGTCGCAGCCTTCCTCAAGACTCCGGTCAATAACAATATGAAGTCGCTGGCCTATGTGATTAGGGACACCTTGCCTGATGTCATGCTTACGGCGCTTAACGATGGCGTAGCCACGCGAAAAGAACCAATCAACCGCCCGCTTCTGGTACTGATGCGCGGAAACGATCAATTGAACGAGACCAAGCTATCCGCGGCGATCGGCGGTTGCGAGTTTCGCCCGATGGTGGAAGAAGAGATTGTGAAGTACTTTGGCTCGCCGGCCGGATACCTGGGACCGGTGGGGCTGGAGCAGGTGAAACAATTGGAGAACAACGGCACATTCTCCTTTATGGGTGATGCCGATATGGGCGAAGCCAATCAGTTCATCGTGGTGTTAGACGAAGCTCTGCGCGGTCGCAAGAACCTGGTGGGCGGAGCCAACGAACTCGATCATCACTTCACCGGACTGAACCTGAACGTGGACTTTGAAGTGACCAAAGTTGCCGACCTGCGCAACGTGGTCGAAGGCGAAGGCTGTCCGCGCTGCGGCGCGCCGCTCAAACTGGGCAAGGCGGTCGAGATCGGACACATCTTCAAGCTCGGAACCAAGTACGCCGAATCCATGGGTGCGAAGGTTCTGGACAAGGATGGTAAGGAAGTCACCGTCATCATGGGCAGCTACGGCATCGGCCTGGAGCGCATCCTGACCTCGTGCATCGAGCAGAACCATGATGACAACGGCTTCTGGCTGGCGCCATCCATTGCTCCGTTCACAGTGGTCGTGGTGCCTACAAACGTGAAGGACGCGGCGCTGTTCGAGGCCTCGGAGAAGATCGCCGCGGAGATGGAAGCTGCCGGATATGACGTGCTCCTCGACGACCGCGATGAACGCCCGGGAGTGAAGTTCAAGGACGCCGACCTGGTCGGCATTCCCTATCGCATCAACATCGGCAAGAAGCTGGCCGAAGGCAAGGTGGAAGTGGTCGAGCGCGCAAAATCGCAATCGGTGGATGTTGCCGTGACAGAGACTCTGACGTATCTCCGTAATCTGTATGATCCGCGCGCTTAGGCGTGAGGCTTAGGCGTGCTTCTGGGAGATAGATATGAAGGAATTGAAGTCGATCTTTGGACTGCTGCTGCTCCTGGTGGGAGGCTTTGTGCTTTACAAGGTCCTCCCCGCCTATTGGGGCGATTACAAACTGGGCCGGATGCTTGAGGAACAAGCGATCACCGCAACCTACTCCGCCAAGAGCGAATCCGCAATTGCAACTGAGATCGCACAGAAAGCCACCGAACTCGATGTCCCACTCACGCCGGAGCAGGTGACGGTGGAGCGTGGCGCTGGCGACCTTACCATTTCGGCCGTGTACTCGGTCCATGTGGATATGCCGTTTTACCCGCTGGATCTGAACTTCAAGACCGCAAGCAAGAATAAGAACGTCATGGCCAAATAGCGGCGGAGCGAATCCATTCAAGAGCGAATCCATTTAAGGCAGAGAATCGCATGAGCTCAGCCGATTCCAAATTGCTTAATTGCGCCCACGGCGCCGACTTTCTCCGTCCGCGCACGCTGCCGGAGCAGCCTTTCCTGCTGTGTACCTGTCGCTCCCGAGGCTCGCACGCCGGTCTTTCCTTCGGCGCTTCCTTGCTCCACTCCGGTGTCTTACAATACAGACAACATCCATCGTGGCTATCAAATTAAAAATTCCGGCCTCTTCCTCTAAAGCACGCAACCCGCTGCTTCGCGCCGCTGTCGCCGTCTTCATCATCTTCGCGCTGTGCTGCTTCGGAGTCTTTGCTTTTTACTACGTCCGCTACGAGCGCATCATCAGCAAGAAAATGAGCGGGCAGATCTTTTCGACTTCGGCAAAGATCTTTGCACGGCCGGTTACGGTACATCCCGGAGACAGGATCTCGCCTGAGCAGATTGCATCCATGCTGCGGCGCGCCTCCTACATCGACGCCGATAGCAGGACGGACTCGCCTATGGGCACCTTCCGGATGATCCCAGGCGGAATTGAAGTTCGACCAGGCGCCGAATCCTATCACTCCACCGATGGAGCCAAAATTCTAATGAGCCCCGACGGGCGGGTCGATCGTATTCTCGGCGTCGGCACCAGCCCCGGCGAGACGCTGGACTCCTATGAGCTTGAACCCGAGTTGCTGACCGCTCTCTTTCAAGGACAGGAGCGCACCAAGCGCCAGATTTTGACCTACAACGAACTGCCGAAATCGATGGTGGATGCGGTGGTGGCGATTGAGGACCGCAAGTTTTTTGAGCACGGCGGCATCAACTGGTTCAGCATCGTTGGATCGTTCGTCACCGACGTACGTGGGACTGGCAGACGCCGCGGCGCATCGACCATTACCATGCAGATCTCCCGCAATTTCTTTCTAACCCCGGAAAAGACGATCACCCGCAAGCTGACGGAGATGCTGATTGCGGTGGAGTTGGAACAGAAGTTCAGTAAGCAGCAAATCTTCGAGTTCTATGCGAACCAGGAGTACATGGGCCAGCGCGGATCGTTTTCCATTAACGGGTTTGGCGAGGCGGCGCGCTCCTACTTTGGAAAGGACATTAAGGAGATCACGCTGCCTGAAGCGGCGCTGCTCGCAGGCATCATCCAGTCGCCCAACAATTTGTGGAACCCATACAAGCGCCCGGAAAGAGCGCTGGAGCGGCGAAACATCGTGCTTGACTCGATGGTGGAGACCGGCGCGATCACCCGCGAGCAGTGCGACGCCGCCAAAGCCACTCCGCTCAAGCTGGCCGCACCCAATGTGGAAGCCAGCGACGCCCCCTACTTTGTTGACCTGGTGAAGGACACGCTCGCAAGCAAGTACTCCGAATCCGACCTGAACGAAAACGCCTATCGCATCTACACCACCCTCGACCCGGAGCTGCAACATGCTGCCGCCGAGGCGGTCGCCAGCGGCATCAAGCTCGTAGACGACCAGGTAGCAAAGCAGCGCACACGCCGGGTGAAAGTCGGCACTGGAAAGAACGCAACGGTTCAGGAAACAAAAGTCGGTGGTCCAATACCCCAGGTCGCGCTAATAGCTCTGGACCCACATACCGGCGAAGTGCTCGCCCTGGTTGGAGGCAGGAATTATGGCTTCAGCCAGTTGAACCACGCCATCGCGAAGCGTCCCACCGGCTCCATCTTCAAGCCCTTTGTCTATGCCGCGGCGATGAATTCCGCTCTGACGGCAGAAGGTACCGACCAGGTGTTTACGCAGGTTTCGCTGATCGACGATTCGCCGACGACCTTTGAATTTGATGGCAAGGTATATGACCCGCGCAATTACAAGAATGAGTATCACGGGCAGGTCACGGCTCGCTACGCGCTGCAGATGTCGCTCAACAATGCGACCGTCAAGATGGCCGAGATGGTTGGCTACGACAAGGTTGCCTCGCTTGCCAAGAATGCGGGAATCGCCAGCGTGAAGGCGACCCCGGCGGCGGCCCTGGGAGCCTATGATGCCAGCCCGATCGAAATGGCCGGAGCCTACACGGTACTCGCCAACAGCGGCACCCGCATCGATCCCCTGCTGATCCACTCCATGCGCCAGCCCAACGGCGACGTCGTGGAAGACTTCCATAATGACAAGCGCCCGGTGCTGGATCCGCGCGTCGCCTATGTCATCACCAACATGATGCAGAACGTGATCGATCACGGCACCGGGTTCACGGTTCGGGCGCGCGGATTCACCGCTCCGGCGGCGGGCAAAACCGGCACCTCGCACGATGCCTGGTTTGCCGGTTACACCAGCAACCTGCTCTGCATTGTGTGGGTCGGCTATGACGACTACAGCGATCTGAAATTGTCTGGCGGCTCCACTGCGGGACCGATCTGGGCGGAGTTCATGAAGCGGGCCGTGCACCTTCCGCAATACAGCAACACCGCTGACTTCACTCCTCCAGCCGGCGTGGTCACGGTCTCACTGGACAGGACCACCAATCTGCTTGCCACCGCAAGCTGCCCGGAAGCTTACAATTCAGCCTTCGTCGAAGGCTCGGAGCCGAAGGAGACCTGTGACCGCGCCGATCAGCGCAACATCTTCCAGAAGATTCTTGGCGTCCCGGCCACAGTGCCTCCGCCGGTCAATCAACCCGCACGAGTCTTTTCCCCGAGCCAACCGCGCCAGACCAGCGGCAGTCCGGCAGGGGGGCAGCAACAGCGGCAGCCCACGCCCAGCGAACCCGCGCCGGCTGAAAAGAAGAAGGGATTCTGGGGAAAGATGGTGGGAATATTCCATGGCGACAATGGCGGAGATGACAAAAACAAGGGCCAGGACGGAAACGATTCCAACTCAAGATGAGACTATTATTCTTCTTCGAAAGCTGGCGCAGGGCCGAGCAGGATCACCTGTGATCTGCGGCGGTCGCGCTCATCCAGGTGGCGCTGACGGAAGTGAGCCAGGGTGCGGTCTCCCCATGCTCGAACAAAGTAGTAATTGAGAACGGCGCCAACCGCGCTGCTGAGGATGGGGACGGCCCGCGCGACCGCCTTCTCGGCGAATTCAGCGCTGAAGCGCGCGGCGATCCGCCCAATCACGCGCTGCACAAAGCTCTTCAGCACGGTCCTTTCCAGCAATTCCTTGCTGATGTCAACTCCAGCCGCCGTCGCAGCAGCGACCCACAATTCTGCAATCTCTTCGTCCGTGTTGAACTGGAATCCGTAAATCAGGCTCAGCTTCTGCACCATGCGCATGGTGATCGCCGACAGGATTCCCAGGTCAGGCACCATCGTCGCAAAGCCGCCGAGTCCCAGGCTCGCACCTTCCGCTCCGGCCATCTTCATTGCGCCACGCACGGTCTGCTCGGCAATGGAATCCAGCTCCGCCAACGGTACGCTGAAAAATCCCTCATAGCTCGATGCCGGAACTCCGTGCGCCATGCGAAGGTGCATAAGATAATGCTGCGGTTCCACGCGGACGGTCTCATAGGCGCGGGCCAGCGCCGATTTCAACGCCGCCTCCATGCGCTGGGCGAGCCAGGAATTGTTCGCTGCAAAATCAGCCGCCATAAGCCACTAGTGTATTCGGATGCGGCACGAAGAAAAAGGCTTGCCCGCGCAATTTCGCACGGCAAGAATCGCGATTCGCGTACTCCAGGCAGCCGTGTCCCGCGCTACGTCCGTCCCGGAATTCAGCCAGGGCTCACCGCTTGTGCTAGCATCAAGGTTGATGCCAGCCGGAAAACTTCACATTGTGCCTCTAGGTGGTCTGGGCGAGTTCGGGATGAACTGCATGGCCATTCGCTGGAACGATGACATTATCGTCATCGACGCCGGAATGATGTTCCCTGAGGACGAATTGCTCGGCGTCGATATCGTCGTTCCTGCCCTCACATACCTGATGGAAAACCGCGACAAAGTTCGCGGCGTTCTGCTTACCCACGGGCATGAGGACCACATCGGCGCTATTCCGTGGCTGATCTCCGAGCTCAACGTGCCGGTCTACGCTACCGAGTTCACCCTCGCCTACGTGGAAGACAAACTGGAAGAGCACGGCTTGCTGGAAGACGCGGAGTTGAACGAGATGGTACCGGGAAAGCGCTTTCATCTCGGCCCGTTCACGATCCATCCCATCCAGGTCACGCACTCGATAGTCGATGCCGTGGCGCTCGCCGTGCATACTCCGCTTGGCGTCATCATTCACACCGGCGACTTCAAAATCGATTCCACTCCCGCTGACAACAGGCTCTTTGACCTGCACGCCTTTGCCGAGTACGGCAAGGAGGGCGTGCTCGCCCTTCTGCAGGACTCGACCAACGTGGAGCGGCCTGGCTTCACCCCCAGCGAGCGGGCTGTACGCCCCAAGTTCGAAGAAATTTTCACCCACGCCCGGCGCAGGCTCTTCGTCTCCTGCTTCTCGTCTTCGATTCACCGCATCAAGATGGCCGCCGAGATGGCGCACCAGTTCCGTCGCAAGATTGCGCTGGTCGGGCGCAGCCTCACCGAATCCACCGAGATTGCGCAGGATCTCGGCTACATCACTCTGCCCGCCTCGGCGTTTATCACTCCCGGCCAGATTCGCGACTACCCGCCCGAGCAGGTGATGGTAATGATCAGCGGCACCCAGGGTGAGCCGATGAGCGCGCTCTCACGCGCCGCCGTGGACAACCATCGCCATGCCAAGATTGAAGCGGGCGATACCGTGGTGCTCAGCTCGCGTGTGATTCCCGGCAACGAAAAAGGTATTTACCGTGTCATCGACCACCTGTTCCGCCGCGATGCCAAGGTGATCTACGATGACGGCTCCAAGCCGCCCGTACACGTCAGCGGACACGCCAGCCAGGAAGAGTTGAAGCTGCTGATCAACCTTGTGCGACCGCGCTATTTCATTCCAATTCACGGCGAGTACCGCCAACTCAAGCGCCACGCCGAAATGGCTGGTGCGATGAAGGGCGCGGTTGGACACGTCATCATGATCGAGACCGGAGACATTCTGGAATTCGACGAGCTCGGCGCCCGGCGCGTCGGAGAAGCCCCGGTGGGCCGCATCTGCATCGACTCGGGTTCGAACTCCGATGTGGTCGAGGAACTGATCATCCGCGACCGTAGACATCTCAGTGAAGACGGATTCGTAATGCCCATTCTGGCCATCAACAAGCTGACCGGAATGCTGGAAGGAACTCCGGAGATTGTGATGCGCGGCTTTGCGGGAGACGATAACGGCTTTCTCGAAGAGGCACGCAGCACCGTGCGCCGAACCCTGGAGCACTCGACCAAGGAAGAAGTGGCCGATTACGGCATGATCAAGGAAAAAATCCGGGTGGACCTGAAGCGCTACGTCAACCGCAATACCCAGCGGCGGCCGCTTATCATTCCGGTCATCGTAGAAATTTAAGAGTGGGAATTTACTCCTCGCACGGGCAGGCGGGGTACAACGATTCTATGTCTCCTGTAACAGCCACGGCGCAGCGTGTCTCCCAGGTAACTCCTCAGCTTCGGCGCTACTGCCGCGTTTTTCTCGTACTTCCCTTTTTGCCACTCCTTTTTCTGGCGATCATCCCGACCATTTACGACCACCTGCGCGCGGTTTCAATCCTCATGGTCATCGCCGACACGCCGCAGTCGGCGATCTCGGACTTCGATGCCAACCCCGTGACCGAAGAGGTGATTACATTTCCCAGCCAGGCTTCTCCCGATAAAGCCACGGAGCCGGCGCGGATTTACCATCCCATCGGAATCGCCCACCCGAGCCCCGTCGTGGTGGTTCCCGGTGTGCATCATCTCGGCATGGATGAGCCTCGCCTACGGCGCTTCGCGCGGGCACTGGCCTCGCATGGCTACCTGGTGCTCACGCCCCAGGTAGACGAGCTGGCCGATTACAACATCACGAAAAGTTCAGCCGTGGTGATTGGCGACGCCGTGCATGAACTGGCGCGTCGCAGTGGCGCGCCTAAGGTAGGATTGCTGGGGCTGAGCTTCGCCGGGGGCATGTCATTGATCGCCGCCAGCGATGAATCGGTGCAGAAACAGCTCACCGCCGTAATTGCGATCGGCGCTCACGACGACCTGCACCGCGTCCTAGACTTCTACGAGACCGACGAGACCCGCGCCCCTGACGGCACTCTGCTCAAAATGAAGGCGCACGAGTATGGCTCGCTGGTTACGGCCTACTCCCATGCTTCGGCCTTCTTTGCTCCGCAGGATGTCGCACAGGCGCGCCTTACCTTGCGCACGCTGCTCTGGGAGAACCTTCCCGAGGCACATGCCGATGCCGCCAAGCTCAGCCCGCAAGGTCAGGCGCGCATGGCCCTGCTGTTTGCGCATGACACCAAATCACTGGTGGCTGATACCCGCCGGGGCCTCGCCGCCGTCAAGCCGGAGCTCGACGCAGCCTCTCCGCACTTCTACCTGTCAAAGGTTCACGTCCCGGTGATGCTGCTGCACGGCTCGGCCGACAATGTGGTGCCTCCAACCGAGATGCTGTGGCTCGAGCACGACTTGCCCGCTGGCGTTCTGCGCGGTGCGCTGATCTCTCCCGCCATCGGGCATGTCGAGGTCGGCGGCGCCAGCGTGATGGACCAGCTCCGGCTGATACATTGGATGAAAAAGATGCTCGACCTGCTGGATACATCCAGCGCCGAGCGCGGCTAAAGCAACAGCTCACGCCAGGATCACATCGGACACTTGCATGAGTAGCAGGTGATAGAGCTGCTGGAGACACAATGGCAAAGCTGCTGGCACAGGGTGGCGCAAGGCGAATTTCGGGACGCTGGTGGCCCACATCCGCCCGCAGTTGGCGAATGTGGGGGCACGCTGGTGGAGTGCGAATTGGTTTGCGCATAACGCAGTGCATCTTCTGCTGCGCCCTGTTTTGTGCCACCGCCCTTGCCACCGAGCGCGGGACCGTCATTCGCACCACCGTGATCTATGTTGCTCCGGACGTGACCAGCGCCAAGCTTGCGACCACCGATCGCGGACGTGAGGCGGTGGTACTGGAGCGCACTCCCGGCTGGGTACACGTCATCGCAACCCTGAACGACGCAGCCTACAATCCCGACCCCGAAGCCTCAAACACGCGCAATGTAACCGGATGGATTCTGGACAGGGGATACATCAGCGAGGTCACCCCCAAAGGCGACCAGATTCTTTTCGGCGAGGCTGCCGACTGCGAAGACCAGGCCAGCCGCAGCCACGGACGCAAGGGCGCCGCAGCCGATGCCAGGCGGCTCTACTTCCGCGTCTTCGACCTCTTTCCAAAGTCGCCGCTGGCCGCTGAGGCGCTTTATCGCGCCGCCGACATTCAATGGCAACTCGACAAAGAGGATATGCAATCGCGCCCCTCCTACAAAGAGCTGAGTGCGCAGGACCGGGAGCCGATCGACGAGCAGGCCATGCGCCTCGTACACAAGAAATTCCCCGGCACTAGGTGGGACGACATGGCCGCCTACGAGATGCTGGAGAACAAGATGTGCGGCGATTGGGCCGCTGCATCGAAGTGTCCTGAGAAAGAAGCCGAAGTTTACGAGAAGTATGCGAACGAGCATCCTAACTCGCCCTATGCCGCTCAGGCCTACTACAACGCGGCCTACCGCTGGGCTTCGATGATGACGATCTACACCGGCGAGGGGCAATCGGCAAAAGCTCCCGAGGCGCAGAAGCGCGCGGTGGCCTCGGCGCAAAAAGCAATCCAGAAGAACGCCAGCCCGGAGTGGAATGCCAGGGCCGAGCGCCTGCTCTACATGATTGAAACGAATGTCCCCGTCTACGGCGCGGCGGTGGAGTAAAGAAATTGCACAGCGGTGGGTACGCCGCCCTTAATTCAACATTCATCATTCACGCTTCCTGAGCTGATACACTCGAAATACCGTCATGCACGATTATTTTCTTGCTCTCATTCTTGGAATTGTTGAGGGGCTGACCGAGTTTCTTCCCGTCAGTTCCACCGCGCATCTCCGCATCTCCCAGTCGCTGCTAGGCATCGCCCTCGATGACGGTTACTGGAAGATGTTTGCCATCGTGATTCAGTTGGGCGCGATCCTTACGCTGCCTTTCTATTTCCGCGACCGTATCGCGAAATTCATCGCCACCTTTCCCAATGGCGAGCGCGGCGACCGCACTGTGTTGACGCATCCCCTGACCCTGGTGATGATCGCGTTCGTCTGCACCGCGGCTCCGGCCTTTCTGCTCACCAAGGTGATCGGCAAGCATCTTGAGAGCCTCGTGATCATGGGCTGGGCGCTGGTAATCGGCGGCGTCGTGATGTGGATCGTCGACGCGCTTTACGCCCGCGGAGTGCTGGCGCATCACACGGATCACGTCGAGGAGATGTCGCTCGGGCAGGCGGTCTGGATCGGCTTATGCCAGACGCTCTCGGCGGTCTTCCCCGGAACCTCGCGCTCGATGTCCACGATCGCCGCCGGACAATTGGCGCGCATGTCGCGTGCCTCGGCTCTGGAGTTCTCGTTCTTTCTCTCCATTCCGACAATGGTCGTGGCGACCGCCTACGACCTGTTCAAAAGCGTGCGTCCGCATCGTGGCGAACCGGCAGCAATTGGCAACCTGGTAATGACCTCTCAGAGCTGGATCACGCTGGCGATCGGATTCCTCGTCAGCTTCGTGGTGGCCTACGGCGTGGTGGCCTGGTTCATGAACTGGGTGCGCAAGCACGGTTTTGTGCCCTTCGCCGTCTATCGCATTGTGGTCGGCGCGGCTGTGCTCTGGTTCGCTCTCAAATAGGCGAATCCCTCTCGTAACCCTTGCATTGCCGATTGCGCTCCGCTTTTCTTCCCAATTGCGGCATAATGATCTTGCTCTGGCGTTGATCGGACGGATTCCCGCGCGACTCGTGCGCGTTTAATTGAGTGTGTCCGCTCGCGTTCTTCGACGCCTATATATGACGGTTCTCTCCCGATTGTTTGTTCCCACGCAGAGCAAGAGGCTCAATGAGCTGATCGGCATCCTGTTGATCGCCACCGCGGTGCTCATGACTCTGTCCATGGCCTCGTATTCCCCTCTGGACCGTTCTCTGAACACGGCAGCCAATCCCCCCATCGGCCGCCCCGCGCACAACTGGATCGGCTTGGTGGGCGCATACTCGGCGGACCTGATGTTGCAGGCGATGGGCGTCATGGCCTTCCTGCTGCCGTTGATGCTGCTGTTTCTGGCGCTGCGCTGGATGCGCTCCCGCACGGTTGAGAATCCGGTGCTGAAAGCTGTAGCTGCGCTCTCTTTACTGGCCTTTGCCAGCGCATTGCTCGCGCTCCTGCCCTGGTCCGTGCGATGGCTGCACGCGATCCCTATCGAAGGGCTGCTGGGCCGCCTGCTGGGCGATCTGCTGGTGCACTATCTCAACTATCCCGGAGCCTGCATCGTTGCCCTCACCGCCATCGCCGCGGCGCTGTACATGGCGACTGCGTTTTCCTTGAGCAGCGTCCGGCTCTGGACACAGACCCGCTTCACATTCTTCTACGCCTTGCGCGACCGCTTTCAGGATTGGCGTACGCGCCGCGCCCGCGCTCGTGAGTTGAAGTTGCTGGCAGCCAAGCAGCGCCTGCGCGAGCAGCAGGAAGCCGAAGCAAAACAGACGCGCCTTGCCGCATCTTCGGATACTTCCACGGCGGTCTCCCCAGTCATGCAAATGCCGCTCGGGCAACCTGCGGAAGTCTTTGAGGCCGCGTCGGTATCCGACATGCCAAATCAAAGGCCCGCGCCGAACCAGCGCGAGGCACAGCCCACATCCCGTCCGCCGCAGCGCGGCGAAGGAGACGCACTTTCGGGAATCGAACGAATGCAGGCTGAGTCTGAGCCTATTGGGGCTCGCCCCAGCAAGGGATATGAAGCGGTCGCCGCAATTGAAGCGAACGAGCCAATTGCGATTGGCGTTCGTGCCGATGTAGCGATGGCCGACGCGGCGCGCTCCCAGGCCCGCACTACCATGCCCAAGCAACAAGGTTCTTGGAAGCTGCCGTCGAGCACCCTTCTTCACCGTCCTGAGGCGAGGCAGGCCTACGACGAGCAGGAGCTCAAGCAGCTTGCACTGACCCTGACGCAGAAGTGCGAAGAGTTCGGCGTGCTCGGCACCGTGGTACAGATCAATCCCGGCCCCGTCGTCACCACCTTCGAATTCAAGCCCGAGGCCGGAATCAAGTACAGCCGCATCGTCGGCCTTCAGGACGACCTCTGCCTCGCCATGCGCGCCGAGAGCATCCTGATCGAGCGCGTCGCAGGAAAATCCACGGTCGGCATCCAGGTGCCGAACGAAAAACGCGAAACCATCTGGCTGCGCGAAGTGGTGGAGAGCCCCGAATTCTCCGCCTCGAAATCAAAGATCACCTTCGCCCTCGGCAAAGACATCAACGGACGCCTGATGACCACCGAGATGAACAGCATGCCGCACCTGCTCATCGCCGGATCGACCGGCAGTGGCAAATCGGTGGCTATCAATGCCTTCATCATGTCGATGCTCTATAAGAGCACGCCGGACCAGGTGCGCCTCATTTTGGTCGATCCCAAACGCGTCGAGTTGACCAACTATGACGGCGTGCCGCACCTCTACACCCCGATCATCAGCGAGCCCAAGCTGGCCAGCAACGCCCTGCGCAACGCCGTGCGTGAGATGGAACATCGCCTGAAGCTGCTGGCGCAGAAGGGCGTGCGCAATATCGATCAGTACAATCGGCTCTTTGAAGAAGGCTACACGCCATCGCTGTTTGAGGATGGCACGGAAGAAAAGCCTCTGCCCTATATTGTTATCATCGTCGACGAACTCGCCGACCTGATGATGGTGGACGGGGCCAACGTCGAAGAATCCATCACGCGACTGGCGCAGATGGCTCGCGCCATCGGTATCCACCTCGTACTGGCGACGCAGCGCCCTTCGGTCGATGTAATCACCGGACTGATCAAGGCGAACTTCCCCGCGCGCATGTCATTCCGCGTGGCCACCAAGATCGACTCGCGCACCATTCTGGACACGAACGGTGCTGAGTCCCTGCTAGGCCGCGGCGATATGCTTTACCTGCCCAGCGGCTCCTCGCGTGTGTTGCGCGTGCACGCGCCGTTTGTCACCGAAAAAGAGATCGCCTCCACCGTCGAATTCTGGAAGGCGCAGGCCCCCGCTCAATACGAAAACGGCTTCCTGGCCGCGCCCAAGGACGAGGGCAATAGCGTGAAGGAAGACTCCGGTATGGAAGCAGAAGGGGATGACAACGATCCTCTCTTCAACGATGCCGTGCGCCTGGTCTTCGAGTTCGGCAAAGCCTCCACGTCCCTCATCCAACGCCGTCTTCGGGTTGGCTACGGACGCGCCGCCCATCTCATCGACCTGATGGAGCGCGACGGCATCGTCGGTCCTGCCGATGGCCCCAAGCCGCGCGAGATCCTGAAGCCACCCGAGTGGATCGCCGAGATGGAGCAGCACTAGACGGATTCAAGCTTGCAGCAGAAGGCGCGGATCATTCCGCGCCTTCTGCTGCAAGCCCGCAATTTATTTCCCCGCGCCGCCGCCATCGCTACTCACCCGCCAGATCACGTCTCCCCCATCATCGCTAACCAGCAAGCTGCCATCGACGGCTACGGCGACGCCCACCGGACGCCCCCAAACCTCGCCCTCCGGCGTAACAAAGCCGGTCAGGAAGTCCTCGTATCGATCCTCTGCGCGCGTACCGCCATTCATCGGAACGCGGATCACCTCGTATCCCGTGCGGACCGACCTGTTCCATGAGCCGTGCTCGGCGGCAAAGATGTCTCCGCGAAAACTCTGGGGAAACTGTTTGCCTTCATAAAAAAGAATTTCAAGCGAAGCGTTATGGGGCTGGATGAGAATGTCCGGCGTGATGATCCGATCTTTCAACTCTGGATGCTTGCCCTTCTGCCGCGGGTCCTGCGTCCCTCCCATGTACCACCACGGCCATCCGTAAAAGCCGTCGGGCCGAACGTGCGTGATGTAGTCAGGAACAAGGTTGTCGCCGAGACCATCGCGCTCATTTACCGAGGCCCACAGCTCTCCACTGGTCGGATGGATGGCGATCCCTACGGCGTTGCGAATGCCCGAAGCAAATATCTTCTGCCCGCTTCCATCGGGGCTGGACTGCAGAATATCCGCGCGATCCTTCTCGGCTGGATGCGTGTCCGGGTCATCATCATTCGAGTGCGATCCCACCGAGACGTACATGGTCTTGCCGTTGAGCGAAAACGCAATGTCGCGCGTCCAGTGACCGCCGCCCCTCAGCCGTCCCCCGCCCGGAAGATCGCAGATCTTTTGCGCCGGACCGCGTGCCTTTAGATCTCCGTTGCGATAAGGGAAGCGCACCACCGAATCGGTGTTGCCGACATAAACCCATTGCGGCTCCGGCCCCGGAGGATAGAAAGCAATGCCGAATGGCTTGTTGAGCCCGGCGGCAAAATCTTCCACTCTCTCCACACGGCCCTTGGAGTCAACGCCGCGCAGAACCTTGATGATTCCCGGTTCACTCTCGGCCAGAAAAACGTCGCCATTGGGAGCCGCACGCAGAAGCCGCGGATTCTGCAATCGCTCTGCATAAAGCTGCACCGAAAATCCCGCCGGCGCTTTCGGCCAAGCATTCGCCGGCCGCGCGATCACCCGTGAAAAATCATCCGCAGAGGGCGTGGCGTAAGGCGGCGGAAGGTCCCGCACTGTGATGTGATGCACGCGTCCAGGCGACTCCGACCGGTAGTCCGAAAAGGCTGACGAGGACTGCGCGGCGACGCGCCCCTCCCGCTCATGCACATACAAAAAGAGACAGACCAGCGCAAGCAGAGTGACAGGGATGAGTGGAAGGTAATACCAGCGCAGCAAACGCGAACTCATGCTCCGCTTAGATGCGAAAGACAATCCGGTCCGCTTGCAATTTACCCCGAGTGCGGCCGTTGCAGCCCCAGCCAGTCACGCTGGTATGCATAGGAAATCCCGAGCAGCAGAGCACCGAGGATAATGAAGCTAAGAACTCGCCAGCCGTGCTCAAGCGCCGCCGCATCGAAGAAGAACACTTTAATCGCCGCTGCCGCAATTAACAAGATCGCCTGCCATCGCAGCAGCGCCGACTTCCGCACGAAGCCCAGCCACATCAGTCCCGCACCATACACCATGAACAACGCGGAATATGAGAAATCGCGGAGAATCGCAAGCCCGTGCCTCGCCACCCGCACGTCGAAAAGAGATGGATTTCTCTGACCCACCACCGTTGTATGGATGAGAGCTCCGAAGGTGTCATGAATCTCCAGCCCCGCTGCCAGCAGCGCCAGTAGATTCACACCGACCGCCGCAGCCAGCATCATCCTGTAATCCGATTCGTGACGATCCGGCGAATGGGAATCGAGATAGATCATCCATAGCAGCACCGCGATTGCGACGGCAAAGCTCGCGAGCCGCGGGTTGAAGATGGACGGCTGTTCTCCCCAGTTGTAGAGATCCAGCGTGAGCAGGCGCAGCAGTCCAAGAGCTACCACGGCGGCAGCAATCAACTTCACCCGAGGATGCGCCCTGCTGGCTCCGGCCCAGAATGCCAGCGCGCCTTCCATCAGCCAGGCCAGTGTGATCCAGTGCTCATGCAGGCTGAGCGGAATTGCAATTGTGCAGAAGCCGATCGCCAATCCATAATGCGCCATCGGCACCAGGCGCTCTGCCCCAGGATGCTCGCCGGTGCGGCGATCCAAAGCAAATCCGAGCCCGGCATATCCAACCGCAAGCCCCAGCGCATATGCCGCGCCCCGAGGCTGCACGGCGATACCGAGAGTCTCCAGTTGTGAATACACTGCGGCAAAGTAGGCGGCGGCGTTCATCAGCGCCAGCAGCACAATCGTTAACTGTGTCGGGCGGTCTCGCTCCATCGCAGGCATGGCGTAAAGCGGAGCCACCGCAAACAGTACAAAGAGCAGGTCGAAGAAGAGCTGAGTCTCGGTAAATTGATCATTGGTGTAATACCGGTTGAACCAGACCGCGCCCAGCACAAAGCTACCAGCGAAGGCTCCCAGCAGGATACGGGGCCACGGCTTCGCCCGCTGCAAGACTAAAGCTCCAAGCGAGAGCAGCAGCAGGTAGCAGAACAGAACGGCTTCATGATTCTCGTCATTCCCGCAAAGCACGGGTGTGAGCAAGCCGCCGAGCAATGCCAGTCCGGCCGGCAGTTCCGCATCTTCCACCACGGCAACTCCCGCCGTGGCTGCCGTCACGATCATCATCGCCACGAAGGCGGCCGCTCCCGGAAGCAGATGGTAGAGCTGGAATGACGCCCAAAGCGAGAGGTAAAGGATGCCGACTCCCACCGCCTTCAAAGAATAGGAGAATGCCAGTGAGTTGGGTCGGCGGAAGCGCTCGCTCCACCAGAACAGCCCCGCTCCGGCCATCAATCCGAGCACCACGCGAATTCCAGGTCCAATCCATCCGCTCTCGATGGCAAGTTTCAGAAAATAGGAGACGCCGACCAGCACGGCAACCACTCCGACGCGATTGAGCCATTGCGAGCCGATCCGGCGCTCGAGCGAGTCCGTCCCATCAGCAGCTTGTTGTTGTTCGCGCGTTTGCGAATCCCGGATTTGGGCTCCCATGCCCAATCCGGTGCCGTGAACCTCCTCCGGCGTAGGCGCGGCTGCGGAACCCGAGGGCTCAGCCCCCGCGGCTACAGCCTGTGCGGCATCCGGCACCGCCGGCCTGGATTCCCTCACAGGGTCGTGGACCAACTGTTCGAGGCGATAAACCCGTTCGGTAAGTTGCGCGATAAGTTGCCTTAGCGCGCGATTTTCGTCCTCTTGGCTCATTGCGGGGATTATAACTGCCCGGCGCTTCAAAGCTGGAATTGCGATTCTGGCTTACACTTTGGGCATGAAATCGCATACCGAATATCTCACCTTCAACACTCGCCACGAGCATGATTATGTGCATATCACTCCGCGAGTAGAAAACATCGTGCGGCAGAGTGGCATTCAGGAAGGACTCGCTCTTGTCTCGGCCATGCACATCACTGCAGGTGTCTACGTCAACGATAACGAAGAAGGCCTAATCGAAGACATTGACAAGTGGCTCGAAAAACTAGCTCCAAGAAACCCCGCTTACAAACACCACCAGACCGGTGAAACCAATGGCGATGCGCACTTGAAATCGCTTCTTGTGCATCATCAGGTGATCGTGCCGGTAACCGCCGGCAGGCTCGACCTCGGGCCGTGGCAAAGAGTCTTCTATGCCGAGTTCGACGGCCGCCGCGATAAGAGAGTCCTCATCAAGGTAATCGGGGAGTAACCAAGGGGCTCGGCAGCAGTACAACTCAGGTAACTTGACCCCGCTCCGTGTGAGACGCGATCATGCTTTGAAAAGCGGAGCTGGATTCCCCTGTTCACTGGATTTTCATGTTTCTAATCCTAAGTACCTGCTTCCTGTGTACTAAGCAGAGACTTAGATAAGTATTAAGCTGTTTTGCGGTTTATTTGGAAAAGTCTTTTACATACAATAGCTCCGATCTCAAAATATGATGCGAAGGATTAAGGTTCTAGTCCATTTGGACGCGAAGTTGCCTTAATCTTCCATTGGTAACCGCACCCGCAAGAAGCCAACGGTACTGGCAGATGAAAATCGGAAATGGCAGGGGTACATACGAAGTGGGCACATACGTTCGAGATCGGCGAGCCGCAAACTCCAGACCTTTGTTTTTGGATCGGCGCAAGACCCCGGCAGACTGGGCTCGTTGGGGCTCCTTTGCAGCCAGCTACGCCGTGCAGATCACTGCCTTGATCGCCCTCGTGGCCTATAGCGTCTTCTCCCCCAAAATCGATCCCGCTCTCGCCAGGCGCATCGAGTTGGTAGCCCCGGATATGAACGCGCCGGCAAAGGTTGTGGAAGTGAAACCACAGCGCCGCCTAGTCAGCCCTCCACCACAGCAAATTCCCGTGCCGGTCGCCATTCAGCCTCCGCCCTTGCAAGTTCAGCAACCGCAGCGTGTCCATAAGGCTCTCCCGGTTGAAGAAGTTGCGCAGCCTCAACTTGCTCCCGCGCCGAAGTTGGATTCCAAGCTGCTGAACACGCTCCCCCAACCGAAGGCCATGAGCAAAATTGTCGCAACTAATACCTTCACTGGTAGTTCGGCCACGCCGACTCTGGCAAAGGTCGCTCCCAGCAAGGTGCAGACCGGTGGATTCGGTGATCCCAATGGCGTTCCGGTCAACGCTCATGGCAGCAACAGGTCAAACATCGCCGCTACGGGTTCGTTCGACCTTCCTACCGGAGGCGGCAGTGGGAACGGAAGCGGCGGGGCCTCAGGCGCACGCGGAACCGTTGCCAGTGCGGGATTCGGCAACACCGTTGCCGTTCAGAGTGGCGAACGCAACCAGGCCCACGTTCAGTCGACCAGCTTTGCAGTCTCTCAGGCTCCTGAAGAACACCACGCAAAAGTCATCCAGGACTTATCGAACTCAGTCCCGGTTTCGATCCAAAGTAAACCAACTCCCGTATACACCCAGGAAGCTCGCCAGCTCAGGATTGAGGGCGAAGTCTTGTTGAACGTAGTCTTCACCGCAGATGGGCAGATTCGCATTTTGAACGTGGTACGTGGGCTAGGTCATGGGTTGGATCAAGCGGCGCAGCGTGCGGCCCAGGGCGTCAAGTTTACTCCGGCTATGCGCAACGGCCATCCAGTTGACTCCAACGCAACCTTACACATAGTTTTCCAGCTCTCGTAATCCGAAATTGAACCGAGGAATCCGATGGAACGACAAGTAAAGCACCTGCTGTTAGGAATCGTGCTCGCGGCAACCAGTCTCGCCTTCGCTGGAAAAAAACCAGCGCCGCCCCCGCCCGCAAGCACCGCGTTTGATCGCGTGCTGGACCGCGTGCTTGCCCGCGAAACCCAAAACATCAACGCCCTGCGCACCTATTCTCCGTTGGTGGAAACCTACCTGCAGAACATGCGTCCGGACAAGGAACTCGGTCTGGTGCCGTATGGCGATCAGTACTATCTCACCCGCGTCTCCTTCAAAAAGTCGCTGGAGGATATTTCGTTTCTTCCCGAGCCGGGATTCCTGAGCCATATCCTGCATACCGTGAAGGGCCAGAAAGCCGGCTTTGTCGCGGAGGGCTTCTCGTGGATGATGGTGATGGATCTGCGCGGGCTTGATCGCGCCCATTACAACTTCGACTATCAGGGCCGCGAATTCCTCGGTGACCTGCGCTGCATCGCCATTGACGTCACCCCCAAGCCGAACTCCGGCGAAGGCCGTTTCGTCGGCAGAATCTGGGTCGAGGACCGCGACTTCAATGTCGTCCGCTTCAACGGCACCTTCGCCCCTGCAAAGCATGGGGAGTATCTGCACTTTGATACCTGGCGCCTTAACATGCAGCCCGGCGTCTGGCTGCCGGCCTACGTTTACAGCGAAGATCACCAAACGCCCGGAGCCAAGGTTCGCGGCGGAAGCTACAAGTCCGAAACCCGCATCTGGGGTTACAACGTCGGAAAGGGCCACGCCGAGAACGCCTTCACCGAGGTGCTGGTGGACGACGAGAGCGCCGTGAAGGATAACAGCGACAAGGCGCAGGATCTTTCTCCTGTGGCTGCCCAGCGCGCCTGGCAGCGCCAGGCAGAAGACAACGTCATTGAGCGCCTGGAGAACGGCGGCCTGCTGGCGAGAACCGGCGACGTCGATAAGGTTCTCAACACCGTCGTCAATAACCTGGAAATCACCAATAACATCGACGTTCAGCCAGAGGTTCGCTGCCGCGTCCTGCTGACCTCTCCGGTGGAAAGCTTCACCGTCGGCAATACGATTTTTGTCACCCGCGGCATGTTGGACGTTCTGCCCGATGAAGCGTCTCTGGCTGCCGTGCTTGCCACGGAACTGGCGCACATTGTGCTCGGCCATCCCACTGATACCTCATTTGCTTTCAAGGATCGCTCCTTCGTCTCTGACCAGCAGCTCATGAGCCGCTTGCACTTCAGCCGCACGATGGACGAGGAAAAGGAAGCGGACGCCAAAGCTATGGTCCTGCTGCAAAACTCGCCCTATCACGACAAACTCGAGTCCGTTGGCCTCTTCCTGCGTCAGGTGGAAGCTCGCCGTGACGCGCTGCCGCATCTCATTCGTGCCGGGCAGATCGGCAACACGCTGACCAACTCCAACCAGCTACGCTTGGAGGTGCTGACCACCAAGGCGCCCAAGCTTGAGCCGAAAAAGATCACCCAGGTCGCTGCGCTTCCGCTCGGGGGCCGCATCAAGGTCGATCCCTGGAACAATCGCATCGAGATCAACAACTCCAAGCCGCTGCCGCTGGTTACAGCGCGTGAAAAGATGCCGCTCGAAGTGACTCCGGTCTTCCCTCACCTGACGCGTCTTTCACTCGAGAAAGAGACGCCCAAGGCAGAGGAAGTCCCGCAGTCCGCCGCTCCAGCATCTTCCGTCTCGCAGGCTGCGGACCCCGCTGCTCCGGTCAACTAGCTGTTTCTGCCTAAACTAACAGGGGCCCGCTTCGGCGGGCCTTTTTGTGCGCCTGCGATCCCTCTCTGGGCTGGCGCGCTACGGGGTGAGACAATACATACGTGCACTTTGGAAACGGGTCTTCACCTCACAGCAGCCGCAGCTCCGAACCCCACACCGGGCCGCCAATCTCGGTCTTCAAAGCTCTGCCTGAAGTCTGGGTTCTAGTCCGTCCGCGCCGCCGTCTGCTCGCCTTGGGATTCTTCCTGATGGTGATCAATCGCATCACCGGACTGGTGCTCCCGGCGTCCACAAAGTTCCTCGTCGATGACGTGATCGGGAGACATCGCACCGCTCTCCTGCTGCCGCTTGTGGGCGCTGTGTTGCTCTCAACACTGGTGCAGGGGGTGACCTCGTTCGCCCTCACTCAGACCCTCTCCAAGGCTGCCCAACGCCTCATCGCAGAGTTGCGCAGCCAGGTGCAGGAACACGTCGGACGACTTCCGCTCAAGTACTTCGATTCCAATAAAGTGGGAATGTTGGTTTCGCGCATCATGACCGACGTGGAAGGCGTTCGGAACCTGATCGGCACCGGGCTCATCGACTTTGCCGGAGGCCTGCTGACGGCCGTCATCGCCTTTATCGTGCTGATGCGAATCAGCGCCCTCATGACCGCCATCGCCTTCGGATTCCTCCTCGTATTCGGAGTCTTCCTGCGCAATGCCTTCCGAACCATCCGGCCCATCTTCCGCGAGCGCGGCAAGATCAACGCCGAGGTCACTGGACGCCTCACCGAGTCTTTGGGCGGAGTGCGCGTCGTCAAGGGTTACCACGCGGAGGCCAGCGAGCATGAGGTCTTCGCCACCGGCATTGAACGTCTTCTGCAAAACGTCTTCCGCACTCTTACCGCAACCTCGCTGCTGGGCCTCTCTTCTTCCATGCTGATGGGCGTCGTCGGTGCGATTGTGATGTTCATGGGCTCGCAGCAAATACTCGCGGGCAGGCTTACCCTCGGCGGATATCTCACCTACATCATGTTTCTCGGATACCTCGCTGCCCCGCTCTTTCAGGTGGTCGGCATCGGAACCCAGATCACCGAAGCGCTCGCAGGACTGGAGCGCACTCGCGAAGTGCTCGACGAGTATCCCGAAGATGAAGACCCCAGGCGCACCCTGAGCCTTGGCAGGATCGACGGCGAGATCGAGTTTCGCGACGTCACATTCGGATACGCCCCGGACAAGCCCGTTCTGCATGACCTCAGCTTTCAGGCCATGCCCGGCACATTGACCGCGCTGGTCGGCTCCTCAGGCTCTGGAAAATCGACCATCATCTCCCTGCTCGCGGCCTTTCATGCGCCGCAAAGCGGCCTGGTGCTCGTCGATGATACAGATCTCTCCACCGTGCGGCTGGAGAGCTATCGCAGTCAGCTTGGAGTGGTGCTGCAGGACTCATTTCTCTTTGACGGAACCATCTCCGAAAACGTCGCCTTCTCGCGTCCCCACGCCACCAGGCAGCAGATTCTCGAGGCCTGCCGCGTCGCCCGGGTCGATGAGTTCGCCGAAACATTTGAGCACGGCTACGAAACCATCATCGGCGAGCGCGGCGTCAAACTCAGCGGCGGCCAGCGCCAGCGCCTTTCCATCGCACGCGCCATCCTCGCCGATCCCCGCATCCTGATTCTCGATGAGGCGACCTCCAGCCTCGACTCTGAGTCGGAAGCCATCATTCAGAGTGGTCTTGCCTACCTCATGCGGGGCCGCACCACATTCGTCATCGCCCACCGCCTCTCCACCATCCGCCGCGCCGATCAGATTCTTGTGGTCGAGGCCGGCCGCATCGTCGAGCGCGGCACCCACGCCAAACTGCTCTTACTTGAGGGACGCTACTACGACCTCTACACCCGCCAGCACGGCCTTGAGGAAAATCTCTTCCTCGCTCCCGGCGAAGGTGATCCGCACTAGCGGCAGGCTCAACTCAGCGCTTCCCTGCTCCTTCGGTCTGGACTTCCAATCCGCCCACTCCCTTCGGATGCGCTGCGTGTTCACCCAGCGCACGGAAGAGCGCGCTCGCACGCCCCACCTCATCCGCTGCGTTATTCGTAGCCCCATCTGTAGCCCCGCTCTCCAGAATCACGAACTCCTCCCGGTCCGCGCGGTTCACGTCGTTCTGTAGCGCTCCTTGCGACTTATGTGCGGCAATCACCCAGTTCACGATGATCTGATAGTCGAGCGCATTCCTGAATCCAAACTTTACCGCGCGATCGGTCACAAACACCTGCGGCAGCACGCGAAACGGATGCCGCGCGCTCTGAAATCCCTGCCACGATGGCTGCGTCTGCTCGCCGCTGCGACTGTCCTGGCATCCCAACACAACTGGCTTGCGGCCCACTCTCTGCTCCACCGCATTCAGTGCAGTCATAGTTGCGGCCTTGTGTGCGCCATGCGTCTCCGGCGACGGAAACAGCGTGAACACAAAATCATAATTTCCAGCCGAAATGCGGCGCTCCACATCGCCCAGCGGCACGCCCTTTTGCCAATGTTCTCCCAGAACCTCGTCGATATCCTGGGTGTAGCGAAGATCGCGCTGATCGAGAAAGAAATGATTCTCGATCCCCAGTATGTGTCCCGCCTCCAGCGACTCGCGCTTGCGAATCTCCGGCAGCGCGGCGCGCCCGATCGCTTCATCCGTCAGCGCCACGCCATAAAAAGACTCTGCCAGCAGCGAGTAGCGATACCCTCCCTCGCCATCGGTGATCACCAATTGATCGACTGTGCCGCCCAGATTGTGCGTGATCTCGTAAACCGTAGCCGCAAGGCAGGTCTCATCATCCGGGTGCGCCACCACAATCAGCGCGCGCACTGGCGCAAAAGGCGCAGCCATCGAAACTGCGGGCGGTTGCGCAAACGCGAATCCAGTCAGCAGAACGAGAACGGCAACAGTACGCACGACCGTGGTACGCACAAGGCTCGCAAGCAAATTCTTCATGGCGCGCTCCGTAGCGGTGAGATGGACGCGAGTCTGAGTGTAGATGCAACCATGCCCGCAATCATAGAGCATCATCTCCGGTTTGGGCCTTCACTGTCACAGGCTATATATTCGAGAGGCCATGCAGACGAGGCCACAGCAAGCAGCGAGCGACCGCAACCCCGCATTGGTTCGCGGACTGACCCTCTTACCGGCCACGGCGCTCAACATGGTGGACATGATCGGCGTAGGCCCGTTTACTACCCTGCCCCTGATGGTCGCGGCCATGCATGGCCCCCAGGCAATTTACGGATGGATCGGAGGCGCCGTGCTCGCGCTCTCCGACGGTTTGATCTGGGCCGAACTCGGTGCTGCCATGCCTCGCGCCGGAGGTTCGTACGAGTACCTGAAGGAGATCTACGGCCCGCACAAACTGGGACGCCTGCTCTCCTTCCTCTTCGTCTTTCAACTCGTCTTCAGCGCCCCGGTCTCCATGGCCACCGGATGCATCGGACTAGCCGGTTATGCCGCCTACGTCGCGCCCGCCCTGGAGAAGGTCTTCTGGCGTTCGACGCTTGCCTTCCCTCTGGTGGGAACCGTAAAACTCAACGTCGAGATCTCCGGCGCAACGCTGCTGGCGATGCTCGCCGCAGCCTTCGCTACATTCCTCGTATACCGTCGCATCGGCGGCGTGGCGCGCATCTCAAAATATCTTTGGGTGGGCGTGCTCGCTACCTTTGCTTTCGTGATCTACCTCGGGCTCTCGCATTTTCACCGTGACATCGCGTTTCCGCCCGGCTGGAACTCGCTTCCCGCCTCCGGCTTCACCGGAGCCTTTGCCGCCGCGCTGCTCATCGCACTCTACGACTACTGGGGCTACTACAACATCTGCTTCCTGGGCGAAGAGGTGGTCGAACCGCACAAGACCATCCCGCGCTCCATGCTGTTATCGATTGCCGCCGTCGCCTTCCTCTACATCGCGATGAACGTCAGCGTGCTCGGGGTAATGCCCGCGCGCGACATCGCCGCCATGGCCGGCAGCACGGCACAGAACTTCGTAGTCGCAAGGGCCGCCGAACTGGTCTATGGACGCTGGGCGGGCACCTTGGTGGCGCTCCTGGTGATCTGGACGGCTTTCGCGTCGATCTTCTCGCTGCTGGCCGGCTACTCGCGCATACCATTCGCCGCCGCTCGCGACGGAAATTTCTTCGCCATCTTTCAGCGTTTGCACCCGCGCCATCGCTTCCCCACCGCCAGCGTCCTGCTGCTCGGAGGACTCGCCTGCCTCTTCTGTGTCTTCCAGCTTCGAGATTTGGTTTCTGCCCTGGTCGTGATTCGCATCCTCCTGCTCTTTCTCTTGCAGGCCGTGGGAGCCGTGCTCTGGCGCATCACCAATCCCGCGCAGCCGCGTCCCTTTCGCATGTGGCTGTACCCCTTGCCTGTGCTGATTACGGTGTCGGGCTTCGCCCTGGTGCTGCGTGACAAGCTGCCATTGTTGGGTCGTGGGCTGATCTTTGCTGCCCTTGGCGTAGTGGCGTTTTTGCTGCTCTCGTTGAAACGCCGCGAGTGGCCCTTCATCGACGCAATGGGCTCTGCCAAAGAGAACCACTAAAGCAAAACCGCCGCTCCGAAGAGCGGCGGCGCTAGTCCGAATGCTTCACTCGGAGTGTTGCTTACTTGGTCGAAACGGTGTGCGTGTAGTAGAACAGTGTATACGCCTTGATGCTGCCATCCGTCTGCGGCACGCCGAAGACCTTCACCGGAACATTCGCCTTCAGATTCGCAGCCACCGTCGCCAGCGTGGTCGCGTTGCTGATGTCCTGCGGAGTGACCGTGATGACGGTGCCTTGGCGGTCCACCTGATAAACCAGTGTAGCGCTGCCGCTGGTGGTGGTCAGGTCAACAGTCACCACACCCGCTGCCGGAGTGCCGACCGGAGCACTGGTTGGCACCGCCACCGTATACGTGAAGGTGTTGCCCCCCGTCAACGGCGTGGTAACTGTTCCCAGCGGCGCGGGTGCCGGTAGCAGCACCGTCCATTCGGCAGCCCAGGTATTTGAAGCCGCAGGATCGTTCCAGATCGCATTGCTCACGCCCGATGCCTTCAGCGAGCCCACAACGCCTCCGTAGCTCGCAGAACCTTCCGTTGCGCTGACGAAGTTTACGACCGCGTTCGTGCCCTCAAAGGGCAGCGTCGGGTAGGCGAAGTCCCACCAGTAGAAACCGGTGATCGCATTGCCTGCCTGATCGGTGTTCGCGCTGCTGGGGGAAATGTAGTCGAGCATACCGGAGTAGTCGTCCTTGCCGCCGCGTGCGTCGGCCATCGGGAAGCTGCGAGTGTAGGTGAAGTCCGTAGTATTGGGCAGCGTGATTGTGCCGTCGTAACGCGCGACATCAATCTCTACCGACAGTGCCACGGGGGGCGTGGCCGAAGAGAGCGGATCGATGGTGGTATTCACTTTGAATCCGCGCGCCAGGTTCGGCAGGCCGCCAGGGGTCGTGCCGTCGAAGAACGCCGTGCCCGTGCCAATTGCCGTATTGTTCGACTGGTAGTAGAACTTGGTGTTCGGTCCAATCGCAATGGCCGTGGCACCGCCGTCCTCGGTAGTCACATGCAAAACATTCGTCGTGGTATTGACGTGCAGAACGTGGCCTTCAGGATTCTTCCATACCTTATCGAAGCTAGCGCTGGACAGGATACGTGTGGCCACCAGCGTTCCATTCTGCTGATAACGTGCGGCGATACGTACGTACTGCGTGGGCAGCGTTGATGCTACCGACGCGAAACTGGTAATCGTCGTTGGGATGTCGTTGCCGCTGTCCAGATTGTAATAAAGGGTGCCGTTGGTCGCGTCGGCGAGAATCGACAGACTGGTCGTACTGACTGTCGCCGCCTCCGGGCTAGTGATCGGATGGACCGCGTAAGCTTTGTCGATGGTGATGGAAGTATTATCGGCTGACACCGAAACCACCTGCCCATAGGTGTGCCGCAGCAACAATTTTGTCAGGTCGGCACGAGGGTGATGACGCACCGGTCCGTTGAAGTTCACCGCCCAGGTCGGATCAGTTGCAGTCGCCGGGTAATGTTCTACGACAAGAGCCGGGTTCTTCAAATCAAATTCAAGATCTAGGGCATTGGTGCTCGAACTGGTGACCGTGAGCGGAGTCGCAAGATTCACGGTCAGCGGAACCGTCATGTTCGGCGAACTTCCTTGTGCGCCGACAATAGCAATCTGACTGCAAGGCACTGTCGCTCCCGGAGTAACATCGAAGCCGCTCTCCGGGTCCGCAGAGGCAACGAGCGACACATCGCAGCTCGTGCCGTTGTTGTTGGCACTCAGCGTAAGAATCGCGCTCGTGTAAGTCCCGGTGGGAATCGAAGCGTTACCGATAATTTCTCCGAGCTGATCGAGTTGTACAAGGTTAATCACAGGCACATTAGAGGGAGCGGTATAAACAACCACCGGCGACCCTCCGTTCTGTGGAACCAGCGAAATGCTGAGCACCTTGACTCCGATGGTCGCCCAGTCTTCGGTCGCGTCGTCGCTGATAACAGCCTGAACGACTCCAGTGGTGCTGGCGTTACTGCCAGATGTGCTGGATGAAGAGGAACCCCCTCCAGCGCAGCCAATCGAGAATAGCAGCGCGGCAAGTCCCACTCCTCCGAGGATACGCAGAGGCTTGCAGTTCATTGATTGCTCCTTTTTATATTCGCAATTGACTTATGCGATAAATTTACAGACTACGGAAGGTGCTAAACAGAAATGTGCGTGCGACGAACCGCCACGGGCTCCGGTCCCAATCGAATCAGCCTCCCTGATTCAGCATTGGAAACACGACCCTGCAGATAGAAGTTGCGAAAGTAAAATATTATTTTGCGCTTGTTTCCTGGCTTAAACTCGTGCAGAGAGCGAGCCGGTGTTGGGATCACCAACTTCGCATCTTCTCTTACGTTGTTAACCTTAGACTAACGCCATCCGCGATATGCGTTGTTCAAGACCTCGACCGGATGAAGCACCGGGTAAGCCAGCGCCTGATTGAATTGAATGCGGCAGCTCAGGCAATCGCTTACCAGCGTCTCCGGAGCGATGGCTCTGATCTTCTCAAACAACGGTCGTCCCATCGCCAGCGAAACCGCGTGGAACTCCTGCTTCAAGCCCATGATCCCAGAAAGTCCGCAGCAGTCGAAGGGCCCGCCCACGTTCTCGATCGAAATCTCCGGTATCAATCCGAGCAGTTCCGCCCACGGTTGCCCCATATTCTGCTCCTTCTGATGGCAAGGCGCGTAATAGGCCATTCGATCCCGCACCGGAGCCAGCGCGCGATTGAACTTTCCACGACGATCGAGTTCCCTCAGATACTCGCCCGCATCGTAGGTATGACTGGCAATCTTGATCCGTTTTCGTCCGTCGATCGCGGCGAAATAACCTTCGTCCTTCAGCAGCCCGTCCAGAATCATTTTGATCGGCAAAGGAAGCTTGCTACGCCGTGGCGAGGGGATAGTGGCACGTCCTTCCGGAGTGGCCTCCTCCTCCAGAATGCGCGCCCAGACCTTCTGAAGATCGCCTCCGGCCTCAACCGACATCTGTTTCAGCGTGTTGCGGTATGCCTCCGAGAAATACGCACCCTCGTGTAAAACTCCCTTCAGCATGTAACCGCATGTCGGACAAGAACAGACGATATCGTATCCATCGTCGATTGCCTCTTCGAGCTGCTGCACATTGAAACCCGCAAGCTCGAAGGTAAAGGGCTGGTCGCCCTCCAGCAGGCTCGGCATTCCGCAGCATTTCTGTTCGGGAAAATAAACTGTGACTCCGTTTCGCTCCAGCACCTCAACCGTCGCCTTGGCCACCTCCGGAAAGAGATACCGGGCGGTGCAGCCAACGAAATAGGCAACTTTGGCCCCAGCCGTCTCACGCTTCTGATTAAGCCCCTGCTTCTCCGCCCAGCTATCGAAGCTCTCTTCGGGCATCTTCGGCAGCTTCCGCTCCGGATGAATCCCGGTCATTTTCTTGAACACATAGGCCGCAGGCTTGATCTCTGAGATGAGGTTGGTCAATCTTGGATATGCGCCGCAGATCTTCCACACCCGCTGCACATCTTCAAGCACTCGCAGCATCCTCTTCAGACCATCGCGAGCGATGAATGCGTCCTTGGCCCTTCGAATATCCGCGCGAACCGCGGGACAGGAGCACAAGCCGCACATATTGCACAGATCGATGAGCTTTTTCAGCTCCTCCGAGCTGATCTTCTTCCCCTCTTTCTCCTGATCGTGCAGATCGAACAATCCAGGAAAGAACAAACAACTCGTGTCTTCCATGAACTCTCTGCACTGCTCGCAATTCGCACACAGCTCCACAACCTCGCGCGCGATGCGTTCCGGATCACTCTCTGACATCTTCTACTTCTGCCTCCAACTCGTATTCCGGAATGCGTTGCTTAAGAAAATCATACAAGAGCTTTCCGCGCCGTGGATCAAGAACGCGCCGCCAATACCACAACTCGCCCCCGCGAGCCAGCTTTTATCGTTGTCCCTGGGAAAACCAAAGGAACTTGCCCGGATGTAACTTCCTGCGATATCGCGGCCGCCGTAGAGTATCCTCTTATAGTTGAGCCTGGGATGCGGCCACAGCTCTCCCTCGTCCGCAGTCAGTACCAGGTCTCACTGGTTCAATGTCATCATTCTGCGCTTGCAAATTCAAGCGCTGGCAGTTTGCAATCGTGGATGTACTCTATGTCAAAGGAAAGTGGCCTGCGAATAGATCCCGGCGGCCCGCCCACTCCGGGCAGCAAGGGTTCCGACCCCCCTGATCGACCCCGCTGGGAAGAGGAACGCGAGTGTACCATCGAGTTCTTTCGTCTCGTCAATGACAGCACCGATGTACCCCGCCTGGTGAATGCAGCAACAACTTTCTTCGAGCGGCACAGCCATTGTGAGTCTGTGGCCATACGCCTGCGCGACAGAAACGACTTTCCCTATTTCACGGCCCTCGGATTCCCCCCTGAGTACCTCCTCGACGAGAATACTCTCTGTCCCAGGGACTGCATTGGCGAGGGGCCACAGGACGACCACGGCGACGCCACTGAGGAGTGCCACTGCGGAGATGTCATTCGCGGGCGCTTCGATTCCTCCCAACCATTTTTCACCGCACAAGGAAGCTTCTGGACCAACTGCGCCGGCGAACTCAGAACTGCAGAGGCCGCCGCCGAGCATCGGACTCAACGTCTTGGCCGCTGCATCCGCAACGGCTATCAGTCAATCGCCCTGATCCCTTTGAAGGCCGGAGACGAGCGCCTTGGATTGCTCCAATTCAATGACAACCGCCCAGGACGGTTTTCGCTACAAGAAATTGCCTTATGGGAGTGTCTCGCCAATCATCTGGCCACTGTCTTGGGGAAGTTCCGCGCCGAAGCGTCGCTGCTCCAGAGCGAGGAGCGCACCCAGGCTCTGCTGGCCACCATTTCTGATGCGGTAGTCGTCAACGAATTCACTCCGCAGGGTGGCGTCGGACGCTTTCTGGAAGTCAATGACGTGTACTGCCAACGCGTGGGCTACAGCCGCGAAGAGCTCGTTTTAATGTCTCCAAAGGATCTCGATGACCCTGCCTCCGGACTCTCTGCTCTCGATGTAGGAAAGCAACTCCGCGAGAACGGCGAAATGATCTTCGACCAGATTCTCTTGGCAAAAGATGGTACCCGGGTTCCGGTAAAAATTCACAATTGCCTCATTACTATGCGCGGCCGTCCTTGCGTGATCGCCTCCGTCCGCGACATGAGCGAGCGCGTTCGCAGCGAGCAAGCCCTGCGTGAAAGTGAGCAGCGCCTTACCCAGGCGGCAAACGTCGCGAACTTTGGCATCTTCGAGGTTGAACACAGCTCCCAAAGCTTCCACTGTTCACCAATCTTCAGGGCGATCTACGGCTTGGGCGATGAAGATCGGGTCACTTATGAACGAGTCCTGGATTCCATTTATCCCGAGGATCGGGAGTCCGTATTCGCTGCCTTGCGTCAGCGCGTTGATCCCAAGGGCGACGGACTCCTTAGCCGCGAGCACCGCATTGTTCACCCGGATGGCATCCGGTGGGTAAAGGTTCGAAGCAGAACATTTTTTGAGGGCAAGGGAGATGCGCGGCATCCTGTCCGCACCGTCGGTGCGTCGGTGGACGTCACCGCGCGAAAGGATATCGAGCTCGAACTCCGAGCCAACCAGCAATACTTACGCACCGCTCTCGATATGGCGAAACTCGGCGTCTGGCAGCGCAACCTGGAAACCGGCTTTATCACCTTAGATTCGTTGGCTCGCTCGATTTTCGGATTCGAAGAAAATCAGGTCATCACCCTCGAAACGTTGTTAAGCTCCATCGTTCCGCAAGATCGCGAGCGATTTCTTCAAAAACGCAACGGCGTGATCAGCGGCCAAGCGGATTCCGAGGCGGGCATTGAGTATCGCATTCAGACGCCGGACGGAAGCCTGCGCTGGCTTTCCGTATACCGTAATCTGGTATACGACAGCAGCGGAAATCCGAAGCGCATGATCGGTGTCGTTCAGGACATCACCCGCCGCAAGCAGGAGAACGAGGAGAGGCTCGCACTCGAGCAGCAGTTCCTTCATGCTCAGAAAATGGAGGCCGTCGGGCGCCTTGCAGGAGGTATCGCCCACGACTTCAACAATCTCCTCATGGTCATCCGCAGCTACGCCGAAATCACCGAGGATTCCCTGCCGGCGCATGATGGCCTGCGAAAAAATATCCAGGCAATTATGAAAGCCGCCGACCGCGCCGCCAGTCTCACCGGACAGATGCTGGCCTTTAGCCGCAAGCAGGTGCTATCTCCGGTCGCACTCAATCTAAATGCCGCCGTTGCCGAGTCGGCAAAAATGTTGCAAAGGCTCATCGGCGAAGATGTAGAGTTGCAACTGAAGCCGGACGAATCCCTCTGGACGGTGCAAGCCGACCCCAACCAGATCGCCCAGGTGCTGATGAATCTCAGCGTGAACGCTCGCGATGCCATGCCCGACGGGGGCAGGCTGACCATCGAAACCCACAACGCCACGCCGGACGAGAGCTTTCTCAACGAACATCCCTACGTAGAAGCTGGAGATTACGCCGTATTCTCAGTCTCCGATACCGGCACCGGCATCTCAAAAGAGGTTCAGCGGCGCATGTTCGAGCCCTTCTTTACCACCAAGAGCGTGGGCAAGGGCACCGGCCTCGGCCTCTCCACCGTGTACGGCATCGTCAAGCAAAGCGGTGGCTATCTGTTCGTTGACAGCGAGCCCGGCCGGGGCACCTGCTTCTCCATTTACCTGCCCCGGGTGCAGAGTGCCGTCCCTGTCGCGGAGCTGCAAAAGGCGAAGTGGCTCCGCCGCGGCACCGGGACGCTGCTCGTTGTCGAGGATGAACCCGCGCTCCGCGAGTCGATCCGCGAATTCCTCGGCAGTCTGGGATACACGGTTCTGGACGCGGATTCCGGGCCGCAGGCTCTGGCCATTACCAGCCAGTTCGAACAGACCATCGACCTGATGATCACCGACCTTATCATGCCGAAGATGAGTGGCAGGGAGTTATCGCAGTTGCTGGGCAGCACCCGCCCCCAGATGAAAACGATCTTCATGTCCGGCTACACGGACGACGCTGTCATGCACCATCACGGTGTTCAGGAGCCTGGTGTTGCGTTTTTACAAAAGCCTTTTAGCCTTGCGGTGCTCGCGCGCAAGGTTCTCGAAATGCTCGGCTCGTCTCAAAGCGTTCGCTAAATTGACCTCGCCTCATTGCGATTCGTAGGCAATCTCGGCCAGCACGTCCTCCGGAGCAATCTTTATCTCCAGTGAGCCTTCCTGTGGCAGTGCGTCAATCGGCAGACCATCCCGGTAGAGCACGAAGCGCAGGTTGAACGTGTCTCCCTCATGTGCGCCGACAAGCGCCATGGGAAGCTTCACCGCCAGGATCTTTCCGAAGCCGATCTCAACCCCGTTCGTCTCGTTGTCGGAAGCAAGCGTAGCGCCGCTCTCGTTGCTCAGCTTCCAGCCAGCAATCGTCTCTTGCGCCAGTTCCACGTCCAGGCGAAAACTCCCGATCGCCTGCTCACCGTCGCGTAGCGCAACGTGCAGCGTGGCCATCGTATCGTCTTCTGGCAGCTTCGCTAAGAAGTCCAAACGCGCATACAGATGTGCTTCGTCGATACCCGCGTAAATTGACTCCAGCACAAAAAGTTTGCCATGCATGCTGCCGCCCCGCCGGTCGCTGGAGACCATGGCCGCCCCCATCCAGTCGAAGTAGCTCCTCACCTGCCCATCAATCGAGGGCCGTACATACGCGGTTTGCGGGCTGAAAACGGAGCTGACCAGCGCCCCTGAAATCGGGCGCGACAGATGATCCGGCGGAACTCCGCCCAGCGCCGTGTACACGTTGGAGAGATGCTTGCGGTACAGATCGTCGAAATCGCGATCATTCGCCGAGTGGTGCTCCGGCCCGTACCACCAGTTCCAGTCGCTGCCCTCGGCAATCAGCAACTCTTCATAGGCCAGATTGCGCTGCTCCTCACTGGCGCGGCTCGCATTGTCATCATAAAAATCGCGTGCCTGGCTAAGGTAGTCCCATGATTTGTTGTCCTCGGGTGCGCCAATCCAGACATTGAAATTGGCATTGATCCAGGAGCCCGGAACCAATCCGCGCAGCTTGCCGAAGCTCTCCGGCTTCTGCCGCGCAATCGCCTCGGAGATCGTAATCGGCTCGATCTGCGGCTCCCGCTGCAGACTGTCGTAGAAGCGCCGCAGAAACTCGCGCCCGTTGTGTTCGTAACTCTCCCACGCGTTTTCGCCGTCGAGAATAATTGACAGCACGGCATCGCGCCCCGATTCCAGAACCGGTGCGGCCGCTTTCTTGACGCTGTTCAGCAGATGTCCCGCAGCCTCGGATGCCCCCATCCCGGAATACACAAATCCCAGCAGGTCGCTGATCCTGTGATCGCGAAAGACCAAGTTCATCACCTGGCCTTCGCTATCCAGACGATAAATGTTATAGAGCTTTTCGGCGCTGCTCCGGTCCAGATAACCATCCCCGTCGCGGCTCATCTGGTGGCCGATGCTGCGTCCCAGCACACCTTCATCGGTCGCCATCCACTGCACGCCCAGCTGTGCGGCAATGCCCACAGCCTCCTCGGAAACCGACCCTTCGCTCGGCCACATCCCCACGGGACGCACTCCGAAGGTCCGCTCGTGCAAGTGCAGCGCACGGCGAATCTGCTCCTCCGCATCCTCCGGACGCCGGAAGCGCTCCGATGGCAGCGGCAGTTCCGGGACCGATTCGCGGCCTGCGTTGGTGTCGCAAATCAAAGGAAGAATGGGGTGATAGTACGGGCTCGCGGACAGCTCCACCGAACCGCGCGCAGCCGCCTCGCGATAAGCGGGCAGCACACCCTTCAATATCTCGTGCTGCTTGCTCATCACAAATCGCTGATCTTCCAGGCTATAGCCCTGCCCCTTTTCGATCAGTGCCCGGACCGCCGGATCGTTCAGGTAATATTCGTCAAACCACGCAATTTGCGAGAGCACCTGCAAGTCGCGGTAGTCGCGCTCGGTGAAAGTGATAGCGGCCTGCGCAGCGTTCGGCCCCGCCGCGCGCACCTGCTCCCATAGTTGGTGATAGCGCGGGTAGCGCCCGATCATCCGCTGGCCATGTGCCTGGAAGAAATACGTCAGCGCAAAGTGCCGCTCTTCCAGGCTCAACTCCGCCGCAGGCTTGGCGGCAACATCCCAGAAGGGGTCTTTGAAAACTCCGGAATTGTAATCTTCAATCTGCGCCACCAGCGAAGGCACAATATTGAAATTCTGGTGAACCTGCGGAAACTCCTCCAGCAGCTTCACCATGCCGTAGTAGTCCTTCAGTGCGTGCAGACGCACCCACGGCATGCGATATTCACCGCTGACCAGGTCCTTGTAGAAGGGCTGGTGCATATGCCAGAGAAGAAGAAGCCGAAGTTTGCCTTGCGCCATCGAGATAAGAATCCGCTTGCGGCCCACGAACGAGCCTGCCTAGGATAGCAGCCTGAAGGCATCGCGGTCATGCTAGACTCAAATTTCAGTCCTAACCTAGAGTGCCCGGTTGCGCCGTGAAGATTTTCTCGCGCTACATCCTTAGCGAAGTGATACAGCATGCCGCCATTGGCGTGGCCTTGTTTACCTTCGTTATATTCATGCGCGACCTGGGACGACTGCTCGAAATTGTCGTACGCAACAGCGCCCCCCTGCCCAGCGTCGCCGAGCTCTTCCTCCTCACTCTGCCGGTTGCCTGCACCATCACCATCCCCATGGGCCTGCTGGTCGGAATCCTCATCGGCCTCAGCCGGTTGGCCGCCGATAGCGAAGTCACCGCGATGCGCGCCAGTGGCTTGGGCGCCTGGATGTTTGTCCGCATCATCGCCATCTTCGCCGTCGCCGCCTGGCTGCTGGCGCTGGCCAACAGCATCTGGATCGCCCCCATGTCCTCGGCGGCGCTGACCCGCTTGGAGAACAAGCTCAAGAGCTCGCAGGCCTCCTTTGAGATTCAACCTCGGGTCTTCTACGAAGATTTCAAGAACATGGTGCTCTACGTCGAGGATGTGCGTTCCGGCACCAATGCCTCCCGCTGGCGCGGCATCTTCCTGGCCGATATCAGCAATCCTTCCGCGCCCAGGATCACCCTCGCGCAAAGCGGCCTCATCATCGCCGACAACCCCGACACCATCCACATGCACCTCAGCCACGGCTCGCAACAGGAGTTGCAGCCCCAGAACCCTGATCAGTACGAGATCTCCACCTTTACCCAAACTGACCTGCCCATCGCCCTTCCTGCTCCGGACGAAAGCAAGCAGGAGCTGGTTCCAGTTAGTGAAATGAGCACCGCCGAGCTCTGGTACCGTGGCCACCATCCCGAGACCGATTCCTTCAAGCCGCGCAATGCGCAGGACACACCCGCCGCGCGCGCCCGCTGGTATCTCGTGGAGTTCCATCGCCGGCTCGCCTTGCCCACCTCGTGCCTGGTGCTCGCTCTCGTAGGAATCCCGCTCGGCCTCTCATCGAAAAAGGGCGGCAAGAGCATGGGCTTCGTGCTCACAATCGTGTTGGTGTTTGTCTATTATTTTGTCTCACTGACCGGAATCTCCCTCGGACGTAGCGGAAGGATCCCGCCGGGCGTAGGTGTCTGGGCCGCTAATTTTCTCTTCCTGCTCGCCGGACTCGTGCTCCTGCACCACGTCGAACGCACCCTCATCGACATAGGATCGCTGCGCGGCGCATGGACTGCGATTTCCGACTCGATTCACGACGCGCTCCGCCGTCGTGCCAGTGCTGGTGCGGCCGCTGAACGCAATCCCGCCAAAGATGGCTCCCAACCCAGGCGCGCCTTCCGCATCTCGCAAAATGACCCGGAGCAGTACTCCAGGCGCCTTGCCGCGCGTTACCCCCTTCTCCTCGATGAGATGGTGTTGCGCGACTTCGCCATGTATCTCGGCATGATTCTGCTCTCCTTCATCCTGCTGACCCTCATCTTCACTTTCTTTGAACTGCTCGGTGACATCGTCCGCAATCACATTCCGATGCTCATGGTGGGTCAGTACCTGCTCAACGTAACCCCATCGATGATCTACATCATGACGCCGCTCAGCGTCTTGCTCGCCGTTCTCACCACCATCGGGCTGCTGCAAAAGAGCAACGAGATCACCGCGATGAAGGCGACCGGAACCAGCATCTATCGCGTCATCTTCCCGATCTTCGTCATCGCCGCTGCGATCAGCACCGGCCTGTTCTTCTTTGACCAGTACTACATTCCCTACGCCAATCAGCGCCAGGAGACGATCCGTAACGAAATCAAGGGTAAGCCTGCGCAAACCTATCTCCGCCCCGATCGCAGATGGATATTCGGCGAGCACAACACGATTTACTATTACGAATTTTTTGATCCTGACCAGAACACCTTCGTCAACATCACGGCCTTCCAGTTCAATCCCCAAACCTTCGAACTCACTGCTCGCGTCCACGCCTCGCGCGCCCGCTGGTCGGAAAAATTGAACAAGTGGATCTTCGAGGAGGGTTGGGTGCGCACCTTCCACGGCTCGGATGTCCAGAGCTTCCATCGCTTCGACGCAGAGACCTTCCCAACCCTCATCGAGCCGCCCGGCTATTTCAAAAAGGAAGTGCGCCAGAGTTCGGAAATGAACTCCCACGAGCTGCGCGCCTACATCGCCGACCTTCAGCAGAGCGGCTTCGACGTCGTTCGCCTGCGAGTGCAATTGCAGAAGAAGTTCGCCTACCCCCTCATCACCCTCGTCATGGCCGTCCTCGCTGTTCCCTTCTCGCTCTCATCCGGACGCAAGGGCGCGCTCACCGGCATTGCCGTCGCCCTCGGCGTAGCCATCGTCTACTTCGTCGCCGCCGGACTCTTCGAAGCGATGGGCAACGCCAGCCAGCTTCCCGCCGCCATGGCCGCCTGGGCTCCCGACCTCATCTTCGCCCTGCTCGGCGGTTATCTCCTGCTCAAAGTTCCAACCTAGCGCCCAGTGCTGTGAGCCGGAGTGGAACCAGCACACCTGCGACCACCGCTGCTACAATCGCATCTATATTCCAACTGCATTTCTAGGTGACTGCCCTTGCAATTCTCCAAGCTCCGGCCCCTGTTTCCCTACATGAAGAGGTACTGGAAGGGATTTCTCGCCGGAACCATCGCGGTCTTCTGCAATAACGGCATCTGGATTCTCAGCCCGCTGATCATCAAGCGCATCATCGACGATCTGAACCGGGGCGTGACTCACGGAAAACTGCTGACTTGGTGCTGGCTGCTCGTCGCCGTCGCCGCTGGCAAAGGAATCTTCCAATTCCTCACCCGCTGGATCGTCATCGGCATCTCGCGTGAGATCGAGTTCGACCTGCGCAATGACCTCTTCCGTCATCTCGAAGCCCTCGACTTCGGCTTCTACCAGCGCACCCGCACCGGCGACATCATGGCCCGCGCCACCAACGACCTGAATGCCGTTCGCATGTTGCTTGGCCCCGCGATCATGTACTCGGCCAATACCCTGGTCTTCACCACCGGCGCGCTCGTCTTCATGACCCGCATCAGCCCCAAGCTCACGCTCTGGGCCTTTCTCCCGCTGCCCCTCGCAAGCATCATCGTGCAATACTTCGGCACCCGAATCCACGAGCGTTTCGAGCGCATCCAGGCCAAGTTCAGCGACATCAGCGCCCGCGCCCAGGAGAACTTCTCCGGTGCCCGCCTCATCCGCGCCTACGCTCAGGAAGAGTCCGAAATCGCGCTCTTCGAGACCGAAAATACCGCCTACATCAATCGCGCCTTGCCGCTTGCGCGCCTCATGGGCATGCTCTGGCCCACACTTGAGATGATGCTTGGCTTCGCTCTGGTCATAGTGCTCTGGATTGGCGGCCAGGAAGTCCTCAACCATCGCATCTCAGTCGGCGACTTCGTAGCCTTCACCACCTACATGATCCAGCTCACCTGGCCCGTGATCGCCCTCGGCTGGGTCATCAACATTTTTCAGCGCGGCACCGCATCCATGGGGCGCATCGACGAAATCCTCCGCCAGAAGCCCACGATTGCCGATGATCCCGCCATCGTCACGGTCCCCGCCACCGCCGAGATTCACGGCGAAATCGAGTTCCGCGACCTGTCCTTCGCCCATGACTTTCAGTCCAAGCGCCGCGACGCAGCGCTCTCCTCAGTCGTCGAAGCCGGTGCCCCCGTCCTGCGCAATGTGAATCTTAAAATTCCCGCCGGCACGAGCCTCGCCATCGTCGGTCCAACCGGCTCCGGCAAGTCCACCCTTGTCTCGCTCATCCCCCGCATAGCCGACACCGCCCCCGGCTCGGTGCTGATCGACGGCCGCCCCATCCGCGAGTATTCGCTTGAAACCCTACGGCGTCAGATCGGATTCGTGCCGCAGGAAACCTTCCTCTTCAGCACGACCATCCGCGAAAACATCGCCTTCGGCGTCGAGGACGCAACCACCGAAAAGGTGCAGCACGCCGCGGAGATCTCGCGCATTGCAGAGGATGTCGAGAGCTTTCCTGAGAAGTATGAAACCATGGTCGGCGAGCGTGGACTCACCCTCTCCGGAGGCCAGAAGCAGCGCACGGCGATTGCCCGTGCTGTCATTCGCGAGCCGCGCATTCTCATCCTTGACGACGCGCTTGCCAGTGTCGATACCCACACCGAAGATGAGATCCTCAATCGCCTGCGCGAAGTGATGAAGGGACGCACCACCATCTTCATCTCGCACCGTGTCTCAACCGTGCGCAACGCCGACCGTATTGCCGTGCTGCACCACGGAGAAATCGTCGAATATGGAACACACGACGAACTCCTCGCGCTCAAAGGCTACTACACCAGTCTGCACGACAAACAATTGTTGGAAGAGGAACTTGAGACCGCTTAGCGGAGGACCTAGCGCACCAGCAGCACTTCGCGAATGTTCTCCTTGCCCAGGAAGAACTTGATCGAATTGTAATCGTGAAAGAGGTTTTCCACGTGGCGGTTCTGGAAGACACGCTGCAATTGGAACTGCGGCCCCTGTTGCAGTTCCAGCATCTCCTCGTTCTTGATGTGATAGCGGTAGTATGGCGCCTCGGTCCCTGCATCGCGGGTATGAAAAAAGGCCAACAACGCCCCGCGCGGCTTCGTAATCTGGTAAATCCGCTCTACCACCGGCTTTACTAGGGCTTCCGGCAGATAGTCGCAAACATCCCACATCAGCACTGCGTCAAACGACTCTTGCTCGTACAGCAGATCCTCCGCCAAAAAGCGCTCCACATCCACCATTGCACTCTCTTTGTCCGCTCCGGCAATCGCCAACCGGTTGGAATTAGCCGCCATGATCACGTCTTCGTTGTAGGCCTTGTGACCGAGCCCGGTGATGAAATGTATGTTGTTGCTGGAGGTCGGCCCCAGATCGAGTATCCTCTGTCCGTCGGGGCGCAGAATAGCCGCAGTAAAGTGCTGGAAGCCCGTCGAACGCCGCGGGATACGCGGAACGTTCTCGCCCGGAGCCGATGATGGCTGCGCGTTGCCGCCGAATAAATTGCGAAGGAAACCCAATGGAAACCTGTGCTGGCAGTATTTTGGGACCGGCACACTCGCATGTGCCGGTCCTTATAGATCTCATTCTACTTGTTTTCGGCTTATTTGTTTTCCGCTGAAGTAGCTGGACTCGAAGCTGCCGAAGCTGCCTGCACCGCTGGGCGCGCATTCTCCACCTTCGACTCGGCCTTTTGGATATCGATGGCGCCCTTGAAGAATGCTCCATCTTCAATGACGATGCGTTGCGTTTTGATGTCGCCGGTGACCAGCGACGACTTCCTTAGCTCAACCTTCTCGGCTCCTGTAACGTTGCCATTTACCTTGCCGTGGATCACCACATCCTTGGCCTGCACATTGGCACGCACCTGGCCATTCGGTCCGATCACAAGGTTGTGATTGTGCAGGTCGATGTTGCCCTCGACTTCGCCATCGAGGTAGAGGTCTTCACTTCCAGACAGTTCACCTTTGATGATGACAGACTTGCCGATATGGGCAACATTTGGGCGATTCATATCCATTTTTGGGGTCTCCACGGCTTGGGCTGGGTACGACGGAGTGGGCGGAACTACAGTCGCCGGCGGCTCCGGTCTAACAGAATTTGATGGCTTCTCGTCTTCTCTGCGTGATTTCCACATTCAAATACTCCGCAATTCTTCAGCTTCGGGCGAACCGCCAGATTATGACAGCCCTCTCGCCGATCCCTATTTTTCTCAGGAACATGCGCTCACATGAATATAGCGAACCAGCAAGCCAGCGGCAACGTCCTAAGGCCTTTCCCTGTCGATTTTACGCCATCGCGCCGCCACATTGTTCCCTCTCCTCACCTTTCGCCGAAATATGCGAGCTTCCGGATTCGAAATCTCACAGCAACGACCTGCGCTCTATCCGCTTCTAACCGAGTCAGTTGGTGAACATTTCATTGCTTGCTATGTTCAATTCGTCTCAGCCGTACCGCGTGTTCAGAGTGCGTGCGCTCGCAATCGCCTGCATTCTGCTCGGCTTCTTCGCCTTGGGCGTCACCGCTTCAGCCCAGCAAACCCCTCCCGCAGAACTGGTGCGCACGGCCATTCAAAACGAAATGAAGGATGACTCTCACCTCCACCTCTTCTCCTGGAAGGAACACGATATCAGCCGCGATAAGGGCGATCGCATCCAGTACGTCGTAAACACTCCCGAGGGAAGCCTGAGCCGGGTCGTGCTCATCAATGGTAAGCCGCTCACCCCGGAACAGCGCAAAGCAGAGGATGAGCGCGCTCGAAAGTTGCTCGATCCCTCCCAGATGCGCCGCAAACATAAGGAGCAGATGGAAGACGACGAGCGTACCCGCAAAATGCTCGGGGCCATTCCGGACGCATTCGACTTCGCTTACCTCGGCAACTCTGTCGCCCCGAACGGCCACAAACTCGTGCGCCTCAAGTTCACCCCACGTCCCGGTTACAATCCCCCTAGTCGCGAGATCGCGGTGTTCACCGGAATGCAAGGCGAACTAGTGGTAGACGAGACGGCCCAACGCCTAGCAAAAATTGATGGCACGCTCTTCAAGGACGTGGACTTCGGTTGGGGAATTCTCGGCAGGCTTTACAAAGGCGGGCGCTTCTACGTTGAGGAGAGTGAGATCACGCCATCACATTGGGACACCACGAAAATGATCCTGCACTTCGATGGCAAAGTGCTCCTCTTCAAACCCCTCCACATCGATGACAACCAGATCGACTGGGACTTCCAACCCGTTCCGCCCATGTCCGTCGAGCAGGCTTTGAATTTCCTCTCCCGCAACCAGACAGCGCAGGATGCACGGCTCGCGCATTAGGCGGAATCAGACAATCGAGCCCCGGATCGTCTCCTTGCGCACCGTCAGGCGCTCGATCAAATCCTCTTTGATCGCATACCCGCGTCCAGCCTCGTCGCTCACCGCAATCGTTCCCTGCCCGGAGATCGTCACTTCCGGCTCGATAATATCCTCGCGCCAGTAGCGCGCCGACGCCGAAACATCTCCCGGCAGCGAGAAGCCGGTCAACGTCGATAGCGCAAGATTATGCGCACGCCCGATCCCGCTCTCCAGCATTCCCCCGCACCACACCGGAACCTGTGCCGCGAGCGCCACGTCATGCACTCGTATCGCCTCGCTGAATCCTCCTACCCGCCCCAGCTTCACATTCAGAATGCGGCAGGCCTTCAGCTCAATCGCGGCGAGCGCGTGCCGCGCATTCAGAATCGATTCATCTAGGCAGAGGCTGGTCGTCAGTTCGTGCTGCAACAATGCGTGCAAAAAGATCTCATCGCTCCAAAGCGGCTGCTCGATCATCAACAAGCGGAACTGATCAAACTGCTTCAGATGCGCCACCTGGTCCAGCGTGTATGCGCTGTTGGCGTCGCAGGAGAGCAGAATCGACGGCCAGGCTGCACGAACCTTTTCGAGCACTTCCACGTCCCATCCTGGCTTCACCTTTACTTTAATGCGCTGATACCCTGCCGCAACCTCGACCGCAATCTTCTCCAGTAGTTGCTCATGCCCCTCCTGAATCCCAATCGATACTCCCGCCGCCAACTCCTTGCGCGTCCCCCCCACCAGCTTCCACAGCGGCACCTGCTTCAACTGCGACTCGGCATCCCATACCGCGTTCTCCAGCGCTGCCTTGGCCATGCGATGCATTCTTACCGCAGGCATTCGCAATGCCGCCTCGCGCCCGCCTTCCAGTTCCTTCCCCGCAAACGCCGGGGCCAGATACTCGCGCAACACATACCACGCCGTCTCAGTGGACTCTTCGCAATAAAACGGATGCTCGCCGGCCGTACACTCTCCCCACCCATTCACGCCCTCGGCATGGACAGTGACGAGCAGAATGCGGCGCTCGGTCGTGCGCCCAAAGCTGGTCTCAAAAAAATGAACCAGCGGCATGCGAATTTCGCGCAAGGTAATGGCTTCGATTCTCATTCTGCGTGGAAATTATCAGAGCATCGCCCCCGGCGCAACTCACAAGTCAGAGGCTGCACCGCTGATTTTCAAGCCGCGCGAGGAGTCAGTTCCAGCTCTCCACGATTCCAGTGCGCCAACTCTGCCGCTGCCTCGTAGGTGCTCTGCAGAAAATCCAGCAACATCCGCTCCGGCGACTCCGCTCTCCGCACCTCGTCGTACATCAGGATGAACTCCTTGAGCTCCGGGTGAAAGAGCGCGGCCTCCGGAAGCACTCGTCGTCGTTCCAACCCTTCCGGACGCGGTACGGCGTAGCAGTAAAATGCCGGGTCTTCCACTCCCGAGCCGCCCGGCCACCATCCCGCGCTGATGACCTCGTGCGAGTAAGCTTCGCGCGTGATCCTATCCGCACCCGGCAGCTCCGGAGCACGCCGCCCCGAGAATCGCGTCACCGCCAGATCGAAGCTCCCCCAGAAAAACTGCACCGGACTGTTCTTCCCCAGAAAGCGCGCGCGAAACTCCTTGAATACCGCGTCGCAGGAGACCAGAATGCGCCAGAAGCGATGCGCAGCGTCCGCATCGTAAGCCTTGTACAGGCGGTCATCCGCAAACGGAATCGGGTCCGCAACCTCGACCGGCTTGGCATAAATCTTTACTTCGATTCCAAGCGAATGCAGCGTCGCCATAAACTCCGCGTAGAAGTCGGCTACCGTACGCGGTGTCAGCGCAAATTGCTTGCGCACCCCGTCCGAGCGGTCGATCCGCAGCATGTGCTCGATGAAATCAAACTGAATCTCGAATACGAAGCTCCCGTAAGGTATCGGCGAAGTTGTCAACCCGCGGGCATTGACGTATAACGGAACGTTCCACCAGTGGTTCGTGTTCTCCGTAAGCTCCAGCCGGACTTTACCTACAATTTGCGTCCACATGTGAAGGTTGTGATAGGTCTCCTGCCACTCCCGCATCGGCAGTGCGGGCCAGGCTTCAGAACGGGAGGAGAAGCGAATGCGCGCTGTATTCGTCCTTATACCCACGGTGGACTCCAATAGCGGAGAGTGAGCCATCCACGCCTGGCCAACCTCGCATAGCCAGCGCATGGACTGCTCCTCGAATATCAGATGCCCCTCCCCAGAGCTGAGTTCACCGCACAGTTATAAGCAGTCCCGCCTGCCCTCTTTTTATCCTTTTCCGGACTCAGATAGAATCTCCGCCAGGAGTACGGAATTGAACCTTGAAATCGTACAAGCGGGAGAACCCGTCCTGAGGCAAATCGCGCGCCAACTTCGCAGCGATGAGATTCAGAGCCCCGAGATTCAGCAGACCATCGCAGCCATGCTTGAAACCCTTCGTCTCGCTCCCGGCGTTGGCCTCGCCGCTCCGCAGGTCGGCCTCGGCCTGCAACTTGCAGTCATCGAGGATCGCGAGCAGTACCAAAGCTCGTGGACTCCCGAACAGCTGCGCTCGCGGGGACGCGTGCCCATCGATTTCCACGTGATCATCAATCCAGAGCTGGAGATCCTCGACCCCGGCGGACAAGCCGAATTCTTCGAAGGCTGCCTCAGCGTCTCAGGCTATACGGCACTGGTTCCACGCTACACCCGGGTCCGCGTGCGCTATCTCGACGAACGCGGGGAAAGGCAGCAGGTCGAAGCCCAGGGCTGGTACGCCCGCATCCTGCAGCATGAGATCGACCACCTCAACGGCACTCTCTTCCTCGACCGCATGAAGCCGCGCACCTTCATGTCCGTAAAAAATTACCTCGACCGATGGCGCAACGCCGAAGCCGAAGCCCGCCGCATTTTCGGCGACTGATAGCCGGGTGCCCCATATCTGCCCGACTTTGGCAGATGTGGGGTTGTTCACCCTGCCTTTGCTCTCAAGCTCCCCACTCCGCATCGCTCCACCGCCCAAGCAAATAGCGTCCGTTGCCATTGGCCTCGCGCTCGTATCCCACCACGCTCAGCCCTCCTGCAAAGTGCCTCTGCAGCAGTTCGCGAGTGCTACGCTGCACCTCGGCTGCGCGTGTCCGCGTCTCTGGCTGCGCCTTCCATTCGTAGATCTCCGCAGGAATTTCAACACTCTCCGCGATCGCTATTTCCGGCCTCTTCCCGCACGCCAGCGTCTCCTCCACCCGTGCCGAGCGCAGCCACCACTCGGCCACCAGCCGGTCGCTCGGCAATCCGCCCTGCAGCGGCGAAGAGGTGATCCCATAGTGATTCACCACATAGCGCCGCATCACTGCGCCCAGCTTCTCCAGGTTGAAATACGCGTTCTTGATTTCCAGTGGATCGAAGGTCCACTCAATCAAGTCGTAGCCTTCGCTCATCGCAAGCTCCCGCTGAAACAACTTCATCTCCCGCCCCAAACCGGTGTTGCGCAGCGAATCCTTCACCGCCAGCATGTGCGAATGAATATATGTGTGCCCGTCGCGCACTCCCGGTAATCCAAAGGCGAATGCCACCAGCGTCGCGCCGTCATATGCTCCCAGCACATGCCCGCCGATCTTTTCCCCCACCACAAACAGCCGTGCCGGGACCATGTCAATGTCTTCGAATCCCCATACCTCTTTTTCCAGCGCCACCACCTGCCGGAACTCGCCTACCGTGTGGCAGGTGCGCAGCACCAAACCGCCCCAGCTTTTTTCGATCCCTGAACTCAATCTGCCTCCCTCATCGCTCATACAATTCGGTCATCGTCCGTAGTCTACACACCATCTCCGGACGCAGCTCTCCACGCTCATAGCGCCATCTCCAATTGCCCTCCATGCGTCCCGGCCGGTTCATGCGCGCCTGGCTGCCGAGTCCAAGCACGTCCTGCATCGGAATCAGCACGGTATCGGCCACCGAAGCCATCAGCGCGCGAATCATCGCCCACTGAATCTCCTCGCCCCGCAAGCTTAAATACCTACCGGCAAATGCGCGTTCGCGTAGCACATCCTCTTCGCTGCGCGTCGAATCGGCAATCCCGCTCGTCCACCATCCCACCGTTGTGTCGTTGTCGTGTCCGCCGGTGTAGGCCACCAGGTTGCGCTCGTAGTTGTGCGGACGGAAGCTCGGTCCCTGCGGATCGTTCCCAAACGCAAATTGCAGCAGCGCCATCCCTGGAAAATCAAAGTGCTTGCGGATCGCCTCGACCTCCGGCGTAATCACGCCCAGGTTTTCTGCCACAATCGGCAGCGCGCCGAACTCCCGCACCAGCGTTTCGAACAGCTCCACCCCCGGCCCCTTGATCCACACCCCGTTCACCGCCGTCGTCTCGCCCGCCGGAATCTCGAAGTACGCCTCAAAGCCCCGGAAATGGTCGATGCGCACCATGTCGAACAACTGCAGCACCCCGCGCATCCGCGCAATCCACCAGCGAAAGCCATCTTTCCGCAGGCGATCCCAGCGATAGATTGGATTGCCCCACAACTGTCCCGTCGCGCTGAAGTAATCCGGCGGGACTCCCGCAACCTTCAGCGGATTCCCTCGCTCATCCAGCCAGAACAACTCAGGGGCTGTCCAGACATCGGCGCTGTCGTGCGCCACATAAATCGGCACATCGCCCATGATGCGGATGCCGCGCGTATGGCAAGCCTCCCGCAGCGCGCCCCACTGCCGGAAGAATTCAAATTGCCAGAACTTATAGGCCGCAATCTCCCCCGCCAGCCGCTCGCTCCACTGCTTCAGCGCCATCGGCTCGCGAGCAGCCAGCTCAGGCTCCCACTTGGTCCAGGCGACGCCGCCGTGCGCGTCCTTCAATGCCATGAACAGCGCGTAATCACCAAGCCACACCGCCTGCTCTGCGCAAAATTTTTCGTATTCTGCAGGTGGCCCACATCCCGCCCGCTTCTGACGGAATGTGGGGGCGTTGCAATCATCCGTTCCGTCCTCGGCACAATGAACCCCCGCAAAAAAACGCGCTGCCGCCTTCCGCAATTTCGCAAACCGGAAGGCGATCACCGCGCCATAGTCAATCGATCTGGTTGGCAGCTCCGGAACTTCAGCAAGATCTTCCCTGCTCAGCCAGCCCTGCTCGGCCAGCCGCTCCAGGCTGATCAGCAGCGGATTCCCTGCAAAGGCCGAGAAGCACTGATAAGGAGAATCCGCGTACCCGGTTGGATTCAGCGGCAGCACCTGCCAAACCTTCTGTCCGGCTGCGGCAAGAAATTCGAGGAAGGCAAATGCTTCCGGGCCCAGGTCGCCCGAACCGTACGGCCCTGGCAGCGAGGTCGGATGCAGAAGCACTCCGGAGCTGCGCGGAAATCTCATCGGCTAGCACACTACCCGCAACTGGGACTGCCGTGCAACCTTGAAACTTCGGAACCTTAAAACCCAGCTACTCGCTTCCCTTCGCCCCCTGCCAATGCCTCTCCATCTCCTCCAGCGAAGCCTCGCCCAACTCTTTTCCCTCTGCACGCAGCCGCGTCTCCACATGCCCAAAGCGCCGGCGGAACTTCCGGTTCGTCTGCCGCAACGCCGCCTCGGGATCGACCTCCAGATAGCGCGCCAGGTTCACCACCGTAAACAGCAGATCGCCCACCTCGTCCTGAAGTCGCCCCTGCAGTTCTGCCGAAACCCCAGCTCCCGCCTCACCTCGGCCCTCAGGAATCCGCTCGACCTCGCGCCGCAGCTCCTCTGCCTCCTCTTCGAGTTTCTCGAAGATCCCATCGATCGACGGCCAGTCAAAACCCACATGCGCGGCTTTCTTTGAGAGCTTCAAACCTTCGAGCAGCGCTGGCATCGCCCTCGAAACCGTTTCCAGAAGCGGCTTCGGCCCGTCCTCCTCGGCATCTTCCGGCTTTCCGGAGCCAGCCGCCTTTTGTGCCCGCTCCCCCGCCTTGATCGCCTCCCAGTTCTTCAGCACCTCGCCCGACGTTGCAGCCTGCACGTCGCCAAACACATGCGGGTGCCGACGCACCAGCTTATCGCTCAGGGTCTCAAGCACCTCGTCAATCGAAAAAAGTCGCTGCTCGCCCGCCATTTCTGCGTAGAACAGCACCTGCAGCAACAGATCTCCAAGCTCGCCCGGCAGCTCCTCCCAGTCGCGATTCTCGATCGCCTCCAAAACCTCGTAAGTCTCCTCGACCGTATATTTCTTAATGCTGTCGAAGGTCTGTTCGCGATCCCACGGGCACCCACCCGGGGCGCGCAGGCGGTGCATGATCTCCACCGCACGTTCAAAGCGCTGGCCAGTTGTCATGCTTTTAGTTTCCACGCGCAGGGCCGCGGCTGGCAAGCTCGCCTCACATAGGCTCGTCAGAGTTTCTCTGTTATGAGTTGACCCGCTTCACGTTAGCCTGCATCTAATCTGCTTGTATGCGAAGTTTCCCCGGACGCGGCCCCTTGCCGGAGCGCGTCGACATCATCATCATTGGCGGCGGAATCAACGGCATGGCCCTGGCCCGGGAGTGCGCGCAGGCTCGCAAATCCGTGCTTCTGGTGGAACGCCACGACTTCGCCTGCGGAACCAGCAGCCGCGGCACCCGCCTCGTCGACGGCGGTGTTCATTCCGTTGATCGCAGCTCGTTCCGTATGATTCGCGAGTCCCTGCGCGGACGTTCGGCCCTCCTCCGCGAGCAGCCGCATCTGGTCCAGCCGCTTGATTTCGTCCTCGCGGCCGGCTCCGATTCGCCCACCTCCGGCCTGCAGATTCGCGCTGCCCTCTGGCTCTATCGCAAGTTCGGAAAACTTTCCCCGGCAAAAAGCTCAACGGACCTCGAATCTCTCCGCCGTTCGCTTGCTCCCTCGCAGCGCTGGACGCTCTATCCCTACCAGAATGCGCAGTGTGAGTTTCCTGAGCGCCTCGTAGCCGACTGGCTGCGCGATGCCTGCGCTGCCGGAGCGATCGCCCGCAATTACGCAAACGTGCTCGCCATCCGCGCCGCTGAAGGTCGCGTGCGCGGTGTGCTCCTGCGCGATGCTCTCACCGGTCAGGACAGCTACATCGAGAGTGAGTGGGTCATCAATGCCACCGGTCCCTGGGTCGATCTCGTCCGTGACCTCACCGGCCTGCCCGCGCCCGCCGCCCCGCTCGCCCGTGGCGTACGCTCCTCGCACCTCATGCTACGACCTTGGCCCGGCTCGCCCACCGTCGGGATTCAAGCAGGGATTCACTCCAGGCCGAGCCCAGGTTTACGCCTTGGCCTTCGACCAGAGCCGGACAGGAGCCAATCCATCACCATCGCACCTTGGAACGGCATGTTGCAGGTCGGCTCAACCAACGTCTGCCACAGCGGTGATCCATCCCTGGCCACGCCCTCTCTCGAGGAACTCGAGTTTCTTCTGACCTCTGCCGCAACACTCTTTCCCGGCGCCCACCTGTCCTCCGCCGCTGTTGCCTTCAGCTACGCCGGCGTGCGGCCTTTTGCCGCCAGCGCAGGCGAGACGCTGACTGGCGCCCCCAAGGATTTCACCGCGTGCCATCATGTCCTTCACAATCACGCCGACGAAGGCGCACTCGGCCTGCTGTCCATCTTCGGAGGCAATCTTGCCACCGCCTACGCGCTCGCCCAAAGCACCGCCCACACCATGGGCCTGCAGCTTGAGCGCGTACCGGAACCCGAGCCTGCCTTCGGTGAATCCAGCGTTGTGGAAAGCACATTGCAGGCATGGGCCAGCGCCGTCCACGCCTCCACGGGAATCCCCAGGGAGAGCGCCGAAGCAGTCGCCAGATGGCACGGCCGCCACGCCCTATGCATAATCCAGACCGCTTTGCACGATCCCATCCTGCACCTGCCCATCGTCGAAGGCCGCCCTCAGCTCGTCGCCCAGGCGGTCGAAGCCGTCGCTTACGAGCGCGCCGTCACCCTGGCCGACATCCTCCTTCGCCGCGTCCCCATCGCACTCGATCAAAGCTGGAACGAGGACAGCACCGTACAAGCCGCCGCCCGCATCGCTCCCGCCCTCTACTGGAACGAACGCCGCATGAAGGACGAAATCCAAGCCTTCGAAGAAGAACGCAGCCGCTTCCTGTACAAACCCAAGAACCTCAAACCAACCGGCGTCGCCGCGTAAACAAAGCGCAAATCGCGCACGGGTGGCCCACATCCGCCCGCAGTTGGCGAATGTGGGGCTGACGCGACCCTCAAACCTGAAAGCCACTATGCTGCGCGGCGCTCAGGCTGATCCTGGGCCTTTTTAGACCGGCGTTTGCGCATATAGAACCAGATTGCGATGGCTGCACCGGCGACGGCGACGCCGATAAGGGTCCACAGCGCGGGGCCATAGAAGCCCCGGAGCCAACGGAAGATAGTGGTTCCGTAACGCTCAACGACCCAGGCAATGAGGTTGTATCGAAGCAGGCGTCCCAGGGTCCACGACACCAGGAACCGGTGCCAAGGATACTGCAAGGCTCCAGCGACCATGAGAATGGGGGCCGCCGGCGTGGGAGGCGGCGCGACCGCGCCAACAAACAGGGACCAAAAGCCCCAGCGCTGGAACGCGGAATCAATTTTCTTGGAACGGCTCGGCCCGAGCCGCTTATCCAAGGCTTCCTCGCCGCCCTTGCGAGCGATCTCAAAGTATGCACAGGCTCCGAAGACGGAGCCGGCCGTGGCCATCAGCGCGTAATACCACCACAAATCTTTGTGCGAGGCGGTGAGCACGATCAGGAGCGCGTCAAAGCTGCCAGGAGCCGGAACCGGAGACATATCCAGCAGCCCTAGCGGAAAGAAAACGAAGGCACCGAAGCGGCGCACGGCAGTCCAGAACAAATGCAGAATGCCCGATGCCAACAGCGGTGTCATGTAATGCTTAGAGGCAGAAAATGCGGATCGCGTCCGAGGTGGGCGGAATTGGCATGAGCGACACCGATACTTTGTAACGGCAATCTTTTATACAATCGAAGTTGTGGTATCGATGGGTCGGCAATCTTTTCCGGCTTTGAACCTGGTGCACCGTACGGATGGCTGCAACATCCAATTTCTAGCGATTCCCAACGATTCAACGATATATTTCGAACCGGAAAGTAGACTACATGCTTGAGTTGTGGACAGAGGTGGCTGTTTGAAGACCGAATGTATGCCGTTCACGGCAATCCCGCACAGCTCGCGGCTGTTTCTGGATTTTCTGTTTCATTACGAAGAAGTAGATGGCTTTTTTGCCCATCGTCCACAGGCGCCGGCGGTGCTGGAGTATGCGCGCGGGCTGGAATTCCCCGCCCCGCGGCGAGCGCGAGTAGCCGACGTACTGGAGAAGCAGAACCGGAGCTGGGGTGCGGACCAGGCGACGCTGGCCTCAATTGAGCGCTTTCGGCAAGGTGCGGTGGCCTGCATCAGCGGACAGCAGGTAGGAGTACTGGGAGGCCCTCTCTACTCGGTGCTGAAAGCAATTTCAGTGCTGCAGATGGCCGAGGAGCTGACGGCCAAGGGGGTTCCGGCGATACCCGTCTTTTGGCTGGCGACCGAGGACCACGATCTGGAAGAGATCGCCAGCATTACCATTCCCCACAGCTGCGAGTTGGAGAAGCTGACGGCGACCGGACAAAGCAAGTCGGACGCTCCGGTCGGCCCTATTCCGCTGGAGCCGCGGATCGAAGATCTGGTGAACCGTGCGACCTCCGTGCTGGGCCCCGGATGGGTCAGCGATGCGCTGCGCGAGAGCTATCGCCTCGGTGAAAGCTACGGCTCCGCATTTGCAAAGCTGTTTACGCGGCTGCTGGCCGGCACCGGTCTGGTGCTAGTCGATCCGATGGACGATGAGCTGCACGCCATCGCCGAGCCGCTGTTCAGCGCCGCTGCCGAGCGCGCGGAAGAGTTGGACGAGGCATTGCTGGAACGCGGCACGGCGTTGCGCAAGTCGGGTTATCACGAGCAGGTGCGGGTCACCCCCGAGTCCACTCTGCTATTTTCAATCGAGGGCAACCGGCGCACGGTGCTGCATCGCGCAGGCGATGGATTCATGCTGGGAGCCCAGCGGTTACCGCGGCGCGAGGTGTTGGAGCGGATTGCGGCGCATCCTGAGCAGTTCAGTCCCAACGTGCTGCTTCGTCCGGTCATGCAGGACTACTTGTTTCCCACCGCAGTGTACTTTGGCGGCCCCGCCGAGCTCGCATATTTCGCGCAGGCGGGAGTGGTCTACGAAAAGCTACTCGGGCGCACCACTCCTGTCATGCCGCGTCTCTCGGCCACCATCGTCAGCCCGGCAATGAGTGATCTGCTGGAGCGCTACCGGCTGAGCTTCAGAGACCTTTTCCACGGGAGTGCGCAGGTTTGCGAGTTGCTGGCATCGCGGACGTTGTCACCGGAGCTGCAGAGCGCGTTGCACCAGACCAGGGAGTCTCTGCAGCGGCACATGGAAGAGCTGCGCGCAGAGCTGCAAAAGCTCGACCCGACGCTGGTGGACGCGGCCGCGCGAAGCGAGAGAAAGATGCTCTATCAGCTCTCAAAGATCGGAACCAAGGCCGCTCGGGCCGAATTGCGGCGGAATGAGGCGCTCACAAAGGATGCGCATCGGGTGCTCACCGAACTCTTTCCCCACAAAGAGCTGCAGGAACGCGTGCTGCCGGGAATCTACTTCCTGGCGCGATACGGGCCGGAGCTGATTACGGAGCTGAAGAAGGCCGCAGCCCCGCAATGTGCAGGGCACCAGATTATAAGGTTATAAGTTACCGGCTCCGTCCACTTGCAGAAGTTCTCGTTGCCGGTGCCTCAGTGCTACCATGTAGGCGTTATGTCAAAGAAGCAGAAGAATTCCGCGCCCGAGATTGGTTTTGAGGTCATGTGTCCATGCTGTGAGGCGACGCTGCGGGTGGATCCGGTGACCCACTCCATCATCTCGCATACGCCCAAGCCGGTGGCCAAAACGTTTGCCGATATGGAAGCCGCAGCCCGCGCCATGCGCGAACAGGATGTCCGCAAAGAATCGATCTTCCGCCAGTCGGTGGAGGCAGAGAAGAACAAGGCCGACGTGCTGGAAAAGAAATTTGCCGAAGCGGTGAAGAAGGCCAAGGAAGCACCGGATATGTCGAAGCCGTTTCTGCGCGACTTTGATTTGGACTAGCACTGGAACCGACGAATGCTGCTGCTGGGGCACCGGGGATGTCGAGGCGAATTTACCGAGAACACGTTTGCCGCCTTCGATCATGCAATCGAGTGCGGCTGCGACGGCTTTGAATTCGACGTGCGTCTAAGCTCAGACGCGATTCCCGTGGTATGGCACGACGCTCGTGTACGCGGACGCGGCATCGCACGGCAGACCTTCCACAACCTGCGCGAGTGGTGCGCAACAGACCAACGTCCGACGGAACGGCCCGCGATCCAACGCGGCGCGATCGCAGGACGCCTGCCGCCGCGCGAGGCGATTGCGCTCTGCCGCCTCGAAGAGGTACTGGCACGCTACGCCCACGTTGGCTGGCTGGACATTGAGCTGAAGGTGCGCGGAGTCGAAGCGCAGGTTGCCGAGTTGTTGCGCCGTCACCGTCCAGCCCACGGATTTGTCATTTCATCCTTCCGAAAGCCAGTTTTGCTGGAACTCCATCGCATTGATCCCACACTTCCGCTGGCTCTCATCTTTGACCGGATGCCGCGGGAAAAGACATGGCGCACACTGCCCATTCAATTTGTGAAGCCGAAGGCGCGGCTGGTGACTCCCGCGCGGGTGCGACAGTTCCACGCGGCAGGGATGAAAGTGCTGACGTGGACGGTGAATCGACCCTCGGCCATGCACAGGCTCCGCGAGGCGGGCGTGGATGGAATGATCGGCGACAACCCGGCCCTGCTCGCAGCTTCAAGGTCTCACACTCTCAATCACCTACCAGTTTCGCTCTAGTTCTCCTGCACAAGACCTAGGTCAATTTACCGCAACAACTCACGACAAAACCTAGTGTTCCTATCCTCCTGAAGTTGCGAGAATACCCTTGCACAACCCCTGAGTGCAGCCAGTATCTGAAAAGGGCGCTCCAACGGGGAATGAGCGCCAGGGCTCTTCTGTTTAATGGCTAGCTTTCGTCCAATTCGTAAAACACGCGTCTTTGTTGTCGATGATGAACAAAATGTTGCCGACACGCTCGGCCTCATCCTGACCAACGCGGGCTTTCATGTCAGCACCTTCTATAACGCGCAGGATGCCGATGCGCACGCGCAACAAGAGCCTCCCGACATCGTCCTCAGCGACATTCTGATGCCGAAGATGGACGGCATTACCCTCGCCGCCAAATTGCGGGAGAAACTTCCCCACTGCCGAATCGTACTGATCTCCGGTAATGCCTCATGGTTCTCGACCCAGATCTCCGAGTTGAACCATAACGGCTGGCCGGAGTTGGAACTGCTGTCCAAACCAGTCCCTCCGGAGATCATCATCCGCAAACTCACCGCCATGGTCGTGGGAAGCGCGTAAAGCGTATTTGTTCGTGAGGGGTCATTCCGAAATTCTGCCTGAAGCGTATTTGTTCTTGAGGTGCCATGAAGCGTATTTGTTTTTAGGGTCATTCCGAGCGAAGCGAGGAATCCCCGCACGTTCCAAATCTCCCGCGCCGCCAACAGGCACTCAACCAGCACACGATTAGTGCTGCAACTTTGACGCGTCGCCTTGCAGAAAAGGAACCTACGACCCCAATCATTGAATGATATTTAGTACCTCCCAATCGCTTCAGGGCAATAATATACTTGACTCAGTAGCCATTCTGACCTATGCTTCTCTTGCTGTGAAGAACGACTTGAGAGAGCCCGAAACCCTACAAGACGCAATCAACTTCTTCTCCGATCCCGATCATTGCCTCGGCTACCTTGTCGCCCGCCGCTGGCCCGATGGCGTTGAGTGTCCGACTTGTGGCTCTAAAGACGTTCGCTTCATCGCCACTCGCCGAATGTGGGATTGCAAGAACGCCCATCCCCGCAAGCAATTCAGCGTCAAGGTCGGCAGCATTATGGAAGATTCTGCAATCGCCCTCGAGAAATGGCTGGTTGCGATGTGGATGGTAGCCAACTGCAAAAACGGAATCAGCAGCTATGAACTTCACCGCACTATCGGCGTAACTCAGAAGTCGGCATGGTTCATGCTTCACCGCATCCGGCTCGCCATGCAGGATGAAAACTCTGGCAAGGTGTCTCCGACGTGTTGCTAACCCCCTGCGCGACAAGCGTGGACCAAAGAATGGACGGATAATTAAATGAATTATCTAAGAATAAGTGCGCTTATGTTTCTCAGTGCGATCATATCTGTGCCTAGTGTCTGCGCTCTAACGAACAAAGAAATATGCAGTCAGTTCTCCGCCCCCATTGTTCGCATCGACATTCCCGGAGGTTTTGCGGCCAGTGGATTCATTGTTTCTCCAGACGGGTGGATTTTGACCGCCGGGCACGTCATGTTTGATCCAATCAGCCATGCACAACTCACGACTGTCGCCGTCACACTCCCAGATGGATCCAAACAATTAGCGGTTCCCATTTCACCTACCAAGGAGTCCGTGACCCGCGACTTCCTGGTTTTGAAGGTTGAAAAATCTGGACTGCCGTACTTGCAATTGGGAACCGAATCGGAAATCAGCGCCGGATCGGATATTGCCATCATCGGCTACCCATTCAGTGCTGGAGTGAATACAAAATTTTGCCTTTTTGGGAGCGTTACCGCTACGGATTCCATTTCGACGAATGATGGCATCAATGTCGATATTATTTATTTCCAAGGCCCAGCGGTAAAGGGCATCTCCGGGGCTCCCATCATTTCGCGGGACACTGGTCATGTGGTCGGAATTCAAAGTCTCAAACTGACCGGCATTGGAAATGCCTTGGACAATATTCGTAATTTCGCAAACGCCGCGCCCAATCATGGACACCTCGTTATTGATGGGGTCAGTCCTAGCTACTCCGTTACTCAAATTATCAACGTGCTCGATCAGCAACTGGCAAATGGGCTCGGTACGGCCACAGGTGTAGATGATGCCGCATCTGCCTTGCGCAAATCCGAACGAGAGCATAAGCACAAGAGTCATTAGGCAAATACACCGCTCCGATACAAAACCCGCCTCGCGGCGGGTTTATTTCTGTTCAGATTGTTTCCGTTTTCGTTTGGGTCGTTCCGTTTTGGCTGCTTTTTCGGCCTCTAGCTTGGCCTTAATCGTGGCGTGCGGAACACGGAGAAGTTTTGTCGCTAGCGCGTCGAATCGCTCGAACTCTCGATTTTTATTTTCCATCAGGAACCAGCCTCGGCAGTTAGTTGTAATTCTCTTACCGGCAAGGCGGCCAACATCGTTGTTATTGCACTCTGCACAATTCCCCATAAGGATAGAGCTTCATTTAGGTCGAGAGTTGCTTCGGGGTGCATCAACTCATTTCTGTGTAGGTTCTTAATCTGCTTTAGGACGGCTATGAGTTTATCGTCCCCGCATTCCTTTTGTTCTAAGGCAACAAGATAATCACCCATGTTGTATCTATCCGGGCGATCTGCCCCATTTGTGACAGCATCGTAATAAACGCGTAGCACAAGTTCAAGGCCACGCATCATATGAAATCCGGCAGCGGTGGACAATTCAAAAGCTAGGCATTTACCAGCCTGCCGAATGTCTCCAACCGCCTCGGGAACTTTATCCGCAAAATCATCCGGGAACGCAACCTCGGCCCTATCAATCAGGTCTCCGATATCATATCCACGCTTTTTAGTCACAAGATATGTGGGCGTGACGTTCATCTCGGCAGTAAGAACTGTCTCGAATTGAGTGAGAGCGTTTCTGATACCCCAACTCGATGGGCCCATAATCCGATCTTTATCCTCGACCGCAGTCAGACTCCTAATAGATCTTAGAAGTGATGCGCCAGGAGCGGCGGTTGCCTTGAGCAGTACCGTGTACACGCTGTTATTTAAGAATGCATCTAGCCCCCACTCTGCGATATACAGGGCATACAAGGATTGGGTTATCGTCGCGTCCTCACTGAGAGTCGCGAGTGGCTTTAATGAAGCACAAAGTTCGTAAATGTAGGGCAGAGATATTCTCTGCATAGGGCCTCCGCACAGCGAAGTTTTGTCACTCACAGGGCACTTTTATTCTGCTCTGGCTTCTCGCCTGAGTCAAGTATATTATTGACACACCAGTAACCCGCCTCTTTCCAACGATTACCCAACTCGCCAACAGTTCCGCCAGAATTGCACCCTGTCCGGTGCAATCATCCAAAACCATCGTGCCCCAATTATCCCCAAAATGCACTTCCAGAACCCGAAACCGCGCGTTTCCGTCCCCAAAATCGCCCCGCCTTGCGCGTCGTCAAGCAACTTTTCTTTCAATTTCCTTCCAACAGTCTGATTCGGCATGACATAGAGTTTCTCCCCATGTGAGGGGATCGCCCCCCAGAATTGCTATCCTGAAATTAGGAGATGAACTGGCCTTCAAAGAACCAGCCCTAAGCCTTCTGCTTTCAAATTTTTGGCGGGAAATATAGGGGGGTAGGTAGGGCCTAAAATCAGCGCGGCGCCAACTTTGAAAACCCTTGGAACTTTGAAACCTTTGAAACCTCTCTCCTCCGGTATCATGATTCTGTATGAGCCTTACTCGCGAACAAGCTCTTGAAATGTTCCGCTCCGACGATCTGATCGGAATTGGCATGGAAGCCGACGCCATTCGCCGCAAGCTGCATCCTGACGGCATTGTCAGCTACATCATCGACCGAAATATCAACTACACCAACATCTGCACCGAGTACTGCTCGTTCTGCGCCTTTTATGCGCCCGTCAAAGGGCCCGGACGCGAAAAGGGCTATCTGCTCGACTTCGATCAGATTTACGAGAAGATCGCCGAGACCATCGACATGGGCGGAACCGGCGTGCTGATGCAAGGCGGGATTCATCCCGATCTCAAGATCGACTGGTTCGAGTCGCTCTTCCGCGGGATCAAAGAGCGCTTCCCGCAGGTGCATCTACACTGCCTCTCCGCCAGCGAGATCCTCGGCATCGCCGAGTACAGCAATATCTCGCTCGAAGAGACGATCCGCCGTCTCATGGAGGCCGGACTGCAGTCGATCCCCGGCGGCGGCGCGGAGATTCTTGACGACGAGGTACGGGCCAAGGTCGCCCGCCTCAAGTGCAGCACCCAGGACTGGCTCGATGTGCATCGCCTGGCCCACAAACTGGGCATGAAGACCACGGCTACGATGATGTTCGGCGTGGGCGAAAGCGAAGAGCACCGCGTCAATCACTTCGAGCACATCTATCGCTTGCAGGAAGAGACAGGGGGCTTCACCGCCTTCATCCCCTGGACCTTCCAACCCAAGCACACCGCACTCGGCGGGCGCGGCTGGCCGGAGTCAACGGCGGTCGAATACCTGAAGACGCTCGCCATCTCACGCATGTATCTCTCCAACTTCCCCAACGTGCAGGCGAGCTGGGTGACGCAGGGGCTGAAGGTCTGCCAGATGGGGTTGCGCTTTGGCGGCAACGACGTGGGTTCGGTCATGCTGGAAGAGAACGTGGTGAAAGCCGCAGGGACGAGCAACTGCACCTCCGAGGAAGAGCTGCGGCGGATTATCCGCGACGCGGGGTTTCGTCCCGTGCAGCGCGACACGCTCTATCGGACGTTTTTTCTCAGCTAGGGATTACTCGCCCACGATCCCACATTCGCCAAAGGAAGGCGGATGTGGGCCACCCGCATTCAGGATCAAGAAGCTGGCTCTGGTCGCTCAACGGCACCGGGTAGTACAGGCGGACGCGGCTGCGCTGCAGCTCATAGTATCCGCCTGCCAGCAGCGCGGCTACCAGCACAAGCACACCAATACGCGGCAGCAGGCGCGGCTCGGGAGCAATCTTCGCAATCAGGGCCCCCATCAGCAGCCCCGCCAGCAGGCCCCCGACATGGCAGGCGTTGTCGGTGACTCCGCTGACCAAGCCGAAGACAATGTTGTAGCCAACAAACGCAATCAGGCTCCGCATGGTGCCCTGCGTCATCACACTCGAGGAAAACTCACCAAGTTTGATGGAGGCGATCACCGCCCCGGCGATGCCGAAGATGGCTCCGGAAGCGCCCGCGCTGAGCGTGGGCGTACTGTGCCACAGCACGCTGGCGAGGCTCCCTGCGACGCCGCACAGAAGATAGACATATGCGAATGTGAGGTGTCCGTAAAGCCGCTCCGCCAATCCCCCGAGCGACCAAAGGCACCACATGTTGAATCCGATATGAATGATGCCGATGTGTACGAAGCAGGAGGTCAGCAGCCTCCACCACTGTCCGCTCAGCGTTAGAGGCCCGAAGTTTGCGCCCCATGCCACAAGGCTCGCCCCTGAAGGACTCATGAGGGAGGCGCCCGAGAGCAGCATGCCGATGAAGACGGCCACGTTGATGCCGAAGATTGCCTGGGTGACGAGCATCGGCATCGACTCCTGCCGCCGCCACGGAGTCGTCATGACGGGCTGGTACCGCGTGTCTTCCCTGGTATCTTGCCTGGTATCTTGCCGCGTATGTTCGCCGCGCTGTGCCGCCTCATACTGCTTGCACCAGGGACAGATCTTTTTGCCGAAGGTGAATCCGGAGAGGGTACGGCCACACTGGATGCATTGAGCCATGATTCCCTATTATGAAGTAGTCCGGCCCGGTGAGCTAGTGAATCCGCCGAAGGCTACTGCGCTTGGCTCTGCTGAAAGTCCAAAAGGTGCTTGTCGGCAATGCGAAGATGCGCGTCCAGCCACAGAGCCAGTACGCCCATTGCGCGCTGTAAGGCTTCCTGCTTGGACGGCAGATCCAACAGACCACGCATGTGTGCCGCCAAGTGCTCGTGCTCAAGTTTGTGCATCTCCGTCTCTGGAAATGCAACTGACTTCATCCAGCGTTCCTCTTCGCGAAAATGCTTCAAGGTATATCCGTTGAGTTCCAGCAGGATTGCGTTCACATCGGATGGAGATGCATGTCGCGCAAGGGCTAGCGTCACCTTTTCAAGCAGTGCGAGAATGTGCGCATGCTCGACTTCTGGGGAATAGACGCCCCTGGCAGCGGCGTGGTTATACCCAACAAAGGAAAGTCCCGGTTCCGTCGGCGTGTTCGGCTTTAAAGACATGCGGCTTTACTCCTCGTACAGCGATCTTTTCAGTCTTGGCAAAACAAATCCGTTTGCCTGAGTTGAAGGTCTCAGCTCCCGGCGATCGACGGAAGCGTGCCATGCATGATGGCATAGGCGAACCATGCCGCGGCCGCAACCACGGAAAGGACGCCAACAGTAACGATTCCGCTGGATGTGTGGCGCTGGCGACGCTTCTTGTAGAAGACGGCAAGCGGAAGAATGTAAAAAAACTGAATCAGGGCAAACAGCATGAAGCCGATGGTGCGCGCCTCCGGCGAGGGCACTTGGGAGACGAAGGACAGATACGCAAACTGGCACAGCGAAGCCAAGGCGATGCCCTTCCAATAGCTGCCCGGGTCGAGTTGATAGTTTGAAGCGTTCGTCGTCGACAAGTCAGTTCCAAAACCTTTCACGGGTCTCGCAGAGCTTAGGTTATACAAGCCTGCGGAATACATGAAGCATGCGATAACACTACTGTATGTGGATCGGGCGAACCACCAGAAACGAAGCCGGGGAGAAACGTAAGTAACCAGTTGGAGGGAAATTGGAGTTCAGCGCAGCAGAAATGAAAGGGCAGGCGATGCGATGGAAATGGATTCCGAGCCGCAGTTTATGCGGCCCGGGGTTGGGTGATTACCTGGATTTCAGTGCGGTGATTACTCCCACTCAATCGTGCCGGGAGGTTTGGAGGTAATGTCGTAGACGACGCGATTGATTCCGGTGACCTCATTGACGATGCGGCTCGATATGGATTTCAGCACCTCATGCGGCAGCGGCACCCAATCCGCTGTCATGCCGTCTTCGCTGGTCACGGCGCGGATTGCGCAGGTGTATGCGTAGGTGCGCTGGTCGCCCATCACACCCACCGACATGACCGGCAGCAGCACGGCGAACGATTGCCATATCTGCTCGTAAAGTCCGGCGCGCTTGATCTCGGTGACAACGATGTCGTCGGCTTCCTGCAACAGGGCGACGCGCTCGGGTGTAACCTCGCCGAGAATGCGCACGGCGAGACCGGGGCCGGGAAAGGGCTGCCGCTGGAGCATTTCGTCCGGCATGCCGAGATCGCGCCCGATGCGGCGAACTTCATCCTTGAAGAGATCGCGCAGGGGCTCGATGAGTTTGAGCTTCATCTTGGCGGGCAATCCGCCGACATTGTGATGACTCTTGATGGTGACCGAAGGGCCGCGAACGCTGACCGACTCGATGACGTCGGGATAAAGCGTGCCCTGCACCAACCACTGAACCTCGCCGTATTCACGCTTGATTCGCTGCGATTCTTCGTCGAAGACTTCGATGAATTCGTTGCCGATGATCTTGCGCTTGCGCTCGGGGTCGGTGACGCCGGCGAGCTTTGAGAGAAAGCGGTCCGTGGCATCGACGGCATCGATATTGAGCTTGAGTTTGGTGCGGAGATTGTGCTGCACCTTGCTGTACTCGTCCTTGCGCAGGACGCCGTTGTTGACAAAGACACAGGTGAGGCGGTCGCCGATGGCACGGTGAACCAGAGTTGCGGCCACGCTGGAATCGACTCCACCGGAGATGGCGCAAAGGGCGCGGCCTTCGCCTACGGTTTCGCGAATCTGCGTGATCGTGGAGTCGATGAATTTTTTCGGCGTCCACGATGGCTGGGCGTTGCAGATGTTGAATACAAAATTCTTCAGGAGGTCGGTGCCGAAGCTGGTGTGGTGCACTTCAGGATGGAACTGCACGGCATAGTATCCGGCAGCGACGTTTTCAATGGCGGCGACGGCGCTGGAGGTACGTGCGATGAGCCGGAAGCCGGGAGCGAGTGTGTCCGCCTCGTCGCCATGCGACATCCAGACCGAGAGGGTTTCAGGGAGTCCGCTGAAGAGGGCGGAGCTCTCCAGAACAGAAACCTGGGCGTGACCGTACTCGCGCTTGCTGGCGGCGTGTACGGTTCCACCCAAGCGCGTGGGTCATGAACTGGAGTCCGTAGCAGATTCCGAGCACGGGGAGACCGAGGTTGAGAATGTCGGGGTCAACCGGGGGCGCGTCCACGTCATAGACCGAGCCGGGACCGCCGGAGAGGATCACGCCGACGGGATTGTAGCTGAGAATTTCCTGCAGCTTGGCCGTGCAAGGCAGGACAGCGGAGAAGACGTTCTGCTCGCGAATACGCCGCGCGATGAGCTGCGTGTATTGCGAGCCGAAATCCAGGACAACGATGGATGGGAGTGCAGTGTGTTCCACACCCAAGGTTCGCAGAATTGGGGGCAGGCTGTAAAGGCAGGTTTCAAGGTTTCAAAGTTTCAGGGTGAAAGACGAACACCAAAGTCAAGGGTTTCAAAGTTTCAAGGTTTCAACGGAAAGACGAAAAACAAAGTCCAAAGCCCCACCCTCCTCCCGAAAAGCGGGAGGAAGGGTGGGCACCTTGGAGCTTACTTGATCACGAGGTTGACGAGTTTGTTCTTGACTACGATGACCTTCATCATCTGCTTGCCGACGAGCGCTTCCTTTACCTTTTCGTCGTTGAGCGCGGCCTGCCGGATGGCTTCGTCCTCTGCGTCATGAGCGACGGTGAGACGCGAGCGCACCTTGCCGTTGAATTGCACGACGATCTCGACCTCGTCCTCCTTCGCCAGAACAGGATCAGCCTGCGGCCAGGGATGGCGCAGCAGGCCGTTCGGGTCTTCGCCAAGGGTATTCCAGAGTTCGGCGACAAGATAGGGCGCGAAAGGATTGAGCAGGAGTACGAGTTTGCGCTGCACGTCTGCGCGGAAGGCCTTCGGCGCAGAGGAGCTTGCGGCAAAAAGCTCCTGATTGAGCATGCAGGCGTTGAGCAATTCCATCATGGCCGCGACCGAGGTGTTGAAGTGCCAGCGTCCCTGGAAGTCGTCGGTGATGCGCTGAATCGTCTGGTGCAACTTTCGCAGGACTTTTCTTGCGTCTGGCGCGAGCGCGGCTACGTCATAGTCGCGAGACTCGGCGGGCACGAGGCGAACCGGATTCTCGGCGATGAAGCGGTAGAGGCGCGAGAGGAAACGGTAGACGCCTTCCACCCCTTGGTCCTGCCAGTCAAGGTCGCGATCCGGCGGGGCGGCAAAGAGCGTGTAGAGACGCGTGGCGTCGGCGCCGTATCGGGCGACCATGTCGTCCGGCGAGACGACGTTGCCGAGCGACTTGGACATCTTGGCGCCGTTCTTAATGACCATGCCCTGCGTGAACAGCCGCTTGGCGGGTTCATCGTTGTGAATGAGGCCGATGTCACGCATGAATTTGGTCCAAAAGCGGGAGTACATGAGGTGCAGGATGGCGTGCTCGACGCCGCCGATGTACTGGTCCATGGGGAACCAGTAGTTGGCGATTTCGCTGTCAAACGGAGCGGTGGAGATGGGGCTGGTGTAACGGTAGAAGTACCAGCTTGAGTCGACGAAGGTATCCATGGTGTCAGAGTCGCGGCGGGCGATGCCTCCGCACTTGGGACAGGGGACCTCGTAGAACTCCTTGACGCGGGTGAGCGGAGAGCCGCCGGCGAGAGTGATCTCGACATTCTCGGGCAGCAGCACGGGAAGCTGATCCTCTGGGACCGGAACCAGACCACACTTTTCGCAGTAGAGGATTGGGATGGGGGTGCCCCAGTAGCGCTGGCGGGAGATGCCCCAATCCTTCAGTCGGTAGGTAATGGTCGCTTTGCCGAAGCCGTTCTGCTCGGCATACTCGGCCATTTTCTTCTGGGCCTCTTCACAGGTCAATCCACTGAATGGGCCGGAGTTTATGAGCTGAGAATCCTCGGCGACAAAGGGCAGCACGGGAGCTTCGGGGTTATCGGCCGGGCTCAGGGTGCGGCAGGATGACGATTCGAACTTCAAGGCCGAATTTGCCGGCAAACTCGTAGTCGCGCTCATCGTGGGCGGGAACCGACATGATGGCTCCGGTGCCGTAGTCCATGAGGATGTAGTTGGCAACCCAGATGGGCACGCGCTCCTGATTGAAGGGGTTGATGGCGTAGTGGCCGGTAAAGAATCCCTTCTTGTCCACCAAGCCGATATCTCCGGCCTCGCGCGCCTTCTTCTGGTCAAAGAGCATCTCCTCCAGGTTTACGCGCATGGCGGGGTCATTGCCGAGGAGTTCAGCAACGAGGGGATGCTGCGGCGCAAGCTGCAAGGAGGTGGCGCCGTAAATGGTGTCGATGCGCGTGGTAAAGACGGTGATGATGGTTTGGGAGCCGCCGTCGAGTTTGAAATCGACATTCGCGCCTTCGCTGCGGCCGATCCAGTTGCGCTGCATGGTGCGGACGCGCTCCGGCCAGCCTTCCATGTTGTCGAGCCCTTGCAGCAGTTCGTCGGCGTAATCGGTGATGCGCACAGACCACTGCTCAAGTTCGCGCTGCTCGACGGGCGTGTCTTCGTGACGCCAGCAGCAACCGTTTACCACCTGCTCGTTCGCGAGCGTTGTGGCACAATCCGGACACCAGTTCACCTTGCTCTTTTTCCGGTAGGCCAAACCCTTTTCAAAGAGCTTGAGGAAGAACCACTGATTCCAGCGGTAGTACTCGGGGAGGCAGGTTGCGATTTCGCGCGACCAGTCGTAGCTGAATCCGAGACGCTTCATCTGCGCCTTCATGGCGGCGATGTTGTGGAGCGTCCACTCGCGTGGCTGGCGGTGGTGCTTGATGGCGGCGTTTTCGGCGGGGAGGCCAAAGGAATCCCAGCCCATGGGGTGCAGCACGTTGTGGCCGCTCATCCACATGTAGCGGGCGAGGGCGTCGCCGATGGCGTAGTTGCGGACGTGTCCCATGTGCAAGGCGCCGGAGGGATATGGCAGCATCTCGACGACGTAATATTTCGGCTTGCCGCAGGAGGGTGGCTCAGGGGCGTAGCGGGTGAGATCGTTTTCCCAGAGCGCGGCCCACTTCTGCTCCACCGGAGTGGGATCGTAGCGGGTATCGTCTTCCGCACGTCCGGCGGCGCGCAGGCGCGGTTCGCCGGAGGTGTCGGGAGGCGTCGCTGTAGGCGCGGCGATGCCGAGTTCCTGCGCGATTTCCTTCATGTCTTCCGCGAATTCCTTTACGTCTTCAATCATGCCTTCGGCGGCTTCACGCACAACTTCCGCGACTTGTTCGATGATGTCGGCGGGAGAGTCCGGCGACGGCTTCTTCTTGGGTTTCTTATGATCTGCCATGAGTATCTGGTTCGCCCTAATAGTGGCGCATTTTGCGCAATGGGTAACGTTTTATTGTACAACCTGTGCGGCGCATCGCCTTCCAGGCAAATCCTCAACTCGCAGCTTGAAACGGCGCGGATGAGGTGAGCATCGCTGGGATTCTTCACTTCGTTCAGAATGACACCACATGGGTATAGTTCAGAATTACACCACATGGAACATACGGCGATTTCCTGCCTATCCTGCCAATGACTTTCAGCGCCTCGATGTTATGAAGATCGTCGAAAGGCTCATCGATTGGGGTTTCAAGGATGAAGGCGGCGTGGGCGTGGCGCGGGTCGTTGAGAAGGCGGTGGAAGAGTTCCGGGCCAATGCTGCCTTTACCGATATGTTCATGGCGATCGAGCTTGGAGCCGCAGGCGGCCTTGGCGTCATTGCAGTGCCAGACACGCACATTGGCGAGGCCGACGGTTGCATCGAGCTGACGCATGGTTTCGGCGTAGCCTGCCTCGCTCACGATGTCATAGCCCTTCACGTGAGTGTGGCAGGTGTCGATGCAGGAGGCGACGGGGATGTGGGCGGCGAGGGCAGCAATGAGTTCGGCGACACTCTCAAAGCTTGAGCCTAAAGAAAACTCGGCTCCGGCTGTGTTCTCGATCAGCAACGTCAGTCCGTTCTCGGCCATTTTGAGCCCATCGGTGGCGCGGGCAATGGCGGCACAGGCGTTGGCGATGCCTTCCGCACGCGAGCAGCTACGAAAGCTGCCGGGATGCAAGACTACGTACTCGGCGTGGAGCGAGATGGCGCGTTCCATCTCGGCGCGAAAGGCGGAGACGGATTTTTCCAGGATCTCGGGATCGGTGCCGGCGACGTTGATGAGATAGTTGGCGTGGATCACCAGGGGTTTGAGATCGTAGGCGGCGCGCAGGCGAATCATCTCCTCACATTGGGCGCGGGAGATGTCATAGGGGCGCCACATGCGCGGGCTGGAGCTGAAAATCTGCAGGGTGTTGCAACCCAGGCGCCAGGCGCGCTCGGCCGAGGTCTCAACGCCGCCTGCGGTGGAGGTGTGAATTCCGATGCGGCGCGATGAAGGCTGCGGGCTGCGCTCAGAGGCGGGAATGAGCTTGAGGATATCTCTCTCGGGCGTAGTCGCGGACTTTTTGACGGCTCGGGGCATAAGGAGATTGTAAGGCGTGCGATGCTATCGAGCCAATACGCGCCGGGGCCGGTAGACCTAGAGCCAGTTGGAAGCCGGTACTCCTATTGCGGGGAGAGCTGCATCGAATTAGCGTGGACAGTACGACTCATGGAAGATTCCGGCGTTCCTCTCAGCGATCACTTTGACGGCAAGCGGTTTCACAACCCACGAGGGCGCATGCGGGGCTTCGCCGACCTGGTGCGCTGGCTGCGTACGCGGCAACCGGGGCCGTGGCCGAAGTGGATCGAGAGTTCGCCGGGAGTGGCACCGCCTGAGCGCGTGCCGGGAGGGGACGATCCGGCGGATGCGCTGCGATTGACGTTTGTGGGGCACATGACATTCCTGCTGCAATGGCAGGGATTGAATATCCTGACGGACCCGATCTGGTCTGAGCGGGCGGGTCCGCTGCAATGGTTGGGGCCGCGAAGGGTGCGGGCTCCGGGAATTCGATTTGAGGAGCTGCAGAAGATCGATTTCGTGCTGCTGAGCCATGACCATTACGACCACATGGACCGGCTGACGATCCAGCGGCTCTGGAGAGAATACCGTCCGCGTTTTTATACTCCGCTGGGTAATGGACGCCGCTTGCGCAGCTTTGGTGTGCGCGACGTGGTGGAGATGGACTGGTGGCAGGAGGCGCAGCACGAGAGCGGAGTGCGGGTACTATGCACCCCGGCGCAACACTTCTCCGGACGTACGCCTTGGGATCGCGACACAACGTTGTGGAGCGGGTTTGCGCTGCTGCCGAGGGGTGAGAGCGCTTCGGAAAAGCAGGCGATCTACTTTGCTGGAGACACCGGTTATGGACCGCAGTTTGCGGAGGTGGCCGAGCGCCTGCCTCGTCCCCGGTTGGCTTTGCTGCCGATCGGAGCGTTCCGCCCGCAATGGTTTATGGGCGTGGTGCATTGCAGTCCGGAGGACGCGGTGGAGGCGCATCGGATTCTGCGGCCGAGGTTGAGCGTGGCAACGCACTTTGGAAGCTTTCGGCTGGCAGACGATGGATTTGACGAACCGCTCACGAGACTGAGCATCGCCCTGCGGAGGCTTGAAGCTGAGGCGGCTGCGGGTTTTGTGGCTCTGCGCGAAGGTGAGTGGCGCATGATCCGGTGAGGATGGTGGGCTAAAGCTCGCACACGGCAGAACGGGGCGGTGATATCCTAATCGGCATCACGCGAGAATGAGGCTTTTGTTTTTATGTCCAACCCAAACCGCCCTGAATCCCCGTCCACGTCCGAATCCACCGAGTCCTTTGAGGACATTCTTGCCCAGTACGAGCGAACGCACTCGCGTAAAGCCGCGGATGACACTAAGCAACTCGAGGGTACGGTTGTCGCCGTCTCAGCCGAGTCGGTGTTTCTTGATATCGGTTACAAGACAGAAGGCATTCTGCCGCTGGCGCCATTCCAGGGCGCGGGCGAGACGGTAAAGGTCGGCGATAAATTTCTGGTTTCGGTCAAGGGCCGCAATGCGGAGGGTTACTACGAACTCTCCCGGCTGAAGGTGGAGCTGCCGACGGACTGGTCGGCACTGGAGCAGGCCTTTTCCGACAAGACTACGATCCTGGGCACGGTGACCGCCGTGGTCAAAGGCGGGCTGAGTGTGGACGTGGGAGTGCGCGCATTTATGCCCTCCTCGCGCAGTGGAGAGCGCGACCCTGCCGCGATGCAGAAGCTGGTGGGAGAGCAGATTCGCTGCCGCATTATCAAACTCGACGTGGCCGAGGAAGACGTGGTGGTGGATCGCCGCGTGGTGGCCGAAGAGGAAGAGCGTAAGAATAAAGAACGGCGCTATGCCGAGATTGAAGAAGGCGCAACGCTGAGCGGAAGCGTCCGCAGCCTGGCCGAGTATGGCGCATTCATCGACCTGGGCGGGGTGGACGCGCTGTTGCACGTCAGCGATTTTTCTTGGGGACGCGTGAACAGGCCCTCCGACGTGCTCACGGTTGGGCAGCAGGTGGAGGTGAAGGTTCTTAAGATCGATCCGGAAAAGCACCGGATCTCGGTGGGGCTGAAGCAGCTTCAGAAGCATCCGTGGGACGCGGTTCCGGAGAAGTACAAGGTTGGGGACCGGGTGCAGGGGACGGTGACCCGGGTGGTCGAGTTTGGAGCTTTTGTGGAGTTGGAGCCGGGCATTGAAGGATTGATTCATCTTTCCGAGATGTCATGGACGAAGGTGAAGAAAGCCGGCGACATAATCAAGCCGGGCGAGACAGTGGAGGCCGTTGTTCTGGGAGTGAACCTGGGCGAGCGGCGCATCTCACTGGGACTGAAGCAGGCGCTGGGCGATCCCTGGAGCCAGGCGGCGCAGAAGTTCGCCGCAGGCACGGTGATCGAGGGACCGATCACCAGCATCACCAAGTTCGGCGCATTCGTGCAGCTTGCGGAAGGCGTTGAGGGGCTGGTACACGTCAGTGAAATCAGTGCTGAAAAGCGTATCGAACATCCGCAGGATGTGCTGAAACTTGGGCAGGTGGTGCAGGCGCAGGTGCTCGAACTCGACCTGGAAAAGCGGCAGTTGCGACTCAGTATGAAGCAATTGATTCCCACTGGCCTGGATGAATACATTGCCGAGCACAAGGCCGGGGATGTGGTGACGGGCCGCTTGATCGATGAATCCGGCGAACGGGCGAGGGTTGAGCTGGGTGAAGGCATTCAGGGCACGTGCAGGATTGCCGCGCAGGCCACCGCAAAGGAAGAGCCGAAGACCGAGGCGAAGAAGTTCAATATGTCATCGCTGAGCGCGATGCTGAATGCGCGCTGGAAGGGCGGTCCGGTTAGCAGTGAGACCCAGCCTGAGGCAGTGCGCGCCGGGCAGATTCGCAGCTTCCGGATTGTGAGGCTGGACGCGGACGCGAAGAAGATTGAGTTGGAACTGGTATAGCTTCGATTCGTGGGGGTTGGGTTATCCTGACCCCCATTGTTCAACTCTGCCGATTTCTACAAACCCGATCTCGATTCTGATTGCACCAGAGCAGCTTTTCGCGGACAATCGCGCTGCGATCAGGAGGTGCACTATGCACCGACAGACGGCAGTTATCAATCCTATCGATCCGACGTTAGAGACTCAGAAAACTGGCAAGCGCATATCGGAAATTCTTCATGAGAACGTGTTTGAGATTACGCAACGTGCGCTTGCAGAGATGAAGGGCGACCCGCTGTTGGGAGTTCTACCGCTCGCCGATGAGCAGCGTGTTGAATTCACTCCTCGCACGATTGAAGAACTGGCCACAATGTTGGAATCAAACGAGCCAGAACAAGCGGCGAGAGATTTTATTCAGGGTGCTGTAGCACGCGGCGCGAAGCGATACCAACAGGGCTACACCCACTCGCAACTGGCTGCCTACGTGCGCCTTGTAGAACAAGCCATGTACGAGGTTATCCATGAACATCTGCAGTCGCTCAACCTTGACTGTTTCATGTTCGACCTGAAGCGTCTTAATGCCAGCCTTAGCCTTCAGCTTGAGCACACGCTGACGGCTTTTTTAGACGAGGAGCGGCGAGTCGGTGAAGAGCAGGGGATCTATCCCAACTGCGATGTATAGCTGATCCCGCTCGTGCTCAAAATGTTTCGCGCATGCCGCCTTGCCCCGGCGGCCCGGAATTTCCCTGCATTGATACGCCCACGCATTGCCCGGAGCGCTGGGGCTCCGCTACACTAGAGTTGCTCCGTGTACCCAGACTTTATCCCACTCTAAAACAGGAGCGAGAGCCAGAGCAGCAGGCAGGGCTGGCGAGAAATTTATGAACACGTCAACTCGGCTTGCCGGGCTTGCGCTTACAGCCATCGTGCTCGTGGCCGGATGCAGCAAGCGCAACGCGGAACCGGCACACTCCTTTGCCTACATCGCCAATTCGGGTTCCAACACGGTGAGCGTGCTGGACCTGGCCAGCATGAAGATTGCACGCACACTGGCTACGGGGAACAATCCGAGCGGAGTGACGGCCAGCCCCACCAAAGACGAAGTGTATGTGGTCAACACGGACTCGGGTACGGTGAGCGTCATCAACGCGGCGACGAACCAGATCGCCGGTAGCATGACCGTGGGACGAAAGCCCTACACAATTTCTGTAACCGCCGACGGGAAGAGGGGATGGGTCGCCAACGCGGAGTCGAACACGGCGACGGCGCTCGATCTGGATGCGCACAGCGTCATTGGACAGGTTGAGGTGGGTAGGCAGCCCGGCATTGCTCGTGTGTCCGGAGATGGCAAGTTTGTTGCGGTGGCCAATCGCGGAGATGATTCTTTAACGCTAATCGACGGACCCACGATGAAGGTTCGCCGCACGCTGCACGTGTGCAAGAGCCCGGACTCGCTGGTCATTCTACCGGATGACTCCAAGGCTATCGTCGGCTGCTCCGGTTCACGGCAGGTGGCATCGGTGAACCTGAAGAATGCGCTGGTGGAGACGCTGCTCCGGGTGGGTGGCACGCCGGTGGACCTGGGGATCAAGCCCGACGGCGGCGAAGTGTTCGTATCCAACTACGAGGCGCAGACGATCTCGGCGGTGAACCCCTATAACGACGAGGTTGCCGAGAGCTTCCTGGCCGGCGATCATCCGGTGCGGTCGCTGGTGAGCGACGATAACAGCACGCTGTATGTGAGCAACTTTGCGTCCAACAGTGTGGCCGTCTTTGACGCGATCACGCGCAAGCTGATCACCACGGTGCAGGTGGGCTCACAGCCCGACGCGCTGGCCTTGACGCCAGGAGGAAACATGCTGCTGGTGGCCAATTCAGGCTCCGGAGATGTGGCCGTCCTTCTACTCGATCCGCGGCACGACAAGAAAATCCAGGCACCGCCGCCGCGGCTCTTCCTGATGATTCCTACAGGGGCAAAACCTTCTCAGATCGCTGTGAAGGCAGCATCGAAAGCAAAGTAGCGATGACAATTTGCACCAGTTGCGGCCGGGAATTCCTGGCTACCGATGAGACGGATGCGTTATGTCCGCAATGCCCGACGGAGCAGCGTCCGGCCAGACCGGCGGAGGCGGCACCGAACCGTCTGCGGCGCGCATTGCAATCGCCGACCATCGTTTTAATCGGACTGAATACGCTCGTCTATCTGATGATGGCGCTGCAAGGCCGCAACTTTCTCAATTTCGACGTGAAGCTTCTGCTCCAATGGGGCGCGAACGCGGGGGTATTAACCGCCGACGGGCAGTGGTGGCGGCTGCTAACCTCCACCTTTGAGCACGGCGGACTGCTACACATCGCGCTGAATATGTGGTGCCTGTACAACCTGGGATGGCTGGCGGAGTTGCTTTTCGGACGCTCGCGCTTTACTTTGCTGTACCTGATGTGCGGGATAGGCGGGAGTCTGGGAAGCATCTGGTGGCGCGGAAACGGCGTCAGCGTCGGCGCGTCCGGCGCAATCTTCGGCATCGCTGGAGCACTGATTCCTGCGATGCTGCTGCACAGCAATCCGCAACTCCGCGCAATGCTCAAAGGGCAACTCACCAGCATTGCTCTTTTCGTTTTTTATAATCTTGCCTTCGGAGCCGCTTCGCGGGGCACGGACAATGCCGCGCACATTGGCGGGCTGCTGACCGGATTGATTCTGGGCGCAGCCTTTCCCACCGGCCTCGAGCGCAATGAACATCGCGGGCGCATGCGCGTGGGCGCTGCCATGGTGATGATGTTGCTGGCATTCGCCGGAGCAGGAGCATTTGTTCGACAGCACAATCAGCCGGCAATCGAGATTGAAAAGGCCGCCGATGCGCACGAGCGCGGCGACAACAATGCTGCAATTGCCCACGCACAGCGCGCGGTTGCGCTCCAACCCGAAGATGCACACGCACAGTTCATGCTGGGAACATTGCTCCTGAATGCGCATCGGCATGCAGATGCGGTGGGACCGTTTACGAAGACAATCAGGCTGCGTCCGAAGTTTGGCCCGGCTTATGTGAATCTGTGTCTGGCGCAGCGTGAGTTGAAGCTGCTGGACGCAGCGCTGGCTAACTGCGAAGAGGGTGCGCGGCTGGCTCCCGGCGAGGCGGAGTCGTGGTTTAACCTGGGACGTGTTCGCTATGAGTTGCACAACGTAGTTGGGGCGCGGGACGCGCTGGCAAAGGCAGTGTCGCTGAACCCGGAGGGCTTTGACGAGAACCTCGAATACGCCCTGCTCTTGATTTCAAACGGCGAGAACAGGAAAGCAGTTCCCTACCTGCACAAGGCGCACGATCTGCAACCGAAAGATGAGGACGTGACAAAGTTGCTGATGCAGGCGCAGGCACAGCAGGAGTAGACGCGTCGTGTCCGGTTGGGCACAGCGTCTCATGTGATCATGGAGATACGAGAGAACATTCGGCTGGCTCCGTACACCACCTTAAAGGTGGGTGGAGATGCGCGTTACTTTACCGAAGCAACCAATGACAAGGATGTAATCAAGGCTGTGCTGTGGGCTCGCGAGCGGGAGCTTCCGCTGTTTGTGCTGGGGGGCGGCAGCAATCTACTGGTAAGCGATGCTGGCTTTCATGGCCTCGTGCTGCGCATGAGCATCGACGGCATCGATTCCGATGAGGATGGCGGGAAGCGGATCTTTTCGGTTGGCGCCGGGGTCGAGTGGGACACATTTGTGGCTCGTGCGGTGGAGCAAGACTGCGCCGGGGTGGAGTGCCTGAGCGGCATTCCGGGAACTACGGGTGGCACTCCGATCCAAAACGTGGGTGCTTACGGGCAGGATGTCTCCGAGACGATTGTGCGAGTTTGTGCCGTGGATACAACGACGGTGGAGCGGGTGGTGTTCGACAACGTTGGGTGCGGCTTCAGCTATCGGCAGAGCCGATTCAATGGGAGCGAAGCAGGGCGCTACATCGTGACCCGAGTGGATTACGCGCTGAAACCAGGCGGCGCGCCGAAGATTGCCTATGCTGACCTGAAACGTCATTTCGGGGCGAAATTGGCCGGCGGAACATCGAAGAACGATACATGGGGCAATGCTGCGGTTACGGCTGTCGATGCCAATCCGAGCCTTGCCGAGGTGCGCGAAGCTGTGCTGGCGATCCGGCGAGCTAAGGGGATGGTGCTCGACGAAGAGGACGCGGACAGCCGCAGCGCTGGCTCTTTCTTCAAGAACCCGGTGGTGAGCCTTGCCGTATACGAGCGGATCGTAGCGAATTCGGCGGTGCCGGTTCCGCACTTCGACGCGAGCCCCGGAAATGTGAAACTGGCCGCTGCATGGCTGATTGAGCAGTCGGGTGTCGCGAAAGGATTCGTGCTCGGTCCTGTGGCGATCAGCAGCAAGCACACTCTCGCGCTGATCAACCGGGGCGGCGCGACCGCCGCCGACCTGCTGAAGATGAGAGACTACGTGCAGCAACAGGTGTACCGGCGTTTCGCGGTGGAACTGCTTCCGGAGCCGGTGATGCTGGGGTTTGACGGGCGAAGTTAGCTACATTCGCGCGCGAACCACGAGTGATACAGGAGCTAGTGTAGTGCGTCACACAGATGAGCTGTTATTGAGATAGGCCCTGGCGCGTTTGACCTTTTCGAGGATGTCATTGGCCTTAGCAGTCCAGATGAAAGGCTTGGGGCTGCGATTATGTTCTTCGATATAGGCGAGGATGGTTTGTTCGAGAACTTCAACGCTGGTGAAGACTCCGCGCCGGAGCTGATTTTCGGTCAAGTCGCGAAAGAATCGTTCGACCATGTTGAGCCAGCTGCTGCTGGTCGGAGTGAAGTGAAAATGAAAGCGCTTGTGGCGCTCCGCCCAGCGCTGCACCGCCGGATGTTTATGGGTGGCGTAGTTATCGACGATGAGGTGGAGCTGTTTGTCGGCGGGTGTTTGGTGATCGATGAGACGTAGGAACTTCAGCCACTCCTGATGACGATGACGTTCCATGCAGGTAGCCATCACGCTGCCATCAAGCGTGTTGAGAGCAGCAAACAACGTAGTGGTTCCATTCCGCTTGTAATCGTGGGTCATCGTCTGGGCGCGGCCCTTCTTCATGGGCAAGCCGGGCTGGGTACGGTCCAGAGCTTGGATCTGGCTCTTCTCGTCGAGCGAAAGGACCAGCGCGTGTTCGGGCGGATTCAGATAGAGCCCGACGATATCTTCCAGCTTCTCGGAAAAATGGGAGTCGTTGCTCAGCTTGAAGGTTTCCATGCGGTGCGGTTTCAGGCCGTGACTGTGCCAGATGCGACGTACGCTGGCCTCGCTAATACCGGCCGCGGCGGCCATGGTGCGCGTACTCCAGTGGGTTGCATGCGGAGGTTTTTCCTTCGTGGTTTTGGTAATCACCATGCGCACCAACTCCGGCGAGATGGAGGGCGTGCGGCCGGGCCGTGGCGCGTCGTGTTCCAGTCCGGCAATACCGTTGCGCAGAAAACGCGAGCGCCAGCGTGCGGCGGTGCGCGGCACGGTCGAAAGCAGGCGGGCAATCTCGATGTCCTGCTTGCCTTCAGCGGCCAGCAACACGATCTTGGCCCGCAACACAAGCCGGGCGGGTATCCTGCGGCCGCGCGCATAGGTTTCCAACTTCGTCCTCTGTTCGATTGTCAGAACCACTTGAGGTGCGATTCTCATCCGCCGTGTCCCCTTGTATAAGAACCCGGCTAAACGATAAATGTTTCTATATATGACGCATTATAATGTTCAGTCATGAGCAAACAGCAATCGATGGGAAAGTGTTATCTCTGCGGAGAGATAGTCGCCAAGGCGTCCATGACATGGCATCTACTCGCGTGCGGCCATCTGGGATCTTCTTCCGGACCATTGCCGACTTCGAAGAAGCCGACTGGCCAGAGCTTCCATTTACTTGTCGAAGGGCGTGAGGCGAAGGCGTACTGGATGCATGTGGCGCTACCTATTGCGTCCCCGCTAAACAAACTCGACGATTTTCTCCGCCATACCTGGCTTGAATGCTGCGGTCACTTGAGTGCGTTTGAAATAGGCGGCAAACGCTATGCTTCAGAGCCCATGGATGAAGACGAACTCATGGATGAAGAACTGGACATGGGTACGCGGTTGAACCAAGTGCTTGAGGTGGGAATGAGGTTCTTCTACGAGTATGACTACGGCTCCACAACCGCTCTTGCGCTAAAGGTTGTTGCTCTTTGTGAACGAGGTTCAGCGAAAGTGCGACTGTTGGCCAGAAACGAGGCACCGCAGGTAACCTGTCAGCGCTGCGGGAACAAACCAGCTACTCAGATCTGTACCGAATGCGCATGGAATGGGGAGGGCTGGCTTTGCAAATCGTGCGTCGTTGCACATGAGTGTGGCGACGAAATGTGCCTGCCGGTCGTCAACTCTCCTCGCGTTGGAGTGTGTGGATATACCGGGTAGGCACTATAACTGCTCTGACTTTCATCGCACTACACTAGCTGCGCAAAAATTGTATGGAATGTGTTTTGATGATGAGCCATACGGCTTGCTCTGGCTGCAGGCCTAGGTTCTGCAGGGCGCCGCGGGTGATGTGAACGCGGAATTCGGTGGCCCGTGCGGCACTTGAAGCATCTCCACTCGCAGCTTCATTCTTCTTCCCGGCATTACACAGAACCCGCAGTTCAACCATCCCGGCGCGATCCTCGATTGTGCGAATCTTGCCTTGCAGAATATTTCGGGCGCTGATGCCGGAGGGACGTGCGACGGCTACCAGAATGTCTCCTGCGCGCAGGGCCAGGCACGCCGCTTCTCCTTCCGCCTTGCTGGCGAGCGGACATTCGAGGAACAGATCCGTTTCTGCAACGCGGCAGGTCATGGTGCCGAGGGTGGGATGTGTTTCTTCTACGACGGCATCGAAGAGATTCTCATATCCGGAGAGCACTGCCCGCTCGCGGCTGATGGGCGCGCTGAATATGCGGTGCGGCTCTCCGTCGGCGATCACTCTTCCCATTTCCAGCACCAGAACGCGGCGTGAGAGTGAATATGCCTCCGACTGGTCGTGGGTGACATAGAGCAAGGGTACGGCGTGCTCGCGCTGCCACTCGAACAGGGCTTCTAATAGCAGCGACTTCAGCCGGAGATCAAGGGCGGAAAGAGGTTCGTCGAGCAGGAGCAATTCAGGTTCGCAGACCAGGGTGCGGGCCAATGCTACGCGCTGCTGCTCACCTCCGGAGATTGCAGCCGGACGGCTCGCCGCGAGGCCTGCAATATGAAAGTGTTGCAGAATCGCTTCCACCCGCGAGTCGCGCTCCGGGCGCGGCAGATCAAGCAAACCATATTCGACATTCTGCCGCACCGAGAGGTGCGGAAATAATGCGAGCTGCTGCGCGAGATAACCGACTCGGCGCTGGCGCACGGGAAGATTCACACCGCTGTCAGTGGAGAAAACGGTGCGGTCGCCGAGGGCAATATTGCCGTGACGTGGCGTGCGGAATCCGGCGATACAGTCGAGCACCGAGGTTTTGCCGGAGCCGGATGCGCCAAAGAGCACAACTACTTCGTTCTGCGCCTCAAAGCTGCACTCGAGCTGGAAGTGAGAGAGCGGGAGTTGAATCTCCACCTGCAAGGCCGCGCCGGAGGTGCTCATTGCATCCTCCAGTTGCGTTTGCGGTTGAGCGCATTAATTGCGATCATCAGCGCGAAAGAAATTGCCAGCAGAATAATCGACTGGCGCGCGGCAGCCTGGTAGTCAAGCATCTGCACGTTGTCGTAGATCGCAATCGACGCGGTCTGGGTGCGACCGGCAATGCTGCCGCCTACCATCAACACCACGCCAAACTCACCCAGAGTGTGGGCAAAGCTGAGAGCGAAGCCCGTGACAATCCCTGGAAGAGCAAGAGGAAATGTGATGCGCCAGAAAGTGCGCCAGGAGGAAGCGCCCAGGCTGGCCGAAGCCGCAATCAGGCGGCGATCAACCGAGGCCATCGCCGCAGTAAAAGGCTGAACCGCGAAGGGCAGGCTGTAAATCACCGAACCGAGCACGAGCCCTTCAAAGCTGAAGGCCAGGGTGTGTCCGGTGCAGCGCTGCCAGAATGCGCCGAGCCATCCGCGCGATCCAAACTCCAACAGGAGATAGAAGCCCAGCACGGTGGGCGGCAGCACGATGGGTAGGGCAACGACGGATTCGATCAGGAATCGCAGACGAAAGCGCGTGAAAGCCAGCCACCAGGCCAGCGGGAGCCCAAGCAAAAGCAGTAAAGAGGATGTTGCCAGTGCCAATTGCAGGCTCAGCAGGAGCGGCGAGGTCATCGAGTGCTCCACGGCAAAACCGAGAACTGGAGGGCTGGTTGGAATTGCATCGACGACATCAGCTCCTTTTGTGCGCCTGAATCTATTCTGGACTGACTGTCGCTTCAAGACAATAACGGGGAGCATTCCCCTGCGTGGCGCAGGTGAGACATCAGGCTGAACGATCCAGCTAAACTAAAGGAGTTGTCGAGGATGTGAAACGGGAACTTGCGGGCACACCGCAATCGCAGGAAAACGGAAGCCGGGCGCTTTCGTCTTCCGCTATAAGCACTGGGTTTGGCGAGCCTTACTTTTGCGGAACGTTGCGGACGCCCTTGGTTAGAACGCTACCGGGCATACCGCGCGTCTCGCTCAGGACGGCCACCGTGGCAAGCACGCCCATTACCAGAACTAGTGCGACCATGATGACGGCGATGACAAGAATCGGCATAGAACACCTCGCCGGTGTATTGTCTGCCGGGAGCGACCATCCTTCGGTGACGCCAGTCACCGTTCCAGGTGAGCTTGCTGCTTACGACAGCTTTGAGAGCTCGCCGTCGATCTGCTGTAATTCGGTATTCAACAGCAGAGTGTAACGCTCATTGCTGGTGCGGGATAATTGCTCGCAGATGCGGGCACGGGTCAATCTCAGAGCTTGAACCTTGCGCGCCTCTTCGGCCTTCAATCGGCCTAGACGCTCTTTTTCGTCCACCACTTCCTGAGAACGACTTTGCTCCTGGTGATCAATCTGCAACGCTTCAACGGACTTACTTTCCCAGCCATTAGCCATACATTCATTATAAGCAGGCGAGAGCGCCTTGCACAAAGCAAAGAGGGCCGGAAAAACGGCCCTCAGGCGAAAAACTTTGCTTGTCTGGGAGCTAAGAAGCTCACCTGGGGAGCACACGCCGGGCTTTTTCCGGCGAAATTCCTAAAAGCGAACCACAACTCCCCCGCTGTAGCGGAAGGAAGACTGGTTGGTGCCGTAGTTGTGCGTGTAAAGATAATCCACCTGCGCGACGCGAACCGCCAAGTGACGCGACAGCACCCCATCGAAGGCCACGCCCCCGGCCGCAGCAAGCTCAGTGTCTTTCAGATCAAAGACGCCGCCGCTGTTATTGGGAACGGTAAAGTCATCGTGATCGAAACCTACGAGCGCGTGAACCGAGGGCGTGAAGAGGAAGAGCTTCTTGCGCAGGCGATAGCTGGGACCAGCCATGTAGGTAGACCGGACATATTTGGTCCCTGTGCTGTCCACCGCGCTATTCGAGCCTCGCGAAAGGTCTATGGTGAAGCCGAAATTGTTGGGCCAATAATGGCTGAATTCGATTACAAATCCGTTCAGGCTGGTGCTGTTGACGTTGAAGCCGCCGGCTCTCGTCATGAGGTCGCTGCCGGAGGTGTCGGCATGTTGGAAGGCGTATCCGCCGAACAATTCTGATCTGGGCTCTGCCGCGGCGGGCTGCTGCTCTATTTGTGCCAGTGCAAGCGCGCCAAGGGTGACGACGCAGAAAACAAGAGCGATGAACTTACGCATCAATATCGATCCTCCGGGAGGTGAAAACCATCCCGCTACCAATCCCGCAACCATTTGTTTTGGCCGGGCGTTTGAAACCTTGAAGTGAATTGCTCGTCTGCACTCAACTTATCACGGCAAAGCCGCCAAAAGGCAGAGGCGATTCAATTGCGCAGAACCTGTGTGGCTTTTCCTCAACTCAGGATATACGTTTCGCCGGATTCGCGCGATGCAGGCATGATCTGCATCGGCCATAAAAAAAGGCCCTCCCGGGAGGGAAGGCCGATAGAAAGCCATTCATCTGTTTCGCTGCTTTACTTGACCAGCGCGGCGCTGTGCACCGGGACGGCTTTGCCCGCAAAATAATTGTGCTCATCCAAGTTGCGGTAAAAGTGCCCTGCCAGCTCTGCAGCTTTGGGCCCGTATACGGCGCGGTCCCCATGCAGGAAGATTACGGTCACGATGCGTCCGTATTGCGAGTTGGCGAAGGAGCCGAACCAGCCAAAGCGCGTTCCGGCGGTACTGCAAGTCCCGGTCTTGCCGAGCACCTGCTCGGAGGTAAAGTTGGTCCGAAGGCTGCGCGCGGTACCGTACTGCGTTGCGCCCAACATACCCACACTCACTTCAGGGATTAACGGCGCAATGTCCAGGTAGCGCTTGACCTTGGGTTGAAAGTTGGTGATCTCTGCCGCCGACTGCGGATGCTGCAGGTAATACAGCGTGCCGCCATTGGCAATTGCGGCCATCAGCGAGCCAAGTTGCAACGGTGTCATGCTGATGCTTTCGCCGAATGAGCACATCTTGCCTACGCCGCCAAGACTCGCCGGCAGCTCTTCGCTGGGATACACGCCGAGGTGCTCACCTTCGATATTCCATCCCGCGAGTTCACCGAGTCCGAACTGGTGTGCGTAGTAACTGACCTTCTGAAAACCGAGGCGGCGGCCGAGCGTTTCAAAATACCGATTGTTGGAGTGTGCCAGCGCGTGGTTCATGTCAATTTCCCAGCCGCCGCCCAGATCTACCCGCGTGTCCTTGGTCACGATTCCTTCGCTGAGTGCAGCCAACGCTACCGAGACTTTGATGGTGGAGCAGGGCTGCGCGCCACTGGAGAGCGCGAGCTTCTGGTTGACCATCGCCAGGATTCGGCCATTGCTGGGGTCGATGGCTACTACTGTGCCATTCATATTTCCCAAGGCATTGATCGCGGCCTGGCGCACTACCGGATCTTCACCCGTAGTGATGTCGCCCGCTTCCGGATCGCTCGCGAACGAGCTGGCGGTAAAACGTTCCCCGTAGTAGCGCTGCCTGACTCGCCTCACCGTAGTAACCGCTCGAATCCTGCCCTCTCGCTTGCCTACGCGCGAGGCGACCACGCGGCTGTGCCGGGAGGCCGCAATGCGCTTCTCCGTATTTGCGTTTTCCTTGATCTTGCGATTGTTTCGCGACTCGTGACGTGTAGATACTGTGGCCGCAAAAGAGCTGAGAGCGAGGAACAATGTCAGTACTAGCGACATTGCGGCTTTAACACTGCGGTTTTGTGCTGCAGTAAACATTCTTTTTACCTGGCTCTTCTGCCGCCGCTCCGGTATTCACGGTTCTAAAAAACGATCTACCATTGCGGTGAGTTCCTGAATGGTAAGTGAGTTGAACTTGCGTTTACAAGCTCAAAACGCCATCTCAGTGACTCTTTCCGGTAACTTAAGTACATTCCCGTTTAATGCTGGGGGCGGCAGTATTTATATCGGCAGAACATGATCGAGAGAACATTCTGCTCACTTCGATTGTTAGCACAAACGGAATAGGACAGGGCTAACCGACTTGAGTCCTTACCAATGAAAAATTGCTGAGTACGGAAAAATGTACAAAGGTTTACTCATGATGATTTGGCATCGACATGAGGTTGGGTGTAGGAGGGGCTCTCTTAAAAAAGAGCAATGGCAAGAACAAGAGCAAGGACAAGAGCTCCCGGCGATGATTTTTTCAAATCGCCAGGAGCTCTTGAAGATTAGATAAGATCTGAATTCTTCTTGCGCAGGTAGGCTGGAACATCGAGTTCATCGCGCTCATCCTCGGCGCTTAGAGCCTCAAGGGACGGCGCTGGGCGCGTGGGCTGCACCGCTTCCCAGACGCGGGTCTGGGTGGGTGCTGGCTGAGGGCTCTCCGGTACGGGCGCTTGGGCAGGAGCGGGAGATGCGGCGGGCGCAGCCTCAGGTGTATACCGGAGTTCCGCATCTTCCGTGTGCAACTCGTAGGCAGCATCGGCGCGGCGCGTGATCTGCGGCTCCGGCGGCGTATTCCACTGCGCCTGTCGCACCTGCTGGATGGCAGCGGCCGACGAGGTCATCGCGGTCCGTGGATGCAACCCGGCTTCGGAGCGAAAGCCTGTGGCAATCACCGTGATCTTCACCTCATCCTTCATCTTTTCATCGAGCACGGCGCCGAAGATTATGTTGGCGTCCTCATGCGCGGCGCTCTGAATGATGGTGGAAGCCTCATAGACCTCGGCGAGCTTCAGCGAACTTGAGCCGGTGATGTTGAGCAGGATTCCTCGTGCGCCGTCGATCGCGCCTGCTTCCAGCAGCGGAGAGGCGATTGCCCGCTGCGCTGCCTCCAGGGCACGGCGGTCGCCCTTGCCGGTGGAGGTTCCCATGACGGCGTAGCCCATGCCGGCCATGATCGCCTTCACGTCCGCAAAGTCTCGGTTGATGATGCCTGGGATGGTGATGATGTCGGAGATGCCTTGCACCGCCTGGCGCAGAATGTCGTCGGCAACGCGGAAGGATTCGAAGAAGCCTGCGTCCTGGGCGACGGCCAGCAGCTTCTCGTTGGGGATCACAATGACCGTATCGACCGAGTCGATCAGCTCGCTGAGTCCGCGCTCAGCCTGGTTCATGCGCCGCTTGCCCTCAAAGGCAAAGGGCTTGGTGACGACAGCCACGGTAAGCGCACCCATTTCGCTGGCGAGAGAGGCGATGATCGGCGCGGCTCCGGTACCGGTGCCGCCACCCAGTCCGGTGGTCACGAAGACCATGTCCGCGCCCTCCAAAGCGGCGATGATGCGGTCGGTGTCTTCAAGCGCCGCCTGCCGGCCAACTTCTGGATTGGCGCCTGCGCCAAGTCCGTTGGTGAGCTTTACTCCCAACTGCAGCTTCTTTGGCGCGCGCGACATCTGCAACGCCTGTAGGTCGGTGTTGGCGGTGATGAACTCGATGCCTTCCACGCCTGTCTCGATCATGCGATTGACCGCGTTATTGCCGCCGCCACCGACGCCGATCACCTTGATCTTGGCGTTGTTGCGCACTTCCTCGTGAAATTGAATCCGAATATCCTGTTCTTCCATGATTGCCGACTCCCGCTTCTAACTTGAAACTCTAATTCGAAGACCCACGTGCAAACAGTGCTCGCAGGCGTGCGCCGAATCCGCCCTCTTCCTTGCTCTTCAGCACGCGCGCGCGTTGCGCATAAAAAACCATTCCAATCGCGGTGGCATATTCTGGCTCCTGCAGCTCCGCGGGAAGCTGCGCCATGCCCATCGGCAGACCAATGCGCGCAGGCCGCCGCAGTATGTCTTCGCAGCTTTCGGTGAGGCTCAGCAGCCGCGCGCCGCCACCGGTTAGGACGATACCTCCGCCGAGCATCTCAAGAACTCCGGCATGGCGGAGGTTATCGCGCAGGAGTTCCATCAGTTCGCGGGCTCGCGGTTCAAGAATCTCGCCCAGATCACGCTGCCGCATCATGCGCGGCGGACGGTCGCCTACCGAGGGGACCTCAATCTCATTATGCTCGGCAATGCGCGTCACCATGGAGCAGCCAAACTGCCGCTTCAGACTCTCTGCATCCACCAGGGGGGTCTCCAACCCATAGGCAACATCGCGTGTAAAATTGATGCCGCCCAGCGGCACCACGCCCGAGTGGATCACCACGTCTTCCTGCACCACGGCGATATCGGCAGTACCGGCGCCAATGTCGATGACGGCCGCGCCCAGTTCGCGCTCATCGCGGCGCAACACCGACTCGGAGCAGGCCAGCGCCTCGTACACGGTGTCTTCCACGTGCATTCCGGCGCGGTTCAGGGCGGTGACTACGTTCTGAACCGCCGAGTGCGCTGCGGTGATGACATGCACACGGACTTCGAGTTGACGGCCCAGCATTCCGACCGGCTGGCGCACGCCGTCCTGATCGTCCACCACAAATTCCTGTTGGAGGAGGTGAAGAATCTCGCGGTCTTCTGGCATTGCAATTTCGCGCGCCCGGTCTCCCGCCGCCTGTACGTCGGCGCTGGTCAGCTCGCGCGGACGCGAGCCCAGCGAAATCGCTCCGTGACTGTTCACAGAACGGATATGTGGGCCGCTAATTCCGACCACTGCCGATTCCAGCGCCAGTCCGCAGGCTTGCTCCGCGCGCGCGACGGCGTCCGACACGCTCTTTGCCGCCGAGTCCAGGTCCACGATCACGCCGCGCTTGGTTCCCGCCGAAGGCGCAAGGCCGTGTCCGCGATAGCGCAGGCCTGCATCCGTGGTTTCCACCGCGAGAGCCAAGGTCTTCGCGCTGCCAAGGTCAATGACGGTGATGATGTTTTCGTTTCGCTTGCCCATTTACTTCCGTTTCTTCTGTGGCCGATGCCAACCTTGCGTTGTCTTGCCAGGCGCCAGATTCTGCGGCGCGGCTACGGTCTTCACGGCATCTGGAGCGGGTTGCGGCGGAGCGGCGTGCATATCCGGATTCAGAATCACTTCCCGTCCATAGCGCAAATCTACTGACTCCAGCTTACCTCGCTCCTGCTCCCACTTTTGCACATTAGTGAGAAAGACCATGAAGCGCTGGAGAAAATCTGCGTTGCCGAGGTGCAGAACAATCGGCCCGGAACCTCCCTTCACCGTGACCTTCACATCGTCCGGATCAGAGAGATCTACCTCGTCCAAATTGCGAGAGTATTGTGCGTTTGGCTGCGCGCCGCTGTCGCCTCCGTCGAGTTCATGCATGAGCCGCGTGAACGTTCTCATGCGCGGCGCGCGAGTGGAGAGCGGTTCATTCTCATTCATTCCGAGGATTACGGGAAATGTGTAATCGCTCTGCACTGCGGGCGGAATCTCCATCAGCACGCCTTGCGCATCGATCAACTCAATGTGATCGCCGATCGCAATGAAAGCCACCGGAGTGCGCTCCTTCACGATCACTCGAAAGCGATTTGGCCAGAGACGAATGACCGTGGCCGACTCGACCCAGGGAATTTTCTCCAACTCCTGCTTGCGCTCAGCCAGCGAAATCTGAAAGACGTCGCGGCCAACTACCTCGTGCATTTTGTCGAGAACCTGCGTCCGCGAGTTGGGAGCGGCACCGGCGAGTTCAATGTCATTGTCACTGTGTACGCGGAAGCGCCAGGAGTGCATGGCAAAGTTGCGGGCCTGGTAAACCGCTGCGCCCAGAGCCGCAAAAAACAGAAGTAGAACGGCAATGGTCTGTACGCGCGAGGCTGTTTTTCGAGGCAGGGCTCCACGCCGCACCGGCACGCGCTTGCTGGCGCGCCGGAACTGTTGCTGCTCCTCCTCGCCGTCATCTTCGGTCAGTCCGGCGTCGAGCGGCAGAGCGTCGTCCGCAAACGAGTTGCGGGGCGCCGGGCCACGGCGGTAGAACGGATCATCGGAAGGTGGTCCCTGGTTGCGCGCCATAAAAGATTAAGCAGGCAGCGAGCGCCTTATTCGCTCACTATACCTGCTTTGTATTGAATTCAGCAGTGACTTTCCCGCTCCCCCTGCGTGGTTTTTGAATCGTCAACTGAGAGTGGCGCTCTTTATGCTCGATTGCACATCGTCCGGTGCAGCGTCCAGTTTCAGGCTCCAGCGGCCTGCTCGCGGGCACGAAGTTTCTCCAGTATCTGCGGCCCGAGTTGCGATACCGTCCCGGCGCCCAACGTCAGCACCACGTCGCCGGGTTGCACCTGTTCGACTACGGCCTCGACGGCGGCGGCAAAGCTTGCGGCGAATTCCGCCGGGTGGCCGTTCCTGCAACGAATCTTCTGCGCCAGAGTGAGTCCGCTGACACCAGCAATGGGCTGCTCGCTAGCGGCATAAATATCGAGCACAAGAAGGCGGTCGGCATCGGGGAATGCCGAGACAAACTCATCCATCAGCAGGTAGGTGCGGGTGTAGCGGTGCGGCTGAAAGATGACATGGATGCGTCCTGAAGCGCGTTCTGCGCTGCGTTCCGATGCACCCAGCCACTGCCGGGCCGCGGCGAGCGTTGCCAGAATCTCGGTCGGGTGATGACCGTAGTCATCCACCACCCGCACCCCGGCAACTTCGCCTTTCTTCTGGAAGCGGCGGTCGACGCCACGGAATTGTGAAATGCCTTCGCGAATGCGCTCCACCGGGATCTCCAAGCCCATGCCAACCGCGATGGCCGCCGTGGCGTTCAGGATATTGTGGGCGCCGGGAACAAAGAGATCGAAGCGGCCCAAGTCGCGGCCCATAAAATTCACGTTGAACCGGTTGTGCATCGCATCCGATGAATGCTCGGTCACCACGTCGAAGGCGCGAAAATCAGCATCCTCGCGCGTGCCGTACGTCACCACGCGACGCTCCACCCGCGGCAGCAGATTCCGCAAGGCATCGTTGTCGGTGCAGGCCACCACCATTCCGTAAAACGGCACCCGGTCCATGAACTCCACGAAGGTCGCCTGCACGTCCTCCATGTCGCGATAGCAATCCATGTGCTCGCGGTCAATGTTGGTGACAACCGAGAGGATCGGCGAAAGTTTCAGAAACGAGCGGTCGCTCTCGTCGGCCTCGGCGACCAGGTAGTGCGAGGTGCCGAGCCGCGCGTTGGAGCCGAGCAGACCGACGCGCCCGCCGACAACGACGGTTGGGTCCAGCCCACCGGCAGCCAGGACTGTTGCGACCATGCTGGTCGTCGTGGTCTTCCCATGCATTCCGGCGATGGCGATGCCGTATTTCAGGCGCATCAGCTCGGCCAGCATTTCCGCACGCTGAATCACCGGCAGATGAAGGCGTCGGGCTTCGGCAACCTCGGGGTTTTCGCGCGAGACGGCAGAGCTGGCGACCACCACCTCGGCCCCGTGAACGTTGGACTCGGCATGGCCCACGAAGATGGTTGCTCCGAGCTTGCTGAGCCGCTCGGTGGTGGGGGAGTTACGAAGGTCGGAGCCAGTGACGCCGTATCCCAGGGTGAGCAGCACTTCGGCGATCCCGCTCATGCCGATGCCGCCGATGCCTACAAAATGAATGCGCTGAATCTTTGCGAACATGACCTTTGAATTGTACGGCAGGAGAGCGGACGATCCTATTGGGCGATCACACCAGATGCGAGTTTTCTTCCTGCTCGGGGGCTACGATGCCCTTAGGCAGCTCGCCGCCGTTGTAGCCGGCCATGCGGTTTTTCCACTTCAGAAAGTCGCCGATCCGCTGCGGCTCGATACGCACCTCGACCCGGCGCAGACTTGCCAGTAAAAGGTTCATCTCGTTCATCAGACCTTCGGGCTGGCGTAGTTTGCGCTTGGACTTCTTCGCCACTTTCAGCTCTCGCCCCTGCGCCTCCAGCAGTCCCCATCCTTCGGGCATCTCTCCGGCCTTGAGCAGGCCTTTCGGGGCGGCGAAGTATCGCTCGCAGCCAAGCGCAATTTCAGGGTTTGTACGCCACGGCTTGGCCGCGTCGGCAAGAAAATCCGCGCGGCTGATTTTGCACTCGATCACGATGGAGTGATTTTTGCCCTTCCAGCCAATTGCGTCCGGCATCTCTCCGCTGGAGCAGCCCTGCTCGCTGAGCACGATGCCGCAACGCGAGCGCCGCAGCCAAGCCTCCGCCATGTCAATCAGCCGAGCGTGTGTCATGAGCCTTTATCGCACGAAGAGCCCGCCGTTGACGAGCCCTAAAAGCGTTTGAATAAATCCAGATTAGCTGAGGATCGCGGAAAACTCGGCCGCCTGCAAAGACCCACATCTGCTAACTTCGGCAGATGTGGGGCACCGCGACTCTCATGTTGAGTTCTTACGTCGAGTAGTCCGCGTTGATGTGGATATAGTCTTCGGTGAGATCGCAGGTGAGGAACTCTAGAGAGCTCTTGCCGCGACCGAGTTCCACCTTGATCTCATATTCGGGCTGCTTCAGATACTCGTGCGCTTGCTTCTCGTCGAAGGGATGGGCCGCGCCTTTTCTGCATACCTGCTGCGGGCCGAAGAAGATGTTGATCTTCTCCGGATCGACGGCAATGCCGCTCTTGCCGACCGATGACAGGATGCGTCCCCAGTTGGGATCGCAGCCCGCCCAGGCGGTCTTGACCAGCGGCGAGTTGGCGATCGAGCGGGCAATCGTTCGCGCCTCGTCCACCGATTTCGCACCCACGATCTGCAAACGAACCAGATGCTTTGCGCCTTCGCCGTCGCGCACAACCTGTTCGGCCAAGGAGGCGCACACACCGCGCAGGGCTTCGGCAAACTTTTTGGCCACGCCTGGCGCACCGAGCTTTACTTTGCTCGCGGCCGAGGCCATCAGCAGAACCGTGTCATTGGTCGAGGTGTCGCCATCGACTGAGATGGCGTGGAAGGTCGTATCCACCGCGGCTTTTAGCGCGCCCTGCAATTCCTTTGGCTGCGCATCGAGATCGGTGAACAGGTAGACGAGCATGGTCGCCATGTTGGGATGAATCATCCCTGAGCCTTTGCAGACTCCGGCGATGTGTACCTTTTTCTTGCCCACCTCAATTACCGCGGAGGCAAGCTTCATGCGAGTATCCGTGGTCATGATCGCCGTGGCAAAAGCTTTCAGCGCATCCTCGCCCTCGCAACGTCCGGCGACCACGGCGGGTACGGCAGCGACCAGTTTCTCCACCGGCAGCGGCACACCGATAATTCCGGTTGAAGACGGAATGATGAATTGCGGCGCGGCTTCCAGCGCGTTGCCCAGCGCGGCGCAGCTCTGCTCCGCCACTACGACTCCCTGGGCTCCGGTCGCACAGTTGGCGTTCCCGGCGTTCACCAGCACGGCACGCACTCGGTTCTTGCTCTTGCGCAGGTGCGCCCGGCCCACTTCGACCGGGGCTGCCGCCACGCGATTGCGGGTGAACATGGCCGCCGCGCTCGCGCCCAGCGGCGCCTCGGCCAGCGCAACGTCGCTGCGTCCGCTTGGTTTGATTCCGGCCTTTGTTGCCGACCAGCGAAATCCCAGGGGAAGATATACCGGTTCGTCCGGCCCGTGCAGATTCATTTCTCGAGTTTTACCAGCGGATGTCCCAGGCGCAATTGCAGCTTTTCGGGACGAGGAAGAATCGCAAATTGCGGCAGTTCGCCGCGATACATCGCCACCTCATCGCACGCATTCAGCTTGGGACAGTTCGCACAATCCTTATAAATTTTATCCGGCAGCTCCTCGCGCTTGGCTTCCGTAAAACCCATGTGGGCGAAAAACTCCGGAATGCGCGTGAACAGGCAAACGCAGTGTACATGATGCTGCTCAGCCTCTTCCAGTAGCGCGTCCATCAGCAGACGGCCCGCCCCGGTGCCTTTGCACCTGGGCCACACGGCGATGGAGCGGATCTCGGCCAGATGCGTGCCGTAGAGATGCAGCGCGCCACAGCCGAGCAGATCGTCACCTTCGACGGCGACGGTGAAATCGCGAATGTTTTCGCAGATCTCAGCCAGCGACCTCGGCAGCAGAGTGCCGTCTCCTGTGAAGTCGGCGATCAGTGCGCGAATATTCTCCGCATCCGGCAGGATCGCTTTACGCGTGTACATCAGCCGCCTCGACTTTCTGCAAATGCCGCACCCGCTGGTCCATGGCGGCGAGCGCCAGCGCAACTTTCTCGCGAGCCGTGCCGCCGGTTACAGCATGGCAGTCCAGCACAGCCTCCAGGGTTACACTCGCATAAAAATCTTCGCCAAACGAACTGCTGATTGCACGCAGGTCGGCCAGAGCCATCTCATGCAGCTCCAGACCTTGCTCCATTCCGAGACGCACCGCCTTGCCGATAACTTCATGAGCGCGGCGGAAAGGCACTCCTTTGCCCACCAGGTAGGTGGCGGCGGCCATGGCATTCATGTAGCCCGAGCTGGCAGCCTGCGACATACGCTCAAAATCGAACTGCACCTCGCGCATGAAACCGGCGGCAACCCGCAGCATCATGTTCACCGTCCCGGCCACCACAAAGACAGGCTCCTGCGTCTCCTGCATATCTTTGTTGTAAGCCAGAGGCAGCCCCTTCATGGTAATGAGCAACTGCTGGGCTGCGCCAATCACGCGCCCGGCCTTGCCGCGAATCAGCTCCAGCGCGTCGGGATTCTGCTTCTGCGGCATGGCGCTCGATCCGGTCGAGTAGCTCTCCGGCAGATGGACAAAGCCATACTCCAGGGTGGAGAAGAGAATGAACTCCTCGGCCCACCGGCTGAGATGCACTGCAAGGATCGAGAGCACCTGCGCGAACTCGACCGCGAAATCGCGATCGCTGGTGGCGTCCATGCTATTGGCGGTCGGAGCCGTGAAGCCCAGCTCTCCGGCAACCAGTTCGCGATCCAATGCCAGCGTCGCTCCGGCGATGGCTCCCGAGCCGAGCGGGCAAAAATTGAGCCTCTTGCGGCAGTCGTGCAGCCGGTCGGCGTCACGCAGAAACATCTCGCAATAGGCGAGCAGCCAGTGCGCCACCAGCACCGGCTCGGCGCGCTGCAAGTGCGTATACGAGGGCATGGCAGCCATGCCGGACTGCTTTGCGCGCCCGGCGGTCGCGTCCACCAGTTGCAGCAGCAGAGCGGCGATTTCATCGCAGGATGCGCGCACGAACAGACGCAGATCGGTCGCGATCTGCTCATTGCGGCTGCGTCCGGCGTGCAGTTTGAGCGCGGTCTCGCCGATGATCTTCTGTAGGTGTTTTTCGACGAAGTGGTGAACGTCTTCCGCCTCTTCGTCGTCCAGATACTCCAGCCCGGTTACGGAAAGAGTCTCCAACCCGCGCAGCATCGTCGCGTATTCGTCCGCGGAAAGAACACCAGCCGCGAGCAGGGCTTTCGCGTGCGCGCGGCTGGCTGCAATCTCTTCCTGGAGGAGACGCTGATCAAAGGGAAACGATCTTTGCCAGCGCTCAAATTCAGGATCGAGCGGTTGTCTGAACCGCCCGGACCACATCTTCACTTTGTCACCTCAACGGCATTCTTCTTTTTCGCGGCTTTCGCGTTCAGCACCCGGGCCCGTGCAGGCAGCGCCAGAATCTTGATAAACCCGGCCGCGTCCTTCTGATCATAACTCTCGCCCATGGTGAACGACGAGAGGTCTGCGTTGAATAACGAGTGCTCGGATTTGCGGCTGCTGATACCCACGTTGCCCTTGTACAGCGCGAGCTTCGCCGTGCCGGTCATCTCCACCTGGGTGGAGGCGACAAAGGCATCCAGCGAGGCGCGCAGCGGAGTGAACCAAAGTCCGTTGTAGACGATCTCGGCGTACTTCAGTCCGATGTGCTGCTTGAAGTGCGAGAGATCGCGATCCAGGCAGAGTGCCTCCAGCTCACGGTGAGCCAGCAGCAGCAACGTTCCGCCAGGAGTCTCATAGGCGCCGCGCGACTTCATGCCGACAAAGCGATTCTCCACCAGGTCGATGCGGCCGATTGCGTCGCGTGCGCCGATCTCGTTCAAGAGTTCAAGCAGTTGCACCGCCGGCAAAGACTGTCCATTCACCGAAACCGGAATGCCTTTATCAAAGCCAATCTCCACTTCCTCGACGCGATCCGGAGCGGTTTGCGGCGAGTTGGATATCTGCCATGTCGTATCCAAAGGCGCGTTCGCCGGATCTTCCAGCTCTCCGCCCTCGTGCGAGAGGTGCCAGATATTGCGGTCTCGGGAGTGAATCTTGGTGCGGCTGGCAACGATTGGAATTTTGCGCGCCTCGGCATAATCGATGCAGTCCTCGCGCGACTTCAGCGTCCACTCACGCCACGGCGCAATGATCTGCAACTCCGGCGCAAGCGCCTGGTAGGCGTGTTCGAATCGAACCTGATCATTCCCTTTGCCGGTGGCTCCGTGAGCGACGGCATCTGCGCCCTCGGCCAGCGCGACCAGCACCTGGTGCTTGGCGATGATCGGCCGCGCCATCGAGGTACCGAGGAGATACTTATGCTCGTACACCGCGCCCGCCTGCAGACACTTCCAAACGTACTCGGTCAGGAACTCTTCACGCAGATCCTTCACCACCACTTTGGAGGCGCCGGTCTTAATCGCCTTGGCGGCGACTTCTTCCATGTCTTCGCCCTGCCCCACGTCGGCCACGAATGCGATCACTTCGCAGTCATAGTTTTCCTTAAGCCACGGAATAATAATGGAGGTATCAAGACCGCCTGAATATGCCAATACAACTTTTTTCTTAGACATTAAAGCTCCTCGCCGGGAAGCGGCGTACGCCCCCTCCCAATAGCTGTAGAAGGATTGCCTTCTGGATATGTAGACGGTTCTCCGCCTGATCAAATACAACGGAGGCGGGCGAATCAATTACAGCCGCTTCCACTTCGTCGCCGCGATGCGCAGGCAGGCAATGCATGAACACTGCCCCCGCCGCGGCGTTTGCAAATAACTCGGGAGTCACCTTGAAGCCCGAAAAGATCCGTGCGCGCTCTGCAATTTCGGCCTCCTGGCCCATGCTGGCCCACACGTCGGTATAGACCGCATCGGCGCCCTTCACGGCCTCCACCGGATCGTTGACCACTTGAATCGTCGCGCCGGTGTCGGTTGCAATCTTGCGCGCTGCCGCCAGCACTTCCGCGCTGGGTTCGAAGCCCTTGGGTGTTCCAACTACGATATGGCAGCCGAAGAGCGCGGCTCCCAGCATCAGCGAGTGAGCCACGTTGTTGCCGTCTCCGACGTACGCCATGCGAACCTTGCTCAGATCGCCGAATTTCTCGCGCAGGGTCAGGAAGTCTGCCAGCGCCTGGCAGGGATGCTCGTAATCGCTCAGGGCGTTAATTACCGGGATGGACGAAAAGCGTGCCAGTTCTGTGACCGTGTTGTGCGCAAAGGTGCGCAGCACCATCGCATCCACCCAGCGCTCGAGGTTATGTGCCATGTCACTGAGCGGCTCTCGCTCGCCGATGCGGGAGGTCAACTGGTCGACAAACATGGCGTGTCCACCCAGTGAGTAAATACCTGACTCAAAGGTCAACCGGGTGCGGAAGGAAGGCTTCTCGAAAAACAGCACGATCTGCTTTCCTGCCAGAGCCGTACGGAAGTCCGCTGGCCGCGCCTTTACCAGCGCCGCCAGCGCCAGCAGGCCGCTGCCGGCGGCTGGAGTCAAGTCACTCATCGACGTCAAATCCGTCAAGCACGGCGCACCGGCGCCGTTGTCGATACCATCCTTTTCCACGGGGCGTGTTGCCATGGCTTTGTCCTCCTGGACTCGCAGCTCCGGATCAAAATCCGGGCTTTTCATTTCGCGCCGCTCGCTGATGCCTTGGGGAGCCTCTGCCGAGGGCTGCGCTTTGTTGGAGGCGCAGCGTCGCCAGATGACGCGCAGGAGGACAGAACTTGATCGAGCGTTTTCACTACAACTTCAACTTGCTTCTTCGTGACTACAAACGGCGGCAAAAAACGCAAAACCGTTTCATGAGTGCGGTTGATGATGATTCCCTGCTCAAGCATCGCCTTTTGTGCGGCCTTGGCAAGATCAGCGGAATCCAGTTCCAATCCCACCATAAGGCCGATACCGCGCACGTCCACGATGCAGCCCTGGCGTGCGTCCAGTTGCTGCAGGAGATCGAGGAAATACCCGCCGACCTCTTTCACGTGGCCCAGTATCTTCTCATCTTCAATCACCTTCAACACGGTCAACGCGACCGCGCAGGCGAGCGGCCCACCGCCAAAGGTGGTTCCGTGCATGCCGGGGTGAATTGCGCCGGCGACATCCTCGGTCACCAGGATCGCTCCCAGAGGGAGGCCCGAGGCCAGCGGCTTTGCCAGCGTGACCACATCCGGCTTCACGCCGTAGTGCTGGAAGGCGAACATCTTCCCCGTGCGTCCCAGACCACACTGAATCTCATCGAGCAGCAAGAGCGCGCCGCTTTTCTGTGTCAATTCGCGAGCGGTCTTCAGGAACTCGCGGCTCACCGGATGAATTCCGCCTTCGCCCTGAATCGTCTCGATACAAACAGCGCACACATTGTTGTCGAACTTCTGCTTCAGATCTTCGACGTCGTTGAACTTCACAAACGTTACACCCGGCATGACCGGGGCAAATGGCTTGCGATACTTCTGGGTGTGCGTGGTGGCCAGCGAGCCCATGGTGCGGCCGTGGAAGGAGTTCTCCATCGCCAGAATCTTTGTGCGCTTCTTCAACCCCTTGCCGCTCGCCACGGCGCGCGCGATCTTGAGCGCGCCTTCCCACGCTTCGGTGCCGCTGTTGGAAAAAAAAACGCGATCCAAGCCCGAGAGTTTGGCCAGCTTCTGCGCCAGCAGCGAAGGATACTCGGTGTAGAACAGATTGGAGGCATGCACGAGCTTGCCCGCCTGAGCCCGGATCACCTTGGTGATCTCCGGATGCGAATAGCCCAGGGCCATCACGCCGATTCCGCTCAGGAAGTCGAGATACTTGCTGCCATCTTCGGCAAACAGGTATGCGCCTTTGCCGTGCGTCAACAGCACCGGATGCCGGTCGTAAGTATGGAGCAGAAATTTCTCTTCCGACTTCTGTACCTTGCTCAAACTCACGACGCCATGACCTCCGTACCGCAGTCGATCTTGGTCTGGTAAAACGCGGGAAGCATTTCGGCTTCAAGCGCCGGCAGGATGCGAACCCGATGCACTCCCGAACGCAGCGCGTCCTGGCAGGCCTGCAGTTTGGGAAGCATTCCGCCGCAAACTACGGCACTCTTCACTAGCTGTGGAATGTCGCTGGTCGAAAGCCAACGGATCACCGTGCCATCCGCGCCCTTCACTCCCTCCACGTCGGTCAGGAAGATCAGCGCGTTGGCCTTGCACCCGGAGGCGCACGCCGAAGCCATCTGATCGGCGTTCACGTTATAGTACTCGCCGTCAGAGCCGAGCGCGAGGCTGGAAATGACCGGAATTCCATCGTTGTCCCATATCGCCTCGATCCAGCGCGAATCGACCGAACTGATCTCGCCGACAAAGCCCAGGTCGGCTCCATTGGTCTTCTTCTTGCGCGCCAGGAACGCCGCGCCGTCGCCGCCGCAGAGTCCCACCGCAGCCTGACCGGTAGCGGTAATTGCGGCCACCAGTTGCTTGTTGACGCGTCCGGCCAAAACCATCAGAGCGACATCGCGCGTCTCTGAATCGGTGATGCGCAGCCCGTTCACAAACGTGGACTCCTTGCCCATCCGCGCCAGAACCTGCGTCAGCGCCTTGCCCCCGCCATGCACCACGGCAACCTTGTGCCCTTCGGACGCCAGATCGGCAACCGCCTGCGCGCACTTCTTCAACAGCGCCTTGTCCTCAAGCGCCGCACCGCCAATTTTGACCACGAGCTTCATCACTAAAATCCTTCTTTCTCGCTCCATCCAAACATGACGTTCATGTTCTGGAGCGCCTGGCCTGCCGCGCCTTTCATCAGGTTGTCCAGGCAGGACACCACGATGAGACGCTTTCCATCCGGAGCCAGTTGAAATCCCACATCACAATGGTTCGTGCGCAGCGAATACTGAATCTGCGGCAGGTGTCCCGGCTTGAAGATCCGGACCCAATGGCCGCCATCATAGAAGTCGCGCAACACGGCTTCAATTTCGTCCGCAGTAACGGGCCTGGTTAGCCCTAAATAGATCGTCGAAAGAATGCCGCGTGGAATCGGCAGTAGGTGTGGGGCAAAGATAAGTTCATCTGCATGTAGTCCCGCCTGTTCCAGGATTTCGCCGGTATGGCGATGTCCTATGACCGAGTACGCCGAAAAATTGTCGGCGGCTTCCACAAAATGCGTCTTTTGCGTGGGCTTTTTGCCCGCGCCCGAGACGCCCGACTTACAATCGCAAACCACGCCGCGCGTGGTGTCCACCAAACCTGAGCGCATCAGCGGCACCAGCGGCACGATCACCGAAGTTGCGTAACACCCCGGGTTCGCGACCAGTCTGGCTTCGCGAATCTCGTCGCGGTGTAGCTCCGGGAGACCGTAAACCGCCGTACGGTCCAACTCCGCCGCCATCGCCGCATCCTGGTCTTCTTCAAAGCCGTACACGGCGCGATTTTCGGCTTCCTTCAGCCGCCACGCGCCACTCAAATCTACAATCCGCAACCCTCTTGCAAGGGCCTCTGGAACCAGCTCCCGTGACAGCTCATGCGGCGTGGCCAGAAACAAAACATCGATGCCCCTGGATTTCAGCAACTCCCAGGAGAACAATTCCAGCGGATAGCTGTCGCCGCCGGCGATCTCCGGATAATAACTCTCCAGCGGTGGCGCTGCCGGGTCACGCGATAAAAACAGCGGCGTTGCTGCGTGCGGATGCCGCAGCAACAACTTCGACAGTTCAAAACCCGAGTAACCCGTGGCACCCATCACCGCGGCTTTCACTTTCGCCGCGCTCACTGCATCATCCCTTTAATCCTCAGCGAAATCCTGTGCGCGTTCTTCTTATTCTGCGAGATCACCAAAATCGTGTCGTCTCCGCCAACCGTACCCACAATCTCTCCCCAGCCCTCGGAATCGATTGCCGCCGCCACCGGCTGCGCCGAACCTGTCGCCGTCTTGATCACCAGCAGGTTCTGGGCCTCACGTACCTCGATGACAAACTCCCGAACCAATCGTCCTGCCGAGTGAAATCCCGGCTCAACCTGCTGCTCGCCGCGAGAGACGCTGTAGCCTGCCGAGGTTTTGACCAGGGCCAGTTCGTTGATATCGCGCGATAACGTTGCCTGTGTCACATCGAATCCCTGCCGCGAAAGCAGCTTGCGCAATTGCTCCTGGTTGGCCACGGACTCCTGCTGCACCAGGTCCAATATTAGGTTTTGACGCGACAGCTTCGACATAAGTTTCCACAACAGAATGATTATTCAGTTGACCGTATAAGTATGCATCCGCAGATACCTCGCGTCAATCTTTTTGCGGGAGTCGACGTTCTTTTTCGCGCCGCTTCCGCGATGAATATTCGGCATAAACTTTGGGCGGCCCGCAGGCCGCCCAAAGGGCATCCCGCGACTTCCCGCCTCAAAAGGTTGGAACAGCGGCAAGACGCGTCTTTTTACTCCGAACCACCAGCACGAGCATGTAGCCTACCGTAGCGAGCCCCCCCACAAACAGGAGCAGGAACAACGCGATCACCCCGGTTTGCGGGCGCATCGCCAGCGCTCCCAGATTGATATAGGGTTTCAGGTACGCCAGCCGCAGTAGATGTCGGAGGCAAACCATCAGGAAGAGCGTGACCAGCGACATGGCAAAGCCCGCATGAACCAACGAACTGGGCTTCAGGGCCAGGCTCCCCAGCAGGATCAGCAGCATGGCGGAGATCACCGAAACCAGCGCCAGTCCTAATACCGAGCCGCCCAGCGGATCGATTAATAGCGTCAGGGCGATCGCTCGCGGGATGGTCAGCAGCATCCACATTCCCAGCAGGAACTGCAGCCCCGTACACACCGCGAATACCACCGCCGCGCGCTGCACGATCCAGCGCCCGTAATCGGCGTCCAGCTTCATCTTTCGCATCCCCAGCTCCGCCAGGATTGCCGAGAAAACGGCAATTCCACCGTTGACCATATGAAGGTAGCGCGGAAAGAGGCTGTGGTCGCCCAGGTTCAAGTTCCATCCGTTCGGATGAGCGCGGTACATTGCCAACCAGCGCTCGGGGCTCTGCATCAGCGTCATGTTATTGCTGAAGATGAATGCGACGCCGAGCAGTAAGCAGAGTGAAATTGACAGCACGCATCCGCTGATTCCCTTCCCCTTTTCTGCCGTGTAAGAGAAGTAGTAGAAGCCGTAATAGGCGACCATTACCAGCGGAACCACCGCCAGCCACAAGGCGCCGATCAGGATGGAGCTGGCATAAAGGAAGTTGCCGAAGAGCACCTGCACGAATAGCAGGGCGGCAACTCCCAGCGTCACCGTAAAGGCGAGAAACACCGGCAGCATGGCAGCCAGTTCGTTTGCCAGCCTACGCGAGTACGGATGTGCAGAGTGGCGCCCGCGAAGGTAGTTCCACAGCGTCCAGAGGCCGCCGCCAAGAGCGGAGTTCATGGCCAAAACGTGCAGCGTGAAAACCACCAGCAGCAGGGCGGTGAACAACCACACCGGGCCGGGCAGTGGCAAAGGATCGACTTGAGGAATCGGAATCGTCAGCATTATCGCACCTCCGGCTGGGCTGGCGGCACCAGTTGTGAATGAGTGGTGCCGGTTGGCATCTGCGCGGGCGCAGGCTTTTGCGGCAGCGCTTTGCTGGCCTCCTGCGAGATGTAAAACGCCAGTGCCTTTGCCTGGTCATCGGGCGCGTTGAAGTTCGGCATATTGCTGCTCATTGCGCCCAGCGCCGGAAACATCTCCTGCACCTGGCTTGGAGTCTGATTCTCAAAGTCTCCACGCAGGGGCCGCAAATTTCCGTTGATGCTGTGGCAATGCCCGCAGCGTGAGGCAAATACCTTCTCGCCAATCTCCAGCCGGTTGGCGTCCGTGATGTCGAAATGCCAAGCGGGATTCAGCGAAGCAAGATAGCTGCCCAGGGCCTTGCGATCTTCTTCATTGCCCGCATATGGAGGCATGGTTCCGCGCAGCATGTGAATGTGTTGCAGAATATCGGCCGCGAACTCGGCATCCCAGCCATCGACGCGCCGCGTCATGCTGCGATAACCCGTCGCCGCATGGCAGCTTCCACATTGCAGTTGGAAGAGATTTTTTCCGTACGCTACGCCGGTTGTGTTGTCCGTCAACAGGAAATTCGCGGTATGGCTCACTCCCTTGCTCTGCAGCGCCTCCACCTGCGAGGCGCGCAGGTCGTTGGCATAGATCACCTGGTTGATCACCCAGGGCTTGCGCACGAATTCGCGCAGATACTCGCCGGCTCCAACCATTCCCAGTCCGCAGACCAACAGCAGCGCCACCACGGGAGGCCGCATCCAGCGCGGCTTCCAGACCCCGAACACCAGCGAAATGCCCAATGCCAGCAGGGTGAAGGCCACGCCTCCGCGAACCGCGTGACGCACTCCGATCAACACTCCGTTCATGTACAGCTTTGAGAATTGAGGGATCTGCGTGAAATACCACCACAGCGCGAGCGGCAGCACCAGCGCTCCAGCCATGATCCACAGCGCCGCCCAGCGAGCCACTTTTTCGCGGCCCTCGTGTTTGGGCAGGGTAATGTAGCCGAAGATGCCGGCAAGGATCGCACATACTGCCGTGCGCGCCAGCAGAGAGGGCAGGAAGGTGGGATTGAACATTCCATCCCAGAAGTTGTGCGTCTCAATCCAGCGCCCCGGCGTAAGCATGAACGTCAGGATTCCGTTAATGACGAACAGGCTCATCCAGGCCGCAACAAAGTAGATCCAGCCCACAATCTGGTGATCGCGTGCGCTCAGGCTATCCCATGTCTTGTAATAGATGATTGCTGCTGTGATCTCGACAAAGAAGAAGACCCACTCGATCGCCCAAGCCCACACAAAGGTGTGAATCAAGGTCGAGGTGGCCTCCGGGCTCACTAATCCAATCGTGAACCAGATGCCAACGCCGGTGATTGCGCCGAAGACAAGCGTAAGGAGCGCGAAGAACCGGGAGTGGCGCCGGCAGTAGTCGAGCAGAGGCGCATCCTTCTTCCGCCGCGCCCAAGCTTCGGTAAGGACTAGAAAGAAGCCTCCGCCGACCGCAAACTGCGAGACGAAGACGTGCACCACCGCGACCAGGCCGATCAGCATTCCGCCTGGAATCGCGAGTTGCCAGTTTGGATAGTTCAAAGCTGATACTCCTGCTGAAGCGTAATGACGCTGCTGTATTTTCTACGCTGCACTGCATTGAAAAGCAACAGAGCAACCTAGAACGCAAATGCGAATCCGATTCATCCCGGCGCAGGGCGCACAGGGATGAATCGAATCTTTTGCCGCAGTCTAATCCAGCGCAGTAGAGGCGCTTGATACGCTTCTCAGGACTGATTTCGCGACTAGTTGTAGAATTCCGCGTTCTTTGCGACTGCGTCGGCCTTATCGGCGGGCAGTTCCTCGACCGAGTGGATCGAGTCAGAGGGGCACTCGGCTACGCACGCGGCGCAATCGATGCACTCAGCGGGATTGATGAAGAGCTGGGTTACGGTTTCGTGCGCGGGCTCGTCCTTAGTCGGGTGAATCGCGTCGCTCGGACAGGAATCAATGCAGAGGTCGTCTTTCTTGCAGGTATCAGTAATAACGTAAGCCATGGAAAATCTCCTTTTGCGCTACTCCGGGGTTCGGCAATCCCAAGCTGCAGTCTTGCCTGCGCGCAGTTAGATCATAACTGGATCATGTACCCGTGACTCTGTGATTTCTGTCACTTTTTGCCTTGATCTACAGCAAATTTTCCAGAATGCAATTGTTCTGGAGCCTGCCCCTGCTGGCGTAGAGCGCGAAGGCTGAGCGCATCGTGACGCTTTGCCAGCCGAACTCCGCTGTTATCAGTCAGCAGTTCGCAATGAAAGTACTCTGGAGTAGGGAGCCCGAGCGCCCGTTGCAGCAGGATCTGGCGCGCGGTCGAGCGTAGCAGATCCTCGCCGCGCACCACCTCGCTTACCCGCATAGCCGCGTCATCCACCACCACGGCTAGTTGGTAGGCTGGAACATCATCGCGGCGCCACACCAGGAAGTCGCCAAAGTCGCGCCCGGCCTCAAACGACTGCGCGCCCATTCGCCGGTCGATAAACTCGATCGACTCGCCCTCCGGCACGCGGAAGCGCCAGTTTACCCCAGCTGGCGACGCGGCTATCTTCGTCTTGCCGCGGCAAGTCCCGGGGTAGACCGGCTCATCGTTTTCATTTTGAGGCGTGTCGTCGTGAGGCGCGCTGGCCGCCATCGCCAACTCCTTGCGCGAGCAGGAGCACGGATAGATCCACCCTCCGCGCAGCAACTGCTTCCAGGCATCCAGATAAAAATCGCGGCGCTCGCTTTGTGCGTACGGTCCAAAGGCCCCGCCAACGTCTGGCCCCTCCTGCCACTCCATCCCATACCAGCGCAGATCTTCGAACATCGCTTGAGCAAACTCAGGACGGCAACGCTGCGGGTCCAGATCCTCGTTGCGGAAAATCAGCACACCCTCATGTTCACGCGCCCGCTCAAAGGCCTGCCAGAATGTTCGTGCATGGCCGAGGTGCAGGTATCCGGTGGGCGATGGCGCAATGCGTCCGCGATATCTGTGAGCTGTGGGCATCGCGGTTATTCTATCGTGTGGAAAGCGGCCACGCTCAAGCCAACAGAAGGTTGAATGGGCCACCCGGACGCTCTTTATCCTTGGCTCATTTTCTCCACCATCTCGCGTGCCACGCGCACCGCGTTCAAAATCTCTGTGAACGAGTTGATGGCGAAGAGGCACTTGTGAATCTGATCGACCTTCACGGTCGTGTTCAGAACCTCGGCAACGCTGAAGTCCCGAATCTCGCAGCCGCCGGAGAGCACGTTCGTACACTCCTGTTGCGAGGAGGCAACGCCGGAGCCGTACACCTTCACCGCTCCATCCTGCCGGATGAGACCGAACTCAAAGGTGTACCAGTAGAGCCGCCCCATCCTTTCCAGCTTCTCTTCGCTCTCCATGGCGTGGCAGATACGTCCGTACTCGGCGACTGCGTCGGCAAAGCTCTGATTGGCGAACATCGGCAGATGCCCTAGCGCGTCATGCAGAAGGTCCGGCTCCGGAATGTAGTCCATCGATTCGCGGCTGCGCAGCCAGGTTGTGGTCGGGAACTGCCTTGCGTCGAGCATCTCAAAAAATGCGCGCTCCGGCATAAATCCGGAGACCGGCTGCACTCTCCATCCGGTGCGCTTCTCCAGCAGCTTGCTGACCTGGGCCAGGTGAGGAATCCGCTCCTGCTCCAACCCGAGCGCACGCCAGCCTTCCAGATATTCGCGGCAGGCACAGTGCTCCAGTTGGGCCATGCGCCGTGCCACCATCTCGCTCCAGAGGGCGTGCTGATCGGGAGTGTATTTTGTGTAGTCTTGTTCGATCAGAAACGGCTTTGCCGCGACCAGCCCGGTTTGCTCCAAGCTCCGCATGCGCTCACCTCACCCGGACCCACATCTGCTGACTGCGGCAGATATGGGCCACCAATAGTATCTGAGATGCCGCAAATGCAAAATGCGCGCAAGAAGATGGAGTGCAGAAGCGGACAGGCGGCTGCGGTACGTGCGCCGGAGAATCGGAAGATTGCTTTCGCGAGCGATTAAAACTTGTTACGCTTGTTGCCGGAGACTCTCCATGTCTAATTTCAACGATCAGCCCGAGATTCGAATTCAGAACAGCGACGACTATCGCGAAGGCTATTCCAACAGCGTGCAGGTTCGAATGAGTGTGTGGGATTTCTTTCTCGCCTTTGGCATGGCCGTGCCGGGGAACGGGCCAGGCATTGACCTGCGCAACTTCCAGGGAATCTACTTGAGCCCGCAGCAGGCCAAGGCGCTGGCGCTCATGCTCCAGCAAAACGTAGCGAACTACGAACAGACCTTCGGCGAGATCAAGCTCGATCCTCAGTTTGCGCAGAGCGGACCCGTCCACTAGCACCATGTCTAATGACATGCCGCGGAAGACGCCGCAAGCATCCGCCGTAGGCTCGCGGACTCCGGCCCTGCTTGTCTTTGGAGCCATCTTCGCCGCGCTCTGGCTGGCGCATCTTCCGCTGCTTCGACTTCCCTATTTCTGGGATGAGGCCGGATATTTCATTCCGGCGGCGCGCGATCTCCTGCTTACCGGCGATCTTATTCCGCACACCACCCTCTCGAACGCACACCCTCCGCTGGTGATGCTCTGGCTTGCCCTCTGCTGGAAGCTGACCGCCTACTCTCCGCTGGTGACGCGCACGGCCATGCTGCTGGTGGCCTCGTTCGGCTTTACAGGGCTGTGGCTGTTGGCGCGCTATGTGGCCAGTGAGCCGGTGGCGACGGCGAGTGTGGTGCTTACGGCGCTGTCGCCCACTGTCTTCTCACAGTCGGTGATGGCGCAGCTGGATATTGCCGCGTTCACGCTGGTGCTGTGGACGCTCTACTCACACGTCCGCGGACGGTACTGGCAGGCGGCTACCTTTGCGGCACTGGCAGCGGTGGCGAAGGAGACTACGGTGGCCGTGACGCTCACCTTGGCCGGGGCGGTGCTGCTGGAGTATTTCGCGTATCGATGGCGGCCTGCGCTGGCCCTGCGCTGGCATCTGCCGCGCCGCACAATCGGCCGCACTCTGACGACAAGCGCGTCGTACCTGTTGGCGCTGCTGCCGTTGATTGGCTGGTATGCGTATCACTACCACCGCACCGGCCATGTCTTCGGGAATCCCGACTACCTGCGCTATAACGTGGGAGCCACGGTCACGCCGCTACGCATTCTGGTAGCTGGGGTGATGCGGCTGTGGCACGCGACCGGATACATGAACCTGTTCGTGCTCACCGGAGCCACGCTGGTGCTGCTGTGGAACGGGAGCCGGCCCGGGGCGGCGCTTAACGCTGCGCACAATACTGTGTCGCTAGGCGCTGCGGCTGCCGCAACCCGGCAGGATACCGCGGCTGCACCGGGCATTGCGCTAAACGTTCAACTGCTGCTGGCTTTAGTGGTGCTGGCACAGGTGTCCGAGTTTTCCGTCGTCGGCGGGGCGCTGCTGGCGCGCTACATGATTCCGGCGATTCCGCTGGTGGTGCTGCTGTCGGTGGACGTGCTGCGGCGTTACGCGCCGCGGTGGAGGTGGTGGGTCGCCGGATGCGGCGCAGCGTTTGTGGCCGCGCTGTTCCTGAATCCGCCGTGGTTCATCTCTCCGGAGGACAACCTGAGCTGGGTGAGTTTTGTGCGGATGCATCAGGAGGCAGCGCGCTACGTTGAGATGCATTATGCAGAGGATCGCATTCTGACCGCGTGGCCGGCCTCGGACGAATTGAACCGTCCGTTCCTCGGCTACGTTGCACGGCCGCTGAGCGTGGTGCGGCTGGAGAACTTCTGCGCCGAGGAGGTTCTACGCGCCCAGCAGCAGCCGGAGAGCTTCGACGAGGTGGTTGCGTTTTCGACTAAATACGCGCCGCCGCGCAGCTTCTTCCACTCCATTCCGTATTGGACGAACTTGCAGACGCGATACTTCGACTTTCATCAGGACCTGCCTCCGGCATTGATCGCGCAGATGCTGCACGGGCGCATCGTCTGGCGGAAGGCGACGCCGGGCGAGTGGATCGCGGTGATCGAGATCGACAAGGCGAGGCTGGCGAGTTTGAGGTCCAAGGTTAGCCAAGCGCGCTGATTGCAACTTCAGGCTGACACCTCAGAAACTACCCAACCCTACTGAGGAGGGTTGGGCCTGTCGGCCGGGTTGGCGGTCGCTGGCGGGTTGGCGGTAGCTGGCGGGTTGCCCTTCTCCGCATTGGCCTTGGCTGCCGCGTCGGCGGACTTGTTCTCTTCCTTGAGCGCCTTTTCCTGTTCTTTCAGGGCTTTGGCGTGGTGCTTCGCGGCTTCGGCGTTGGCCTTCGCAATCTTTTCCTGCTGCTTATGCTGTTCTTTCCTCTCCTTTTCGGTCATGGGAGCCGAGTTCTCGGGGACGGCGGCGGGTTTCTGCGAGGTCGTTGTGGTGGTGGATTCCTGCGTTGTGTTGGTCTGAGGGTTAGCTGGGGGATTGCCGGTATCCGTTTGCTGCGCGAAAGCGACGGGGGAGAACACACCAAGTGCAAAAATGGCGAAACGCTGGATTGGGGTCATGACCATCCCCTTTTGTTGGGCAAATGCCGCACGAAAAAATCGGATGCGATGTGTGGATAGACCGATGCCCTGTGAGGGATCGAGGTAAGGCCAGTTATTTCGATGAGCTCAGCTGGCGGGCTCGGGCGAAGACGGCTTCAAACATCGCGACAGTTAGTTTTCCGGTGGCGGTGTTCTGGTTGGAGGGATGGTAGGAGGCGAGGAGGGTGGTTCCGTCTGGCATCTGGTACTCCGCGGCGTGGGCAAAGTGAAAGTCGGCTTTGCGGACGATCACCTGGCGTCGTCGGGCCGAGTCGAGGTAGGCGTCAAAGGCGAACTTCCCGAGAGCAACGACCACCTTGAGGTTCTTGAGCGCGGCGAGTTCGCGGTCGGTGTATTCGGCACAGTTGGTGAGCTCGGAGGGGAGCGGCTTGTTGTCCGGAGGAGCACAGCGGACTGCGGCGGTGATCCAGAGGTCGTGCAGGATCATTCCATCGTCGAGGCCGCTGGCGCTTGGCTGCGAGGCAAAGCCGAAACGATGCAGGACCGGGTACATGAAATTGCCGGAGGCATCGCCGGTGAACGGACGGCCGGTGCGGTTGCTGCCGTGGGCGCCCGGAGCCAGGCCGAGGATCAGCACCCGGGCGGCAGGGTCGCCGAAGCCGGGCACGGGACGAGCCCAGTAGGTGCAGTCGAGATAGGCGCGGCGCTTCTCGAGGCCGATGCGCTCGCGGTACTCGACCAGGCGCGGGCAACGGCGGCAGTGGATGACCTCGTCGCGCAAAAGCGTGAGGTTCTCCAGAATTGTGAGCGCACCGTCTTTGCTGATTGGGGTTGGCTGCATGGAGTCCCTACGCCAGCAATATACGCCTTGGAGCTGGGGTGACGACAAGGCGAGAGCAGAGTCAACTCCCATCTGAAATTCGCAAAACGTTGCGCGCAGCTCTCGAATTCGAAAGCACGTGCGGAATTGCCCCCAACTCGGCAGATGTGATCGGCATCACACCGCACAGTCCAGTAAAGTCACTTTTGAAATGGCCATGACGGACGGCCGGGAAGGAATCCCAGATATGTTGAAACTTCTCTTGATTGCCACATTCACACTCGGTACATTCGCTTTGGCCCAGGCAGGCGACAATCAGGGTGCGATGCAGAGTGCCAGCGATGATTGGTATAACCAGCAACTTTCGGCGCAGGTGCAGCAGTTCGAGCACGTTAATCAGGCAGTCGCTTCGGAGCTTGCGATTAATCAGAGCGCACAGCCGCAAAGTATGGCTTCCAACATTGGATCGCAGAACGCAAACAATGATTGGTACAACCAAGTACTCTCAAAAGAGGTGGAGCTGTCCGCTCGCCAGAAAGCGTTCGCTACATCGACAGCGGGCCAGTAAGCGTCTAGCTCCGCGCATTTTGGCTCAACGGGAGAGTCCCGGAGTTGAGCGGTTCTGGTGGCCCGTATCAAATGCGGGCCACCGCTTTGTTGGACGTACTGATTTCGCCACTTTTATTTGCCGCCAGTTTGACCCGCGCTTGCGCTGTCTCATACACTGAATTGTTCACAAGCGGCGTTTGCGCCGCGCATGTACTCACAGATTGAGCGAAGGCCTTCCGGCCTACAAATATCTTCAGGAAAATTAAGGCTATCCCTTTGACATCCACTGATTTGACATCTACCGAAGCAGGCACCGAAGCAACCAAGAACCCGTGCGAACGCGAAGTCTCCATCGAGGTTCCCGTCGAAGACGTCAGTCGCGAATGGAAGAGCGCGGTTGCGCGCTTCCAGAAGCACGCCCGCATTCCCGGCTTTCGCAAGGGCAAGGTGCCGGTGACGCTGGTGCGCGGTAAATTTGCAGATGACATCAAGTCGGAGGTGGTGGAGCACCTTGTGCCCGCCGCGTTCCGCGATGAGACGAAGAAGCAGAACCTGATTCCCATTGGCCAGCCCCGTGTGGTGGAACTTGAACTGGAAGAGGACAAACCGCTGCGCTTCAAGGCCGTCTTTGAAGTGCTGCCGCCCTTTGATGTGGAAGGCTACAAGGATATAAAGGTGGCACACGAGCCCGTGGTGGTCGGCGATGAAGAGGTTCAGCGGACTATTGACAGTCTGCGCGAGCAGAACGCGACCTACGTCAACGTGGATGAAGATCGCGGCCTGGGCGATGGCGACTATGCGTCGGTGTCATTCAAGAGCACCAGCCTTGTAGAGGGCGGCGAACCGGTGGAGGTGGACGACGTGCTGGTCGATATCGGCGGCGCCAACACTCTGCCCGACTTCAGCAACAACCTGCGCGGAGCCAAGGCGGGTGAGAGCCGGAGCTTCGACGTGACCTATGCCGAGGACTTTGGCGACAAGCGTCTGGCCGGAAAAACGCTGCACTACGACTGCGAGGTCAAGGGCATCAAGACGAAGTCGGTGCCGGAGTTGAACGACGATTGGGTCAAGGACCTGGGCCAGGAGAACATGGAGACCGTGGACGACCTGCGCGCCCGCATCCGCGAGGGCATGGAGCACGAGAAGAAGCACCAGGCCGAACACCGGACGAAGGAAGAGTTGCTGCAGCAGTTGACTACCAAGTTCCCGATCGACGTGCCCACGTTGCTGGTAGAGAACTCGATTGACCAGCGCCTGGAGCGCGGCTTGCGGTCGCTGGTCTCGCAGGGGCTGAGGGCCGAAGACATCAAGCGCATGGACCTGAGCAAGCTGCGTGACGGGCAGCGCGAGGGCGCGGTGCGGGATGTTCGCGCCAATCTCTTGCTGGAGAAGATTGCCGACCTCGAGGGCGTCGAAGTCACCGAAGAGGATCTGGACCGGGAGATTTCGGCAGCGGCGCAGCAGTCCAAGCAGAACCCGCTGGCATTACGCAAACAGCTTGAAGAGAAGAACGGATTGGATGGGCTCCGCCAGCAGTTACGCTGCGACCGGGCATTGGATTCGTTGTACAAGCAGTCCGAGTAGTCAGGCAGGAAAATGTTTCGCAATCCACCGTACCCGTAGAGCATCGAATAGATCGACTGTGCTACGGGACGCCGTTTTACCTGTGACTGAGGTTACTAAAGGCTCAGTCCCAAAGGAGCCGGATAATTATGCTTGTGCCGATGGTGATCGAGCAGACCAGCAGGGGCGAGCGCGCCTATGACATCTATTCCCGGTTACTCAGAGATAACATCATCTTCCTGGGCACGCCAATTGATGACAATGTCGCGAACCTGATCATCGCGCAATTGCTCTTTCTTTCCGCCGAAGATCCGGAAAAGGATATTTCGCTGTACATCAACTCACCGGGCGGTTCAATTACGGCGGGGATGGCGATTTATGACACGATGCAGTTCATCCGTAATGACGTGGTGACGATCTGCATCGGCCAGGCGGCCTCGATGGGCGCCATGCTGCTGGCCGCAGGCGCCGCGGGAAAACGCTACGCGCTGCCGACTTCGCGTATACTGATTCACCAGCCGCTCATCATGGGTGGAGGGATCTCCGGGCAGGCGACCGACATCGACATTCACGCGCGCGAAATCCTCCGCATGCGTGAGTTGATGAACCAGCTGATGGCCAAGCATACCGGCCAGGTGCTGGAGAAAGTGGAACGGGACACGGAGCGCGACTTCATCATGAATGCGCAGCAGTCAAAGGAATATGGGATTGTGGATGACATCATCTACAAACATAAGTAACCAGTGCGGGTGACTGGCGTGAACGCGGGGGTGAATGAAGAAGCACCCCGCTCTTTACCGAAAGAGCCAGTTCGACGGAAGATGGTACTAAGGTACTTATGGGATTGTGATGTCCTTGAACCTGTTACAGACTGTCGGGCATCTGATGCGGCAGATTGAGCTTCAGAGTTGGTTGAGGATTACGAGGAGCCAGGGAAGTCTGGTTCCAGGCGGCAAAAGTTGCGATAGATTCGCCGCTTGATTCAGGGCAGCACTCAGAGCCCACGGCCAAGGCCAGTTATAGATAACCGGGCGAACCGGAAAAACGAGACAGGAGTCCGTAGTGAGATCCAGGTCTGGTTCTGACGAAGTATTACGTTGTTCGTTTTGCCACAAGTCTCAGGATGCGGTGGCGAAGCTGATTTCTTCCCCATCCGACTATCCTCGTGCCTACATCTGCGACGAGTGCGTAGCGGTCTGCAACTCCATTCTGGAAGATGACCGCAGCGTGGCGCAGACGGCGGCGAGTCCCAACCACCTGCCCAAACCGCAGGAGGTCAAGACCTTTCTGGACGAGTATGTGATTGGGCAGGAGCGGACGAAGAAGAAGCTCGCCGTGGCCGTGTACAACCACTACAAGCGCGTCTACATGAATCGCCAGAAGACCAGCGAGATCGAGCTGTCGAAGTCGAACATCCTGCTGATTGGCCCGACCGGAACCGGCAAAACTCTGCTGGCCCAGACGCTGGCCAAGATGCTGGACGTGCCGTTTGCGATTGTGGATGCGACTACGCTGACCGAAGCCGGTTATGTGGGCGAGGACGTGGAGAACATCATCCTGAAGCTGCTCCAGGCCGCCGACGGCGATGTTGCGCGGGCCCAGACCGGCATCATCTATATCGACGAAATCGACAAAATCGGGCGCAAGGACGAGAACCCCTCGATTACGCGCGATGTCTCCGGCGAAGGCGTGCAGCAGGCGCTGCTGAAGATTCTGGAGGGCACGGTTGCCAACGTTCCGCCGCAAGGCGGGCGCAAGCACCCGCACCAGGAGTTCACCCCGGTAGACACCACGAATATTCTGTTCGTGGTGGGCGGCGCGTTTGTTGGGCTGGAGAAGGTGATCGAGCGCCGCATCGGCAAGCGTACCGTGGGATTCAAGACGGACGAAGAAGCCAAGCGCGAAGAGGTGGCGGTGCCGAGCAAGCGCGATGACGCGTTGCTGCAACTGGCCCAGCCGCAGGATCTGATCAAGTTCGGACTGATCCCGGAGTTCATCGGCCGCCTGCCGGTGATGGGAGTTCTCAGCGACCTAGACGAAGCAGCACTGGTGGAGATCCTGACCCGGCCCCGCAACGCCATCGTCAAGCAATATCAGCGGCTGTTTGAGTTTGAGAATGTGAAGCTGCACTTCACCGACGAAGCTCTGACGGCGATTGCACGCGAGGCCCTGAACCGCAAGGTGGGCGCCCGCGGTCTGCGCATGATTCTGGAAGAGCTGATGCTGGATCTGATGTACCACCTTCCTGGTCAGAAGAAGATCAAGGAATTTGAGGTCACCCGTGAGATGGTGGAGCAGCGCGATGTCTCGATGCCGCGAGTGGAAAAGCAGGCTTCGTAAGTGGAATGAATGAATAACCAACGCCCAGCCAGTTCCGGCTGGGCGTTTTGCTTTGGAGCAGCTTTACAAAAAAAGCATTCTCGATAGAGCACGATTGGCGGCACAAAGAGCTAGACAGATCGGGATGGAAGAGCGATGCTTTGTTTCTGTTCCGATATGGTACACGGCGCAAGCGAATGCTAGGACGAAAGATAGCGGGGTGTCGGCGGCTTCCCGTTGCGGTTTTCGATTTCAATTCAGCCGTAACGGCAGAAATTGAGGCAGAATGGCTTGCACCAAGCGCGTATTGCCGCCGATATAACGATGTAGTAGGCTCGAAAACAATGCGTGGCTGCCAGCGGTTTGCGATTGCCTGCGGACTCAGTTTGGCCACAGGGGAAGTGAGGCGGAGTGAGCCTGATTAAAGAGAAGTACGAAACCCGCAAGCTGCCAATGATGCCGATCCGGGATGTCGTCATCTTTCCATACATGATGACCCCCTTTGTCGTAGGCCGGGAGTCCAGCGTCCGCGCCTTGGAAGAGGCCCTCGGGGGAGACAAGAGGATTTTCCTTGCCACCCAGCATGATCCAGGGATCGACGAGCCCAAGCCGGACGAGATTTACCAGGTAGGCTGCATCGTCAATATCGTGCAGAGCCTCAAGATGCCGGACGGAAACATTAAAGTTCTGGTTGAAGGCATTGAGCGCGCGCGCATCCTGCAGGTGACCGAGACCGACGGCTTCTATATGTCATCGGTGCGGGTGAACCGCAACACGCCGGAGCTGACGCCGCAGGTTGAATCGACCATGCAGCGCGTCTCTTCCCTCTTTGAACAGTACGTCAAGCTGTGCCAGTCGCTCAACCAGGAGACGATTGCGGCAACCGTGCGTATGGACGACGTGGGGCGGCTGAGCGATACGATCGCCGCCAACCTGCAGCTCTCCATCGAGGAAAAGCAGGAACTGCTGGAGATCTTCGACCCGGCAGACCGGCTGACCCGCATCTCCGACGTGCTGGATATTGAGATTGAAAAGCTGAACATGGACCGCACGATTCAGTCGCGGGTGAAGCGGCAGATGGAGCGCGCCCAGAAAGAGTACTACCTCAACGAGAAGATTAAGGCCATTCAGAAGGAATTGGGGCGCGGCGAAAAGAGCGAGTTCGACGAGCTGAAGAAGAAGATCGACGCCGCCGGAATGCCCCCCGATGTGCTGGAGAAAGCCACACAGGAGCTGAAAAAGCTGGAAGCGATGCCGCCCATGTCGGCCGAGTCCACCGTCTCGCGCAATTACCTGGATTGGCTGCTGGCGGTGCCGTGGAAGAAGAAGTCGAAGGAGATCCGCGACATCGACTTTGCCGAGCGCACGCTGAACGAAGATCACTACGGGCTGGAGAAGATCAAGGAGCGCATCCTTGAGTTCCTGGCCGTGCGCCAGCTGGTCAAGAATCCCAAGGGCTCGATCCTGTGCCTGGTTGGACCTCCGGGCGTGGGCAAGACCTCGCTGGGCATGAGCATTGCGAAGGCAACGGGACGGAAGTTCGTGCGCATGTCGCTGGGCGGAGTGCGCGACGAGGCTGAGATTCGGGGCCATCGCCGCACCTACATCGGCGCGCTTCCCGGTCAGATCATCCAGATGATGAAGAAGGCAGGAACCCGCAATCCGGTGTTCATGCTGGACGAGGTGGATAAGACCTCGAACGATTTCCGCGGCGATCCGTCCTCGGCTTTGCTGGAGGTCCTCGATCCGGAACAGAATTACATGTTCGTCGATCACTACCTGGACGTGGAGTACGATCTCTCGCAGGTCTTTTTCATCGCCACGGCCAATGTGCTGCACACCATTCCCAGTCCTTTGCAGGACCGCATGGAAATCCTCCGCCTGCACGGTTATACCGAACCGGAAAAGCTTGAGATTGCGCGGCAGTACCTGGTGAAGAAACAGCTCGAACAGGCCGGACTGACCGCCGGCAACATCACCTTCGAAGACGACGCGCTGCGCGGAATCATCCGTAACTACACGCGTGAGGCAGGGGTGCGAAACCTGGAGCGCGAGATTGGCAATGTTTGCCGCAAGATTGCGCGCTCGGTAGTACGCGAGGGCGAAGGCTTCTCCGCGACGATTACGGCCGAGAGCCTGAACACCTATCTCGGAGTGATGCGCTTCCGCGATACGCCCGCCAATGAGAAGAGCGAAGTGGGCTTGGTCACCGGCTTAGCGTGGACCGAAGTCGGCGGCTGCATCCTCACCACCGAGGTTGCGATCATCGACGGCAAGGGCAAGCTGACGCTGACGGGAAAGCTGGGGGACGTGATGCAGGAGTCGGCACAGGCGGCGATGAGCTATCTGCGCTCGCGCTGGCAGCGGCTTGGCATTCCTCGCGACTTTTATCGCAACGTGGACATCCATGTTCACGTGCCTGAGGGCGCAATCCCGAAGGACGGTCCCTCGGCAGGCATTACGATTGCGACCGCGATCGCCAGCGCACTGAGTAAGATTCCGGTGCGGCGCGATATCTGCATGACCGGCGAGATCACGCTACGCGGCAAGGTGCTGCCGATCGGCGGTATGAAGGAGAAGCTGCTCGCGGCACACCGCGCGGGCATCCTCGAAGCCGTGCTGCCGGCGGAGAACGAGAAGGATCTGGCCGAGGTGCCGGAGAACCTTCGCAAGGAGATGAAGCTGCACTTCGTGGAATCGATGGACGAGGTGCTGCAGATCGCACTGGAGCAACCATTGCCGGACGTTCCGGCGGCAAGTCCAATTCCGGCAATCAATCCGCAGAACGAGGGAACCGAAGCCCGGCAATAGGACTGCATCTGTTTCGCAAATAAACAGGAAGGCTCGCTACCCGGCGAGCCTTCTTGTTTGCGTGCGGTTCTTCTCGCGGATCCGCCAATCCCACATTCGCCAACTGCGTGCGGATGTGGGCCACCTCTACGCGGCAGTTCCCTTCCTTATGATCGGCAATGCGAATCAGTAATGAAAGCGGTAGCGGAATTCGCCGAAAATTTCGCGGGGGGAATTCCAGTGGAAGCCGCCGAATGTAACGCTGTTGTCGAGTTCGACGCGGCGGTTGGCGACGTTGAGGCCGGTGAGCGAGAGCGAGTAGCGCTCGCCGAACTCCTTGCCCACGGTCATATCGAAGGTGGTGTGGGCGGGCAGATACATTCCGGGATAGGGCTGGCCGGGAGCTCCGTTGGTGAAGCCCGAGCCGTAGTAGACGTTGCTGGAGGCATAGGCGCGCCAAGGCAGGTTCACATCACCGCCGACGTTCAAGGTATTGCGCTGGTCGTGGTCGAGCGGGCAAAGAACGTCTATACCTGCGTCGCAGATCGGGCCGGGACTCACAAGCCCTCCGGTTACGACTCCACCGCCTTCTGCGATCTGGTTGGAGTAGGCGAGGTGGAGTTGGACGCGACCGACAAGACGCGGTGAGCGCAAGGTCAGCTCCCAGGCACGGATGAGCGCCGATTGAATGGTGACAGGAAAGAAGAGATTGGATTCGCCAATATTGTTGTGGTCGAAGAAGTTCACGGCGCGGGTGCGAAAGGTGTCGGCATCGAGAACCCAGCCGCGATAAGGGATGATGATGCCGAACTGATATTCCTCATCGCGCTCGCCCTTGAGCGGAATGAATGCCAGATTGCTGGCGTTGGCAAACTGTGCCACGGGGCCGGAGACGGTAATCAGCGGCGGCGCCTGGTAGTAGTGTCCGTAAAAACCTCGCAGTGTCCAGTTGAGGCGTGGAATGGTCACGGCAACGCCGAAGCGCGGGCTGGCGGCGCTCTCGCTTATGCCGCCGTTGAAGAAAGTGGGCCGCACTCCCGCCGTAAGCGTGAGCCAGGGCGCAATCTTGAATTTGTCCTCGACGAAAAACGAAGCCAGACTGCCGGAGGCATTGTCGGTGGTGAACGGAAGACCAACGCCACCGGAGTTGTCGACTACTCCCAAGCCTTGGTCCTGGGTCTGGTAGAAGTCATAGCTCCCCACCTGAAGATGGTTCATCGGCAGCGTCGCGTCAATGCTTACCTGGCCGCCAACATAGGTCGAGAGGAGATTCTCAGTGGTGGCGGTGGGAGTGTCATTGGGCGACGGCGTGTAGTCGCTGCTAACGCGGTGATAGAAAGGCGAGGCGGTCAGAATCAGCTTACCGGTGAATGTGTGTACCCATGAAAAATTCGTCAGCACATCGGATTCATGCTGGCTATCGCGCAGGCCGATGCTCGGGAACTGCCCGTCAACGGGATTGTTCTCGATGTCATTGGGGAACGGGTCGTAGGGAATCTGGTAGTAGTCCTTGCGCAAAGAGGTGACGAAACGGAGTTGGGTGGAGGGATTCTCATTGAAGATGAGCGAGCCGAATCCTCCATAACCGTTCTCGGCATCGTGTACCACCTGGGGGACGGGCGTTTGAATGCCGAGATCGCTGCGATTGCCGTTGACGCTGGCGTAGTAGGCAAGGCGGGTGGTGTGGCTGCCGATGCTGAACTGGTCATTGGTCTGATAGAAGTTTCCCGCGCTCAGGAGAAGTTCGGCTTCGTTGTTGCGCTCAAAGCCGGTGCGGGGAACGATGTTGAAGACGCCGTAGGTACGGTCGCCATACTCGGCTCCATAAGCTCCGCGATTGACCTCCATGTAATCAATGTCCTTGGGATCGAATTGCGGGCCAAGGTTGGTGGCGATGTTGGTATTTGGGATGGGCACGCCGTCTATGAGCCAGCTAGTCTGGTGGCCTCCGCGAATGTGCAATTGATCGTGGGTAATGTAGGCGCCGGGGACGTAGTCGGTGATCATGGCGAGGCTGTTGGTGCGCGAGGCGCCGGGAGTCACGGCGATGTCGTGGCGGTCGACCATGGTGATGGTGGTGGTGAGCTCCGGCGCAGCCAGCACGGGTTCGCCGCTCACATTTATCGTCTGGTTGGCGCTGCCTGGAGTGAGTTGAATGTGCAGCACAGGCTGCGAGCCGGAGTTGATGACAACGTCATGCTCCGACGGGGCAAAGGTGGGACTGGTCACGGTAATGGAGTAGTCGCCGAGCGGCACGGCATCAAAGAAGAACTCGCCATTGCTGTCAGAGGTCGTAGTGCGAGACCAGTCCGAGTCTTTGGCTTTCAGCGTGACGGTGGCACCCTGGATGGGGCGGTGCTGCGAATCATGCACAATGCCTTTGGCAGCTCCGAAGAGTGAGGCAAAAGCGAGCGTGGCATGAAGGACGATGATCGCCGGGAATAAGAGAACTCTACGGGACACTCTTCCTCCAGGGTTGCAGGTTTATGATACCCCAGTTTAGAACTCTGCCAGGGCGCGGTGGACGAGGTGGATGGCGATCGCTCCTTCTCCCACGGCTGATGCCACGCGCTTCACGTTTCCTGCGCGGACGTCCCCGACTGCAAAGACGCCGGGAAGGCTCGTTTCCAGCATCTGCGGGGGACGAGTGAGAGGCCATACGGACGATTGAGCGATGCCGGTGGGGGCGTCCAGATCTCTTCCGGTGAGGATGAATCCTTTGTCGTCGAGGGCGAGACAGCCTTGCAGCCACGCGGTTCGAGGCGATGCCCCGGCCATAATGAACACGTGACGAATGCTACGCGTTGAAGTTTCACCTGTTATCCGATCGCGCCAGGTCACGCACTCGAGATGAGTGTCCCCTTTGAGATCAACGATCTCCGTCTTGAAGTGCAGTTCGATTGCCGGATTGTCAGTAATGCGTCGTATCAGATAACGCGACATCGTCTCCGACAACGTTCCGGACCGCACCAGCATATGTACTTTGCGAGCCGTCTGGGAAAGGAAGACAGCAGCTTGTCCGGCAGAGTTCCCTCCCCCGACCACGATCACATCTTCGTTTTCGCACAGCTGCGACTCCATGTGCGTGGCGCCGTAGTAAATTCCATGACCTTCGAACGTTTTCAGATTCGCGATCGGCGGTTTGTTGTATTGCGCTCCCGATGAAATGAGAATGGTACGCGCAGTCAAAACGTTTTCATTATCAAGTACCAGTTCGTAGAGGGGATGCTTGCAGTTGAGTTTCACGACCTTGTGCCCCACCATCATCTTTGCGCCGAACTTCTGTGCCTGCGTGATGGCGCGCGCTGCCAATTCCTGTCCGGAGATCCCGGTCGGGAAGCCAAGATAGTTTTCTATTTTGGAGCTTGCCCCCGCTTGGCCGCCGGGAGCATCCGTCTCAATCACCAGAGCGTCGAGGCCCTCCGAGGCCGCGTAAACAGCGGCTGCGAGGCCGGACGGTCCCGCGCCTACGATGATCAAGTCGCGTATCTGAGTTTGATCGATGCTGAGGCTGAAGCCAAGGCAGTCTGCCAACTGCTGAGTTGACGGATTACGAAGCACGTCCTGCCCGTTGCAGATAATGACGGGAATGTCCCCAGTTTTCACTTCAAAACGGTCGAGTAACTCCTGCGATGTTTTGTCAGTATCAAGATCGACGTAGGTGTACGGGTATGCATTGCGGGCGAGAAACTCACGGACGCGCAAGGTGTTGGCGCAGTGCCGCGAACCCATCAGGATGACATTACCCATGCCGCTGCTGATGAGTGCCATTCGACGCAGGATGAAGGCACGCATGAAGATCTCGCCGAGTTCAGCGTCTTTTGCTACAAGCGACCGCAGGCCCGCCGCGCTGATCTCGAGAAACTCACCGGCATTCGTAACCCGGCCAAGAGCAAGGCAGCGCTGCCCGGAGATCATTGTGATCTCGCCGGTGAACTCGCCGGGATCGTGTTTCGCGATGGGGCGCTCGCCTGTAAGATCGCGCTGCACAATCTCCATGCTTCCAGAAAGCAGAACGAAAAAAGGTACCTCGGTATCGCCGGGCTGAAACAAGATCTCGCCCGGTTCGACCTTTCGCAACGTGCCACAAGAGCGGATGCGGTTTATCTGCGCCGCAGTGAGTACTGGAAACGTCTGTGTGTTATGGTCGAGCGCACTTAGCGTAGGCAAAGATGACATAGTCGTCCCCATACCTCCGAATCGTCATGCCGTGACTACTGAGATGATGTGCGCGGCGGTTTGGCTTCAGCGAGCAGCGACTTACTCCGTGTCGCAGACCAACACTGGCACCCGAGCAGGAGGTGCTCCGGCCAGTGTCATCGTCCCACGTTCAAAAACATTGAATGCTTGTGCTGCAGGCAAGATTCAGATTACGCGGTGCGACTCTCTGGAGGTTCTTTTGGAAGCATCGGGATTGCAGGTAAAGCGGTTTGTGCGAGATAGACTCCGTTGCGGAATCTGACGGCGCGCGAACCGATCGCGGGGATGCGTTCGCCAGGGATGATGATGCCAACCAGGTTCATGGGGTCTGCGGCGGAGATGGTAATGACCTCGCTTGAAGCAGGTAAATTGCGCATCTCGCGCACACTCTCGATGGCCATCGGCAAGGCGAATTGTTCGCCAACAAAGCCGGAGACGAAGCGCCCGCCGCGGATCTCTCCGCGATCTTCAAGGCGGCGGAATGCCCACTGAAGCTCTCGCCACTTGGGAAGGTTCGACTCGCGCGCGAGCAACTCGCGAAAGACGATGCCGTAACGGCGCAGCAACATCCAGCAGGTGGCTTCGATGCGCTCGGCAGTTGCGGATTCGCCGCCTTTATGCGGGCTGTCATTCCGGGCAACTTGCGTGGACTCATGCGCATCTTCATCGGCACTCCAGAGCAATGACCAGCGTCCGGCAGTATGTGGCGGGCGCTTGTGACGAGCGGCGAAGGAAGTGCTGCGGGCTCTTGCAATGAGTCCTCGAAGATTGTCGAAGGCATCGGCAGTAACGAAACCAGCGGCGACCAACTCCCATAGCGCGCTCTCAACTTCGGTGCGCAGGAGAGCGGTGATGCGCAGAAGGTCGGCGAAGAAGAGGGCTCCGCGGCGGCGGAGGGTTGTGAGAACAAGTTGCGCGGAGGCGCTCAAACAGGGCTCGGAAATGTCATCGTGCGAGCGCGGCTGCATCCATGCGCAATCTTCACGGAGAAAGAAAGTAATGGGAGCAACCGATGTGGGAACGATGCGGCGGGTGCGTCCCGTGGTGTCATCGAGGGTTGCGGGATGCGGCGAGAGGCGTCCCCAACCGGCAACACCCATAAGGCAAAGATGATCAAGTGCGGCGCCGTCGTAGCCGGAGACGCGGCGGGCGAGGATATGGCGCTCCCAGGAACTGGCGGGGATTTCATAGCCCTGTAACTGGCGCAGAGCTTCGAGGAGGCCGTGCTCGCCATGCAGGTGGGAGCCGGGTGCGAGGTGCTGCCAGCGCAGGAGCCAGTGCATAAATTGTGCCGCTGTTACGGGCTCAATCTGCTCGCGCAAGGTCGCCACGGTGAGGCGATGGATGCGCGCGAGAAGTCGGCGGTCGCACCACTCGAGAGGGCCGGAGGTGCTGCGGAAGTGTCCGCGAAGAATCGCCCCGGTGGATTCAAGGCGCAGCAGCGAAGCCTCGACGGAGGCAGGCGAGATCGGGCCAGGATTGGCGATCTGGGTAATCGTTTCGGAGCCGGGGAGTACGTTTGAGTCAATCGTTGGAAAAGGCACGGAAGGATTGCCTTGTTCGGCAACCATGAACAGGTCACTTAGTTGCATGGCAGTTAATGGGCCGGTGAGTTGCATCCAGGCGAGAAGAGCGCGGTCGAGAACTGCGTCGGGCGTTGAGGCCGGAGCGGGGAGTTCGGGCGGCTCGGGAGAGAACGATGCATCGACATATATCGATATAAAGTCTTTGGCTTTTTCGGAGGCGACCCAGAACTCGCGATTTCCTACGAACGCGGAGACGGCGCGGCGAGTTTGGATGAGTTGTTGCATCCAGCGGGTGAGTTGGGGAGATGCCGCGTTCCCACATTCGCCAAATGCAGGCGGATGTGGGCCACCTTTGGGTGCGTGATAAAGAATGAGGGTTTGCAGAAGATCGTGGAGGTCATCGGGGTCGCGGAGATCGGGGCGCGACTCTTCGATGACTTGCGCGATGGCCGCGGGGTCGAGCTTGCCTGCTCCTTCGAGGACGGAGGCGGGAAGGGTGCGGCGGAGCTGCACGGCGCGAGCGCGGCGCTCCTCGAGCGGAGCATCGTCCAGAAATGCGTACGGATTGGCGTTCAGAATCTCGTGGGCGAACTGCGAAGGTACAGGAGTATCGACGGCGATGGTTTGAATGCTTCCGTCGCGAATGGCTTGAAGAACCTTGCGGAGTCCGTCGATGTCCATGGCCTCGTGCATGACGTCCTTCATGACTTCCTGCACGAGTGGATGGTCGGGGATCTTGATATCGCCCACGATGTTTTCAAAGCAGGCGGCAACGTCAGGGAAGACGGCGGCGAGGAGGTCGTCGCTCCTCATGCGCTGAATTTGCGGTGGAACCTTCTTTCCGTTTTGAAAACGGAGGAGAGCGAGGGAGCGGTTGGCGTCCCACCGGAAGCGCGTGGCGAAGATGGGCGAGCCACCGAGCACGGCCTGCTGAAGAACATCTTCGACCGTCTCAGGCTGGAGGAAGTGGAAGACATCGGCGAGCGGGAAGCTGTGCTGCTCGGCGAGGGCGATGCTGATGCCGTCGTCTGTGGCGGAGGCTTGCAACTCGAAGTTGAAGCTGCGGCAGAAGCGCTTGCGAAGAGCGAGGCCCCACGCGCGGTTGATCCTCGCGCCGAAGGGTGCGTGAATGATGAGCTGCATCCCGCCGCTCTCGTCAAAGAAACGTTCGGCGATTACGGTGCGCTGCGTGGGGACGGCTCCTAGGACGGCGCGGCCTTCAGAGATGTAGGTGGTGAGCTGGCGTTGAGTGTCGGGGTCGAGGAAGGTTTCGCCGCTCCCACATTCGCCAACAGCGGGCGGATGTGGGCCACCCTCTTGCGGATTTGGGCTGCCATTACTGATGAGCCGGCGAAGTTCGGCGACCTGGGCGGAGAGCTCAAAGGAGCGCGCCGGAGCTTCGCCGCGCCAGAAAGGAATGGTGGGCGGCTGGCCGTGGGCATCCTCGACGAGGACGCGTCCGGAGCGGGACTCGACGCGATGAATGCGCCAGCTGGTGTTGCCGAGGAGCATGATGTCGCCGGCGTGGGACTCGATGGCGAAGTCCTCGTCGAGGGTTCCGATGACGGTCTCGGTGGGCATGGCGACGACCGTGAGGAGCGCAGTCTCGGGGATGGCTCCGCCGGAGGTGATGGCAGCGAGGCGCGCGCCGCGACGGGCGCGTAGACGGTGGTTGACCTGGTCACGGTAGAGATAGGCTCCGAGGCGCCCGCGCTTGGCGCTGATGCCTTCGCTGAGCATGACGAGAACTTTCTCGAAAGTTTCGCGCGAGAGATCGCGGTAGTTCCGGGCGCGGCGGACGAGGGCGAAGAGCTCGTCTTCATCCCACTCATCGGCGGCACAGGCAGCAACAATCTGCTGGGCGAGGATGTCGAGCGGCGCGTCTGGAAGGGTGAGGCGATCGAGGTCGCCTTGGCGAATGGCGCGGATGATGGCGGCGCATTCGACGAGTTCGTCGCGGGTGGTGGCGAAGAAGCGCCCTTTGGGGATCGCCCCACGCCAGTGTCCTGCGCGGCCTACGCGCTGCAGAGCGACGGAGATAGCGCGCGGAGAGCCGATCTGGCAGACGAGATCGACGTTGCCGATATCGATGCCGAGTTCGAGCGAGGCGGTGGCGATGAGGATGCGGCACTCACCCTGCTTGAGGCGGCGCTCGGCCTCAAGGCGGAGATGGCGTGAGAGCGAGCCATGATGGGCAGCGACATGCTGCTCGCCCATGCGCTCGGCAAGGCGGTGCGAGATGCGCTCGACGAGGCGGCGGGTATTGACGAAGACAAGCGTGGAGCGATGCTCGAGTGCGAGTTGGTGAAGGCGGTCGTAAATTTCGCCCCACATTTCGTTGGAGGCAATAGGGCCGAGCTCGGTTGAGGGAAGCTCGATTGCGAGATCGAGTGGTCGGGTGGAGGGGACGACGACGGTGACAGGGGCGTTGTGATCGTTGTCAATGTGTACGTCCCCACATTCGCCAACGGCTGGCGGATGTGGGCCACCCGGGATATCGATATATGCCAATGTATCGACGACGGGCGAAATCGATTGCTGGTTGAAAAGCTTCGGGCCACGCGAGGCATCTGAGCCCTGCTGGGGTCCTTCACTTCGTTCAGGACGACCCAAATTATTGCCGCCCAAATTGTTGCCGCTCAGGAATTCGGATACGAGAGATAAGGGGCGCTGAGTGGCGGAGAGTCCGATGCGGTTGGGATGCCGGTAGGTGATGGCATCGAGGCGCTCAAGGGAGAGTGCGAGATGGGCTCCGCGCTTGTTGCCGGCGAGAGAGTGAATCTCATCGACGATGACGGTTTCAACATGGCGCAACGTTTCGCGGCTGCGGGCAGCGGTGAGCAGGATGTAGAGCGACTCGGGAGTGGTGACGAGAATGTGCGGAGGCAGCTTCAACATGCGGGCGCGGTCGCGGGTGGGAGTGTCTCCGGTGCGAACCATGGTGCGAATCGCGGGCATGAGGAAGCCACGGGCGACGGCGAGTTGCTGGATCTCGGCGAGCGGCTGATCGAGGTTCTTCTGTACATCGTTGCCGAGCGCCTTGAGCGGCGAGATGTAGAGGACGTGAGTGCGATCCTGTAAGGCTCCGGTGAGGGAGAGGCGGACGAGGGCGTCGATGCAGGCGAGAAAGGCGGCGAGAGTTTTGCCGCTGCCAGTGGGCGCGGAGATGAGTGTATTGCGATGCGCAAGGATGTGCGGCCAGCCGGCAATCTGCGGCTCTGTGGGCGTGCCGAAGCGCGTAATGAACCACTCGCGCACGACGGGATGCGCCCAGGAGAGAAGCTCTTCTGGAGTCCCCACAAGAGCATTTTAGAACATCTGAAGAGAAGACGCTCGAGGGCGAAAAACACGGCGGGGCGCGGCATTGCCATGGGAAGCACAGAGCTCAAGAACTCCTTAACGGCGGCGTAGATGTTGGCAGCCGCGCCGGGGCTGTGCGACACTAATTGAGAGTTATAGCCAAGGAACTCAAAGAAGCCGGGATGGCGAAACTGGCAGACGCAGCGGACTTAAAATCCGCAGACCCGAAAGGGTTGTGGGGGTTCAAGTCCCCCTCCCGGTACCATAACCACTTAATATTCATCAACTTGCACACGGTTAAAATTCCTTAAATATTGACATTCGTCAATATGAAAGCTCCGAGTGTCCATAGAAGTGTCCGTTCGATTTCTGAGCCACCATACCAACATGAAACTTTGGCCTGCAGCTTTGCTGCCCAGCCGATTGCGTGAAGGTAGAACCGGAAGGGTCGGAGTGCAGCCCGTCGGCGAAGTTGATCGATGCCAAAAGGGCCTTGGACAGTCCAGGAACTATCAACGATGCACCTCTGTTGATCGGACCGCTGTTGATCGACTGCACGCGGAACTCGAATGAGACACCGCGAAATCCCAACGCAAGCAACATCACTATGACTGGAAGATAGAAGGCCGGCAGCAAAATGGAATACGCAATCGGAAACGCGGCAAGCAGCGTTACGCCGGCCATAATGATCCAAGTTTCGTTACCGTCCCAGGTCGGGGTAATCGAGTCCACCATATGGTCGCGAAATGCCGCCTCTGGCTGGAATAGGAGCAATATACCTACTCCCAAGTCAAACCCGTCGAGGAGCGCGTAGAGAGTGAGTGCGAATGCCAGGAAAGAAGCTGAGAGTAGTGGAAGATTCATGTTTTCAACTCTTGTCCAGCACGTACGGACGGAACGCGTTCTTTAGCGATCCCGAAGCTTCTGCATATGGCGGAACTTTATCAGGACCACGCCGGATAATGCGAAACGTAAAAATGAGAAAGGCGCTGATGAAGACCGCATAAACGCAAACGAATGCGATCAGAGTTGATAACAACGCCTGAGCCGGGACCGGAGACACTGCGTCCACCGTTCTGAGCATGCCGTAGATCACCCACGGCTGCCGTCCGGTCTCCGCAACATACCAGCCCGCCAACGTCGCGATGATCCCAGATGGTGTCATGAAAACCAGAATCCAAAGAAACCACCGGGAACTGAACAGTTTTCCGCGGAAGCGCAACCATAGTGAAGCAACTCCAACGGCAAACATGACCATGGCCGAGCAATACATAATACGAAAGGCATAGAACACCATTCCCATTCTCGGCTGAAGGTCGCGAGGCGTATTTTTCAACCCTTCGACGCGCCCATGGAGACTGTGGGGCAACCACATGCTTCCGAGGTAAGGTGTTCCCAATTGGAAGCGATTGCGCTGATGGTCTTGGTCGGGGACTATGAACCAGTAATACGGCGCCGGCGACTGCGATTGCTTTTCCCAGAATCCCTCGGCAGCCTGCATTTTCGAAGGTTGATATTTGAGCATTGTGCCGTAAAGAATGTCTCCGATGAAGACCTGGCCGGCTATCAACACCATCGCAAACGCGGTCCCCAAAGCGACCGTCCTGCGCCCGAAGCTTTGGTGCTTGTTTCGTAGCAGATACCACGCGCCTACTCCTGCGACCAAGAATGATGCTGTTAGGTAGGCAGCAGTCAACATGTGAGGGAGTCGGTACGGCCAAGACGGGTTCACCAGCACATGGAGCCAGCTTACTACGGTCAAATGGCCATCATGAATTGCGACTCCAGTGGGCGTCTGCATCCAGCTATTTGCCGAGAGAATCCACGAGGCCGAAAGAAGCGTTCCGATCGCTACCATGCAGGTAGCGAAAAAGTGGAGCTTTGGACCGACGCGGTAGAAACCAAAAAGCATGATTCCGAGAAAACCCGCCTCCAAGAAAAAGGCCGTCAGCACCTCGAGTGCAATCAAGGGACCAATGGCTGGCCCAGCCATTTGCGCGAAGCGAGCGAATCCGAGGCCAAACTCGAACGAGGGCACGATTCCAGTCACCACCCCAATCCCGAAGCCCATCGCAAAAATGCCGAGCCAGAACCACATCTATCGCATGTCCCCTCAAAGTCGTACGGATATTCTGATTTGACGGGATGAATGGTCGGTTATACCCCAACAGTACGGGCAAGTCGCTCGATTCGAACCGAAAGCGAGGTCTCTGAAGTTGTCCCTCAGAGTAACGAAAAGTGCACAGTTCAAATCTGCCTCAAAGAGATATCGGCAGGATTGTGGGAGGAAACCTCAGGAAGATTAGGAGGCTCGGAGAAACTGCCACAAGCCGACCTATCATTACCGATCTCACCACAGCGCAACTCGCCTACGCAGAAACTTGGCCGCGATCTATTCACCGCGCTAAAGGTGACAAGACGGCTGGGTGTGCGGTTGAAAATTACCTCACCGCGGAGCGGCGAAAACGCCTATTAATGGCCGACGAGGCGAGCCTGCGTAGCAGGCGTGAATATGCCATGCCGAGGTCCTGCTCGGCTGGACCGCATTACGCATCAAAGACTTGCAACTGAGAGGGAGCACTGGGTCATCCCAGATCTCGTCGACAAGGACGAGCCACTACTCTCACCTCTGCCATGTGCTCCTTGCGGTCATCAACTAGGTGAATAGCCGTGCTGTCCTGCTGAACGCCATCAACGGCGAGGCATGTCGCGCTGGCTGCGCCGTACGTTTGTGTGACCGTGATGTGATAGAGCGTCTCGCGATAACGGTAGCGAAGCTTGAACATCTGCCAATCCGAAGGGAGGCATGGCTCGAAGTACAGTTTGTCCACTTCGAGTCTCAACCCCAGAAGTGATTCAGTGATGAGCCGATACATCCATCCGGCGGAACCCGTGTACCAAGTCCAGCCCCCGCGGCCAATGTGAGGATGGAGCGCATAGACATCAGCGGCCATCACATAAGGTTCCACTTTGTAGATCTCAATTCCCTTGGGAGATCTCGCGTGGTTGACGGGATTGATCATGTCGAAAAGCTCCCACGCCCGGCGGTTGTCTCCCAAGGCAGCGAATGCCATGGCTGCCCAGACCGCTGCGTGAGTGTACTGACCACCATTTTCCCTCACACCGGGGACGTATCCCTTGATCGAACCTGGATTCAACTCTGATTTGTCAAACGGCGGATCCAGGAGTTGGATCAGCCCTTCAGCGCGACGAACGAGCCGCTGATCGACCGCGTCCATGGCCCTGCGTGAGCGCTCGCTGTCGCCCGCCCCGGACAATACAGCCCAGCTCTGGGCAATCGAATCGATCTGACACTCCGTGTTCGTTTTCGATCCAAGAGGCGAACCGTCGTCGAAGTAAGCGCGCAGATACCACTCACCGTCCCACCCATTCTGCTCGATGTTCCCGCGCATATGCGCAGCATCGGTTTTGCAATGCTCGGCGAAAGAGTCGTCACCCCGCAGCCGAGCAATGCTAGCGAACCGCATCAGCACCTCATATCGGAAGAATCCTAACCAGACGCTTTCGCCCTTGCCATGTTCGCCGACGAGGTTCATTCCATCGTTCCAGTCGCCGCATCCGATCAACGGCAGTCCGTGGTCACCCACTTCGGAGCTTCTGAGAATCGCTCGCACGCAATGTTCGTACAGGGTGGCGACTGTTTGAGACTGAGCCGGCAAGTCCCAATAGGAGTCCTCCTCCGGGCTCACCAGCCGGCCTTCGATGAAATGAACTGATTCATCGAGCACACCGGTGTCGCCGGTCGTCAGCACGTAACGACAGGTGGCCAGCGGCAGCCACAAGTAGTCATCTGAACAGTGAGTGCGGACGCCGCGGCCGGCCGGTGGATGCCACCAATGCTGGGCATCGCCTTCCTGGAACTGGCGGGATGCGCACAAAAGCAGGTGCTCGCGGACGAGTTGTGGCTGTGTATGAATGAGCGCCATCACGTCCTGCAATTGGTCGCGGAATCCAAAGGCGCCACCCGGCTGGTAGTAACCGCTTCGTCCCCAAAGGCGACAGGCCAGAGTCTGGTAGACGAGCCAGCCGTTTGTCAGTGCGTTGAGGGAAGCGTCGGGTGTCTCCACCTGCACTGCGCCCAGCGTGTGATTCCAGTATTGCCAAACCGCTTCGAGCGCAACTCGAGCGGCAGCAGGCCCGCAGAACCGGTGGACCAGATTGGTCGCATCTTCGGCGTCTTGCCCCAGGCCTAGGGTGAAGATGATCTCGCGCTCTCCGCCGTCGCCAAGGTCGAATGGAAGCTGGATCGCCGCGCAAGGATCCAATGCAGCGCCGACATTGCCGGACAGCCGTGATCGAAACATGGCGGCCGGACTGCGAAGCGTGCCATTACGACCGAGGAACTCCGCGCGATCGCAGGTCATGGTGCGTCTCGGATTTTCGGCGGCGGCGAAGAATCCCACGCGACCCGCGAACTCCGTATTGTACGGATTGCGCGCAAAAAGCGCGTCGCTGTTGGGATCAACCTCGGTCACGATGTGCATTGATGTTTTCGGGCGCAGGTCACCCAAAACCCATTCCGCGTATCCTGTGACCGACAGCCGGCGCGGGCGACCCGACTGGTTCTTCAGCTTCAAGAGGGCGAACTTTATGGGTGCATCCAGCGCGACGTAAACCCACAATTCCGAGCTTATGCCAGCTTCCGCATGCTCGAAAACGCTGTAGCCAAATCCGTGACGGGTAACGTAAGGTCCACTGCCACGGACGGGCAACGGTGTCGGCGACCAGAAGTGACCACTCTCATCATCACGGACATAGAAGGCTTCTCCGCTGGAGTCGCTGACAGGATCGTTGTTCCAGGGAGTGAGGCGGAACTCGTGGGCATTTTCCGCCCATGTGTTGGCCGAACCAGACTCGGAAACCACGGTTCCAAATTTCGGGTTGGCCAGGACATTGACCCATGGCGCAGGTGTAGTTTGCCCAGACGTGGTGGTAATCACGTATTCACGCCCGTCCGCGGTAAATCCACCGATCCCGTTGGAAAAAATGAGATCGCTGCGAGGTCGTACCGCTGTGGCTGCGGGTTCGGCAACATGTGTCCGGCTTGGGACAAGGAGCGGGATCACCGGTGCAAGCGGGCTACGAAGGTTGACCTGATCGGCTAGCGAGCCTTGGTTGTCGCTGATTATGACCCGCGCAACCGTTTGCAGTAGGATACGATCTTCGTTGGACATCTGGTCCGCGAACCGTACGAAGATTGAGCCGGGCCGGTCTGGTGGAATGGTTTCGATTCCAGCGGCAATCAAGCCCATGATTTGTTCGTTGAGTACTTGCCGGTATCCGGCGTGGTCTTCGTTCCAGATCACCAGATCTACTGCCAGGCCTTTCAATCTCCAGTATGCATGCGCCTGCACCATCTGGCGCACCAGGTCAATTTTGTCCGCGTCCCCGATCTGCAGCAGTACGATCGGTAAATCGCCGGAAATGGAATAGCCCCACAAACCGAATTGCCCACGGCGGTTTTTGATCAGCACGCCGGAATCGGCGCGTAGCGAGGAATTGGCATAGAGGATTGAGCTGGCCAGCCGCGCATAAAGTTGCGCATCCGCCTCGGTTGCATTGATCTGCCGTAAGAACACGTCGCTGTGGGTCCATGCCAGATCGAACACCCGATCGGCAAGACGCCGATCCTGGTATCTGTCGATTAGACCCAGGCACACGTCGCGGGTGTCACCCATGCCGATCACAATATTGATCGTCGCAGTTTCTCCCGGACCAAGACTGATTTGATGGCGCACGGAAACAACGGGATCAAGCACCGAACCTTCGCTACCCGAGAGCGCGGTGGAGCCGCTTATCGCCTGTGGATCGGCTATGGTGTTTCCGCGGCCGATAAACTGCATGCGGTCAGTCTCATAAGAGACCTCTCCTATATCGGCCCCATGCACCGCCATCAAATGAAACATCCAGGGCGCTTGCTCGTCGCGCGAACGGGGCCGACGCGTGCAAAGAATTGCCCGTTGCTTGTGAAGGATTTCGGTTTCGACGAACAGATTGCTGAAAGCCGGATGGAGAATGTCTGCGGGCGAAGACGTGAGCACCACCTCCGAATAACTGGTGATGTCTACAACTCTGCGCTTGCGCGAACGATTGGTGACCGTGATGCGACGGACTTCGACGTCATCCTCAGGCGATACGGCGATTTCGGTGTGGATTACGTAGCCACGATTGCGGCAGCGGAACTCGGCCCGCGCTTCGGAAAAGATAGCTTCGTATTCTTCTGTAGGCTTGCGAGTGGGCTGATATGCGGTCGACCAGAACTCTCCACTCGCAACATCACGGATAAAGCAGAAGGTTCCCCAATTGTCACAGGTAGTGTCTTCGCGCCAGCGCGTGACAGCTATGTCCTTCCAGCGACTGTAACCGCCCCCTGCATTGGTGACCATGACGTGGTATCGACCATTGGACAGTAACTGCAGTTCCGGTATCAGTGTGTTCGGGCTTTGGAACACGCGCATGGGGGTTTCCACGCTCGCCGACGCTGTTCGCGACATAGAGGACTCGGTCGCATGAGTGTAGAACGCGGTAGCCTTGGGAACCCGCTCCTGCAGCAGCAGCACCGTTGCCTGAAATAACGGGTCCGATTCAAACCGCTTCTGCATTGGGCGGTCTAGCAGCAGATATGCCAGAGACAAGAAGCTCATGCCCTGGTGATGCGCCATGAAAGAATGAACCACTGCGCTGGTCTTTCCACGTGGCACACGGGAAGGGGTATAGTCGATGGCTTCATAGAAACCATATTTGCCCTCTGCGCCTTCCGCCGCGAGCCGCTGCAAATTTAGACACGCCTCCTCGGGCGCCACCATGAGCGCCAGCGCCGAGGCGTACGGCGCAATTACCAGGTCGTCGGCAAGGTCACGTTTCAGACCTTGGCCGGGAACGCCAAAGGCACGGTATTGATAATTGAGGTAAACGTCGGTCGTGTTATAGCCCGATTCTGAAATACCCCACGGTACGCCGCGCCCATTCCCATACTTGATTTGACCGTTGACCGCCGCCTTATAGGTTTCGTCGAGCAGTGTGTTGGCGTAGGTGGGCATCACCAGCAGTGGCATCAGGTACTCGAACATCGAGCCGCTCCAGGACAGCAGCGTTGGCTCCCCCCCAGCATTGGTAAGCAACCGGCCAAGCGCGAACCAGCTCTGCTGCGGCAGTTGCCCCTGAGCAATAGCCACAAAACTCGACAGCCTAGCCTCCGAGGCCAGCAGGTCGTAATAGCTGGGGTCTCTGCGGCGTTCGCTGACGTTGTAACCGATAGCCAGCAGATGGCGCGACTCGTCGAAGAGGAAGTCATATTCCAGTCGGGTGAGGTCTCCACATTGTTCGGCCAGAGTGGCGATAGTCGAGATTCTTGTGCGGGCACGTTCGCTGCTTTGTGTAATGTGCCATTGGAGTTCAGCCAGCCCCTCGCTTAGTTCAGGCTTCGCTTCCAAACAGTGTTGATGCGACGGCGCAGATAAGTCCACCTCAAGTGCCGCCAGTTCACGCAGGGTTGGAATGCTGTCGATATTGGGGAAGTAGCCGCTGACATCCAAAGTGGGGGGAGCCGCCGACCACGGCGCCAGGAATGCGAGCTCATTCTTAGCGGCCTGGCATTGGCTGGCGAAAGCATCGGCCCACCACCTCGATTCACCGTCTGAGCCGGACTCGAGAGCATCAACGACAACCGCCACTGAGGACATTAGTCGATCAAGGCTTAACCGGGCGGCCGTGAGCGTCGTCGGGGGAGATTCGCAGAAATTCGACAATTCAGTCTGAAGCAGCGCGACGTGCGATGTAGAGGCGCCTTCAGCCGAGTCCAGTAAGCAACTGAGAGTGTCGCTGAGCCCTGCAAACAATCGCGCTCCGAGGATCTCATCATCGGCAAGGGCCAGCAGTCCAGGGCGCAACGTCAACAGGCTAGCGGCCAGGTTCCCGCTGTCCACCGTCGAAACGTACATCGGGGACAATGGCTTCAGGGATGTTGTGTCGTACCAATTAAAGAAGTGTCCTCGATATCTTTCCATGGTCCCCATGGTGCACAGCGCATTCGCCGTGCGCTCGATGAGCTGTCCGGCGGAAACGTAGCCAAAATCGTACGCAGCCAAATTCGAAAGCAGCGCCAGTCCCATGTTGGTTGGCGATGTGCGGTGGCTGACTACGGCGACAGGGTTCTCCTGATAGTTATCGGGCGGCAGCCAATGATCTGCAGAACCGACAAAGGTCTCGAAGAACTTCCATGTCCTGCGCGACAGCTTCCGAAGAAATAGAATTTGTTCAGGCGTCACCCTAGCCCCACGTGGGGCCAGCGGCTGACTGATCCACCACACGACGCATGGCGAAATGAGCCACGCTGCCAGTAATGGTCCGGCAAAGGCCAATCCAGAAGGCCGCACTGCCACGAGATAAATCGCAGTCATCACCGACAAGGCTGGGGCGAACCACATTCGCTGGAAAGCCGAAGCGAGATTCGTGCGACCACCACCGTACGAGTGCGACGGATTCCACTCGAGCATTCTACGGTGGGTGAACCACATGCGCCCCACCGTACGGAAAATCGCGTCAGTCGTGTAGAACGCCTCAAAAGGCAGGCACACGAGCGTGAATGCCGCTTGGACAAAGTGTCTGGCTGTCGCATGTGCTGCAGCAGCAAGGTGTTGACCGAGAAGGACATCGCTAGGCTTGCGCAGCATATCCAGCACGGAGATAAGAAAAGAAGGAAGCAGGATTATCGCCGCTACCGCCGACGTCCAGAACCATGGCGTTGGCAGCACCGTCCATCCCAAAATCAGCAGTAGCATCAGCGCTGGAGGGACAAGGCTGCGTCGGAGGTTGTCGAAGATCTTCCAACGGGACAGAGACGAGAGCGGGTTACGCTGAAACAACACGCCCGGGCCGGGGACACTGGAAAGAGCCCATCGGACGATTTGCCAATCGCCTCGAATCCAGCGATGCCGGCGGCTTACATCCGCACTGTAACGGGCGGGATACTCCTCGTACACCTGCACGTCGCTCAACAACCCCGCCCGCGCGTAGCAGCCTTCCAGAAGATCGTGACTGAGAATGCGGTTTTCCGGGAAACGCTTGTTCAGTGCCCGTTCGAACGCATCCACTTCATAGATGCCCTTGCCGATGAATGACCCTTCATGGAAGAGGTCTTGATACACGTCGGACACGGCGCGGGTGTAGGGGTCGATGCCCGGCTCGCTCCCATACAGTCGCGCATACCGCGAACGGTTCGTACCTGGCAAGCTCACGGCAACCCGTGGTTGCAGGATTCCGTAGCCTTCAACAACACGTTGCTTTTCTCGGTCGTAACGCGGACGATTCAGCGGGTGCGCCATTGCCCCGACAAACTGCCATGCCGAGTCCCGGGGTAACTGCGTGTCAGTGTCGAGCGTGATCACGTACTTCACGTTGGAAAGAATTCCGGTGTCGCCGACAATCAGAGAGAAAGGGCTTGCTGAGCCGAAACGCAACAGCGCATTCAAATCGCCAAGTTTGCCACGCTTGCGCTCGTACCCCATCCACGTGCGCTCGCTGGGATTCCAGCGGCGTGGTCGATGGAACAGGAAGAATGTGTCTGAGTTTGTGCCCGGGTATTTTTCGTTCAGTTGCTCGATCTTCTGCCGAGCAAGCCGCAACAGTGATTCATCCTCAGGCAGCGATTCCTGGTCCGCGTCTCGAAAATCAGTGAGCAGACCAAAGTGCAGGTTGTCGTCTCGATTGGCCAGGAACCGGACTTCCAGCCCCTCGGCCAGTTCCTCGATATCGGTTCCGCTGCTAAGCATTGTCGGGACTACCGCCAGAGTGCGCAGTTCCGGAGGTATCCCTTTGGAAAGATCCATTCGGGGCAGTAGGTGGGGAGTCGCCAGCAATGTCGACAGCCAGTTCACCAGGGCCACGGCCAGATGAGTTGCACATAGAATCGACAACACTCCCGTAATTGCGAGCAGCCAACCACGCACTCCGACGGCATCCGCCTTGACCAACAGGCCTGCAGCGATTGCGGTGGTAAGCACTGCGATTCCACCTATGTACAGCAGGAGGGGAAAGCGCGCGGTCGCCGCGCGCAGGGCCTCCGACAAGCGCCCCTTCGCCTCGGCTGTCTTGAGAAGTTGGGGTAGTCCATTGTCGATGAGAAAATAGCCGACATGGTCGGCACGAGAATTGTCGCTTGCGCTGTTTGTATTCTGACGCGCAAGAGCAATCGCCGCTCGTGCCACCGCACTCTCGGAGAGGCAGCTATGCTTCGCAATTTGTTCTATGACGTGGCGATACCGGTCACGGGTGGAAAAATCCATCCTGCCGTATACGCCGCCAATGTCCTCACGAAGAATCTGCTCGACCGCGCTCATTGTCTCGACAAACTCGCGCCAGTCCATCGCACCTAGAAAGCGAAGACTTCCGATGCTGTTGCTGACCGTAACCTGGTCAGCGGCCTGACGTTGGTTCTCTGCCTCGACCAACTGCTTTATGGTCGTGCCTGATTCCGAAAGCCGCTGCTCAACCCAGGTGAGAGGCAATGACAGAGCGGGGCCCCGCCCTTGCAGCCGCCGCGCCAGTTCTGCCACAAACGAGCTCACCAATGGCGGATTCGATCGTGCCATCTCGGCAATTACCAGAATCAGACTCTTGGGGTCCTTCTCGGCGGTCTCAGTCATCTGGTCCGCCCAATTCTGGGCGTCGTTCCGTTCGGTTCGGTCGGTGGCGATATGGGCAGCTACGCGACGGAGATTCTCGACCAGGGCAAGCCGGAGCATGATCGGGAGAGCCCATAGTTCACCCAACTTCAACGTGGTGACCGTCTGGTATGCAGCGATAAAACTACTGAGGCTTTCCGGATCGACGCGCCCGTCGCCGTGCGAAATCGTTTCCAGCGCGATACCGTACACTCTCGGCAGACCCGCGGACGGACCGTTCAGCAAACAAGGCAATTCCCGGCTATAGCCTTTCGGTAGATGTCTTCTTGCAGTACGGATCTGCTCTTCGATTAGGTAGAAGTTGTCGAGCAGCCATTCTCCAGCCGGTGTGATCCGGCGGTCGGCGGCTACTGCCTCGGTCAGCAGGTCCCGGACTCCAAGCAGGACATCTTCGTTCTCATTTAGTCGGGCTAGGAGTTGGTCAGAGGCGCGCTTCAAATCCAGCTGATGCAAGCCCGCCAAACTCTTCCCGTGCTGCTCCATCTGGCGGGCGGTCAACAGCTCTGACCTTAGCGGAGCTTCCTCCGTCGCGTGCTTGCGCGCCAGGATTGCAGTTCGTATTCGCGCCTTCAGGCGGAGTAAGGGACCGCCGCCAATCTTCCGGTAAGGGTTCAACTCTTGAGGCTCCTTTGATCTGATGCCAATATTTCAAGGGCACATTGCGGTTGAGCAGGAAGGTTGAAGGATTGCGGTCCTACAATTGAAGGTCGCCGGCGAGCTCTGGTTCGCGTAGACCGAAGGCCGGGCAAAAGTGATGACGGCAAGATCAGTGGCGCTCAACTCGCGAGAGCGAACAAATAAAGCTTAGTACCGACACAGCGCGCCGTCTCGGCCACGTCGCTAATTCCCAGTGTACGCCTACGGAGCCATTGAATCGTCCGGCTGACAATCTAGTCTCAAGTCACTAGCCGACAACCTATGCCAGACCGACAGGTGTCCACTTTGCTCAGCAGTGACAATCCCGACCCTATGAGTCATGAATCGAACTTCAGAGAGGAACAAAAAGAGAAGCAAAACGCCTGATTTTGTATCTCAGCCCCAGCAGCGTTCTGGGCTTCAAAGCCGCATGAATACAGCTGCTTCCGCCATCATAAAGGCAATGACTTAAACTTCACAAAGGAAATCCGGGCTTAGAATGTCTGATATCCTCGGTGCCCCGAAGAAAAAAGGCAGCTCGAAAGCTGCCCTCATACAAAGCTATTCGGACGCAGACTTTTAGAGTATGGTCACGTTCTCTGCTTGCCAGCCCTTCGGCCCCTTGACGACACTGAACTGCACAGCCTGACCCTCGGGGAGGCTCTTGAAGCCACTCGCCTGAATTGCCGAAAAGTGCACAAAGACATCTTCGCCGTTCTGGCGGCTAATAAAGCCAAATCCCTTTGCGTCGTTAAACCACTTTACTGTTCCTTGTTCCATGATGATGCGTATTCCTTTGTGAATTGAAATCTGGCTGAGTGAGTCGGAGGGATTTTGTAAGGAGATACGTATTCCGAAGGCGCTTGGTTGTTCGCTCTCAGGGCGCTTCTACCGCTGCGTCCTTCCAAATCAAATGCTGGATAAAGCGTAGCACCTTGTGCGGTAGATGTATATGACCGAATGTATACAGTTGAACTCGCTTCGTTGTCTATATCTTGTGGCCGAGCACCTTCGCAATATCAAATTTGTGCAGTTCACTGGTGAATGTCTCCAGCGAGGAGAGTGCGCGGCCAGCGTCGCTGTCTGGATTAGGCAGCGTGCCACCATTGCGCTCTTTGTATCCATTTACGGTGTCGCACAGCCGTCCAATCTCATCGAGGGCTACTTGGAGCTTCAGGTGCGTCATCTCGTGTTCATTCCTTTGCATCGCGGAGTGCCGCTGAACCTATCCTACGCTGAGTGAGGATGTTGCGCTGCTGCCTCACAATTACGTCAACGCCGATGAAACCTACAACTTTCTTATCCGGATGGGGTCGCATTGAGAAGAGAGTGAAAAATGGTGAAATACACGAGTGGCGTGAGGGTGGTGAACTCCAATGCGGCTGGAGAAAGAGTTGCACGCGAGATGGCTGGTATCAATTTCGACTACAGTCAGCCGATTCCGTCGATAGCCAAGTCGTCGATGCAATCCGGGCCGGCCACGCCGTTGTGCGAGGAGAATTGGAACACATGAATACGACCACGCCTGCCACGACTCATACCTTGACTTTGTGGCCAAGGCCAATGGACAGGTAGTTGTTCTTAAAAGCTGTACTTACATACGGAGAATGATCACAGGTTGATGAATGCATTGAATCGTTTTTCCGGTTTGGCACATCAAAGGAATATCGGCTTAGTCTGATTCACCCGCATTTGATAGTTGGTACCGCAATAGCGTCATCTTCTTCACTGGCAGCGATTCTTCTCAGCAGAAATTCAAAAATAGAAACAGGTAACAAATGGAACAAGGAACAGTGAAGTGGTTTAACGACGCAAAGGGATTTGGCTTTATCAGCCGCCAGAACGGCGAAGATGTCTTCGTGCACTTTTCGGCAGTTCAGTCGAGCGGTTTCCGGAGCCTTCAAGAAGGACAGGCAGTCCAGTTCAACGTCGTGAAGGGGCCGAAAGGCTTCCAGGCAGAGAACGTAC
>CAVTVE010000010.1:0-378277 GCA_963738165.1 uncultured Acidobacteriota bacterium
CGAAGGACTGAAGGTCCGCGGCTGCGGCGTGTTCACGAAGCAGGTGTTGAGGCAGCTCACTCGCAGAGTACGGAAGCCCTTTCAGGAGACGAGAGATGACGTTCTTTAAGAGAAAGCGGGCCGCGAACAGCGAAGCGAACAAATACGCCGGTGCGGAAGATTTTCGCCAGGTATTTTCAGATGACAGGGACGTGCTCTACCGGCTTTCGCTTTTGCTGACTGGCGGTCACGATGTGGCAGAGCAATGCTTTGTTGCCGGACTCGAAGACTCTATTAACTCGAACCGAGTTTTCAAGGAATGGGCCCGCACCTGGGCTAAGCGCACCATTCTCCAAAGCGCGATCAGGGCGTTAAAGCCACATCCTCGGCAGCACGCCATGTCGGCCTTGCCCGAACCCGTTGTAGAGATTGGGGCCAGCTTGCCCAGTATCCCAGATCGCGATGCTGCAATCAGCAGTGTCTTGGCACTCGAGGATTTCGAGCGTTTCGTCTTCGTCATTACTGTTCTGGAAGGGCACTCAGGGCATGAATGTGCTCTGCTGCTTAACTCTTCGCTTCGGGACGTTCGCAACGCGCGCATCCGGGCGACTGAACAGATCGCGCCGGCTGCGAGTAGCCCAATCGCAGCATCCCATAGTTCGAATGAACGACGGGTGGATTACGCCGCCGGATTTGTCATCGGGGGTGCCGCATGCTGATGGAAAAATTAGAGGAACTTGCTTTCATTGTGGTCATCGGCACGTGGATGGCCAGTACAACCGGCACATCCTCCGTGGCGGCTCGCGCTTCCATGAACCGGCGGAGTAACAATATGAAGTTCAACTACCTATTTCTGATTCTCTTCGCATTCGCGGTTGTATGGCCGTCCACATTGCTCGGTCAACCGCAGCAGGCGACCAACGATACGCAAGCTCCACTGCTCACGTTGGATGATGCTGTCTCGACTGCGCTGGAGAACAACCGCCTGGTGAAGAACTCGTCGCTGGAAGCGCGGAAGTTCGACTTCCGGGTGGACACGGCGCGGAGCCGGCGCCTGCCGCAGTTCCAGTTTTCTGTTCTGGGTGGTGAACTGCTGCAGCCATTCAATTTCACGATCCCTGCTGGTACGTTCGGCACCTACGCGAGTACTGGTCCGGTACCGGCGACGAACAGCAAGATCCATACACCGGCCCAGTTTGTGACCTCACAACTGCGGCCTTCGATGAACCCATATCGCAGCAGTACAAGATTCACCTTGGCATCCGTGCAACCGAACTTGCACGCGACATCTCGCGCGAAGATGTTCGCGCGGAGCGTCAGAAGATCGCCTCCGAGGTCCGAAACGCGTACTTCAATCTCGTCGCGACACAGGCGGGGGTGGATGCAACGCGCGAGGCTGTGAAGACGCTGGAAGAAGCGCAGCGCGTCACCGCGAAGTACCACGCAGAGCAGACCGTACTGCGGGCCGATGCCTTGGAAGTCGACGCCCGGCTGGCGAAGGCTCAGTATGACCTGTCGGTTGCAGAGAACGGACTTGCGACACAGCGCGAACACTTGAACCAACTATTAGGCCGCGATCTGACGACACTCTTCCGGGTCGATTTCATGCCCGAAACGGAAGCAGAAGACCTCACGTTACAGGTTGCACGAGATCGCGCAGAGAAGAGCCGGCCTGAGATTCGACAGGCGCAGCTCAAACAGAAGCAAGCCGAGTACGACCGTCGCATCGCGAAAGCTGAATACATTCCCGACCTCAGCGTTTCCGTTCGTTATCTCGGAATGAACAACGTTTCATTTGTTCCAGGAAACGTGGGCGTTGCGGGTTTTCTGTTTAGCTGGGAGCCGTTCGATTGGGGCCGTCGCCGCAACGCGGTTTCTGAAAAGACGAAGACTGTCGAACAGGCGCGAAATGGCGCCGCGGAAACCGAGTCGCAGATCGCGGTCGAAGTCGGGATGAAGTATCGCAAGTGGCATGAGGATGCTCTGCTTCTTAAGGTGGCGCGAACCCAGCAAGATGCGAATACCGAGCGTCTCCGAGAGGTGAGCACCAAGTACAAGGAACAGGCAGCACTCATAAGAGACTTGCTTGAGGCACAAGCTCGTAAGTCGGAATCGGATTACCAGTATCAACAGGCACTCTCGTCCTATTGGGGCGCTCTGGCAGATCTTCGCCGCGCCATGGGGGAAGAATAATGATGAGAAACACTCTTGCAATCATCCTGGCGGCGTCGCTGTTCATGGTCGGCTGTCATTCCAAAAAGCCGCTCGAACAACCACCGCAAGGCGTCCACGTCCAGTTGATCCAGGCCGCTTCAAGCGTTAGCGACGGACTGCGCTTCTCGGCCGTGGTGACGCCCTATGCGCAGGTTCCGCTGGCGTTTCGTATCCCCGGATACGTTACTTCGCTAAAGCAGGTGCGCGCTGACGGCGGCATTCGCGATATCGCGGAAGGCGACAGCGTGAGCAAAGGGGCCGTTCTTGCCCACATCCGCGCGACTGAGTATGAGGACAAGGTACGCCAGGCGACATCGGAGGTGGAGGCCGCGCAAGCCGCCGCAGTGAAGGCGCAGCTTGACTTCGATCGTGCCTCGCGCCTCTACGAAGCTCAGAGCCTGACGAAGCCCGAGTTCGAGGCGGCGCGCGCACAACACGACAGCACGCAGGCACAATTGCGAGCTGCTCAGGCGCAGACGGCGGAGGCACAAGTTTCCTTGGGCGATACCACACTGGTCGCTCCGTTCTCCGGCGACATTGTGAAGAAGTCCGTAGAACTCGGATCGTTCGTAGGGTCGGGATCGCCGGCATTCGCACTCGCCAATACCGATGTCGTGAAGATCGTGGTTGGCGTGCCTGATACGGTTGTGCGGTCCATCAAAGTAGGGCAACCGGTTGACGTCGCCATCGACGCGTTCCCATCGCGCACCTTTCATGCACGAATCAGCCGTATCTCATCGGCAGCAGACACCACGACGCGCAACTTCGACGTCGAGGTCGCAATACCGAACCGCGACCACTTGCTCAAGGTGGGCATGATTGGTTCATTGCAACTGGCGCATGGCGAAGAGGGAAGCGAAAAGCATGTCTCGTCTCTGCTGGCTCCGCTTTCGGCGATTGTGCAGGCGAATGATGGCAAATATGGCGTGTTTGTAATCTCAAAATCGGGCGCCGGAGACATAGCGAGTCTTCATAGTGTGGAAATCGGCGCTGTGAATGGAACCGAGGTAATCGTGGTAAGTGGGTTGAGTGCGGGTGAGCGGATCATCACCACCGGCGCCAATCTGCTGAAGGACGGACAGCGGGTGGAGGTAGTTCAGTGAAATCGGGAGACGTTAACAACAGCCGGAATATTGCGCGATTCTTCACGCATAACCGTCAGATCGCGTGGGTCGCTTTGGTCGCCACGTTGATCTGGGGTGTCTTCGGGTACATGAACATGCCCAAACGTAAAGACCCCGACATCCCAGTGCGCGTTGCGCTTGCCATCTGCCCGTGGCCGGGTATCTCCGCAGACAAGGTGGAGCAGTTAGTAACGCGAAAGATCGAGCAGGCCGCGACCGGTAACAGCAAGGTGGACCGCGTGGAATCCACCACGCAGGACAACGTCTCCGTGGTGACGGTTCGCCTGCTCGACAACATCCAGAACACGCAACAGGAATTTCAGGACATCGGGCAGCGCCTCAACCAGATCAACGATCTTCCCGACGGCGCAGGACCGATCACCTGGATCAGCGACTTCGGCGACACCGCGGCGTTGATGCTGACCGTTGCCAGCCCGCCCGTCCCGGAGATGGAAACCGAGTTGCGCGCCCGTGGTGTGCAAGATGCGATCGAGAAAGCGCGTGGTGGAAATACCCAGGGACGAGTGGCCGCTCTCTATTGTTATCCGGCATCCGTGTCATCCGCCGTAATTGAGCGGACCTTTGCGATATTCGCCGCACAGGTGCAGCGGGATGGTGTCGGACAAGATGTCCGTCCCGTATCCGTGGGGAGCTGTTCCGGAATTGATTTTGCAACGGAGAAGTCAGACAACGAGATTCGCGCCTATGGCCAACAGTTCATTGAGAAGCGGCTACAAGAATATGACTTCCATCCAGACGCTTGGGGTCCGATCATCATTCGCGATCCCCAATCTACAAAGGAACGTATTGCGGAAGTCGCCAGCGACCGGTATTCGTATCGCCAGCTTGATGACTATACCGATCTGATCCAACGCACCCTGCAACGTGTGCCAGAGGTGGCAAAGGTGCAGCGTGCGGGCGTTCTGCCGGAACAAATTTACCTGGAGTACTCCGACGCTCGGCTTGCCGCCTTCAAGTTGCAGCCGACGAAGTTCAAAGACATCCTGAACGCGCGGAATGTCACTGCTCCCGGCGGAATCGTCCAGACCCAATCGCGAAATGTGCTGATTGACTCGACCGCCGAATTCAAAAGCACGAAAGAGATCGGCAACGTGCTCGTCGGAGCATCACCGACTGGCGTACCTGTGTATCTGCGCGACCTTGTAGACACGTCGCGTGATTACCAGTCGCCAAGACGATACCTGAACTACATGGAGACTCGCGATGCGAAAGGAAGTTGGCATCGCAATCGTGCCATCACCCTGGCCGTACAGATGCGCTCGGGCGAGCAGATCTTCAAATTCGGTGAAGCAGTCGATAAGGCGCTTGCAACCGTGCGCCCGCAATTGCCTGCTGACCTGATTGTTTCGCGAACCTCAGACCAGCCCAAGCAAGTGCATGAACTTGTCAGTCTGTTGATGGGCAGTCTCTATGAGGCTATCGCCCTCGTCGTCATCGTCGCCCTGGTCGGCTTTTGGGATTGGCGTGCGGCGATGCTGATGGCCGCTTCCATCCCGTTGACGCTGGCGATGACCTTCGGGATCATTCACGTTCTTAACATCGATATTCAACAGGTCTCGATCGCGACGCTGATCATCGCGCTCGGCTTGCTGGTCGACATGCCCGTAGTTGCCGGCGACGCGATCAAGCGCGAACTGGGCTCCGGTTCCCCGCGCGATATAGCATCCTGGCTTGGGCCGACCAAACTGGCCAAGGCAATCGTATTCGCGACCATCACCAACATCGTCGCTTATCTGCCTTTCCTGCTGCTGACCGGCGACACGTATTTCTTCCTGTACAGTCTTCCGGTCGTGATGACGTGCACGTTGATCGCGTCCGTCATCGTGTCTTTCACGTTCATGCCGTTGATTGCGTACTACCTGATCAAGCCGCCGAAGCATGTGGAGGCACCGATGTCGGAGCGACGCGCCCATGGCTTTCCGGGTCTCTACTATAAGGTAGGTGACTTCGCGCTAAGACACCGCTGGGGCGTGTTCGCCGGCTCCCTTATCATCTTGGTGTTCGGCGGAGTGTTCGTCCAAGATGCTCGTCCCGCAATTCTTCCCCAAGGATCTCTCGTACCTGTCTTATGTCGATGTGTGGCTCCCGCCAGACGCCCCGCTCGGTGCGACAGACACGATTACCCAACGGGCAGAAACCGTCATCCGGCAAGAAGCCGAACGGTTCGGAAACGAACATCATGAGAAGGATGTTTTGAAATCACTCACAACTTTTGTCGGTGGCGGCGGTCCCAGGTTCTGGTTCTCGGTCGAGCCTGAGCAAAAACAGGTCAACTATGCGCAGGTTTTGGTCGAAGTTAGAGACAAGCACTTTACTAATGAATTTGTTGGACCGCTGCAGACGGCTCTGAGCCGGGAAGTTCCAGGAGCCCGAATCGACGTGCGGCAGCTCGAGACGGGAAAACCAGTTGGCATTCCCGTGTCCATACGGATCTCCGGCGCCGACGCAGAAGTGTTGCATCGGCTCTCCACCGACCTCCAGAACGTTTTCCGCGCACAGCCGAATGCCACTCGCGTACGCGACGACTGGGGAGAACCGGCGATGAATGTCCGGCTGAAGGTTGATCCCGATCGTGCGAATCTTTCCGGGGTCACGAATCTCGATGTTGCACTTTCATCCGCGGCGGCGATGAGCGGATTACCTGTCTCAACCTACAGGGAAGGAGACAAGCAAATCCCCATCACGGTTCGCTTGCGCATGGAGGAGCGAGCGGGACTGTCCGACGTTCAAAACACCTATGTGTACTCGTCGACCAGCAACCAGCGCGTGCCTTTGCGGCAGGTATCGCAGGTCACCACTGATATGTCCATACCAAAGATCAAGCGCCGCAACCAATTCCGTACGGTTACGGTTTCGGCGTTCCCGATTCCGGGTGTGTTGCCGTCGCAGGTGCTTACCCCGTTGTTGCCAAAGATCCAGGAGTTCCAAAAGCATCTGCCGCCGGGCTATTTCCTTGAGATCGGTGGCGAATATGACGAACAGCAGAAGGGCTTTAAACAACTCAGCGCCGTCATGGCGGTTTCGGTGCTGCTTATCTACATTGCCCTGGTGCTCCAGTTCCGCAACGCGATCAAGCCTCTGCTCGTGTTCGCTGCGATTCCGTATGGAATGACCGGCGCGCTCGCGGCACTGGTGATCATGGGACAGCCATTCGGCTTCATGGCTTTCCTTGGAGTTGCGAGTCTTGTGGGCGTGATCGTCAGCCACGTCATCGTGTTGTTCGACTTCATCGAAGAAGCGCATGAACGAGGAGAGCCATTGCGCGAAGCACTCCTCGATGCGGGTATCGTGCGCTTGCGCCCCGTAATGATCACCGTCGGCGCGACCGTGCTGGGACTCGTACCGCTGGCCATGCACGGCGGCCCGCTCTGGGAACCACTCTGCTACGCGCAGATTGGCGGTCTGACCATCGCGACCTTCGTCACGCTAATCCTTGTGCCGGTGCTGTATTCGATCTTCGTGTTGGACTTGAAGCTGATCAAATGGGAAACCGTCGCTCCGGAAGAGGAGTCTCAAGCGACTGCGCAAACTGGAGGTGCATAACGATGCAGCCGTCAGCAAGTCTCGGCGCACAGCTTCGACCGCAGCGTTGGCGGGCACAGCAAACGGTAAGAATGTGAACTCATGAATGCGATCGTCCAATTCGTTCTGAAGCACGGCTACTCAGTCCTGTTCGCTGCGATGTTCGCGCACCAGATAGGTCTCCCGATACCCGGACCTCTGTTTCTGCTCGCGGCCGGGGCGCTCGCAAGGAAGGGGAACCTTGGCTTCGCGCCCGCGCTCTGCCTGTCTGTCGCTGCCTGTGTGCTGGCTGACTGGGTGTGGTACGAGGCGGGGCGGCGGCGGTGGGGGTGACAAGGTCTTGCACTTCCTCCACAGCCTCGCGCGAGATCCTGACGCCCACGATCGCAGAGCGAAACAGACCTTCGCACGGTATGGGCCTCCGCTGCTCTTGCTCTGCAAGTTCGTCCCGGGACTGGACGCCGTCGTGCCGCCGATGGCCGGGACATCCCGGACTGGCCGGCTACGTTTTCTTGCCCTTGAAACAGCTGGCGCGAGCCTCTATTCATGCGCGTATGCCGGACTCGGCTATGTTTTAAGCCATGACCTGAACCGCGCGGCTAGCTACGCTTCCAGAGCGGGAACGTTCCTGGCAGGCCTTGCGTTTGCTGGACTCTGTACTTACGCCGCGCGCAAGCTGATTCTCCGGTATCGCCGATTACGCGACTCTCGATGTGTGCGCATCACCCCAGCTGACCCGATGCGATGTGGAGCCACCGTCGTCAATCCTTGCAAGATCATTGAAGGAGTCGACCATGATTGCTAAGGCTCGAGCGAAACAGCTTGTATTGTTGGTGCCGAAGCAAAACATTGGCGAGCCACAGCTTCCAGAGAAGTTGCAGAGTCGATCGATCCTTTTGCGTTACGAGACCGCTATCGCGGATCCGCCAGACTAAGCCAAAGTTCCGTTCTGGATCCTCTTCCGGAACCTGAAAACACGCAATACTCTGGGCCAACATTCTGAAAAATTCCGCCATCATAGGTTGCTGTCCGGTACTCCCCGGTGGTGGTTCCCAGATGGTAAAAAAGTCAACTCAGTATTTTCTTCTTGAGTGCACTGCTTCATTTTTGGTCCTTGCACTAACCGCTTGTGGTTCCGGATCTTCCAACTCTGCCAAGGCGGGCGGAGGCTCGGGTGGCGGTACCGGTGGGACTGGAAACGGAGGCTCGGGCAGTCCCAGTCCCACCCTTTCCAGCATCGCAGTCACGCCCACTTCACCCGCGATTGACGTCGGCCAGACGCAATCTTTTGTAGCGACTTGCTCGATGTCGGACAACTCCAACAGTGACTGCACCCAGTCCGTCACTTGGTCCAGCAGCAATCCTGCTGTCGCCAGCGTGAGCAGCTCCAAGGCAACGGCGGTGAGTATTGGTACGGCCACCATTTCTGCCGTACAGAGCGGCGTGACCGGATCAGCAACCCTGACCGTGAATGCCGCTGCGGATATACACTCCATCAATCACATCGTGTTTATGGCCCAGGAGAACCGCTCCTTTGACAGCTACTTTGGAATGTTGAATGCCTATCGGGTGTCCCAAGGCCTCGGCGCGGATGTCGATGGGCTGCCCGGCTCGGCAACGGGCACGGTCGTTCCCGATTGCACAAATTGGATTGCCTGCGATAAGGGGTTCGCAACGGGCAAACCCATACCCTCGTACCACATGAATACGGTGTGCATCTACAATCTGAGCCCGTCCTGGAATGAGAGCCACATCGACTTTGATCTGGAGAACTTTTACTCGCTGACTGCGAAGAATGATGGCTTCGCCTTTACTGCCGGGGGCTTTGCCTCGAGTACTGGTATCTGGGACACCGAGGGCGTCCGCTCCATGGGCTTCTACACTGAGCGGGAGCTGCCTTATTACTACTTCATGGCCACCCAATTTGCCACCTCGGACCGCTTTTTTGCCCCTGCGCCGACCCGCTCGCAGCCCAATCGGCTCTACTTGTTCGCGGCTACCTCGCACGGACACATCTATGAGCCTACGGCGAGCAACGGAGGCCAATTGCCGGATCCGACCATCTTCGACCTGCTGCAGAATGCTGGCATCACGTGGAAGATCTATTACTCCGACACTCCTGCAGGTTCCAGTTCTCCCGATACATATTTCTATAATTTCAGCTCGGCCAATAAGCTCGCGGCCGGCCATCTCGTGCCCGTCACGCAGTACTTCACCGATCTGCAGAATGGAACTCTGCCGCAAGTCGCTTTGATTGAGGGCGGATATGAGTTTGGGCTCGACGAGCACCCGCTGAACAATGTCCAAGATGGTTCGCGTTATGTTTCCAAGCTCATGAATGCGCTGATCGCGAGTTCCTCATGGAAGGACTCCGTCTTCTTCCTGACCTACGATGAAGCCGGCGCTATGTACGATCACGTTTCACCCATGCTGCCGGTGCCGAGTCCGGACGGCATCAAGCCCAGTGACTTCCTCGCCGGCGATCTCTGCTCCACCCAGCCGGGCAATCCCGCTTGCGACTTCACCCGTACCGGGTTCCGTCTTCCGTTCCTTGTGATCTCACCCTTTACGAAGCCGCACTACGTTTCCCATACCCCGATGGATTACACCGCGATTCTGAAGTTCATTGAAACTCGCTTCGCTCTCCCCTCCCTCACCAAGCGCGACGCTGCGCAGCCGCCGATGGACGAGTTCTTCGACTACGCCGGCGCACCCAATGCAACGCCGCCCACGCCACCCGTGCAACCAGGCAGGGATTGCGACGGAATTGCCAAAACTTGCACCGGCGCCACCATGCCGGTTTCACCTTGCTACTTTGATCACCTGCCCTAAGGTTTGTTTTCGGTTTCGGATCTGTTCGATGCCTGCTCGGTTCCGCAGTTTAGTTATCTCCACTCCACTCAGAGCGGTCGCGAGCAGCACCGTTCTACTGCCGGCCTCTTAGCCGTGAGCAAATCAAGTTGCTCTGGGGCAACGACTACGCCGTTCGTTCCATGTGATTCTGGCCTTCGCCAATTGCCATGCCAATTGGCTTCGGAGGTCGAGTACCATGTCACTGTTTCGAATTCTCATCGTGGATGATTGCGCTCCATTTCGCGATCTCCTCTGTCGTATCATCGCGGAAAGCCAGGCACTCCCGGTATTGCGAGTCGTCTGTGAAGCAGGCGACGGCTTGGAAGCGATTGAGGAATCCGAAAGGTTCCAGCCACACTTGATTCTGCTGGACATCAGTCTTCCAGGCCTGAATGGACTTGAAGCCGCTCAGAGAATACGCGTCGTCGCTCCCGAGTCTAAGCTGCTATTCATAAGCACCCACCGTTCTGCCGAACTGATTCAAGAAGTTATGAGCACCGGGGCGCACGGCTACGTTATTAAGTCATACGTTGTGCGCGATCTATGCGCCGCGGTTCAAGCGGTTCTTCTGGATCAACCTTTCATTAGTAAGGCATGTTAGAACCTACCCCCGGAGCTGAAGGTCAACGAAGCTTATGAGAGACTGCTGAAGTCATCAGATGTGAAGTAACCGCTTCTCGATCGATGTGTCTTCTCTCGAATGTGATTAACGGATAGATAAGCACGCATCTCTGTAGCTCCTTGTAAGGTTGAAAGAACTCGGAGCTCGAGCCTCTGCGCTCCACGCAGAGCCGGGCTTCCCTGGGAGATCAGTGTTGAACGAATCCGTGCAGCACCGATGTTGTGCGTAGATGGTCAAGAACGTTCTATTGCTGCTGAATGTATTACTTCCGTTATAAGCGAAGACACCCCCGCGTCCCCAAAGTCATTGACATTGTAAGTAGCTGAATGTGACCATTGTTTCGCCCCCGCAAGTCTTAAAGATCTGAGGCTTGGCGTTCCCTGCCAATCAGGTCATCGTGCTCCAAGGTTTGTGAGTGGAGGACGTGAATTGTTGCTCTGACTTACCTGATGTTTATGCAAATCCGCGTGCGCGCGTGATTCTTGGAGTCCTCTGTGCGACAGGTCCTTTCCTCCTGCTCTTTTAGCCGTTCCGTCACCATGAACATCCCTTTATTCGTCTCCCGCAGTCTCAGACTTCTTTTTGGGGTTCTACTGCTTTCAGTGCTGGTAACGGGCTTGTCTGCTCAAACAGCTCATTTGGACACAACCGCGGTGGACTTCGGAACAGTCGCCATCGGGCAAGCGAGCGCCATGATTCCGCTGAACTTCACCTTTGACAGCGGAGGCACGATTGGCAACCCGATAGCGCTGACGCAGGGGGTTGCAGGTCTGGATTTTGCGGTCGCCACTGGCGGTACCTGCATGGCGGGAAGCTACAGTGCCGGCGACACCTGCACGGTCAACGTAATCTTCACGCCCAACTTCGCGGGCCTTCGCAACGGGGCTGTGATTCTGACGAATGCCAGCGGGAATTCCATTGCCACTGGATACGTACACGGCATCGGCTCGGGGCCACAAGTGAGCTTCCTGCCCGGCAGCTCGAGCACGTTGGGCGGCGGCTTCAGTGATCCCTGGGGCATTGCGGTGGACGGAAGCGGAAATATCTTCGTCGCCGACCCCGTCAACTATGTACTGAAAGAGATCCCGCCCGGGTGCGGTGCCGCCAGTTGCGTCAAGACGCTAATAAGCGGCCAGGCTAATAACTTCCAGCCCCGCGGCATTGCGCTTGATGCGAGCGGGAATGTCTTCGCCGCCGACGTCGGCAACGGTGCAGTGGAAGAGATTCCTCTCGGTTGCGTTTCATTCACTTGCGTCAAAAGATTGGGCAGCGGCTCTGGTGGCTATGGCACCATCGGAAGCGTGGCGGTGGACTGGAGCGGAAACGTCTTCTTCACCGATTCTGGCGACAGTGTCGTGCATGAGATTCTGGCGGCTGGCGGCTATACCACGGTCAAGGCGCTGGGCAGCGGCTTCTACCTCCTGGGAGGCATTTCAGTGGACGGAAGTGGAAACGTCTTCGTCACAGATCAAATGAGCGATGTTGTAAAAGAGATTGTGGCGGCAGGCGGCTACACTACGGTCAACACGCTGGGTAGCGGCTTCGGCCAAATCAATGGCATTGCGGTGGACGGGAACGGAAACGTCTTCGTCGCCGATGCTGGCGACAATGTTGTGCGTGAGATTCTGGCGGCGGGTGGCTACGCCACGATCAAGACGTTGGGCAGCGGCTTCGGACAGTCCATCGGCATTGCGGTGGACGGGAGTGGCAACATCTTCGTCGCTGTCAATCCAGGCGTGGAGAAGTTGGATTTCGCGGATGCACCTAGTCTGAGCTTCGGCTCGATTAACACTGGAGAGGACAGCGCGGGGCAGACCGTGAGTCTCCAGAACATCGGCAATGGGCCGCTGACGCTTCCAGTTCCCGCAACGGGGAGTAATCCCAGCGTCGCGCAGTATTTCGAACTGGACAGCTCGGGTTCCACTGCTTGCCCGGTAGTGACCTCTTCGTCGTCGGTAGGAAGTTTGGCTTCGGGCGCCTCGTGCACTCTCGCCATCAGCTTCGCTCCAACGATCTCGGGCAACATCAACGGATCGCTTGTATTGACGGACGATGCGCTGAATGCGGCATCGCCAACCTATGCTCTGCAGACAATCGCGTTGCAGGGTACGGGCGTGGGTCTGCCGGCACAGACGATCACCTTCCCCAATCCGGGGACGCAGACCTACGGTGTGGCTCCGATCACCTTGACCGCCACGGCTTCTTCCGGACTTGCGGTCAGCTATTCCGTAACCTCCGGTCCTGCGACGGTCAACGGCACCACACTGACAATTACCGGCCCCGGATCGGTTACGCTTCAAGCCACTCAATCCGGCAACACGAACTACAGCGCCGCCCCTGCGGTCAGCGTGACCTTCGCAGTGAACAAGGCGCCGCAGACGATCACGTTCCCGAATCCGGGCCCGCAGACTTACGGCGTCGCTCCGATCGCGTTGACTGCATCGGCTTCTTCCGGGCTCGCGGTCAGCTATTCCGTGACCTCCGGTCCTGCGACTGTGAACGGCAGCACGCTGACAATCACCGGTCCCGGATCGGTTACGCTTCAAGCCACTCAATCCGGCAACCCGAACTACGCTGCCGCGGCACCGATCAACGCAAGCTTCACAGTGGCGGCGGCACCAGCGCCGACTTACACGCTGACAGCAGGTTCGCCCACAGTTTCGATGGCTGCCGGGAGCAGTTCCACCGTGCTATTCAACCTGAGGTCAACTAACTACGCTGGGACGGTTGTGCTCGCAGCCAGCGACAACTCACAGATTTCAGCAAGTGCACCTTCGGTGGCACTGACCAATGGCGGGAGCGGAAGCTCGACCTTGACGATCACAACTCAAGCGAGTGCAGCGAACCACGGACCCGCGACTCCGTGGAACGGCCGCAGCGCGGTAGTGTTCTGCGCGGTGCTGCTCGGTCTACCATTTGGGGTCCGCCGGAGACGTGCATGCGCGGTTTTGTTAGCGGCGCTGGCAATCTCGCTTGCAGGCTTCCTGATGGCCTGTGGCGCAACCAACTCGCAAAGCTCGCGGTTGTCACGGACGTACATCGTTAACGTCACGCCAACTGGATCAGGCGCGGTGACGAACCCTACGGCGGTAAGCATTGTTGTTACGGTACAGTAAGGCAAAACAGGAAAAACGAGGGCACGCCAGAGAAGGTGTGGCCTCGTCCGTCTTGCCCCGGTTCACTGCTGCAGGATCTGAATCGCCTTGGGATGAACCTGCTGCTGATTGAGATCGCTTGCATCCCATCCGCCCCCTAGAGCTTTGACCAGATAGACCGAGCTGACCATCTGCTGACCAAGCAGTTGCGTCGCCAACCGCTCGTTGGAGAGCAGCGTGCTCTGCGCGGTGATCACGTCGAGATAGGTGGTGACCCCTCCGATGTAGCGGTTATTGGCGAATGTAAGTTCTCGACGGGCCTCCTCGACGGCGGCGGCCTGCGTGTTTGCCGCCTGCGCAAGGGTCTGCAAATTGCTGAGGCCGTCCTCGACCTGCTGAAATGCGGTCAGCACCGATTGGCGGTAGTCTGCAACGGAGGCGTCATAGGCCGAGCGCGTGGCCGCCAGATTGGCGCGGTTGCGTCCGCCCTCGAATATGGGCTGCAGTGCATCGGCGCCAATTGACCAGAAGAGGCTGGAGGCGTTGGCCAGGCTGGAAATGTCACGACTCTGCCATCCACCCGCGCCGCCAAGCGTAATGTGGGGATAGAAAGCGGCGCGCGCAATGCCGACCTGTGCGTTTGCATAAGCGACCTGGCGTTCGGCGTAGGCAATGTCCGGGCGCCGCTCCAGCACATCGGAGGGAACTCCGAGCGGCAATGGCGGCGGCGTAGCCTGCAAGGGCGCGACAGCAACGTTGAAGCTCGATGCCGGCTGACCTGCGAGCACGGCGATGGCGTGCTCATATTGCGCACGCGACTGCCGCAACAGGGCAAGCTGAGTCACGGTTGCGTCAAGCAGCGCGGCTTGTTGCGCCACTTCAAGCCCGCTCGCGACGCCGCCGTTGTGCCGGTAGTTCACCAAGTCAAGGCCTTTGCGCTGGTAGCCCACGTTCTCCTCTACCACCTGCAACTCGGAATCGAGTTCGCGCAGGGAGAAATAATCGGCGGCCAACTCGGCGCTCAGCACCATGCGCGCGTTCTCAAGATTGGCGGCAGAGGACTGGAGGTTTGCATTCGCAGCCTCGACCCTATGCCGCACGTCTCCGAAGAGATCGGCCTCATAGCTGAGATTGAACGGAACCGCGAAGACATTCTGCGTGTAAGCAGTGGTAAACAGCGCGCCGTTCAAGGGACGATTCGCTCCAGCCCCTTCACGTGCCACACTGGGATCGCCGGAGACTTGAGGGAAATATGCCGAGGTGGCAACGCGAGCCAGCGAACGCGCCTGCTCCAGCCGCTCCCGCGCGGCGAGCAGTGTCTGGTTTGCCTGTATGAGTTGCTGCTCGTAGGCATCGAGCATCGGATCATGAAAGACCAGCCACCACGGCCCCTTTGGAATCGAATCCTTGGGCGCGGCCTGCTGCCATGGAGGCTCGGTCTTCCATGCCGTCGGCACTGTGGTCGTGGGTGCGGTAGCGGCGGGCCGCTGATAGCGCGGTCCCACCGCACATCCAGCGGTCAACCCCAGCAGTGCGAGCCCGAGCGCAAGGGAGGCTCGCTTCGTGTTACGACCTGGTTTGCGATTTGCCGTGCAATTTGCGGTGCGCGTTATAATTCGCTTCACGACGCGCTCCCCTTCTGCTTTCCGACCTCCGGTTGACCATGTTCCTGCTGTGCCGGTGAGGGCTGCGCGACGTGCACCGGTTGACCTTGCTCCAACGAGTCGGGCGGATTGATGACAATTTCGTCGCTCACTGCCAGACCGCCAAGAACTTCAAGCGTAGCGCCATAATCGCGGCCAATGCTGAGCGGGCGCAACTCGATCTTTTTGTCCGCTCCGACGACAGCCACCTGCGGGCCTTCGGCGCGGAAGAGCATGGCGTTGACCGGGACCGTCAGCTTCTGCACATTGGAGCCGACCGCGAAATGCACCTGCCCATAGGAGCCGGGCAGCAGCCGGCCATCCTTGTTGTCTACATCGACCTCGGTGAGTAGGGTGCGCGTTGACGGGTCGATCGCCTCGGCTGTGCGCGCTATGACACCGGTAAATTTCTCACCCGGCATCTCCTGCAACGTGATCGTAGTCTTGACGCCAACTTTGATGTACGGCGCATAGGCCTGGGGGACGCTGGTGAAGACGCGAAGGGTATCGACTTGGGCCATGTCGAAGAGTTCCCGCGGGCCTGCTCCAGCATTGATCAGCGCTCCGGGATCCACATTGCGGCGGGTAAGCACGCCTGTAAATGGCGCATAAACGTTCTTGAACGCTTCAAGCTGTTCAAGGCGCCGCACGTTGGCATCGGCGGCGGCCAGGTTGGCCTTGCTCTGCTGGTATCCACTGCTCAGCTGATCGGCCTCCTGCTGTGAAACCGAGTCGGTCTTGCGCAGGTTCTCCCAACGGTCCGTGCTGATCTTTGCCAGCTCCATCTGCGACACAATCTGCTGCCGCGAGGCGCGAGCCTGGTTCAGCTCCTGATCCACTTCCGGGGTATCGATCTCGGCCAGCAGCTCGCCTTTCTTCACCCGGCTGCCAATGTCCTTGTACCAGCGCACCAGGTAGCCATTGGTGCGGGCAAAAATGGGCGACTCCTTGAACGCCTGCAGTGTGCCGGGCAATACCAGTTCCTGGTCGGGCGTTTCCGCCAACGGATGCACGACGGCTACTGTTGGCACCGCGCTCTGCTCGGTCTCATTGGCCAGGACCCGGTTATGATTCACTCGCTCCAGCAAGGTGAATCCCCCCGCGATGAACAATACGAGCAGGGCCACGCCGATCATGAGCAACGCCTTTCGCGGCGGCGCCGGCGGCAGTTCGGGCGGACGCTCGATGCCCGGATGCTGATGCCTGGCATGTTGCTGGATCGCCTCGATCTCCTCATCGCGCTCAGCCTGCGAAAGGTGCGCAGAATGCGCCGTTTCGTGAGACGCGGGCTGCTTCAGTTCCTTCTCGTCACTCATGCTTAACTCCGGATTCACGCTTACTCCTGCTCCAGGCGCGTACGCTGCGCCTCCCTGCGGCCATGGAAAATTGCAAAGACGCTTGGCACAAAAAACAAAGTGGCAACCGTGGCGAACAACAACCCGCCGATCACGGCCCGGCCCAGCGGGGCATTCTGCTCTCCGCCTTCGCCCAAGCCCAGTGCCATCGGAACCATACCGATAATCATCGCCAGGGCGGTCATCAGTACCGGCCTCATTCGGGTGTATCCGGCGGCGATGGCGGCCGGAATCGCCGTCAGTCCCTCATCCATCTGCTCGCGCGCAAAGCTGACCATCAGGATCGAGTTTGCGGTGGCAACGCCCATGCACATCACCGCACCGGTCAGCGATGGCACGCTCAAGGTAGTTCGGGTCAGCAGCAGAAACCAGCAGATTCCAGCCAACGCGCCCGGCAATGCCGAGATGATGATGAAAGGATCCAGCCACGATTGGAAATTGATGACGATCAACAGATAGACGAGCAGGATTGCGCCGAGCAGTCCAACGCCGAGGCCAATGAACGAGGAGCGCATGGTGCTGACCTGGCCACGAAGCACGATCTGCGTGCCGCGCGGCAGGTGTCCTTTGAAGTCCTGGATGATGCGGTCGGTTGCCGCCGCTACTCCGCCAAGATCGCGATCCTGCGTGCTGGCGTAAACGTCAATCACCGGCTGCACGTTATAGTGATTCACCACCGCAGGACGCACAATGGGTTGTAACTGCACAAGGTTGCCGAGCAACTGCGAGCCCTGCTGCGAGTTCACCGGCAACGCCATAAGGTCATCGATGCTGGTCATGCGATATTGCGGCGACTGCACCGCGATATTGTAGGTAACCCCGTTCTTCGGATTCAACCAGAAGTTCGGCGCCGTCTGGAAGCTCCCACTCAGCGAGACCAGAACGCTCTGCGCCACGTCTCGCGCATTGAGTCCTACCTGGTTGATTCGCGTGCGATCCATCTCGATATGCAAGGTAGGGTCGGAGAGCAACTGCTGCACGTGCACGTCGGCTGCGCCGGGCACATGCCGCATCCGGTTGGCGATCTGCTGCGCGATGGCATAGTTGCTCATCATGTCTGCGCCGATCACCTGAATGTCGATGGGAGCCGGGAGTCCGAAGTTCAAAATCTGCGTGACGATATCAGCCGGCTGGAAGAAGAACTCCACTCCCGGAAAGCGTTGCGGCAGCACCTGGCGCAGTCGGCGGATGTGGTCCGCGGTGGGATGGTGATGCTCGGGATCCAGCGAGATCAAAATCTCCGCATCGCTGCTGCCCACGGTTCCCGAAGAACTATATGACTGGTTGATGCCGGAGTTGGGCAGACCGATGTTGTCCAGGATCGTTTGAATCTCGTTGCCCGGAATCTGCCGGTGCAGCTCGGCTTCCACTTCGTCGCAGAGCCGCGCCGTCTCTTCGACGCGCAGACCGGGTCGGGCGCGAACATGCAGGCGCAACAGGCCGGCATCTACCTTCGGGAAGAAGTCCTGCCCCAGGAACATGAGGAGTCCGAGCGAGAGCACACAAAATAGCAGGAAGAAAGTTACGAAGATGCCGCGATGCTCCAGCGTGGTCTCAAGCAAAGACTGGTAGGCGTGGCGGAAGTCCTCGAACCTGCGCTCAAAGCCGCGCTGGAATCGTCCCATCATGGTCGTCGGCGCCTGAGCTCGATGCTCATGGCCGCGCATGATGTACATCACCAGCGTGGGAATCAAGGTTCTGGAGAGCAGATAGCTCGACAGCATGGCGAAGCTGACAGCCTCCGCCAGCGGCACGAACAGGAAGCGCGCCACGCCGCTGAGGAAGAACATGGGAATGAAGACGATGCAGATGCAGAGAGTGGAGACGAATGCGGGCACCGCAATCTGCTGCGCGCCGTCCAGAATGGCCTGCCGCATCTCCTTGCCCAATGCAAGGTTCCGCTCAATGTTTTCGATCTCGACCGTCGCATCATCGACAAGGATGCCGACCGCCAGCGCCAGACCTCCCAGGGTCATGATGTTCAGCGTCTCGCCAATGGCGGCCAGAATGATGATCGAGCAGAAGATGGAGAGCGGAATCGAAATGGCGATCACGATCGTAGGGCGCCAGTCGCCGAGGAACAAAAGAATCATCACCGCCGTCAGCGCCGCAGCCAGCACCGCCTCATGCAGCACCCCTTTGATCGAGGCGCGCACAAACAACGATTGATCAAACAGTGAGCTGATCTTCAGCTCCGGCGGAAGCGACTGTGCTGCGAGGGGGACAATATCCTTGATGCCCGCGACGATCTGCAACGTGGATGCTTTGCCGTTCTTGTAGATCGACATCAGCGCGCCGCGATTCCCGTCCTGGCGCACAATGTTGGTCTGCGGCGCAAAGCCGTCGCGAACGTGTGCAACGTCGCGCATGTACAGCGTAGCGCCGTTGCTGGTCTTCACCGGAAGCTCGTTCAGCTCCGCAATGGTCTGTGGAGTGCCGTTCATCTCCACGTTGTATTCCAGCGGGCCCATTTTGGTGGTGCCAGTAGGAAGAATCAGGTTTTGCGCGTTGACGGCGTTGACGATGTCGATCGGCGAAAGGTGGTACGACTGCAACTTCGGCAAATCGAGGTCCACCTGAATCTGCCGGATCTTTCCGCCGTATGGATAAGGCGTGGCCGCGCCCTGCACCGTGGCCAGCGAGTTGCGCAGAAAGTTCTGACCGAGATCGAACAACTGTTGCTCAGGAAGAGTCTTGCTGCTCAGCCCAAGCTGGATGATCGGCGTAGTTGAGGCACTGTACGAGATGATCAGCGGCGGCGTAGTTCCGGGCGGCAGGCCGCGCACCGTGGTTTGCGAGATGGCCGTGACCTGCGCAATCGCAGTCTGGATGTTGGTGCCGGGGCGGAGGAATATCTTGATAACTCCCAGGCCAGACACCGACTGCGATTCCATATGTTCGATATTGTTGACCGTAACCGTGATGCCGCGCTCGGAGTTGGCGACAATGCGATCGGCCATATCCTGCGGAGACATGCCGGTATAGAACCAGACCACGGAGACAACGGGAATGTTGATCTCCGGAAAGATGTCGGTAGGCATCATCAGAATCGTGATCGGCGTCAGCAGGATAATGACGAGCGCCATCACAATAAAGGTGTAGGGACGCCTTAGGGCTAATGCGACAATCCACATGGATTACGATTCACTCCAGAGTTCAACCGGGCGCGAACATGCCTAAGCAACAATCCTACGCTCCGCAAAGCTGGTTAGATTCGATACTATCCGTATTGATTCGAAAGTCAAATCATAACTATGCTAGCATCGTGCGATGGGGCAGAAAGTAAACAATAGTGAAGCCGTCAGCGGCAAGCGTCCCCCGGGACGTCCGCGCTGTGAGCGGGCCCGTCAAGCAATCCTGAGCAGCACGCTGAAGTTTCTCGAAGCAAAAGAAAACGGATTCGCGGATCTGACGATCGAACATGTAGCCGCCGAGGCCAGTGTCGGCAAGGCAACCGTGTACCGCTGGTGGCCCAACAAAGCGGCGCTGGTTGCCGACGCATTTGCCGGCAGCGTGACGCAAAAACTCCATTTTCCTGATACCGGCTCGGTCAGCCAGGATATGAGCCTGCAGATGCGCGAGTTGGTAAAGATTATGCGCAGCCGCCGCGGCCACATCCTCTCCGTCATCCTCGCCGCCGGACAGAGCGACACCACCCTTGGCTGCGCCTTCCGCGACCGCTTCCTAAAGCCACGACGAGCCGAGGCGTATTCTACCCTGCGCCGTGGAATTATGCGTGGCGAACTGCCCCCAAATCTTAACCTCGACCTGCTGCTCGATGCGCTCTACGGCCCGATCTACATGCGCTTCCTGATCGGGCATGACGCCCTGACACCGGAATTTGTGGATCAGCTTTGCAGGCTAGTGCTCGACGGAGCCATGCGCCAGAGCAGTCGCATCGCCTCCGCTGAAAGATGAGCTGCGCAAAAAACCCGCCGGAGCGGGTTTTTTGTTTTCTGAATCTGTGTTGCCGGTTTGGCGACTACTCGCTCCAGCGCTTGAATACCAGAGAGCCGTTCGTTCCTCCGAAGCCGAATGAATTCGACAGCGCATAGTCCATCGATGTTTTCCGGGCCTTGTTCGGAATGAAGTCCATGCCCGAGGTTCGCTCATCCTGGTTTTCCAGGTTGATCGTCGGAGGAAGAGTCTGATCGCGCAGCGCAAGCACCGTGATCCCCGCTTCCAGTCCGCCGGCGCCGCCCAGCAGGTGGCCTGTCATGGACTTTGTGGAACTGACCGGGACATTGTATTCGCCGAATAAATTACGGATAGCGATGGCCTCTAACTCGTCCCCGATGGGCGTTGAAGTACCGTGCGCATTCACATAGCCGATATCGGCAGGAGTGAGCTTGGCGTCGCGAATGGCGTTGCGCATGACGCGGAAAGCGCCGTCGTGATCGGGAGCGGGCGAGGTGATGTGGTAGGCATCGCCGCTCATGCCATAGCCTGCAACTTCGGCATAGATCCGCGCGCCCCGTGCCTTGGCGTGCTCCAACTCCTCGAGAATCAAAATTCCGGCGCCTTCGCCCACAACAAATCCGTCGCGGTCCTTGTCCCACGGACGGCTGGCGCGTTGCGGCTCGTCGTTGCGGGTTGAAAGCGCGCGCATGGAGCAGAATCCGCCCACACTCATCGGCGTGATCGCGGCCTCGGCGCCACCGGCGATCATCACGTCGGCATCGCCACGCTGAATGATCTTGAAGCTGTCTCCAATGGCGTGAGCGCCGGTGGTGCAAGCCGTAGCGCTGGCCAGGTTCGGGCCCTTTGCGCCGAAGCGAATGCTGACCTGTCCGGCTGCGAGGTTGACAATGCTGGCGGGAATAAAGAATGGCGAAATCTTTCGCGGTCCGCCTTCCATCAAGGCAGTATGCTCACGCTCGATGACATCGAAGCCGCCAATGCCGGAGCCAACATAGACGCCGACGTTCTCGGCGTTCTCCGGCGTGACCTTCAGCCCTGACATGTTCATCGCTTCGGTGGCCGCGGCCAGCGCGAAGTGAATGAAGCGGCCCATCTTTTTCAGTTCTTTCTTCTCGACAAAGTTCAGCGGGTCGAAGTTCTTGACCTCGGCCGCAATCTGGCAGGCATACTGAGCCGTGTCAAAAAAAGTAATCGGCGCGACGCCACACTTGGCGGCCACGAGGTTCGTCCAGACCTCCTCCGTGGTGTTGCCGACACCGCAAATCAAGCCAAGACCAGTGACAACCACTCGGCGACTCAAGCTTGCTTCCCACCTTTCGCATGTACGTTGACGTAGTCGATCGCATCCTTCACGGTTTTGATCTTTTCGGCATCCTCGTCCGGAATTTCGACATCGAAGGCTTCTTCGAAGGCCATCACGAGTTCGACGATGTCCAGCGAATCCGCGCCCAGGTCGTCCTGGAAAGAAGCGCTGGCGGTGACTTCGGCTTCATCCACCCCGAGCTGCTCCACAATGATCTGTTTGACTTTCTCGTCGGCGGAAGCCATTCAACTCTCCTTAAAAAAAGAACGGCATACGCCGGGCACGAATGCCCGGCGGTCAGGCTACGGGTGGCCGTTCTTTCATTGTACCGAGGTGCGCGACTAGCTAGTTTATTTTGAGGCTTTGGAGTGCGCGCTGATGTAATCGACCGCGTCCTTCACGGTCTTGATCTTCTCAGCGTCTTCGTCCGGAATTTCGATGTCAAAGGCCTCTTCGAAGGCCATCACGAGCTCGACGATGTCCAGCGAATCGGCGCCCAGGTCATCCACGAACGAAGCAGAAGAGGTAACCTCGGCTTCATCCACACCCAACTGCTCCACGATAATCTGTTTTAATTTTTCTTCCACAGCAGCCATTTTGTTGGCGCCTCCTGTAAAAAGTTGAGCTGTCCGGCCAAGGGTTGCGCCACTCCAATCATTCTATGTGCCGGACAATGCCGACTAGCATCCTAACTGTTCGTTTTTATCAAGGTCAATGCGCAATTGCTGCCGGGAAGCGCGATTCTTCGATTCAGGGCGGCGGGCGGAAGCTGGAATGGCACTATCCAGCCTGCGCCTAATGCGTTCTACTGAGATCATGCGAGCAGTTGTGCAGCGGGTTTCGCGGGCCAGGGTGACGGTGGAATCGCGCTCAATAGGGCAGATTGAGCGTGGATTGATGGTGCTGCTGGGCGTGGGCGTTGGCGATAGCCAGAGCGATGCGGAGTACCTGGCGGAAAAAGTTTCGGCGTTGCGGATTTTTAGCGACGACGACGGAAAAATGAACCGCAACGTCAGCGAGGCGGGCGGCGCGGTGCTGGCGGTGAGCCAGTTCACGCTCTATGGCGATGCGCGGCGGGGAAAGCGGCCAAGCTTTGACGGGGCGGCGCGGCCAGAGCAGGCCCGCGGGCTCTTCGAGCGTTTCGTGGAGTGCGTCCGGGAACTCGGATTGCGCTGTGAAACCGGGCAGTTCCAAGCCGAAATGAAGGTCGAGCTGGTGAACGACGGCCCGGTCACGATCCTGCTGGATTCCCAGAAGAACTTCTAACCGTATACCTTGTAGTCAATCCTTTTTCTGCGCACCTTTACCGATCTGCCAATCTTTTTGGCTCCTCCTTCGTGCGACTCCGATTGGATTAGCACTTTGGTCACTCTTTCGCCGCTTATGGGTTATCGTACTCGTCAACAGAATGCTGAAATGCGCAAAAAAGAGGGTGGCCTCACTTTGTGGGCTCATGGGAAGCGGTTTGGAGGCTGACGATGGCGTCGGCGATGGCGAGGGCCTCGATGGCGGAACGGACGGCGTGGACGCGGACGATGTGGGCTCCGGCGAGGGTAGCGGCAATGGAGGCGGCCAGGGTTGCATTGTCTAGAGCGGGGGTGTCGAGGGTGGCTGTGTCAGGGGCCGAGTGTGGGGCACCTGCGAGTTCGCCGAGGCGCGCGGCGACGGTGCGCCGGAGGAAACCTTTGCGCGAGACTCCGGCGAGCAAGGGAAAGCCGAGGAGATGGAGCTTTGCGAGTCCGGCAAGCAGGGAGTAATTCTCGTCGAAGTTTTTGCCGAAGCCGAAGCCGGGGTCGAGGACGAGGGAGTGCCGGGGGATTCCGGCATCGAGCGCATTGGAGACGCGCTGGTTGAGCTCTTGGCAGACCAGTGAGACGATGTCCGGCACGGGTTCGAGGGTACGCCACTGGTGAGGCAGGCCGCGGGTGTGCATGAGCACGGCTCCGCAGGGGTGGGCTGCGAGGGTGGCGGGCATGGCAGGGTCCCAGGTGAAGCCGCTGACATCGTTGACGATCTCAGCTCCGGCGCGGAGAGCGGCGAGGGCGACGGTAGATTTATATGTGTCGATGGACAAGATGGAGCCGGGGCGCTGGCGCTTAATGGCCTCGATGACGGGCAGGACGCGGTCGATCTCCTGCTGGGCGGAGACGGCTCCGGCGAGCGCGGGAGCCTGCGCGGTGTCGGTGGGCGCGCCGGGGCGGGTGGATTCGCCGCCGATGTCGAGGATGTCTGCGCCTTGATCAAGGAGCGCGAGGCCGTGCGCGATGGCGACTTGGGGATCGGAATAGCGGCCACCGTCAGAGAAGGAATCGGGCGTGACGTTGAGCACGCCCATGACGAGCGTTCGCTCGCCGAGCGGAAGTCCACGGCGGCCGATGTTCCATTCGAAGCGGGGACGCATGGTGGGCATTGTATCGCGGGTTATCCGTCCGAAAAGACCCACATCTGCTAACTACGGCAGATGTGGGGCACCGTCAGCGAAATGGAGATGTGGGCCACCCGCCACCGTCGAGGGCGGAGCGGAGATGTGGGCCTCCAGCCCGCTTGAACGCTGAACCGAACTTCGCACTCTCCAGTAACTACTCAGCCCAATTCAAGTCCGTATAAGTGTACTTCGACGAGCCTTTGGCATCGAGCGGAATCTCCGTTTGACTCGATCCGTCAGCGTACGCTACGAAGATGCGGTCGCTGGGACAGAAGATCCTAAATGGATTCACCTTTTTTGTAACATACATGAGCATCTTGCCATCAGGAGACCACGCCGGGTAATATCCGTCTCTGATGATAAGTTGCAAATCCGTTCCGTCGGGATGAACTCGATAAATTCCACGATACGACATGAATGCTATCCATTGCCCATCTGGTGACCACCGTGGGTGAGAAGACCGATGCCAGAATTTAACTTTCATTCCGGGTTTAAACATGCCGATCGAAGCATCTTTGGTTATCTTTGGTCCATCTACGTTTGTAAGCTGAAATGTGTTCTTCATATCCGCGTCTGCAATGTACAGTTCCATCAAATTACAAGCCGTCTTATTCTCCTTTATGCCTCCAGCAAAGACGACTTTGGTGCCATCGGGCGACCACACAGGGCTCTGCCCTTCGCACGGCTCGACCGCCTGGTTACAGCTTTCCGGAGCCGATCCATCGGTTGGCACAACGCACATTCTTATGTTAAATCCCTTGCTCGCGGAGATTATAAAGCTAGCTATACCAGCGATCCTATTTCCGCGTGGGGAGAAGGTAACCCTGGTGTAATATGCTTTAGAGTCCGGAAGCAATCTTCTGAGGCCATTCTTGTACTCCCAGGCGGGATCGAAGAAACTTGTTCTAAAGTTATCTGGTATTGAGCGCTCAATCTTATCCACCGACATATTCGCTGCGCCTTGGCCATGGATCATTAGCGTGTACCAGCCGGGCTCAAAACGATTGGTTGTAGCTGACGAGTTCAGAATGCCGAGTCTTCCAAGCTTCGGATACCAAATCAAATCAAATATGCGATCAAACTCCTCTGTCAGAATCCTGCTATCTGTACCGTTCGCGTTCATTACCGCTACGTAGCGTCTCCCGCGAGTTTCTTGACTATCGCCGCCCAGCTCTCCTTGAATAAGAAATACCTTTCCCATTAGATGATGCGTGTCTATTGCTACTTCGAATCTTCTTACCTTGGCCACTATCGTGACAATGCTAACTATGAGCAGTGGTATCACAATAGCGATCACGACCCTGCGGCTGGTGGCCCACATCTATGCTCTCCTCTCGACGGTGCCCCACATCTGCCGTAGTTAGCAGATGTGGGTCTTTGACTCCGATTCATTCATTTGGAAGCTGCAATGGTGTGGGAGTTCTTCCCGTCCTGCGGTCCGCGGTCCATTGCGATTCAATCTCCACTGGGCCGACATCGGTCCCGATGTAGTGCCGAAAGCTACTCCATTTCCAATCTTCGGGATTTGCAGCCAGTCCGCGCTTCACCGGATTGCGATGAATGTAGCGCAGCTTCTCGACGAAACTCTCGTAGCTGCGCACGTTGTGGTCGTAGTAGCGCTTCTGCCAGAAGGTTGTGTCGTCTCCCTGCTGATAATGCAGTTCCCGGGCGCGCAACCGAAATCTTCAGCGATTGAATTGCTGTTGCAAGAACCTCAACTTCGGTTTCCGAAAGTAGCAAGTGCACGTGCTCCGGCATCACGACATAACCATATACTCGAAAGCCGTAGGTGCGCCGTGTCCGTTCTAAACTTTCGACAAAGCTGTCGCGAACCCGGTCGTCCTGCAGACGTGGCAGACGCCGGTAACAACTGAACGTCACGAAATGAGACTGCTTCGATTGTTGCCAGCGCTTTAGCCCGTAAGGCATGGGCAGAGAGTATCACCGATGGGCGCAAAAGACCCACATCTGCTAACTACGGCAGATGTGGGGCACCATCAGTTTCTCTTGCAAGCCCCAGAGTTGGAACTACGCCAAGTCTGGGCCGCCTGCCGTTGCTCAGGGCAGTCTCCTGCTGCGCAACGGCGTTACTGCCGACTCATTCGAAATGTAGTCGCCAAGTCAACGTCTTCGACAGGAACCACCCTGCTTTTCCCGTCAGCGCCGAGCCATCGAACGGAAGCTTCTTCGATCCAAAAATCCTGTACCGGCTGAGTGCTCTGATCTTTCATTACCAATACGATCGGAGTTTTGACTACAGGAAGTCTGGGTGCCGGTCGGTAATATACGGGGGCAACGCGATAGGAGACCGGCGTAGTTGCAGCCTCGTTGTAGGCTAGCTTCGGCATGGGAGGAAGTTCGACATCCTCCATCAGGCGCAACGTAAGCTCTGTCCGTCCTTTCAGCTTCACAACAGGACCGCGCCCCGGAAGTGTCATTATCTTTACGGGAATCAAAACAGGGATCATCCACTCCGCCGCATCCCGTTTCGCATGGCCCTTGCCGTCGATATGGCCCTCCGTATCCGTTTTGTACTTTGGAACGCCAGCAACCTTCGACGTCAGGTCAACGGAGCCGACCCCTGGCATCACCAGGCGATCAAACTGTACAGAGATCCAGCCCTTTCCCACAAAATGCCCGGGCTCTTTAGCATCCTCCAGCTTGCCGGTCATGAATGAACCATGTGGCAGAATCCCTCTTCCGAACCCTCGGATCGCATCGATGTGACAGATAACGGGATCATCTTTTGCAACGGTCTTTGTAGAGAAACTAGGGTCGTCCAAGGAGCAATTCAGTAACATTCCACCAGGGAGGAAGTCCAGTTTCTGGGCTGAGGCCGAAACTGCGGCGAGCGACATGCAAACGAGGAGAGCAAACCTGAAACGGTGAGCCATTGAACACCTCCGAGCAGTGAAATCAGTCAGGCAGTTTTAACTACATCCTTCTACTCTCGTTGTGGGATGCAGTTCAGGAACTCTGAAGTTGCTAATGTCCCCAAACAACAGCAAATCGCCTCACATCCAACTGACATACACCACCTTAGCCGCGCAAAATACGCGCGTCGAAGATGGGGCACCCAGAACCGATGCGGCACCAGAACCGATCCGGTATAACTCCCATCCGGTATCACCAGACGACTATGGCAGCCGCTTTCCGGAGACGAAGGGGTTGCCGGAGATGAGGAAGCGCCACTCGTCGACGGGGGCGCGGGTGACGTTGATGCGGGGCGTGGCCGAGATAGCCGCTGGGAGGTAGCCATCGTCTGCAATGTAGAGGGCGCCGGCGGCGGGTGAGCAGAGGTCGCTGGCGTTGTCTCGCTGGCGGGTGATGCCGAGGGCCTGGGAGAGGCGTCCGGGGCCGGAGGTGAGCAGGCGAAGCCGGGAGAGGCTGGGAGCGGCGGTGGATTGAGAGTCAGCGGAGCGAGCGCTGGATTGCAGGGTGACTCCACGGTGGACGGCCATTTGCGCGAGGCCGCTGACGGGTTCGAGAGCGCGGAGGAGGACGCCGCATCCGGCATCGCCGGGCGGCTGGCAACTGACGTTGGTGCAGTAGTGATTTCCGTAGATGAAATAAATGTAGGCGTGGCCGGGAGGGCCGAAGAGGACGGCGTTGCGCGGGGTTTGGCCGCGGTAGGCGTGAGCGCCGGGGTCAATGGCGCCGAGGTAGGCCTCGTCTTCGACGATGCGTCCGGCGATGAGTTGGTTCCCACATTCGCCAAAGGAAGCTTCGCAGCCGGGTACGCGGCGAATGCTGCCGCTCCGGCCGCGGGCGCGAGGCGGATGTGGGCCACCATCGAGGAGTGTGTTCGCGGGCACCAGGCGGATGAGCAGCTTGCCGAGGAGTTCGCGGGCGACGGTGCGAGGATCTCGGGCGTAGAAGGCGCGGGGGAGTGGCGGGAGGCGGTTAAGGTCGAGGGTCGTCATGGCAGAGTTCTTTGCGACAAGTTCACAAGAGCAGGGGCAACTGCATGGTACAACTATCCACCCAAACAAAAGAGGTTTGGATGAGGCGCGGCTGAGCATTTAGCATATGCCCCCCACATTCGCCAAAAGAGGGCGGATCTGGGCCACCCGGTCATACTGGCACCCGGTCATACTGGTTGGATATTGGCTTTGGCTATTTGTGGGCTTTGGCCTCGGCGAGGATCTGCTCGGCGTGGCCTTCGGGTTTAACCTTGCGCCAGACTTGGGCGATTGTGCCATCGGCGGCGATGAGAAAGGTGGTGCGTTCGATGCCCATGACTTTTTTGCCGTACATGTTCTTTTCCTTGAGGACGCCGAAGAGTTGGGCGACGGTTTTATCGGCGTCGGCGAGGAGAGTGTAGGGGAGCGAGTATTTTTCCTGGAATTTCTTCTGCGCTTTGGGGGTATCCGGGGAGATGCCGAGGACGGTGAGTCCGGCGCGGGTGAGCTTGCCGTAATGATCGCGGAATCCGCAGGCCTCGACGGTGCATCCGGGAGTATTGGCGCGAGGGTAGAAGAAGAGCACGATGGGTTTACCCTGAAAGGAAGAGAGCGTGACTGGATCTCCGTTTTCGTCGGGCAGAGTGAAGTCGGGAGCTTTCTGGTTGGCGTCCATGACCAAGTATCTATACCGCAAATTGAGGCAGGCCGTCACGCTGACGTCGGCGGTTGGGGTGATTGCGTGCGGGTTGCAGGCACAGTTCCGGCCGCCACAGCCGGAGCGGAAGACGCCCCGCGCGGTTGGAGTTCTGGAGACGTTTAAGAACGGATCGCGACGGCTGGTGCCGGTGACGTTCTTCTATGAGAGGCACTACTACGATGCGACCTTTTATCGTGCGACTCCGGTGCCGTTCACGCTTTATGCCGAGACGGTTTATGAGGTGCAGCAGTACGGGAAAGCGATGGGGACGTTTACGATTCTGAGCGCCACCGAGAGACCAGCGCTAGACACAGACAAGTTCGCGACGGCTTGGTTCGGCAATGGACGTTACAGGGCGGCGGAGGCGGCGCTTGCGAAGAAGAAGGCGTCTGCTCCGCATCATGTAACGCTGGAAGACCCCTCGAGGCCGGTGCTGCATCGTCGGGCAGGGAGCGAAGGGGACAACCCAGTGGCGCATCGGGCGTCGGCGGGCACGGTTGATTCCAGCGAAGCTTCCAACGAAGCCCAGGCGGACGATGATCCGGATCGGCCGAAGCTGCATCGGAGGGGTGATTCGGGGAGTGTGGCTGCGGCTCCGGCTGGCACGGGCTCGTCCGGGGATGCGACGGGGGGCGATACAGCGAAACCGGCTGCGGCAGCGCCCACAACGGCACAGCAAACGGCTGGGAGAAACGGCGGGAGCTGACGCCGGATGGCGATTCGGGGCACCCGGTTCTGACGGCGCGGCAAGCCGGTCGAGGAGCAGAGTGGACGCGATCTGCCGGAGTTTCATCCGGTGGACAAGCCGGACGGGAAGTCAAGAGGCGCTGCGGCAGATGCCGTGCGCAGGGCGAGCGAAGAGGCGGTGATGCGGCAGGTTGCGGTGAGCGATGCGGGGCCGTCGGAGGCGCAATCGGTGCTCTACGTTTGCCGGGAGGAGCAGAGGAAAGAGATGGAGGCTGCGGCACGCGAGCTGGCCGAGTCAGAGCTGCGCAGGGTGGCGGCACAGCGCGGTCTCGTTCTGCCGGCTGTGGCGAGGGGGAAGGCGGCGCAGGCAAAAACGGCTTCAACGAAAGTGGGCGCGGGAAAGAAGAGCGCAGCGGCAGAGACGACCGCGCTGACGCCGATGAAGCTGGAGGACGAGCAGTTCGTGCCCTACGACCTGGAGTACAACAACTACGCGACGGTGGTCTTCTCAGGGCGCTATGTGCAGGAGGCCGCGAAGGCGCAGAGCCCTGCCGGGGGCGCGTCGGCGGCGAATGCAAGCAATGCGGATGCTGCCGGTGCGAAGAGCTGGGTGGTGACGGTGATCGGGCGGGAGGACGATGGGAAGCTGGTGAAGCTGTACAGCGCGGTGAGCGACCCGCGGGAGCTGGATTTGTATCCCGAGGTGCGGCTGGTGGACGCGGTAGACCCGGAGGGATATGGCCACTATGGGCTGCTCTTCCGGGAGCAGAAGCGCGATGGGGTGAGCTGGCTGCTGGGACGTATGACCGGGTATGAGTTGCAGACGGTGTTTGAGACGGCGGTGCGGTAAGGAAAGTTGAGATACACCCGTCCGCGATACTCCCGGCGTGCGTGCCGGGATTTTTTTGCGGGCGGGACTCTATACTTTGGGGATGAGGAAGGTAGCCATCCAGTGAGTTCCATGAATGAAGAAATGATGGAGACGGATGCGCGGCTGGGGCGGGCGCTGGCGGCATTGCTGGAGCGCGGCATCAGGCGGGCATAACACGGCAGTGCGTAACACGGGAAGGCTAAGCGCGCGCGAGTGGGCCGACGGCGGCAGGGGTGGCCACGGGCGAGGCCTGGAAGCTGGCCGAAGAGTTGCGCGGGATGGGCGTGGAGGTGGAAGGCTCGGCTGCGGAGGGCTGGAGGCTGGTGGGCGAGGCCGACCTGGCGCTGCCGGAGGTGTTGGAGCCGAAGATTGCAGGGACGATTTTTGCCGGAGGCGTGCGCCACTTTGCGAAGATCGGCTCGACGAACGCGGCGGCGATGCGGGCCGGAGCCGAAGCCGTGGCGGCGAGCAATGGAGAACCGGAGAAAAACCAAAGACCCACATCGGTGTGGCTGGCCGAAGAGCAGACGGCGGGCAAGGGACGCGCGGGGCATGTGTGGAAATCGAATCCGGTGGATGGGATTTACTGCTCGGTGCTGTTGAGGCCGCGGCTTGCTCCGGCGGAGGCGATTATTTTGTCGCTGGCTGCGGGGCTGGCAGTGGTGGACGCGGTGCATGAGGTGACCGGACTTTTGGGCGATCTGCGCTGGCCAAACGATGTGCTGATGGGCGGGCGGAAGTTCTGCGGCATTCTGACGGAGCTGAACGCGGAGGTGACACGGGTTCGCTACGTGGTGGTCGGGGTGGGAATGAATGTAAACCATGCGGAGTTTCCGCCGGAGCTGGCGGAGATTGCGACTTCGCTGCGGCTGGAGGCCGGGCAGAGGTTTTCGCGGGTGGAGTTGGTGGCGGCCCTGTTGCGGGCTCTGGACCGCGAACAGGCGGCGCTGTGCGAGGGCGTGGACGCAGCGCGGGAAAACATTCTTCGGCGCTTTGAAAAACATTCCTCCTTCTGCTGCAACTGCGCGGTCTCGGTGGAGGAAGACGGCGGATATGAGGGCGTGACGCGGGGGCTGGATGAGCGGGGGTTTCTGCGCATTGAGACCGCGGAGGGAATGCGCACGGCGTTGAGCGGGGGAGTCAGGAAGAGATAGGAAAAGATCAACAGACCCCGTCTGCCAACCGCGGCAGATATGGGGCACCTGCAACAAATCAAAATCAGAGGCAAGGTCAACAGACCCACATCTGCCAACTACGGCAGATATGGGGCACCTGCGGGGGGTCGGCTGAGTTGCCTCCCGGGCGGCACTTGAGATTTGAGCGGTGCGGGGATTCCTCGCGGAGCTCGGAATGACAACTTAAAGCACGATCAACAACAGGCAAAGCAGAAGAACTCCGTCAGAAGTGGAAGCGGGCGGCGAGCTGGATTTCGCGCTCGCGGTAGAGGGTGTTGGCGGCGGCGGTGGGAGTGTTGAAGTTTCCGTCGTATTCGAGGGTGGAGTTGTAGACGGAGTAGAGGGTAGTGCTGCGGCCAGTGATGTTCTGGTGATTGAAGAGGTTGAAGGCCTCGGTGAGGAACTCGAGGTTTTTGCTCTCGCCGAAGTGGATGCGGCGTGAGAGGCGCAGATCGGTGTTGTAAAAGTTTCCGTAGCGAAAGCTGTTGCGCCCGAGGAAGGGCAGGCGGTCCTGGCCTCCGGTGCCCATGAATCCATAGCATCCGGCGCAGGTTTGGATGGTCTGCGAGATGCCTCCGACATAGCCTTGGACGTTGCCGTCGGCGTTGCCGCTGATGTGATCGCTGAAGGGCCTGCCGGTGGAGAGTTGAACGATCGGTGCCAGGGTCCAATGGTCGAGCGCGGCGTGGGCGACGCCTCGCGAATTCCGGAAGAGGCGCGGCGACCAGAAGATGCTTCCGGTGAAGCGATGGCGGATGTCGTAATTCGAGGTGCCGTAATCGGGACGAGCGACGAAGTGAGTGACGCCATCATAGGCATAGGAAAAAGGGATGGGGCTGAGGGTGTTGTTGTAAGTGGTGTAGGTGGTTGAATTCTGATTGAAGTCCAGCGCGTGCGACCAGGTGTAGTTGAGGCGGAAATCCAGGCCCTTGCTCATATGACGGTTGAACTGCATCACCAGGCCGCTGTAGGAAGAGTTCACGTTGGAGCGAATCTCGGTGATGGTCTGGAAGTTGGGATTGAGGCGGGCAGTGTAGACGGGGACGGTGAGGGTGTGTCCGTAATATGGGCCCTGCACGCCGGGGCTGTAGGAGTCGCCGACGAAGTTGTAAGTGACGTCGGCGCGGCTGGAGGGGTCAAGGTTGATGTCGATGAAGTTGGGCAGCTCACGGCCGAGGCTGAGCAGGTAGGACGCTGAGAGGACCGTGTTGCGGGCGAGCTGGCGCTCGAGGACGAGATCGATCTGCTGAATTTGCGGGTTCTGCATGTTGGGGGCGAAGACGGCGACGTTGCCTCCCTGGGCCGCAGTGTAGGGGGCGGCGGGGCTGGTGAGAGGAAAGACCGGGCCGTTTGGGCACGTGGTGTCGAACATATAGCAGGCTTTGTAACTGTAGCTGCGCTGCGCTGCCGCGCTTCCGGTGTTGGTGATGGCGGAAGAGATAGTGGAGTTGCTGATGCGTCCGTAGTAGATGCCGTAACCGCCGCGCAGGGCGGTTTTGCCGTCTGAAGTGAGCGCGAGAGCGAAGCCGAAGCGCGGGCCGAAGTTGTTGTTGTCCGAGGGAAACGAAGCGGTGGCGGAGAGCAAGGGATTGGGGATCTGGGGATGGGGCAGCATCTCGCGGTCATAACGCAGGCCGAGGCTGAGGTTGAGGCGGCGCAGGGCGCGCCAGTCGTCCTGGATGAAGACGGCACCGTCAAAGGTATTGAAGGCGAAGGATGAGGTGCCAAAGCCCTGGGTGTAGCTGCTGTATCCCTGGTACAGGGTGCCGGAGTTGTTCTGCCACTGGTAGAGCGCGGCGAAGAAGTTGGCACGCGAGTCGTAATTGTAGATGCCGTTGGCGTCGTAGAGATTGTTCATCTCGTCGTGGACGAAGTTGGTATCGAAGCCGAACTTGAGGACGTGTCTGCCGTGCCACCAGCTCACGGTGTCGGCAAGTTGGTTGCGGTATTCGTCAGGGAGGGCGCGCTGGGGCATGGTGGCCGGGGTGCCGAAGGTGAAGCCGGTGGTGTCGGCGAGCACGTTGATTTCCGGCGCAAGGCCGTTGGGGCCGACCGGTTCGCCTGGGGCGGGCGGCTGCGGAAGCTGAGATTCAAAGTCGCGCCCGAGAGAGTAAACCAACTGATTGACGATGCGATTGCCGAGGATTGAGGTGAGGCGCGCGGTCAAGGTGTCTACCTTGACGCCGCTGAAGCCGAAGCTATCGATGCCACGTTGTACGACGGGCGCGGTCTGCACTCCGGCGGGTGAGCTCCAGCGCAGGCCGTTATAGCTGAGCGCCATGGTATGGTGCGGGTTGATGCGATAGTCGATCTTGGCGAGCGCGGCCTGGTGATTGGCGGTGCGGGGGACGGGGCCGAGCAGGCCGGCAAGATAATTGATGCCGCTGTTGAAGGCGTTAATGGCCGCGATGTCCGGGACCCCGTAGGGCATTACGTTTCGAGTGAGGGTGTAGAGCTCGTCGGTGGAACAGACTTGGACCAGAGTGCGGTTTGTGGTGTTGAGACCTGCGTAATGCGAGGCGATGACGCAGGGCTTGGCGAAGAGGCTGGATGGATCGGCTGCGGCGGCAACGGCCGGGTAGTCGCGGCGCTGGGCGTCAACGTTGACGAAGAAGAAGAGCTTGTCCTTGACGATGGGACCGCCGAGCGAGCCGCCAAACTGTTGGCGGCGGTCGAGAGGCTTGATGGTTTGGGTCGTCCAGTTGCCGGGAGAGCGCTGCACGGGAACCACGGTGAAGGCGTTGGTTGCGCCGAGGGCGTTGTCCCGGAGGTAATAAAAGAGCTGGCCGTGGAGGTGGTTTGTGCCGCTGTGGGTGACGGCGTTGATGACGGCTCCGGCGGCGCGGCCGTACTCGGCGGAGAAGTTGGAGGTGTTGACCTGGAACTCGCGCACGGCGGCCTGGCTGATGACATAGCTGATGCGGGTGCGTCCGCGCTCTTCGCTGTAGAAGGCCTGGTTGTTGTCGGCGCCATCGACGGTGCTGTTGTTCATAAGGCCGCTGATGCCGCGAAAGCTGATGAGGCCGAAGTCTCCGTCGAGGGTGGTGGTGGGGGTGAGCAGGGCGAAGTCAGACCAGCGGCGGCCATTGCTGGGAAGGTTTTCGATGGCCGCGTCACTCACGTTGCCGGCGAAGTCGGGGTGGGTGGTGTTGACGGCCGGTGCTTCGCCGCGAACCTCGACGACCTCTGTTAGTGCCCGGCAAGCGAGAATGGAAGCTCGACCTCGGTGATGCGCCCGACCTCGACGGTAACGTGCATTTCAAGATCGGCGAGGCCGGTGGCTGCGGCCTTGAGCGAGTAGTCGCCGGGCTTGAGCTCTGGGATTCGAAATGCGCCGGTGGCGTCGGTGCTGGTTTGGAAGCGCTCGGCGGTGTCGGCGCTCTGAAGCGTGATTTGCGCATCGGAGACGGCGATGCGGTGCGAGTCGTTATTCGCAGCGCCATTCGCAACCCGCGGCGGAGGCGCGCGAAAACCACGCGGCGCCATGGATGGCTCCGGAGAGCGAACTTTGCGCAAAAACGGCTGACGTAAAGCAGAAAAGGATCGCGGGCACGATGCTGAGCCGGTACTTTGATACGTACATCGTGGGCATATGAACCGTCCTGAACAGGCATTGCCCGAGCCGTGGCCGTGCGCCGCGTGGGGTCAGGAATGACAGGAATTCTTATGGAGAAGACCGCGCGATTACAGCATCTTTGAACGGCAGTGTCACTAGCAAAAACATTTCTCAGAGTTGTTGGAGCCGAGAGGCGGGCGCGGGCTCAAGAGCCCGTGGTGAAAAAGCCGCTAAATACGCTGGTGCGGCTCGTGATAGCCTTACTGGAGCGCCGGCTCCGAAATGGGATTACTTTCGTACTTACTTGAGCCTTCCTATACAGCTGGGCGCAGCTTGCGTATGGGCCGCATTCACGTTCTCTCCGAACATATCGCCAACAAAATCGCCGCCGGTGAGGTGGTGGAACGTCCGGCTTCGGTGGTCAAGGAGCTGATCGAAAATTCTTTGGACGCGGGAGCGACGCGGGTCCGGATTGAGATCGAGGCTGGAGGACGCAAGCTGATTCAGGTGAGCGACAACGGCTGCGGCATGGTGCGCGACGATGCCCTGCTGGCCTTTGAACGCCACGCCACCAGCAAACTTACTCACGATGACGATCTGCTCTCGATTGCCACTCTGGGGTTCCGCGGAGAGGCGCTGCCTTCGATTGCCTCGGTGAGCCGGTTGCGAATGGAGACGCGCGACGCAGGCGAGGCCAGCGGCACGGTGGTGGAGATTGCGGGCGGAAGGATCTTGACGGTGGAAGAGGCCGGGCTGCCGGCAGGAACTTCGATCAGCATTCGCGACCTCTTTTTTAACACTCCGGCGCGGCGAAAATTCCTGAAGGCAGAGTCCACCGAACTGTCGCACATTGCTTCGCTGGTGACGCATTACGCGCTGGCGCATCCGGAGATGCATTGGGAGTTGCACTCGATGACGAACGCGATGCTGGTGGCTCCGCCGGTGGCAACGCACTCGGAGCGCATCTACCAGGTCTTCGGCAAAGAGACGCTGGATGAGCTGATTCCGCTAGCGGCGCAAATTAGGCTGGAACGCGTTGGGCTGCCCGAGCCTCCGCCGTGGCGGCGCGAGCCGGAATATGAGCCAGCTACACCGGGTGAGTTGCGTCTCCACGGGTTTACGAGCAAGCCGGAAATCCAGAAGCTGAACCGCAACTCGATCTTCATCTTCGTGAACGGAAGGCTGATTCGCGACAAGGTGGTGATGCACGGGATCGTGGAGGGGTACCGCAACATCATTCCGCCGACGGTGTACCCGGTGGTGCTGCTGTTTCTGGAGATGCCCTGCACGGAGGTTGACGTGAACGTGCATCCATCGAAGACCGAGGTGCGCTTCCGGCAGCAGAGCTTTGTGCATGACTTTGTTCGCGATGCGGTGCGCTCGGCACTGATGGCGGCGCGGCCTGCACCGGCCTTCGCGAGTGAGATTCATGCTGGGCCCTCGGCCCGGGTTGCGCTGACGCCGGCATTAACGCATGGCAGCGCCGAAGGAGCGTTTCAGGCGCTGGGGACAGCTCCCGGGGAGATTTCGCTTCCCACCTTAGCCGCGCGAGAAACGCGCGTCGAAGGTGGGGCACCCGGCTTTTCCGTTTTTTCGCTGACTTCGCAGGGGCCAGTGCCGCGCAATGAGGCGCTGCCGTTCACAGGGTCGATGATGGTGGAAGGCAATGGAGCAATGGGGGCGGTACGGATTGCTCCGCAGAGCTTTGGGGGAGAGGCGGCGAGGCAAGGCCAATACGAGACGTTCTACGAAACCCAAGAGGCGGTGCCGGAGACGGCATCACGCTGCGCGCTGCCGCTGGACGGCATGGACGATGCGATGGACCTGTCGATGCTGGGCACGCTGAAACCGCTGGGACAGATTCGCGATTCGTTCATCCTCGCCGTCAACCCGCAAGGGCTGTGGATCATCGACCAGCACGTAGCGCACGAGCGAGTGCTGTTCGAGAAGATTCTGGAGGAGCGCGGGCGCAAGCAGGTGGAGGCGCAACGTTTGCTGATGCCGATCATCGTGGAGCTGCGTCCGGCGCAGCAGGCGATCTTTACCGAGATTGCGGAGGAGCTGCAACGGAACGGCTTTGAAGCTGAGCCGTTCGGGATCAGGACGGTCGCGATCCAGTCGGCTCCGGCGGGGATCAGCGGCGACGATGTGGCGAAGATGCTGCAGGAGTTACTGGAGCAGTTTGAGGGCGAGGAGCAGGCACTGAATCTGGAGAAGATTCGCACCCGGATCGCGGCCTCGATTGCCTGCCATGCAGCGATTAAGGTGAATATGCCGCTGGATGCGGCGAAGATGGAGTGGCTGCTGGCGGAGCTGGCGAAAACCAAATATCCGATGAGTTGTCCGCATGGCAGACCGGTCGTGCTGCGGTATTCTGTAAAAGACATTCAAAAGGCTTTTAAGCGAATTTGAGCGATTGCATGTTCGTGTGAATCGCACCCCATTAGCATTGGTAACCCATTCAGCATTTGTAGGTGGCATTAGTAGGTAATGATGACAGAGCAGGAATTGCAGGAGCTACGCGACGCCAAGTGGCGCACCAACGGGCAGCCGATCCGTACCCAGGATGATGCGCGCGAATTTATCGAAAGCGTGGGCTTTTGCCTGATGTACCCGCTGCGCCCCCCGGTGCTGGTTCCGACGTTTATTGGAGCCTGGGCCGGAGCGCATGACAATCTTCCGACGTGGCAACACGCCTTCGCCGATCCTCGCGCCAAGGATGCGATGGAGGTGATGGTGCGCACCTTGCGCCAGAAGTTCGCATTTGAGGCACCGCTGTTCGGAGACACGGATTTCCTGGTCTCGTCTGAGGTGTTTCCGTACTTCTACGGGTTGGTGGGCGACCGCAACCCGCGCGCGGCGATCAAGACGGGGAACCGCTCGGAATACTCGCCGCTGGCGGCACACGTTTTTTCCGTGATCCAGAAGGACGGCCCGATCACGAAGAGCCGGATGCGAGAGATTCTGGGCGGAGAGCTGTCGGAGGCTGCAATCGACCGCGCGCTGGCCGAGCTTTCGCTGAAGCTGCGGATTACGCGGGTGGATTATCGCGCCGAGCAGGGCGCGTATTGGGATGTGCTGCTGCGCTGGTGTCCCAATGAGGTACGCGAGGGGATGAATATGTCCATCGCGGAGGCGTTGACAGCGCTGGTCTCCAAGTACCTGGAGTGCGTGGTTGCGGCCGAGCAGGTGGAGGTGGAGGAGTTCTTCAGCACCTTCATTGGCCGGGGCCGGGTGCGAGAGGCGATCAACGCGCTGCTGGCGGCGCGCGAGTTTCAGTTTACCCATGTAGGCACGCGCTCGATGCTGCACATAACTCCGCCCAAGCCGACTGTGGCCGCGCCGCGGCGGCTGGTGCGGCCAGGGCAGCCGATTGCACGGCGTCCGCGCCCAGGCAGCGCACCGCGCCCGCTGGCGCCGCTGTTGGATCAGCCAGCGGCTGAGATTTCCCCGGAGAGTAAAGCAGCCGGCGCACCCAATCCGCCGGATTCCGAAAAAGAATGAACGAAGCAACACTATGAACGACGGTATGAACGAGACGCCTAAGCTTGTGATTGCGATCGATGGGCCTGCGGGAGCGGGTAAGAGCACCATTGCCTCCCGGCTGGCCAAGACATTGGGCTATATCAATCTTGAGTCGGGTGCGATGTACCGGGCGCTGGGATTGAAGGCGATTGAGGCAGAGGTTGCGGCGGAGGACGGCCCCGCGCTGCAGGCGCTGGCGAAGCAGTCCTGCATTGAGCTGGTACCAACCGAACAGGGCAACCGGGTGATGCTCGATGGACGCAACGTCTCGGCGCGAATCCGCGAGCGGGACGTGACCGATGCCGCCTCGCGCGTCTCAACCCACCCGGAGGTTCGCCAGTGGGCGGTGAGCCGGCTGCGGGAGATGGGCGCGGGAGGAGGAGTGATAATGGAAGGGCGCGACATCGGCACAGTGGTCTTCCCCGATGCGGAGGTCAAGATCTTTCTGGACGCTGAGCCCAGCGTGCGCGAAGAGCGCCGCGTGAGCCAGGTGAATGCGCAGGACGATCCGGCGCACGCGGAGAGACTGAAGCAGGCGTTGCGCGAGCGCGACCGACGCGACACGAGCCGCGCCACCTCGCCACTGAAGGCCGCCGACGACGCGGTCCATATTGACTCGAGTGCGCTGAGCATCGAAGAGGTGATTGCGCGCGCCGAGCAGATCGTGGCGGAAAAGCTGAAGCAGCAGCGAGTGTGAGGTAGGCGCTGAGCGCGCATAGCAGGATTGGCAACGAAGAAGGCTCCGGCGGATGCAGCCGGAGCCTTCTTTTGCGCACGAGTTACGCGGGTTATCAGAAGTGGAAGCCCAGTTGGGCGGTGTAGCTCCGCGGGGTTACGTAGTGCGTGCCACTGAATGTTGAGAGGAAGTTATAGAGCGCGTATTTGTTGGCCAGGTTGATGACCGTGAACTGAGCGCTCCACTTGTATCTGTCTCCGTGAAAGATATTGTCGTGACCGAGTGCAAGGTCGAAGAGATTACGCTGCTGAATTCGCGGCGGGTTTTTGTCGTCGTTCTCGGTGCCAGGAGCCGGGATCTTAGTGAGGGTCGAGCCATACTGCGAGGCAGGACAGAGATTCGTCCCCAGGTTCGAGCTGATCGGCGTTGTCGGAGTGGCTCGAACTGAACCGCAGAAAAGTCCGCCCTGGAACTGCTGATCCGGGGTCAGGTTCGAGACGTCCACCACCGTGTCGGTGCCGGCTGGACCGTTGTTGCAGTTGCCTCCCGCGCAGGGGACTGGTCCTGCGACAAGACCGCTGTCATAGCGCCAGTTGAAGCCCATCCACGGGCCGCGTTTCCATGGCTGGTATTGAATGTGAGTGGTCTGGTTGAACTTTTCGTCATGGTCGATGCGGAAGACGCCCGCCGGGGCCGAGGGAGTCGCTCCGGCTCCGCCGACTTGAGGAGTGAAGAAGCGCGCCGCCACGCTGGAGAAGACAAACAGCGCTGAGAATCCATGGATATTCGGCACGCTCAAACGGCCCGCGAAGCCGGGGATCTTGGAGCGATCCCATTCCACCGGGAAGGTGATCGGAGTGTTGCCCAGCACGCTGAAATCAAAGCCGTGGTGGGTGTACTTCCAGATGTACTCACCGGAGAAGACCATGTATTTGCCCAAGGCCTGCTGAATGCCGGCGTGAAATTCGTTGCGCCAGCCCGGAGTCAAAGGAGTGAGATTTGTTGAGGTGCAGGCGAGTAACGGATTGAGGACCGGGTTGGCGCACCCGACGCTCGACAACACCAGGTTCTCATTGAACGGAGTTTCCAGCACGCGCGCGTAGGAGACGCGAAGAACCGTGTTGCTCGGCTTGATGTGGTATGCCACACCCAGCCGGGGCTCGGCCTCGCGGTGCGTGGTCAGTCCGTTGTAAAAGTCGCCGCGGATTCCGAGGTTGAAATTCCAATTGCCCTTCGTGATCACATCTTCGAGGTACAGGGCCAGTTCTTTGACGTCGGTGTGGCCGTTGAAGAGGTAGTACGATCCGCCGCGGGTAAGATCATAAGGCGCCAGTAAAGGGTTAAAGCTGGAACTGGCCGGATCGTTGAAGGTCGGATCGACGATTCCGAGATTGTCGTGTTCGTCGAGGAAGGTCTGCTCGTAATTAGCGCCTATCTTCAGGTTGTGGATACCTTTCACGTACGAGAGGTTGGAGCGGAGGCCGGCATTCAGAAGGGTTCGATTCTGGCCAACGCTCTGCAACTGCAGATCGGGTGCGAAATCGGCAAACGGATTTCCGCTTGGGTAGTAGTTGTATTGATCGCGCCGGACGTACGCACCCAAGGTAAACAGAGTCGTGTTGCTCAGCAGGTGCGTCCATGCCGGAGCGATATTGAAGGTCTTGATCTGCGAGCGCTGGTCGGCGGGGCCGACCGGCAAACCATTCGGCCCGAGGCCTCCGTTGTCCACGACCAGCCCGTTCCAGGCGGTGGCGTTCTGCTGATCGAAGGAATTCGGCGTCTGGAACCAGGAGCGGGTGAATTGCAGATTGGTGTGGATGGAGTCCTTGGGGGAAAACTGATAGTCCACGCGGTCGAAAAAATTCTCTTCATTTCCCTTGTCGTGCATAATGACGAACTCTGGAGGATCGAGGAAGCGTCCGGTATTCAGGCCGTTGGCGGAGAGGAAGTTTCCCCAGTTTTTGCCGCCATAGCCAAAGTCAAAGCCCACACTGGAGGTGCCAAAGCTGCCGTACTCGGCGGTCACGGCGCCGTGCGGCGTGGTCAATCCCTGGCCGGAGCGCGTGGTGACGTCAATGACCAGGCTGGTCTTGTCGCCGTACTCGGCCGGAGGCGCGCCGGAGATCACCTCCATCGACTGGATCGAATCCAGCGGAATCTGGTTGGAGAAGACCTTGCTCTGCTGATCTGTGATCGGCTGGCCATCCACCGAGAACGAATTCTCGGCGTGATCGCCCAGGCCGTGGAAGAGGCCGTTGGAATCGGCGGCGACGCCCGGCGAGGCCAACGTCACCAGCGAACTCACCGAGGACGAAGCGCTCTCGAGCGGAAGCCTGTCGATGATGTTGCGGTCCACGTCGGTGTGAAAGGTGGGCGTATTCTCCAGCAGGTCTTCGGCGCCCGCTTCCACGGTCACCGACTCAGCGGAGCTGGCAACCTGCATTTTGACGCTCAGAATGATGGGAACCGACGACCTCACCTCGATGTCGTGAACGTAGGGGGCGAAGCCTTCCCCGGTGACGGTAAGGTGGTACGGATTAAATGGAACGTTCGCGAAGGAGAACTTTCCCGCGCTGTCCGTCTTTGTGGTCTGTGAATATGCACTCACCGGATTGCGGATTTCCACCGTGATATTGGGTATCACCGCCCCGCTCGGATCGACCACCGTCCCGGTCACCGAGGTTGAATTTCCTGATTGCGCGAATAAACCTACCGCGAGCGCCAGATAGAGAACAGCCACAAATGTCGCGGCGAACGACCGCCTGCATGAAGCCAGCATGAATTGCCTCCGAAGATCGAAAGGTTGCAGAGTGAATCCAAAATGAATGGTGATTCTTTGCGAAACCTAGACTTGCGGAGGTGGGCGAACCGTCAGTGCAAAGGCGATCAGCCGCTGTCTGGCAGCAGCAACCGGCACCGCCCGAAGCGTAGCGACGACGAGCAGCGTGGTCTGCGGCGGCAGCACCGGAGCCTTTGGCGAAGAAGAGAGAGCAGCGACACAGACCGCGCATTTGGCCGACTCGTTAAAGTCTGAGTGATGATGCGCAACAAATGCTATTGCCGACCATAAGGTCAGCAATAGGCAAAGACACGCACTCCACTTCCAGATCGAACGCATGACGGCTAGCCCGCAAGCTCCTGCTTTCCCTTATATCACGAGGGTAAACCAGAGTCTCTCAGATCTTAATGGTGCTTGGATGCAGCGTCACTGGGAATAGGAGGCCCAAACCCTTCCGCCGCCGCACTCACTGTTTTCCTGCGACGTGCCCAGCATGCATGTGATGCCCGTCACACAAGGTCGTGCAATCAATCACCGTTCGGAGAAGTGCGCTCATGACACCGTAGTGGACACTAATGAGGTTCGCTTAGTTGTACTCTCGTATTTCAGGGCTCCTGCGTGATGATTCTATGCGTCGATGACGAACCGTTGGGATTGCAGGTTCGCAAGATGCTGCTCGAATATCACGGTTATGAAGTGTTGACCGCACAAAATGGGCACGAGGGCCTGCAAGTTTTCGCGGCCAATCCCATCGCGGCAGTCGTGCTGGATTATTCCATGCCTGGGATGACGGGCGACCAAGTCGCGGCGGAAATGAAGCGTCTTAAACCTGCGGTGAAAATTCTCTTGCTCTCCGCCTACGTCGATCTTCCCGAGGAGGCTCTGAAATACGTGGACAGACGAGCCGTCAAAGGCGTAGCACCGGGCGTTTTTTTGGAAGACCTTCGCATACTTCTGAATTGCTAGAATCGCCTTTGCACGTTCGTTCCGATTCTCGCATCCCAGATAGATCGCGCACAGTTTAAAACCTATGGAAGAGACGAATTTCAAAGCTCTGTTAAGGCGAACCGTAGTGGTTCCCGTGGTCGCGTTGGTAATTCTCGCGGCATTGCTTCTATGGGGGATCCAATCCTCCAGGCGATCCATGCAGGCGGTGGACCACACCGACCGGGTGATCAGCGCCAGCCAGCAATTGATGAAGCTGGCCTTAGACATGGAAACCGGTGTTCGCGGATATCTGATTGCCGGGGACGAGCAGTTTCTTCAGCCCTACAACGAAGCAAAATCAATCGTTGATTCACAGTTCGAGTCTCTCAATCAGCTGGTTGCTGACAATCCATCCCGGCAATCGCGGCTCGCGGCGATTCGCGGCCGCTTTGAGCAATGGCGCACATCTGCAGAGCGTGCGATTGAGTTGCGCCGGAGTGGTGCGAGCGGAGGCGATCAGGCTCTGCTGAGAAAGCAGCTGATGGATTCGGTGCGCGCGGAGCACGAGGCTTTCGTCGCGGCTGAAGAGCGCTTGCGCGACGAGCGGGTGCAGACGGCCCGGCATGAGGCGAGGCTGCTGACGGCCGCATGCTTACTACTAAGCCTGGGCATCGGGGTCATGCTCGCCGTCTTCACGCGACGGCGGATGCATTTGCTCGCAGGAGAGTTCCAGAAATCGCTCAATCTTGCCGAAGCGCGTGCCGAGGAGCAGAAGAAGGCCCAAGCGGAATTAGGGAGAAGCAAGGAACGCCTCGAGCTCGCCGCCGAAGTTGCGGGTTTGGGCGAATGGGAGCTTGACCTGAAAGAGCTCACCGCCTTCCGTTCCCTGCGTCACGATCAGATCTTCGGCTACAAGTCGCTGTTAGAGGAGTGGAGCTACGAGATGTTCCTCGACCATGTGCTGCCGGAGCACCGCGCTGAGGTCGATGGGACGTTTAAGGCTTCATTCGCCAAAGGAAGTTGGGATTTCGAGACGCGAATCCGGCGCGTAGATGGAGAGGTGCGATGGATCTGGGCGCGAGGCCGCGGTTCCCTGGATGAGACGGGGCAGCCCGCCCGGATGTTCGGCACCGTCACGGACATCACCGAGCGCAAGCAGGTCGAAGAACAGCTCCGGCAAATCAATCGCACGCTCAAGGCACTGAGTAACTCCAACCAGGCGCTGCTGCATGCCACCGGCGAGCCCGGACTCCTGCAAGAAGTGTGCCGGATTATCAGCGAAGACTGCGGCCATGCCATGGTCTGGATCGGCTTCGCCGAAGATGACGAGGACAAAACTGTCCGCCCGGTCGCTTCCGCCGGATTCGATGAGTCATACCTGGAGAACCTCAGGGTCACTTGGGCTGACAGCGAACGTGGGCGCGGCCCTGCAGGCACTGCGATCCGCACTGGGCGGCATGCGATGTGCCGCAACATGCAGGAGGACCCGGCATGCCTTCCCTGGCGCGAAGAGGCCGTCGAGCGCGGCTATGGAGCTTTGGTGGCGCTTCCTCTCATGGATGGCGAGAAGACCGTTGGTGCGATCACCATCTATTCGCGGATGCCGGATGCGTTCTCGGATGAAGAAGTCAGCTTGCTCACGGAGCTGGCGGACGACCTCTCGCACGGAATTGTTACGCTGCGCCTGCGCGCCGCCCATGCGCAGGCAGAGGAGGCGCTGCGGGAAAGCCAGGCGCAATTCCGGACCCTTGCCGACGCCATCCCGCAGTTGTGCTGGATCGCGGACGCCGATGGCTTTATCTTCTGGTACAACCAGCGCTGGTACGAATACACCGGCACCACTCCCGAGCAGATGGAGGGTTGGGGCTGGCAGTCGGTTCATCACCCGGATACGCTGCCAAATGTCCTGGAACGCTGGAAAGCCTCAATCTCTACGGGAGAGCCGTTCGATATGGTCTTCCCGCTGCGGGGCGCCGACGGAGTATTTCGCCCGTTCCTGACACGCGTGATGCCGGTCAGAGATGCGGAGGGTAAGGTCGCACGCTGGTTCGGCACCAATACCGATATCAGCGAGCAGAAGCGGGCCGAGGAGCGCGTCAAGCACCTCGCAAGTTTCCCTGAAAAGAATTCTAGCCCTATTTTTGAAACCGATTTGGCCGGGAAGATCATCTATGCCAACGCTGCGGCGCAGCAGATTCCTGACCTTCTGGAGGCGGGCGCCGGGAATCCTGCGCTGAAGGACTGGGCTTCTGTCCTAAAATCGTTGCAGGCCAGCGGGAAACAATCGATGGTGCGCGAGATTGATTTCGGCGGCTCCATCTTCCTCCAAACAATTCACTATTTACCGGAACTCAAGGTTGCGCGGGCGTATTTTGGCGACATCACCGAGCGCAGGCAGGCCGAGATGGCGCTGCAGGAAAGCGAAGAGCGCTACCGCAATTTGTTCACCACCATGCATGAAGGGTTCTGCGTCATCGAGGTGATCTTCGATGCGGATGAAAAGCCTGTCGACTACCGCTTCCTGCAGGTCAACCCGGCCTTTGAAGCGCAGACTGGGCTGCACGAGGCGGAGGGGAAACTGATGCGTGAGCTTGCGCCCGCTCATGAGGCGCATTGGTTTGAGATTTACGGGAGAATTGCAGCAACTGGGAAACCGGCGCATTTTATCAATGAAGCCAGAGCGCTCAACCGCTGGTACCACGTTCATGCATATCGCATTGGCGAGCCGGAGTTGAGGCGAGTTGCCATCATTTTCAATGACATTTCCGACTACAAGCAGGCCGAGCAAGCCCTACGCTCAAGCGAGCAGCGTTGGGCGACTACTTTGAAGAGCATCGGGGACGCGGTGATCTCCACCGACGCGGTTGGCAATGTTGATTTCATGAACGAGGTGGCCGAACGGCTGACCGGATGGTCGTTGGCGGAAGCCGAGGGCAAGGAGCTGAGCGCTGCGTTCAGTATCATGCAGGAAATAACGCGCATCGTACCGGAGAGCCCGGTGGCAAAGGTGCTCCGTTCAGGCAAGGTAGTTGGACTGGCAAACCATACGGTACTGATCCATCGTGACGGCAGCGAGATCCCCATCGAAGACAGCGCGGCCCCGATCCGCAACCGGAGCGGCCAGATCGAAGGCGTCGTGCTGGTCTTCCATGATGTGCTGGAGCAACGCCGGGCCGAAAAGGCCTTGCGCATCAGCGACCGCCTGGCCACCACCGGAAGGCTTGCCGCGACCATCGCGCATGAGATACACAACCCGCTCGATGCGGTCTCCAATCTGCTTTACCTTATCTCTCACGGTACCCAGGAAGAGCTGACGCGGCAGTACGCGTCTACGGCCAGCGGCGAGTTGGTGCGAATCACACAGATGACGCAACGGATGCTGGCCTTTCAGCGCGAGGCCGCCAAGCCCGTGCCGGTCAAGATCGGCGAGATTCTTGAGAGCGTCGCCGCGCTGTATGAACGAAAAATCAACTCGGCGAAGATTAGCCTGAAGCAACAGATTGAGTTTGATGGCGACATCCTCGCCTTGCCCGGAGAGCTGCGGCAGATGTTCGCCAACCTCGTGGGCAATGCCATCGAAGCCGTCGCTCCGCGCGGCGGAACTATCACCGTGCGGGCCTACACCTCCTGCGACTGGCGCCGCGAACGCCCCGGACTGCGCGTGATCGTTGCCGATGACGGCCCCGGCATACCCGCCGAGGTTCGCGCAAAAATCTTCGAGCCCTTCTTCACCACCAAGGGCGAGAGCGGAACCGGACTGGGGCTATGGATTGCCACGGAGATTCTGCGTAAATACGACGGAACCCTGCACCTGCGAACCCGCACTGAGCCCTGGATGTCAGGAACCTGCTTCTCGATCTTCCTTCCCTACGGAACGGAAGACGAGAATGTCGAAGTCGCGGAAGTGAGCACCCCAACGTAAGGACTCGTCCTCAACACTCCAGCCTTTTCCAGGTTGCGAGCGTTTTTTCGGGCACGATTTTCCCGTATTCGGGATTACCGTCGGGATCGCCTTCAATCTCCAGCACCAGCGCCGGGGGCTGCGGCGCTGTGCGCAGCAACTCCATGGTGCGCGGGAAATCGATCGTTCCTTCGCCGGGCCAGAGGTGTTCGTCCTTCACGCCGTGGTTGTCGTGCACGTGAACCGAACGGATCAGGGGCTTGAGGGTTTCGATGGCTGCCTCCACGCCCGGTCCAAGGTGGGCGTGGCCAACGTCGAGGCAGACGCCGATGTCGTCATAGTGCAGGGTGCGGATCAGCTCGACCAGTTTCTCCGGCGTGGTGAGCTCGTTGGGAATGTTCTCCACCAGCAGGCGCACGCCGAGAGGCTTGGCAAAGGCGCGCAGATGCTCGATGGAGGTCAGCGCGCCTTCGAACTTGTGCTCATCAAAGGCTTCACCGGCATTTCCGGCATGCAAGATGAGAAAGCGGAAAGGAGCCACTTCGGCGACTGCGATGGCGCGCCGGATCTCGTCCATTGCTTCGATTCGTTCTTTGCGCTCCCGCCCTGCAATGTTGAGCGGCGCAGTGTCCCAGCGGCCCCACTCACCGGAGGCGAATAACGGCGCGTGCATGGAATGGAACGCAACCCCCTCCCGCGAGCCGAACCAGGAGGCAATCTCACGGATCTGGTGCGGGTTGTCGTAATCGAAATGGCCGCGCATGGCGAAGATCTCGATGCCCGCGACTCCACCTGCGGCCATTCTGTCGAGGATTCCGGGATGAAGCCGTTCTCTGATATGGATGTGTGTCGAAATTGCCTTTAGCATTCGCGTGCTCCGCTTTCTTTTACCATCCTACGGCACTGCCGCCATTGCGCGCGTCGCTGGCCCCGAGGCGCTCGCCGCTCTTCCAATCGATTGCCACGCACTCGGCGTCCCCCCAGGAGCCAGTGCGCTTGATCTTATGTCCCATCTTCGCCAGCAGTTCGAGGGTATCCGGCGAGAGCTGCCATGCCTCAACCCGCAACTCGTCGGGCATCCACTGATGATGAAAACGCGGGGCATTGACCGCGCGCTGAATATCTTCGCCGAAATCCACTGCATTGATCAGCACGTTGGCGACCGTGGTGATAATGGTGGGGCCGCCCGGCGAGCCCAGTACCAGCAGCAGCCGTCCATCCTTCACCAGCATCGTCGGCGTCATGGAACTGAGCGGACGCTTTCCGGGCGAAATCGTGTTCGGCTCCCCCTGAATCAACCCGAACGAATTCGGCACTCCAACTTTGGATGCAAAGTCGTCCATCTCGTCGTTGAGCAGGAAGCCGAGACCGGGCAGGGTTGCGCGCGAGCCGAACGAGTCATTCAGCGTGGTGGTGACCGCCACCGCGTCGCCCGCCTCGTCCACGATTGAGTAGTGGGTCGTGTTCTGCTTCTCTGGGCCGATGTAGGGGGCGTGCAGCGCCGCCGATTGATCCAGTTGCGCCATGCTCGGCCGCTGCAGATTCGCGCTCTTCGATGCCTTTCTGAGATCAATCGACGAGCGCCACTCCGCCGCGTACTTCTTGTCGATGAGCTGCGGGACCGGAATCTCCGCAAAGTCGGGATCGCCGAGGAAGACCGAGCGGTCGAAGAAGGCACGGCGATACGCCTCGGCCACTAGGTGCAGGTACAGGGCGGAATTGCGTTTCGCCGCGCGCAGGTCAAAGCCTTCAAGAATGTTCAGCGTTTCGATCAGCGCGACACCGCCGGAAGAAGGCGGGGGCGCGCTGTAGATGTCATATCCGCGATAGCTTCCATGCACCGGCACGCGCTCGACGACCTTGTAATCGGCGAGGTCGGCGGCGGTGATGAGACCTCCGCCCTGGGTGATCGCCGCAGCGATCTGGTTGGCCAGCGGGCCGTGGTAGAACTCGTCAGGATTGGCTGCGATTCGCTCCAGAGTACGTGCCAGCTCCGGCTGCTTGAAGATTTCGCCCTGCTCATAGAACTGGCCGTCGCGCTGGAAGATGCGCTTGGACTCGGGATCACGCGCCAGCTCCGCGTTCTGCATCATGGCGGATTCATCCTGCGTTACGGTGACGCCCTCGCGAGCCAGCCGAATCGCCGGCTCCATCACCTTCGCGAGTCCCAGCTTGCCCCAGCGGCGCTCGGCCTCGACCAGTCCGGCAACCGTACCGGGCACTGCCGCCGAGCGATAGCCGAAACGGCTCTCCGCCGTCACATTGCCTTGCTTGTCCAGATACATGTCGCGCGAGGCTGCGGCAGGGGCTTTTTCGCGAAAGTCCAGAAAGTGCAACTCGCCCTTGGCGCTGCGGTAGAGCATGAATCCGCCGCCCCCGAGGTTGCCCGCTGCGGGATGCACTACGGCGAGCGCAAAGCCCGTAGCGACCGCCGCATCGACCGCGTTGCCGCCCTCGCGCATGATTCCGGCCCCCACACTCGAAGCCTCCGGATGCACGCTGGCCACCATGGTGTGGCGAGCCCGGACCGGCTGAAAGCCATCGGCGCAAAGCGGTAGCCGGACGAGCATCAGACTGACAAAAACCAGAGCTGCAGTGCGGCGGAGATGGGGGAGCGTGAGCATTCTGAGGCTTCCAACGCTAACCCAAGCGTGTGAACTGGTCAATCACAGGATCGCGCTATCGCGAAGGCTGCCGACATTGTGAGCAGCCTTCCGCAATAAAACATCTAGCAAGTACCCTCTGCATAACAGGGATCAACGATTACCAAATCGGTCGCCCAATTGATTCCGTTGGGTCTCCAGGTTGAAGGCGGCTTGTTTGTGCTGGCCCACGCTGCTCCGGGGTTTGTCCCGCCAAAGCTGGTGTATTGCGTGGGCGACTCCCACTTGTAGGTGAGATAGCCGTCTCCGCCCGTATCCAGAACGTACAGCCCATAGTCATGCAACTGATGGAGCAAGGTCTTTTCCCATATAGCCAGGCCCGTCATGGCGTCGATCTGAGCATCGGTGTACTTGAGTTGGAGGCGCGCGCCCATGGGGATAGAGCCGCCCTGAGCGGCATTGCTTTGGCCGGGATAGACGTAACCATTGCTACTCGGAACAACCACAAAGAGCGCATGAGGTATGGAGCCGTTATTCAATTCATTGACGCGCAGATTACCCGCAGAGACCGCTGCGCCGCTGGTTGCCGAGTGCGGAAGCGAGCCGCTGTCGGTGACGATATTGGAATGGTTTCCCGAGTATTGACAGCCAATGGTGTCGCCATTCTGCCAATCCCGCCCAGGTCCCGTAGTGGCCCAGAAATCCCATTCGTCGCCGTTGGGTTGAATCACGCCCATGTGGGCGTCACTGGAAGTGGTCGGTCTTGCCTTCGCTGGAATATGAATCTGTGATCCTGAAGTACCAACTGCAGAACCACAACCAGAAGCTAACGTAACCAGAGGGTCAGTGCTGCTCGCCAGATAAACCGGGTGGGCAAAGTCTCCACTTGAGCCGCCCTGTATCGAGGCATCCGGCAACCCAGTCATTCCGCCACCCGAACCGAACAACCCGGAAATCAAACTAGCCGAGTTCGCCATAGCAGTCGGGCTGTCCGGTAGAGGGTTGTTCCACGGACACTCCTGTCCTGATGTCCCGCAGAATGGTCTGAAATTGAGCGGCCACTGTTGCCCATTTACGATGCTTGCATAGTTGCTGGAACTGAGAGAGCCCGCAGCCGAGGGTAGGGCAGCAACGGTCAGGGCAAAGCTGGAAGTTGCAGCCTGTGGCGAACTCGCCGAGTCCTTGACGGCAATGCTGAACGAAGACGTTCCACTGGCCGAAGGTGTGCCGCTGATGATCCCGCTGGGAGAGAGATTCAGACCTGCAGGCAGGGAGCCAGAAGCAAGGCTCCACGTATAGGGAGAGGTTCCCCCGGTTGCGGTGAAAGTTGCCGAGTAGCCGCTGCCCACAATTCCATTCGCAACAGAAGAGGTTGTAAGTTGCAGAGCCGTAACTGTGGAGGTCGGGGTCGGGGTCGGGGTCGGGGTCGGTGTCGGGGTCGGGGTCGAGGTCGGGGTCGGGGTCGGTGTCGAGGTCGAGGTCGAAATGGTGTCGGGGACGGTTTTGTAGACGAGGCTGTTGGGGCCTGGACCTTGGCAGAGCCGCTTCCGCATCCTGTGATCACAGCAGTGAGAAGCAGAAGTAAAGGCAGGGCGAGAAGTCGTTTCATGAATGCACGATACGGTTCGGCTTCCGCGTCTCACATCAGGGAAGGCTCTGCATATCAGGAGAATTAATGTTTACACTAGTTCTAAGTAACCGAACTAAGTCCGGCCGTAGTGCTACTAAGACACTTAGGGGCGGACTTAGAAAACCACACAAAGGAATACTTTTGGCCGAGCTGAGGAGAGGTTTTGAGAGTGTGGGCACCAATCCGCAACTGGCCCACCAGCCGGTCGATTGCAAATATGGAATGAGGTAGGTTTTTGCAGTATTCTTATCGTCAGTACCCCAACCATGTCGGCTGCGGCAAAGTACCTTACTTAGCTGACGGAAAAGTTCTGCATTGAACCGTATGTCCCCCGAACTGCTCCGCGATGATCTCGACGAATGTCTGGCGCGCACGAGCAATTTATGGGAGGAGCTCCGGGGCCAGCGCATCTTCATCACCGGCGCGACCGGATTCTTCGGATGCTGGCTGCTTGAGACGCTGCTGTGGGCCAACCAGCAGCTGAAGTTGAATGCGGAGGTGACGATCCTCACCCGCAATCCCGAGGCGCTGAGAGATAAGGCTCCGCACCTGGCCGAGGACCGCGCGATTGAAATTCTCACCGGCGACGTAAAGACATTTCCATTTCCCACGGGCAGCTTCTCCCACGTGATTCATGCAGCGACCGAATCCAGTGTGGAACTCAATCAGCAGCACCCGATGCGGATGTTCGAAACCATTGTCGAAGGCACGCGGCGAGCTCTCGATTTTTCGCTGGCGGCGGATGCGCGCAAATTCCTGTTTTTAAGTTCGGGGGCCGTTTACGGCCCACAGCCTCCGGAGGTCAGCAATGTCTCTGAAAGCTCGGCCAGCGGCCCCGATCCTCTCAACTCGGCCTCGGCATATGCAGAGGGCAAACGTGCGGCAGAGCTGCTGTGCTCGATGGCGGCGCGCAACACGAAGCTGGAGCCGAAGATTGCCCGCGGCTTTGCCTTTGTCGGACCGTATATGAAACTGGACGCCCATTTTGCGATCGGAAATTTCATCCGCGACCAGCTTCACGGAGGCCCGATTCGCGTCGCCGGCGACGGCACGGCTCTGCGCTCCTATATGTATGCCGGTGAGCTGATGGTTTGGCTGTGGACGATTCTGTTTCGCGGCGCACCGCTGCGCGCCTATAACGTCGGATCGGAGCAGGCCGTAAGCATCCGCCAACTGGCTCATGCAGTGGCCGAGGCGCTCACTCCCAGGGTGGAGGTGGAAGTTCTCGGCACGCAGGGCGCAGGTCCCGCGCATCGCTATGTGCCATCCACCGCCAGGGCACAGCGCGAACTCGGCTTGCGATGCGATGTTTCCCTGCCTGAGGCGATCCGCCGGACCCAGCGGTGGTACCTGAATACAGATGTGGCAATGAAGGAAGCGCGATGATCAAACTTTCCGACTACGTGGTTCGATCGCTCGCCGACTGGGGTGTGCGTGACATTTTCATGATGACCGGCGGCGGCGCCATGCACCTGAACGACAGCATTGGAGCCGAAGCCCGCATTCACTACGTCTGCAATCATCATGAGCAGGCTGCGGCGATGGCCGCCGAGGGCTATGCACGCATTACAGGGCTGCCCGGCGTCGTCAACGTGACCACCGGCCCCGGCGGAATTAACGCGCTCAACGGAGTCTTCGGCGCTTGGACGGATTCGATTCCCATGCTCATACTCTCCGGGCAGGTGAAGCGGCAGACGTGCATGGCCACCATGAGGACGCAAGGGCTGCGTCAGTTGGGCGATCAGGAAGTCAACATCATCGCCATGGTCAAGGGGATCACGAAGTACGCCGTGCTGGTTGATGACCCCGCCTCGATCCGCTATCACCTGGAGCGGGCCTGGCATCTTGCCCAGTCGAGCAGACCGGGGCCCTGCTGGCTTGATATACCCATCGACGTGCAGTCGGCCATGATCGACGAAGCCACGCTCCGCGCCTACGATCCCGCCGAGGACGATGTTGTCTGCGACGATGCGCTCTTGCAACGCCAGTGCGAGGAAGTGGTTTCGCGAATCCGGGCGGCGAAGCATCCTGTTCTGCTCGCCGGCACCGGAGTTCGGCTGGCCGGCGCCTTGGATGAATTCGAGCGGACGATTCGCGTCCTCAGGATTCCCGTTACCACTGCCTGGACCCACGATCTGATTGATAGCGCCGATGAACTGTATGCGGGCCGTCCCGGCACCATCGGAGACCGGGCTGGGAATTTCGCAGTACAGAATGCAGACCTGCTGCTGGTGCTGGGCTCGCGGCTGAACGTGCGCCAGGTAAGCTATAATTGGGCCTCGTTTGCCAGCAATGCATACAAGATTCAGGTGGATGCGGACGCCGCGGAACTGGCTAAGCCGCTGGTAACGCCAGATTTAGGCATCACCTGTGACCTGAAACTTTTTCTGCGAAAACTAATGGAAACACTCGATGCCGAGAACTACGCGCCACGGCACGAGAGCTGGATCGATTGGTGCCGCCAACGGGTAGAACGTTATCCTGTAGTGCAGGATCGGCAACGGCAGCCCGGACCTCCGCTCAACCCTTATTATTTTATGGAAATGCTGTCGTCAATGCTTGCCGCAGATGACGTCGTTATCTGCGGGAACGCAACCGCCTGTATTCTGCCGTTTCAGGTGATGAAGATTCGAAAAGGCCAGCGTCTGATTTCTAATTCGGGAGCGGCCTCGATGGGTTATGATTTGCCCGCATCGATCGGCGCGGCTGTGGCACGCGGTGGCCGGCGGGTGATTTGCCTGGCAGGCGATGGCAGTTTGCAACTCAATATTCAAGAGTTGCAAACCGTGGCGCACCACCAGTTGCCGGTTAAGATTTTCGTGTTGAATAACGATGGGTACTTATCGATCCGCAGCACGCAGAAGAACTTTTTCGGACGCGTGATGGGCGAGAGCGCAACCAGCGGCGTTTCGTTCCCCGATTTCGTCAAGGTGGGCAACGCCTACGGCATTCCGAGTGTGAAGGTGGAGCGGGCGGCGGAGATGGACAAGATTCAGGCGGCGCTGGCAAGCTCTGGCCCGGCGTTGATTGAAGTCATGCTTGACCCGCGGCAGGAGTTCGAGCCACGCTCACGCTCCAAGGTTTTGCCGGACGGCACCATCGCTTCCCCGCCGCTGGAGGATATGTATCCGTTCCTTCCGCACGAGGAATTAGCGGCAAACATGATTGAGGCACAAGAAACCGGCGAGACTGCGGCAGATGCGCCAGGCGTAGATCGCGCGCTTGAAGGAAAGAAACTTTAAATCGGGACTGGTTCACTTATGACGGGTGCGGATTTTTTCAACGATCTTTTTGTGCTGGAGATGGCGAACAATCATCTCGGCAGCATCGAGCGCGGATTGAAGATCATAAGCGCATACGGCCAGGTGGTGCGCTTTAACAACGTGCGCGCCTCCATCAAGATTCAAATACGCGACGTGGATAACTTCATTCATCGCGATTTTCGCGGCCGCAGCGATATTCGTTACATCAAGAAGACCCTGGAGACGCAGCTCTCACTCGAGGACTACGCAACCCTGGTGAAGGCAATCCGCCAAGCCAACTGCCTCAGCATGGCCACGCCCTTCGACGAAGCCTCGGTGGACGTCTGCTGCAAGCTGGGCATTCAGATCCTGAAGATCGCCAGCTCGGATCTGAACGACTGGATGTTGATTGAAAAGATTGCGACGGCAAAAAAGCCTGTGATTGTCTCGACCGGAGGCTCGTCGCTAAAGGATATCGACGACCTGGTTCAGTTTTTCGATAACCGGCGCATTCCCCTGGCCATCAACCATTGCGTATCGCTCTATCCCTCGGAAGACACCGAGCTGGAGATGAACCAGATCGATTTCCTGCGCGATCGCTATCCGGAGCATGTCATTGGCTTCTCGACCCACGAATGTAATGACTGGAGCTCGTCCATGCTGATCGCCTATGCCAAGGGCGCACGCACCTTCGAGCGGCACGTCGATATCGACAGCGACGGCGTGAAGGTCTCGCCCTACTGCTCGCTGCCGGACCAGGTCGATCAATGGTTCAAGACCTTCCATAAAGCGAAGGCAATGTGCGGAGCGCCCGGCACAGAAAGGCGTCTTTTACCACGCAAAGAGGTTGAATACCTAGACGCCCTGGTACGCGGTGTATACGCCAGGACCGATCTTCCCGAAGGACACATCTTGAGAGATGAAGATGTGTACCTGGCGGTCCCCCTGCAAAAAGGACAGATCTCCTGCCGCGAACTGATGCGTGGAGAGGTTCTGCTGCAGGCGATCCGCAAAGATGCGCCAATTCAGATCGATGCCATCGACAGTCCTTATGCCAGCATTGCATCCTTGAAGGCCGCAATCTACGCCCGGGGAATCGACCCGGTTGCGCCGGAAAAGAACGCGAAAGTAAAAGGAAGCGCGGAGTAAGGGCGCGCAACTTTCGATGGAGTCCAGTCAGCAATGAAAACGATCAGCATCGTCACGCCCTGCTACAACGAAGAGCTGAACGTGCGTGAGTTATACGAACGCGTGCGCGCGGCCATCGCCTCGCTTGGCAACTACCGCTACGAGCACATCTTTATCGACAACGCCTCGACCGATAACACCCTGGGCGTGCTGAAGGTGATGGCGGCGATGGATAAGAACGTCAAGGTGATCCGCAATACCCGCAACTTCGGCCACATCCGCTCGCCTATGCACGCCTTCCATCAGGCCTCCGGAGACGTGGTCATCGGCATGGCCGCCGACCTGCAGGACCCGCCCGAGATGATCGTCGATATGGTCCGCAACTGGGAGGCAGGCACGCCGGTGGTGATCGGCGTCAAGGTGGCCAGTGACGAGAGCGGCGTGATGTTCTGGATTCGCACGCGCTACTACCGCATGGTGAACCGCCTCTCCGGCATCGAGACCTATGAGAACTTCACCGGCTTCGGACTCTATGACCGCAAGGTGGTGGACCTCATCAAGTCCTTCGATGACCCGTACCCTTATTTCCGCGGCATCATCGCCGAGCTTGGATTTCCGCGAGTCGAGTTACCGTTTCATCAGCCGTTGCGCAAGCGCGGAGTGACGGCCAACAACTTCTACACCCTTTACGATATGGCCATGCTCGGGATCACCAACCTTTCCAAGGTCCCCCTGCGCATGGCGGTCTTCGCCGGATTCGGCGGCGCGGTCGTCTCCGTGCTTACATCGCTCGCATACCTGGTTTACAAGCTGCTCTACTGGAGAAACTTTGAGTTGGGCGTTGCTCCGGTCCTGATCGGTTTCTTCTTCCTCGCCTCCATCCATCTGCTGTTCCTCGGAATGATCGGCGAGTACGTCGGAGCCATCCACACGATGGTTCAGAAACGCCCCTTCGCCATCGAGCAGGAGCGGGTCAACTTCGAGTACGGCCCCGGCGAACCGCTGGGGATCATCGAAAAGAAAAACGCCGGAACGGCCTGAGTACAACGTCGCTACTCGTCAGTTCCATCTGCTCAGGGCTTTCACCTGCCGTTGCGGATCAGACGGCCATTTGGAATTGCATAGCAGACCAGGTCAAACCCTTCCAGCAGGTGTGGGCGCAGGAAAAAGCTGTAATTGGGATTAATCGACTGAATGAGGAGCGGAATGCTCCAGATGTCGTTTTGACGATGGTATGCGGAGATGGCGAGCACAGGGGTGTGCTGCCGGATGAGGTTGGCAGCACCGTTCAGGCTTGCGGCCTCGGCGCCCTCGACATCCATTTTTAAGTAGCTCGGCGGAGTGCGGGACAATTCAGCGTCCAGCGCCACGGCTTCGACCTCGCATTCGCCGGAGCCAATGGACGAGGCGGCACCGTTGCCTTCGCTCATACGGACGCGGCCGTTTTCACTGCTGGTAGCCGCATGCCGCAATTGAATTCGCTCGCGCACATCCATTTCGAGCCCGGCGATGCTCGTTTCGAGAAGCGCAAAGTTGGCGGCATCGGGCTCAAACGCAATCAGGCGCTCAAATTTTGATTGCGACTCATCAAGGAACAAGCGAATCGTGTCGCCGTCGTAGGCGCCGCAATCGACAAACACTTCCTCCGGTCTGAGGGCGCAAAGATCTTTCGGAAAATAGATTGGATGGACGACGGGCTCGGGCAGGCAATCGAAATCCATCGTCAGCCGCCAGCGCAATTGTGCAAGGTACTCGCGCCGGGAGGCGCTATCCGTCCAGATGTTAAGTCCGCGTCGTACCTGGTCAGCTTCCTGGAAGACAAGGTGAGGGAGGTCAACAGCGTAATGCGGCAACATCGTGCCGGGGTATTTCCAATACAGAGTTGCGAAAGAGCAGACGCGGAGACAGCCAAGACTCCGCAACTGATCCACCCTGGTTCTCATGCGGTCCGCGCCAAGGGCTCCCCAGACGGTGACCACGAAGACGGCCCGCTTCCCGTAGCGGGCTGCGCCTTCGGCAGGAGACAAAACCTCGACGCCGTCAATAGATGTTCCCCATCGCGCGGAGTTGTTGTCGAGAAAGGCGAGCGGTTCGATGCCTTGCTCCCGCAACTTGCTCAGCGTGCGGCGTCCGAGATTACCCGCGCCAAAGAGCACAAGCTCACGGGAGAAAGGACCGGCTAACGCGTCAAAAGCGGTATTCTCTCTCTGGCGCGCTCCATCGACTCCTTCTGAGAGGAGTTCTTCCAGCTCTTGCGTGAACAGGTTTTCCTGGTTGTCTGCCGGCATACAAGGTCCATTTGTATCGAGCGCAAAATTCCCGCCGCGTGAAATGCCCATATAGCGAAAGTCTCGTCAGGTAGTCTTCTGAATATAAAAAGATCCGGGCTCTCTGTCAGGTGTCAAGAATGGTGCTATGGGCTTCAAACTATCATAGTGATTGTGATGTAGATAGTTGAGGGCTCCTATTATCTTCCAACTTCTGTTGTCCGATAAGAATGCCTCCAGCAGGTATTGTTCGTTCCAGAACCGGACCTCATCTTCTACCCACTGCTTCGGATAATTCTTCGGTGAGAATACGTCATGAACATGGACAATTACCCCCTTTTTGAGAGTAGGAAGCAATTCGAGGTACTCAAAAAGAACATCGCCGGCCGGTCTTATGATGTGCGACGAGTCAATGAACAAAATATCGTTTTCGCCGAGCTCGGAGAAAAAGGATAGCTCCACATCTTCAATCTTTTTCCTGACAACTGACACACTAGTTTCTTCAAGCCAGGGCATTTCAAATGGTTCGATGCAGACATGCTTACAGTCGTACATGGAATCAGACTCACGGTTCTTACGAATCGCTTGGATTGCCATCAATGTCGAGTTTCCACTGCCTACCTCAAATATTTTGCGTGGCTTAATCGAGCGAATTAATTGGTACCAATATTCAGCATCTCCCGACTCAAATGATTCGTTGTTCAAATAAAAGCCGAGCGTGTCCGGCTTTCTCTGCGGAATCCCTGTCAGTTCTTGCGTAAATGAAAACTCAGAAAGAATTTTGAGTTGTCCGGCGGTGTTCCAGTCTATTGCGGGAAGGTTCCGGTCTTCCGATAGTGGTTTGTGGGGAGTTCGATTATCAAATTGTGGCTCGTAGTAATGATTGGTAATCGGGAAAACCCCTACCCTCAGTAATGCACTCTTGCAGTGCGGCAAGTTGTGAACTCCTGCTCTACGCACCCTCTTCAGCAGCCATGCAGAGGGATAAATAAAGAGAGCCAGGAGAGGGTCTAATACACTTAATATCAACTGTTTCACGATGCTCCTCTTAACCTCACATAAACAGCATCAGGCCAGCGTTTTTGATCGGAGAGCCGAACCAAAGATCATGACGCACAACGCTCCAGCGGCGAGCGATAGCACCCGCAGAGGGCAGCCGACTCGCAGCCTCCAATGCTGCCAGATCGGCAGCGGAAAGTTTCTCATGGAAGCGTGTGGCAAAGGCCCCCGCCTGCGGAGCAATTTGCCGTAGCAGGCGATTCACCTTTTGCCGTGCGCTACCGGGAGCTGTGAGCAGGCGTTGTAATGCACCCGTTGCTGTTGCAGCATAAGGCTCAAGGGAATCGTTCGTGGAGTGGCGTCGATAAAGAATCGTGCGCTCGTCAATTTTCACAATCGTCCCGAATGCCGCGGTTACCAGTACCGCCCACTGGTCCTGCGAGTAGGCCGCGCCCGTCATGGGCAGCGCAATATCGAGCACGGCGCGGTTCAGCATCATGGTCGAACTAATGGCCGGGCAGTCTACTATCAGTCGATGAAAAACATTGGCTGCGGCAAGATTGGCGCGCGACCAGTTCCAGTAAGAATCGGCTACGGGTTTGAGTTGCTCGTCCACCACTTTTGCATCCGTGAACACAAGGGTCGGGCGTGAGGGGCCATGAGTCTCTTCGGCGTTGCGCAAGGCTTGCAAGGTGATGGATATTTTTCCGGGAAGCCATACGTCGTCCGAGTCTGCCATCATGACATACCGGGCTGTGGTGGCGCTCAAGATGGCATCGTAATTCCCGACTGGGCCAAGGTTGGGGCCGGCGGGAAGCACTGTCATGCGCTCGCCGAGCCGCTGCTGCCAGGCTGCGAGGCGTGTGGCGGTCTCGTCGGTTGAGGCATCGTCACGGGCAACGATGCGCCAGCTCTCGATGTCCTGCTGGAGGATAGATTCCATCAGTGCGTCCAGCCACGCGGCACAATTGTGGGTCGGAATCGCAATGTCTATATCGGTCATAGGAGCGCTCTCTAATTACTTCATTTGCGCCGATGGCAACCGGTGAGCTATGGCTTGCAGAACTTGTTTAGTGAATCCGCTGGCCGCGCGCAGAGAGAAACCAAACCCGAGGCTTTCCGCTAATTCGCGTGTCCGGTCGAGGTCGGCGGGGCTGGGGCGCTGCGTGGCCCATGTGTGCAGAAACAAGATCGCCAGCCTCGCATGGAGATCCTCAAGCGCATCGCGCGGCACATCCAGACTATCCACGATGTACTTCATCACCTGCAGCCCTTCGATGATACCGGTCCAGGTGCGAGTTTTTGCCCGAACCGACAATCCATGTGTGCGGAAGTAGTTCAGCGGCTCTGCCACGAAGGCGAGGTCGGATACGCACAGCAGAGAGGCCCAGAATTTCCAGTCGGCACTCATTTTGAAACTCTCGTCTGCGCCCCCGAAACATTCGCACAGCTCACGCTTGAAGACGACCGCGCTGGCGTTTTGGATCGTGCATTCGCGAATCAGGTAGCGGATGCACTCCTCGGGGCCGCTGCCAACAAAATCGCGCTGCCAGCGGGTGCGATCTACGTCGTACAAGGTCGCTCGCAGCGGCTCTGTGATGCGGCTGTTTTCGTCAACCCGTAACGAGTTGCACTGTGCCACTCCGCATCGCGGATTCTGCTCCAGGCGTCCGACCAGAATTTCGAGAAAGCGCTCGTCGGCATAATCATCTGCTTCTGCGATCCACACGTATTTGCCGGTCGCCAGCCTCAGTCCCTTGTTCCACTGCTTGAAAACGTTGCCGGAATTGCGCTCGTTGCAGACAAGCTGGCAATGGTGCTCCTGGGCGAATCGTTCCAGCATTGGCAGGCTGTCATCTGTGGATGCATCGTCGAGCAGGATGACTTCAAAATCCCGATAGGTCTGCCGTTCAATGCTCTCCAATCGCTGCCCCAGGTAGCGCGCGTAGTTGTAGCTCGGCACGATGATCGAAACTTTAGGCATCAGGTGCTTACTGCCTTCGGGATTCCAGATGGGTAAGAAGTTGCTTCAGCCGAAATAGCGGCCCCGCAAAGCTTTTCCAAATGCTTTTCCATAGGAATTCTAACGCGACATAACGGATTCCGAAATTTGCCCGAATGATACGGGTCTTCTCGTAATCCGCGCTCCCGCTGCCGGATACCCCGACCTCCGCTTGCTCGGCGACCACATCCTGGGACAGCGCCACCGATGCTCCGGCCTTCAGCAATTTCTGATTGCAATCGAAATCAGAGAAGACGCGGTACTGAAGATCGTAGCCGGGATGGCTCGAACGCCGGTAAAACGTCCCCTGATGATGCCAAACATTGTCGATGCGCAAGAGGAATCCGGTCCTGGGACGAAATTCTCCCCAGCCTTCCATATCCACGGTGAAGCAGGCAACATCAATCCCATCGGCCAGGCACCGTCGCAAGGATTCCCGCGGTATGTGCTTCAGGCGGTCTCCGGCGTTGAGGTGGAGGAGGTATTCGCCGGTGGCGGCGGCGACGCCTTTGTTCATGGCATCGTAAATTCCACGGTCGGGTTCGCTGATCCAGTAATCGATGGCGTCGTCGTAATGGCGGAGGGTTTCGACGCTTCCGTCATCGGAGCCGCCGTCGATGACGATCAACTCGGTGTCGTCGTCGCGCAGGGCGAGGATGCTTTCCAGCAGGGGAGGCAGCTCCTGCCGCGCGCGGAAGACGACGCTGATGATGGACACCAGCGGCGGCTTGGGGCGCGCGCCTTCGCGCAAGCGCCGCCCACCTTGGATGCGGGTTGGAATGGGCTCAGTCAAGTGAATCCGTATCCGCCGGGACTCGATCTCCGGAACCATTATGCCAGCGCGCTCCCATCGAGAACAACGTATGGGCCTTACTCCTCGACCACCGGCCTCGCCATGGTCACGGGCGCAGGGCGAGAATGTCTGAAGACGGCGAGCATGTGATCGTTTGGCCACATCACTGGCGGGCCTTCTTTTGCGAGTCTGCCAAGCTTTCCGCTGCCCGGCCTGAGCCCAAGCGCCTTGAGAGCGGGAAGCATTCGATAAAGCACATTCACGCCAAGTTCCCGAAGCCGCTTAGGGAAGGTCTCGCCCCCCCGTGAGAATCGATAGGTCTCGGCCGTCAGCCCCAACTTCCGGGCCTGGCGTTTGCACCATCCTGGGTTGATGAACGAGATGTGTTCGGGAAAGCGGCAGTACCAGTAATTGCCTTTCATCCATCGCCACGGCAAAGACTTTGTATTGCCTGTACTGATCACGACGATGCCGTCCGGGGTGGTTGCAGCGACCATGTGACGAAGAAAAGCTGCCGGGTCGGCAACGTGTTCGATTACGTCAAAGGCCATGATGGCATCGAAGGTGCCCTCGATGGCCTGATAGTCCGGACCCAGGATGGTGACGCCGCGAGCCGTGGCTTTCCCGGCGGCTGCGGCATTCATCTCGATGCCGAAGCGCCGCCAGCTCGGGCTTACCATGGAGAGAAAGCCGCCATCGAAGCATCCCACGTCGAGCACCGAGCCCGGTTTCATTCCCGCAAGGATCTCGCTGCCTAACCTCCAATCGCGCCGGATGGCGGTTTCCGCCGCCCATGTATCGTCACACCCGAACGCATAGAGGTCGTCCATTGCTGCCTTCGATAGCTGGGGCCATCGAAACCATAGCGAACACCCCCGGCAGCAGAACAGCTCTCCTCCCGGCAATGGCTGGCTGAGTTCCCGGCCCGCAAAAATGTTGGCGGCCGGGATTTCGCCGAGGCTGAAACTCTCTGAGCCGCACGAAGGACAACGCACCATAGCTTCGAAATCCTAACACCGACGTTTCATCAGACAAAGACAGAGTGGAAGCCGGTGGTGCCCTAATTTGGCAGGCCTTCGCATCTCAGGCAACAACTCAGTGACCTGCACCAACTTCACCTGTGCAGTAGGCGAGACGACTAGACGTTGGCCATCTCGCGAGCAGCAATGTCTTTTTGAACTGTCGGCGTAGTGCTGGGTTTGAAGTGACGCTTTAAGCCTAGTATTCTCCGCTCAAACAATTCATAGCTGATTGCTGCGACACCAAAACTGGAGGCAGCCAGAACGATGAGGCAGGAAAACGATAGAAGGGCGTCAGGGGGACCGGCGCGGAACAATTTGGGGTTGAGATAAGTTACAGCAATGCCAAGGATCAGGAAATGGAAAACATAGATTCCGTAGCTGTAGGTGCCGATTATGGTGAGAGGCCGGGCTCTAAGTATGTTCTGCAGCCAGGAGCGCGTCCCGTTGAACGAAGCTACCCACAATGTAAGCGCACTAAAGCCGATGGCGAGCACTGTTTCTCCGCCATAGACTTCGAGCAACTGAAGTGCATCCGAAAACGTGTGACTTCCGGGGTCACCTCCATAGAGCAGCATTGCGACCCGATGGGGATACATGACCAGCGCAGAGTATACGAGAAAGAACATGCCTAAGCTTATGAACGCGACCGATGGTATCCAGTTGCCGAGCTTCCGCATAGTTGCAGGGTCTCGGAATAAACAGGCGCAGACGGCTCCGGCTAGAAGCGTGTCGATATTGCTCGTAGTTGCGGTGGCAACGATGCCCTGGTGTCCGCCGTGTGTGAGCCACACCACACGGCTAATAGCCCCTAGGACAGCGAACGATCCAGCGACCCAGATCACGGCCCTGCGCGGAGTCAGCCAGACTATCAAGGCCCAGACGATGTAGAACTGTTCCTCCACAGCGAGTGACCAGAAATGACCTAAGTAGTTATATCGCCCAGACCCTTTCCAAAGGGTTATCCAATTGGAAAGGTAAGACCAGTAAAGCCAACGGTCAGCGGCAACTGGAAGAACGTCCCAGAAGTCGGAATGTATAAACGTCGGGGCAACAAACAAAACGACCAAGGTGGCGTAGTACAAGGGAAAAATGCGCAGAGCGCGACGAGCATAGAAGGCGCTGAAGTAGTTAGTGGCGTCCTTCGTATCGATCAATATCCCCGTGATAAGAAAGCCAGACAGTGCGAAGAAGAGGAAGACACCGATTCCGCCGACTTCAATCATCGCCCTGAAGATGAAGGTGGGAAGGTTAATCACCGGGACGTACGCATGGTAATGAAACAGGAATACAAAAATGATTGCCAGCGCGCGCAGGCCATCGAGTTCGGGGATGTGTCGGTTGATCTTTTGGCTATCCATGAATCAACAGAGTAGCTGAAATAGTAAACACCGTGCGGTGACGCGAGTCACGGGTGAAAATGCAGTAGGCAGCGTCCCGCGCACAAATGCGTGTGCCTTCTTAGGCCAACCGAGTTTGTTCGGCGTGCCCAAAAAATCGCAGTAGATGAAGTCAAATTAGGACACTATCCGGAACCGCAGGGTTATTCCTCGATTACCGGCGTAGCAATGGTCACAACGTTCGGCATTGGATGGAGATACTTCAGGGCGTGCGGCACGTAGATCGCGCACGCGATGCCCACAACCGGCACGTAGGTGAGCAGCGTCGCCCACGGCACGGCGATAGTGCCGTAACGCCGGGTCAAATAAACTTTTGTCGCTAGGCACGTTACTCCGAAGATCAAGGACACAACCGCCTGAATACGCATGACGCCGGCACCGTTCAGGAAGATCGAGAGCGTAGCGCCGGTATTTTCACAAACCGTCCACGCGGCCAAGCCAACCAGCAAGATGAATGGCGGAGAGATGCTCGGGCCGATCCACCAGCCGATCACCCAACGTGCAATCAGCATTAAAGCTGTCGATGCGATCAAAGTCCCGCCAAATACCGCCACCAGCGAGTGCTTCAGGGTTCGTCGCACCCACGGCAGATCGCCGCGAGAAATCGCCTCGCCGTATGCTGGCCAGAGCGGCATAATCAGCATGGTCACCATCATTGAAATCAGGGCGAACATGCGCTGCGGAATCGAGTAAGCGGGCACGCTGGCAGCGCCAAGTGTACGGGCAATGATGATGTTGTCGGAGGAATATCCGATGGACACCATCAGTTGCAGCACGAAGAACAATCCGCCAATTTTACCGATTTGGGAGATCGCCTGACGCGATACGAACTCACGGCGTGGCATGAGGTCTGGTCTGCTGACGACGAAGAAGTGAAATGAGTTCAATGCGGTGGCCAGAACGGGCGCTCCGGCAAGCGCGGCCACAAGAAACGGCAACCCCCTGTGCAGGTGAATTCCAGCGATCACTCCCGCAAGTCCTACGAGACTGCCGCAAACCTGCCAGAGATTCATGCGGAATCCCTGCTGCAGCCCCAATTGCACGCGCTGCACCAAGTCCATAGGAATGTTGATCGCGAAACAGGCAGCGAACACCATCATCGCAGGCCCGGCCTCGGCGCGCGCTTGTGCCGAGGTCACTCGAAAAATATCAGCCCATGAGACCCATAGAAATGATGTACCGAAAAGCGCGGCCAACACCAGTCCAACCGCGCTGAGGACGGCAAACCCGCTGGAGATGGCGCGTCGGATGCGTTCGAAGTCGCTTTTTCCGTAAGCGTCGGCTACGGTGTTGAGCACGCCATTGCCGATGCCGAAGTCGGCGAAGTTAGCCATCGCAAGGACGGCGCTGATGGTCATCCAGAGGCCGAATCGCTCATTGCCAAGATAGTGAATGGTAAGGGGAACAGTGACCAGCGAGGTTCCGACCTGCACGACACGGGCGAAGACGGCGGTGCCACCGGTAAGGACTGCGCGCCGGTTGCGACCCACTGCGCGCTGGCTGGCGTCCTGATGTGCACCCGGCGAGAGTCCAAGATGGCTGCGCAGCTCCTCAAGCTTCTGTCCTAACCTCATACCCTCACGCACGCTTGGTAAATTGGAAGAGGCCACAACCGTAGTCCAATTGCCCGGCGGCAGCAATGTCTGTGTCTTCGTAAAGACGGCCGTCATCTCCGACGTAGGAGAACGAGAGCAATTGAAGCTGAGGAAAGCTGTCGAGGATGGTCTTGGGCGCAAAGACACGATGCGCATTGAACTCCACCCGCTCGCGGCCGACGGGGACCGAGAAGTACAGGCTTCCTCCGGGTGCAAGTACTCTCTGCAAGGCATCCATAAACTTGAAGCAGGCCGTGGGATCGACCGGGTCAGAGTATCGGCCGAGGCCGAAGTGTTCGGCGGCGTGGAGGCTCGACAGGGACTCGACGCTGTTACTCGGCAATTGCGCCAACTGCGTCGCATCGTCGCGAATGAAGCTCAGTCCGGGAATGTTGCTGTCCAGTTGGCGGATATCGATGATGGTCACGGGCATAAAGACAAGCAGGTGCGCCACAAAGCCATCGACCCGCGAGCCGATGTCGATATGCCGTGCTGGTGCCTGTGCGAAGATCTTCCTCGCCGCCCATAAATCCTGGTGGAAATAATGCCCCTCGGCCACTCCGGCGGTATCCTCGCGGTCGGTAAGGATCGGAAACAGGTGCCGGATGGAAATGGGAAAAGAGCCGGTTCGATTCAAACTCCGGTACTTGCGAAGATCGGTTAAGAAACAGGGGATTCCTTTGACTGTCCTCAGCAATATGCTGGGAGAGAAGCCAACCAGAAACGTCAGTTTCCTTGAGAGCGTGTAGCGATCAATCATAGTAAAAATCTGAGTGTAACATTCTGAGGCAGAATTGCTTAGCTCTCGGCAGCGGCGCACAGAGCCCGATCTGAGCATCGTCGTCGGAAGCGGCACGCGTTACGGCCAGAGCTTGCTTACGTCTGTCCGCCGCTTCTGGCTTCGTCGAGTTTCACCTTGGCGCTCTGCCGCTTTTTGCCGTGGTAGTAGACGATGGTGACGAAGTCGCCGGAGCGGTGATTGTTCATCACGTGGGCGAGGTCCTGAGTGTTTCTGATCTCCTGGCCATCGATTTCGACGATGAGGTCGCCGCCGATGATGATCTGGTAATTGCCGTAGTAAACGCGCTGATTGCCGCCTTGGATTCCGGCATGAGCGGCGGCAGAGCCGGGGACGACCTGCATGACCAGAACGCCGGAGTCAGAGGGCAGGTCGAGTTGCTCGGCTAGTTCGCGGTCCATGGGCACGGGCAGGGGGCGGATGCCGAGGGTGGGTCGGCGGACACGGCCAAACTGCACGAGATCGTTGAGTACGCTCTTGGCGGAGTTAATGGGAATGGCGAAGCCGACGCCGGAGTTGCCGCCGCTGGCCGAGGCGATCATGGTGTTGATGCCGACCACCTCGCCGTGCGAGTTGAGCAAAGGGCCGCCGGAGTTGCCGGGGTTGATGGCGGCATCGGTCTGGATGGCTTCGTCGATGTAGGTTCCGTCGGGCTCCTGCACCTGGCGTATGGAGCTGACGATGCCGCGGGTCATGGTTCCGTTGAAGATGCCGAAGGGATTGCCGATGGCGAGCACCTTCTGGCCGACCTGGAGGCCTGAGCTGCTGCCCAGAGTCACAGGCTGCAGGTCGGGGGCCTTGATCTGAATGACGGCAAGGTCGTGCGATTTGTCCGCGCCGATGACGGTGGCCGGATAGTGCTTCTTGTTTGCGAGGATGACTTCCAGCTTCCGCGCGCCGTCGATGACGTGATAATTGGTGAGGATGTGGCCTTCTTTGTCGATGATGAAGCCGGAGCCGGCGCCCTCTTGAGCTTGCGCGCCAAAGAAGAAGTCATAGGAGACGGAGGTGGAGGTGATGTTCACCACGGACGCAACGACGCGCTTGTAGACGTCTACGTTGTTCTGCTCTTCGCTGTCGAGCGCGGGCGCAGCCTGGGCCTCGGTGATGTGAACGGGATCGCGTGTGACTTCGCGTGTGAACCAGGGAGTGGCAGGGCCAAAGTTATGGCTGGTGTAGAAGAAGAACGCTGCGGCAAGCAGCACTCCGAGGGCAAAAGGTCGTAGAGCTTTCATATTCGGCGCTGATTTCAATGGCACTCAATAAGTTAAATACCCCTTTATTATAGAACGCGCGAGTTGAAGGAAAGTTGCGCGCATCTAAACGGCCCGGCAGGAGAGTAGCGGGCTTGAAGTCTTGACAAAGACGGCATCGCCGCTACGCAAACGGCGATGAGAGATGGGCGCCGAAAGGGCGGCGAAGTCAAAAAGCTCGAAACCATGTGTGCGCAGAAAATTCGCGATATCGAGGAACACTGGGGCGGCCAAGTGGTAAAAGGACACCTCGGTGAGCACTACCTCGCAGGCGCGAAGCAGATTCGTGGCTCCGCGCAACGCGACAAGTTCGTGTGACTCAAGATCCAACTTCACCAGTGCGCGGTCTGCCTTGGTAACGGTCACCAAGTTGTCCAACGCCTTGGAAGGAACCTGAATCGTGTCTTCCCGTTCGGTTGGCGAACAAATATAGGCTCCCGTGCTCCCGAGTCCATCTCCAGCGATGTGTATGGCCGTCACTTCCGGCTCGCTGACCGCGACCGTGTGCAGATGTCCCTGTATCTCCCGCATCAAAGAGCGAAGGCTGGCATGACATCCCGGCTGTGGTTCGATGACGTGAAATATCGCATCGGGAAAGATGGGGTGCGCCATGCGAGTCCACTCACCCATGTTCGCACCGGCGTCCACAATAACTCGTGGTGTGTACCCGAAGGACCGCAGCAGGGATAAGGCGTCGGAGGTGGCGTCAAAGCGATTTGCGGGCACGCGGCAAACCTGGTAGCCGGACCGACGTATCAGTTTGTTGAGGCGGCGGCGCATGAAGACAAGTATATAGCCCGAGTGACAGTGGTCGGTCGTGAGTCTCTCTGCGATTTAGTACGGCAGATATAGTGTCCCGCCCGCCGGCGGTGCCCCATATCTGCCCACTGCGGCAGATGTGGGGCAGCTTTGCCGCGCAACCCTCAAAGGACGTCTTACCCGCTGCTGCTGGACCGCTAGGAACGTGCAAGTGCGTGGGCAGAGCGGCGAGGGCCGGCCGCCAGCGTGCGTTCACGGGGCTGGGCGATCTGGCGGGGCTTGGTGGCCGGGAAATTCTGAGTCGAGGTTTCATTGGAGCCGGGGATGTGGAAGCGCTCCATGAGCCGTAACAGGTGTTGCGACATGCCGGACATCTCGTCGGCCGAGAGGGCAAGCTGAGAGGAGCTGGAGCTGATCTCGCGGCTGCCTTCCAGGAGACTGTCGAGGGTCCCGACGACCTGCTTGGTGGCGACCGCCTGCTGTTCGATGGAGGAGGCCATCTCCTGGGTGAGTTGATTGAGATGGCTGGTGGCGCGGGCGATGAGGCTGGAGCCGGAAGCCTGCTGCTGGGTGGCATCGCCGATTTCGCGAGCGTGCTGGTAGACGTCGGCGACGGCGCTGGAGATGTTGGCGAAGGACTGGCGGAGTTCGGTGGCGAGCTGGAGGCCTTCGGTGACGGCCTTGGTCGATTCGAGGATTTGCCCGTCGGACTTTGCGACCTCTTTCTGGACGCTGACGACGATGTCGGCGATCTCGTGGGCGGACTCGGCGGAGCGGCTGGCCAGCTTGGTGAGTTCGTCGGCGAGAACTGCAAAGCCGGCGCCATGTTCTCCGGCCCGGGCAGCTTCAATGGCGGCATTGAGGGCGAGGAGGTTCGTCTGCTCGGCCAGTTCTTCGATGAAGGAGGAGATGCGGCTGATGGTCGCAGTCTTCTGTTCGAGGAGCTTGCTGTTTTCCATGGTGACCTGGTTGACGGACTCGATGCGATGGAGGCCGCTCTCGGTGCGCTGCATGGTGTTCATGCCATTGGCGGTCTCCTGGCGGGAGCGGTCGCAGAGTTGAAGCAGGCGGCTGGCGCCTTCGGCGATGCGATCGACGGAGGCGGCCATCTCATCAATGGAGGTCGTGCTTTCACCGACCCTTTGCGACTGGGTGCGGGAGCTCTCCACCATGTTATGGAGATTGATGCTCATCTCATGCATGGTGTCAGTGACCTGATTGACCCGGCCGGCAGCACCTTCGCCCACCTTGGCGAGGCGCTCGGAGGCGCCGGCGAGTTGGCCGGAAGACGCAGCGACCTCGATGGCGCGCTCGCGGCTTTCCCGAACGAGGGTCTCGAGTCCATTTCTCATGCGCACGAAGGCGTGGCCCAGGGTGTCCTGGCTGGAGCGGGGGCGAATCTCGACCGAGAGGTCGCCAGAGGAGATGGCCTCGGAGAAGTCGGCCATCTCTCGCAGGTAGGCGACCATCTCGGCGAAGCTGCGGTCGAGGTCGCCGATCTCATCGTCGGAATCCGTGGCGAGCTCGCCGATTTCGAGGTCGCCGGATGAAATCTGGCGGGCGTGGGAGATGAGAACTGGAACGCTGGCGAGGCGGCGGCTGGCGAGAACGGCGGCCGCGATCGCGGTGCCGGCGATGAGGATGCCGATGCAGATGGAGGTAACAAGGGCGAAGGCGGCAACGCTGGCGGCATGGCTGCGCTCTCGATTGGAGGCCGCGGCGACGACATCGACGAGTTCGCGGGCGCCAGTGCGGACCTTTTCCGACCACAGCACGGAGTTGAGATTGATGGAGAGTGAGGCCTGGTGGGCGCCTTCGTCGCCACCTTCCTCAAGGCGAAGATAGTTGTACTGCTCGCGGCGGGTCTCCTGAAGATCGGAGAGGAGCGTCGAGAAGCGGTCCTGCGCCTCTTTGGAACGGAGGTCGGGGTCGAGCCCCTGGAGGGCTCCGGTAGCGGTGTCGATGTCGGTCCAGAGGTGGTCGATCATGGTGTGTAGGCGGGTGGTTTCATCGGGGTCATTGTTGAGGCGGGCGATGATATATCCGCGCAGAGCGCCGTTGATCTGGCTGATGGCGGAGAGGATCTCGTAGGAGGCCTTCATCTCCTGGGTGCGGCACTCGGTCAGCCTTTGCGCATGGATGATCTGCCCCATCTGCCAGAAGGTAAAGCAGGAGCCGACGGCGATAAGGCCGATGATGAATTTGAATCCAGTGGACAGTTTTCCGGCAATGGTGGTGCTCAAGGTAAAACCCCCTACAAATGGGTAAAGAGATGGAGACGGATTGCGACGGCAACGTGCGCCCGGAAGTTGTCTTCCGACAGGCGGTTCCATCGCTATGCGTTAAGAGCGAGTCTCCGGTAAAAGGCTAAGGTAGGAATAAAAACGGGGCGTTACAGCAAGGAGAAAATTCGAAGCACTGCCGCACCGAAGTACAGTCCGATCGAAGTACACACCCACATCTGCTGACTGCGGCAGATGTGGGGCACCGGATGTTATGGGATCAGCCCTGGACGGCCGCTTCCGGCTCCTTGGCGCGGCGGAGCTTGGCGGCCTTTACGGTGTTGCTCATGAGCATGGCGATGGTGAGCTTGCCGACGCCGCCGGGGACGGGCGTGACTGCTCCGGCCATGCGGGTGACGCGAGGATCGCAATCGCCGATGAGGGTGCTTCCTTTTTCGGCAAACTGCTTTTCGCGCTTCTCGTCGCCTTTGAAGAAACGCTCGAAGAGGACCGGGTCGGTGATGTGATTGATGCCGACGTCGAGGATGGTGGCGCCGGGTTTGACGAACTCGGTGGTGATGAAGCCGGGACGTCCGATGGCAGCGACCAGGATGTCTCCACGGCGGCAGACCGCAGGCAGATCCTTGGTGCGCGAGTGGCAGATGGTGACGGTAGCGTTCGCGTTGAGGAGCAGCATAGCCAGCGGCTTGCCGACGATATCGCTGCGGCCGACGATCACGGCCTCCTGGCCTTCGATGGGAATGTTTGCGCGGCGGAGGATCTCCATGCATCCGGCGGGGGTGCAGGCTACGAGGCCAGGACGCTGGGTGCTGAGATTGCCGACACTGACCGGATGAAAGCCATCGACGTCCTTCTCCGGCGAGACGGCAAGGAGGACACGCTTGGAGTCAACGTGGGCCGGGAGAGGAAGCTGCACGAGAATGCCATCGATCTCATCGCGGGCGTTGAGCTGCTCGACCACGGCGATGAGTTCTTCGGTGGTGGACGTCTCAGGCGGAGTGATCATCTCGCTGAAGATGCCCAATTCCTCGCAGGTGCGAACCTTGCTGCGGACATAGGTCTGGGAGGCGGGATTGCTGCCGACCAGAACCGCGGCCAGACCAGGACGAAGGCCGACGGCAGCCAGTTGGCGCACCTCTTCGGCGACCTCGGCCTTGATCTGGGAAGAGTACAGGCCACCGTCGAGTACGATTGCTGGCATAAGGAACCCCCGGAGCGAAGTAGAGACTATAGTGTACCGGGATTGGCGTGGGGATGCGAGCGGGGGAGGATAGAATGGCAGTCATGATTCCCTCAAAGCTGATGAAAACCGTCGTATGCCCTATCTGCCATGGCGGATTTCGATTTAATGCAGATTTAACAGAACTGCAATGCACGGAGTGCGGCAAGAGCTTTCGAGTGGAGGACGGCATCCCGGTGCTGCTGCCGCAGGAGGCGAAATAGAAAAATTAACCGCCGAGCTCTCAACTTTTGGGAGCTTCGTCCGATGAAGAAGGTATGCCGGAGATGCGGGCATGAAAGACGTGGGCAACGGAACGAGGATGGAGTCCCTGCCCGGATCTAAATTTCTGGCAGCTGAGCAAGGGCCAAGCGGGCGGTGGTAGTGAATGTCTGCAACGAAACGCGACCTTCCGAATTTTGACGGGTTACCACCATACGGAGGGAGCCCGATGAATACCGAAAAGTTCTCGGTTCTGGAGGTCGCGGAGTTGCGCAGCGAGCTGATCCAGGGTGGATTGGATGCGCGCGACGCGGCAGAGCTGATGCAGAGCTTTTTGGCGGGGCGGGGCTACGGAGTCTCTCTGGAGGCGGCGCGGGCCGCGGCGTTTACCGTGGAAGGCTCAGGATGCTCGCTGGAGGTCATGCAGCGGGAGCTGAACCGGATCGCAATGGTGCAATAACGAGACGCGGCAGTGTGTATAGGAACGGCGAGGAGCCGTCCCTATACATTATTTTTTTGTCTTTCCGTAGGTGGTCTGGACCGGGGCTCCGATCGAGGCGAGCAGGTCTTTGGCGGCTTGCGCGTTCTTGCCGTCCGGCGCGAGTTCGAGGTATTTGTTGAGGGCCTCGGCCGTACCGGGTACGGGGACCATCTTGCCGTCTTTGCTGAGGCTCGCCTTGGCGAGAAGGTTGACGCCTTTCTGGTAGTAGGCGTCGGCGCGGTTGGGATCGGCGGCGATGGCTTTGTCGAAGGCGAGATTGGCTTCGTCGGCCTTGCCCTGATTGGTGAGCACCACGCCCTCGTTGAAATAGCACTGGCCGGCGATGGAGTGGTCAAGTTGAGCTGTCTTTTCGCACTCGGCCATACTGGGCTCGTCTTTGCCCTGCCGGATCATGGCCAGGGCGAGGCTGCTGTGGTAGTCGGCGAGAGACTTTGAGGAAGCAGGGGCGAGCGCGATGGCTTTATTGTAGGCGCTCTCGGCTTCCGGATACTTTTTGGCTCCGAGATAAGCGTCGCCCAGCGAGGCGTAGATTACGTCGTGAGTCTGATCCTGGGCTGCCGCCTGCTCCATGGTGGCCACGGCTGCGTCGTAATTTTTGTCCTTCTTCTGCTGGGCGGCCTGCTGAAGCAGGGCGTTGAGTCCCTTGATCTTGTCGTTCTCTTTTGTCAGTTTTTCAATTTCCTTGCGCTGCGCCTCACTGGTGTTGGATTGCTTGGCGGCTTCCGCTTTCAGCTTTGGGAAATCAAAGTCAAAGACATTTTCAGCGCCGGGCTGGATTGGCACATTGTTTAGGTAGAAGACCGGCTTACCATCGGAGCCCATGAGTGTGATCTTGTAGTTTCCGCTGCCCACGGCCAAGGCGGAATACTGGCCGTGGTTATCGGTTTTCGCGGTGACCTGACGGCCATTGTCGAGGTTTTTGAGCTCGATGGTGGCACCGGCGATGGCGTTGCCGGCGTCGTCCTTGCAGACGCCTTTGACGGTGATGTTGTCTTGCGCGAGGGCGCCGGCAGTGAGTACCAGCACCAAAGCCACGAGTAGAAAGAGTGCGCTGCGCTTTATCATTTACCGCCTCCAAAGCGGATAACCGTGCCAGCGCGTGCCGAATTCAGACAGCGGGCGACTCCAGGTACGGGATGGGATCAGAGCTCCCGGCAGCTGCAAAGGCGCGCAGACGCAAGGTGCAGCTCTCGCAAATTCCGCAGGCACGATCTTCCCGGCTGTAGCACGACCATGTTAAATCGAAGGGCGCATTGAGTTCCACACCCAGCCTGACGATCTCCACCTTCTTGAGCGCAATGAGCGGAGTCTTGATACGGATGTTGCCCTCTTTCGTGCCGGCCTGGATCAGGCGGTTGAAGGCTTCATAGTACTCGGGACGGCAGTCGGGATAGCCGGAGCTGTCCTGCTCGACGGCTCCGATATAGATATCTTCAGCTCCGAGGACCTCGGCCCAACTGACCGCGACGGAGAGGAAATGTGCGTTGCGGAAGGGAACGTAGGTGATGGGGATGTGCGAGCCGATCTCCGGGCCAGCGTGCGGCACGGCCAGATCGGAGTCAGTCAGGGCCGAGCCGCCGATTTGACTGAGCGCCTGATTGCGCACGACAAGGCGGCGCTGGATGCCGAGGCGATCGCAGATTTCGGTAAAGGCGCGGTGCTCGCGGGACTCCGTGCGTTGGCCGTAGGAGACGTGCAGGGCGGCAACGTGCCCGGAGCCTTTTTCCCGGACGGCAAGAGCGGCACAGACAGCGGAGTCCATGCCGCCGGAGAGAGTGATTACGGATTGGATGGAGTGGGACATGTTGTTCTCTTTCAATCTAGATGCTGCCGCTCCGGGCCACGCTGGGTCGAGCTTCGCAGCCGGGTACGCGGCAACCGATGCCGCTCCGGCCGCTGGCGCTCGGCTCATACACCTTTCAACTGCGGCTCCCAGATGAATTTGTGGATCTGGAGGCCGAGGCGGGCTTGGAGATTGTCGGCGAGCATCCAGTCAGCCAGGTCGCGAGGATCGAGCAGACAGTTCTCGGCACTGCGCGAGCCGGAGGCATCTTTGCGAAAGGCGGGCGAGAGGATGAGGCCTGTTTGAAAGGCGTGGATTCGGCGCTGTTGGACTCCAGAGCCGTGCTGGCGAATGAAGTCGCGGGCGTACTCGTAGTCTTCACGCGAGGCGAGGACGAACTTGAGCTCGTCGCGCGAGGTGAGGGTGGCGAGGTTCTCCGGCGGAAGCGCAGGTGCTCGCCGCTGCCGGGACACTTCACATCGACAATCTTGTGGACCTCGCGTGGGACGAGTTCGAGCGGACGCTCGCCGCTGGTTTCCAGCAGCAGTTGGTAGTTCGAGCGCGAGAAGCTGGTACAGGAATGGGACGAGTTCGCGAGCTTGCAGCATGGGCTCGCCGCCGGTGATCTCGACGAGTCCGCCGGATGGAGAGAGGCGCTGGACTTCAGCGAGGATCTCGAGGTCAGACATTTTCTGGCCGCCAGTAAAGGTGTACTCGGAGTCGCACCAGGCGCAGCGCAGGTTGCATCCGGCCAGACGCACGAAGACGCAGGGTAGTCCGGCGAAGGAGCTTTCACCTTGCAGCGATTTGTAGATTTCGATGATGTGCATGGCGGCTCCGAATGATCTTGAAGCTGGCCGATCCCACATTTGCCAAAGGAGGGCAGATATGGGCCACCCGCAAAAACAACTACCCGCAACGTCTATTCGCAGCGCCTACTCGTAGTAGGTCGCGATCGAGGTGTCGGTCTCCCAGATGGTGACCTGCTTGACGCTGACGCGGCCATTGGTCGTTTGCTTGAGTCCCTGGTTGCACTCGTCGAAAAAATACTTGGCGAGGTTCTCCGCCGTCGGATTCAGGACCGTGAAGGGCTCGATGTCATTGATCATCCTGTGGTCGAGGTAATCGACGACTGGCTTCATCACCTGCTTCAATTCCTTGAAGTCGAGCAGGAGGCCGGCATGGTCGAGTTCGGCTCCCTTGAGAGTGACGCGGACGCGATAGTTGTGGCCGTGCGGATTCTCGCACTTGCCTTTGTAGTTGCGCAGGTAATGACCGGACGAAAAAGTGTCTTGCACGGTGACTTCAAACATGAATCTCCAGACAGGATGCAAAGGGCATCCGTTGCCCTTGACGTTGCGCCGGGGCGCCCTCGCGCGAATCGAGAGAGGGACACAGCGCAGGTCTCAAGGGGGTGGCGCGTATTTTTATTATACGAGGGTGGGAGACAGGTTCAAAGCCTTAGCATTCCAATGCAGAATCAATTAGGCTGGCATGACTGCTGCCGGTCAGGGTGAGTTGCGGAACTTCCCGGCTTTTGTGCCAGGCTCCAGAGCATGCGCGCCCCTAGAAATCCGGTGGCAAGCTCGTAGTCGCCGCTGTCCAAAACCTCAAATCCGGAAACTTCCATCAGGCGGTCGAGCGAGCGTCGCGAATAATAGTTCACATGCTCGTGCATGAGATTGAACATGCCGGGTCCAAGCATCCGGCTCGCTAAAGCAGGACGGGTGACAGCTAATAATCCAGCCTGCACAATGCGCTTCAGCCGAGTCCGCCAATCCGCAACCGACTCGTAGGGGACTTCATTGAAGATCAACGTCTCCGGGGTCGCAATCGAGGCGATTTGCGCGATCACATCACGGGGCGAGCCGACATGTTCGAGCACGTTGCTGGTCACGATGAGATCGAAGCGATGCTGGCGGCATTCTTCCAGGCTGTGGAGGGACTCAACCCCGGCAACGGGATTGACTCCGGAGATCTCATACACGAAGCGGCGGGTGGCCGGGGCGAGTTCGGCGATCAGTTCGCCGTGGTCGCCGCCGAAGTCGAGCACATTGCCGAAGGTGCGTCCGCTCAGTTTGAGCCGGTCGTGGAACAGCTTGCGCAACAATTGGATTCGATGCTGCCAGGCTTCAGGCGAGGAGAGCGAGGCATTGAGCTTCTCGGTGTACCAGGGCTCGAAGGAGCGGCGCATCTTCTGGTACTCGGGGGTGCGGTAACCAGCATAGAGACTCGCCTCCTCGGAAGGCTCCAGCCTGGGATTGAAGAAAATGAAGCCGCAGCCTAAGCACTCCGACAATGCCACGGAGAATGGTTGACGTTGCCAAATGCGCCGGGCCAGGAACGGAGTGACCATACCACGGCCTTGGAGGGAAAGAGAGCCTCCGCAAATTACGCAACGATCCACCTGAATCAACTTCCGCCTCCGGCAACCCTCTGGGTCATTTTACATGGCAGCGCTGCGGTAGAGATCTCACGATTTTCGCGGTGCGTTAAAGCCAAAGCAAAAACAATGAACGAAGAACGGGGTTACAAAGGCAGAAGACCTTGCAATGGCAAGCCGCTCGCTGCGGGCTGGAGCTGTTTCCGCAGAAAGAGGGTGGCCTGGGGATTGTCGTTATAGCGCGGGCAGGGCTGGTATCCGGTGGCAAGGTAGAAGCGGATGGCGGCGTGGAGGTCGTCCTTGGTATCGAGGTAGAGCCACTCGACGCCTGTGGCGCGGGCATGCTTCTCGACGGCCTGCATAAGTGCGTAGGCGAGGCGCAGCCCGCGAAAGGCAGAGCGGACGTAGAGACGCTTGACCTCCGCGGCGTGAGGAATCTGCGGCAACGGGCGAAGCATGACGCATCCGGCAGACTCGGAATCGACGGTGGCGACCCAAATGGGTGAGTCAGGACTTGACAGGTAGTGCGAGAGGGCGGCGCGATCATCGCGCGTGACGACGCCAACTGCTTCGTAGTATTCCTCGATGAGGGCAAAGGCTGCTTTGGCCTGATTCTGAGTGGCGCGTTGGACTGAGAGCTTCATGATTCCAAGCATAAGCCTGGCAGCGCTTAACAATTTGAAACACAACGTGAAACTTTAAAAGCTGTTTTCTATGGAGTGCGGCCCATTAGAATACCGGAGATGAGTTCACCAAAATGGAAGCTGGGCACGCTTCGCGCCGGGGAAGACGTGGCGTGGAGGTGTGAGCCAAGCTATGCGCGCCAGGTGGTGGGCGGAGTGGAACGGCTGGTGATTGCGCCGGGAACTTCGCCCGTGCCTCTGCTGCGCGAGCTGCTTCCTTTGTTGCCCGAGCCGCTCTGGGCGCTCTATGTGCTGGTGACTCCGCGCAGTGAGGCGGCGGCGGGACGGTATCAGTCAGCCAAGCCGCACCAGCGCAAAGAAATCCTTGCCATGCTGGACCGCTTTGGAGACTACCTCGCCAGCGATGGGCGGCACAATCTGTGGCTCGCCGCGCCGCCGGCGGGACAACTGGTGCTGGATCGCCATGAGGTGATTTATGCCTACGGGCCGATTGCGAAATTCTCGGCCCACTTGAAAGGGAGAAGCTTCGCCGAGGTGGGGATGATTCGCACGCCGGTGCCGCACTCACACCACTTTCACGAACAGTTGGACGCGGAGGAGCACGCCATCCTGGAGTACTGGGATTGGATACATTCAGAGCTGCAGGAGACGGATGATTTGTAGGAGGAACCGTGGGTTCCAAAGTTCAAGGTTTCACCCCCAGCAGCAAGAACTCCAAATCCGAGATCGAGGTCAACAACCCCACCTTAAATTCGCAAAGACCGCGAGTTGAAGGTGGGGCACCCTCGCGCTTTTCTGCCGCTCAAGCGGCGCTCTGATAAGCACTCCCGAAAACGTTGAAATTTTCAAAACTTTCTTACTCGTGGCTGCAGCCGAAAAACTCCTCAACTTTGCGGAGGTCGGTGGTGCGGGCATAGGCGGGGAGGCTTTGCACGAAGACGCGGCCGTATTGCTTTTTCAGAATGCGGTTGTCGAGCAGAACAAGCAGGCCGCGATCGCTGAGAGAGCGGATGAGGCGTCCGAAGCCTTGCTTGAGGGTGATCACGGCAGCGGGGACAGAGTAGTCGAAGAAGGAGTTGCCGCCGCATTCGTCGATGGCGCGGCCACGGGCCTGAACGATGGGGTCGCTGGGGACGGCGAAGGGGATTTTGTCGATGATGACGCAGCTTAACTGCTCGCCCTGGACATCGACTCCCTGCCAGAACGACGAGGTGGCGAACAGCACCGCGTTGGGCGTGGAGCGGAACTGCTCGATCAGCGCGGTTTTCGGCGCGGAGCCCTGCAAGAGCATGGGGTAGGAGAGCTGGCCGAGAAGCGCGTCGTGGACCTGCTGCATCTGGGCAAGGCTGGTGAACAGGCAGAAAGCGCGGCCACGGGTGATTTCCAGTAGCTGGCGGATACGCATTGTGGCCTTCTGCGCAAAGTCGGCGTCGCGCGGCTCGGGCATGTCGCGCGGGACGTAGAAGAGGGCCTGCGATTCGTAGTCGAAGTGCGAGGGGACGATGAGCTCGCGGGCTCCTTCGAGGCCGAGACGGCCTTTGATGTACTCAAATCCGTTCGCTACGGCGAGGGTGGCGGAGGTGAGCACGATGGAATCAAAGCGGTCAAAGAGTGCCTGTCGCAGAATGGCTGAGACGTCGATGGGCGTGGCTTGAAGGAAGACATTCTCGGCCTTGGCAAACTTGCCTCGCCCTCCACGCCGCTCGATCCAATAGACAGTGTTCTTTTCGCGGCTCTCCATGAGGAAGGAGAGTTGGGCATGGAGTTCGTCGGTGCGGCGGATGAGGTTGTGCACCTCGTCGGGCTTGTTGGGGATGGCCTGGAGCTCGGAGTGAAGCTGGCGGATGGTGTTCTTGAGGCCAATGAATTCGCTGCCGCACTCTTCGAGAAACTCCTCGCGATTTTCGAAGGCGAAGCGGCCATCGCCCTCGGGCAGCAAGGAAAAGAAAAACTGCGAGCGCTCGCGGACACGTCCGGAGAGCTGGATGAGATCGGTGGAGACGACCTTTTTTTCGCGGATGGTGATTTCGAGGTCGCGCAGAAGGTCTTCAACCTTGAGGTTGGAGACGGTGATGCCGAAGTAGCTGGTGGCAACGTCTTCGAGCTCGTGAGCCTCGTCGAAGATGACACAGCCGGCCGAGGGCAGAACTCCGGCGTCAGGAGCTTTTTCGGCGGCGAGCTTGACCGAGAGGTCGGCGAAGAAGAGGTGGTGGTTGACGATGATGATGTCGCTCTCGGCAGCCTTGCGACGCATGGCGGTGATGAAGCAGCGCTCGAACTCGCTGCATTTGCTGCCGATGCAGTGCTCGGCTCCAGCGTTGAGCTTGCCCCAGAGCGGACTGCTCTCAGGTAGGGTGGTGACTTCGGCGCGGTCCCCGGTGCCGGTCTCCTTGTCCCAGTCCAGCAGGGTGCGGAACTCGTTGATCTCATCGAGGCCGTTGAGGATGGGCTGGCCGGTGAGGTCATAGAGCTTCTTGCGGCAGAGATAGTTCTGGCGGCCCTTCATGTAGCAGACCTTGAGGCGCGGCTCACCTTCCTTGGAGTCGCCAAAAAGAGCGCGTTCCAAAAACGGCACGTCTTTGAAGAAGAGCTGCTCCTGGAGGTTTTTGGTTCCGGTGGAGACGATGACGCGCTTGCCGCTCTTGATGATGGGCAGAAGGTAGGCGAGGGTTTTGCCCGTGCCGGTTCCGGCCTCGACGATGAGGTGGCGTTTTTCCTCGATGGCCTCTTCGACCGCGGTAGCCATGGCGAGCTGCCCCCTGCGAAATTCGTAGGCGGGATGGCGCTGCGAGAGCACGCCTCCAGGGCCGAAGAACTGGTAGAGCGAGAGGCGCGAGAGTTCGACCGGGGGTGCGGATGAAGACGCGGATGACGACGCCGGGGAAGACGCGGATTGGGTGGGCTCGGGCACTGACCCTATAATAGACGTTGCGGCAGATGTGGCGGGAAGAACCGTGAGCAGACATTCCCCTCAAATGCCCTCGGGCGGCACTGGAAATTTGAACTGTACTGGGATTCCTCGCGTAACGAGCTCGGAATGACACCTCTAATTCGGAATCACAACTTAAGAAGATCAGGAACACATTAAAGTGGCGAACATTCTGCAAGACGAAGACGAGGGTCTGCTGGCCATCGTGGGACGGCCCAACGTGGGCAAGTCAACCCTGTTCAACAAAATGGTGGGACGGCGGCGCGCCATCGTGGGCGACGAGCCGGGCATCACGCGCGACCGTCTCTACGGTACGGTGCGCTGGAACGGACGCCAGTTCCGGGTGGTGGATACGGGCGGAATTGTCCCCGAGGACAAGGACCTTATTCCCTCTGAAATTTTCCGGCAGGCACGGGTTGCGCTGGATGAAGCATCGGCCATTGTGATGGTGACCGACGTCCGCACCGAACTGACAGGCCCGGACATGGAGCTGGCGCGTCTGCTGCAGAAGCTGGGAAAGCCACTCTACCTGGCGGTGAACAAGGTGGACGATCCGAAGCTGGAGGCGGAGGCGGAAAACTTCCGGCGGCTGGGGATCAAGAATCTGTGGGCGATCTCGGCGGAGCACTCGACCGGCGTAGCCGAGCTGATCGAAGAGCTGATGACGGTGATTCCGACGATTCCTGAAGCCGAGGACGAAAAGCGCCCGAACAACTTTGCCCGCCGCATCCCCCCACGCGATGAGGACGAAGCCGGATTCGACGAGATGGAGGAAGAGGCCGACGAAGAGGCCGACGAACTGATCGCCTCAGACGAAGACGCACTGGAGGACCGGCTGCTGGAGACGATGCCCAAGGAGATCAAGATCGCCATCATCGGGCATCCGAACGTGGGCAAGAGCACGCTGCTGAACCAGTTGACCGGAAGCGATCGCGCGATCGTCAGCTCGATTGCCGGCACCACGCGCGACGCTATCGATGAAGTAGTGAAGCACGGCGACAAGCGCTATCGCTTCATCGATACGGCAGGCATCCGGCGCAAGGGCAAGACACACCTGATGGCCGAAAAGATGAGCGTGGTGATGGCGCGCAAGCACCTGGAAGAGGCCGACGTGGCGCTGATGGTGATCGACGCGGTCGAAGGCGTCTCCGCACTGGACGCAAACATCGCCGGCTACGCGCATGAGTCCGGGCGCTCGGTGGTGATTGTGGTGAACAAGTGGGATATGGTGACCACGGCACGCGCCGACGGCAAGCCTCCCGCAGATAGCCGCATTTATGAGGAGCAGGTGCGGCGCGCGCTGAAGTTCCTGGACTATGCGCCGGTGATCTTTGTCAGCGCGATGAACGGCAAGAACGTGAAGCGCGTCTTTGAGACCGTGGAGCGGGTGGCCCGGCAGCGTTGGCGCCGCATCACCACCGGCGAGATGAACCGTTTTCTGAAGACGGTGGACTTCGAGCGGGCCTCGGTTCCGGCACGTAACAAGGTCAAGATTTTTTACATGACGCAGGCAGCGGTTGCGCCTCCAACCTTCGTTCTGTTTACGGATAGAGACGTGAAACTGCACTTCTCCTACCAGAGATTTTTGGAGAACCAGATTCGCGAGGCGTTCGAGTTCGAAGGCACGCCGATCTGGATGAAGATGAGTCCGAGGAAGCGGCGGGAGTTTGTGCCGAGCGTGAAAAAAGAGCGATAGGGGTGACCTGGCTAGAGCAACGTGAGGGGAGTAGCTCGGCGTTCTTTTCGTCGCTGCCCTTGCTCTTGCTCTACGTTGTCATTCCGAGCAAAGCGAGGAATCCCAGCGCCGCTGAAATATGTTGCTCGGCCGGGAGGCCACTCACCTCCCAACAAAATCGATTGCTGGTTGAATTGCCTCTGGACCGCACGGAAGATTTGCGCGGTGCGGGGATTCCTCGCTGCGCTCGGAATGACACCTCGCGCGAAAGTTCAGCGCGTTGGGAGAGCTTCTGCCATTTGCTGAAACCATTCGTCGAATGCGGCGAGGGCGCGCTCGCAGACCATCTGGTGACGGAGTTTCTTGTCGCGCACTTTGCGCTTGGTGGCCTCGTCGAGTTGCTCCAGCAGATCGAAGGTGATGTTGGCGGGCTGGAAGTTCTTTGGATCGGCGCCGCAGATGTAATTCACAAGCGAGCCGTGGGCACTGGCGCGGGGCGCGGGGATTGGCTCAGTTTCATTGGCGATGGCTGCGGCGGTGAGGCCGGCAAGCAGGCCGGTGGCGATGGATTCGACGTAGCCTTCGACGCCGGAGATCTGCCCGGCGAAGAGGATGCGCGGGTGCTGCTTCATCTGCAAGGTCGGCGTGAGCAGCGCGGGCGCGTTGATGTAAGTGTTGCGATGGATCTGGCCATAGCGCAAGAACTTTGCGTTCTCAAGGCCGGGAATCATGCGCAGGATGCGGGCCTGCTCGCCGAACTTGAGGTGGTTCTGAAATCCAACGAGGTTGTAGGAGTCGGCGCGCAGGTTCTCCTGGCGAAGCTGAACCACGGCGTAGGGAATGTTTCCGGTGTGCGGATTGCGCAGGCCGACCGGCTTCATGGGGCCGAAGCGCAGGGTGTCCGGGCCGCGGCGGGCGATCTCTTCGATCGGCAGGCAGCCCTCGAAGTACTGCGCGTTCTTCCAATCCGTTTCCCAGTCGTGACCATCGGCGGACTCGGCGGCGCCGAGGGCGGCGATGAAGGCCTCGTACTCCTCACGCATCATGGGACAGTTGATGTAGTCGGCGGTGCCCTTATCGTAGCGCGCAGCCATGTAGACCTTCGAGCGATCGATCGAATCGGCATCGACGATGGGCGAGATGGAGTCGTAGAAGAAAAGGCGGTCGGAGCCGCTGAGGCGCTGAATCTCGGCGGCGAGCGCGTCCGAGGTGAGCGGGCCGGTGGCGACGATGGTGACGCCATCGAAGTCCGAAAGCGAGGTGACTTCCTCGCGCACCACGCGGATCAAGGGCTCGGCGGAGATGGCCTCGGTTACTAGGCGGCTGAACTCAAGGCGGTCCACGGCGAGCGCGTGCCCGGCGGGAACACTGGTGCGGTGCGCCATCTCCATCAGCAGCGATCCGGCGCGGCGCATCTCCTGCTTGAGCAGCCAGGGGGCGGAGTTTTCGCTATCGCTCTTGAGCGAGTTGGAGCAGACCAGTTCGGCAAACCGATCCGTCTCATGCGCAGCAGTGGTACGCAGGGGACGCATCTCGTGCAGCGTGACGGCAAGGCCGCGGCGGGCACATTGCCAAGCAGCCTCTGGCCCGGCGAGACCCGCGCCGATGATGCGAATGGGCATGCCCTGCGAATTGGGTTGCGAATTATGCAACGCTGGATTCCGTCTCCTCATCGGTGCGCGAATTGCTGAGGCGCACGATAAGTACGATGGCAGCCACAATGGCAGCGATGACTGCGAAGGTGAGGCCGCGATGATGCTGGAAGGCGGCAACAAGGAAGCTGAGAATCTCCGGACCGTACGCAATGACCAGCACACTAAGGATGATGAAGCGCAGCAGCCGTCCGACGAAGATGGAGAGCAGGAAGTGCAGGTACCTCATCTCGGTGACACCGGCCATCAGTTCGAAGACCTTGAAGGGAAAGCCCGGAGGCATGAGCGCGGGGATGATGAGCGCCATGTCGCCGTATTTTTCCGAGAGCGCATGCATGCGGGCAAAGCGCTGCTGGCCGATCTTTTTGACCACCAGCGCCTCGCCTCCCTTGTAGCCGATGAGGTAGGGGACCGTACTGCCGATCGCGGAGCCGAGCGAGGCCATCACCGCGAAGCCGATGGCATGCCGGGGATCGGTTGCAACGTAGTAGGCGATGACCGGATCGAGCGGAATTCCGAACAAAGAAGCGTCGATGAACGCGACGAGAAACACGGCCTTGATGCCGCCCAGGGGAGCGAGCACGGCCATGATCCACGCTTTGTAGTGCACGAAGAAATGTTTGAGAGCTTTCAAAAAGTTCTGCTGTCCGCGCTGGCTCGGGCGGACGAGGGTGGACGAGCCACCCGGAAAGCCACCGCAAAGCTGCGCTAGGAGTATGTGTTGATTGTATCAAGGCGGCGAGACCAAGGCAGCGGCTGGCGCTCAATCAACGCGGCCAATGCGGTGAAGCTGGCGCTGAGGGTAACGCTGCGCTGCCAGCCGCTGGCGCTTGGCCCTATAATCTCGGCTGTATGACTACGCACGATTCGCCCGCCCAGCAAGCCGAAAAATTACGCGAAGAAATCCGCCATCACGAGCACCTCTATTTTGTGCTGGATGAGCCCGAGATCAGCGATGCCGAGTTCGACGCCAAGGTGAATGCGCTGAAAGCGATCGAGCGCAACCATCCCGAGCTGGTGACGCCCGACTCACCGACGCAGCGGGTGGGCGGAAAGGCGCGCGAAGGCTTTGGGAAGGTGGCGCACTCGGTGCCGATGCTCTCGCTGGATAACGCAACCAGCGAAAAAGAGCTGCGCGACTGGACGCGGCGCGTGACTGAGCTGGCGGGCTCGAACGAGATCGAGTACGAGTGCGAGTACAAGTTGGATGGGCTTTCGATGGCCTTGCATTATGAGGCGGCCGATGGGGGCGCCAGCTTTGTACGCGGCATTACCCGGGGTGATGGAGCTGTCGGCGAAGATGTGACGGCCAACCTGCGTACGATCCGCTCGATTCCGCTGACGGTGACGACCGGGCAGTTGCGGAGAGCGGGGCTGGCCGCTCCGTTTGAAGTGCGCGGCGAAGTCTTGATGCCGACAAAGTCGTTTCTGGCGATGAATGAGCAGCGTGAGCAGGCAGGACTCGCGCCATTCGCCAATCCTCGCAACGCGGCGGCGGGCGCGGTACGCGTGCTGGAGCCCCAGATCACGGCGCAACGCAAGCTCGATTTTTATTCCTACTTTCTTCTGACGAATGGGCGCATGGCGCGTACGACGCAGTGGGAGGCCCTGGAATCCTTGAGCACAGCGGGCTTCAAGGTGAATCCCAATTGCCGGGTCGCACGCACGTTTGATGAGATATGGGATTTTGTGAGCGAGACGGAGTCCGCTCGCGACACCCTGCCCTATGAGATCGACGGCGTCGTGGTAAAGGTGAACTCCACCGCGCTGTGGCCGAGGCTGGGATTCACCGGCAAGGCTCCGCGATGGGCGATTGCCTACAAGTTTGCCGCGCGCGCGGCGGTGACGCAGATCGAAGACATTCTGGTGAACGTGGGGCGCACCGGCAAGCTGACTCCGGTGGCGATGCTCAAGCCGGTCTTCATCGGCGGCACTACGGTTTCACGCGCGACACTGCACAACCGGGACGAGGTGGAGCGCCTAGGCGTGCGCATCGGCGACTGGGTGATGGTGGAGCGCGGCGGCGACGTGATTCCGAAGGTGACGCGGGTAGTAGACGAGGGCGGGCACCGCCGACCGCACGACACGCGCGAGTTCCACATGCCGGACGTTTGCCCGGAGTGCGGCGGACACGTGGTGCGCGCCGAGGGCGAGGTGAACCACTTCTGCGTGAACGTGAACTGTCCGGCAAAGCTGCGAGAGTCGCTGCTGCACTTTGCCTCGCGCAGGGTGATGAACATCGAGGGCCTGGGCGAGGCGCTGGTGGATCAACTGCTCAGCAAGGGGTTGGTACACAACATCGCGGATTTGTATTCGCTCAAGGAAGATGGTCTGCTGCAACTGGAGCGCATGGGCAAAAAGAGCGCGGAGAATGTGCTGCGCGAGATTGAGGCCTCGAAAAAGCTGGGATTGGCGCGGGTGATCTTCGGGCTGGGAATCCGCATGGTGGGCGAGCGCACGGCGGAGTTTCTGGCCGAACACTTCGGCTCGATGGACGCACTGATGCAGGCGAGCGAGGAAGAACTGGAAGAGGTGAACGAGGTCGGTCCGCGCATCGCCAGAAGTATTCGCGAGTTTTTTGCCGAGCAGAAAAACCTGAAGCTGATTGAGCGCTTGCGCGAGGCTGGGCTGACCTTCACCGGCGAGCGAAAGGTGCGCGGCACCGCATTGGCCGGACTGACGTTCGTCTTGACCGGAACACTGCCAACGTACTCACGCGACGATGCCAAACAAATGATCGAAGACGCAGGAGGCAAGGTGAGCGGGTCGGTAAGCAAGAAGACCAGCTACGTGGTGGCCGGCGACGATGCCGGATCGAAGCTGGACAAGGCGCACTCGCTGGGGGTGAAAGTGATCAGCGAGGCGGAGTTGTTGAAGATGCTCGCGTGAGGCGCACAAGATGAGATTCGCGGCAATTGATTTCGAGACGGCGAGCGGAGCCCGGACAAGCGCATGTTCGCTAGGCATCGCCGTGGTAGAGGATGGCGAGATCGTGCGCCGGAGGGAGTGGCTGATCCGGCCTCCTTCGCTGTACTTCAGACCGCTCTACACCGAGGTTCATGGCATCACGCCGGAGATGGTCGCCGGCTCACCGGGCTTTGATGCGCTGTGGCCGGAAATTGAGCGCGAGATTGGCGACCGCACGCTGGTGGCTCACAACGCCGCCTTTGACATGGTCGCAGTAGGGACGACCATCACTGATCGCCCCCTGCGCAGATCCGTGCAGGCGCGTTTACGCACACGGCTCTTCCGAAGGATGAGTGGCGTAGAAGCGAGCCTCGGGATAGGGATGCAGGATGCGGGGCGTTGGTATCCATCTGTCGAAGACTGGCGTATATTTTGCCCACTTCTTTCTCGCGGTTTGACTGCGACGAACCAGAACGTTCCGCCATAGTCGATGAAGGCGATGCTTGAAGGTGGTCAACTGGTCGATGTTGCCGGGAACTGCGTGGTATTGGTAATAACCCCATACGACCTTCCGAAGCCATGCACCGACTTCGACCACGCGATCATGCATTCGGCGTTGAAGCTCAACCTTTATGGCTTTGAGTTTCGCAACCATTCGCTTCTTCGCAGTGATCCGCCAGACGGTGAAGGTCTCGGTCTTGTGGCGCCGCCCACAGTAATGAGTGAAGCCCAAGAACGTGAAGGTTTCAGGTTTTCCCTCGCCTCGTTGTTTCCGGTCGCGAGCGGCGAACCGCCCGAACTCGATCAGTCGCGTCTTGTCCGGATGTAATTCCAAGCCGAACTTTGCCAGCCGTTCCTTGAACTCTCCAAGGAAGCGTTCGGCATCCGTTCGGCGCTGAAAACCCAGCACCAGATCATCAGCATATCGGGTGATAATGACATCCCCCTTTGCCACTTTCCTGCGCCAGACATCAGCCCACAGATCGAAGAGGTAATGCAGGTACACGTTCGCGATCAGTGGTGAAGCCACTGCTCCCTGCGGCGTACCTTGATTCGTCTCCGACCACTGGCCGTCTTCCGATACTCCCGCCTTCAACCATTTCCGGATCAGGCGAAGTATCCTCCGATCGGCCACCCGATGCTCGATGAACTTTAAGGCCCATTCGTGACTTAGGTTGTCGAAAAAGCCTAGAACGTCCGCATCGAGTATCCAGTTGACCTTCTTCCGTTGGATGCCCACCGTCAGCGCGTCCAGCGCCTGATGTGGGCTGCGGCCCGGACGGAACCCGTAAGAGAAGCCCTTGAAGTCAACCTCGTATATCTGGTTGAGGATCGTCACCGCGGCCTGTTGCACGATTTTGTCTTCCACAGCCGCGATGCCCAGCGGGCGTTGCCGCCCGTCGGCCTTCGGTATATAGACTCGCCTTGAAGGTTGCGCCCGGTACGTTCCACGGTGAACCCGGCTATGGAGATCGATCAACCGATCTTCCAGCCCGGTTTCATACTCCTGCCACGTCACGCCGTCTACGCCCGGCGAAGCCTTACGCTGCAGCGCGTAGAAGCTGTCGCGGAGTAAATCAACATTCAGATGGTGGAGCAAAGAAGTGAACCGCTCCTGCTTTCTTTCCTTTGCTGCTTTTCGCACACCGTCCAGTCCCTGGGACACGCGTTTCCCGCTCTGTGTCGGGGGCATGTGCGACTGATCGATGTTCTCCTTCGGCTGTGCCCTTCCCTCCCCAACCTCCGCAGAAGGTTGCCCCTCCTTGTTCGGCCGGTTCACAGGTAGTACGGCACAGTCCGACTTCTCCAGCACGTGCATGTCCGCATTGTGGTTTATGGCCTTCGCGGACCGGCCTTCGTCTGATGATGAAGGCGCGCTGGAGATCTCCCGGTTCTCGTGCATGTTGTTTTGTCAGCGTGCCCGGGTTCTTCGACTACGCAGGACCGAACAGCCACTCGCGTGTAACGCGGCTGCCGTATTGCCTTCCCACTACACACCATGCAGTCGGCATCCTGATCAACCCGTTTTACGAAGCTCAATAGCCGGGCCCACTGGTCCCTCTGTCTACGCTTCAACCGACACCTCACGATGCCGACTGCAAGACTCGAGGCCAGGATGGAGTCGCTGTCTCCTTTCCTGTAGGGGACTTGCACCCCCTACAACATGCCGGTTTATCCCGGCGCTCGGCGTGCTACGGGCAACCCTGGCGCATTACGACGTGTGGTGCCAGAGGATGCAGTTTCTGTGCAGTTGCGCACTATCACGGAAGTGCTGGCCCGAGCTTCCACGACACACTCTGAACGCATTGGCGCGCGAGTTTGGAATCAGCTTCCGGCAAGGCTCGGGGCAACACAATGCGGAAGAGGATGCAGTGGCTGCGGCCCTGGTAGTGCTGCGGGCGGCCGAGGAGTACAGCGCGGAATCCGTCGAAGAACTTCTGCAACGAACGAGCATTCGATTCGGCGAGGTCTCCACGGGAAAATATCTTTCCTGCCGCCGCATTCCCATACCCCGAACAAAGAAGCGAGGCGGTACCAAGCTGCTGTACGTGCCTTTAGAATCGGCGGACTGAGCTGAGACGATCCCCCCGCCTTTACGTTCGCCGCGCGCTCATGGAAATACCTTAACTCTATGGAAACCGCCTAAGTTGTTATTTCCAAGGTTGAATATTTGTTTTTATTTGCACCGAATGACGCTGGTCGAATACGCTATATACACCAGCAATAAACAAGTAGATAGAGGGGTTTGGGAAACATGTCGTTAAAGTTCTGTAAAGGTAGACGGGATCTACTGAAGGGATGCGCGTTGGTAGGAACGGCAGCACTGGTATCGGCCGGGGGAAGTCTGAATGTATTTGCCGCGGGGGGGCGGGGCGATCAACCGCAGCCGCCGGGAGCACCGGAGAGACATGACACGTTTGTCTACACCGATGGCCCCAATAAAGGGAAGGAAGTCATGGTGGCAGACATCGTGGTGGACGCGCCTCCGATCACAGTGCAAGCGAAGGACGAAAATGGGGCGGTTCGCGAGAGCGAGAAGTCTACCGTTCTCGTGTACCGGGTTGCGCCGGAGAAAATTCCGGACGACATCAGGGGGGATACGGTGGAAGGCGTGATTGCCTACTCGGCCTTGTGCACCCATCAGGGCTGTCTGGTCTCGGGCTGGGATGCGCCTACCAAGCAGTTTGTCTGCCCCTGTCACACCGGCCTTTTTGATCCAATGAAGGGCGGCCAGAACACGGCTGGAGCACCTACGCGCGCGCTGCCGCAAGTTCCGTTGAAGGACCACGATGGCAAGTTAATTGTCGGCGACGCGATCGTCTCGTGGATCGGCGTCAAGAGAACCTAGCTTATTTTTTCAGCGCCGCCCGGATGCGGCGGGCGGTCTCCTCAAGGGTCTCGGGCAGAACGCGTGTTTCGGCGATGACGCTCATGAAGTTGGCGTCGGCGACCCAGCGTGGCAGAACGTGCATGTGAATGTGACCGGCCACACCCGCTCCGGCGGCCTTGCCGATGTTCATTCCCATGTTGATACCGTCGGGAGAATAGAGCTCACGGAGAATGGTTTCCATACGCTGGGCGAGCGCCATCATCTCGCTTGCAGCCTCGGGGAGCAGAATATCCAGCCGATCGACATGCTGGTAGGGAACGATCATCACGTGGCCGGAGGTGTAGGGGAAAGTGTTGACAATGATGAAGCAGTGCTGGCCGCGGTAGAGGACGAGATTGCGCTCATCCGCGTCCAGATTGGAATGGGGCGCGGGGGCGCGGTCGCAGAAGATGCAGGACGGAGCACGGTCAGTCGTGGTGATGTAGGCGTAGCGCCAGGGTGTGAAGATGTGGTCCATACAGGGGAGAGTAACAAAGTGGGAGAAGTTTTCCACCGCCAAAGTTGCGCACTCGCCAACGGACGGCGCTCCGGTTATCCGATAACAACTAGCGCACATTTCCACCTCCAAAAATTGAGAGCGCTGAGCCGAACGGAAGCGAGCTGCATCGAGAACCCCAAAAATATGGTGAGCGCAGGTGAGCCGGGCAGGGCGAAGCTGTTCGCGCTTAGGAAATGTTGATCATTTCTTCATAATTGTGAGGGCTGGGGGGTTTGACTCCATTCTTGGCGATTGCTATAGTCAGAACAGTCTCCCTGTCCGGGCATCTTCAGCAGGGAGGTCCGGCCGCTGGTTGCTCAAAGCCTGTGCAAGCAGGTTCCATTCCAAATAAGAATGCCCAGCAGTCCGTAATTATATTTTCAGAAGCCGCGGCCTTGCTCACGCAAGCCGGGGTAAACGTAAATTAATGGCCTTCGACGATATCCGCGACGACTCTTCTATAGCTGACGAGCAGCCTCAGGACACCGGTTTGCCAACGGACAACACCCAGCCAGCCGAGCAACACCGCCCAATCTCAAAAACCTTGCTGGAGAAGCCTGCCGAGGGCGCCTCCCGCAACCCACAAAACGAAACCATGACGGAAGATTTCGCAACAGCACTCGAGTCGTTCGAGCAAGAGCAAGCCGAACTCGCCGCTAACGAAGACCGCGTCCTTAAGGGCACGGTCGTTAGCATCAACAGCAACTACCTGGTGGTGGACATCGGGCTGAAGTCCGAGGGCGTAGTGCCCCTGGAGGAAGCCAAGGACCACGACGGTAACTTAAAGTTCCAACCCGGCGACGCAATCGACGTAATGGTCGAAAAGGGGCACACGGAAGAAGGCTACGTAAATCTCTCCTTCCAGAAAGCCCAGCGCCTGCACGCGTGGGACGAGATCGAAAAAGCTCATAACGACAAAGCTTCCGTCAAAGCTCGCGTCATCGACCGCATTAAGGGCGGCCTGACAGTGGACATTCTCGGCGCTCGCGCGTTCCTGCCTGGCTCCCAGGTGGACGTTCGCCCGGTACGCAATCTTGACGCCCTGAAGGGCCAGGATTTGGAAGTCCGCGTAATCAAGGTGAACAAGAAGCGCGGCAACATCGTGGTCAGCCGCAAGCAGATCCTCGACGAAGAGGTGACCGCCAAGCGCGACGTCACGCTGACGCACCTGGAAGAGGGCGCGGTGCTGACCGGCACGGTGAAGAACCTGACCGATTACGGCGCGTTCGTGGACCTGGGCGGCATCGACGGCCTGCTGCATATTACCGATATGAGCTGGGGCCGTTTGACTCATCCCCGCGACCTGGTCAACGTCGGCGACCAGATCCAGGTAAAAGTTCTGAAATTCGATCGCGACAAGCAGCGGGTTTCGCTCGGCTTCAAGCAGTTGACGCCCGACCCATGGCTGGACGCCAGCGAGCGCTACCCCATCGGTGCGCGCGTGCATGGCCGCGTGATCAGCGTGACCGACTACGGCGCGTTCATTGAACTGGAGCAGGGCATCGAAGGCCTGGTCCACGTCAGCGAAATGACCTGGTCCAAGCGCATGAAGCACCCCTCCAAGCTGGTGAACGTGGGCGACCAGGTGGAAGCCGTGGTGCTCAACGTGAATCCGCAGGAGCGCCGCATTTCGCTCGGCCTCAAGCAGCTTGACCTGAATCCGTGGGAGAGCTTGCACGAGAAGTTCCCGGTGGGTTCGACCGTAGAAGGCAAGGTTCGCAACCTGACCGACTTTGGCGCCTTCATCGAGATCGAAGATGGCATCGACGGTTTGGTTCACGTCAGTAACCTGAGCTGGACCAAGCGCGTCAAGCATCCTTCCGAGGTTCTGAAGAAGGGTGACAAGGTGAAGGCCGTGGTTCTGGCCATCGAGCCGGACAACCGTCGCCTTTCGCTCGGCGTCAAGCAGCTGCAGCCCGACGTCTGGGAGAGCTTCTTCGAACAGCATCGCGTCAATGATGTGCTGAAGGGCAAGGTTCTTCGTCTTGCGAGCTTCGGCGCCTTTGTCGAGCTGGCGGACGGGGTCGAAGGCCTCTGCCACAACTCGGAAGCATTGGACGCCAACAGCCAGCAGATCATGATGGAGCCGGGCCAGGAGTTCGAGTTCAAGATCATCAAGATGAACGCGGAGGAGAAGAAGGTGGGATTGAGCATTCGCGCCGTGGGCGAGGAAGCAACTCGCGCCGACGTGGAAGCCTACAAGCATCCACAATCTTCGCCGGGCACCTCGACGATCGGCGAACTGCTGGACTGGAAGCGCGGTTCGAACGAGTAAGCGATTTGGTCTAAGGGTTCGAGAGTTCCCTGATACCTATGTAGAAATACACAGATGTGCATGCTTTATGAAGGCGCCAACGGCAACGTTGGCGCCTTCATTTTTTGGGAACTCTGCTCCAGGCTCCCTCCGGTAGATTAGCTTACAGGGCAGATTGGTTTGTACGATGACGAGAAGGCTGCAAATTGTTAAGTTTTCCGCCGCAGAAGGAAGCTTTACGTTCCAGATCGGCTAACAGCGGTACAATTCAGAAAATTCCAGCTCAGAGCATCAAGGTCCAAAGTTTCCGTAGTGGTCATGTAAGGGGAGCCTTTCCTGTATGCGTCAGCTAATCGGAATCAATTCATGGAGGTTTTGCGATGGCGTTGCCTCGTATCGGCCAAATCGCAGAGGAACTCCGCCAGAAGCCCCTTCTGCTATACGCTGCGATCGTTCTGGCCACCCTCGCTGTTTACGCTCCCGTCCAGCATCACAAATTCTTGCTCTACGATGACCGCGCATACGTCACCGGGAACCCTCACGTCAATACCGGCCTAAGCCTCGCCAACGTAATCTGGGCCTTCTCAAAATTTGCAGAGGGAAACTGGCACCCGCTCACCTGGGTCTCCCACATGCTGGATTGCCAGTTGTTTGGACTCGACGCAGGAGCCCACCACTTGGTGAACGTTTCACTTCATGCGGCCAATGCTGTTTTGCTCTTCTATTTGCTATACAAACTGTCTGGTTCGACATGGCGCAGCCTCTTGGTTGCCACGCTTTTTGCCATTCATCCGCTGAATGTGGAGACCGTTGCCTGGGTGGCGGAACGCAAGAGTCTCCTCTGCACTTTCTTCTCGTTTCTCACCCTGCTCGCCTACGGCTGGTATGTCCGCACTCCGAATGCGAAACGCTATCTTGCCGTCTTGGGCGCTTTCGAAATGGCATTGCTCTGCAAGCCGATGGCTGTCAGCATCCCTCTGATTCTGCTGATACTGGATTACTGGCCCCTGGAACGGTATCCGGAGCGCCCGTTTCTGCACACACGAAAGGCGCTGGTTCTTGAGAAGATCCCACTATTCGTTCTAAGTGCGGTGGCTTCGCTCATCACGATGGCAGCACAGCGTCCAAACTCGGCGCTGTTCCAGTTGCCTGGCCACCTGCCTCTGCAATATCGTCTGGGCAACGCCGTGGTTTCCTACGCAACCTACATTGAAAAGATGCTCTGGCCCTCCAGCCTTGCGGTTCTTTATCCGCACCCGGGCCGGTCTCTCTCGCCGGTTCGCGTGATGGCTGCGTTGGCAATTCTGGCCCTGATCACTGCGGTCGTACTGCGCATTCGCTACCGGGCGCGTTATCTTCTGGCGGGCTGGGCTCTGTTTCTTGTGACGCTGATACCGGTGATCGGAATTATTCAGGTCGGCTGTCAGGCGATGGCCGACCGCTATGCGTACTTCCCCTGCATCGGCCTTTTCATCATGATCGCCTGGGGACTGGGCGCAATCGTCGGCAGATTCCCCAAGGCCGCGCCATTGGCATGCCTGCTGGCTGCCGTCATGCTCGTCGGATATGCATGGACTGCCTCACAGGTCCTGCGGTATTGGCAGGATGGCGTTCAGTTATTCACGCGAGCCAGCGAGATGGCGCCAAAACCCAGTCCGTACATCGAAGAATTTCTGGCCGAGGAATTGCTCCTTCGAGGTCAAGTCGACAGCGCAATCCAGCGCTTCACAAATTCCTGCGAGGCGTTTCAACAGTACGACTTTTGCCATGTCAACCTGGCAGAAATCTTCTACAGCCGATATCAGTTGAAGGAAGCCCTCGATCAATACCAAATGGCGGCAAAGGTCACCACGAACACCGGCTTGAAGTTGCACTGCCTGGTTTCCTCCGGCGAGATACTTCTGAACGCGGGCCAGTATCCGCAAGCAGACCGGGTGATTGCGAACGCCTTGCAGATGGATCCGAGAAATACGGAGGCATTGTCGCTGCGCAACCGGCTGCCAGCACCGAAGAAGATGCCGCCAATCAGCCGGTTGCCTCTGTAGGGCAGCAACCCGGGCCGGGGAGACCCAACGACGCGCTCGTCGTTCTCCACGCTAATCTGGCAGAGACTTATCTTTGGCGTACGTCAGGTTGGGACGATTCTCCCGGATGGCACATGGCGAGGCCGCAGCAGCAACACTTGCGCCAAACGGGTGAAACAAAGGACAGCCCCAGCAATGACGCCGCTGGAGCCCGAGCCCGCGCCGTCTAGTAATCGGCTTCCTCGTCGCGATCCTTGGAGTCCTCTTCGTCGTCTTCAATCTCATCGCTGACCTTGGTCAGTTCCAGAGGCTCGAGACCGACCACCTCAAAATCAGTGCCGCATTCGGTACACGACAGGATTTCGCCTTCATCGAGTTCGCTTTCGTCAACATCCAGATCGCTCTCGCACTCTGGGCACAGAACCATAACTTCCTCCATTTTGTGTCTTGGACCGGAGTTGCTTGGAAGCGCAATGCCCCGCGCATTTATATTTAGATTCTCTACCCCGCATCGTCAAGTCCTGTTCTTCACAGAAGTGTACGGCGCGAAAAGATTGGATGCTCAAGTTGAGAGTAGGGAGCATTATTTCCTAGGGATGGGATTGCGGCCGTGCGGCACCCAGGGCTGGAGGTTCCTCCGGCTCCGGTTACGGAGTAGAATTTCGCAGACCGGCATCGGCGTCCCCGGGTAGAACAACGGCATCGAATGTTGAAGCTTGTTGAATTTTGCTCTTGGCGGTCAGGCCGTAGGGGAAGAGCAGCTCTGGGCGCGACATCACCTCCGCAAGAGGCGATACCGCAAGCGCTGATTTCCGGATCACAGAGTGCCTTGCTCGAAGGATAATGTTAGATACGCAGTTCGCGCTTACGCGGACCGTCATCGCTCAGTTTCACGGCGTCACGCCGGGCAGTGAGCAGAGGAGAACTATGGCACGGGGTGGACCTGTATCGACGCTCGGATTCCCACCGTTTACCCGCGCGGTGAAGGCACTGATCATCGCCAACGTGGCGGTGTACCTGGTGATGTTGCTCTCAAGGCTGACCGTGCCGGGGCTGGCCGTCTGGGCAGATAACTACTTTTATCTGCGCCCGGAGGCGGTGCTGCATGGGCAGCTCTGGCAGTTGGTCACCTACGCGTTCTTCCACGATCCGCACTCGGTGATGCACCTGCTGTTCAACATGCTCGGACTATGGATGTTTGGTGCGCAGTTCGAGATGGACTTCGGCACCCGGCGCTTCTACGAGTTCTACTTCTGGTGCGTGGTGGGCGCGGCGCTGACCACGATACTTGTAGGCGGGCTGGGAATTCTCGCCTACCACTCTGTCCCGATCCCGCTCTTTGCCATCATGGGGAGCATCTGGCACACGGCCACCATCGGCGCATCCGGCGGAGTCTACGGACTGCTGATCGCCTTCGGAATATTGAATGGCGACCGGCAAGTCTACCTCTTCCCGTTTCCGATAGCGATCAAAGCCCGCTACATTGTGGCGATCTGGATCTTCATCGCCTTCGTGAGCGCCTTTGGCGGGGCAAATGGCGTCGCCGAATTCGCTCACCTGGGCGGCGCGCTCTTTGGCTGGATTTATCTGCGCTTCGTTCCGCGCTACGGACTGGAGATCGCTGCATCCGAAGGTGTTTTCGGCCTTCGCAATCGCTATTACAAATGGAAGCGGCGGCAGGCGGCGAAGAAGTTCGAGGTTTACATGCGCAACAGCAATCGCAAGGAGTACTTCGACGAGCACGGAAATTACCACGGCCCCTCGGTGGACAAGAAGGACGACGACTCAGGCTGGGTGAACTGAGGCAGGAGAATCCGCTTGCAAAGACATGTATAAGCACCGGAGATCCCGGTGCTTTTATCTTTGCGCGATGCGATGGCGCGGTACGCGAACTGACCGGCCGGATAACGCTTCGCTGCCGCCCCGCGGGCGCAGCCCTTACGCCCCGGCCTAAACTCCGGTATCCAGAATGTCCTCGATGATGCCTTCGCGGGTGGAGAAGATCGGCTCGAGTTCTTCGTACGTGGTGGTGATCGTCGCAAACTCGGGAAACATCTTCCAGTAGCGATGAACATCGGGATCGTTGACCGCCGACTCGCGGGCTTCATTCGAGAGCCAGATGCGAATGTGTATGAAGGTCGCCGGATTCTTCAAGTCGCGAAAGAGGATGTCGCGCGAGTACTGCTTGGTGTACATCATGCTGTAAAACTCGCGCAGAAATTCAAACGCCTCCAACTCTTGACCGGGGTTCGGTTTCAGGATCGCCATGGAACGGATTGAATCTTTCATCGCTCGAAGTCCTCTGGGTTAGATTTCTGCCTTCTTTGCAGGCCTGCCGCTTGCCTTGTGCAGCAGGCCGATTCGATGCAGGCGAATAAAATTCGTGGAGCCCGCGGTCACCATTCGAGTTCCTGCCACGATGGCCACAACGTCGTCCACGCCGGCCACCTTGGCGCGCCGCAACTCGCTTTCGGCGGCCTGCACCATGGCCTCCACGCTGTGCAGCGCCTTGGTTGCAACGGGCCGCACTCCCCAATAAAGATTGAGCCGGTTGCAAACCTCAGGCACGTGCGAGAAGGCGTAGACCTCGGCGCGGGGCCGGTACTTCGAAATCAGGCCGGCAGTGTTGCCGGATGTGGTGAAGACGGCAATCCCGCGCACGTTTAACTCCTCTGCTACGTGCGCCACACTTTCGCAGATTGCCTCGGGGATCGTCAACTGCAGAATTTCGCGGCGGCGCGGACTGGCCATCTTCCGGATGTCGGCCTCGGCCTCCACCACAATGCGCGCCATCATGCTGACCGCCTCGCGGGGGTACAATCCGCTGGCGGTCTCGCCCGAGAGCATCACCGCGTCGGTGCCGTCGTAAATCGCGTTGGCCACATCACTGGCCTCGGCGCGAGTGGGTCGCGGATTCTGGATCATCGACTCCAGCATCTGGGTGGCGGTGATGACCGGCTTGCGCCAGTGCAGGGCGCGGCGGATGATGCGCTTCTGCATGATGGGAACCTTTTCGGGCGCAACTTCCACGCCGAGATCGCCGCGTGCCACCATGACGCCGTCGGCAATCTGCAGAATCTCTTCGAGGTTCTCGATAGCCTGCGGCTTTTCAAGCTTGGCGATGACCGGAGTATCACGGCCGGCGGCGGCGATGATCTTTTTGACTGCGCGGATATCGGCGGCAGCGCGCACGAACGAGATCGCCACCGCATCGACGCCCACCGAGAGCCCGAAGGCGAGGTCTTTCTTGTCCTTGCTGGTGAGTGAAGGCAGGCTGAGGACGGCGCCCGGCAGATTGATCCCCTGATGCTCGCCCAGCAATCCTCCATCGACCACCTCACAGACCACGTCATCGCCCTTCACCTGGAGAACTTTGAGCGAGATGCGGCCGTCGGAGAGAAGGATTCGCGAGCCGGGCTCGACCTCGCGAGCCAGCGACTTAAAGGTTGTGCCCAGGCGCTCGGCGGTGCCTTCAATAGGTTTATTCGTGATAGTAACGCGGGCGCCGGGAATCAGCTTCACCGGGGTGTGATTGCGCAGCGGGCCGGTGCGGATCTTGGGGCCTTGCAGATCCTGCAGGATGCAGACCGTGCGCTGCAACTGCGCGGCCACCTTGCGCAGCGCGCGAATCCGCTGCAGGTGCTCGTCATGGCTGCCGTGTGAAAAATTGAGGCGGGCCACATCCATCCCGAGCAACAGCAGCTCGCGAATCCGCTCCTCGCTGCTTGACGACGGGCCGAGGGTGCAGACGATCTTGGCGCGCCGTCGCGCCGCCGGCTCCAGCCGATTCTCCTCGGCGAGCAACGCCTTCAGCGACCCGCTCATTCTGACCTCCGATCCCCGGCTGCGTCACGCTTGAGCTTGGAGAAGGTTCCAAACAGATAGCGCGGATACCGCACAGCATTAAACTCCGCCCCGAACAGGATCAGCAGCGAGACCAGGTAGAGCCAGATGAGCACTGCAATGGCGGTACCCACCGAGCCGTAGATGACGGTATAGTCCGCGTAATGGCGCAGGTACCAGCCGAAGATCGTGGTGGAGGCAAACCACAGGCCGGTGGCCATCACCGAGCCGGGCACGACCCGGTGCCAGGGCTGGGTTCGTGGCAGCCCATGATGGTAGATCAGCGCAATGACCGAAATCGTGGTCAGCAGCGCGATCATCCAGCGCACCAGCATTCCCATGGCAAGAATGTAGAGATCAAGCTCGTGAGCGGAGTGGAAGGCCAGCCAATTCTCAATCTGAGAGCCGAAGGCCAGCAGAAAGCTGGCAAACGTCATAGGAATCCCTGCCATCAAGACCAGCAGGAACGAGACCAGCCGCTCGTTGAGGAGATTCCAGGTCTTCGGCAGCTCGTAGGCCCTGCGAAAGCCTTCCATCCAGGAGATCATGACGCCCGAGCCGGTCCACAGCGTAATCACCGATGTGGTGATGATCATGCGCAGCGGTGCGGGCTTGCGCCCCTCAAAAAATGTGAGCACCGAAGCGCGCGTGCCCGTGGGCATGATTCTGCCGATCGCATAAGAGATTTCGCGGACAAATCCAAGCGTGCTGTGCGAGGCGGTGAGAATCGATGAGATGAGAAGAACGGCAGGAAACAGGGTGAAAATAGCGGAGTAGGCCGCGGCCTTGGCCACGGCAAACTGGTCATGCTCCAGCATTCTCAGAAACGCGATCTTTACCTGCTTCACAAAGCGCAACATAGAAGGCGCAGTGCCTGGATTCTCCGGGCCACAGCTGGCCATAGTGATTGTACTTGACGGGCAGCAGCTTAGGCATGGCGAAGCGGGATGCGCAGTTGGTTTCTGCTGCCGTGAGGTGAATCGTCGCAGGGAGCGCTGTTTTGGCGGGAGCGAGTCGCAGTAATTCCCGCTTCGGGATGCGCTCGAAAATCTTCCTGAACGAACCTCAGAGGAAGTTTATATTCTACGTGGCAACAATTGCCGCCGCATTAACCTCGTAAGCAAAGCGGAGAGAGAACATGCGAAATCTATCGTGGATCGTGGCGTTGACGATCATAGTATCCGTACTTGCGATCTCGCAGGTAAAGATTCTGAGGCTGGCAGTGAGTGGTTATCCGAACAGCGTTCCGGTGACGCAGATCAATGGAAAGAATTATGTAGAAGTCGAAGCATTGACGCAGCTGGTGAGTGGATCTCTGAGCTTCCATGGGACTCAGATGACGTTGACGCTCACAGGAAACCCGCCGGCGACCGCAGAGGAGAAAGTTGAATTTTCAAGGGATTTTCTGCGCGCGGGAATTGAGGAGATGAGCACGATTCGCGAATGGCATACCGCGTTGACGACTGCAATCGAGAATCAGTATCCGGTGACCCCGCAGGTGATGGGTCCGTATGAAACAGCGGCGACCAGGAATCTGCGGCTCGCGCAGGTGGCGGCAACCACAGATGCGGATCAGAAGGCGGCGGCGTTGATCACGAACGAGTTTCAGAAAATGAAGCAAATGAGCGACGGTTACCTGGCGAAACGGGCAGCGGCGACTTACATCAATGCCGACGCGCTGACGAACGACACATTGAATCAGAGCATAATCGCCTGCGGAAGATCTCTGGGAGCGATGGCGGCCAGCGGCCAGTTTACGGATGACGGTACGTGTCGATGAGAGCCATCTGCGCAAGCCGAAGTGCAACAAAAGGGCCGCATCCGAAGATGCGGCCCGATGTTTTCTAGCTTCGTACGGTTTAGCCTTCGGCCGTGAGCTCTTCCGCTTCGTTCTCGCCCTCGGTCCGCATGAGTTCGAGGTTGCGTTCGAACTCCTCCTGCTCCTTGCGGATCTCTTCCTGGACGTTTTCGGCTGCGGCTTCCAGCTCCGGAGCCAGTTGCACGTTGCGGTAGTACTCCATGCCGGTTCCGGCGGGGATCAGGCGGCCGACGATGACGTTTTCCTTGAGGCCGCGCAGGCCGTCGATGGAGCCGGTGATGGCTGCCTCGGTGAGCACGCGGGTGGTCTCCTGGAAGGACGCCGCCGAGATGAAGCTGTCGGTGGAGAGCGATGCCTTAGTGATGCCCAGCAGCAGGGCTCGCCCGGTGCAGGGCTTGCCGCCCAGGGCAATCACGCGCTCGTTCTCCTCGCGGAAGCGGAACTTATCGATCTGCTGTTCGAGCAGGAAGTTCGTGTCTCCCACGTCTTCGACCTTCACCCAGCGCAGCATCTGGCGCACGATCACTTCAATGTGCTTGTCGCTGATGGCCACGCCCTGGAGACGGTAGACTTCCTGAATCTCATTGACCAGGTAAGCCTGCAGCTCCTTTTCGCCAAGCACGGCAAGAATGTCATGCGGGTTGAGCGGGCCATCCATAAGCTGTTCGCCAGCCCGGATGCGCTCGCCTTCCTGCATGTTGATGTGGATGCCGCGGGGAACCGAGTATTCCTTTTCGGTGCCGTCATCGGCGACCACATAGATCTTGCGCTGGCCCTTGGCAACTTCGCCGAACTTCACCACACCATCGATTTCGCTGATGATGGCGGTTTCGCGCGGCTTGCGGGCCTCGAACAATTCCACCACGCGCGGCAGACCGCCGGTGATGTCCTTGGTCTTGGTGGTTTCACGCGGGATCTTCGCCAGCACATCGCCCGGCGAGACCTCGTCGCCATCTTGCACCATGAGGTGAGCGCGCGAGGGCATCAGGTAACGCTTGTTGCCCTTGGCTCCCTTGATGACCAACGCCGGCTGGCGCTTTTCATCCGGGGAATCGACGACCACGTGGCGCGACAGGCCGGTGACTTCATCCACCTCTTCCTGCAGCGTGGTGCCCTCGATCAAATCCTTGAAAGCAACCGAGCCGCCGATTTCGGTGATGATGGAGAAGGTATAGGGGTCCCATTCGAGCAGGGTCTGCCCGAGCTTGACCGTATCGCCTTCGGCCACCTTGAGGCGCGCACCGTAAACCACGGCGTAGCGCTCCTTTTCACGGCCCTTGTCGCCCAGCACCACAATGGAGCCGTTGCGGTTCATCACCACCAAGCTGCCATCCTTGCTCTTCACGGTCTGCAGGTTGATGAAGCGCACGGTACCGGTGTTCTTGGCCTCCTGGCGCGACTGTTCCGACACTCGCGATGCAGTACCGCCGACGTGGAAGGTACGCATGGTGAGCTGGGTTCCCGGTTCGCCGATGGACTGCGCGGCGATAACGCCCACCGCTTCGCCCAACTCGACCAGACGGCCCGAGGCAAGGTTGCGTCCGTAGCACTTGACGCAGACGCCGCGCTTGGATTCGCAGGTGAGCACGGAACGGATCTTGACCCGCTCGATACCCGCCGCCTGAATGCCCACGGCGAGATCCTCGGTGATCTCCTGGTTGATCTCGACGATGACATTGCCTTCGTAGTCCTTGATCTTCTCAAGCGAGACGCGGCCCACGATGCGGTCGCGCAGAGCTTCGATCACGTCGCCGGCTTCCACGATGGAGCCCACGTAGATGCCGTCGGCAGTGCCGCAGTCGTACTCGCTTATGATCACGTCCTGCGAGACGTCCACCAGTCGGCGGGTCAGGTAGCCCGAGTCGGCGGTCTTCAATGCCGTATCGGCCAGGCCCTTACGCGCGCCGTGGGTGGAGATGAAGTACTGCAGCACGGTCAGGCCTTCGCGGAAGTTGGCCGTGATCGGGGTCTCGATAATTTCGCCGGAAGGCTTGGCCATGAGACCGCGCATGCCGGAGAGCTGGCGGATCTGCTGTTTGGAACCGCGAGCGCCCGAGTCGGCCATGACGTAAATCGGATTGATTACGCCGGCCTTGTCGCGCTTCTGCATGTCACCGAACATCTCGTCGGCCACCTTTTCCGTAATGCCGGACCAGATTTCGACAACCTTGTTGTAGCGCTCGCCCTGGGTGATGGCGCCGTCCAGATACTGCCGCTGCACGGCGATCACCTGGTTCTGCGCATCGCCCACCGTGGTCTTCTTCGAGGCAGGGATGACCATGTCATCGATGCCGATCGACAAGCCGGAGCGGGTCGCCGACTGGAAGCCCAGGCTCTTGACCTCGTCCAACATGCGGACGGTGGTCTCCAGACCGAACTTCAGGTAACAGAAGTTGACCAACTGGCTGATGCCCTTTTTCTTGAGCAATCCGTTGATGAAGGGCATCTCGGGTGCGGCCACACGCAGACGATCATTGAGAATGGCGCGTCCCACCGTCGTGTTGATGAACTGGCGGTTGAGCTGCACCGGCTCGGTGTGGATGATCTCCTGATCGTCGTAGGCGGTGGTCAGATCGACGACTTCGCCGCTGTACCGCAGGCGGATCGGGGTCAGGGTCTCGACCTCGCCGGCCTCACGCGCCAGCAGCACTTCTTCAATGTTGGCAAAGGCGCGGCCTTCGCCCTTGGCGTCCACCTTGGCCTTGGTCAGGTAGTAGATGCCGAGCACCATGTCCTGCGTCGGAACCGTGATCGGCTGTCCCGAGGCGGGCGACAGAATGTTGTGCGAGGCCAGCATCAGAACGCTGGCTTCCACCTGCGCCTCTGGCGAAAGCGGAATGTGTACTGCCATCTGGTCGCCGTCGAAGTCAGCGTTGAAGGCGGTGCAGACCAGCGGGTGAATCTTGATCGCCTTGCCTTCCACCAGCACCGGCTCAAACGCCTGAATGCCGAGGCGGTGAAGGGTTGGAGCGCGGTTCAACATCACCGGATGGTCCTTGATGACCTCTTCCAGGATGTCCCAAACGATCGGCTCCTGCTGCTCCACCATCTCCTTGGCCTGCTTGATGGTGCTGCAATGGCCGGTCTGTTCCAGGCGGTGATAGATGAACGGCTTGAAGAGCTCGAGCGCCATCTTCTTGGGCAAGCCGCACTGGTGCAGCTTGAGGTCCGGGCCGACCACGATGACCGAACGGCCAGAGTAGTCGACGCGCTTGCCGAGCAGGTTCTGACGGAAGCGGCCCTGCTTGCCCTTTAGGGTATCGCTGAGCGACTTGAGCGGACGGTTGTTGGCGCCGCGCAGCACGCGGCCACGGCGGCCGTTATCGAACAGCGCGTCCACCGCCTCCTGCAACATGCGCTTCTCATTGCGCACGATAACCTCAGGCGCGTGCAGGTCCATCAGCTTCTTCAGGCGGTTGTTGCGGTTGATCACTCGGCGATACAGATCATTCAGATCCGAGGTCGCAAAGCGGCCGCCGTCGAGTGGAACCAGCGGGCGCAGCTCCGGCGGAATCACCGGGATCACGTCGAGGATCATCCACTGCGGCTTGTTGCCGCTCTTGCGGAAGGCCTCGACCACCTTAAGGCGCTTGGCGTACTTCAGGCGCTTCTGCAGAGAGGTCTCGGTGCGCATCTTCTCGCGAAGCTCCACCGAGGCGGTCTCCACGTCCACGCGCTTGAGCAGTTCCTTGATCGCCTCCGCGCCCATCATGGCCTTGAAGCCGGTGGCGCGGAACTGCAGATCGAGTTCGCGGAACTTGACTTCGTCCTTGATGATCTCGCGCTCTTTGACCGCCGCTTCGCCCGGTTCGACGACTACGTAGGCCTCAAAGTAGAGCACGGATTCCAGGTCGCGCAGAGAGATATCCAGGATGTGCCCGATGCGGCTGGGCAGTCCTTTGAAGAACCACACGTGCGAGCAGGGGGAAGCCAGCTCGATGTGGCCGAGGCGTTCGCGGCGCACCTTGCTGAGCGTAACTTCCACGCCGCACTTGTCGCAGATGACGCCGCGGTGCTTCATGCGCTTGTACTTGCCGCAGAGGCACTCCCAGTCGGTGACCGGGCCAAAAATACGGGCGCAGAACAGACCATCGCGCTCCGGTTTGAAGGTTCGGTAGTTAATCGTCTCCGGCTTGGTTACTTCGCCGTGCGACCAACTGCGAATCTTCTCCGGCGAAGCAAGCTGGATCTTGATGGCGTCGAAATCCGCAATGTTGTTTCCGAGATCGAATGGGCTCGAGCGGTACAAATTGCCTCCTCACCTGGAGCTTCGATTCAGCGTCCAGGACTTGCGGCCTTGCGCGGCCGCCTTCGGCTTCCGGTCGTCGGTTCCCAGCCGTTGGCCGTCAGAGCCAACTGTGTGAGAACCGTGATTTCTTCCTGCCTGCTGCCGGAAGCGCAGCTTGCAGGTTCCACTTATGAGAGCGAAGGGGCGGCGGACGCTGACTGACGATCAGCGCCCGCCGTCTATATCGCTAGTCGGCCACAGCCGGAACGGGCTGCTCGACCGGAACGCGCGGCTTCACCTTGACCAACTCCACATCAAGGCACAGCGCCTGCAATTCGCGGATCAGCACGTTGAACGACTCTGGCACGCCCGGCTCAATGGCTGCTTCGCCCTTGACGATGGCCTCATAAATCTTGGTGCGGCCGTAAACGTCGTCGGACTTGGCAGTCAGCAACTCCTGAAGAATGTAGGCCGCGCCATAGGCTTCCAGCGCCCACACTTCCATTTCGCCGAAGCGCTGCCCACCGAACTGCGCCTTGCCGCCCAGCGGTTGCTGGGTAATCAGCGAGTACGGTCCAATGGAGCGCGCGTGAATCTTGTCATCGACCAGGTGCGAGAGCTTGAGCATGTAGATGTAACCGACGGTCACCGGCTGCTCGAAGCGATCTCCGGTCATGCCGTCGTAGAGGAACGTCTTGCCCGAGGTCGGCAGACCGGCACGCTCCAGCAGCGCCTTGATCTCAGTCTCCTTCGATCCGTCGAACACCGGCGAAGCGAAGTAGCAGCGTTCTTCCATGTCGTGTGCGATCTTGATCAGCTTCTCGTCGTCGATCCCGTCGAAGTCGGGCACGAACGGCATGTCGGTGAAGAGCTCGCGAATCGCCTTGCGAGCCTGCTCCGCGCCATCGCCGTACTCGGCCAGAATCTCGGTGAGCTTCTTGCCGATCTCCGCGCCGGCCCATCCCAGGTGTGTCTCCAGGATCTGTCCGACGTTCATACGGGAAGGCACGCCGAGCGGGTTGAGCACGATCTCCATCGGAGTTCCGTCTTCGAGGTACGGCATGTCCTCTTCCGGCAGAATGCGCGCGATGACACCCTTGTTGCCGTGGCGTCCGGCCATCTTGTCGCCCACAGAAAGCTTGCGCTTCATGGCGACGTAGACCTTGACCAGCTTGATTACGCCCGGCGGCAACTCGTCGCCCTTTTGCAGCTTCTCGATCTTTTCGCGGATGATCTTGCGCAGAACATCAATCTGGCGCGAGGTCATCTCTTCGATTTCATCGATCTGCTCGTTGACCCTGGGGTCCTTGTCATTCAGCTTGATGCGCTTCAGGTTGCGGGTCGAGATGCGCTCGATCGTCTCGCGGTCGAGAACCACGTCCTTGGTCAGAAGGCGCTTGTTGGTGCGCTCGTCGTGCAAATCCGCCTGCACCACCTTGCCACCCAACAGTCCATCCAGACGCTTCAGCCGCTCGTCAGTCAGAATCCGGATCTCATCCGAAAGGTTCTTTTCCAGACGGGCCACCTGCATCGATTCGATCATCTTGGCGCGCTCGTCCTTTTCCTGTCCCTTGCGGGAGAAGATCTTGACGTCAACAACCGTGCCCTCGATACCCGGAGGACAGGTCAGGGAAGCGTCGCGAACATCGCCGGCCTTTTCGCCGAAGATGGCACGCAGCAGCTTTTCTTCCGGCGTAAGCTGGGTCTCGCCCTTGGGCGTTACCTTGCCGACCAGAATGTCGCCTGCCTTGACGCCTGCACCGATACGGATCACGCCGCTCTCGTCCAGATCGCGCAATGCGCTCTCACTGACGTTGGGGATGTCGCGGGTGACTTCTTCCGGCCCCAGCTTGGTGTCACGCGCCTCAATCTCGAACTCTTCGATGTGGACGGAGGTGTAGTAATCGTCCTTCACCATCTTTTCCGAGACCAGGATTGCGTCCTCAAAGTTGTAACCGCGCCAGGGCATGAAGGCCACCAGCACGTTGCGTCCCAGCGCCAGCTCGCCATTGTCGGTGCAAGGACCGTCGGCGATCACCTGACCCTTGAACACGCGGTCGCCCTTCTTCACGATCGGGCGCTGATTGATACAGGTGTTCTGGTTGGAGCGCTTGAACTTGGTGAGCTGATAGATGTCGCTGCCCACCTCGCGCGAAAGCTGCATCGGATGATGTTCGCCTTCCACGCGCACGATGATGCGCTCGGAGTCCACCGAATCGATCATGCCGGAGCGGCGGGCCAGAATCACCGCGCCGGAGTCGCGCGCGGTAACACCCTCCATGCCGGTGCCCACAATCGGAGCCTGGGCACGAAGCAGAGGAACCGACTGACGTTGCATGTTGGCGCCCATCAGTGCGCGGTTGGCGTCATCGTGCTCAAGGAAGGGAACCAGCGACGCGGCCACAGAAACCAGTTGCTTCGGGCTGACGTCGATGTAGTCCACCTCGGTGCGGCTGACCAGAACGAAGTTACCTGCCTTGCGCGCATTCACCAGTTCGGTGACGATGTTACCGCGCTCATCGAGCTCGGCGTTGGCCTGCGCGATCACCCACTTGTCTTCCTCCCATGCCGAAAGGTAGAAGGAGAACGGCTCGTGGTCGATAGGCTTCTTCTTTTTTGTCACCAGCTCGGCGTTTATCTTGAGCAGTTCGTCCTTCTCAAGATGATCGCCGACCTTATAGCCGCTGTCACCGGCGTTGAGTACGGTCACGTGATCGATCACGCGGCCATCCTTGACGCGACGGTAGGGCGACTCGATGAAGCCGTAGTCGTTGATCCGCGCATAGCAGCTCAGCGACGAGATCAGGCCGATGTTCGGACCTTCAGGGGTCTCAATCGGGCAGATGCGGCCGTAGTGAGTAGGGTGAACGTCGCGCACTTCAAAGCCCGCGCGTTCACGCGACAAACCACCCGGTCCAAGAGCCGACAGACGGCGCTTGTGCGTGATCTCCGACAGCGGATTGGTCTGATCCATGAACTGCGAGAGCTGCGATGAGCCGAAGAACTCGCGGATGGCGGCCATCACCGGCTTGGCGTTAACCAGGTCATGCGGCATCGCCGTAGACATCTCCTGGTACACGCTCATCTTTTCCTTGATGGCGCGCTCCATGCGAACCAGGCCGATGCGGAACTGGTTCTCCATCAACTCGCCGACCGCGCGGACGCGGCGGTTGCCGAGGTGATCGATGTCGTCCACCGAACCGATGTTCTTGCGCAGCTTGAGCAGGTAGCGGATGGTGGCGTAAAAATCGTCCGGCTCCAGTGTGCGAATCTTGCGATCGGTCGCGTCTTCGTTGTCAAACAGCTTGATGTTGAACTTCAAGCGCCCTACGGCGGAGAAATCGTACTTCCGGGCATCGAAGAACATGCCGTGGAAGAGCGCAGTCGCCGTGTCCAGGGTTGGCGGATCGCCGGGACGCAGCTTGCGGTAGATTTCAATCAGCGCTTCCTGCGGAGTCTTCACAGAATCGCGGCGCAGCGTGCCGCTGATGACCGTGCCCACGTCGTCGCGCTCGGGGAAGAACAGGTGAACTTCGGCGACACCGGCGTCGATCATCTTCGCCAGTTTGTCGGCCGTCAGCTCGTTGTTGGCTTCCAGCAGTACTTCTCCGGTGTTGGTGTCCACTACGTCGGCAGCCGTGTACGCGCCTTCCAGATCGCCAAGGTCAATTTCGACTTCACTGATCTGATTGGCGTGCAGGTTCTTGAGAATGCTGCCGGTCACCTTGCGTCCGGAGTGGGCAATCTCTTCACCGGCCTTATTTTTGACGCCGTGCGTCAACTTCATTCCGAGCAGGTTCGTCGGGCGCTCCGCATCCCCAACCGTCCAGAACAGCTTCTTGTCCTTGATCGCAACACGATCGACGGTGTAGAAGGTGCGGAGGATTTCCTCGTCCGTGCGAAGGCCGAGGGCGCGCAGGAAGATCGTTCCCAGGAACTTGCGCTTGCGGTCGATGCGGACGTACAGAATGTTCTTCTGGTCGTACTCGAACTCAACCCACGAGCCGCGGTAAGGAATGATCTTGCCGAGGTAATACGTGCGGTTGTTGGCCGTCTCAAAAAACACGCCCGGCGAGCGGTGCAATTGTGAGACGATGACGCGCTCGGTGCCGTTGATGATGAACGTGCCGTTCTCGGTCATCAGCGGGATGTCGCCGAAGAAGACTTCCTGCTCCTTGATGTCGCGAATCGTCTTATTGTTGGTCTCAACGTCCTTGTCGAAGATGGTCAGGCGCATGGTGACCTTCAGCGGCGCGCTGAATGTCATGCCGCGCTCTTCGCACTCCGGCACGTCATACTTCAACTGCATGGCCACCGGATCGCCGCACTTGGAGCAGAAATCCGGGGTATTGGCGTTGTACGTGCCGCACTTGGTGCAAAGCACTTCGCCGGGATGGAACGGGTCGGTGACAACCGTCGATCCGCAGTTGCGGCAGGTGGTGCGCAGGTGGTTCAGCCCTTTCAAATGGCCGCACTTGCACTCCCAGTTGCCGATGGAAAAGTCAACGAATTCGAGCTGGGAAACGTTGCGGAAGTCGGTGATCGGAAAAACCGACTGAAAAACCGCCTGCAGCCCCGCGTCGTCGCGCTCGCTGGGCAGTTTATCCATCTGCAGGAAGCGTTCATAGCTGCGCTTCTGAACTTCGATCAGGTTAGGTATCTTGATGGTCGCCGGGATCTTGGAAAAATCGAGTCGTTTACGGTTGGCGATTTTCTTCTCTGCCATTGGAACTCCTCAGGGGTAGCCACACCCGCATCTTTGCGGGCCCGGCGCCGCGCTCGCCGGGAGGCATTACGTGCGGCTGTTTTACCGCACCGGAGATACCGGATAATGCACGGCAACTCCCACAAACGTATCGCCATCCAGCCGCGAACCGGACAGCAAAGACCTTGTCAGACAGTACTGGACTGCTTTCGTATTGCTACGGAATCCTGAACGAACGGTGGTTGCAGAGGGGCGCCACCTTTTGCGGCAATTACCGCCGCGGCTAATGCGCTACAAATGTCTACACCTGGTACGGATAAAACAGAAACACCCCGAAGGACAGTCTTCCCCTCGGGCGCCGATGCCGACGTCTGCACTGTTTGCCCCACGTGCTGGGGCATCCAGTGGATTCCACCGGAACACAAATTGTAAGTTTCCCGCGCCAGTTCTTAGAGCCTGTTCTTCAGCTCACTCCACCCCGGAGCCGGAGGATGTAAGTGGCTGCCGCCGTTCGTCTTGTGCTGCTTCTTCCGCTTGAAGCCGCACCCCATCACCTTGGAATTCTGCGGTCCACAGAGATGTGGATGCCCGCTCCGCTTCCCAGGCTTCATCATTTTTTAGTGCGCCCGCTCCAACGCACCAAATCCTGAACTCAGCATCCGGAGCACTGCACGCTCCAGACGAAAGTCGATATCTTTTAATTGTACATCAGAAAAGACCGGCTTGGGAACCTCGAGAGCTCCCCTAATATTACGGAAGCAAGAATAAGCGCCGGGATGGAAACTCCACCCCGGCCACTCTCATTGTCGACCTATTTACATGCATGCTTTACGGCCATGTGCATTGTGGCCGACGAGCATACTGGGCCGCAAAAACTACTTTACTTCGACAGTCGCGCCAGCATCGACGAACTTCTTCCTGATCGTCTCGGCTTCTTCCTTGGTGACCGCTTCCTTGATCGGCTTCGGTGCGCCATCGACCAGGTCCTTGGCTTCCTTCAAGCCCAGGCTGGTGACTTCGCGAACGGCCTTGATCACGTTGATCTTATTGGCGCCCGCCGCGGTCAGAATGACCGTAAACTCGGTCTGAGCTTCCGCCGCCGGAGCCGCAGCAGCAGCAGCGCCGCCGGCAACCATCACCGGAGCAGCGGCCGCGGCCGATACGCCCAGGGTTTCTTCCAGTTCCTTCACCAGCTGCGCAGCTTCCAGCAGCGACAATCCAACGATCTGTTCTTTCAAAGCAGCTAAATCGGCCATGATCCTATCTCCATTTAAAGTTCGAATTTCGTTGTGCTTCGGCTATCTCCGGCAGAAAACGCGGTTCTGGAGTTCCCGGGCGGCCACCACGCAATCCCTGCGTTGCTTCGACCCGCGCCCCGCAATTCCTGGGGCTCTCCTGCCGCTGCCCCAGACAAGGCAGCGGACCCAACCCGTTTCGCACAACAGATAACACAAGCCGTGAATTCACCGGAGGGCCGACAACGGGCGGCCACCCGGCGTGGCGCGGGCCGGAACGAATTCCCGCCAGCGCCTGAATACCTTCCCAACGCCCGGACGAGCCGGGCAGGGCGAAATCAACTAGGCCGAAGCCTGATCGCCGCCCTGGAACTTGTTTTCCTTGACGCCCTGGTCGATGACCACCGCGACCTTGCGTCCCACCCCGGCCAACGCCGTCGCCAGCCGCGTCGCAGGAGCATTGAGCAGGAACAGCAGTTTGCTGTACAGCTCGTCCTTGGACGGCAGGCTCGCCAGTGCCTCAAGCTGCTTGATGTCGACGACCTTGCCCTCGACCACGCCAGCCTTGAAGCTCAGCTCGGGATTGTCCTTTGCGTACTTCGTCAGTGCCTTGGCCAGGGCGACGACATCACCCTGGGTATAGGCGATCGAGGTGCGGCCCTTCAGAACCTTGGCCACATCCTCAAATGCCGTGCCGACCGTCGCTCGCTGGGCGAGAGTGTTCTTCACCACGCGATACTTGGCGCCCGCTTCGCGGATCGACTTGCGAAGCACGTCGTCCTGCGCCACCGTCAGCTTGCCGTATTCGGCGATAAACCCGTTGCTCACGTCCTTCAACTCGACGGCGAGCGTTTCTACTTGCGCGATCTTTTTTGCCTTCGTAACTGCCATTGCCGCATCCTTCTCAATCTTGTCTGGGGCGGGAGTCCCCGCCGGCGGCCTCGCGGCCACTCACACTGCTGAAAGGCTTACGCCTTCACCTTTAAAGCCGCTTCCAAGGCCACCGTGTCCAGAGCGACACCGGGCCCCATGGTGGAACTGATGTAGCAGCCCTTGATGTACTTGCCCTTGGCGGCAACCGGCTTGGCCTTGATCACGCTGCTGATCACCGTCTGCGCATTGTCCACCAACTTGTCGGCAGTGAACGAAATCTTGCCAACCGGAACGTGAACCAGGGCAGTCTTGTCGGTGCGGAATTCGACCTTACCGGCCTTCACTTCCGCCACTGCCTTGGCGATATCCAGGGTGACCGTGCCGGTCTTCGGATTCGGCATCAGGCCGCGCGGACCCAGAACCTTGCCCAGGCGTCCCACCGAACGCATCATGTCCGGCGTGGCGATCACGGCATCATAATCGGTCCAGCTTTCCTTCTGAATCTTTTCGACCAGCTCTTCGCCGCCGAAGATATCGGCGCCGGCGCTCTCGGCCTCGCGCAGCTTTTCGCCGGAGGCCAGCACCAGCACGATCTTCTTCTTGCCCAGGCCATGCGGCAGAACCACCGTGCCGCGAACCATCTGATCCGCGTGTTTGGGGTCTACGCCGAGGCGTAGCGTCACGTCCACCGTCTCGTCGAACTTGGCGAACTTGATCTTCTGCAATAGGCCGACTGCGTCGGCGAGGGTGTACGCACGCGCTTCTACCTGCGCGCGCGCCTTCTCGATATTCTTTCCTGATTTCTGTGCCATTCCTACTCCTGTCTCCCACCGTCCCGAGGTTGCCGACTCTCCCGCCCTGGCTTCAAATTTCAAAAGCCCCAGCGTTCTTCGAAGTCCCCCGGGCCGGCGTCTACGCCGGGCGGGGCCCTGAACCGTGGTTATCTACGACCGGGGATCTGTGCGATCCACGGGATACTGCATCCGGGCGCAAGCGCCCAAAACTCTTATGCGGTGACTTCCAAACCCATCGAGCGCGCCGTGCCCTTCACGCTCTTCACCGCAGCTTCCAGCGAGGCGGCGTTGAGATCCGGCATCTTCTGCTTGGCGATCTCCAGCACCTGCTTTTCGGTCACCTTGCCAACCTTCTCCTTGTTCGGAGTGCCCGATCCCTTGGCGATGCCCGCGATCTTCTTCAGCAGCACCGCGACCGGAGGAGTCTTGGTGATAAAGGTAAAGGTGCGGTCGCTGTACACGGTGATGACCACCGGAATGATCAGCCCGTCCAATTCCTTGTTCTGGGTGCGAGCGTTGAACTGCTTGCAGAATTCCATGATGTTGACCTGCGCCTGACCGAGCGCGGGACCAACCGGGGGAGCGGGAGTCGCCTTCGCCGCTACAATCTGCAGCTTGACCGATCCTGTGACTTTCTTTGCCATTGCGGTAAACCTTCCTTATTGCCTGCGCGACCCGGGTCTAGGATTTTTCGGCCCAGCGTTATTCGCGACGTAACTTACGACGCAACCTGTGGCGCATGCTGAAAATACTTCGTTAACTGAGAACCTTCTCCACCTGTCCGAATTCCAACTCCACCGGAGTCGAGCGGCCAAAGATGGTGACCATGACCTTCAGCGTCTCGCGGTCTTCGTTGACCTCGTCCACCACGCCGGTGAACGTTGCAAACGGGCCTTCGGTGATGCGGACCGTCTCGTTCTTTTCGTACTTGATCTTGAGCTTCGGCTTTTCCTTGCTGTCGGCGACGCGATAAACGATCTGCTTTACCTCATCGTCGGAGAGCGGGGTAGGCTGCTGGCCCGTACCCACAAAGCCGGTCACGCGCGGGGTCGACTTCACCATGTGCCAGACTTCGTCGTCCATGTCCATCTCGACCAGAACGTATCCGGGATAGAACATGCTCTCGCGCGTGTACTTCTTGTTGTTGCGAATCTCGGTCACGGTTTCGGTGGGGATCAGAACCCGGCCCATGCGACCTTCCAGTCCAAACGCCCGAATGCGTGATTCCAGCGACTCCCTCACCTTGCGCTCAAAGCCCGAGTAGGCGTGGATGATGTACCACTTCATCCTCGGATTTCCTGCCGGCTCTGACGACTCCGGCGTGGCCGGAGTTGCGGGTGCGCCGATCTCTGGGGAATTCGGCGTCTCTTCCGGTCCGTTGCTCTCGTTCTTTAGAATATCTTCCATAGTCTCCCTACGCCCCGGCCAGCCTTTTCCTGCCAATATGACATTTTGTCACATTATCACTTGGGCGGTGCGGCGGGGCCTCGCTAGTGTGTGCTGAAGTATCTGAAAACCCAATCCAGCGAACGTCCGATTACGCCATCGACGATCCAGAAGTAGACGCCGAAGATGAAAACCGTGATGATCACCACAACCGTCGTCGCTTCCACTTCCTTGCGGTTCGGCGTTGTCACCTTGCGCATTTCGTTGCGAACATCGCCATAGAACGAGCGGATGCGCTCGGGCAAGCTCTTGACCTGCTCCACAAAACCCGGCTGCGCGCTTACCACTGCTGTCTTTGCCATTGCAATCCTGCTTCCGCTCCCGGAGAGCCCTGCGGGCGCCCTTTGAGCCGCTCACTTCTGAATTCTTTCGCCATCACCCAAATCATACAAATCATGGCAGGGGCGGAGGGATTCGAACCCCCAAAAACGGTTTTGGAGACCGCCGGTTTACCGTTGAGCCTACGCCCCTGAGTTGCCACCGGATCTCTGCGCGAAGCCCCCGGCTTTCGCCAGGGAGCCTTGCCGCGGGCTGCTCGCCCGCAGCCAACGCTACTTCACTTCGCGATGGTCCGTGTGCTTGCGGCACTTACGGCAAAACTTGCTGAACTCGAGACGTTCGGTCGTGGTCTTACGGTTCTTAGTCGTCGAGTAATTCTTATTCTTGCATGCCGTGCATTGAAGCTGAACAATTTCGCGAGCCATTATGTTATCCCTTTCGTCTACCCGGCAGAGTCCCTGCCGAGCCTTGTCCGGGTCCGAGCCCGGATATCAGCAGGCCGTCTTTCCAAACCGCCCGCCGAAGCCCATCCTGAGCGCCGCAACCGGAGCGACAGAAATTGCTGCGGCCCCGGCTGCGAAGCTCAACCTTACAGAATTTCCGTAATCGTACCGGCGCCCACCGTGCGGCCGCCTTCGCGGATCGCAAAGCGCAGGCCCTTTTCCATCGCCACCGGGGTGATCAGTTCGATCTCCAGGGTCACGTTGTCGCCCGGCATCACCATCTCCACACCTTCCGGAAGCTTTGCAACTCCGGTCACGTCCGTGGTGCGGAAGTAGAACTGCGGACGGTAGCCGTTGAAGAACGGAGTGTGACGTCCACCCTCTTCCTTCGACAGAATGTAGACCTCGCCCTTGATCTTGGTGTGCGGCGTAATCGAACCGGTCTTGGCCAGCACCATGCCGCGCTCCACGTCGTCCTTGCCGATACCGCGCAGCAGCAGACCCGCGTTGTCGCCCGCCATGCCCTCGTCGAGCTGCTTCTTGAACATTTCCACGCCGGTCACAACCGTCTTGCGGGTGTCGCGGAAGCCCACAATCTCGACTTCCTCGCCGACCTTCACCTTGCCGCGCTCGATACGGCCCGTAACCACCGTGCCGCGTCCCGAGATCGAGAAGATGTCTTCAATTGGCATCAGGAACGGCTGATCGATCGCACGCGCCGGCAGCGGAACGTACTTGTCCACCGCGTCCATCAGCTCATCGATCTTGGCTTCCCACTCCGGCTCGCCGTTCAGCGCGCCCAAGGCTGAGCCACGGATCACCGGCACATCGTCGCCCGGGAACTTGTACTTCGACAGCAGTTCGCGGACTTCCATCTCCACCAGATCGATCAGCTCGGGATCTTCCACCGCATCGCACTTGTTCAGGAAGACCACGATGCAGGGGACGCCAACCTGGCGCGCCAGCAGCACGTGCTCTTTGGTCTGCGGCATCGGGCCATCGGTGGCCGCAACCACCAGAATCGCGCCGTCCATCTGCGCCGCGCCGGTGATCATGTTCTTGATGTAGTCGGCGTGCCCCGGGCAGTCCACGTGAGCGTAATGACGGTTGCCCGTCTCATACTCCACGTGCGCCGTGGCAATCGTAATGCCGCGCTCGCGCTCTTCCGGCGCATTGTCAATCGAGTCAAACGAGCGGAACTTGATGTTCGGATTGTGCTTTGCCAGCACCTTCGTGATCGCCGCCGTCAACGTCGTTTTGCCGTGATCAATGTGCCCAATCGTTCCAACGTTCACGTGCGGCTTGCTGCGGTCAAATTTCTCTTTCGCCATTGCTTTATGCCCTAGTAGTTACGGTGGATTTTCGCTTCTTCTCGCGCAGACCCGAATCGACCGCTTCGAGGCGGTCAAGTTAAACTCGCGCAACTGCCTGGTTTCCGCCCCGATTGTGCCTTGGATTCCGGCCCATGCTGCAGGACTTGGCAATTCCGCATACCACTGGCTGGCCTTTTCCGAACCGCCAACCGCTCCAACACCTTCGCCCTGGGCATCGCCACATCGTGACCTGCCCAGAATGGCTCGCCGAACCCACAACAGCCCTCCGCAGGGGAGGGCCGCGCCTTTGATTCGGCCTTGCTAAAAAATGGAGCTGATGATCGGGATTGAACCGATGACCTCTCCCTTACCAAGGGAGTGCTCTACCAACTGAGCTACATCAGCGTTACAACTTGCAGTATATACGACCTGCGAAAATCATGGAGCGGGAGACGGGAATCGAACCCGCGACCAACAGCTTGGAAGGCTGAGACTCTACCACTGAGTTACTCCCGCCCGCTACAACTCACTCTTGCTCGGAACGGCTGCGCTCTTCCAGTATCTCGCGTCGATGATGAATCCAGCTTCGAAACGCGAACAACGCCAGAACCGCCAGCGCTATCCCGCGAACACTGATATCCAGCAGCGGTGTCCCATCGGGACCATTGACCACGCGAACCGTCTCCGGACTCAACGTAGTCCACTCCAGCACACCCAGCAACACAAACCCGCCCATGGCAATCCAAAACCGATTCGTTCTTGCCATGCGTTCCATCATAACCTGCGCCTTACAAGGCGCGCTCCAACCGGAGAAAAAATGGTGCACAGGGGAGGATTCGAACCTCCGTAGACCTAAGGCCGACAGATTTACAGTCTGTTGGTTTTAACCACTCACCCACCTGTGCGTGAATTCGTCGATGCGGCACCGGAGTGCGCATAGGCGCCGCGCTAGCTTGGTTCCACTTTCGTTCCGCGCTAACTTTCAAAGACCCGAACGGGCGCTTGAGCCCATCGCGAATGCATCGCCAAACCGAGCTTCGCCGCACGCAGCTAACCTTGCGCGTTCAGCTTTTCGGTAGATCCTTTGGGAGGCGCTTCTCTGGAAAAAGAGGACCGCACTGGGATCTTGCCTGACCGTGCTTCCGCCGGCACGATGAGACCAAAAACTTGGAGCTGGCGAAGGGATTTGAACCCCCGACCCTCTGATTACAAATCAGATGCTCTACCAGCTGAGCTACGCCAGCCCACCAAAGCCGCTTCCAGCCATACCGCACCTGCTGCGCTTCGGAAACTGAACCGGCGTCCGGGACTCCAAAGCGAAGATAGCATGCCACATCGGCTTGCGCAACTCGCATTGCAACTCGCGCAAAAATCGCTTCGCAACTTGATTCCCAATACCGGTGCCTGCTGCTATCACCAGTGCCGCCGGCAGAGACTCCAACCCCCGCCAGATGCTATGATTCGGCACCAAGCATGATATTACCTGAAAAGCTTTCTAGTGGCTACCAGACCGGACAAGCAGTGTGCGCCGGCAACTTCATCCCGCCCGCTTCCGCCAACTCCGGCACCCATTCCTCCTCCATCCGTTTCCGGTACGCCCACTGATATGAGAACCCGTCGCCGCATCCTCATCGTCTCGCTCTGTGTCCTCGTCGTCCTTGCCGCCATCGGCACCGCGGTTCTGCTGCGTAAGCGCGCCGCCCCGGAAGCCGCGCGCCTGCTGCCCGAAGCCGATGCCGTGATCTACGTGGACTTCGGCACTGTGCGCAGCCTCACCGCCTTCGATCAGCAGCCCTTGCCCAAACTCGCGCCCGGCTACGACGAATTCGTCAAGAACACCGGCTTCAACTTTGAGCGCGATCTCGACGAAGCCGCCATGGCGGTGCATCGCGGTCACGGCAAAACCCGCGGCGCAACCCGATACACCGAACTCCTCGTCGGCCACTACGACCAATCCAAGCTTGCGCCGTATCTGCGGCAGCACTCGCGCGCCGTCGAAAGCTATCGCGACGTCGATGTCTTCTCCATTCCCATCGAAGACCGCACCCTGCGCGTGGCTCTGCTGGCCATCGACACCGTAGCCGTCTCCAACGTCGAAGACTCCGATGTCATCCACGGCATTATCGACCGCTTCAAGAAAGTTGCGCTGCCCTTTGGAGGCCCCAGCCTCGTCCGCACCTACTATCCCAAGGTCCCGCTCGGCAGCTTGCTCTGGGCCATCGCGCGCATTCCCGGCTCAACACTGGGGATGTCGAAGCCTCACGCCGCGCCTTCCTTCACGCTGCCCGGCGGCATCGAAATCGGGCTTCCCGGCGACAGCGAGGTTGTGGTCTCGCTGCGCATGTTGACCACCATCCACGCCCGCGCCGACTTCTATACCCAGAGCGAGCAAGCCGCGCGCAACTTCACCGACCAGATGACAGCATTTCTTGCCGTCTTCCGCGGCATCCAGGCCACCACCGCATCCGGTCCCGGCGATGCCGACGTGAAAGCCGTCTTCGACTCCATCAAGGTCACCCAGAACGGCGACCGCGCCGAAGTCCTCGCCACCATCCCCCCCGCCTTCCTTCGCAAACTGGTCAACGAACCCGCCCGCAGCGCCGTGCAAGGCGAGGCAGTACCGAACTCACCGGCCAAGTAGTAATCACGGGCCGCCCAAAGTAACAGGGTGGCCCACATCCGCCGAGCGCCCGCGGCCGGAGCGCCATCTTTCGGCGCGTACCCGGCAGCGAAGCCGCTGTTGGCAAATGTGGGAATAGCACGATCGAAGCCAATCCACCCCCATCTGTGTTTCAATACCTTTCGTGCTTCTAGAGCTGCGCAATCTCACCGTCGAGTTCCCCTCTGCTAAGGGCCCCGTCGCCGCTGTGCGCGATCTCTCGCTCTCACTCGACGCGGGACAGACCCTCGCTCTGGTCGGCGAATCCGGCTCCGGTAAAAGCGTCACCGCCCTGGCCATCATGGGACTGCTGCCGCCCCAGGCGCGGCTCTCCGGCTCTGTACTCTTCGACGGCCGCGAGCTGACCACCGCCCGCCCCGCCGAATTGCAAAAGCTGCGCGGCGCGCGCATCGCCATGATCTTCCAGGAGCCCATGACCGCCCTCAATCCCGTCATGCGCGTCGGCGACCAAATCGCCGAGGCCGTGCTGACCCACCACGGCCAACCCATCACCCGCGCCGAAGCTCGCGAGCGCGCCATCGAGGCTCTCCGCGAGGTCGCCATCCCCTCGCCCGAGCGCCGCTGGCGAGACTACCCGCATCAGCTCTCCGGCGGCCAGCGCCAGCGCGTCATGATCGCCATGGCCATCGTCAACCGCCCGGCCCTGCTCATCGCCGACGAGCCCACCACGGCGCTCGACGTCACCGTGCAGTGCGCAGATTCTGGAGCTGCTCGCCGACCTGCGCCGCCGTCTCGGCCTTGCCATGCTCTTCGTCTCGCACGACCTCGCCGTCGTCAGCCGCGTCAGCGATCGCATCGCCGTCATGTATGCGGGAAGAGTGGTCGAGAGCGGAGCCGCGCGCCAACTCTTCGACCACCCCGCCCATCCCTACACCCGAGGCCTGCTCGGCTCCATCCCCACCCTCAAGACCGATCGCAACCAGCCGCTGCACGCCATCGAAGGCGCCGTCCCCTCGCCCGGCGGCCTGCCCGCAGGATGCTCGTTCGCCCCGCGCTGCCCGCTCTGCATCCCCGCCTGTGAGGCCGCCATGCCCGAACTCGTCGATATCGCCCCCGGTCACCAGGTGCGCTGCATCCGGGCTCTCGACGCGAGCCGGGGCTCATAGCTCCCCGAATCCGCCGCACACCCGCGGTCAACGTCCCATTTCTGCACCGCATCCCACTCCAAGCCAGTGATTCGCACGTCCCGCGTGCAAACCATTTATTATCCTGTGCGGGGGTCTCGCCCCGAATCGGAGGACTCATGTTTGGATTCACTCGCTACAACTACGAACGCTTTCGCCGCGAGATGCTGCAAAGCAAAGGCTCTGACCGCTGGGGACGCGCCCCCGAGCCCGGCGATGAAGCTCCGGGATTCGAACTCCACTCGCTTGGCGGCGAGTCGGTCAAGCTCTCCGAATTCAAGAACTCGCGCAACGTAGTTCTCACCTTCGGCTCGGCCACCTGCCCGCAGACTGCGGCTTCCATCGGCGGACTGCGCTCGCTCGCCCGCGAGTTCCCGCGCTCGGAGGTCGAGTTCCTCTTCGTCTATGTGCGCGAGGCGCATCCCGGAGTCGAGTTGCCCGCGCATCGCTCAATGGAGGACAAGGTCGGCGCCGCCCTGCTGCTGCGTGAGCAGGAGCAGATCGACTTCCCCATCCTCGTCGACGAACTCGGCGGCGAGGTTCATCGCCGCTATGGCGCGCTGCCCAACGCATCCTTCGTCATCGATAAGAGCGGACGCATCGCCTACCGCTCGCTGGCCAGCCACGGCCCTTCCCTCGGCGCGGCATTGGAAGAGCTGCTGGAGCGCGAGAAGGAGCGCGGCGTCCAACACGCCGTGGTCCACGGCGGCGAGGACGCCATCACCCCTTCGATGAAGACTTTTCTCAACGCCTATCGAGCCATCGAGCGCGGAGGCTATGACGCGGTCGTCAACTTCCGCGGCGAGCTCGGCATCCCCGGCCGCATGGTCCTCACCGGAGGCCGCATGGCGCGCCCCATGACCGAGCACCCGGCCATCACCATCACCAGCATCGCCGGGATCGTTGCAGCCATCGGCTTCGGCCTCTGGGCCGGATATGAGCTACGCAAACGCCGCCTCGCCCCCAGACCCTACGACGCCTATCGCGGCATGGAACGCCGCCGCTCCGGCGAGGACGACGACACAGCCGTAGGAATCTAGCGCAACAATTTTGTCGCAGCAAAAAGGCGCGGAATCGAATCCGCGCCTTTCGCATTCACTATCGCCGTTTACTTCAGCAACTGCCGGATCACATACTGCAAGATCCCGCCGTGCTTGTAGTACTGCACCTCCTGCGGTGTATCGATCCGCAGCGTCGCCTTAAACGTCTTCACCGAGCCATCCGCTGCCGTAGCCTTCACCTCCACCATCTTTCCCGGAGCAAAGCTGGCGAGCACCGAGTCCAAACCAACGATCTCGTAGCTCTCCTCTCCGTTCAACCCGAGGCTCTCGGCCGTCTGCTCAGGCAGGAACTGCAGCGGCAGAATGCCCATCCCCACCAGGTTCGAGCGATGGATACGCTCGAAGCTCTCGGCGATCACCGCGCGCACGCCCAAAAGCAGCGGGCCCTTGGCCGCCCAGTCGCGTGAGGAGCCCGAACCGTACTCCTTGCCCGCAAGGATAATCACCGGCACGCCTTCGCTGCGGTACTGCATCGCCGCGTCGTAGATCGTCAGCTCCTTGCCGCTCGGAACGAGCTTGGTGAATCCGCCCTCGATGTGCGGCACCATCTTGTTGCGGATGCGCGTGTTGGCAAAGGTGCCGCGCATCATCACCTCATGGTTTCCGCGCCGCGAGCCATAGGAGTTGAAGTCCACCGGCTGCACTCCATGTTCGATCAGGTATTTGCCCGCCGGACTGTCTTTCTTGATGTTGCCCGCCGGCGAGATGTGGTCGGTGGTCACCGAGTGGCCAAGGTGCGCCAATACCCGTGCGCCCTTGATAGCCGCAACCGGCTTCGGCTCCCGCGTCATCCCCTCGAAGTAAGGCGGATTCTGAATGTAGGTCGATTTCTGCGTCCCACACATACGTGTCGCCCGACGGAACCTTCAGCCCCTGCCAGCGCGCGTCGCCATCCAGCACCGTCGCATAAGAGTCGCGGAACATCGACGAGGTGATCACCTTCTCCACGACGTCATCGACTTCCTTCTGCGTCGGCCAAATGTCCTTCAGATACACCGGCCCGTTCGACCCCGTGCCGATCGGGTCATGATTCATGTCGATCAACTCGCCCGCCAGTGCAAATGCCACTACCAGTGGCGGCGACATCAGGTAATTCGCACGCACGTCCGGGCTGATGCGGCCTTCGAAGTTCCGGTTCCCGGAAAGCACGCTGGCCACCACCAGGTCCTGCGAGTTCACAACATCGCTTACCTCCTGCGGCAGCGGTCCCGAATTGCCAATGCAGGTGGTGCAGCCATAGCCAACCAGGTTGAAGCCAAGCTGGTCCAGATACGGCTGCAAGCCGGCGGCATTCAAATACTCGGTCACCACCTTCGAGCCCGGTGCCAGCGAGGTCTTCACCCACGCCGGACGCTTCAGTCCCTTTTCCACCGCCTTCTTTGCCACCAGCCCCGCGCCCACCAGTACATACGGATTCGACGTGTTCGTGCAGCTCGTAATCGCCGCTAGCACCACGCTGCCGTGACGCACCGCCGTCGCATAGTCCTTCGAGTTCCGGTCCGCGCGTCCTGTCGCCCTCACGCCAACCTTTGTATCCGGCTTCAGCAGCGAAGGCAGTGCTGTCTCAAACGAAGTCGCCGCCTTCGACAGCTCCACCCGGTCCTGCGGACGCTTCGGCCCCGCAATCGAGGGCTCAATCTTCGCCAGGTCGATGTGCAGCACATCGGTGTATTCGGCTTCGGGCGAGTCTGCGCTGTGGAAGAGCCCCTGCTCTTTGAAGTAGGACTCCACCAGCGCAATCTGCTCGTCGCTGCGTCCGGTCAGCCTCAAGTACCGCAGCGTCTCCTCGTCCACCGGGAAGATGCCGCAGGTGGCGCCGTACTCCGGCCCCATGTTTGCAATCGTTGTGCGGTCGGCTGCCGTCAGCGTTCCCAGGCTCGGTCCAAAGTACTCTACGAACTTGCCCACAACACCCTTCTTGCGCAGCGCCTCCACAACCGTCAGCACCAGGTCGGTTGCGGTCGAGCCCTCACGCAGCTTGCCGGTAAAGCGCACGCCAACCACCTGCGGAATCAGCATCGAAGCCGCCTGCCCCAGCATCGCCGCCTCGGCCTCGATTCCGCCAACGCCCCAGCCCAGCACGCCCAGCCCGTTCACCATCGTGGTGTGCGAGTCGGTGCCCACCAGCGTGTCCGGATAAGCCACAGGATTCTTTCCCGCCTGCTCCAGCACAAACACGACCCGCGCCAGATACTCGCAGTTGATCTGGTGTACGATCCCCGTGTCAGGCGGCACAATTGCGAAATTCTTCAGCGCGCCCTGTCCCCACTTCAAAAACGCATAGCGCTCCTGGTTGCGCTGGAACTCCAGCGCCGCGTTCAGATCAAACGCCTGCGGCGTGCCGAATTCGTCCACCTGTACCGAGTGGTCGATCACCAGCTCGGCCGGTTGCAGCGGATTGATCTTCTTCGCATCGCCGCCCAGCCGCGCCATCGCGTCGCGCATCGCCGCCAGATCCACCACCGCCGGAACTCCGGTGAAATCCTGCATCAGCACCCGGCTCGGCATAAAGGAAATCTCTTGCTCGCTCTTGGTCTGCGGAGTCCACCCGGCCACTGCCCGGATCATCTCCGCCGTCACCGTCGAGCCATCTTCGCGGCGCAGCAGGTTTTCCAGAAGAATGCGCAGCGAAAATGGCAGCCGCGCCGTTTTGAAGCCATGTTGATCCATTGAAGAAATGCGGAAGAAGTCGTATTGCTTGCTGCCTACTCGAAGAGAAGAACGGCTGCCAAACGTATTCATAGGATCGCCTTCAGTGGGGATTTTCGGCCGTGCGCAGGCACCCCCGCGCAGGCCGTTTTGTGGCCAGCTCCGCTCCCCGCAAAGATCCCTCCGCAGAAAACGTCGCAAACCGGACGCGTAACAGTGTATGACGAACCAGCCAAACTGGGAAGCTGCGCACCTTAGGGAATTGTTCATTCCGACTCAGCGATGGAGTTTGTTCATGACGAAGCGCCCGCGACAGTGACGGTGCCCCACATCTGCCGCATTCAGCAGATGTGGGTCTTTGCGATCTCGTCCGCACCCCTTTTTTGCAGTCGCATCTCCCGCCCTCGCATAGTCCTCCCCAACCCGCTCTGATAAAATTGAAGTTTATCGCTGAGGAAATTTCCGTATCATGCCGCACGAACTGCCAAAGGCTTACGATCCCGCTGAGATTGAAAAACGCTGGGCCGAGTACTGGGTCCGCGAGAATCTCTTCCACATTGCCACGCCCAAGGACGGCTCCAACGTCTTCTCCCTTCTGCTGCCGCCGCCAAACGTCACCGGCCGCCTGCACATGGGACACATGCTCAACCACACCGAGATGGACATTCTCGCCCGCTGGCAGCGCATGTTGGGCAAGGACACGATGTGGCTCCCCGGAACCGATCACGCCGGCATCGCCACCCAGATGATGGTCGAGCGGCAGTTGGCCAGCGAGGGCATCAAGCGTCAGGACCTCGGGCGCGAAGCCTTCCTCGAGCGCGTCTGGCAGTGGAAAGAGCAGTACGGCGGATACATCCTCGAACAGATGAAGCGCCTCGGCGACTCCGTCGACTGGTCGCGCGAATTCTTCACCATGGACGAGCAGCTCTCGCGCGCCGTCCGCGAAGCCTTTGTGCGCTTCTGGGAAGAGGGCCTCATCTATCGCGGCACCTATATCGTCAACTGGTGTCCGCGCTGCATGACCGCGCTCAGCGACCTCGAAGTCGTCCACGACGAGACCGAGGGCAAGCTCTGGGAGATCCGCTACCCCGTCGTCGGCCTCCCCGGCGAATCCATCGTCGTCGCCACCACGCGCCCGGAGACCATGCTCGGCGACACTGCCGTCGCGGTCAATCCGCGCGATGAGCGCTACGCCCACCTGCACGGCCGCAAGGTGATGCTGCCGCTCGTCAACCGCGAGATCCCCATCATCTTCGACGAGCTTGCGCAGCCCGAGTTCGGCACCGGAGCCGTCAAGGTCACGCCCGCCCACGATCCCAACGACTTCGAGGCCGGCAAACGCCACGGCCTCGAAGAGCTCGTCATCATGGACGAGACCGCGCACATGAATGAAAACGCCGGCCCCTACAAGGGCCTGGAGCGTTACGCCGCGCGCGAAGCCGTGGTCGTCGCTCTGGAAGCCGCCGGAGCGCTCGTCAGCGTCAAAGATTATCTGGTTCCGCTCGGCAAGTGCGACCGCTGCAAAACCGTGGTCGAGCCGCGCATCTCCACGCAATGGTTCCTCGCCGTCAACAAGCAGACCAACGACGGCCGCCCATCGCTCGCACAGGTTGCGCGCGACGTGGTCAACGACGGCCGCATCCGCTTCACGCCGGAAAACTACAAGGCCATCTACCTCCAGTGGATGGAGAACATTCATGACTGGTGCATCTCGCGTCAGCTCTGGTGGGGCCATCGCATTCCCGCTTGGCACTGCGCGGACTGCCAGCAGATCACCGTTGCGCGCACCAATCCAACCCAGTGCGCACACTGCGGCAGCACTAATATCGAGCAGGACACCGATGTGCTGGACACCTGGTTCAGCTCCGGTCTGCTGCCGTTCTCCGCGCTCGGCTGGCCCGCGAAGACCCCCGACTGTGACGCCTTCTATCCCACCTCGACCTTGGTCACCGGCTTTGACATTCTCTTCTTCTGGGTCGCCCGCATGATCATGCTGGGCTGTCATCTGATGGACGAGCAGAAGTCCGACAAGCGCGACATCGTGCCCTTCCGCGAGGTTTACATCCATGCCCTCGTGCGCGACGCCGACCGGCAGAAGATGTCCAAAACCAAGGGCAACGTCGTCGATCCCATCGAGGTCATCGAGAAGTTCGGCACCGACGCTGCGCGCTTTACCCTGGCCGCCATGGCCGCGCCCGGAACCGACATCGCCTTCAGCGAGAGCCGCACCGACAGCTACCGCGCCTTCGCCAATAAGATCTGGAACGCCGCCCGCTTCCTCTTCATGAACGTGGATCGCGCCGCCGAGAATAACGTCTGGTCGCTCAGCGAATTCGCCGCTGAAAGCGACACGCGGCACTCCGTCGGACTAAAAGGCTTCGCTGCCGCCACACTCGAAGACCGCTGGATTCTCTCTCGCTTCAATCGCGTCACCGGCGAAGTCTCAGCCGCCCTCCGCGAGTATCGCTTCCACGAAGCCGCGCACGTCGTCTATCACTTTTTCTGGGACGAGTATTGCGACTGGTATGTCGAACTAGTGAAGCCGCGCCTGCTCTCGCCCAACCGTGACGAAACCCGCGCCGCCTTTGACAACCTCGTGCGAGTCTTTGAGGGCGCGCTGCGCCTACTCGCGCCGTTCATGCCCTTCATCACCGAGGAGATCTGGCACGCGGTCTACGACGGCAAGCCGCCGCTCAAGTCAATCGCGCTGGCTGCCTATCCCGAAACCGATGCGGCGCAACTCGACTCCGCCGCCGAGCGCGACATGTCGATTCTGCAGGACCTCATCGTTTCCGTGCGCAACATTCGCGCCGAATTGAAGGTTCCGCAAAAAGAGGCGCTGCCGGTTGAGCTCTTCGCCAACGCCGAAATCCGCGCCATCATCGAAGCCAACGCCTCCGCGCTGGAGCGTCTGGCCAACGTCTCTACATTCACGTTTGTCGATGAATCGCTGGCCAAGGCCACCAACTCCCGCGCAACTGCGCGCTTTGAGGTGCGCCTCGTCTACGAGCAGAGGATCGACGTTGCCGCCGAAACCGCGCGCTCCACCAAGGAGCTTGAAAAGCTGGAAGCCGAATATCAACGCAACCGCAACCAGCTTGGCAATCAAGCTTTCCTCGCCAAAGCTCCGGCAAAGGTGGTAGAAGGTTTGAAGACGCGCGGCGTCGAATTGGAATCGCTGATCGAAAAATCCAAGGCAAGGCTCGCCGAGTTGGGCGTGGCAAAGTAGTGGAAAGGGAACGCAGATGAATTGGAATAGCAGACGGATCACCGCCATCTTATCGAATGCTTTGCTCGAGGATCAGGCCACCCGCGACGCAACAACCCTGGCGACGATCGATCCGCAACAGAAAGCCATGGCAACCATTCTGCCGAAAGAAGATTGCGTGCTGGCGGGCGTCGCATCCATACAACGCATCTTTGAAATCTTTGCCGAACTTGAGGGCGAGTCGCGGGCTTATCCCGAGGTCAGCATTCCACAGGAGATTTTCGATGGCGTCTGTCTGCGTAAGGGCCAGGCCATCGCCTCCATCCGCCACAATGGCCGCGTGCTTCTCAACTGCGAGCGCCTCATCCTGAATCTGTTGCAGCATCTGAGCGGCATCGCCACCATGACCCGCAAATACGTTGACGCCGTAGAGGGTACCGGCGCTAAGATTCTCGACACTCGCAAGACCGTGCCCGGCCTGCGCCTGCTGGAAAAATATGCGGTGCGCTGCGGTGGCGGCTTCAATCATCGTCTCGATCTCTCCGATGGAATTCTGGTCAAGAACAACCACATCGATCTTGCCGGAGGCGTACGCATCGCCGTCGAGCGCGCCCTGGCAAATCGCAAGGGCGAGCAGACCGTCGAGGTGGAAGTTCGCGACATGAAGGAGCTGGAAGAGGCTCTGAAGTACGGCGCAGAGGCTATCCTGCTGGATAACCTGAACGTGGCCCAAACCCGCGAAGCCGTGGCCCGGATTCGTCAGGAGACCCGCGTCATGAAGATCGAATCCTCCGGCGGAATCACCCTGGAGAATGTGCGCGAATATGCCGAAGCCGGGGTGAACTATATCTCCGTCGGCGCGCTGACCCACTCGGCCCGTTTCGTCAACCTGAGCATGAGAATCCAGCCTGCCTGAGCCCGTTCCTGTCACCAAAAAAAGAAAGGGCACGGAAGCCATCCGTGCCCTCATTCTTTTCAGCCGCGTTCGCTCTAATCGCTTCGCGCCAGTTCCCGCACAATTGCCGCCACCAGCAATGGCTTGAAGCGGTCAAACACCAGCTCGATCGCACGATGAATTCGTTCGGCTTCATTCAGCCGCGACGAAACTCCCGGCGATGAACTGATCGCCGTCATCGAAGCCTCCGGCTGCTGCTCGGGCTCGGACTCGATCCGAGTCGGCTCCAAAGGCTCCTCCGCTACATCCGCGGACACCAGCGGCGCGACCTCAGCCGGGTGCCCCATATCCGCCATCGGTTGTTCAAAGTGAGGCTCTCGAATCTGACAGCCAGCATCCTCCAGAGGCGAATCCACCGCGTAGCCAAATATCTCCGTCACGGGCTCCGGCGCCTCCGCACCGGGCTGCAGTGCATCGCTCTGCACAGCTTCGCTCGGCACAGTGCCGATTTCATACGGCACAGATTCAAGCGGCGCATCTTCACACCCAGCCTGCGATGCTTCCTTCGCCAGCTCCGGCACCGGCACCGCTTGCAGGACCTCGACAGCAGATAGCGGTTCAGCAGAAATTACCGGCTCATAGGCTGCAGGCGTCTCCAGATCGGCTTCGGTGCAAACCTGCTGCACTTCAATCGGAGCGGCCTCCGTCGTCGCGGCCTCTTCCGGCGATGCCGTTGCGATGCCAGCGGGTTCTTCGGCGATCTGTTGGCTCGTCTCAGGCTCAAATTGCGGAGCATCGATCCCGTTCGCGGTCGCCGCCACCATTTCCTCCGGCTTCCACGCGCTCCCAGCCTCCAGCTCACTCGCCAACGGCGCTTCCTCCAGCGGATTCGGATCGGCTCCCAGTTGTTCCGAATGGACCTCGTAATGCGCTTCGATAGGCGTCGCAAATGGGATCGCCGAAGAGGTCGCAAGATCCGTTGCATCGTCAACGAGCGCAGCGGCGCTACTGCCCAACGCCGATAAAGTCACCTCGGAGTGCGGCACAGCAATGTGATCCAGAGGCAGCGGCTCGGGCGAATTGAATAGCGCCTCAAACGCCTCCCTTCGAGCTTCTTCCTCCGGCGAAAGCTGGACTGCGTTCTCCGCTTCATCCTCCTCGGTGGCTGCACCCGCCAAGCCGAATTCCGAGGAGTCCTGTTCCGCAGCCTCGCGATCAAGAATGTTCGCCCCCGACTCTCCGGATAACGACTCTCCGGATAACGACACACCCGATGAACCAAACGCTTCCGGCAGCTCCACCAGCGGATCGAGCACCGTCGAATCCGGACCAGAGGATTCCAGCTCACATCCCGCCAGCGAAGCGGAGGCAAGCGGCTCCGGAGCGGATGGCGGCTGCGCAGCTCCTGCCGCGACCTCGTGTACTGCAACCTCATCTCCGGACGAGCAGGGAAGCGACGGATCCTCGACCCTCGGCATTACCGCCTCAGGCGCGGAATAAGCGGATGGCTCGATCTCCAGATCAAAGTTGCCAAACTCAGACGCGCCGTTCTCCGCGGCTGCGGGGGATGTGGTGGACAGACTTTCGATGGCAGAGGCGCTGAATGGCGTATGTTTTGCGTCCGGATCGAATGACAGGATCGCCGCATCATCCCGATCAGCCCGTTCAGTGGCGGAGAGCAGGAACTCGCCGCTGTAGAACAGATCCCCATCGCCGTCAACCACAGATGCAGGTGCGTCCGGCTCCAGAGTTGCGGGATCAGTAGTCAACGAATTTGAAGCCGGCACTGGCTGGCTCTTTGCCTGAGCCGTCGCCTCGGGTCCCGCACCGGTTTGCGATTCCGCAACCGGGCTTCCGATCAAGCTGCGAACCGCGGAAATCAGCTCACTGGCGGCAAACGGCTTCACGATCACCGCATTGGACTGCACTTGTTCGCCATCCTCGGGACGGTACGGCTCCAGCTTGCCAACGGTCAGGATCACCGGAACTGCGGCCGTCGCCGCACTGGCGCGCAGATGTTTGCAGATCTCCAGCCCCGTGTACCCGGGCATAAAAATGTCCAGGATGGCCATGTCCGGTACTGCGTCGCCAATCTTCCGCAACGCCTCAAGACCGTTGCTGACCGTCACGACGCCGTAACCGGCATCCATAAGAATCTTCTTGCCCATGTTCTGGGCAGGCACGCTGTCATCGGCAAGCAGGATATTCAAGGGCACTTAGCGGATCCTGGCACAGAGAATCTGAGGTGAACTAAATGCCACGTTAACCCCTTCCTGCAGCAAGGTCAATGGAGAGAAGCTTTTTCTAAAACAGAAGGGAACGCGAAAGCCCGCCCAATAGTAACTCGGGCGGGCCGGATTCCATCCTTCCGTATGGAATTAGAACGGAATAGGAATGTGGAAATGGTGCTTCTTCTTCGCCTTACGGCTCGAGGACGCATTCTTTGGATCGTCTTTGGCAGTATCGGTGGATGACGAGCTATTCGCAGCCGCATCGTCCGTTGAACTCGACGCGCTCTCATTCAGTTGGGAGGGCGCAGGTGCGGGAACGTCACTGGCATTCACCGCCGGATCCGCCGAGCGCGGCGCAGGCTGATTTTGCGCGAAGTTGTCGCTATCTTTCACCGGCTGCAATGAGACCTTGCCGCTCCCCGACTGGGCCTCGGTTTCGGGCTGCACAACGGAATTGATCTCGCGCACCAGCATCGGCGCATCCGTCTCCTTCGGGTCGACCAGGGTGGGCTCGCCGATCCTGGCGGCTGCGCTCAGGTCCGGATGCTTGCCCATGTTCGTCACGAACTCCTCATAGCGCGTTTTGTGGACACGGCTCGCCAGTTCCATCTTGTTCAGAGCAATCGCTTCGGGCGTCGGAGTGGGCACCGGACGACCGAGCGCCGCCAGGCGGTCGCGCGCATCCGGATACCGCGCCATCGCAGGATAGCGGGTTACGATTCTGCTGTAAGCCGCGGCCGCACTGTCCAGATAATCCTTCGTCAGCCGCTGCTTCTGCGCGTCGGTAACCTTGGAGGCGCGGGTGCGCTCTGCCTGCTGCTCATAGGCCTGCCCGAGCATGTACAGTGCCTCATCGGAGCGGCTATAAAGCGGGTACGTGTCGGTCAGCGTCTTGGCCCGCGCAATCGACGCCAGCAGTGCCTGCTGGGTGAAATAAAAGTGTGCGATGCGGAACTCACGCTCGGCCAGCACCTCCTGCACCTCCAGCAGACGCCGGCGCGCGGTGTCCGTCAGCTTGCTGTCCGGATACTGCAGCAGAACCTGGCGGTACTCCTCTTCGGCCCTGCGGGCGTGCGTGGCATCGCGGTCCGGCTTGTCCATCTGCCGATAGTGAATATCCGCAATCTTCAGCTGTGCCTCGGCGGCCTCCGGCATGTTGGGGAAGAACGTAATGAAATCGCGGAACTCGGTCTCTGCCTGCGCCAGCGCGGCCGTGGTGCCTTCCTGGTACCAGGCCTCACCCACCGTCAGTTTGGCGCGCGCCACATACTCCGAGTCCGGATAGGTGTTGATCAGCGTCTGCAGGCTCATGCGCGCCACGTCATACTTGTGCTCCTTCAATGCCGCCACCGCGCGATCGAAGAGCACCTTGTCCGGCTGCTTGGAGTTGATTTGAGCCAGCGGGTTGGCGGCCTTCTTGTTGCTGCAGGCCACACCGGTCAGCAGGCTTGCGGCCAGCAGCAGGGCGATAAAAATGCGACGGAACATGCCGGAGACACCTCGGGAGAACTTTTGAATCGGTAGCTAAGCCTTCCGCAGGGCGGCCGAACGGGCAGCCTGCAAAAGTTGTTGAACGTTATGGCCCGAATCGCCATGGCCAAAGACGGCATTGCCGGCAACCAGAATCTCGGCTCCAGCTTCCACCACCGCACCTATGGTATCAAGTGCGATGCCGCCATCGACCTCAATACGGAAGCCAAGATGCCTCTGGGCACGCAATTCCGCAAGATGGCGAATCTTCCCCAGCGTCCGGTGAATAAACTTCTGTCCGCCAAAACCCGGATTCACCGACATGACCAGCACATGATCCACAACGTCCAGAATGTCTGTCAGGGTCGCCACCGGCGTCGCCGGGTTGATCACAACTCCGGCCAGCGCACCCCGCGAGCGAATATGCTCCACCACCCGGTCCAGATGCACGCAGGCCTCTTGGTGCACGCTGATCCAGTTGGCCCCGGCATCCACAAAAGCCGGAATGTAGAAGTCGGCATTCTCGATCATCAGGTGAACGTCCAGCGGCACATCGTCCGGCACATTCCGGCGCAGCGCCGCCACCACTCCAGGGCCAATCGTGATATTGGGCACGAAGTGGCCATCCATCACATCCACATGCAGCACGGTCGCCCCCGCATCCAGCACGGGCAGCACCTGCTCGGCAAGGCGGGCAAAATCAGCCGACAAAATTGATGGCGCAAGCTCGATCAAATGGTTCTCTTTCGTCGCGGTTTGCTGTGGAAATTTTAACACGCGAGCCACACTACGCGGAGTACGTGTGGCCCACATCTCCTTCCTTTGGCAAATGTGGGAATTGGACCGGTAGCCCAAGCTCTCTACTAGCTTGAGTGGGTCAGTCGGGGACCAGGTTGCCCCCGCCCCCTCTTTTGGCAAAGGTGGGAAAGCTGATAGGCTTCTTGCTATGGCGTTGTTGGAAGCCGAACATCTCACCAAAATTTACGATAACGGCGAGGCGGGCGCCCGCGCCGCCGCAAGCGCCCTCTGCGCCGTCGATGATGTCTCGCTCTCCATCGAAAAAGGGGAGACTCTCGGACTGGTCGGCGAGTCCGGCTGCGGCAAAAGCACCCTCGGACGCATGTTGTTGCGCCTCATCGAGCCTACCCGCGGAGTCGTGCGCTTCGATGGCGCCGAGATTACCTCCCTCGGAGCCCGCGCCCTGCGTGAAACCCGGCGCGAGATGCAGATCATCTTTCAGGACCCCTTCGGCTCGCTCGATCCGCGCTTCACCGTCGAAGAGATCGTCACCGAGCCGCTGGCCATCCACGAAGATCTCGGCAAGCCCCTCCTGCGGCAGCACGCCGCCGAACTGATGGGTGCCGTCGGCCTCGACGTCAGCGTCCTGGGCCGCTATCCTCACGAGTTCAGCGGCGGCCAGCGTCAGCGCATTGGAATCGCCCGCGCTCTCGCCCTGCGTCCCCGCTTCATCGTCGCCGACGAAGCCGTCAGCGCACTCGATGTCAGCGTCGCCGCCCAGATTATCAACCTGCTCAAGAGCTTGCAGAAAGAGTACGGGCTCACCTACCTGTTCATCTCGCACTCCATGCCGGTCGTGCGCTATCTCTCCACCCGAATCGCCGTTATGCGCGGCGGCAAAATTGTCGAGATCGGCGACACCGAGCAGATCACCACCGCCCCCCGCCACCAGTACACACAGGAACTCCTCCGCGCCGCCGAGCAGTAAGGGCAGGCGGGCGGCCCATTGGACGCGGTTGGCCCATTCAAGCCCTCTTTTGGCTTGAGTGGGGTCCAAAACAAAAAGGAGGAAGCGAATCTCGCCTCCCCCCTCTTGTCTTGCTGAACGATTCTGCTATTTCACAGCTTTTGACGCCATCAAGCTACGCTGGTATTGCCGCGCAAGCATCCTTGCCTTAACGTCCAAAGGTTTGTTGCCCTTGGCAGTCACAAGGAAGCTGCCGTACTTGGTGCGAGCGACCTGGGCGCTGGCGGTTTTCGCTTTCGCAATAGCGCCCTGCCGTCTGATTTGGCCTGAGGCCGCGTTGATGTAAAGCGGTGCGGATACTACGTCCGCATACGCCTGTGGGTAACCGCTCCGATAGGGGCTGCTGTTGTAGTTGGCAACCGAGTCCGCGATCGCACCGATATCGAATTCATAATGGTACCCTACCTCGAGAAACCCAGACGGCAGAGTGATCGAGGTGGACGGGGTGTATAGATACCCCGAGCTGCTGGCCGGACACGAAGAATCCACGCAATAGTAGAAGATCTCGTACCCGGCAGCATTCAAGCCGGTCGGAGCAGTCCAGCTCAACGTAACCGCGTCGGTATCACTTTGAGCAGCCGTGAACAAGGGCTGGCCATTCATCTTCGGGTTTTGGATCGCAGACATCAACGGGCCAAATCCGCTGGCCGGTGCGGTTGTAGTGGCAAAGGAGTTCACGACCCAGTCCCCATTGCCATCCACAAGACTGGCCTCTGCGGATCCTGAGTAAACCGGCAACCACGAGGATGGGTACGGGTTGTTGTACCCGATCGAACCAAAGTCCTGGTTGGACGTCATACCCGAATTCCAAGAAAGATCTACCAACGACAACGACCCCAAAGCATAGCGGTCGCTCACGAAGGGCTGCACTGCCACGCTAACATCCAGAGAATTGGGGGTGCCGACTACCGAACCAACATTGTTGGTGATGTCCGCTGCCCAATCCGCTCCTTGAATCTGGAGATCCAACAACTGCGGGTTCGCGGTTGCAAGGTTCCCAGTCACTTCGGTGGCACTGCTGCCAGGCGCCGCAAGGCCGGGGAAAGCCTGTGAGGGTCCCGCGGTCGAGAGATAGTCCCCCGGCCCGGTCGGTTGTTCGTCTTGCGTAAGGTAGAGTTCGTCCCCCGAGGTAGGATCGACCGGACAAGAAGCATTCATAGCCACAGGCCCGGCTAAAGAAGAAGGAGATCCCGCTGGTAAGTAAGCCCCTCCGACAAAACCGTAGTTCCCCTGGTTCGGAATTGTGGTGTCCAGGTAGCTATCGTCGGTGCTCAGTGAATCCAAACCAGTCAAATTCGTCAGATCCAGTTCTGTTGAGCCATCGCAGGTCACAGCGGACATATCCCGTCCCGTGTAGTCTGCGCCAAGGTCAAACGTGCTGCTATTCGTCCAGAAATTGGAACTGAACCCGGACGGGTCGATGAACCTCAGCCAGAAGTTGCCACCCGGCACACCCGCAATCGTGAACGTACCATTGCTATTGCCGGTTCCCGTGATAGTATCCCCGTTCGGCAACACGGCCGAGAACGTATACCCGGACAAATCATCTGCCTTGGTCGTTTTGCCGTTTGCGCCCCAATAGTTATCAATCTGGCTGCCGTAGATGGTGCCATTGGGGTTCACCGTCCAGGATTGCGTGTTAATTCCACCCTCGGACGAGGTCGCAGTCACCGTGAAAGCGTTGTCCGTCCTGGATTGAGCCGCGGTCGGAGTCCAGGTCAGAGTGCTGCCGCTAAGCGTCGCGCCGTCAGGCCCACTGGTCAACGTAAACGTCACGTTCCCACCTGCCGGGTCGGTGGCGGTGATCGGGGCATACGTATAGAGAGTGCTTTCGAGCGCCGTGGCGGGAGCGCTGCTGGTGAAGTTTGGCACCGGGGCCGTCACCGGAGCCGTAACGGTCACCGTCGCGGTGTCGAATGCTGTCGAACTTGCCTGGCTGGTCGCGACCACGTGGTAGGTTCCGGCCTGGGCTGCCGCCGTATATTTTCCCGTGCTATTGATTGAGCCGCCGTTGGCTTCGGTCACCGACCACGTGACCGCCTGGTTCGTACTGCCGGTAACGGTTGCCGCGAACGTCTGCGCGGCATTCACGCTAAGAGTAGGTGTTTTCGGGGTGATCGCAACCGTAACAACCGGTGAAGCAGCTTTGCTCGAAGATCCGCCGCAGGCGATGAGCGTTACAACCATCAGCCCGAGGGCAATGGTCAGCGCGAAATTCAGAACACGAGACAGGCGAAAACGGTGGCTAAATTCAGACATCAAGTCCTCCAGGCAACCGCATGAACGGAACTCAATCACCGGGTGAATCCGGATGATTGAAAATTTGCGAAACCGGCAGCCGAAATTGCTGCAGAGACAAACTGTCTTCAGCATCGTATTTCAGAGTACGTTTGTCGAGGACTTAGCGAGGGTTACGCGAACAAAAGTAACCTATAGGATTCAAATAAGTACACTAGGGGGTGGGCAGGGAATAGGAACAGTCGGCGCGCGGTGGCCCATTCAAGCCTTCTTTTCGGCTTGAATGGAGCAGTTGACCTTGCTCTAGCTTTTTGGAGTTGAGCGCGGGACCATTCCGCGATTCATCGAGCCACAGCTGCGAGACATCTATTAATCAATTCCGCCTTCTATTTCTTCCCATCTCGCTGCAGCTTCCGGTACACGTCGCTCTTGCTGATTCCCATTTCTTTGGCGACCCGCTTCATCGCCTCTTTTTCATCGACCTCTTCGGTCTTCATCAGCTCGCGGACGCGCGTGCGCGCGTTCTTTTGCGCCACCACCGGCACACCTGGTTGCTCTTCGGCGCGTCCCAGCAGCAGCGTGATCTCGCCGCGCACCTCGTCCCGCTTCTTGAAATTTTCCAGCGCCTCGGCGGCCGTGGTACGCACAAACTCCTCGTAAATCTTCGTGACCTCGCGCGCCACCACCACCCGGCGATGGGCGCCGAGCACCTCGGTCACATCCTCCAGTGTTCCCAGCAGGCGGTGCGGCGCCTCGTAAAAAATATGCGTCTGCGTCGAGTGTTGAATCTCCTCCAGCAGCTTGCGGCGCTGCCCCAGCTTCGCCGGCAGAAAGCCGTGGAAGACAAAGGAGTCGGTTGGCAGCCCGCTCGCCACCAGTGCGCTCAAAAATGCCGAAGCTCCCGGAATCGGCACCACCGGAATCTTGTGCCGGATCGCCAGCGACACCAGCCGGAAGCCCGGATCCGAAACGCCGGGCATGCCCGCGTCTGTCACCAGCGCAATCGAGTGCCCCTGCTCCAAGTGCATGATCAGTTCCGCCGAGCGCGTCAGTTCGTTGTGCTGGTGGTAGCTGATGGTGCGGGTTTCAATGCCGTAATGATTGAGCAACTTCGCCGTCTGCCGCGTGTCCTCGCAGGCAATCAGGCCAACCTCCTTGAGGATGCGCAGCGCCCGCAGCGATATGTCCTCAAGGTTGCCGATCGGGGTCCCGACCAAATAAAGCGAGGGTTGGTTCGCAGGCATCACTTCTTCTCCAGAACAGCTTTCCACAGGCAACACCGCCCAATGTTGTGACGGTGCCCCCACATCTGCCGTATTCAGCAGATGTGGAAAAGGCCGCACATACGCGGCATCAAACGCGAAGTGTACCAGAGCACGGGGCCGCAAATTGACCGCATCACCCCAACGAACCTAAAATCGAAGTATTCACAACAGGAATCAGCGCCGTGCGACTCTCGACCGGCGCGGTCAATCCGAAGGAACCATGCCTCTATACGAATACCATTGCAATGCTTGCGGCCATCGCTTCGAGCGCATCGTCAAATTCTCCGACGCTCCCCTGAGGACCTGCCCGAAGTGCGGCAAAGAGGCTCTCGATCAGTTGATCTCCGCCCCCGCCGTGCAGTTCAAAGGCTCCGGCTGGTATGTGACCGATTACGCCCGCAAGAGCTCGCCCGCCGCATCTTCAACCAAGCCCGAAGCTGCTTCGGCCAGCAAAGACTCCAGCTCCAATGCAACCTCCAGCACCTCGTCCACTTCCGGCAGCGCGGACAAACCCGCAAGCCCCACCCCCGGCACTAACAGCACCAACAACACTTGACTTTGCACTTAGGGTCTCATTCCGAACCAACAACACAGGACTTTGCATTTAGGGTGTCATTCCGAACAGAGTGAGGAATCCCCGCGCCGCTCAAATATTCCGCGCGGCTTCCGAGGCAATTCGACCAGCAATCGATTTTGCCTGTTCTCGCATACCAGTCCGGCGCGTAACGTTTTGTCAAAGACGCAGCTCAGCTAGTGCCCAAAACGCCGGAGCAAAGGACCAAAGGGAGCAAGTAGCGCCAGCAGCCGGAGCGGCATCCGCGGGCGGCCCACATCCGCCTGCGGTTGGCGAATGTGGGGTGGATGTGGCGAATGTGGATTGCCGAATGTGGGATGCCTCACGCCGCCTTGCGCTTTTTCTGCGGAACCCTCACGCCGGCCTTGCGAGCCTCCGAAAGCCCAATCGCAATCGCCTGCTTCGGATTGTGCACCTTCTTCCCGCTGCGCCCCATCTTGAGCTCGCCTTCCTTCATCTCCTCCATCTCTTCTTTCACAAACTCGCCGGCCTCGGGACTGTACTTGCGCCGCGCGCTGGTCTTCTTCGTCCCTGCCTTCTTTTTCGTATCCGCTGACTTTCGGCCGGAGCTGCCGCTGCTCTTGCTACTGCTCTTCGCTGGTGCCATTAGAGTCTAGCCTCCTGCGCCTATCAGACGCGCCGCAGGCCAATACTGGTTGCGCGCCCACTCACCCGAATCGCTCCCTTTGATCGATATCGCATAACCGAAGATGCCCCACATCCGCCATCTGTCGGCGGATGTGGGGCGGCGAATATGGTCAGTGTATGTTGCGCCTTCGCTGTGCGTGTCGGGAACATGCAGGTGCCCCGGCTTTGCCTAATAATTCGGCAAAAAATCCACTTTTGGGGCAAGCAGGTTCACTTAGCGGTTCTGTTTTGGGAGTATCGTTGAGAATCTTCAGGATCATGTTGCGTTTGGTCGTGTGGCATCGGGAGGGAGCCGCTGCTGCGCACGGCGAACCCTCAAAGAACGCAGAATGAAGAGACTGCTGATGCCGCAAAGGACCGCCCACAAAAGTTCTGCCCCCCACTTCTTCACATGGCGTAATCTCCAAATGAGGATAGACACCAGAGTATGATTTACCTCCCTGAGAGAATCTCAGGTTTACTCTTACGTGTGACATAAATCGGTCGTACCAAGGGAGCGTTATCCACACCTTCTGGCCGATCTCGATGGGATCCTTGTAGACGACCCAAACGGTCGGTTCCCCGCTGCCAAGCCGAACAGTTTCGTACTCCAGGCGAACGGAGCTTGGGACTTCCTGACCGCTAGGAGGCTGGACACCCTGCGCGCTGGACTCAGCGCCCTGCTCCGGAGTAGGACTAAGAGTCACAGATACGTTGTAGAGGCGGTCGCCTTCAATCCTGAACGCGTCGGAGGTGTATTCACCATCCAGCAGAGCGACCGGAATGGCAGATGCACGGTCGAGGCTTCCGTATTGCCTGCTGATATCGCGATAGAACAAGAAAGGCGTGGGCAGAACACCAGCGACAATCAACAGGTAAGCGACAGCCGTGTCCAGTCTGTTCCAAATCCGTTGACTTCCAGCATCTCCCCTTCCGGGCGAGCCAATTACGTGCAGTAAGATTGCGCCGGAGCCAGTCACGATGATTGCCCACGCGAAAACCGGAATGATTACAAACGCGATCCCTTCCGGGTCTGGGTTCGACACAATGCACGCCGAGACGAGCAAGAGAGAGGCGCGACGCCAACAAGAATCAACAAGCGGCCAATGATGCGAAACGTTCTACTCCACGCCCATTGCTTCATCATTCTTCCCCCGGGATTGGCTGTGACGAAACCTGTCTCTACGGAATATCTGTCGAACGCTGTATGCGGTGGATTCTATTCGGATTGGCGAGCCAGAAACAGGCTCGCGATCAACTTTGGTAACTTGCGCGCTCATGGTTTCAGAGCAGCTTTTGCGACGTGGAAGGAAATGTGGCTAGGTGCCCCACATCTGCCGCAGTTAGCAGATGTGGGTCTTGGATGTGGGTGTTGCAGCCCGCAGCTCACGCAAGCTGCGGCGCCTCTTCCTGCCGCGCCGCCTCCGCCTCTCTGTGATGTACTTCGAAGGTCAGGTTTTCATCCTTCGAATCCACCACAACGTGATCCCCGTGCAGCACCTCGCCATCGAGAATCTTCATCGCCAGCGGGTCTTGGATCAACCGCTGAATCGCCCGCTTCAACGGACGCGCTCCGTAGGCCGGGTCGTATCCCACGGTAAACAGCGTATGCTTGGCGGCGTCGGTGAGTTCCAGCGTAATCTTGCGCGACGCCAGCAGTTGTTTCAAATCTTCCAAACGCAGATCCACGATCTTCGTCAGCTCCGCGGTTCCCAGCGGGCGGAAGACCACAATATCGTCAACTCGATTGAGGAACTCCGGCTTGAAGTGTCCGCGCAATGCGGCCATCACCTGCTCGGTCGCGCGCTTAAAGCGCTCTGGCGAAGTCATATCTCCCGCCAGCGACAGCGAGCCGAGATTCGAGGTCATGATAAGGATCGTGTTTTTGAAATCCACCACCCGCCCCTTGCCGTCGGTCAGCCGCCCATCGTCCATGATCTGCAGCAGCACGTTGAACACATCCGGATTGGCCTTCTCGATCTCGTCAAACAGCACCACCGAATATGGACGCCGGCGCACCGCCTCCGTAAGCTGGCCGCCCTCCTCGTATCCCACATACCCCGGAGGCGCGCCGATCAGCCGCGCCACCGAGTGCTTCTCCATATATTCACTCATGTCGATACGAATCATGGCGTGCTCGTCGTCGAACAGGAACTCCGCCAGCGCACGTGCCAGCTCCGTCTTGCCTACGCCCGTCGGGCCAAGGAAGATAAACGAGCCGATCGGACGCCGCGGATCGCTCAACCCTGCGCGCGAGCGCCGGATCGCGTTGGCGACCTTCTCCAGAGCCTCGTCCTGCCCAATCACCCGCTGCCGCAGCCGCTCCTCCATCTGCACCAGCTTCTTCACCTCGCCTTCCAGCATCTTCGACACCGGAATTCCCGTCCAGCGGCTCACAATGCGCGCCACATCTTCCTCGTCCACCTCTTCCTTCAACATGCGCGAGGGATTCTTCTCCGCCTCTGCCGTCAGCTTTGCCACCAGTTGCTCCGCCTTGGGAAGCTCGTCATATTGCAGCCGCGAGGCGCGCTCGAAATCCCCGCGCCGCGCCGCCTCCTGCTGTTGCAGCTTTAGCTGCTCGATCTTTTCCTTGAGCCGCCGCACCTCGGAAATGCTTTCCTTCTCCGCGCGCCAGCGAGCCTTCAATGCATTGGCCTGCTCGCGAATCTCCGCCAGCTCCCGCTCCACAACCGCAAGCCGCTCCTTCGAGTTCGGATCGCTCTCTTTCTTCAGCGCCTGGCGCTCGATTTCAAGGTTCGTGGCGCGCCGTTCCAACTGGTCGATCTCGGTCGGCATCGAGTCAATCTGAATGCGCAGCGAAGCCGCCGCTTCGTCGATCAGGTCAATCGCCTTATCGGGTAAAAATCTGTCGCTGATGTAGCGATGCGAAAGCACCGCCGCCGCCACAATCGCCGAATCCTTGATCCGGACTCCATGATGGACCTCGTATCTCTCCTTCAGTCCACGCAGAATCGCAATCGTGTCCTCCACCGAAGGCTCGCCCACATAAACGATCTGAAAGCGGCGCTCGAAGGCTGCGTCTTTTTCAATGTACTTGCGATACTCATTCAGCGTGGTGGCGCCGATGGCGCGCAACTCACCGCGAGCCAGCGCCGGCTTCAGCATGTTGCTCGCGTCCATCGCACCCTCGGCCGCTCCGGCCCCCACTAACGTGTGCAGTTCGTCGATAAACAAAATGATCGCGCCTTCGCTCTCCTCGATCTCCTTGAGCACGGCCTTCAAACGGTCCTCAAACTCTCCGCGATACTTCGCGCCTGCGACCATCGCACCCAGATCGAGTGCCACCACCCTCTTGTTCTTCAATTGCTCGGGCACGTCTCCGGTCACAATGCGCTGCGCCAAGCCTTCGACAATCGCCGTCTTGCCAACGCCCGGCTCGCCAATCAGCACCGGATTGTTCTTGGTGCGCCGCGACAAAACCTGAATCGTGCGCCGGATCTCTTCATCGCGCCCAATCACCGGATCGAGCTTGCCCCGCCTCGCCAGCTCCGTCAGATCGCGTGCATATCGCTCCAGCGCCTGATACTTCGACTCGGGATTCTGGTCGGTCACCGTCTGGCTGCCGCGCACCGCCGCCAGCGCCTTCAGCAACGTGTCCTGCGAGACGCCAAGCCCGCTCAACAACTGCTGCGCCGGGTCGCGCTTCAGCCCCATTAGTCCCAACAGCAGGTGTTCGGTGGAGACATACTCATCCTTGAAATTCGCCGCCGCCTTGAACGCAAGATCCAGCAGCTGCGACATAGCATCCGACAGCGCCGGTTGCGCCGCAGCATTGGCCAGCTTCGGCAATCCGGCGATCTCGCGCGCCGCCTGCGCCTGCACCACCTGCGCCTGCACCCCGGCCCGCGCCAGCAACGGCACAATAATCCCCTCGCGGTCGTCCAGCAGTGCCGCCAGCAGGTGTAGCGGAACCATCTCCGGATTGCCGTGTTCGCTCGCGATCTCGCTCGCGCGCTGCATCGCCTCCTGCGCCTTGACCGTCAACCGATCCCATCGGATTGCCATAATTAGTGCTCCTTGCGACGCCGCTCATGATCTCGCCAGACTGCGGCAGATACATTCCACCTAATTGAGAAGGGGAGCTGGAGGAATTCACCCTTCCACGCTCCCCTCTTTGGATGCCTGGGCTTTCCCTTCCGGAAACACCGCATCCTACCGGTTTAGTACTTTAGTACTTATGCGGCCTTCTCACTGGCCTTCCCCGTAACCTCAGGCGCGGACTTCTCAGGCGTGACGCTCACCTTGATCTGCTTCGGACGGGCCTCGGCCCGCTTGCCCAGCATGATCGTCAGTACGCCTTTGGCATACGACGCCTTTACCTCTTCCGTGTTCACCGTGTTCGGCAATGTGAAGCTGCGAGTGAAGTTGCCATAGCTGCGCTCGATGCGATGATAGTTTTCTTCCTTGGTTTCGCTCTCGAGCTTGCGCTCGCCACGAACCGTCAGCAGGTTATTTTCCAGGCGAACGTCAATGTCTTTCTCGTCAATTCCCGGAACTTCCATCTTCAACTGGATCCCGTGCTCGTCCTCATAGACATCCACGGGCGGTACAAACGAACCCGCCGCCAGCGTCTCCTCACTGGTGACGGGGCTAAACGAACCGCTGAAGAGCCGGTTCATACGCTCCTGAAGATTGGCTAGTTCACGGGCTGGTTCCCAACGCGTCAGTACTGTCATGATCTGATCCTCCTCGCTGTCTGAGTTGTTTTGGCCCGGCGTCACGGGCTTCTAAAGACTCAGATGACTTTTTATTACCATCAGAATCATGAAATATGAGTGTGTTAATGTCAATATATTTTACAAATTCAACTCACGATTTTTTACAAAAATGGAATTCCTTACCCCTCAGCACCTTAGAGGAGACACCTGCGGGCGAGCCTCCCTGAAACCCGCACCACTCGACCGGAATCTTTGCCGGGCGAAGCCCAACCCTAAAAAGGTTAGGATGAACTGTGCTCTGCAAGACGATCAATCTCGAGGAAGGCCGCCCGACCGTGAATGTCGGCCTCTTACGCCTTGATCGCGCCCTGGTCAGCGCCCGTGCCGAAGGCATTCCGCTCCTCAAGATCATTCACGGATACGGCTCCAGCGGCGTCGGCGGAAGGCTCCGCGAGGAGGTTTGGAGCGCGCTCGACCGCTTCAAGCGCAACGGTCTCATCGCCGACTTTATCCCCGGCGAAGACTTTCGCCTCTCCAGCGAGGCCAGCTGGGAACTGATAAAGCGCCACAAGGAAATCAAGGAAGATCGCGACCTCGGCCGCTCCAATCGCGGCATCACCATCGTCATCCTTTAGCCCATCGAAGCTGAAAAAGCCGGCCACGATGGGCCGGCCTCTGTTTCTCAACTACCGAGACTACTTCGCCTTCTTTGCCGGAGCGATCGCGTCCTTCACCGACTTGCCGACATAGAACTTGACCACGGTCTTGGCCGGGATCTTGATCGGATCACCGGTCTGCGGATTGCGGCCAATGCGCGCCTTGCGAGCCGACTTCTTCAAACGGCCCAGGCCGGGAAGAACGAACACGTCGTTCTTCTTGGTTTCCTTCACGGCGATTTCCGCCAGCGTGGTCAAAAACAGTCCAGCGGTCTTGTTGCTGGTCTCCAGCTTTTCCGCCAGAAGACGTACGAGGGCAGTCTTGGTCAAGCCTGCAGCCATGTTGGGTATTCCTCCTTGAAAGATGGAGTGCGGTAAACACTCCAATCCCGCACATCTTAACTCAGTGATTTTGCGGTCGACAAGCACTTTCGCCTGATTTTATGCGGGTTTTTCCACAGGCCTGTCGCTTTCGCGCTGTATTCATGCACCTTCCAGCCTTTCCGCCCTCCCCAACCGATTGTGTATTGCCGAATCCAGCCGCTTATCCATACTATCTATTGTGGCCTCCGGCAGCGTCTCCGGGCCTTGTTTCGCGGCCCCGCCGTCATAATTGAGCACGAGATAATTTCTTGCCGGAGCGCACGAAAGTACATGGAACAAGTATTCCTCTCACTCGGTTCGAACCTTGGCGACCCGCTCGGCAACCTACGCCAGGCCATCCATGCGCTACGCCAATTCGCGCCGGTCGTCGCAATCTCCGATGCCTTTGAAAGCGAGCCCGTCGAGTTCACCGCACAACCCTGGTTCGTCAATGCCGTAGTCGCCCTTCGCATGTCCTCCTCTCCGCGATCCGGCTCCGATGCCAAACTTGACGACGCTCTTTCGGACGACGCTCCGCAACGCCTGCTCCAGCGTCTTCTCTTCATCGAGCAAGCTATGGGCCGCCAGCGCGCCACCGGCGATGCTCCCAAGGGACCGCGCCTCATCGATCTTGATATCGTCCTGTATGGCAGCCGCGTAATCCGCACTCCGGAGCTGACCATCCCGCATCCCGCCATGCACCTGCGCCGCTTCGTCCTGGAGCCTCTGGCCCAGATTGCGCCTGAGGTCGAGCATCCGATCCTGCACCAGACTGCGCAGCAAATTCTGCAAGCTCTGCCTCAGCCCGGGCCGCTTGTGCGCAGGCTCGCCGCGTTGCACCAGCCGGAGGAGAGGCCGCAGAAGTAGATGACTCATCTCGCCGAATTGAGCACCGAGAGTGTAGAGTGTGTGGCAGAGCGGTGCTGGCCGCCGCAGCCCTCGCCCCAAATGCTGGAGCCCGTAAAGCTGGAGGATGGTCTATTGCAAGGTTTCAGATCGCATTGCCGACACCGCCGTCCCGCTCTCTTCATCGCTCTCGGGCTTGCTCTCTGGATTACGCTCTCCGCTCCGCTTATCGCTGCGCCGAATCCCGCGGCTTCGCCTGGCGCCCCACAGCTGTCGCAGTCAGCCGATGAGGGTTCAAACGCGCAGCTACAACTTGCCCAGCAGCAAGGCAGTGCCGAAACCGCAATCCTCGACTGGGTGCTCGCCAACTCCGGCCCGCTCACCGGTGACACCCATGCCGGAGCCATGCGCGTCGCCTTCACCATCACAGCTGCCGAAGGCTGGTGGGATAAAGCCGCTGGCGGCAAACTCGCATGGCACGAGCCGCCCGCCGGCAACCTGCATCTCCGCATCTTCGTTCTCGACCTCACCGACGGACGCCTGATCCCCGGCCTCACCCTGCGCGCCACCCTCATCGACGCTAATGGCAACGAGCAATCCGCACCCGCCGATTTCGGCTGGTATCCGCTCATCAATGCCTACGGCGGCAACGTCCCAATCGCGGCTGATAGCATCTACACCCTACGCGTCGCCATCGACGGTCAACTTCCGCATCTCGCCGGTGAGCACTCCGAGCACCCAACCATCGCTGAATTTCCCCCCGTCCAAATCACTCAGCCGGTCTCGGCGCCAGCCACGCAGCCGGCAGCGCAGCCCATGGCACAGCCGCAATCAATCACACAGCCGGCAGCGCAAGATGCTCCGCCGCAACTTCCTCTGGCAACCGCCACCGCCTCGGCCCATGAGGCGGAACTGCTCAAGCCCTGCAATGCCGCGCTCACCGCCGCCATCACCGCTCTCTGGCAGCAGTCCTTCGACGGAGCCGAGAAGCCCGACAACGACTACTTTGTCGGCTACGCGCTCGACTCCCACGCACCCGCCGTTCCCCTCAGCCGCTCCAAACTCCACTTCGACAGTCTCTCCGCCCTCACCGGAAAGGACGACGTGCGGCTTGACCTGCTCGCCCGTGATTCGCGCACCGGACGCATCATCCCCGGCCTCCGGCCGCAGGCCACGCTCATTGCTGCCGATGGCAAATCCTACGGCCCCGGCGAGATGTTTCTCACCTCATATCCTTGGCTTACCCGTTACGAGGGCAGTGCCCGCATCCCCCGCAAAGGTTTCTACACCCTGCACGTACACTTCGATCCCCCAAGCTATCGCCGCTGGGGTCGTCAGAGCGATCGCTTCGCAGCCCCTGCCGATGTCGACTTTGAAGATGTCTCGCTGAAACCAGAAAAGAAGGACTAGCCCTTTTTGAGCACCGCACAAGATCCCGAGGAGATCGCGGCTCTCGTCTCCGGCTACATCGATGAGAACCCCTCCGCCGTTGTCGTCGAAGACGGCAAGATGCTCTTCGACTTCTCCTCCGCACGTTACTCCGCCGCCCCCGAGCGCGACCGCTGCCTCCTGCAGATCTGGTCCGAGGAGAGCAACATCGTCCGCCGCGCCACCAGCGCCGAAGTCAAAAACGGAATCCTCAAGCTCTCCGTCGTTCGCTTCGGCCAGGCCAAGCCCTCGCGCATGGAGATATGCGCCAAGGCCGAGCGCCAATCGCCCTCCGCACTCAAGGCCATGCGTGCCGCCTACCGCCGCACCCTCGAGCGCACCGTGGCGCAGCTCTTTCCCGGCTGGACGCTCGATCGCCTCACCACCACCGCCGATCTTGAGCACTCCTTCGGAGCCGTCTGCACCCGCGGCCTGCTGCGTCGCGGCCAGGAGCGCATCGCCCTCGTCGGATGCGGCGAAGGCGAGTCCCAGGCCACCATCGATAACTCCATCGCAGTCGCCGTCCTCTGGCTCGACTACTGCCGCCAGCATCTCGCCTCCAACTCTCACACCACCACGCTCGCGCTCTTCGTTCCCGAGGGCCGCGCCCACACCGCACAACTGCGCCTCTCGCACTTAAATCGCGAAGCCGCCCAGTGGCGTCTCTTCTCGCTTGACGAGCACACCACGCAAGCCGAAGAACTCGACCTCGCAACCGACCTGAATCTCAGCACCCGCCTCATACAATGCTTCAACCCCGCGCAAACCCTCGAGCGCTTCGCCCAATCCATTGCGCAGTTGCGAGCCCTCTGCCCCCAGGTCGAGGCCGTCGCACAGAGCGCCTCCGCCATCAGCTTCCGCTTTCATGGACTCGAATTCGCCCGCGCCACACTCGAACCCGACCATCACTTCCGCATCAACGAGCGCATCGTATTTGGCGCCCCACCCGCCGAATACGAGTGGAACGAGGACACCGAGCCCCTTCTGCGAAAGTTGATCGAGCGCCTCATGCAGAAACGCGTGGGCCGGGACCGCACCCACCCCTTCTATCGCCTGCAGCCCGAGCGCTGGCTGCAATCCGTCGTCGAGCGCGACATCACCCAGCTTGACGCGCGCCTCGACCCCGTCCTCTTCTACCCGCAGGTGCCCGCCTTCGCCGCCTCTGACCGCGCCGTCATCGATTTGCTCGGAGTCACCCGCGATGGCCGCCTCGCCGTCATCGAACTCAAGGCCGCCGAGGATTTCCACCTTCCCGTGCAGGGTCTCGACTACTGGGCGCGCGTCCGCCATCATCATCAGCGCGACGAGTTCCAGCGCGCCGGATACTTCCCCGGACGCATCCTCTCCAAGCGCGATCCCATCCTCATCCTCGCCGCCCCCGCTCTCCACGTGCATCCCTCCACCGCAACCATGCTGCGCTACTTCTCTCCGGAGTTGGAGTGGAAGCTAATCGGTCTCGACGAACGCTGGCGCGACGGAATCCGCGTCGTCTTCACCAAGCAAAAGGAATAGCCCCACGGTGTCGCCTTGAGTGGTGTCTCCTTAACTTAAGAGGTGTCGCCTTAAGAGGGGGTGTCGCCTAACTTAAGAGGTGTCGTCTTGAGATGTGTGATTTTAAGAGGTGTCATTCCGAGCGCAGCGAGGAATCCCCGCACCGCTCAAATCTCCCGTGCCGCTCCCGAGGCACTTCAACCAGCAATCGATTTGGCTCGTTGGGTTGTCTCTCACAGGGCACGCCACCACCCTACAGCCCCGCCTCCCTTGCGCGAAAACTCCAGTAATCCCCTGCCGTCTCGCTCAAGTCCCCCGCTGGCTTTTCTCCCTTCAAGACCCGTCCCACCGCGCGCACCACCCTCCGCATCGGCAGCGCCCCATCTTCGTCTTCAAAGAAAATCTCGCCCACCTTGTTCGTCCGGTAATACCAGCGCTTCAGAATCGCCAAATGCTCCATCCACTCCTGCGCGCTCTTCGGAGCCATCGGCTCAACCGTGCGCAGCACTTCCTTAATGCGCGCCTCCATGCTCTGTGTCTGTCCGATCTGCTGATCCGGCGGGTGGCCCACATCCGCCATCTGTTGGCGAATGTGGGAGTCCGTGTCCGAATCAGCGTCCCCCGGCTTCGCCCCGGCCTTCGGAGCCCGCGCCCGCAGGTCGAACGCAATCGGCCCCTGCAGCATCCCTCCGGCAATGCGGAAGAGCGCAATGTGCCCGGCCAGGTGCGAGGGTTGCAGCAGCAATCCGTTCAGCCGGTCGATGCGGTGCACAATCTCGGCGATCCTGCCGCGCACCGCCTTCACTTTTTCCAGCCGCGCATGTGCTGCCGCCGCTGCCTCAAACTCCAACCGCTCGCTGGCCTCGTCCCGTGCCCGGCTGATCTCCACCAGCAGCGAGTGCCCGCCGCTCTCCAAGTACCGCTCCACCCGCGCCGACTCTTCCGCATAGCGCTCGTCGCTGCACCCCTTGAAGCAGGGCGCCAGACACATCTTCATCTCCGAATACACGCAGCCCGGAAAACTCGGGTCCGGTGCCAGCTCCTCCGTACAGCGCCGCAGCAGAAAAAAATCCAGCGAATCGTTGGCATACTGCTCGGCCTCGGCTCGCGAGGCAAACGGACCGAAGTATGCGCTCCCCGCCCTTAGCGAACGGATGCGCGATGTAACCGCAACCCGCGGATAAGGATTCTCGCGCAGCAGTTGTACCAGCGCCGCCGGCCGCAGATGCAATCGCTCGGCATACTTCGACGGAAACTCCTCCCGCATCAGCCGGTACAGCGCGAATCCCGCCTCGAAGTCTCCGCCCACCTCGCAAAACTCCACCGCCCGAACCCGCTCGCGCAAGCTCAACCGGCGCCCTTGGATTGCGCCTTGGGTTGCATTCTGGGTCTCGATCTGGCTTCCGCTCTGTGCCGCGCTCTGGCTTCCGCTCTGAAACCTGCCCAGCAGCCGCTGCAAACGGCGGCGCAGGTTCGCCGTCTTGCTCACATAAGGCTCACCGCCAGCATCCTTTGCGCGCAGCACAAACACCGCTGGCGAGGCGGGAATCTCCGCAAAGAACTCGGCATCGTGCTCGGCCACGAACTCAAGACGTATCAACACAGCCGACAGTGTATCGCGAAGCTGGCACACGCGCTCCACCTTGCTTCCGCGCCGTGCAAGCCTGCTTTTGCTCCTCGTACTTGTCCTTGGTTTTGTTGTTGGTTTTGTTCTTGGTTTTGTTGTTGGTCTTGTTCTTGTTCTTAAGTTGTCATTCCGAGCTCCGCGAGGAATCCCAGCACCGCTCAAATCTCAACTGCCGCTACAGAGGCAATTCAACCCGCACCCGCCCACGTTCCCCTCAAGAATCTCCCCAAACCGCCGATGTACTCTGTGACGCGCCGAACATCCGCAGGCGGAGCAATGTCACTGCCCGGCCGCCGCGCCCTTTGCCAGACTACGAGCAGAAGAAGGTGGATAGAGATGGTCATACCCATGCCCCTAGCGCACGCCAATTCAAAAAAGGACCTGAGCGCAAAGCTCTGGGAGCTCTGCCGTTTCCTCTCCGCGTTTCCCAATATTCAGATGAGTCAACAGGAGTGTGAGGCCCTTGCCGTCGCCGCCATCAGCGGCCACCCCGAGGCCGAGTTCATGATCGGCAGCGTCTTCGATGCAGCCGACGAACACGCCCGCGCCCTGGAGTGGTATCATCGCGCCGCCACCCGCGACTACCTGCCCGCCATGTTGCAGTTATGCGCCGAGCGTTAGCCGCGATCACTGCGCCTTCTGTGCGTACTGCGCCTCGCCGTTGCCGAACGACCAGTCTTCCCGCTGTACTTCCACCAGGTTGATAAAAACATCTTCGCGGCGCAGGTTCACGCCCTTGTGCAAGCCATCCGCCACCGCCTTGTAGAAGCGCTGCTTGGTCTCCACGGTTCGTCCCGCGCTCAAGGTAACCTGCACAAAGATGCAGTCGTCGCTGCGCTGAATCCCAAGATAGGTCCGGTCGAAACTCAACCCGCTGGTCGGATGTTCCGTAATGATCAGGAAGCGGTCGTACTCAGGCACGTTCAACGTCTCCAGCATCGCGCGGTAGACAATATCGCCAACCCGCACCAGGTAGTCCGGCGTATTTCCCGCAAGTAAATCGATTCGCACCAGTGGCATCGCTTTCTCCGATCGGCGCTCAGCGCAGGCTGGCGCTCTTGTACTTCATGCGGAAATCCTCGCCCTCCACCCGCACCACGCGGCACATCTCATGCAGACGCGAGCGCATGCGTTCGCCGATGCGGTCTCCCAGCGTCTCCTCGCGCGAGGCGCGTACAACTCGACCCTCGGGTTCGGCTCCCGCCGGCGGCAGGTCCTTATAATTGGTCGTGATGATTGTGGTCCGCTTATCGTTGTAGCGCGTGTTCAAAATATGCGAGACCGTGTCCCAAACCCACTCGGTCGGCTTGGCCGCGCCCAGCTCGTCCAGCACCAGCACCTCGGCCTCAAACACCGGACGCAGGACCTCCATCTCCGTCGCCTGCACCGAGCTGTTATAGGAGTTCTGAATCTCCTTGAGCAGCTCGCGATAGTCGTAGAACAGGCACGCCGTAGCCTTCTGTGCGATCAGTTCCTTGGCAATGCCCACCGCCAGATGCGTCTTGCCGCAGCCAATCGGCCCCGTCAGCAGCAGTCCGGCGCTCTCCAGTGGAAACTCGGCGACGAATCGCAGCGAGGCCATCTGCGCCGACGCCAGCGAGCGGAACGGTCCTTCGTGCTCAAAATTTGAGAGCTCGCAGTGCCGGTAGCGGCGGGGAATCCGCGCCGCCTCCAGCAAACGCTCGCCGTGTTGTTGGAGGATGCACTCGCAGCGCGCCGCCTGCTCCACCGTGCGCCCGTTGTGCTCCACGGCAACCATGCGCCAGCCCGTGCCCGAGCATACGGCACAGTGCTCGCCAGCTTCACTTTGTTTTTCACTCGGCATATCAAGAGCTTGAGGCAGCCGCGCCGAGGATGCAAGACCTAACCGTCCCAACTCGCACGAACTCTGTGCGGAAGCTGTGGAAACGCCGAGCGCCCACAGCCAGAGCGGGGCGGGCGGGTGGCCCACATCCGCCCCGTTTTTGGGCGAATGTGGGGACAAGCCTACTCCCGAGTTTTTGCCGGCCCGGTGCCCCAAATCTGCCGCAGTCAGCGGATGTGGGTTCCCCCCGCCCCACCCTCCGCCACCCCTTCGCCCTGTCCCCCGCCCCAAGCCGACCACCTATCTCCCATTCTGAAATCGATTGTCGCTTTCTTTTTCGCGCAACCCCGCCAATAAAGTGCAACCGGAGTTCTCCGCCATGCCTCTAATTCCATATGGACAGTGCGCGGAGCAACGCTTCTCGGGCGCACCGTTCCCCTGACAGAACCCGTTGTCCTCTGGCCCCAGGCATTGTGGGCCCTTCCCTCGAACCGGCGTCAACCAGCGCCGCGTTCAAAGTAGTTCGATTCACGGATCTGAGCTTAGGCGGAGTGTATTCCAGCCGGCATAATGCGTGTCGGTCGGGTACACCCTTTTTGCTCTTTTCCGTGCCGGCGCAGGATCGTTCCTGTGCCAACTCTTTTACAAATTCATCTCCCTTGGAAGGACACCAACGCGAAAGGCCACGAACTGCGGCAGACGCCAAGCGCCGCAGAACCAGCAAGCGAATCATCATCTGGACAAAGAAGGGGAACAACGACAGTGACTGCAAACAATAACGGCTTCGACCTCACCGGAACTTGGAAGACCGACCCACGCTGGAACGGCATCGAGCGTACCTACACCGCCGCCGATGTGGATCGTCTGCGCGGCACCATTCACATCGATCACACTCTCGCCCGCCTCGGCGCCGAGCGCCTCTGGGAGCTCCTCAATACCCGCTCCCACGTGCAGGCCCTCGGCGCAATGACTGGCAATCAGGCCATCGAAATGGTCGAGGCCGGACTCGACGCCATCTACGTCAGCGGCTGGCAGGTCGCCGGGGACGCCAACTCCGCCGGACAGGTCTATCCCGATCAGAGCCTCTATCCCTCCGACTCGGTCCCCCAGCTCTGCCGCCGCATCAACAACGCTCTCCTGCGCGCCGACCAGATCTGGCACCAGGAAGGCAAGAACGGCAAGCACTGGCTGGCTCCGCTCGTCGCCGACGCCGAAGCCGGATTCGGCGGAACCCTCAACGCCTTCGAACTAATGAAGGGAATGATCGAGTGCGGCGCCGCCGCCGTTCACTTCGAGGACCAGCTCAGCTCGGCCAAAAAGTGTGGACACATGGGCGGCAAGGTTCTCGTTCCCACCCAGGAAGCCATTCAGAAGCTGATCGCCGCGCGTCTTGCCGCCGATGTCTGTGACGTGCCCACCATTATCATTGCCCGCACCGACGCCAACGGCGCCGGCCTGATCACTAGCGATATCGATCCCCAGGATCATGCCTTCCTCACCCACGAACCCCGCACCAACGAGGGCTTCTACCGAATCCGCAGCGGTCTCGACACGGCCATTGCGCGCGGCCTCGCCTACGCCCCTTACGCCGACATGATCTGGTGTGAGACCAGCGAGCCCAACCTCGACGAAGCCCGCCGCTTCGCCGACGCCATCCATGCCAAATTCCCCGGCAAGTTGCTGGCCTACAACTGCTCGCCCTCCTTCAACTGGAAGAAGAAGCTCGACGATGCCACCATCGCCAGCTTCCAGCGCGAGCTGGCCGCGATGAACTACAAGTTCCTGTTCATCACCCTCGCCGGCTTCCACGCCCTCAACTACGCCGTCTTCGACCTCGCCCGCACCTACAAGCAGAGCGCCATGTCGGCCTACTCCGTTCTCCAGCAGAAGGAGTTCGCCGCTGAATCCGAGGGCTACCGCGCCGTCAAACACCAGCAGTTTGTCGGCACCGGATATTTCGACGATGTCGCCCAAACCATCGCCGGAGGCCTCAGCAGCACCACCGCTCTCCACGGCTCCACCGAACAGGAACAGTTCTGCGCCAGAGTGGATTGCGTCGATCGCATTCCACCCAGCAACAGCTCCATCCAGCCGCCACGAGCCAGCAAGTTAAACAAAATAACTAGACAGTGAACTCACGGTAACTTGACGGTAATTTGACGGTAATTTGACGGTGCCCCACATCTGCCGCAGTTAGGAGATGTGGGGCTTTCAATGTGAACGGGTGCCCCACCTTCGACGCGCCGCCTTTGCGCGGCTAAGGTGAGGATTTTGACCTAGAATTTAGGGTGTCATTCCGAGCGAAGCGAGGAATCCCCGCGCCGATCAAATCTTTCGTGCGGCTTCAGCGGCAATTCGACCAACAATCGACTTTGCCTATTCTAGCCTTCCCCAAACCATCGGCGAATCTGGGATCGAGTTTGCTTCTCCCCGCCGCATTCTTTAGACTTGAATCTCTAAAAATTCTTTCTGCATTGCGCCTTGTACACGCGAGCGGAGACCTACCCTATGTCTGAAATTAAAGTTCAACTCCCCGACGGCAGCATCAAGGAAGTACCCCAGGGCACCACCGCCCTCGACATCGCGAAGTCGATTTCGCCGCGTCTGGCGGACGCCGCCCTCGCCGCCAAAGTCGCGCCTCTCGCCGACAACGGCGCAAACCCCGCCGCCGATGACTCCTTTACCGTCGTCGATCTCACCCGTCCCATCGAGCAGGATTCGCGTCTCCGCCTGCTAACCGAGAAGGACCCCGAAGCACTGCAGGTCTTCCATCACTCTTCGGCCCACCTTCTCGCCGCCGCCGTGCTCGAGCTTTTTCCCGAGACCAAGCTCGGCCATGGCCCTGCCACCGAGACCGGATTCTTCTACGACTTCCTGCGCGAGACTCCCTTCACTCCCGATGACCTCGCCAAAATCGAAGCCAAAATGAAGGAGATCGCCGATCGCAACGAGCCCTACGCCCGCGACTTCCTCGACCGCGACCAGGGTCTCGAGCGCTTCCGCGCCGAAGGCGACTTCATGAAGTGCCACTTCATCGAGCAGTTCACCAAGCCCGATGAAAAGATCTCGCTCTACAAGACCGGCAAGTTCGTCGACTTCTGCCGCGGCCCGCACATCCCCTCCACCGGCAAGATCAAGGCCTTCAAACTGCTCAACATCGCCGGAGCCTACTGGCTCGGCAAAGAGGGCAATCCCCAGCTCCAGCGCATCTATGGAACCTCGTTCTACTCCAAAAAAGAGATGGACGAGTACATGCGCCAGCTTGAAGAAGCCAAGCGCCGCGACCATCGCGCCATCGGCCAGCAGCTAGACCTCTACTCCATTCAGGATCTCGCCGGCCCCGGCCTCATCTTCTGGCATCCCAAGGGCGGACTCATCCGCACCATCATGGAAGACTGGCTGCGCGCCGAGTATCTCAAGCGCGGCTACTCGCTGGTCTACACCCCGCACGTCGCCCGCCGCGCCCTCTGGCAAACCTCCGGACACGAAGGCTTCTACGCTGAAAACATGTTTGACACCATGGAGCTCGACGACGCCGAGTATCGCCTCAAGCCCATGAACTGTCCCTTCCACATCCTTATCTATAAGGATCAGCTCCGCTCCTACCGCGACCTGCCCGTCCGCCTCGGCGAGCTCGGCACGGTCTACCGATACGAGCGCTCCGGAGTCATGCACGGCCTCATGCGTGTCCGCGGCTTTACCCAGGACGACGCGCACATCTTCTGCACTCCCGCCCAGATCGAAAGCGAAGTAGAGGGCTGCATCGACTTCGCTCTCAGCGTCCTCAATACCTTCGGCTTCGAGGAGTTCAAGGTCGAGCTCTCCGGATGGGACCCCGAGGACCGCGCTCACTACGTCGGCTCGCCCGAGCAGTGGGAGCTGGCCCAGAACTCGCTCAAGACCGTGCTCGAACGCAAGGGGATTCCCTACAAGTTCATCCCCGGCGAAGCCGCCTTCTACGGCCCCAAGATCGACGTCAAGCTCGTCGATGCCATCGGCCGCCTCTGGCAGCTCTCTACCGTGCAGTTTGACTTTAACCTTCCCCAGCGCTTCGAACTCGAATACGTTGGCGAAGATGGCCAGCGTCATCAGCCGCTCATGGTCCACCGCGCCCTCTACGGCTCGGTCGAGCGCTTCTTCGGAGTTCTCATCGAGCACTACGCCGGAGCCTTCCCGGTCTGGCTCTCCCCCACCCAGGTCGCCATCGTTCCCATCGCCGAGCGCCATATCGATTACGCCAACAAGGTCGCAGACGCCCTCAAAGCTGTCGGCGCCCGCGTTCATGTCGATGGACGCAATGAAAAGATGAATGCCAAGATCCGCGAGCACGCCTTGCAGAAAGTTCCGTTCATCCTCGTCGTCGGCGACAAAGAGTCGGAAACCGGCGAGGTCAACGTTCGCGTCCGCGGTCAGGAAAAGGGCGAGGCCAGCGTCCCCATCGCAACCTTCACCACCCGACTCCAGCGCCTCATCGAAACCCGCAACACCAAACTCGACTAACCTCAACGTTGTTCAAAACGATAGGCAGGCTCACGGCCTGCCTATCGCTTTTGCTGCTCTTGGTGCCCCATATCTGCCCGCCTTTTGGCAGATGTGGGGTAGTTGACCTTGCTCTTGCTCTTGCTTCTCTCTTTTTTGCTCTTGCTCTTGCTCTTGCTCTTGCTTTTGCTTTTGCTCTTGCTCTTGCTCTTGCTCTTGCTCTTGCTTTTGCTCTTGCTCTTGCTCTTGCTTTTGCTCTTGCTCTTGCTCTTGCTCTTGCTCTTGCTTTTGCTCTTGCTCTTGCTCTTGCTCTTGCTCTTGCTCCTAAGTTGTCATTCCGAGCGAAGCGAGGAATCCCTGCGCCGCCCTAATATCTCGAGCCGCCCTTAGGCTTTTCAACCATCCAACTCGCCTTTCACCCACTCCCGAATTCATCAACACCGAACCATCACTCATCCTCATCCCAATCAAACAGCATCACCATCTCCAGCGGCGACACAACAAAGTCCGCCTTTGGCCCAATCGCTTTCGCAACGCACTGCTCATAGCTGAGCGGTATAGGCACGCTTCCAAACTCCACCGGCTCTACACTCATTCGAAGATTTCCTCCGCTCACATCCTCCCCCGCATCCGTGCAACTTCCAAGCTCAACTTCACCTCGCAACATTCATCCCGTCCCACTTCGGCCTTCCTCTCAGATTCAGGAAATTGGGCATCGTAACGAGATGTTAATGAAACATATCCTATTTACCGCAACACGCCAGCTACCCCGCTGCTTGGCCCTGCCTCACTCCTGAATCTCAATTGGGCTTGTATCAGAAAAGCTTTTCTCGCACACTTACCTTCGAGGTGCACACCTTGCAGGAACAGGCCGTCCAGAAAAGGGAAAGCGTTCGGATCTTGTTTGTCGATGACGAGCCCAGCCTTATCTTAACGATGCCTGCGATTTTGCAGCAGCACGGATTTGACGTGGTGGCCGCGCAAACCGTCAATGAAGCTCTGGCGAACATTGCTTCGGCTCCGTTCGATGTACTGATTTCAGACCTGAATATCGGCAATCCCGGTGACGGTTTTACGGTGGTCAGCGCAATGCGCCGCACACATCCGAAGTGCATCACGCTGATTCTGACCGGATATCCTGGCTTTGACTCTGCGCTGGAAGCCATCCGGAGCCAGGTGGATGATTACCTCATCAAACCTGCCCCCATTCCAACTTTGATCAATCTCATTCAGCAGAAGCTGCAGGACCCCAGACCCGGCGCTGTTACGGCCACCAAGCGTATATCTGAAGTCCTTCAGGAGAACGTCTTTGAGATTACGCAACGTGCGCTTACCCAGATGAAGGCCGCCCCCCTGCTGTCGCTTCTACCGCTTACCGATGAGCAGCGCATTGAATTCACCCCACGCACGATTGTGGAACTGGCAACCATGTTGGAATCAACCGAGCCAGAGCAAGCGGAGAGATCTTTTATTGAGGGTGCGATAGCGCGTGGAAAAAAACGGTTCAGTCAGGGGTACACGCTCGCACAATTGGCCTCTTACGTGCGCGTTTTGGAGCGCGCCATGTACGACGTCATTCATGAGCACATGCTATCGCTCAATCTCAGCTACTTCATGTACGATCTGGAGCGCCTGAACGACAGCTTAGGCCTTCAGCTTGAGCACGCGTTGATGTCCTATGATGAGGAGCGGCAGAACGGTACGCGGTCGCGGCCTCTTCTGTAAACAGGTGGCCCACATCCGCCGAGCGCCCGCAGCCGACAGGGTGGCCCACATCCGCCCTCTTTTGGCGAATGTGGGGCTCGGGGAAATGTGGGCATCACTACGCGTTCTTGCGTGATGATACACGGGGAAGTGGGGCTCATGCTCTCCCTCGCGCTATCATGTTGCCGTGCTCAACAGCCTCGAACACTACCTGCGCAAGCATCGCCTGGTCCGTCCCGGCGAGCGCGTCGGCCTCGCCGTCAGCGGTGGAGCCGACTCCGTCGCTCTGCTGCGAGCCTTTGCCGAACTCGCCCCCACCCTCGGCGTAGTGCCCTTCGTCCTCCACCTCAACCACAATCTTCGCGGCCCGCACTCAGAGGCCGATGCCGCCTTCGTCCGTGAGCTCGCCTCCCGGCTCTCGCTCGACGCAGCCATCGAAACCGAGGACGTTGCTGCCCTCGCCGCCCGCCTTCATCTCTCCATCGAAGCCGCCGGACGCCGCGCCCGTTACGCTTTTTTCCAGCGCGCCGCCGCCGCCAATCGGCTCGACTGCATTGCCACTGCCCACACCCGCGACGATCAGGCCGAAACCGTTCTCCTTCGCCTGCTCCGCGGAGCCGGAACCAGCGGCCTCGCCGGAATCCACCGCTCCTTCGATCTCTCCCAACTATCTCCCCAATCTCAGCCGTCCCAACCTCAAGCCTCTGCCGCCGATGCGCCCACCTCTCCGCGCCTGATCCGCCCCATGCTCTCCATCACCCGCCAACAGGTCGAAGCGTATCTCGCCTCCCTCGACCAGCCATTTCGCACCGACGCCTCCAACCTCGATCCGCGCTTTCTCCGCAATCGCGTGCGCGGCGACCTGCTGCCCGCGCTCGAGCGCGACTTCAATCCCCGCCTCCGCCAGGCGCTCTGCGAAACCGCCGAAATCGCCGCCGCCGAAGACTCATTCCTCGAATCCCTGGTCTCCTCCATTCTGGCTTCGGAGGCGGACCTCGCGCGCGGCATCGAACTGAATCTTCTCACCGCGCAGCCCCCTGCCCTGCAAAGACGCATCCTGCGCCGCCTCTGCCGTCCTCACGCCCTTGCCCTCGACTTCGCCCAGATCGAAGCGCTCCGCGAGTTCTCGCTCGCCGGACGCGCAGGCCGCCTCAATCTGCCACGCGGATTTGCCGCCGAGATCGTGCGCCAAAAGTTTCTCTCGCCGCGCCTCTCCCTGCTTGCGCCCGAACCAGCCGCCGAGCCCAACGACCACAAGGCTGCAGACCCTTCCCACGCCCATGAAACCTACTCTTTCGAGCTCACCGTACCCGGCACAATCGCGCTTCCGGACTTCTGTCATGGCGAGGACATGTACATTCGTGCAACCGTTTTAAATCCCAAATCCAGTGCTGGACTGTATAATGGCGCGAGCTTTCTTTGCCTTGCGCGGACAGGTCGTATTCTGACGATTCGCAACCTGTGCCCCGGTGATCGCTTTCATCCCGTGCATAGCAGCGGCGAACGTAAGATCAACCGCCTTCTTCAGGAGCGTTCGATTCCTTCCACGCTGCGCAGAGGTTGGCCCGTCGCTCTGGCCAATGAACGCATCGTTTGGGTTCCAGGATTGCCCGTCGCTAGCCATGCCGCCTGGACGCCAGCGGATGGCGAAGCAGTCGTACTCGGGTTGCAAAACGGAAAGGGTACGGTGGTTTATGGGTGAAGCAACTGTGGCGACTTACGACGTTCACGATCCCGCGAATTATCAGATTGTCATTTCCGAAGCTCAATTGCGCGAGCGCATCTCCGCCATGGGCCGGCAGATTTCCAAGGATTACCAGGGCCGCGTCGTTCATTGCGTCGGAATCCTGGACGACAGCTTTATCTTTGTTGCCGACCTGGCTCGCGCCATGAGCTGTGATGTCCAATGCCAGTTCATCAAGCCCCACCTTCGAGGCATTTGCGGCGACAACGTGGCGAGCAAGCAGATCGTCTATGCTCCGGAGGTCGACATTGAAGGCCAGCACGTCCTGCTCTGTCAGGGCATGCTCCACACCGGCCTAACCACCGATTTCCTGGTCCGCAACTTTCAAGCCCGCGGTGCCGCCTCGGTCGCCATCTGCGCCCTCCTTGACCGCCACTCCGGCCGCCGCGTTCAGGTCGACATCAACTACTGCGGTTTCCTGGTCGGTCCGCAGTGGCTTGCCGGCTTCGGTCTTGGCTCCCCTGCCTTGAATCGCAATCTCCCTTTCCTCTACGCCACGCCGGAGCCCCAGCGTTAGTTGACCTGTTCTTTAAAATACGATCTCGCGTTTTCGCCCCCGAACCTGTATACTCTCTGGTTAATGGGAGTTCTCGCTGTTGTACTTCTTCTAACCCTGCTCATCCCGTTCCGGCAGGCTTGGTTTGTGTGTGGCGCCACAAATCATACGGGAATTTCAAAAAACGTTTAAAATTCAATGTGGCGGAAAAACCTGCTTCCGGCAACCCGGACGGGCATCTAAATGTTGAGTGGTCTTTTGTGAGACTTTTCCCGCTCTAAATAGAGGAGCTTTTCGGTGAATTCGACGGTCAAACAGGTCGTGTTCTGGCTCGTGATTCTGCTTTCTGGCGTATTGCTCTGGTCGGTCGTCAAGAACAATAGCACCGGAGTCAAAGAGCATGAAATCAATTTTTCTCAGTTCTTGTCGGAAGTAGATCAGGGCAAAATCAAGGACGTAACCGTCTATGGGCCCGAGGTTCGTGGCGACTATCGCGATGAAAAAGCGGGCTTCCACACCACCGTTCCGCCCAATTACACCGACATGTACAAGGCGCTTCGCGACAAGGGCGTCAACATCACCGTAAAAGATGTCAGTGGCGGCGGTTGGCCCAGCTGGCTTCTCCAGATGCTCCCGCTCGTCGTCATTCTCGGCCTCTGGTTCTTCATGATCCGCCAGATGCAGTCCGGCGGAAACAAGGCCCTGTCCTTCGGCAAAAGCCGCGCCCGCCTGCTCTCCATGCAGCAGAAGAAGGTGACATTTAAAGATGTCGCCGGCGTCGATGAAGCCAAGGAAGAGCTCCACGAGATCATCGAATTCCTGCGCGAAGCCCAAAAGTTCCAGAAGCTCGGCGGACGCATCCCCAAGGGCGTGCTCCTCGTCGGACCTCCCGGAACCGGTAAGACCCTGCTCGCCCGCGCCGTCGCCGGCGAAGCCAATGTTCCGTTCTTCTCCATCTCCGGCTCAGACTTCGTCGAGATGTTCGTCGGCGTCGGCGCAAGCCGCGTCCGCGACCTCTTCGAGCAGGGAAAGAAGAACGCCCCCTGCATCATCTTCATCGATGAAATCGACGCCGTCGGCCGCCATCGCGGCGCAGGACTCGGCGGCGGTCACGATGAGCGCGAGCAGACCCTCAACCAGTTGCTGGTCGAGATGGATGGCTTCGAGTCCAACGAGGGTGTCATTCTCATCGCCGCCACCAATCGTCCTGACGTGCTCGATCCCGCGCTGCTTCGCCCCGGCCGCTTTGACCGCCGTGTCGTCGTTGCCCGTCCCGACGTGCGTGGGCGCGAGGAGATCCTCCGCGTTCACACCCGCAAGATTCCCATCAACGATGACGTTGATCTCTCGATCCTTGCCCGCGGCACACCGGGCTTCAGCGGCGCAGACCTTGCCAACATGGTCAATGAAGCTGCCCTGCTCGCCGCCCGTCAGAATCGCAAGACCGTGCTGATGTACGACTTCGAACTCGCCAAAGACAAGGTGCTCATGGGCGCCGAGCGCAAGTCCATGATCCTCACCGACGAGGAAAAGAAGAACACCGCCTATCACGAGGGTGGACACGCCCTGGTCGCCGCCAAGGTGCCGCACGCCGACCCCTTGCACAAGGTCACCATCATCCCCCGCGGAATGGCCCTGGGCGTCACCATGCAGCTGCCCATCGACGACAAGCACACTTACGACCGCGTCTATCTTGAGAGCCAGCTGGCGATCATGATGGGTGGCCGCGTCGCCGAGGAGATCTTCCTCAAGACCATGACGACCGGTGCCGGAAACGACATCGAGCGCGCCACCGAAGTCGCCCGCAAGATGGTCTGCGAGTGGGGCATGAGCCAGCTTGGTCCGCTCACCTTCGGCAAAAAGGAGGAGCAGATTTTCCTCGGCCGTGAGCTCTCCCAGCATCGCGACTACTCCGAGGAGACCGCCCGCGAGATCGATGCCGAGGTTCGCCGCTTCATCGATGCCGCCTACAAGACGGCCTTCGATGTCCTCGACGGCAACCGCGACATCCTCGAACAGATCGCGCAGGCCCTGCTCGAGCGCGAGGTTCTCGACGCCAACGAGTTGCAGATGATCATCCAGGGCAAGGCGCTTCCCGCTCGCGTGCCACCGCCGTCCGCCGATGACTCCGGCAGCGTCCAGCAGGTGCTTCGTCCCGAGCCGAACCGTCAACCCGGCCTCAGCCCCGGCGAGCGCCCCAGCCCCGCATAACCAACGTTCCAACTTCAAAAAAGGGTGGCCTCATGGCCACCCTTTTTACTGTTGTAACGTGTTGCCTTTTGGTGTGTTTATGTGTGACATCCCGAGGCGGTCGCCGAAGGCCCCCAACACCGCTCAAAACAGTGATTTTTTCTAGAGTCTCGCCCCGATTCCCGTACATCAACTAGGCAATTATCAAGGTATCCAGCTCAAAACAACGCCCAGGAAACGGAGAACAGCATGGCCAAGCTTACAGATCAAGTTGCGGTTGTAACCGGCGCATCGAAGGGTATTGGCGCGGGAATCGCCAAGGCGCTCGCCGCCGAAGGCGCCTCCGTTGTAGTGAATTATTCGTCGAGCAAGGCGGGTGCGGAGCGCGTCGTACAAGAAATCACCGCCAAGGGAGGTAAAGCCATCGCTGTGCAAGGCGATGTCTCGAAACAGGCGAACATCACGCGACTCTTCGCCGAAACCAAGAAAGCCTATGGGAAACTAAACATCCTCGTAAACAATGCCGGCGTTTATGAATTCGCACCGCTGGAGGGCACCACCGAAGAGCTTTTCCATCGCCAATTCAATCTGAACGTGCTCGGCCTTTTGCTGACCACGAAGGAAGCCGTGAAACTCATGGGCCCCGAAGGCGGCAGCATCATCAACATCAGCTCCGGCATCAGTACGATACTGCCACCCAACACCTCTATCTACTCAGCCACCAAGGCTTCCGTCGATGCGATTACCGCAATCCTCGCCAAAGAATTGGGCGCACGCAAGATTCGCGTCAACTCCATCAACCCCGGAATGATCGAAACCGAGGGGGTTGAACATTCTGAACAAGCACAAGGCAACGACGATTTCCGAAAGTGGATCGAAACGCAGTCGCCGCTTGGACGCATTGGGCAACCTGACGACATTTCGCCCACGGCGGTGTATCTCGCGTCCTCCGACTCGAAGTATATGACCGGCGAAACGGTTCGCGTCACCGGAGGGATTTGAAAAGAAGAGTGCCGCGCGAGGGGACGCTCGTTTTCTCGTCCTTGCAATTTCTGCAAAGTCCTCGCCGATGGATTCTTCGTATATCGCGGTAGTTCGCGGCTGTCTCTGTGGACTGCGACTGAGTCACGGGAAACCCGGAAACTTCTAGCGGATAGGCCCCGGGTCTGGCAAAGTCGCTTTACCACTGCGGCGGCATTGTTTTGCACTCGCCGGCAGCATAACGCAATTGCACTCACGCCACGCCAAACCCTTACCGCTTTGCCGCTCTCTCCAACTCCGCAATATCCAGCTTCTTCATCTTCATCATTGCCTGCATCGCCCTCGGATCTTGAATCAACGAGGGCAGCCGCGCCGGCACAATCTGCCACGAGAGCCCGAACTTGTCCTTGAGCCAGCCGCACTGCCCCTCGCTGCCTCCCGCCGAGAGCTTCGACCAATACTCATCCACCTCCTGCTGCGAGTCGCACCGCACCACAAATGAAACCGCTTCGGTGAACTTAAACATCGGCCCGCCGTTGATCGCTGTGAACTTCTGCCCGTCGAGTTCAAAGGCAATGATGAGAATGCTGCCCTTCGGCATGCGGCCGTCCTCGGCCGTTCGCACCTCGCCGAGCCGCCGCGAGTTCTTGAACACCGTCAGGTAAAACTCCACTGCCTCTTCGGCGTCGGAGTCGAACCAGAGAAACGGCGTAATCCTGGGAAAGTTTTCCAGAGCACTCATTGCATTCACCTCATCAAAAACCGCTCCTTATAGATGCATCTAATTCCCCGAAAGGAAGAGCCGCACGATGAAGCTACACACCTATCTCAACTATGGCGGAAACTGCGAGGAGGCATTCCGCTTTTACGAACAGCATCTCGGCGGAAAAATCATGATGATGATGACCTACGCCGAGCAGCCCGATCCGAGCAATGTCCCCTCCGGCTGGCAGAAGAAAATTCTTTTCACCCGCATGACCCTCGGAGAAACAGACCTCATGGCGAGCGACGTGCCGCCCGATCGCTTCGAACCCATGCGCAGCGCCTATCTTTCACTCTCGGTCGACACCACACCGGAAGCCGAGCGCATCTACCACCTGCTCGCCGACGGCGGCCAGATCTTCATGCCCATTGGGGAGACCTTCTACGCCTTCCGCTTCGCCATGCTCAGGGATAAATTCGGCACCTCCTGGATGATCATCCACGAACGTCCAATGCCTTCAAATCCGCCTCACAAACCATGACGTTCCAAGGCGCATAACGATCCGTCAGCCTCCAACGTAGAAAGGGCGGCCCCAACAGCCACCCTTTTTCTTGACTGCAATCCCGCAGCCGAACTCCGTTGACAACCAACACGTCGTCATGACAATCTACTTGTCAACATGAAGAAGTCGCGCACAGATGCCGCCGACGCTCTGCTTGTCTTATTCGACGAGACAGTGGCCCTCTTCCATCGCCTCAGCGCCGAGGCCGAGAAGATTCATCAACGGGGATCGCTCTCGGCAGCCCTTCGCGGCATCCTTCGCGGATTGCTGAAACATGGGCCGCAGACCGTGCCGAACATGGCGCGCATCAGGCCCGTCAGCCGGCAGCACGTGCAAGAGCTGGTGAACCGCCTCCATGAAGCCGGGCTCGTCGAATTCGTCGAGAATCCCAACCACAAACGCTCCCAGCTCGTCAGGCTCACCCAAAAAGGCGAGCGCGAAACCAGTAGGATGGCGGAGCGTGAAAGGCGTTTGCTGGCCGCGTTCGATTCCGGCCTGCCGACTCGAAAGATCGAGCAGGCCACCGAAACCATGCAGGAAATTCGCAGTGCTTTGGAGAGTCGCAAATGGCAGAGGCAACTCGAAAAGAAGTAGAAGCAGAAGTCGCAACCGGCTTACTTCGTCTCAAGCCGCCGCGCATCGCCTTGGCCCTTGTAATCTCGGCCATCGGCCTGCACTTCCTCTTTCGCAATCACCTCCGAGTGCATTTTGCCTCTCCCGTTTGCGGCGTCGCCGCCATCATCCTCGGCTTTCTCCTCATGATCTGGGCCTGGTGGATCTTTCGCCGGCGCGACACCGCGATCTGCCCAACTGCCACCGCCAGGGTTCTGGTCGACCGTGGGCCGTTTCGAGTGACTCGAAACCCCATGTATGCAGGGATGACGGCCATCCTCACCGGCTGTGCTTTGTGGTTGGGATCGCTGCCTGCGCTCTTCGCGCCACTGGCATTTTTCGCTCTCATGAACGTCGTCTTCATCCCCTTCGAGGAACGTCGCCTCGTCGAAATATTTGGCCGGCAATACGCCGACTACCGTAGCCGCGTAAGACGTTGGTTATAGACAGTGCGCATTTCAAGATGATTCGTTCGGGAACCAACAAGATGGCAACTGCAAAAAAAGCTCAGTACCTCACGCTGAGATACTGAGCCATTTTGCGAGTCGTCGAAAGACCAGGCCAGCCGATCTTTACTACTTGCCTGTTGCTGGACTAATGATGGTGTCCACCTCTGAGATCCGATCTGCCGGGAAGCCGCCGAGCTTTGCATGTTCACGGATCAAGTCTTCGTTCTCCGCACGATAGATGCAATAGATCTTATCGCCAGTGACGTAGCTATCGACCCACTGAATCTTCGGTCCCATCTCCTTCAGCACGCCGTTCGACTTCTGGGAGATCTCCTTCAGTTTTTCCTTCGAGAAGCTGCCCGCTCCGGGGATGTTGCGCTCGATCACATAGGTGTGCATGACCACTTTCTTCTTGGGCGCTGTCTTTGCCGCTTCGTCCGCAAAAGCGGCACTTGCGCCAACTGTCAGCATTGCAGCCACTGCCACCGCTGCTACCAGCTTGTATCCGGACTTCAGCAGACCCTGTCTTCCTCTGTTTGAATCCATTGCACAACCCTCCTTCAAATTTAACTTCCTCTGGATTTCATCCATTCAACCGATTCGCTGCAATCACAAACAAACTGGAAACCATTGCAAACTTACCCTCGATCGACGATATCGAAAGTGAAGCTTCGAGCAATCGTGCATCATTCATCCAGCATGATTGCCTCAACATGCTCCAGTCAGCGTCTGTAAATCGCTCAGGCGCTTTGATTGTAAAGTTTAGACCTGCACCCCGAATCGGCTGGTTGAGTATACTTTCCTTTATTTACCCAGGCGTCTGCGACATGCGTCACACTGGCCTGTGATCATGACCGGTAGAGTGCATCTTAAGGGAAGGTAATTATGGGGAAGGTGATTATGCGAAGCGACAGACGGGCGGCCCATTCAAGCCCTCTGTTGGCTTGAGCGGGCTTCGGCCAACCTACAGCCAACACTATCATCGTGCTGCTTAATGCTGCTGGCTGGACCAACCGCGATTTATGGCTTCCTTGAAAACGGCTGTACGCGCATCTTCGCTGCACGCGACCTTGGCCAGTCTCTCCAAAAAGGACCAAGGTCCGACAGAAGCATCTTCGCCTACTTGGTGCCCCAGGCCACGACGATTCCACTCTTCAGTCGAAAGCTATTCTGATTGTTGTTGTTGCTGCAGATGGGAAGCGCACAGGCGTTGCCAAAGCGCGTGTAGAGATACTCCGCCTGGATGAGTCGAATGGAAAACTTCTTATTCATCCTGATATCCATTCCCCCACCTGCCGTCAACGCAAAGGCGTTTTTGGAGTAAGTACCCGTGCCGAAACGAGTGCTGCACAGAGTCGCGCTGTTTTTGCAACTGGCCGAGAGTTTGTCGGCGCCGAATTGGACATCGAAAAACGGCGTGAAGGGGCTGGCATTTCGAAGAATAAGCCGAGGACCGAATAAGTAGGTAAACTGGTACCCCGTAATTGAGTTACCCAGACCGATTGTGTCACCGACAAATTTGCAGGCACCTAAGTCAGCTCCTATGCCCAACGCCCTGGTTGCGTTATAGGTGAATGTGCCTCCGCCACCGACGCAATTGAAAGTATTGTGACCGGTCAGGATTTGGCCGTTCACGGGATTAGTTACAGAAAACGCGTTGCTGAAATTGGGACTCATGCGGATGTACATGAAGGCTGGCGATGTATCGAACTTCGGATAATCGCCTCCCTGAGCCACGGCCATACCGGCCATCACGAAAAGCAAACCTACTAAACCCAAATATCTGCGCATCTGACTGCTCCTTTCGAACCGGAATCGATGTTGAAGATCAATGGAACGTTGCTTGCTTCACCGCGATCTGTCCCATCCTCTCCCGTCAAAAGTGGACATGCATCCCCTCTTGGCATGTTCTTCGCGGCCGGTCTCATACCACAACTTATCCACGAATCTTAGGGAATCCCTTTCCGCCCTGCATACTGTCAAATATGACAGTACCTTCGCGATGGACTCAGGGCTGCAGTTCTAGGATCTGGTTTTCTTCTTTAATCGCCGGGGACTTAGTGTTGAAGAAATGCACCCGTGCGGCTAACCCATTTCCTCATTTGGCGAATCTGGGCTGTTGCGTATTACAGGTTCGTTTCGGGACGCGCTTGCCTCCATTCCGTCTCTCGCCTTTAAAATAGCTATGCTCCGCTCCGGCCTCCGCGCCCTCGCCTGCCTGCTTCTGCTCTCACCCACTCTTATCTGCGCCCAGAGCCACTCCATCACCAACCACGTCGCTGGCGAAATGTCCTTCCTCGCCTCAGACGCTCTCCGCGGACGCGGCAGCGCCACCCACGACGAGTTCGTCGCCGCCACCTATGTCGCTTCGCAGTTCCAGTCTTTCGGCCTTGAAGCCGCGCAAGTCCAGTTCGTCTCGCTCCCATCCGGCCAGACAACCTACAACGCCGTCGCCCTGCTCCGTGGCTCCAACCCCGCGCTCGCCCGCCAGGCCATCCTGCTCAGCGCCCACCTTGACCACCTTGGAACCCGCACCACTCCCGAAGGCGGCGAGGTCATCTATCACGGAGCCGATGACGACGCCAGCGGAACCACCGCCGTCCTCGAGTTGGCACGCGCCCTCGCCTCGCTCCACAACCGCCCCCGCCGCACCATCGTCTTCGCCTGCTTCGGCAGCGAGGAGACCGGCGGCCAAGGCGATCAATATTTCTTCGCGCACCCGCCCATTCCGCTCTCCTCCATCGTCGCCAACCTCGAATTCGAGATGATCGGCCGCCCCGACCCCGCCATCGCTCCCGATCAGCTCTGGCTCACCGGATGGGAGCGCACCAATCTCGGCCCGGCTCTTGCCGGCCACGGCGCCCCGCTCGTTGCCGACCCGCACCCCGCCGAAGACTTCTTCCGGCGCTCGGATAACTTCAACCTCGCCCGTCGCGGCATCGTCGCCCAAACCGTCTCCAGCTATGGCCTCGGAGCCCACTACCACCAACCCACCGACGATCTCGCCCACATCGACCTCGACCGCCTTGCCCGCGCAATCCAGTCGATGACAGCCCCCATCGAGTGGCTCGCCAACACCCGCTGGAAACCTCAGTGGACCCCCGGCGGCCAGCCTTGATCTTTCTTCCACTCAGGCCTTCTTCCCAGCTTGGTGGGCCACCTGCCATCTGTAACTTTTGCCAGTTCCCGACAGACCAACGAGCATATACAGTCACAGGCGGTATTGGCTTCAAGGTCCCCTTTGTACGGCTAGCTGTAGTTCGCTCGTTAATCTGGAAGCCGTTTTCCCATAGAGTGGCCTTGAACCGCGCGCGGTCTATGGAGTCATTGAGAAGGGATGCATCATGAGTCCCATCGCAATCAGCTTAATCGTCTTCGCTTGTGTTTTCGGAGGTGGGCTGCTTGGCGCGTTTCTTCGCACCGCTCTGCCGGAAAACCATCTGAATACAGATTCAAAAGCTTCCGTGACGCTGGGTACGGGACTGGTCGGGACGATGGCAGCCCTTGTTCTAGGTCTGTTGATCGCTTCGGCTGCGAGTTCGTTCGACACGCAAAAGAAGGAAGTGACGGAGCTTTCCGCCAAGGTCGCTTTACTTGACCGCCTCTTGCGCTATTACGGGCCAGAGACGAAGAACGCACGCGGAGAGCTGCGTAACGCGGTTGCCCGATTGCTGGACGAGATGTGGCCGGAAGCCCCTTCACGAGCCTCACGACTGGAACCGAACGCGGCCAGGGCCGAAGTTTTCTATACAAACGTTCTGGAACTCTCTCCGAAAGACGAGCAGCAACGCACACTCAAGGCCCAAGCCGTAAATATCGCGCTTGATATCGCACGTGTTCGCGGGCTGATGTTCGAACAGCAAGGCACCTCGATCTCGACTCCGTTGCTGGTGGTAGTGGTTTTTTGGCTTACCGTTATATTCATTAGCTTTGGCCTCTTCGCACCTCCCAACCCAACCGTGATTGTCACCCTATTCGTCTGTGCCCTATCGGTTTCATCCGCAATCTTCCTGATTGTGGAAATGTACAGACCTTTCGCTGGAATAATAAAGATCTCCAGCACTCCTTTGCGCAACGCCCTCGCGCTTCTTGACCATTAGCGAATGGACCACATCCGCCGGGCGCCCGCGGCCGGAGCGCCACCTTTGGCGCGCGGCAGCGAAGCCGCAGCTGGCGAATGTGGGGGATGCGTTTCGGAAGCTGGTTGCCCAACCTGCCTCCACTGTGCGACATTGTTAAACGCCCGGCGCGTGGCGTCCGCTCCACATTGAGCGCCAACTCCGTCCGGCCCCAACTTTATAAGCCATCCGCGAGGTTCAGAATGTCTCATTTCGCTCCCTTGAAGATCGTCACCCGAAAGTTTGAGAACGCTTTGCGCTGGCTCTCCGATCACGGCTTCCAGATCACGAATCCCGCCTCCGGCAGCAGCATCTACACCGTGACCAAGGACGACTGCGCCGCCCAGATCGAAGTTGCCAAGGATGGCAGCGCACGCATCGCCAACTTCCCCGCCGTTCTCGTCTGTGGCGAGCCTGCCGAACTCCTCGATCGCGGTTACCAGAAGTTCTTCAAGACCAGCAAGGTTGAGATCCCAGCCACCGCCGACCGCCTCCGGGCCCTGCATAGCTTCAGCGAAGAACTCAAGGAAGCGCTCGGCTATACCAGCCTCTACAACGAAGGCCTTGGAAGCGTCAGCGCCAGCTACCAATATGATCGTGTCTCCGGCCGGGATCTCCCGCCAGCCGAGCGCCCTGTACGTCCCTGGCAAAAATAGCTCATCCCTCCCGGCCGGAACACCTGGGCGGCTCTGCCGTCCCTAGCTGGCCGGGATTAGCCCGCGCGATTACCAAGGAATTAAACCTCTTTCGCCCTGCACCCGGCTTGCATCTCTCGTTTCTCGCCCTCGCTTTGTAAACCTTCCACTGCCTTCCCTAATCCAAGCAGAGGTAGTTCCCCAATCTATGGCAGCTTTCTTGAGCTAGTACTCATAGGGCGCGGGAACCAGTCAGCGCTGGCCTGCCAAGGTTTTGCGCTTCAAGGGGAAATGAATATGAAGTACGCACTTAGGTTCCTGCTGTTGATCGCGCTCATCGCTTGGGTGCCCGCCTTCGCGCAGGACAAGGATCACGCCTCCGGCAACCAGAACGACACCCACGCCTCCAGCCAGGCAGCCGACCATCATGAAGGCGACGCGACCAGCGATGAGAACGATAAAGCGATCAAGCGCCTCAACCAAGCAGCCGAAGATCTCAACAACCTCACCAAATCCCCCGACAGCGGCATCCCTCAAACCCTTCTCGCTGACGCCAAGTGCGTCGCGATCGTCCCGAACATGGTCAAAGGCGGGTTTATCTTCGGCGCCGAGTACGGACGCGGCGTCGCCACCTGCCGAACCGAAAAGGGCTGGAGCGCGCCCGCATTCTTCGTCGCCACCGGCGGCAATTGGGGAGCCCAGGTCGGAGTTGAGGGAATCAACCTCGTCATGCTCTTCATGACCAAAGAGGGAGCGGAAAAGCTGCTCTCGGCCAAATGGAAGATCGGCGCTGATGCCTCAATCGCCGCCGGCCCCTTCGGACGCGACGTCGCCGCCGGTACCAGCTGGAAGGCGAACACCGCCATCCTCGTCTACTCCCGTGCCAAGGGCGCTTTCATCGGAGCCGACCTCACCGGAGTCAATGTCCACGCCGACGAGAATGCGATCAAAGCCGTTTACGGCCGCCCCGTCAACTTCCGCGAAATCCTCCTCGGCAAGGTTGCTTCGCCTCCGGAGACCCACCATTTCCTCGCCCAGGTCCGCACCGACTTCCACGAAGCCAACGCCGCCAAGTAGCTTGCAGAAGCCGCGCCCAACCCAAATGGTCCAGCTCCGGCTGGACCATTTTGTCGCTGGCTCTGGTGCCCCATTCCGCTCTGGTGCCCCATTTCTGGCCTCTTTTGCCAGAAGTGGGTCCGTTGATTTTTCCTTTTGCCTTTGAACTAAGCCTTTGCCTGGAGCTAAGTCTTTGCGAACGCCTCGCAGAACTCACCGCCTCCGACTTGCTAAAATAGCTATCAAAGGTCTTCACCCCGCTCCATGTCTTTCTCCGAGCATTTCGATATCGCCGTGGTCGGCGCCGGTCATGCCGGCTGCGAGGCCGCCATGGCCGCGGCGCGCATGGGCCTGCGCACCGCGCTCTTCACCCTCAATGCCGACCTCATCGCCCAAATGTCCTGCAACCCCGCCGTCGGCGGCATCGCCAAGGGACACCTCGTCCGCGAGATCGACGCCCTCGGCGGCATCATGGCCGAGGTCACCGACGCCGTCGGCATCCAGTTCCGCCTGCTCAACACCTCGCGCGGCCCCGCCGTCTGGTCGCCCCGCGCTCAGTGTGACAAGCAGCAGTACCGCGTCAAAATGAAGCAAGTCCTCGAGGCTCAGCCCAACCTCTGCATCAAGCAAGCCGAGGTCGCCGAGCTAATGGTTGCCGATAACGTGCTTTCCGATAATGTCGGCGGCGAAGGCGACTCCCGTCGCATCCAGGGCCTACGCCTCCGCGACGGACGCACCATCTCCGCCCGCGCCGTCGTCGTCACCACCGGAACCTTCCTCAACGGCCTCATCCACTGTGGCGAACAAACCTATCCTGCCGGACGCAACGGCGAGGCCGCCGCCGTTCTTCTCGGTGAAAACCTCAAAGCTCTCGGCCTCCGCACCTGCCGCCTCAAGACCGGAACCCCGCCGCGCCTCGATGGCCGCTCCATCGATTTTTCGCGCTTCCAGCCGCAACCGGGCGACCCCGATCCCACCCCGTTCAGCTTCCGCACCCGCCGCATCCCCCAGCCCCAGGTGCTCTGCTACATCGCCCACACCACTGCGGAAACCCACCGCATCATCCGCGAGAATGTCCATCGCTCGCCCATGTACAGCGGCCAGATACACTCCACCGGCCCGCGCTACTGCCCGTCCATCGAAGACAAGATCGTCAAGTTTCCGGACAAAGAAACCCACCAGCTTTACCTGGAGCCCGAGGGCCTCAACACCTACGAAATCTACCTCAATGGTATGAGCACCTCGCTCCCGGTCGAGGTCCAGCTTGCCGCCCTCGCCTCCATCCCCGGCCTTGAGACCGCCGAAATGCTCCGCCCCGGCTACGCCATCGAGTACGACTCCATCGACCCCACCGAGCTCGAGCGCACTCTCGAAACCCGCAAAATCCGCGGCCTCTACCTCGGCGGCCAGATCAACGGCACCAGCGGCTACGAGGAAGCCGCCTGCCAGGGCCTCATGGCCGGAATCAACGCCGCCCTCGCCGTCAAAGCCGAGCCGCCGCTCATCCTCGATCGCACCGAGGCCTACACCGCCATCCTCATCGACGATCTCATCAGCAAGGGGACCGTCGAGCCCTACCGCATGTTCACCTCGCGCGCCGAGTTCCGCCTTCACCTGCGCATCGATAACGCCGACCGCCGCCTCACTCCTTACGGCCGCCGCGTCGGCCTCATCAGCGACGACGCCTGGCAAGACTTCCAGGCCAAGCAGCAGCGCATGGCGCAACTTCAGCAGCAGCTCGAAAACCAGCGCGTCCCGTCCCCCACGGGTGGCCCACATCCGCCTTTTGTTGGCGAATGTGCGGGACAATCCCCACTCCCACCCGCTCTCGCCGCGAAAGTCGGCGTCGTCACCGGACAAACCTGGGCCCAGCTCCTGCGCCGTCCCGAGGTCACCATCGAAGATCTCGTTCCCGTCTGCCGCCACCTCGCCCCTCAGTTCTTCACCCACGATGGCCTAGACGCAGACGGGTGGCCCACATCCGCCCTGCCTTTGGGCGAATGTGGGGAACGCAATGCCGCCGTCAGCAGATGTGGGGCCTCCGACACTCGCCTCCCCTCCGCCATCTGGATCGAGCTGAAATCCGTCGAGACCGAGGTCAAGTACGCCGGCTACCTCCTGCAGCAGCAGAAGGACATCGAGCGCCTCAAAAAAGCCGAGACCAAAACCATCCCCGACTGGTTCGACTACTCCACCATCAGCGGCCTCTCCCGCGAGATGAAAGAGAAGCTCACCCGCCTGCGTCCCCAGACCATCGGCCAGGCTTCGCGCTTGCCCGGCGTCACCCCCGCCGCCGTTGCCCTCCTCAACGTCTACGTCGAAATCCAGTCCCGCCAGCGCAAACAAGCCAGCGCCCTCGGCGACTAAACTTCAACCAGCAATCGATTTTGCCGTTGCGTTCTTAAATGGTCACGAAGTGAAAATAAGCCACGGGTGCCCCATCCTTCGCGCCGGCCTTATCGGCGCTAAGGTGGGAAGCAATACCTTTTGTCCATAGGCTCTTACTCTTGCTCTTGCCTTTGACTTTGAGTGCCCTATGTTTGCTTTGTCTAACTTGGAGCAGTTGGCTTACTCCCGCGATACAATCCCCACTGCATCCTCCGCCTCGCCGGAGACATCCCTTTTCCGTAAGGAGCACTCATGAAAGCCATTGGGTACATTCAGTCCTTACCTCCCTCCGATCCCAACTCTCTCTTCGACTTCGAACTTCCCAAACCCGTCCCCGGCCCACGCGATCTCCTCGTCGCCGTGCGCGCCGTCTCCGTCAATCCCGTCGATACCAAAGTCCGCATGAGGCAGCAGGGAACCCAGGCGCAGCCCAAAGTCCTCGGCTTCGATTGCGCCGGCGTCGTCGACTCAGTTGGCCCCGAGGTCACCTTCTTCAAACCCGGCGACGAGGTCTTCTATGCCGGCTCCATCCTCCGCCCCGGCACCAACAGCGAGTTCCACCTCGTCGATGAGCGCCTCGCCGGCCACAAACCCTGCTCGCTCTCCTTCGCCGAGGCCGCCGCTCTCCCGCTCACCTCCATCACCGCATGGGAGCTGCTCTTTGACCGCCTGCGCATCCCGCTCGGCAAGCCTCAGCAGGCCGGCTCGCTTCTTGTCATCGGAGCCTCCGGCGGCGTCGGCTCCATCCTCGTGCAGCTCGCCCGCCGCCTCACCGGAGTCACCGTCATCGGCTCGGCCTCGCGTCCCGAATCCCAGCAGTGGGTCTTGAAGGCCGGCGCACACCACGTCGTCAGCCACTCCAAAAAACTCAGCGAAGAAGTTCGCAAGCTCGGCATCCACTACGCCGAATACATCATCGGCCTCACCCACACCGATCAGCACTTCGACGAAATCGTCGAACTCATCGCACCCCAGGGAGCCTTCGCCCTCATCGACGACCCCGACCTCATCGACGCCCGCAAATTCAAAGCCAAGTCCGCCTCCCTCCACTGGGAGTCCATGTTCACCCGCTCCACCTTCCAAACCTCCGACCTCGTTGAGCAGCACCGCATCCTCGAGCAAATATCGACACTTGTCGATGAAGGACTCATCCGCTCCACCCTCGGCGCCACCGCCGGACACATCAACGCCGCCAATCTCCGCCAGGCACACGCCGCCATCGAGACCCACACCTCCATCGGCAAAATCGTCCTCGAAGGCTTCTAGAGCGGTTCCTAAGTAGTTATATCCAGAGAAGAGGGATTGGAGTAAGTTGCAGTTGGCGATTCTCCGTGAAGACACAAATCGATGCCACGAGCATATTCGGATGATTTGCGGTGCAAGCTTCTGCAGGCATACGAAAGGGCCGGGATCGGCCTGGAGCAGTTGGCTGAGCAGTTTGGTGTCAGCCACGGTTTTACAAAGAAGATTCGACGGCAACAGCTGAGGTCGGGACAAATGGAGCGGCCTCTGCAACGGGTACATGGGCCGGTGAGCCGGGTGACCGACGCAGTGAAACAGCATCTGCGGCAGCAGTTGCAGGATCAACCGGATCTCACGCTGGCCGAGTTGGGGCAACGGCTGGAGCAACATCTGCAGGTGAAGCTTAGCAAGACGCGACTCTGTCTTGAACTCCAGCGGTTGGGGCTGCGGCGTAAAAAAAACGCTGCACGCCAGTGAGCAGGACACGGAAGAAGGCCGGCAGCGACGGCAATCGTGGTGGGAGTTGATCGCTGGAATCGATCCGCAACGCTTAGTGTTTCTGGACGAAAGCGGCGTGACCACCGAGATGACCCGTCGCTACGGGCGCGGCGAACGCGGTGATCGTGTGTGCGAAGGTGCTCCGGGCGGGCACTGGCATACCGTGACTCTGTTGGGAGCTATCACGATGAACGGCCTGCTGGCCACTATGACGATCCCAGAACCCACCGACGGTGATGTCTTTATAGCCTATCTGGAACAGGTCCTATGTCCCGCGATTGCGCCCTGGACAGGTTGTCATTATGGACAATCTGTCGGCACATAAGCATCGCCAGGTTCGCATGTTGATTGAGCAAGCCGGAGCCGAACTGCTCTATCTACCGCCTTACTCACCGGACTTCAATCCCATCGAGAAGTGCTGGTCCAAGATCAAACAACACTTACGAGCAAGCAAAGCTCGAATACTCGACACCCTCGACCTCGCCATCACAGCCGCCATGGCAGCTATCACCGCCCAAGATTCCGCGGCTTGGTTTCAATACTGCGGTTATCGGATACAGACACCATGAAACCGCTCTAGTGCCATTGCCGATGCGTTTTTGTTTTTCGAAGTGTCATCCTGAACGAAGTGAAGGACCCCCGCACCGCTCAAATCTCCCGTGCCGCCTCAAGGCCCTTCAACCAGCAATCGATTTTGCCGTTGCTCTTGCTCTTTGTCCTTCACGAAGTAAGCCGACGGGTGCCCCACCTTCGCGTCGTGCTCTTCGACGCTAAGGTGGGAAGCAACTCCCTCCACCTCCACGAGCACTTGCACTCCCCCTGTGACGGAAGTCATAGCGAACCACCACCCCTCTCCCTACTCTAGGAAGCGTACAATCATGCCGAATCTCATCCATCCCGAACCAACGCACTCACCCGTCGCGCACCCCAAAAATCCTCACCTTCGCCGCACCGCGCCCGACCGCTCCCAGCGCCTGCGTCTCATCGTGCAGAGCCTCTTCATCCTGCTCAACGTCTTTCTCTGCGTGCAGTTCTACCTCTTCGTCCGCTTTTTCGAGAGCGGTGCCATCGGCTCGCACCTACCCCGCCCCGCCGGAGTCGAAGGCTGGCTCCCCATCGCCGGACTGATGAACGTACGCTACCTGCTCGCCACCGGCCACATACCCGACATTCACCCCGCCGCCATGGTGATCTTCCTCATCTTCATCGCCATGAGCCTCCTCCTCAAGCGCGCCTTCTGCGCCTGGCTCTGCCCCGTCGGAACCCTCTCCGAATACCTATGGAAGCTCGGCCAAAAGCTCATGGGCCGCAACCTCGTGCTCCCCCGCTGGCTCGACATTCCTCTGCGCTCCATCAAGTACCTGCTGTTGGCATTCTTCGTCGTCATCATCGGCAACATGAGCGCCGCCGCCCTCGAAGACTTCATGACACAGCCCTACGGCATTCTCGCCGATGTCAAAATGCTGCACTTCTTCGTGCGCATGAGCACCACCGCGCTCATCGTCATCCTTGTCCTCATGCTGCTCTCCGTCTTCATCAAGAATTTCTGGTGCCGCTACGCCTGCCCTTACGGCGCTGTCATGTCGCTCGCCTCGCTCGCCAGCCCCTTCAAAATCCGCCGGGACGAACAGAGCTGCGTCGATTGCGGCAAGTGTGCCAAGGCCTGCCCCATGGATCTCCCCGTCGACCGTCTCATCCAGGTGCGCTCCATCGAATGCACCGCCTGCCTCGAGTGCGTCGCCGTCTGTGCCACCCAGAACGCCCTGCAGTTCGCATTACCGCCGCGCCGAACTCCCATCGCCGCGTCTCAGCGCTGGAGCGGCCGAACTCTGCAACCTCTCGCCGCTGCCCTCATCCTCGCCGCCCTCTTTTTCGGAGGCGTCTCCCTCGCCCGCATCACTCACCACTGGCAAACCAATATCCCTGACGATGTCTACCGCCAACTCATCCCCCACGCCGACGAGCAAACTCATCCCGGCTTCTAATAAGTAGTCGGCAACCAGCCCCAACGAGGCGCGCCCCTTCATCGCCGCGCCTCCCTTGCTCTTGCTCCTAACTTGTCATCCCGACGATCATTCGGGTGCCCCATCTTCGACGCGCTGCCTTTGCGCGGCTAAGGTGGGAAGCAATACTCCTTGTCCATAGGCTCTTACTTGCCCTTGCTCTTGCCCTTGCTCCTAAGTTGTCATTCCGAGCGGAGCGAGGAATCCCCGCACTGCCCAAATCTCCCGTGCCGCCCCAGAGGCACCTCAACCCGCAATCGATTTCTCGCCCCTGATACATTTACATATGTAGATATATAGCCCAATCCCCCGCCCACAGCATTTATCCTATTCACCATGGACTCCCTCCGCGACCTCCTCACCCCCTTCATCCCCGCCGACGAACTCGACGCCCCCTTGCTCGCCTCCATCAGCCTCCACCTCGACCTCCTTACCCGCTGGAATCAGCACATGAACCTCACCGCCCTGCGCTCTCCCGAGGAGATGGTCGCGCGGCATTTCGGCGAGTCGCTCTTTGCCGCCCGCTCGCTCCTCTCCCGCGACTCCCGCCAGTCGGTCTTCGATCTCGGCAGTGGCGCCGGATTTCCCGGCCTCCCCCTCAAATATTGGGCTCCCCAAATACAGCTCACCCTCATCGAAGGCCATGGCAAGAAAGCGACCTTCCTTCGCGAGGTCGGCCGCGCCCTCCAGCTCACCGGCTTCTCCGTCCTCAACGCCCGCGCCGAATCTCTCTCCCAGCGCGCCGAGCTCGTCACCATGCGCGCGGTCGAGAAGTTCGACCAGGCGCTCCTCGCCGCCTCCCGCCTTGTCGCCCCCGGAGGCCGTCTCGCCATCCTCATCGGCGAGGCCCAGCGCGAGGGCGCTCTCTCCCTCCTGCCCCCCGGCGAAAGCTCCACCATCCACCTCCCCTCCTCCGGCCAGCGCATCCTCCTCACCTGGAAACCATCCGCCTAGCTCCTCCCCTGCGTTGTTCCACGTGGAACATCCAGGATTCGACGAGATTCCTGATCCCCTCACGTTCCACGCGGAAGGGTGCCCTTGCCCCTAGCCCTTGCCCCTAGCCCTTGCCCCTAGCCCTTGCCCCTAGCCCTTGCCCCTAGCCCTTAAACTTGCCATCCCAAGGCATCAGCCGGGTGCCCCATCCTTCGCGCCGGGTTTTATCGGCGCTAAGGTGGGAAGCAATACCTGTTGTGCAGAGGCTCTTGCTCTTGCTCTTGCCCTTGCCCTTGCTCTTGCTCTTGCCCTTGCCCCTGCCCTTGCCCTTGCTCTTGCTCTTGCCGTTAAGTTGTTATTCCGAGCGCAGCGAGGAATCCCCGCACCGCTTCAACCCTTCCGTGCTGCCCCAGAGTCGCCTCAACCCCGCCCCCCGCAGGGCGGGCGGATGGCCCAAGTCCGCCGAGCTTCGCAGCCCGAGCCGCTTTCCTTGGCGCGTACCCGGCTGCAAAGCGCCTTTCGCCCATGTGTGTTCACATACACCTCACGCAATCGCTGACCATCTGAGCAGAATTCCAGTCCCTCAACGTTCCACGTGGAACACCCCCAATCCAGTACAGACCGGACTCCGCCCCCACGTTCCACGTGGAACACCCCATTCTGCACAGCTTTCCGCACTTATCCACCAAATCCACAACCCTGCACAGCCCTTTCCCCATTGCCCTGCGCTCCGCAACCCGTTACCCTCAACCTTGTCTACATTGGGAGTCACCATGTCTCGGGTTATTGCCATCGCCAACCAAAAAGGCGGAGTAGGGAAAACCACCACCAGCATCAACCTCGCCGCCAGCTTCGCCTCCAGCGGCGTCCCGACCCTCCTCGTCGATTGCGATCCGCAATCCAACTCCTCCTCCGGACTCGGACTCCACAAAGATGCCGACCGCCTCGGCACCTACCATCTGCTTATGGGCGACGCCGATGCCGCCGAACTCCTCCTTCCCACCGAAATCGAGCAGCTCAAAATCATCCCCTCCTCCAAGCAGCTCATCGGAGCCAATATCGAGCTGGTCAACGCCGAATTCCGCGAATACCGCCTCCGCCACGCCCTGCAAGCCATTCGCGACCACTTCGCCATCATCATCCTCGACTGCCCCCCCGCACTCGACCTGCTCACCCTCAACTCCCTGGTCGCCGCCGACTCCGTCATCGTCCCCATGCAGGCCGAATATTTCGCCCTCGAAGGCGTCAGCGAACTCCTGGACACCATCGAACGCATCCGCCAGACCCTCAACCCCAGTCTCTCTGTCGAAGGCGTCGTCCTAACCATGTACGACGACCGCACCAACCTCGCCCAGGGCGTCTCCAGCGAGCTCCGCTCCTACTTCGGCGAACTGCTCTACGAGACTTCGATCCCGCGCAACATTCGCCTCGCCGAAGCCCCCAGCCACGGCAAACCGGCAATCCTCTACGATCCACGCTCCCGCGGCGCCGAGAGCTACCTCAAACTAGCCACCGAAGTTCTGCTTCGGCTCAACCAGCGCACCAGCGCCACAGATCAACCACCCGTCACAGAGGTAAAGCAGTGAATCCACCCCGACCAAGCCTGGGTGCCCCACCTTCGACGCGCTGCTTTTGCGCGGCTAAGGTGGGAAAGCAAGAGTTCCGAATCCGCCGGGTGCCCCACCTTCGACGCGCTGCCTTTGCGCAAGGTGGGAAAAAGGAAAGCAAGCACACAATCCGAATCCGCTCATAGCGAGGTAAAGCAGTGAACCCAACCCAAGACAAACGAAAGGCCCTCGGACGCGGCCTCGCATCCCTTCTCCCCGCCGCGCGAGGCGTCCAGACGGCCGTCCCCGGAGAAGCCGCTGCCCCCCAGCAGCCCGCCGGCGAATCCGTCCGAGAGATTCCCTTCGAACTCATCGACCGCAACCCCTACCAGACCCGAACCCACTTCGACGAGACCGCTCTGAACGAATTGGCCGAGTCCATCAAGGTCTCCGGAGTCATCCAGCCCATCACCGTCCGCCAGCACTCCGGACGCTTCCAGCTCATCACCGGAGAGCGCCGCTGGCTCGCCTCCCAGCGCGCCGGCAAAAAGACCGTCCCCGCCATCGTCCGCCAGCTCTCCAACGAGCAGGCGATGGAAGTCACCATCATCGAGAACCTCCAGCGCGAGGACCTCAATCCGGTCGAGCAGGCCCGGGCCTACGAGCGCCTCGCCCGCGAGTTCAACCTCACCCAGGAGCAGATGGCGCAGCGCACCGGCAAAGACCGCTCTTCGGTCGCCAACTTCCTCCGCCTGCTCAAGCTTCCCGAAGAGGTCCTGAAGCTGGTCGAATCCAGCAAGCTCAGCTTCGGGCACGCCAAGGCCCTCATGGGCCTCGACTCGCCCGAAGCGATGGTCAAACTGGCGCAGCGCGCCGTCCAACTCTCCATGTCGGTCCGCCAGGTCGAGGGCTCGGTCTACAATCTCATGCATCCCGAACCGGCCGCCCCCAAACCCGAGCGCGTCCTCGACCCCAACGTCCGCGAAGCCGAGCAGCAGCTCCAGCGCTCCCTCGGCCTCCGCGTCCAGATCCAGGACAAGCGCGGCAAAGGCAAGATCGTCCTCGAATACAAGTCCCTCGAAGACTTCGACCGCGTCCTCGAAATGCTCACCCCTTCCAAGTAACGCCAGGAGAAACGAAACGGGCGGCCTCAGCCGCCCGTCATTCTGCTTTTATATATTGATATATGTCGATCTATTTCAGCCAAGAGACTCGCGTACGTGTGCTCCACCAGAAGAGTGTCGCTCATTTTAGAAGGATGTCGCTTATTGAAGAGGGGTCATCCTGAGCGAAGCGAAGAACCCCCGCGAGCCCCATACCTCCCGCGCCGCCTCAAGTTTCTCAACCAGCGATCGCTTTCCCCGCTCGCGAGAAAACACCAGTTAACTACTCCGCCAACATACGAGGCACACCGTTACTCCCCCGGCAACCTTCCCAAACGATTGCCTCCAGGCGCAACTTCGTTCTTTCAACCATTACCCTTCGCGATAATGGTCTAGCTCTTCTTCTCGCTCTCTTTTTTCTCGCGGGCGCACTTGCCCTTCTTGCAGCAATCCATCTCTTTGCTCATCTTGCCGTCTTTGTCTTTCTTGCAACATGCCATCTTTCCTTCTTTCGCATGCATGCAAGCCGGATGGTCCGCCGGCTTGTTGGCATCGGGCGCCGCAGTCTGCGCGTTGGCATCAGGCGCCGCTGGCGCTGCCGTCTGCGCGCACATCGATGCCGCACCCAAAACCATCACCGCCATAATTCCACGTATCGTCATTTCTGTTTCCTCCCACTTTCAACCACGCGATTATATCCCCCATCCGTCGTTGCCCGCCGTGCACTCATGGGAATCTTTCGCTACAATTCCTCATCTAACACTAGGCAGCACTGCCTCCGGAGCACGCCTTTGCACCGCACTGCACTTGGCGATTTCGAACTCACCGTTCTCACCGACGGCCTCTACTACCTCGACGGAGGCGCCATGTTCGGCGTCGTCCCCAAGCCTCTCTGGGAAAAAAAGATGCCGGCCGATGCGCAGAATCGCCTGCATCTCGGCATGAATTCGCTGGCCATCCGCACCGGCGATCACACCATACTCATCGAGACTGGAGCCGGCAACAAACTCTCCGAGAAGAGCCGCAGCATCTTCGAGAACGAAGAGCGTTTGCTTTCCAACCTCGAAGTCGCCGGCTTTGCTCCCGATGACTTCGATATCGTCATCAACACTCATCTTCACTTCGACCACTGTGGTTGGAACACCGTGCGCCGCGCCGACGGCGCCATCGTTCCCACCTTCCCGCGCGCCCGTTACTACTATCAGCGCGGCGAGTTGGCCCACGCCCACCAGCAACACGAACGCGACCGCGTCAGCTATCTTACCGAGAACTACGATCCACTTGTCTCAAGCGGACGCGCGATCCTCCTCGACGGCGATGCCCAGATCGCACCCGGAATCCGCGTGCAGCTATTTCCAGGACACACCGAACATCACCAGGCCGTCATCATCGAAAGCCGAAACAAAAAGGCCGCCTATGTCGGCGACCTCATTCCCACCTCTGCCCACCTGCACCCAACTTGGGTGATGGGTTACGATCTCGCACCCATCGACTGCATCGACAATCGTCACCGCTACTATCGCGATGCGATCCCTGAGCGCTGGCTGACCGTCTTCACCCATGACCCCGCAACACTCTGGGCCTACGTCTCACGCGACTCCGCAGGACGTTACATCGCAGAGCCGGTAGAGCCGATCCAGGATGCGGATCATATCTCCAGCACGCCCTCTTCAGCCGCCAGGTAGCGCTCTATCTCGGCTTTCGCGTTCTCGGCAAGATCCACAAATTCCATACCCAGGCGGAAACCTCGCCGGTTCCTCACCACTGCGGTAATGTCGAACTCTTCCCCCGACGCGGGTAGCAGCAGTTGAACCCGCACCATGGTTCCAATCGGCAGTGCTTCAGCGGCGTACACGCTCATCCCGCCCACGCTGAGCTCGTATGTCCGCACCACGAAACTCTCTGTCTCCGGCTGATCCCAACGCCGTATCTTAATCCGAATATCTACCTTGATCCGCTTCCATTTCCGTGTTGCCGAGTCCACACCCACACCTCATCGTTCCAGATAAACTCGTAGCAATCAACCCTTGCCGGCGTAATCATTTGCGAGAATACCCCAGCGACGCTGGTATTTTCGCAACAAAGCCATGCTGCTCTCGTCCACGCTAACAAAACTGAAGCCATGGCGAAAGCCAACTTTGTTCCGCACTTGAACTTCAGTTCTAAATACCCCATGTACCGTTGGGAACTCGAACTCGACGACGAATGAGCTCCCCTCCGGAATCTCAACCGGAGAGATTAAACCCACTCCACCGTCTGAGATATCGAGTGTCCGAGCAGTGATCTCCCGTTCACCCGCGCTTAACTTCGCGCGCACATCCAGCGAGTACCGAGGATGTTTCCGTTCGATCGCGTAGCGCGAGGACGACATTCCGGCTTCCGTTCTTACGAATGCGTATTGAACTCACAACTACGAACTTCTCTCAACAACCGCAGCACTCCTCACGACCGCTCTCCCCGCAGCGAGCGCCGGATTCTTCCGTCTCCATCGCAGGCCGCGCAAAGAACACATCCACTGCTCCTACAATCTCCTCCGCGCTCTTCGCCTCGTAAATCGCCTTCCGCAGCTTTGCCCCGCCCTCCACTCCATGGGTGAACCACGAAGCAAACTGCTTCATCTTGCCCATCGCATCTGGGAATCCCTCGGCGATCAGCATTCCGAAGTAGCGGCCTATCATTCCATAGCGGTCGGCTCTGGAGGCGACGTCATACCGGCCCTCCGCCGTATATTGCGAAATCTGCCGGAAGATCCATGGGTTCGACGCCGCAGCCCGGCCAATCATCACGCCATCGCAGCCGGTCTCGGCCACCATCGCGCGCGCGTCCTCCGGAGTACGAACATCCCCGTTGCCGATCACCGGAATCGAAACCAGCGACTTCAACTCTGCAATCCACCGCCATTGCGCCTGCCCGCTGTATCCCTGCTCCCGGGTGCGCGCATGCATCGCGACTGCATCCAGTCCGCAGCCCTCGGCAATCTTTGCCAGCTCGCGGAAGACCAACTCGCTCTCACTCCATCCTGCCCGGAACTTCACCGTGAACGGAATTTGAACCGCGGCGCGAACCGATTCGAAGATCTTCTGAATGACCGGCAACTCGCGCAACAATCCACTCCCGCCGTTGCACTTCACCACCTTCTTCGCCGGACATCCCAAGTTCAGGTCCACCAGATCGAAGCCAAATCCCTCGACCATCCGTGCCGCCTCAGCCAACGACTCAGGATTCGAACCGAACAACTGCGAGGAGATCGGATGCTCGTCCTGATAGAAGTGCAAATAACGCTTCGCCTTCTTATCCTTCCTTTGCACCACGCCATCGGCGGAGGTGAATTCCGTCATCAGCAGGCCGCATCCATCCATCTCGCGAATGAAACGCCGGAAGACCGTGTCCGTGATCCCGGCCATAGGCGCCAATACCGTCGCCGGAGCAATCTCGACCTTGCCGATCGTCAGGCTGGCGGGAACCCGAACTCCCATCGGTGCTTCATACGTCTGCGGATTGTCATAAAACTTCTGCACAAGTCCATTGTATCGGCTTTCCCGTCTCTGCCGATGCCTCAACACAACTCCCGCCTTACCGCGGTAATCTTCTCTCCGTAACTCTCGCGCTGCATCCAACCCAGAGCCGAGCACCGTTCTTACCAGAGAAGATGACCACCTGCACCCAACCCGCTCGCGATACACAGCCAACAACCCGCACTCCCGTCCATGCGCTTCTCTTCGTGCTCCTCGCCATCGGACTTCCCGTCCTCGCTGGTTTGATCTGGCATCAGCTATCGGATAATCCCATCTGGCCGCTCGTTCGAAATTCCCTCGATCACTGCGAGCTCCGTGATGCTCCACTCTCACCGCTTTCTCCGGATGGGCTCTACCGTGTGCGTGTAGTGCAGGCCACCTGCTTTGGACGCTTCACTGAAACCCTCGTCTTTGTCACTGCTAACGACGAACGCTGGCCGCCCCACCCCATCGATCCCAATCGCGCCATTCTTGAGGTGGCGGGCCTCCGCTCACTCGACGCAATTGACTGGCAGGAGAGCTCCGGCGACGGACCTCCCATCCTGCAACTCTGGTTCGCTCCTGGCGCCTCTGCGAATGAGATTCACCGTCTCGAGCGCCACTGGCATGCCATCACCATCCTGCCGCGCATCAGCTCACCGGCATCCGGCGGACGCCTCGACTACTAACCACACATAGCAAAGCCCCCGCCGAAGCGAGGGCTTTCAATTCTTGCGCCGAGGGCGTCTTCACCCCAACAAGGATCGCTTGCCGGAGACCCCGACCACCCGCGGGATCAATTCTGCTTGGCTGGTTCCGCCTTGCCTTCGTTCTTGGCATACTTGCGGCGGAAGCGTTCGATACGGCCAGCGGTGTCGAGCACCTTCTGCTTACCGGTAAAGAACGGATGGCAGGCCGAGCAGATTTCTACGTGGATGTCGCCACGATTGGTGCTGCGCGTCACGAAACTATTGCCGCATGCGCACTTTACGTGGATCTCTTCGTACTTCGGGTGGGTTGCTGCTTTCATGTATCCTCATCCGTCTGTTGGAACAGACTCTTTAGTGTAACCCGCGCAGCCAACGCCCGGCAACCTTGCAGCTACCGTGCTCTGCGCCTCTGCGCCGCTGCCTGCAAGGTCCGCACCAGGTTCCATAGGAACGCGCAGCTACCGCTGAGGACCGCAACCGGAATCGAGATATGCCGGTAAGCCACCGTCATATCCGGCGTCGTGTGCTTCAGTGCGCTCGCAATCACCAGGCCGATGATTCCGCAGAACAATCCGGCTCCCATGCCCAGCCCGCTCCAAAGCACCGTCAGCAGAATCAGGCGGATGGTTTTCATCAGCGTCCACACCAGCCAGTTCGGCCGCTTCATCGGCTCACCCGGCACCAGCGTCTTGCTTCCGTGCGGCTCCATTTCGCTGACTCTCACACTTTCCTCCTTCTTAGGTTATGCTCGGATATCGCCGGAAGCCCGGCTGCGCTAGAATGATACTTTCCTATGCCCCACACTCAGCAAGCAACCACGCATTCGCCCGCCGAAGTATTAAGGCTCTCCCCCGTGCAGCAGGCTCCCAACGGCATCTGCTATGCCTCCAGCGGTGAAGTCAATCTCTCCTCCGACGAGTTGCAGCGCATGGTTGGTGCGGTTCCGCAACCGATTTCAGCGGCACTGACCCGCAAGGCATTCTACTTCGTTCCGCTCACCGTCGCAGACGGCGACCAGACGTTGATTGCCGACCGTTACGATGTGCTGCTCAGCGACCGCGCTGTTTGCCACCGTAATCTTACCCTCGGCGATGCGCAGTGCGTCTTTATCTCCACCCGCCTCATGGATGACCGCTTCTCGGTCGCCTTTGAGTTCTACATCAACATCGCTCATGCCTTTGCCGAGCAGACCGGATTCTCCCAGGACTTTGCCGACCTGGTCTGGAAGCAGGCACAGGACAAGGTGAAGGGCGAGACCTCTCTCGACGCCAACGAACTGCGCAAGATTGTCACTTCGAATGCGCCGGATGCGGAGAAGGCGCGCCAGGAGTACTTCGAGACTACATTCGCCGACGCCATTGCAATCTATCTGCTCTCGCTCTACCTCGACGTGGACTACTACGAGCTGCGTGAGCGCGACTATCCGTTGCTCGCGCCGCCTGCATTGGCCGAGCGCCTGCGCAAGGTGAACGAACTGTTCCCGCCGCCGCGCGGCTTCGAGTTCAACATCTTCTACAAGCGCCGTCCCGAGCAGCGTTAGAGCGCCGACCAGAGCGCGGAGCACAAATGATTGCCCATCTTCGCGGAACTCTTCTCGCCACCACGCCCGGCCACGCCATCGTGGAGTGCCACGGCGTGGGATACGAAGTGACGGTCTCGATGAACACCTTTACCCAACTGCCTGAGACAGGCAGAGACGTGTCGCTGTTCATCTACACCCATGTTCGTGAAGATCAGATTGCGCTCTTCGGATTTCATCTCGCGGAGGAGAAAGCGCTCTTTGAAAAACTTCTCTCCGTCAGCGGCATCGGCCCCAAGCTCGCCATCAACATTCTCGGCGGGATGAACACTCTCGAACTGGCCGGCACCATACGCGGCGGCGACGCGGCCAAGCTCACCCGCATGCCCGGCGTAGGCAAGAAGACCGCCGAGCGCATGGTGCTCGAACTGAAGGACAAGCTCGCGGAATTCGGAGTGGCTCCGGCAGCGCCGCGTCCGCGGCATCGGCTCGAAGAGGATGTGCTCTCGGCACTCATCAACCTCGGCTACCAGCAGTCTGCCGCAGAGAAATCGCTCGAACAACTCGGCCCCGCCGACGGACGCAGCTTCGAACAACTCTTCCGCGCCGCACTAGGACAGCTCGCACGGTAACCGGGCTTCAAGGTCGTTGGATACTTGGCGATTTATCGACAGTTATTCACGATTATCGGGCGGCAGAGGACGCAAAGCGCGAAATCCTGCGGTGGTGCTGTGAAATTCGTTGAAGCCGTACTGGGACAGTTCGGTTTTCACTCTGTCAGTCAACTGAGTGCCGATGATTTCGAGGACAGTGTACGGAGTCGGCGCTGAGTACCAACCGTGGTGCAGATCAATGCTGTCCAATTCGTAAATAAGGCTGTCCTCTCCCGATTCTTCATCGCGAAAATTAAATGTGGTGACGCCCTGTAAATGGCTTTCGGTAGGGCGTTCAGCCCGCATGCGCTGCGCCGCTGCGCGGTTGATTGGTGTGTCAACAATCCAGACAGGCGCCCCCGGCGGTAGCTCCAACAGGCGCTTCCCGAAGTCTCGATCAACAATCACAATGACTGCATATGGGTTATTGGCCATCGCCTAGACGATACATCCCGCTTCGATTGGCTGTCGACAACCACCTGGCGCGAACCGCAGTGGTTCGCGCCTTCAGTTTTCGGCCACTTCTCTTCCTCAATCGCCAACGGTTGAAACTGGTGCCGCAATTTCAGTCGGGACAGAGTGGCGCTCACCAAACGGAGGAAGTATCTTCACCAACACTGCAAGTATAATGAACGGAAGGATCAGCAGTGCGGCGGCCACCAGCTCGCCCTCGCGCGAGATCAAGTCCAACTTGTAGGTGGTGTAGCCGAGGAAGCTTTTGGAGAAGAGCTGGCCGCCGATCACAACGTTCCATCGCATCGCAAAGATTCCGATGATCGTCAGGCATCCGCAGATTGCGTACGCTGCCCGGCGCAGCTTTTCCGGTACATCGAAGATCTGAATCAAACCCACCGTAACGATCGGCACCACCGTCCCGAGCAACACCTGCAACACAATCTGCGAAAAGAAAAGCTTCGTGTGGACCATGAAATCCAGCGAGCGGAAGGATTCGTCGGCCACAGAGATGCGATGAATCAGGTCGAGCATTTCCAGCGCGAAGTCGATGATGAAGGTGTACAGCATGTACTGCGCGATGGTATCGACACAGCGCATATCGATGGGCTCGCGGCGGATCTTCATCATCGCCATGTACACCAGCATCACCATCGCGATGCCGCTCACCATGGCCGAGAAGATGAAGACCACAGGCATCAGCGGCGACGACCACCACGGATTCGCCTTCACCGTGCCGAAGATGAATCCTACGTAGCCATGCAGCAGAAATGCCGATGGAATGCCGATCAGCGTAATCACCCAGCCCACGCGCTCATCCACTCTCAGCGCGCCATCGCTGATATTGCTGGAGCCCAAAGTGAGGGCGCGGTATAGCAGGCGCCTCCAGCCAGTGGTGCTCTGTGACATCAGCACGATGTCACGCCGGAAATCGAGCCAGACCTCCAATAGCAGCACCGCCATCAAGTACCACATATAGACGAAGCCGAACATCGCCATTGGCGATGTTTTGTGCGGCGTCAGAAACATCTCCAGCGAACGCTCCGGGTGCCCCAGGTGCAGTTGCAGCGGCATCGGCGCCACGATCAGGAACGCCAGCGCCGTCAGCAGTGCCAGCCGATACGTAGGTTTGACCGCAGCCACATGGAAGATGCGCTCCAGCGAAGCCAGAATAAATGCGCCCGCCACCAATCCGGTGACAAACGGATAGACCACGATCAACACGCTCCACTGGAGCTCGATCTCGTTGGGATACATGAACCCTTGAACAGGCATTGATCGCAATCTCCCTGTGGTGCCGAACTAACGCTACCGAATTAACGCACCGAACCATCCAGATCGTTGTAGTAGGCCTTTGCGCCCGTGGCCAGATGCGGCTTCAGCACCTGCACGCTGTGCGTCTTTAAGAACTCATGGATGGGATCGGCAGGGTTCTTCAGATCCGCCAACTGCCTCGCCCCCGTGGGGCAGTTCTCGCAGCATGCCGTCGTCAGGCCCTTGGTGATGCGGTGATAGCAGAGCGAGCACTTCTCGGCCGTGCGCTTGGTCGGATGCAGAAAGCGGCAGCCATAGGGACAGGCCTGCACGCAATACCGGCAGCCTACGCAGTAACTTGAATCCACCAGCACAACACCATCGGGTGTATGGAAGGTCGCGCCCACCGGGCAGACCTGCGTGCACGGCGACTCCGCGCAGTGATTGCACATCTTGGGCACAAAGAAGTTCTTGCCTCCCACGGCCATGCTGGGCGGAAAACCATGCTTGCCGCCGTCGGGAGAATCCACCTGCGGCGTCTCCTGATGCCAGTCGTCCACGTGATAGCGCTCTACCCAGGTACGAAAATAACCCTCGGGAACATCGTTCTCCGTCGCGCAGGCGCGCACGCAGTTGCCGCAGCCAATGCACTTATCGATATCCAACAACATGCCCCACCAGTGTGCGTCGCGGTTGTAGTTGGGCGCGATCTCTGGTGTGCCGGCCAGAACATACTTCCATGCCATGGCCGCGGCCGGAAGAAGCACGAGCATTTGCCGTCGCGTGATCATGATTTCTTTTCTCCCGGCTGCAGCAGCGGACTGTGCGGCACATGGCAGTTCTTGCAGACCATCCCGCCCGAGTGCTCTTTGCTCACCACCTGCGGAAATGATTTTGGCTTGGCGATGTTCTCTTCATGGCAGCGCGCGCAAAGCACGGCGGTATCCGGCAGTTGCGGCACGACGGAAGCTGGATCGGCGGCATGAGTTGCAAGCGGGCCGTGGCAAGCCTCGCAGTTCACGCCTGCATGTTTGCCGGCTTTCTTCAATTCCAGCACGTCGCCGTGGCACTCTTCACAAGCCTGGTGACCGGCAAAGGAAAGCGGCTTCGACGAAAGCTCCGCCAGTGCATCTCCGCGATAGTGGCCATACTGCCCAAAGCTCTTGGGAACGAAGTGTGCCCGCACCAGCAGAAATACTACGAGCACAATTGCAAACGCCGCCGCGAGCCGGAAAAGATGTTCAGCGTCTTTGAATAAATTCACGCACACCCCGAAACGAACCGCTCGCCATCCCCTTTGAGCGCTCCGAATGGCTGATAGTGATACCGCACCTTAAGCCATCCCACTGTGACGCCCCGCACACAGACCTGTGACCGCTGATCGCTATGAGGGCCACACGCATGCAGCGGGAAGCGCGCGGGCGCAACCGCTTCTGCGGTTGTTACATTTCGATTGAGTGGTGCGACACCAACGGCAGGAGAAGGCCCGCCGGTTGGCGGGCCAGATCCGGCGGGCGAACTCAGCTGAATCCGAGAACCGGATGCGGTATGTACTGTTCCTCGAGCGAGGCGATCTCTTCCGGTGTCAGGCGCACAGAGAGCGCCGCTATGGCGTCGGGAAGATGGTTCGGCTTCGACGCTCCGACAATCGGAGCGGTGATCTCCGGTTTGCTGAGCAGCCATGCCAGCGCAAGCTGCGCGCGGGGGATGCCGCGCTTCTCAGCGACCTCTCCCACGCGCTCTACGATCTTCCGATCGGCCTCTTCGGTTTGCGAGTACATCTTCGCTCCGAACTTGTCGGTCTCGTAGCGTTTGGTGGGCTCACTGTGCCAGGGGCGGGCCAGGCGGCCGCGCGCGAGTGGGCTCCAGGGAATGACGCCGATGCCCTCGGCCCGGCAAAGGGGAATCATCTCGCGCTCTTCTTCGCGATAGAGCAGGTTGTAGTGATTCTGCATGGAGACAAACCGAGTCCAGCCGTGAAGGTCGGCGAGATAAAGCGCCTTGGTGAACTGCCAGGCAAACATGGAAGACGCGCCGATGTAACGCACCTTGCCCGCCTTCACCACGTCGTGCAGCGCCTCCAGTGTTTCCTCGATGGGCGTCTCGTAATCCCAGCGGTGAATCTGGTAAAGGTCCACATAGTCGGTCTGCAAGCGGCGCAGGCTCTCGTCGAGTTCGAACACAATCTCTTTGCGGGAGAGGCCGCGACCGTTGGGCTCTTCGCGCATCACGCCCTGAACCTTGGTGGCAATGACGACGGCTTCGCGCCGGGTATTTGCCTTCAGAAATCGCCCGAGCACCTCTTCGCTGGCGCCGCTGGAGTAAACGTTGGCGGTATCGAAGAAGTTGATTCCACAATCGAGAGCCTCTCGAAAGAAGGGCTGGCTCTCTTCTTCGTTCAGTGTCCAGGCGTGTCGCCCCGGCATGAGGTCACCCTTGCCAGGAACGCCATAGGTCATGCAGCCGAGACAGATGCGGGAAACCTTCAAACCGGTTTTGCCGAGGTTGACGTAGTCCATGACTCTCCCCTGATCGCGGATACCCAGCCTACATGTATACGTGTCGCACTGTTGACTAGTCCACACGTTTACATGTATACATGTGGACGTGAACACTATAGCGATAGTAGCTCAAAAGGGCGGTGTCGGTAAGACTACCCTCGCAATCCACTTGGCAGTCGCGGCAGAGCGGGACGAGAAAACCGCAGCCATCATCGACCTTGATCCTCAAGCAAGCGCTGCTACTTGGAGCGACGTTCGCGAAGGGGAAACCCCGGCCGTTGTGTCCGCACAACCTAACCGCCTTTCTGTCGTTCTGCAGGAAGCCGAGCGATGCGGTGCCGAGTTTGCGATCATCGACACTTCCCCAAATTCCGAATCCGCATCTCTCGCTGCAGCGCGGGCGGCTGATTTAGTCCTGATTCCGTGCCGGCCTCATCTGTTCGACCTGCAGGCCGTCACTACAACGATCGAACTTGCCAGAATAGCGCACAAACCATTTGCTATAGTGCTTAACGCCGTTCCCGCCCAGGGCAGGCTTGGCCAGGAAACCGCCGCAGTCCTTCAAGGGCTCAGCGTAACGACCGCACCTATCCTACTCGGCCACAGGGCCGCCTATTATCACTGTTTGACCAAAGGACAGGTTGCATCGGAATACGATCCACTTGGCAAGGCAGCAGAAGAAGTCTTTGCACTTTATCGCTGGGTGACAGCACAGTTGAAATTGCAATCGCAACCCTTAACTGATCTGCACGTGCGCGTGTAGCCGTGTTTGGTGGTAGTCATGTACGCGTGTATACATGACTACACATGAGAAAACGCTTATGTCTAAACCATCTAAACCATCACTCCAGGAAGCGATGAGTCGTGCGGCTCGCCGTACGCCATTTGGCCGCACTCCCGAACTGCCACGTGCCGAGGTAGTACAGGAACCCACGGTCGCAACCGAGCACCTAGCACCACCATCGCCATCAAGGCCCAAGAGTAGGGTAGGGAAGAAGGTAATCAGCGGATTCTTTGATAAAGAAGTATCCCGCCAGCTCTCAAAGCTAGCCATAGATCAGGACCGTACCAACGAGGGTCTATTGCGCGAGGCGATTAACGACCTGTTTGCGAAGTATCATCTGCCAAGTATTGCCTAATGTTTTGGTTTTTCGGATTGTGATACAAAGCAGGAGCGGCCGACGTTCGCGCATTGGCCCCCGCTCCAAATGATGCTGCTGTCTGTCTGCTGCTGCTGGAGGGTGCCACAAATAGTGAAATTGCACCCAGTGATTCCAGACGAGTTAGGAAGCTCTTCCAAAAGGGAATCGCACAATTTGTGTCGACAATATTGCAGCAATCCTAATCCTGCTCAGCACGGCGCCATGCCGCCTACGCAAGGGCCCCATCGTCGAAAGTCTAACAGACTTTCCGATCGTCGCCGACCTTCAATAAGCTGCGCAGGGTCTCGAGTAGCTTCGGGGATAACAACACGTCGGACCGCCGTGGCCGAAGCTAAAAAACGCGCCGGCATCGCGAAGCGTGTGTCCCCTCACATGCTGGAGGCCGGCGCTGATCTGCGCACCATCCAGGTGTTGCTCGGACACTCCAAGCTGGACCACACAACCGTTTACCTCCATTTGTCCCGGCGCCATCTGCAGGCAGTTCCCAGTCCTTTGGAAGCAATCGATGTTTCCAGCGCTAGCGATGTGAAGCGTTCCAGGCTGAAGAAGAAGCGATGAGCCGGCCCACCCTTGAGGTGGCCGACATCGTCCGAGCAGCAGGCAACAGATTCAGGGAGCATCACGGATCACACCTTGCACGGCAGCATCGCAAGGTGCTCGATGCCATCGTCCGATGTCGCACTGCGGCCTTGGGCGGCCATCGTGATCAGTGCACGCGCTGCGGACATCAGGCCATCTCGTACAACTCGTGCAGGAACAGGCACTGCCCAAGATGCCAGGGAAACGCACGCGCCAGATGGATGGCTGCCAGGGCGGCTGAGCTGTTGCCGGTGCCGTACTTCCATATCGTCTTCACTCTGCCTCACGAGCTCTCTGCTCTGATTCTGCAGAACAAACGACTGCTTTACGATCTGCTCTTCCGAACCAGCGCCGCCACACTGCTCGAACTTGCCCGCGACCCGAAGCATCTGGGAGCAGAGATCGGGTTTCTTGGCGTGCTCCATACCTGGGGACAGAGCCTTCAGCATCATCCCCACATCCATTACGTCGTTCCTTCCGGCGGCCTTGCTCCCGATGGCTCCAGATGGATCGCTTCGTCGAACCGTTTCTTTCTCCCCGTCGGCGCACTCAGCCGCGTCTTCCGCGGCAAGTTCACCGCCGGACTTCGACAGCTCTTCCGGCAGCACAAGCTCCAGTTCCACGGTTCACTCCGGAGTCTCGCCGAGCCACGCCGTTTTCGCGGATTTCTGCGACAGCTGTTCCGAGAGAACTGGGTCGTCTACGCCAAACCACCCTTCGGCGGTCCCGAACATGTTCTGCATTATCTCGCGCGCTATACCCATCGCGTCGCGATCTCGAACCATCGACTCGTTGCCTTCGAGAATGATCGAGTTTCATTTCGCTGGAAAGACTATGCGCGTGGCGGCAAGCAAAAGATCATGACCGTCTCCGCAGAAGAGTTTCTGCGCCGCTTCCTGATCCATGTTCTGCCTAAGGGACTGGTTCGCATCCGCCACTTCGGACTCTTCGCTAACCGCAGGCGCGGCGATGCGCTCTCACGCTGCCGCATTCTGCTCGGCGGAGCGGCCCGCTCGAGTGATCCTGAGATCATCAATCAGTTGCGCTGCCCCGTCTGCACCGGCCCCATGCTCGTCATCGAACGGCTGACCAGCAGCCAACTCTTTTTCCGGTCAGGGCCTATCGCGTCAGCTCCACGGAGGTGCACCGTTGATAGCTCCTGAGAGATCCTTGGTACACCGAGTTTCCGGTAACGTGCTTGCGGCGTGTTCACACATGCCACGATCTCGTGCGCGCGCTCAACGCCTTTGCCCCTCGGATGCGCCCCCACTGCCCGTCCGAGAGACTCTATCGGAACTACCAAAAACGATTCAACAAGCCTTTCCGGCCACGTCCTCATCGCGCAACACCGCCCGCTGAACAGCAAAACCAAATCCAACCCCCATAGACCCGACCGCGTCCGCCGCAAACGCTAGCGGCTCAGTACAAACGGCCCAATCGAAACTGCCCCGCCCATGAACATTTACGCGCGCCCGCACATCTGCCTGTCGGGACAGTCCCGATAGGGTTCTAACGTTTCCCGTTACTAATCATTGGTCGAACATAACCTGAGCATTCAAACCATCCGAAAAGCGGCGGTCCCAAAGGCCGGAATCAGAAAGCGACCGGCCAAGCCCTTTTGAGACATCTAACCCGGATTTCTCACCAGAGTAGGCTCTAAGAAGTTGTTTTGAGTGGAAAAAGGCCGTTGTTTCGGGCATAACTACGTTGTCGAGACGAGTCAATGCCAAAGAACGAACGGCCTTTCTAATGACAGAGTGTAACCAAGAATCGTTCGAGTTTGCAGCACATTTTTCGCGCCGGGTGGTGGCGGAGTTTTCCGCCGACCGGCTCACCACCGAGGGCTGCTCTCCGCGGTTGCGCCAAACCGACCGACGCATCGGATTGCTGCGGCGCTTTGCCGCCTGTTTCTGCGACCGGCGTGACCCGCTGCGGGTCGAGCATTCGGTTGCCGAGATGGTGGCGCAGCGCGTCTATGGGTTGGCGCTGGGGTACGAAGACCTCCACGATCACGAGTAGCTGCGCTACGATCCGCTGCTGGGACTGCTGGCGGGCAAGCGCGAGTTAGGCTCGGCGCTGGCGGGCAAGAGCACGCTGAACCGGCTGGAGCTGTCGCGTGCCGATGAAGCCCCGACGCGCTATCACAAGATCGGCTACTCGTCGGAGCAGATCGATCGTCTGCTCGTCGATCTGTTTCTGGAATCGCACGCGGCGCGGCCGCCGCAGATCGTGCTCGACCTGGACTCGACCGACATCCCGCTGCACGGGCATCAGGAGCGGCGCTTCTTCCACGGCTACTACGACAGCTACTGCTACCTGCCGCTCTATATCTTTGCTGGATACCACTTGCTGTGCGCGCGCTTGCGTCCGGCGGACCAGGACGGGGCGGCGGGTTCGGTGGCGGAGGTCGAGCGCATCGTCGGCCAGATCCGCCAGCGCTGGCCGCGCGTCAAGATCGTCGTGCGTGCCGACTCCGGCTTCTGCCGCGAAGAGCTGATGAGCTGGTGCGAAGAGCATCGCATCGATTACGTGCTCGGACTGGCGCGCAACGAGCGCTTGCGCAAGCTGCTGGAGCGGCCGATGCGCCAGGCGCGCCAGCAGTATGAAACCACGGGCAAGGCCGCGCGCGTCTTCACCGAGTTCCGCTATCGCACCCACAAAAGCTGGAGTTGCTGGCGCCGCGTCATCGCCAAAGCCGAGTACATCCCCGGCAAGGAGAACCCGCGCTTCGTCGTTACTTCGTTGCGTAAAGACGCCCCGCAGGCGCTGTACGAGAAACTCTACTGCGCGCGTGGCGAGATGGAAAACCGCATCAAGGAACAGCTCTGCCTTTTTGCCGACCGGCTCAGCACCGAAACCATGCGCGCCAATCAGTTGCGCACGTACTTCTCCGCCATGGCTTACACGCTGCTGGAAGCGCTGCGGCGACTGGCGTTGCGCGGAACCGAGTGGGCCGAAGCGCAAGTAGACACGCTTCGGCTGCGCCTGCTCAAGATCGCAGCGCAGGTAAAGATCAGCGCCCGCCGCATCCGTCTGCGCTACAGTGAAGCCTACCCGTGGAAAGCGCTGTTCTCCCATGCTTGGGCTGCGCTGCGTTGCTGAACGCATCGCTCCAAAACATAAAAATCAGAACCCTCGACTCCATCTCTCAGCCCCCCATGTCCGAAAGTGGTCGGTGAGCCTCATCCATGCGCAACCAATCTCCGCGCGCCACTCAAAAGCGAGTCGGAAACCTCAACCCTGCCGAAAACCGGGATATAGAATCATCCAACCCTACCTTTCGTGAGAAATGCGGGCTAAAGAGCCGGAAACCCTGCCTTCCCGTTCCAGAAGGTTGTCGATCGCTCTGTCTCTAATCGCAACAAATCATTGGTTCCACCGCACGCGATTTCACCCAAGCCCACGCCGAGCAGACCAGTCGGTGGAGATGTGGTATACGTAAGCGCCCCAAATCCTGGTCGAGGGCTTCCCCGGCACGCCGGCCAGCACCACGCTGGGCAGTCCAAAGTTGGGATGATTGAAGATGTTGAAGAACTGGGCCTCGTAAAACAAAGTGGTGGGTTTGTTTGGGTAAGCAGCGAGCCGGGGAGCGGCGCAATGTTCCAGGTTTACCTCCCTCCAGTCCGGTACTCCGCCGCGCTGGTTCCTTAGAACTGGCCGCCGACAGATCTCCTATGACAAAGAACATGAGGATCAGGGAAAGCCCGTGGAAATGCGATACCTTTCCCGCTGCTACCTTCTCAATCGATGCCTTTCCACTCGTGGTCCGAGCGGGCGCACCCACGGGTGTACATACGGGTGAACGTATCCAAACCGATTGGCCCATACTCGAAGCCATGGACGGCGATCAATAAGAATCGTGTGCGATGGCCATAAGAATCCTGAGCCAAGCCACCATCCCCATCCACCGAATACTGCTCCGATGGTGATTCCGGGACCGAAGCGGATTGCGCTTGCAAGCGCGAACCCCGGCGGAGGGGGCGCGAAGACTACGAGAGGATCGTAATAAGGCACGTAAATGAGATTTGGATTGACGGGCAGGATCTGGATATATCCTCCGGACGAGAGGACATTGATGTAAGCGTTCGGCCTTAGGTAGCCGTAACTCCACGCCAGCTGCCGCATCCGTTGCACGGCATCCATCACATCCGCGTCCTGGGTCAGGACCGCGTTACCGAGCTGTTCGGTCCATGCTGGATCGCGCGCCATCATGTCCAGAACCGAAGGGAATGGAAGCAAGGCCAGAATGCTGGGGTCCCACTGCAAGTGGTCGACCTGAATGGCTGCAGCCAGCGCATCGCCCTTGAGATAACTGTGCTGACGTGCCCAGATTGCAGCTTCGGGAATCTCGCTCCAGTATGTCGACGCGGTGAGTATCTGAGCGAGCAGCGGGTCTGGATACAGTGCGATGCGCGCCACCAGCTGGTCCAATTGTGGTGGAGTCAGTGCCACCGGCTGTGGAGTCAAAGGCACCGGCTGCGCAGACGAGGTTACCGTCATGAACACGAGCATCAATGACAGGCAGGCCGGGAGCAGCGATTTAGTGACGATCCCGCGGAACAAGCAACTGAAGTACTGCAGAAACGCTGTATCCAGGTTTATTCGACCTGAATGCTCCTGCTGAGGATTGTGTAACATCCATTCACTACCCTTCTTTACTGAGTAGGTTTCCCGCGAATGCACCAGCACCAAAAGCTTACAAAGAGATAGTGATTTGGTTGTCCACTGACAAAATCCCCGGCGCTGACCACGCGACCCGCTCCGCCTCTTCCTTTTCCGCCCAGGAGCGCACAGTTCCTCTGAGAATGGCCTTGTTGCCCTGCACTTCAACCGTGATCCGCTCTGCGTCTGTCTGCGCGCTGCGTATCAGCGCCTGCTCGATCTTCTTTTTGAGCTCCGGCGGCGTGACCCCGGGGTTCACACGGATCAGGTTCGTAACTCCCTTGACGCCCGCTTGGCGACGGGCCACCCGCTCGGCATCGTTCTTTTGGTACTGCCATTCAACCTCACCCTCCAGGATGACCCAACCCTTGGAGATTGTCACTTTGATCTTGTCTTTCGGCACGGCAATATCCAACTCGAGCGCACGTGCCACGTCCGCGGCGATCTCAGGGTCGGTACGCTCGTGGGCAAGCTTGACCTCGACGTCATTGACCACGGCTTTCACACCGCGAACCCGGTGGGCGGCCTGCTCGGCGTCCCATTTCTTTAGGTAGGAATCGACCCAGCCCGTGAGTGTGACGACGCCGCCTTTTACTGACACCCCGATCTCGTTTGGCTGAACACTGGGCTCCCACTGCAATTCACTGAGCACGTCCTTTTGTATGTCTGCGTCGGTGCGGGTTATTGATGCAACTGCCATAGCTTGTCTCCCTATCCTCGTTCAGAAGGTTATCGACTCGATCTATCCATAACAATTCCTCGTGAGAGTGAACCGACATTCCGAAAAGCGGCGAATGCTCGGCTCCGCTCGGAGTTAGAGACGCGGTTACGACCTCGGAGGTAGAAGATAGATGGCAACCTTTCGATCGCGCCTCAGTTCCCTAGGGTAGACGGTTATGAGCCCACGTTTGCCAAGCGTGGCAGAAGGGGTAGTGATGGCAGAGATCGACTTCGAAAGATCGTGTCCCGCCTGTGGCCGCACGAATGAAGGGAATGCGAAACGCTGCGCAGTGTGTGGCGCTGATCTGCAGGTCGAGGCGGAAGCGGCCGGTACGGATTTCGTTGATGACTATGCAGCATTGAAATACGTCGATCCCAATAATCGAGTCGAACTGGACCGATTCGAACGTGCGGATCAGGCCGAACTCGCTTGCGGACTGCTGCGTTCCAATGGTATCCCCTGCGAGTTGAGCACCATGGTGCTCCCTGGGCTGCCTGCCGACATGATTCTGTGGGTACACACCAAGGATGCCAGACTGGCCTGGGCACTACTGGCGGACGCTGAGCGTGAAGCATCCAAAAGCCACGATAAAACTGCTTAAAGTAAGACAATTAAGCCAGAAACAAGTTTATACAACTTTAGTTTGTAACCGCACTGCCCCCCCGCGACGAGCGACTCGCGGGTTGAAATCTGTGCTCATGATTTCCTAACACGAGCGACGAGTCTAGGCGAACACTCCCGCCGGAGCTTCGAAGATCCGCTCACCCCTCCGACAAAGATTTCAGTGCAGCGCTAATGCTTCTCCTGCTTAGGCGGAAAGTGTTCAAACATCTTATGTACTATTTTTTTCAACTTCTTTTCGTTCTTTTCCGGTTTGTCCGATAGGATATCGCTCGCCGAGCCGCGCCAGATGAGTTTTTTCGTGTTGCTGTCGAACATGTCAATAATCAAGGTTCCAACCCTGTAGTTTTCAACCGTGGTGGTTGCGACTGTGTCACCGAAGCCACCCCACAGCCACCCGTCAAATCCGTTGTAGAACGTGTACAGCGTAGGCTTTTCATGAGTAGTGCCGACCGCCACAATTGAAACGTCTGCGCCCGCCGGAACCTCTTTCCAGCCTTTCGCGGCGAGTGCTTTATCCACAGCTTCCTTGACCCGATCATTCCAGAGCGGATTCGGTGTATCTACCTTTGCCCAGGAGTAAGTCTTGTAGTTAGAAAAGGACACGTTGTGGTCGTAGTCAGTTCTCACCTTGCTTGAAAATGCGCTGGTCGTAATGGCCAGTAGCACAGTTATAACCGTCGCAACGCGAACGCCAAGGTTCATAGAGAAAATGTTAGCGACCGGCGCGGATTAGGCAATTCCTCGTGAGACGGACTGGAGATTGCCGAGAGTCGCGTAGAACTGCATGCGATTCAGGTAATAGACCGCTGTCCGACCTTCGTATAGCCCAGCCTGTCCGCTCGATGCGATTAGCTGCCTAACTACATTTAGGTAGAACCGAAGAGAATGGTTCGGTTAGTGGTGCTGACTGCGGCGCCCGCCTTTCCACGCCGCACGTAGAAGCTTGCGGGTGTTATGGTGGCGCCGCATGAGTTGGCAGGCGTGGTCACTGGACCTGGATGATTCGAATGTCCCCCGTATCCGGATCGACGTGTACGATGAGACCCACTTGCTGGTTATCATAGTTCGTCAGCGCCTCCGGGTTGTCCACCTTGTAGCTCTGCCCTTGGTCGTTGGTGAATGTTTTTCCGTTGTTACTCACTTTGCCCGACATATTCTGGTTTGGGTTGCTCGCATTGCCGGACATACTCTGGCCGGATTGTGTCGTGGATTGGCTTTGATTATCTTGTGCTGCCTGGTTTCCGCTCTGTTTCGTGGTGTCCTGCGTTTGCGCCATCACCGCAAGGGACAGCACGAAAGCAGCAAATACTGACATCAATATCTTCATAAAGCACTCCTTCTTACACACTGGTTGCTGTGCGATTTCAACTGAACCGGGAGAGCAAATGGGCTTACCTGTGGGTAGTCCCTTCAGGCAGCAACCTCCTTCCGCCCGGCGGTGAGCACTTTCCCTAAAACTTCGTCTTCACGCATAATCAGGTATTCTTCGCCTTCAAAAATGATTTCCGTGCCGGCATACTTTCCAAACAGGATGCGGTCACCCGGCTTAAGATCCAGAGGAATCACCTTGCCATCCGCACTAATTTTGCCTTTTCCGACCGCTAGCACCTCACCATCCTGCGGTTTCTCCTTCGCTGTATCGGGGATGATGATTCCACTGCGCGTCGTCTCTGGCTCCTGAACCCGGCGTACTAGAACGCGGTCTTGCAACGGAACGAACTCCACGGCCATAACTTGCCCCCTTTAGCTAGACTGTCGGCGATGGTAATGACTCGTCCTCTTCCCATCAATTCCTCGGAAGAATGGCTCCGAATCCGCACTATCAGTCAGAGGGCCGCGTACGACCTAGGACGCATTGCGCTCTAGGTCCAGTCCCGGGCCTTGATCTCATCCTGACAGGCAATTGTTATCTCTATGCGGGGTGCCTAGCATGGGCACGCAGACTGGCAAAAAAGGAGATCGCGATGGCAGAAACAATGACGAACAAGGAGCGGATCGCTGCTTCTTCGGGCAACAGAACAGCAGCCGAAGGTAAGCGAGCGGATCAGGATATGCGCCCTGAGGTTGAGGCACAACGCAGGCAGACGCAGCAGGACGCAGAGAAGACTCTGGACAGCGAAGCCATCATGGCTATTCAGCAAACAGAGCGGGCCGTAGCTGCCATTGCTGACGACAAGATTAACGAAGCCCTTGCCGCCATCGAGCAGGCCACAGGTAAGATCGATATTTTGCTAGGCCGCAATCCGGCAACGGCGCTCATCCCTGTTGAGAAGCAGGTAAGCGTCATCGATACGGCGCCTCAGAATCTTGAAGACATCAGAATTCTTAAGGACGCGGCCGACCTGCAATTCGAGGCCAACAATCTCCCGGCAACTCGCACCCTGCTGGATGCCCTCAGGAGCGAGATCCGGCTACGTATTTATCAGCTGCCGATGGCGACCTATCCGGCCGCATTGCAGCAAGCTGCGCGCCTGCTTGATCAGAAGAAGAACCGCGAAGCGAGCGTCGTGCTATCGATCGCGTTGAACACGCTGGTTGTGATTGACCAAGTTACGTCAATTCCGTTGCTCCTGGCGCGGGAAGCTGTAAACGATGCGCAAGCGCAAGCCCAAAAGGACAAGGAAAAAGCACAACAACGGCTGGAAATGGCCAACGACCAACTTGAGCGAGCTATGGAACTCGGTTACACCGCGGAGGATTCAGACTATAAGAGCTTGCGGGATGAAATAAAGAACCTACGCAAGCAGCTCAAAGCCAACGAGGACAGCACATCTCTCTTCTCCAGAGTCAAGGAGAAGTTCGCTTCCTTGGTGCGTCGGCAATCCCAGAACAAGTTGCGCGCCGACGGACAATCGCAGCCGGAGAAGGCAGCCTAGCTTTGCATAGCTTTGCAGATCTTTATGAGGGCTAGTCCTGACCCTAGCGCCGAGGCGGCCGTCCCGGCCAGCGCATGTTGAGTCGACTCGGTATGCCACCAGTCTGCATACTCTAGTTCGATAGTAACCAGAGCGGCACGTGGGGTCGCCTTTCACAAGGTGGTCCACCTCGCTGCGCTCCAGATCGACCAATATGGCGCCGAACGACTGGCCCTTACTCCAGGCCCAGTCATCTCCGCCTAGGACACGGGGTGGATTTATGCCAACACGTTCGGGTGACACCACTCAGCGAATGGCTGGCACAACATCCGGAAGTGGTGGTGGTCAGTCGCGATCGACCACGGCATTTACGTTGAGGGAGCCCGCCGCGGTGCGCCCGAAGCCGTGCAAGTAGCTGATCGCTTTCACCTGGTACTCAATCTGAGCCGTGCTTTCTCTGGCTGCGATTCTGCGTCAGAGCGCGTGGCGGCACATTCGTAGTCTCCCCTTCCAAGCAGCGCAGCCGAGTGCAAAGTAAGGCCCTGTTCCCGATTCCCAGCGTAATAGGACCAAGGCCCAATAGCACGACCTCCGAATGTAGGCTAGGCTCGGCGGAAGGGTCAAACTCGGTGACGGTGCGCCGGTAGAGAGATTCTCCCTCTGCTAAACAGCAATCCGTAATGAACCAATTGAGCTGCGGCCGAAGGAGAAATCATGGGTAATAAACGGAATAGCGTGGCAGGAGCGAAGCTTCTAGAGATGTCACCGCCGCCGGCTCGGTGCGGCGGGACTGCTGGCCGTGGCAACAGCCCGTTGCAGGCTGTCAATGACGACCCGAGCACGCCGGGGCCTGTGGAGTTCAAGGTTGCCAAACGTGAATCGATCAGCATCCTGGTGGCGGATGATCATCCGGTAGTGCTGGCGGGCCTCATGGCTCTGCTTAGCGGTCGGCCCGATATGCGGATTACGGACCAGGCCCGCGATGGCCAGGAAGCGGTGGACAAGTTTCTTGCGTTGCGCCCCGATGTTGGCCTCTTCGAATTGCATATGCCGGTGATGGGCGGCATCGAAGCGATCACCGCGATTCGCGCCAAGGAACCCACGGCAGGGCTACTGATATTTACCAATTGTCAAACGGAAGAGGGAATTTATCGGGCCATACGCGCCGGCGCCCAAGGCTACCTGTTCAAGAACGCTCCTGCAGAAGAGCTGGTGGAAAGTATTCGCGCGGTCGCTGAGGGAGGAAAGTGGATTCCACCGCTGGTGGCCGCCAAGCTGGCCCGGCGCGTTGCAGATCGCGAATTGACGGTCCGGGAGAAGGATGTGCTCAGGGCAATCACCGGCGGCAAAAGCAACAAGGAGATTGGCACAGCGTTGAATATCAGCGAGGCGACCGTCAAAGTGCATGTGACGCACATCCTGGACAAGTTGAGTGCGGGTGGTCGCACAGACGCAATCCGGCTGGCGGTGCAACGAGGCCTCGTCTACATGGACTCGCCGATCGCTGCCTGAGCAAACTAGAGCGGAACGAATCGCAACGAGATGCATCCTTCAGCGGTTTTCCCAAATATGCGACCGCGTGATCGCAAAGCTCACGCTGCGAGCCTTATCTCGGACGGCGGGCGCAACCTGTGAATGGCAATCGCAAACATTACATATGTCCAGCCGCGCAGGATCAACGAAACGCCCACGGCGATGCCTAGAAACCAGATCCCCGACCACGGCCACTCTGCCCAAAGCAGGATTCCAAGCGCCAGCGTCACGATTCCATCGAAGACAGCCCAACCCCAGTTCGGGAACTTGAGCGAGATCGCTGTTATCAAACGGAAAATGCCTATAACGGTGAAGAACGCAGCGCAAAGAAGTGTCCAAACCAGTGCGCCGGCAACCGGGTGGGTCAAAATGAGGAAGCCCACCAAAATTCCAAGGACGGCGCCAATCAGGTGCAGGAACATGCCGCCCCAGCCGCGTACCCGGAATGCATGTATGCCTTCGATGATTCCGCTCACGATCAACAAGGCTCCTAGCACCATGGCGGTGCCCAGCGTCGCGGCGGGAAGGATCAAAAGAGCAATCGTGCCCACAATGATGAGGCAAATGCCTAATGCAAGAAGCCAGCCCCATTGATGGCGTAGCTCTTGTACTTCCAAGAACAACGGAGTAGTTGCCATGTGCACCTCTTCTTGACCAAAAATGTTATCGGCCAAGCAGCTTGATGACAATTGCACCTGAGCATCAATCCGGATTGCGAAGATATGACTAGCACAGGATACAGCGGCAGTACTAATAGCTATACCACTTCGGTTTGAGCTCTCGGATCAATTGACCGGATGACCGGACAACCAGCGTGTCATGAATTCACATCCGACAGGCGCGCCTAATTCCATAAAGTTCATCAGGGTTCGTTCTGAAAACCATCGTTCACAATTATCGTTCTTCGATACTCGACCTGGTATTCGGCCGTCCACTGTCCTCGGATGAAGAGCGAAGCGAAAAAATCGGCATTGCTGCTGGCATAGCCGTATTCGGGCTCGATGCGCTAAGCTCGGCGGCGTACGGGCCGGAGGCGGCGTTGACGCTCCTTGGCGTCAACGGCCCACGCTACGTCGTACCCATCAGCCTCAGCATCATTGTCCTGCTTGCCATCGTCTACTTTTCCTACCGTCAGACCATTGCTGCGTATCCAGGAGGTGGTGGTTCGTACACCGTCGCAAGTGACAACCTCGGGGTTTCCCCCGGGCTCCTGGCAGCCGCAGCGCTGATGATTGACTACATTCTCGATGTCGCCGTCGGCATTTCGGCCGGTGTTGGTGCCCTTGTATCCGCCGTTCCTGCCATGCAGCCCCACACGCTTGCGCTTTGCCTCGCAATTCTTTTCCTTCTGACTCTGGTCAACCTGCATGGGATAAGAGAGGCAGGAGGCATATTCATGCTCCCGACCTATGTATTTGTTGGTTGTCTGCTGGCGGTGATAGCCCTGGGAATCGCAAAAACGTTCTCGCAAGGTGGCCATCCCGTGCCGGTAGCTCCTTTGCCGAAACCGCAATGGCCCTTTCAACCTGTCGGCGCATGGCTATTTCTAAAGGCATTCGCCAATGGCTGCACGGCCATGACGGGCGTGGAAGCCGTGAGCAACGGCGTGCGGGCTTTTCGAGATCCCGTCGTGCCCACTGCCCGCAGAACTCTGACGGCGATAATCGCCACGCTGATCGTGCTGCTCGCCGGCATCTCCTACCTTGTGCGCGTCTATGGCATTACGTCGACGCAGCCCGGGAGCCCCGGTTATCAGAGTGTCCTTTCGATGCTCACGCTGGCCGTGGCAGGTCGCGGACTCTTTTACTACGTTACGATTGCCGCGATTCTGATCGTGCTGTCTCTTTCTGCAAACACAGCATTCGCTGATTTCCCTCGCCTCTGCCGAGCAATCGCACAAGACGGTTACCTGCCATATCCGCTAACCATCGTAGGACGGCGGCTCGTCTACACACCCGGAATCCTTACTCTCGTGGTCCTTGCCGGCCTATTATTGATCTTCTTTAACGGGGTCACCGACCGCCTCATTCCGCTTTTTGCGGTAGGGGCCTTCCTCGCATTCACTCTCTCCCAGGCGGGCATGGTGCAGCATTGGAGGCGTACCGGAGGTGCGGGCGCACAGGTCAGCATCTTCATCAATGGGTTGGGAGCGCTCGCCACAGGCATTACTGTGTGCATTGTAGTGGCCGCGAAGTTTACAGAAGGCGCGTGGATTACCGTGCTGCTCATTCCGGGTCTAATCCTGCTGATGACCTCCGTTCGGCGTCACTATGACCGGATCAGGCTGGAGACCGCGAAAAACTCTCCGCTCAATCTCCGGGGGCTCCGTCCTCCTCTCGTCGTTATTCCTATTGAACGCTGGAGCCGCGTTGCAGAAAAGGCATTGCGATTCGCCTTCACCCTCTCGCCGGATATCGAGGCTTTGCATGTGGAACCCAGTAGCAAATCCTCCGGCAGTAAAAGCGATGAGCATGGACTGCGCGAAATATGGGGGCAGTTCGTAAAGCGACCGGCAGAGCAAGCAGGACTTCGGCCGCCCAAACTGGTGATCCTTGATTCTCCCTACCGATTTGTTGTCTCCCCTATGCTCGACTACGTCCTCGCGCTCGAACGCGACCATCCCGAGCGCCAGATCGCCGTGCTCGTCCCCGAACTGGTCGAGCGGCGGTGGTATTACTACCTACTGCATAACCAGCGATCCAATGCGCTTAAGTTGCTGCTGTATCTGAAGGGAGACAAAAGAATCATCGTGATTAACGTGCCCTGGTACATCCGCGACAACTAAGCGCGAGCGACGCTGTACGAAAGTCGTGCCACGGCGATCCACCTCTGTTAGGAAGCTAGGTTGATAAATAGCTTTTGTCCGATGCGGATCAGGTCTGCCAGTGATTCGGCCTGCATCTTTCGCATGACTTTGCCGCGGTGGATCTTGACTGTTTTCTCGCTTGCGCCGAGTTCTGCACCGATCTGTTTGTTGAGCAGGCCACGGGTGACTAGTGGAAAAACTTCCCTTTGGCGTGGGGTGAGAGAAGCGTACCGCTGCTGTAGTACGGCCATCTCCGAACGCTTCTGTCTCAAGGTGCGGTGCCGGTCCAAGGCGTGCTGAATGGCTTCCAGCAGCTCTTGATCCCGGTATGGTTTGGTCAGGAATTCGACAGCGCCCGCTTTCATGGCGCGAACTGATGAGGGAATATCACCGTACCCGGTCACGAAGATGATGGGGAGATCCACATCCGCTTTCGCAAGTGCCTGTTGCAGGTCAAGCCCGCTCAGGTCAGGCAATCGGACGTCGAGTACGAGGCAACCAGGAAGATCCGGGCGCTTGCCGACCAGAAATTCCTCAGCTGACCCAAAGGTCTGTGCCTCAAGCCCAACGGATCGAAGCAACCTGCTGATCGACACGCAGACGGCGGGTTCGTCATCAACGACGAATACCATGGTACGGACGGCGTCCATGCTTCCCCTCAGGCGCACGCTGGGAGTGTGAATTGAAAAGTTGCGCCGTAGCTCTCGTTTGGCCGGGCCCATAGTCGGCCCTCGTGTGCCTCGATGATCGAGCGGCAAATCGCCAGGCCCATTCCGAGTCCGCTGGGCTTGGTCGTCACAAAAGCATCAAAGATGCTGTTGATCTGGGATGCGTCGAGCCCAGTACCCGAGTCCCGCACTGCCACCAGCACAGTTCCAGCTTCGCAACGTTCAGAGCGAATCCTCAGTTCACGGGGACGCTCGACGACGCAACTCATGGCATCGATCGCATTGATAATGAGGTTCAGCATTAACTGCTGCAGTAGTATGCGGTCACCAAGCACCTTAGGTAATCCCGGGGTCAACTCGATGTGCGCCGAGACCTCGTGCATCTCCAACTGTGCCGCCATAAGCGTAACCACTTCTTGAATCACGAAATTGATTTCCAGCAGTTCCTTTTCCGGAAGTGACTTTCTCAGGAAGGCGCGAATCCCGGAAATCACCTCAGAGGCCCGGGTGCTAAGCTCAGCGATATCCGCCACTGCATCCCGCAATTCTTCAAGGTTCACCGATGGTCCAGCCAACATCCGGAGGCAGGCGTTTGCATTGTTTAGGATGGCACTGAGCGGCTGGTTTACTTCATGAGCGATCGAGGCGGTTATCTCCCCCGCTGTCGTGAGACGTGCGATGTGCGTCAGTTCGGCCACTGATTTGCGCAGTGCTTCTTCGGCCTGCCGGTGATCCTCTACGTCTGTATCCGTGCCGAACCAGTCGATGGCCCGGTCCTGCTCGTCTTCGAGCGGTTGCTTGGGAGAGCTGGCCTGAGCGGGTTGCAACCTGCGCGACTGTAAGCGTTCGAGCAGGTTCTCCATCGTTTTCTCCTTTACTTTTGTGCAGCACGGGAGAGAGGTTACTTCAGAATCGACTTTGCGTGGCTAATCCGTTGGATTGTGCTCCTGTTGGCAAGCGAGCAAAGGTTAGTTGCCGCACGCACGGCACCACGCACGGCACATGGTCACAAGAGCCGTGGTTCGGTCGAAAGGTTGCCATGTCCCTCTCACGAAAGTCGTAGATGCAGTTCCATTGCGGATTCACCCATAGCAGTGTAAGGCAATACTGCTCAAGAGGAATGCTGTGGCAGCTTGATTCGACTCGGTCCTAACTCGAAGTCGGCTTTTGCAATCGGCGTGAGGATCATATGAGGGGCCAGAGCTGGTCGCGTGTAGGCACTTCGCGTATCCCGCAACAATCTGTTGTTCGTCCAAATGCGCAGCCTCTGACGTCATAAATAATGGCGCACGCCTAAAGTTGTACAACCTTATAAGGCCTACGATGGAAGCTTCGATAGCCCGCCTCTCGCACCGCAGATTCATTCTCACGTGGACTTGTTATACGCAGGGCGCGTCGCTACGCTTGCCGGTGGTATGAGAATCATATGCTGCCGGGCTGAACTGCTTACATCGCGTTGCGACAGTGTGCTCCCTGCGGTGATTCGGCCCGGCATGCGGGGATTGTCTGACTCGGGCGATATAAGCGGAGGTCGAGCAAATGGCGAAGATTATAGGCATTGATCTCGGTACTACCAACTCGGTAGTTTCCGTGGTCGAAGGTGGAGAGCCTACCGTAATTCCAAATGAGGAGGGTGGCCGAACCACGCCATCGGTGGTTGCTTTCACCAAGAATGGGGAGCGGCTTGTGGGTCAGGTGGCTAAACGCCAGATGGTCACCAACCCAGAGAACACAATCTATTCGATCAAACGATTCATGGGGCGCCGCTACGATGAGATTCAGGAAGAGTTGAAGATGGTGCCATTCAAGGTGGAACCCGAGGGCGACCACGTAGTGATCGCCGTTCTGGGCAAGCGGTACACCCCACCGGAAATCTCAGCGTTGATTCTTCAGAAGCTGAAGAAATCGGCTGAGGATTACCTGGGCGAGAAGGTGACCGAGGCAGTCATCACCGTTCCGGCCTACTTCAATGACTCCCAGCGTCAGGCCACAAAGGACGCCGGAAGAATCGCCGGACTCGACGTCAAGCGCATCATCAACGAGCCCACCGCCGCAGCCTTGGCCTACGGCCTCGATAAGCAGAAAGACGAAACCATCGCTGTCTACGACTTCGGCGGCGGAACCTTTGACATCTCCATCCTTGAGGTCGGTGACGGCGTCATCGAGGTGAAGGCAACCAACGGAGACACTCACCTGGGTGGCGACAATATTGACCAGCGCATCGTGGATTGGCTCATCGACGAGTTCAAGAGGGACGAAGGCCTGGACCTGCGCGCCAAGGGTAACGAGATGGCGTATCAGCGTCTGCGCGACGCCGCCGAACGAGCCAAAATTGAGCTTTCCACGACGATGGAGACGGAGATCAATCTTCCCTTTATCACCGCCGATGCCAACGGTCCGAAGCACATGGTCAAGAAGCTGACGCGTGCCAAACTCGAGTCCTTGGTGGAGGACCTCATCCAGCGATCTGTGCCGCCGTCGAAACAGTGCATGAAGGACGCAGACGTGGACGCCGGCAAGATCAATGAAGTCGTGCTGGTTGGCGGGCAAACCCGCATGCCGCGCATTCAGCGGCTCGTAAAGGAACTGTTCGGGAAAGAGGGCAACAAGAGTGTGAACCCGGACGAAGTGGTGGCAGTTGGCGCAGCCATCCAGGGCGGCGTGCTCCAGGGTGAAGTGAAAGACATGCTCCTGCTCGACGTCACTCCGCTGACACTCTCGATCGAAACTCTGGGCGGCGTGGCTACGCCGATGATTCAGCGCAACACCACGATTCCTACCCGGAAAACCGAGACCTTCTCGACTGCCGCCGACAACCAGGATTCGGTTGATGTTCATGTGTTACAAGGCGAGCGTCCGATGGCGAACCAGAATCGCACGCTGGGGAAGTTTCGATTGACGGGCATTCCGCCCGCGCCGCGCGGTGTACCCCAGGTCGAAGTCACCTTTGACATAGACGCGAATGGCATTCTCAATGTGACCGCAAAAGACCTGGCCACGGGCAAGGACCAGAAGATCACCATCACCTCCTCGTCCGGACTCAGCAAAGAGGATGTTGAGCGCATGGCGAGGGAGGCGGAAGCACATGCCGCCGAGGACAAGCAACAGCGCGAGGTGATCGAGGCCAAGAACCAGCTTGACGCCCTGATCTATAGCGTGGAGAAGATGCTCCGCGAGAATGGCGACAAGATTAGCGGCGCCGAGCGCGGCGAGGTGGAGAATGCAATCGCGGATGCCAAGACGGCAGTGCAGTCGAACAGTAAGCAAACTATGGACCAGGCCCGCGAGCGGCTGACCCAGGCCTCGCATAAATTGGCGGAGCAGATGTACAGAGCTGCGCAGCCACAGGGTGGTCCAGGTGCCGGCGCTCCCCCGCCTCCTGGAAGCGGAGGCCAAGCCAAAAAGGATGAAGGTGTCGTGGATGCCGAGTACGTGGACGTGGATGATGAGAGGAAGACGGCTTAAGTTTCGCCGCTGCGCGATATGAGCGGTGAGTCTGAACAGCGGCCTGACCGGGGACAGAGCCAGGAATCGTTGGGGGCGGCAGAGCCGGAACTCAGCCGGCTTGCCGCCAGCCAGCAAAAAGATGAGTTCATCGCGCGACTGACTCCTTTTCTGGGATTCCTCCGAAGCTACATCAGGCGCCGTCTTCGGGTGGCGTATGCCAACTGGGAGATCCGCGTTCCCCTGTACGCTGCCGACGACATTTTGGACGAGGCGGTGCTCAGGGCATATCAGCAATATGATCGCAAACCACCTGATCTGAAACTCGAACAATGGATGTATCGTCTCGCGAATGAAGTCTTGGAAGAGTACCTCCGTGAGCAAAAGTCAGAAGAACAGGGACGCAGGAGCTTCGAAGACATAAGAGACAGGGAACTGAAAGGTCTCGAAGAAGTCGAACAAATCACCGCCGACGCGGACCGCGAAGTGTGGCTCGCCGAAGATTTGGATGACGCTGAGTACTATCGTAGAAAGATTACGCCGCCCTACGATTCCCATACGCCGGAGGAGGAGCTCGAACGAAAGGAGGAGCTGTCATTAATCGTTCGTGCGCTCTCTCGCATACCTGTTCGAGATCGCATCGTCTTCGAGCTTTACGCCATGGAAGGATTGTCGACAAAAGCAGTGGCGTCCATCGTGGGCATACCGTCTGATGAGGTGCCGCGGGTGGCTGAAAAAATCAGGCGGCAGGTACTAGAGGAAATAGGACCAGACCGAAAACACCAAGCTTCGTAATGCACGTTAGTAATATGAATCTTTCGCACGAACGCCGACTTCGTCCAGGTGCCGCAGCAGATCGTAAGGGTCTTGGTAGACGCGGTAAGCCCCAGCTCGTTGAAGTTCGTCCTCGCCATAACCTCCCGAAAGAAGACCGACTCCAAGCGCTCGTGCGCGCTGCGCTGCGAGCAGATCCCACACACTGTCTCCCACCACGATAGATTCGGAAGGGTCCGCCTTGAGGCGCTTGGCTGCTGCCAGAAAAAGATCCGGATCGGGCTTGGCATGCTCCACCTGGTCCCGCGTTATGACCGGCACGTCGGAATCGATGTCAAGGACACAGAGAGCCGACCGGGCCGAATCCATCTTCCCGCTTGTGGCAATCGCCCACGGAACGTGGTGCTTGGTCAGAAAATGAAGCAACTCCCTGGCGCCCGGAAGAGGCCGCACCTGGGCCACTTCTCGAGCGTACACCTCCGCGTGTGCTCGTTGGAGTTGCTCCCCCATTTCTGCTGTTACCAGCCTTCCGGTCTCTCGCAGCAGTGCGCTCGCAAACAGCCCCCCGCTCATGCCGACGCGCCGGTGAATTCGCCAGACCGCAAGCTCAATGCCGCAGCGCTCCAGCGCCTCGCGCCAAGCCAGCAGGTGTTGATACACGCTGTCGACGAGGGTGCCGTCCAAGTCGAAGAGGAAAACCGGTGCTTTCATGCCAACGTCATTCTCTCGCCATGCCTGCTTAAATTGAAGCTACTTGCAACTTCAGGCCGCCTTGTCGGTCCTTGCACCGCTCTGTTCCGCGCCCTGCTCGGAAGCCGTTTGAACTGGGATTTGGCGTACGTTGCTTGGTACCGGAATGCTTACGTGCAACACACCATCCTTAAATTCTGCACGCGCCTTCTCTGCATCTGCTCCCTCGGGCAGAGCCAGTGCTCGGTAGAACTTTCCGTACCTGCGCTCTGTCTTATGAATCCCGCCTTGAGTTTTTTCCTCCTCGACCTTACGTTCACCCTGAATCACCAGAACGTCATTGTCGATCTCGACCTTGACATCTTTTTCAGAAAGGCCAGGCAATTCGGCCGAGATCTCAAGATTGCCATCCCGTTGTGTTACTTCGACCGGAGGGATCCATGTCGCAAGATCCTCGCCCCGGCCGGAGACATTGCCGGACCCAGCTCGCGCAAACACCTGGTTTATCTCGTCCTGCACGCTTCTAATCATGGAAAATGGGTTTAGGAAGAAAACATTAAAGGGATCCCACAATGCCCGCAGCGCCGGCGACCCGCCGCCTTGACGTGTTAAGGCAGTATCCCGACTCCTCTGCTCTTCTTTCGAACCCGCTTTTTGTGATGTTGATGGACTCGTTTGCTGTGATGTTGATTGTGGGTTTGTCTGTTGCGTTGACATTCTTACCTCCATCTTTGTAATCGAAAATTGAGAGATGCGAAGACTCGATACCCGCCGATGCTAGCGGCTCTATATGCGCGATAACAATTCGTCGTCAGAATGAACTGAGATTCCGATAACAGGCGTAGCATTGAGCCTCCGCCGGGCGGACTTATGGGTAAAACTTTTGGATAGGCAACAGGAACTTTCGGCTGGGTTGCGTTACTAGGCAGCTTTTGTCATCTCTGGTGGATGCTTCACGCTCGGCATCCATCAGTAGTGCCCAGGCCGCTTGGCATCCTGTTGTCTACCTAGAGGTCATATCTGCAGGAAGCCCCAGGAAGCACCGGGGTGCTCAACTCGCAGGGGATGCCGTTGGATCGCAGCTGTCTAACTTTTTTAGAAGTGCGTTACGCGCTATCGCATCTAACAGAATAAGACCTCAACGAGCTCGCGTTCTTGGGAAGCACCGGTGCCCTTCAGTGGTGCGCTGAGGTCTTCAGCTCGTTTTCGTTTTTAGGATTACCTGATGCCAACGCCAGAATCAAAGCTTGAAAGAAACTTAGAATTAAAGCAAGAAACCGGGCAAGGCTCTGCCGAGACAACCGAGCCCATCAGTCGCAGCAATCTCGAGTTTCTCTCTCGGGAGCACCACGAAGCCTGTGTTTCCATTTTTCTGCCGACACATCGTACATTTCCCGAATTCAAGCAAGATCCGATCCGCCTAAAAGATCTTGTCCGTGAAGCCGACTCCGGCCTAAAAGACTTAGGCTATCGGCCCGTGAACGTGCGGGAACTTCTGGCTCCTGCCGCGAGTTGATCGAGATCGAAAGAGGAGGCTTCTGGAGCGCGGCGGATGGTCTCGCGATCTTTCTTTCGCTTAGATTTTTCAGTATTTTCGGCTCCCCATTCGTTTCGAGGATCTGGTCACTGTCACGGACCGCTTCGAAATCAGCCCTCTGCTTCCGCTGTTCACGGCTGGCGGCCGATTTTACATTCTGGCGCTCAGCCGAAATCACGTGAGGCTCATCGAAGGCACTCCTTATGCGTGGGCCGAACTCGACATTCCCAACGTGCCTCGCAGCGAGGACGAGGCTCTAAAGTATGATGTCCGCGAGTCGGTGCTTCAGCTTCATTCCGGTACCGGTGGTCGCGCCCTCGGCAAAGAAGCAGCGGTTTTCACCGGCCAGGGCATTGGAGTGGATGACGAAAAGACACGCACGCTGGAGTACGTCTACGCTGTTGAGCGTGGGATTCGCCGCCGGCTGAGAGAACACGAACCACTCTTTCTCGCCGCGGTCGAAGACCTTGAGGCCGTATACAGGAACGTAAATCGACATCATGGACTCTCGCAGCATGGTGTGCACGACAATCCCGATCGATTGAGTTCGAGTGAACTGTATAAGGCCGGTTGGGAGCTCGCTCGCACCTACTTCGATGAAGAGAAGCGGCGGGCCATTGCAATCTATCGCGAACTGCGCGGACAGGGCCGAAGTTCAAAAGACCTGCACGAAATTCTCCTGGCTGCTCATCAAGGCCGCGTGCAATCTGCTTTCATCGAAACGGGGATTCACCTATGGGGTGATTTCGATTTCGACGATGATGCCTTGCCGCTACATGATATCCGGCAGCCCGCGGATGAGGACCTCTCAAACACCATCGCTGTCCAATCCATCTTGCATAAAGGAACCGCCTATCAGTTACCAAGAGGAAATATGCCGCACGAATCTTTCGTAGCCGCATCGTTCCGCTACTGACGTTTGTAGTTCATCTCGCCACAGCAATCTGCACTAGAGTCATGCCACCTTAGCCACTTGCGATCGAGCCATTTGCGAATAACGAAAGAACCGCTGCTGCATGTTCAATTGCGATACAAGCTAGGGCAGTGGCCAGATCGTCTCGTTCTCCTCGACCGCTTGTAGCAGGCAGCATCGAGTAGGCCGCGAGGATGATCCGCCGCGCAAGGTTGATCTCAACCATCAGTGGCTCTGTAGATATGGGAACGATCATCTCCTAAGCTGGCCGCAAAACCGAACCGGACACTTGAATGCCAGGCCGTTTTGCCGGGTCGACAAATGAGTTTTTCTTCAGCAGAAGTGCTTGAACTTCGAACGTACTCGGAGCCGCTACCGTCATAGCCTCGATATACTGCTGAACAGCGAGACACGCATCGTACAGCTCGTCATGACTTACACGGGCCAGATGCTTACCGAAACTTGACAGTAGCAGTTCTTCAGCACCTCGAGTTCCTGCGTGCATCGGAACGTAGAGCCGGGTGTGGCCCGTAGAACGCTAAGTCGTAGACAATGAATGCCCCCCCAAGCTCGGCCGGGGTTTCCGTCAAGATCCGGACAGTTGATGCGCCCAACACTGCACTCGCAAAACGAAGCCCGCGGAAAAGTGGCGGGCATCGAAACCAGTGTTTATGCGGGTCTAGCGTTCATTTTGACGAAATATTTCACTTTTTCTGACGAATATTTCACTTATTGTGACGCCCTACAAACTGCTGCCGGTAGTTAGATGTCGAGATTCTTCACGTCGAGTGCATTGTCCTCAATGAACTTGCGGCGGGATTCCACGTCTTCGCCCATCAGGGTCGTAAAGATGGTTTCGGTTTCCGCAAGGTCCTCAAGCCTCACCGAGAGCAGAGTGCGGCGCTCCGGGTCCATGGTGGTCTCCCATAGTTGCTCGGCGGACATCTCGCCCAGTCCTTTGTAACGCTGGATTTGATAATCCTTGCGTCCTTGTTCGAGGACGAAGTCGAAGAGTTCGCGGACAGTCTTCTTTTCGACCGGCTCGCGCGAGCCTCCCTTGGGGGCAACGCGAGTGGGGGCCCCGCCCTTAATGGTCTTGCCCTCGATCTTCTCGGCATCTGCCTTCTCGGCGGCTGAGATGGTGTCGTCGGTCTCGTCCTTCGCGGCTTCGATGTTCTTGAGCCACTCGATGCGGAAGGGCGGTTTCAGAAACTCGGCGATCTGACGATAGCGCGTCATCATCTGCTTGTACTCGGGGCTCGAGATGAGTCCCCAGCTGATGGCGTGCGGCGTGCCTTGCGAGGTGACGAAACGCACGTCCCAGAGCTCGTGCTCCTCATCGAAGTGAGTGGAGACAGACATGAACTGCTCTTCCTTCTGGATGGCCTTAAGCCGCTCTTCAATGTCGGCGATGCGCGTAGGCACGGCGTCGGGCGTGCCGTGGAAGTCTTCCCGGTGAGCGAGTTCGAACTCGGGAAGCATCTCGGTGACGCGCGGGTTGCGAATGCGCTTGTCCACCTTGTCCTGCGAACCGAGGTACTCGTTGAGGCGGGTCATGAATTGGGTTAGCTGCTTGGACTCAAGGCGCTCTCCGGCATCGCCATAGCTGACCACCAGGCCCTCCGAGGCGCGCTTGATCATGACCTGCACGAACTCGACATCGTTTTTAATGTACTGCTCGAAGCGGCCCTTCTTAATGCGATAGAGCGGCGGCTGCGCGATGTAGATGTTGCCGCGCTTAATCAGCTCCTGCATGTGGCGGAAGAAGAAGGTCAGCAGAAGGGTGCGGATGTGCGAGCCGTCCACGTCGGCGTCGGTCATGAGAATGATTTTGCTGTAGCGCACCTTGGTTGGATCGAAGTCCTCTTTGCCGATGCCACAGCCGAAGGCGGTGATCATGGCGCGGATTTCCTCGTGGCCCAGCATCTTGTCATAACGCGCCTTCTCGACGTTGAGAATTTTTCCTTTCAGCGGGAGGATCGCCTGGAAGCGGCGGTCGCGTCCCTGCTTAGCGGTGCCGCCTGCGGACTCGCCCTCGACGAGATACACTTCGCAGCGCTCCGGGTCACGCTCGGAGCAGTCGGCCAGCTTGCCGGGAAGGCCGCCACTGTCGAGCACGCCTTTGCGGCGGGTAAGATCGCGAGCCTTGCGCGCAGCCTCACGCGCACGCGCGGCGTCGATGGCCTTGTTGATGATCTTGCGCGCAACCTGCGGGTTCTGCTCGAAGAATGCGCCCAGGCGCTCATTGATGAAGGCCTGCACGGGGCCCGCGATATCGGAGTTGAGCTTGCCCTTGGTTTGACCTTCAAACTGCGGCTGCGGCAGCTTGACGCTGACCACCGCGACCAGGCCTTCGCGCACGTCATCGCCAGAGAGATTTTCCTTCAGGTCTTTGAACAGGCCGAGCGACTGTCCGGCGGCGTTGATGGTGCGGGTGAGCGCCGAGCGGAAGCCCTGAAGATGGGTACCACCGTCCACGGTGTTGATGTTGTTGGCAAAGCTAAAGACGGTTTCGCTGTAGGCATCGTTATATTGCATGCCGATCTCAACCGCGAGGCCGTCCTTCTCCGTCGATTCCATGTAGATGGGTTTTTCGTGAAGAACGTTCTTGCCTTTGTTGAGATGCTTGATGAATTCGGCGATGCCGCCGCTGAACTTGAACTCGGTGTGCTTGGCCTCGCCGGTCTTCTGGTCGGTGGTGCGCTCATCGGTAAGCGTGATGATGAGACCTTTGTTGAGGAAGGCGAGTTCGCGCAGACGATTGGCAAGGGTGTCGTAGTTGTATTCGGTGACGGTGAAGATGGAGCGATCCGGGACGAAGTGAACCTTGGTGCCGCGGCGCTTGGTGGTGCCGGTCTTGACCAGCTTGGTAGTGGGGACGCCCTCGGAATATTCCTGCTCCCAGATGGCGCCGTCACGGCAGATCTCAAGATCGAGTTGCTCGGAGAGCGCATTGACGCAGCTCACGCCGACGCCGTGAAGACCGCCGGAAACCTTGTAGGTGGAGCTGTCGAACTTTCCGCCGGCGTGCAGCACGGTCATCACAACCTGGGCCGCGGGAAGGCGCTCGCCATCCACATCCATCTCATCCACAGGAATGCCGCGGCCATCGTCCACCACGGAAATCGAGTTGTCGAGGTGAATCGTCACGTCGATCTTGCTGGCATAGCCAGCCAAGGCTTCATCCACCGAATTGTCCACAACCTCATAGACCAGATGGTGCAGACCCATCTCACCCGTGGAGCCAATGTACATGGCGGGACGCTTGCGGACCGCTTCCATGCCGCCGAGAACCTTGATCGAATCAGCGGTGTAACCGGATTCGGCTGTGGTTGCGGTCTTCTTGTTGAGTTCTTCCACGGAGAGTGTTGTCTCTTTCTCTACTTCAGCAGTTGGCTTTGAGGACATTTGTGGTTTCCAAGGGTCGTTGTGGCTCAGGCAACCGAGAAGCGTGCCGGGAGCACAGGGGCGACAAAAACAGAGTGGCTGAACACAGACGCACGTACGTTCGGTTGGTCATGCTCACTGAATTAAGCTTCGCGGGGTAACCGGTTCGAATCGTCGTCACCTGTCTACATTTCAACTGTATTCATTTTAACACGAATGAGGTTTCTTTGCCGCTCGTAACCTGCTGAGGCGACAGGGTTTAGATTTGGTTCTTGCGGATGGGGAACGGGGCGGGCGAGTAGCAAACAAATGAGAAGGAAAAAAGCCTCCGCGCGCAAATGGCGCCGCCCGACGAAGGGCGACAACGCGCGGAAGGGAATACGCCAGATCTAATTCACGGCCGCGACCGTTACCACGCCAGTGGCGTCGTTAACCGTAATTGCTCCGCACCCAGTGGGATCGCCATTCGCATCGAACTTGCATCCATAGGCGCCCGCCTGCTGGGCTGCGCACTGTCCGGCATTGAGGCCAACCCAATAGTACCCCGAGCCCACGGGCTCACCGGCTTTGTTGCCTGCAGCATAAACGGCCTCCATAATTCCGGCCCTCTCGGGTTTTCCATTCGCACATGTGAAATCATCCTCACCATACGCATAAAGGACACCGCGCTGGGCGTCGTACAGAAATTCAGTGGTGTCCACGCTTCCGTCATCGTGCAAATCGACCTCTTCCGTCCAGTATGAAGATGGAGCGGACGACTTTACGGCGGCCGCGCCAGTGCCGATCGATGTCTTCTGAGACACGTTCTTAGCGGTGGCGGACGGAGTGGGCGCAACTGCTTTGGCCTTCAAAGCAGAGCCTGTCTTAACGGTCGGCGCGCCTTGCTGCGCCGCTGACGATTGGGCAGCGGCGCTCATTGCAAAACCAAAGGCGACTGCGAAACCCGTGATCAGAATCGTATTCTTCATTACACTTCCTCCTTTTGATTGTTCAAATGAATGTGCGGAGAAGATCCAGCTCACGCGAGCAGCCCCTCCGTGCGGCCACCTGCGCTGATATCCGCACGGGCGTGCCGACAGGTTGGGGTGATACTGCAATAAACAATGGAGGGGTGGAACTGACAAAAGTAACAGGAGAAGTAGAGCGGGAAGAAGGGCGAGGGAATTCCATCTACTTACCACCGAGCAAAATCAACGAAATGCTCAATGTTTTGCGCCATCCAAGCTTCGATTACCAATGTAACCATTTTCACGTTTCAGCCTCACTCGCAAAAAACCGTTACGCGGAATGAACGAGGGTCTCGCCCTCGTTCGTAAGGAGTACGGGGATGAGGCTGGCAAATCGTAAGCTGTTTTTCATATCGCTCTTATGTTTCTTGTTGGTCCGTCTTCATGCGCAAGTTTTGCCCCTCTTCTCCGATCCGCTGAGCGTGCATGCCACGTCTCGCATTGCCGCCGAAATTAATGATGGCGCGTTGCAGGTTCTTCACGGGAATCGTCATCTCCTCGCTCGCCGCGAGTTCGATGTGGGCGGCGTCGCAGATGGACTGCCGATGCAAAGCATGGTCCTTGTCTTTCAACCGTCCGAAGAACAGGCAGCCGCCCTCGGTGAGTTGCTGCAAGATCAGCACAATCCAGCATCGCCTTATTTTCACCAGTGGCTCACTCCCGATGAGTTTGCCGAACACTTCGGCGCTTCCGCCGAAGACACGCAGCGGGTTGCGAATTGGCTGGAGAGTCATGGCATGCGCGTCGACGAAATCGCGCCCTCACGCCGCACGATTACGTTCAGCGGTAACGCCGCACAGGTTGAGCGCACCTTTTCAACCATCATGCGGCAATACCGGGCGGGCGGTGCTCTGCATGTTGCGAACGCAACCGATCCCAGCATCCCCACCGCTCTAGTCCCAGTCGTGAAGGGGGTGCTTTCGCTTTATGACTTTCGGGTGCAAGCCATGCACTTGTCGGTAGCAGCTCCGCCGATAAGCTCCGGCCACTACGTCACACCCGGCGACCTTGCTGTCATCTACAACGTCAATCCGCTGTATACGCAAGGTGTGGATGGCAGAGGCCAGAGCGTCGCCGTCGTCGGACGATCGAACTTCAATGTCAGCGACGTCCGCACATTCCGTGCGACCTACGGCCTGCCCGCGAACGATCCGCAGGTATTGCTGAACGGCGCGGATCCTGGCACGGCGGACGCCGAAGAGCTGACTGAAGCGACGCTGGATGCCGAGTACGCCGGCGCATTGGCGCGCCAGGCGGGAGTGACATTCGTTGCCAGCGCGTCCACCTCGGCCAGCGATGGAAGCCTTCTTTCGGCACAGTACATTGTGAATCACAACATGGCTGCGGTGATGACCATGGGCTTCGGTCTCTGCGAGGCCGCACTGGGAAGCGCTGGAAACGCGTTTGTGAACGCTTTATGGCAACAGGCGGCGGCCCAGGGAATCACCGTTCTGGTCTCCGCCGGCGCGGCCGGGTGCGACAGCGCACCGCAGGCCAAAGCCCCCAACAGCCTTGCCGTGAACGGGCTCTGCTCCACGCCCTATGATCTCTGCATTGGCGGCACACAATTTGATGACACCGCGAATCCTTCTTTGTATTGGTCCGGGACGAGTGCTCAAGGCGGCGCTTCTGCGCTCGGCTACATTCCCGAGATAGCGTGGAATGGGAGCGCCGGCTTCGGCCTGCACGCAAGCGGGGCCGGTAGCAGCAGCGTGTACAGCAAACCCGCATGGCAGTCCGGCACGGGAGTGCCTTACAATGCCAATCGTTACGTTCCCGACCTTTCGCTGGCGGCAGCCGGACATGACGGGTACCTGATCGTGCTTGGTGGATTACTGAAGGTCGTGGGCGGGACTTCTGCGGCAACGGTCGCGATGGCTGGACTGTTCGCGCTTGTCGGGCAGAGCACGGGCGATCGGGTTGGCCTCGCCAATGCCACGCTTTACTCTCTCGCCAGCCAGCAGAATAGCGGCGGCACTGCTGTTTTTCACCACATAATGAGTGGTGGCAACAATGTCGACGAGAGCAGCGCCGTGGCTGGCTTTGACGTGGCCGCCGGATTGGGTTCTGTGGACGGCAACGCGTTGGCCATGAACTGGAGCAGCGGCGAGGCGGCTGCGAGTACGGCAACTCCGGCGGGTTCGCTCAAGCTCGCATTAGAGACGGCTTCGCCGGTCACGTCACCTTTGTCGACAGCTTCCATTCCACTGCAGGTGACCGGATCGGGCGGTTTCAAAGCAGCGGTAAACCTGGCTGTCAGCGGTGTACCTGCGGGCATTACTGCGGTGTTTTCACCTGCCGTGATCGCAGCTCCTGGATCGGGGAGCGGTTCGCTAGTATTGACCGTCGCTTCGTCGGTTGCGGCCGGAAACTACAGCTTCAACGTTACGGCCTCGGGCGCAGGCTTCTCGAGCACTGCGGCAGCCACCCTGACGGTGGCCGCGCCTAAGCTGATGCTTTCGGCCTCGGCACCGTCCGTCTCCGTTCTGCCCGGATCAGCGGCAAGCATCGCTTTTACGACGGCTGGTAACTCGGTCCTGAACTCCAATGTGGCACTCATAGTCAGCGGTCTGCCCGCGGGCGTCACCAGAACCTTCTCTCCGGGCACCATCTCAGCTCCGGGGAACGGTATGAGCATTTTGACATTGACCGCCGACCCCAGCGCCCAGGCAGGGACTTATCCCGTGGTTGTCACGGCCAACGCAGCCACAACTAGCGAAAGCCAGCAATTTACCCTGACCGTCCTGCCTATATTCGATATCCGCAACTATGGTGCAAAGGTCGATGGGCAGGCGCTTGGCGATGGATACGGGGCGTGGAGCCAATCGCAGTCTGATTGTTCGATGACTTCGGGCTCTGCGGTGCTCTCCTGTGCCACGAGCCACTTTGCTTCGACGGATGTGGGCAAGGCAATCGCTGTCTACGGCGCGGGGCCGACGAAGAACGGATATGTGCAGCCGCTTTCGACGATGATTGCGAGCTACAGCAGTGGCACGAGCGTGACGCTTGCCGCGACGGCCAGCAACATGGTGAACAATTCCGAGCGGGTCGTGTGGGGCACGGACGATACCGTGGCGATTCAAGCCGCCATTGTTTCAGCTTGTGCAGCAGGCGGCGGTACGGTCTACATCCCGACAGGCAAGAGCCTGACGAACGGGGCGACGGTGACCTGCTCACAGGTGGGATTGCGTGGCGAATCGCAGCAGACGAGTTCGCTGGAGAACTGGCAGATCAACGTGGGCAACAGTTGGCCGGTGGTGTATTTCTACTCGCCATCCAACACCGATCAGAGCCTCAAAGGCAGCTTTCTTCAGAACCTTGAAATACGGCAGGTCAAGCATCCGAGCAACACCAACCAGGCATTTGATTTCTATCAGACGTACAAAGCCCTTGCCGACAACATCCGGGTCATCGGCTATTCGTATGAGTGCGCTATTGACGGCGGCGGAGCGCACAATTATGGCGATGAGATTCGAAACAGCCAGCTTGGACCGTGTGGCAATGGTGGCCCTGCTTATACTGGCACAACCAGCGCGATCAATTACAACGGTGCAAACATTTATGTTCATGACAACACCGTGTGGGGATCAGGGCAAGGTGAGGAGTACGGCGGCCGAGAAGGCCAGATCGAGAACAATGAGTATGATGGCTCGACTCTGAGCGGCGGCAATCAAGGCACGTGTTTCAATCTAGGCTCGACGGGCAGCGGCGTATTTAATGTGTGGTTCACGGGGAACCACTGCAAGAAGTTCCTCAGCGCAGTCCACGGTGGCAATTCGATCGGAACGATGGACCGGATCCACATCGAGAACAACCTCTTTGAGGACTCAGGGATCGTTGCGGTCGCCGGAGGCATAGACACTAACTCCGTGGTCTGCGGCACGGCCTCGGCTACCTGTGAAAACGATACGGTGGTGCACGGCGTCTCCACCATCATCGGCAACACGATCATCAGCAACACGGTGCCGGGCGGAGTCCAGGTGGATAATGCGACGGGCCTTTCTAAGTCGGCGTCGCTGGAATCCTTTCAGATCCAGAACAACACGTATCAGGTGAATTATGCCGGCTTTGCCAGCGGCAACAATTATCAGTTGGATATCGTCAGTGGGATTCAGGTCTGGAAGCCATCTACTGGCTACGCCAATGGAAGCAATGGCTATGTTTATCCTACTGTGCTGAACGGTTATGCCTACAACGCGACGAAGGCGGGCAACTCGGGCGCTTTGGAGCCGGCGTGGTGCACGACAGTGGGCTGCAACGTGACCGACGGCACGGTGATTTGGACGCTGGCTTATGTGCAGCCAACCTTCAGCATCAACGGTGAGAAATTCTCGTATCCGGCAGGGCTGGCGTCGATCGGCTACGATCTTGTTCTAGATGGCGTCTCGCGCGAAATGCTGAGCCTGACCAACGTCTCGGGCAACTACTCCTGGCAGGTTTATCTGCGGCAATCGAACGGGCGCGGCAACATGGCGAATAATATCAATGAGACGATTCCGGCTAACACGCCCTACTCCGATTCAGTTCGGTACTACGACAACCTGCCTTCATCCGCGTATTATGCGGCGTACAGGCGTATGCCGACCTACTTCCCGCTCGGCGCCAGCATCTCGCGCGTGACATCTACCGGGGTAGGGCAGCTAGTGACGGTGGCAGGATGGAATGCCCCGGCATGGGTCGCGTCGAACTCTTACAACGCAGACAGCTATATTCAGGCACCGGCGGATAACGGTCATTATTACCGCAACCTTACGGCGTGCACCTCGAACAGTTCGGCCCCGCAGTTCCCGACCAGCGCGGGGGCAACGGTGAGCGACAATAGCTGTATATGGCGGGAGTCCGGGCTTGATGCGGTTTTGTCCGCCAGCAGTGTAACGAACCCTTGACACGAACGGCAGCAATCAAGGTAGAAGTGTTTTGACGAGTGAGCCGGCAATAAAGAAGCAGTCGTGGGCGGTGAATGGCAAACTGTAACGGAGGGGCCATGTTGTCTGGAATCGCAAGCAGCAGCCCCGAGCTGGTCTTGTTGCGAACCATCGCCCGGCTCGAGCTCTCTACCAATGAGCAGAATCTCCTGCGCGATTTAGTCGCCGGACCGCTCGACTGGGAGCAACTGCTTGCGCTGTCAAGCTCGCACGGCCTGCAACCTCTGCTCTTCTTTCACCTCAATCGTTTTGCCGCAGCCGATGTATCGCCGGAGATCATGCGATTGCTGCGCGACCAATATAAGGAAGTTGCCTGGCGGAACCTGATCCTTGCCTCGAAACTCCTGGCTGTTTCGGCCCACTTTCGCTCGCGGAAGATCGACCACATCGCCTACAAGGGTCCGCTGCTGGCGGAGGTTTACTACGGCAACGCGGCGTTGCGCGTCTCGCTCGATCTGGATCTCATCGTGAGGCCGGACAAAGTCGCGGCGGCTACCGATGCGCTTGGCGAGATTGGTTTCCGTGATAAGAACGATTTGAATGCGACGCAGCAGGCGGCAGCCTTTCGCTTCGGATTTCAGCATTTGTTTACCGCAGCAGGCCTCGACTTAGACCTCCACTGGCGCGTGGTGCCGAAATTTATTTCTCCGTCGCTCGATATGGCGGGGATATGGGAGCGCGTGTCGCCAGCCCGTGTGTTTGATGGCGAGGTGCCGACCTTCTGTCCGGAAGACCTGCTGGTCGCGCTCTGCCTCCATGCCAGCCAACATGAATGGGGGAAGCTATCGAACTTTTGCGACATGGCTCAACTCCTGTTGCGACACCCGGAACTCAACTGGGAAGTTGTCTGCAGTCATCTCGGCGACTCCAATACCATGCGAATCGTTTCGGTGAGTTTGCATCTGCTGCATCAGCATTGGCGCGCGCAGCTTCCGCAGGAGATGCTGGCTAGAATCGCAGCCGATCCGCACGTTGCGCGGGTTGCTCATCGAGTGGAGGCCGAGATCTGGCCCGCGCCCGAATCGGCTCCGCTGCCAACCAATCTTGGCTGGCTGTTGGATCGCACTGCAGGCCAAAATATGCGGGACCGCCTGAGCATATTCATGGGATTTGCATTCAATCCGACGCTGGAAGATTTTCGAGTGTTCAGGCTTCCACATATTCTCGCGCCCGTTTATCCTGGGCTGCGGGCCTTGCGCCTCGCCCGCAAATACACATCCTCCAAGTAGACGGTTATTCTGCGCTGCGACCCACCACCTCGACAGAAGTAGTCCTGCCCACCTCAAAACACTCCCCGACACTCATGTGTTCGCAATAGAGAACATACGTTGAATCACTGAGAGTAACAGCGCGGACCAAGCAAGGGTAACCGGGCGAATTACTACTGTAATGATAAAGATCCGCTTTTCTCTGGCTAATGCGACCGATCATGCTGATACTTAACGCATGTCTCTGGAATCGTCAGCCTCCAAGTACGTGCGCTCAGATGCTGTGGTCGCTCGTGTGATTGCGGGCGAAACCTTGGTGGTACCGGTTCAGGGAGACGTTGGCGACTTGGCTTCGGTCTACAGCTTCAATGAGACCGGTACGAGAATTTGGGAAGCGCTGGGATGCCCGAGGAGCCTGGACGAACTAGCCCGCATCGTGGAAGGCGAATATGTGACCAGCGCGGAAGATGCGCGTTCCGGCATAGAGCGCTTCCTGGAAGAAATCTGCGCTAAAGGGATTGTGAAGAAACTGGCGGTCATTGCCAACGAGCGCTGAATACTGCGATAGCGCTTGTTTGGAGTCGCATGAAGCTTGCAGCCAATTGGAAGCTGAATCATGATTTCGATTTCGTATTCAGAATTGAGCCGCACCATCCACCAGCACTACGCGGGACGACGCGTTTTGCTGGAGGCCGCCATTGAAGTTACCCATCGATGTCCTCTGCAATGCGTACAGTGCTACAACAACCTCGCCGCCGATGACCGGACTGTCCGGCAGCAGGAACTGAGCCTGACCGAGCATTATCGGCTCCTGGATGAGCTGGCGGATTTGGGCTGTCTCTGGGTGCTGTTTACCGGGGGCGAAATCTTCCTACGTCCTGATTTCCTTGAGATCTACACCTACGCGAAGAAGAAGGGATTCCTGGTAACACTGTTCACGAATGCAATCCTCATCGACGAGCGGGTAGCGGATTATCTGGCTGAGTGGCCGCCGTTTGCCATCGAGGTCACGGTTTACGGCCGGACCAAGGCGACTTACGAGTCCGTGACCACAGTTCCCGGCTCTTATGAACGCTGCATGCGTGCGATTGATTTGCTTCGCGAACGGAAGCTGCCGGTTAAGTTGAAGACTGTCGCGGTCACGCTCAACGGAGATGAGGTCTCCGCTCTGCGGCGATTCGCCGAAGAAAGTTTACAGGTTGAGTTCAAATTTGATCCGTTGGTGAATCCGCGCATTGACGGTTCGCAGGCGCCACTGGCGGCGAGACTATCGCCGGAACAGGTGGTCGGACTGGAGATGCGAAGCCCCAAGCTGGCGGCGGAATTCCGCGCGCTCTATGCCCGTGATTGTGGGCAACCGTCGAGGATGGAGCCTGGGGATACGGTGTACAACTGCGGCGGCGGCATCACCTCGTGCGCAATCGATCCCTATGGACGGATCGGCATCTGCGTGATGGCGCAGCAGGAGACCTACGATTTCCGGAAGACAAGCTTGAAGGATGGGTGGGACAACTTCCTGCAGCAGGCCCGAGCAAAGAAACGCACCCGCACGACACGATGTGTCACCTGTCGTTTGCAGTCCGTCTGCGGCATGTGTCCGGCATGGGGGATTCTGGAGAACGGAGATGCCGAGTCGCCGGTTGAGTTCCTCTGTGAAGTTGCACACCTGCGGGCCATTTCGCTCGGGGTTGATGTGCCTGAGCACGGGCCCTGCGATTACTGCGCCGGGGGTGCGCAACACGGCCGGCTTCAGCAGGCGGCGGAATACGTTCTGACGGCGAGCGATCCTGTCGCGATCGAGTGTATGCAGGCGCCGGAATCGCCACTTACGGTTATGAGCGAAGGCGGCCGTAAGTGTCAATGTTGCACTTAATACAAGACGAAGGCTGACATAAAAATGAGCGAAGTGCCGAACAACAAAGGTGAGAAAGAGAGCCGAAAGCCGTACGAGCCCCCGGCATTGGTCAGCATCAGCCTGCGCCCGGAAGAGGCGGTCCTTGGGGCCTGCAAATCGAGTTTTTTGTCCGGCCCGGTGCATTCGATTTGTTCGTCGATCCCGGCTTGCAGGGTGAACGGCTCCTGAGACACAACGCCGCAAATTGGGCGGCTGAAACGGTTTTGCCGTGGCAACTCGGCGCGGTGATGGAAGCAATGAAAGTTGATTACAAATACGGATCCTCGTCGTGCTGACCGAAACGGGGTTTGCCGACGGCCCCTCCCGCGCGCTGCGCGCCGATGGGAGATCTCGTCTTGCTGTCTCGATCGGGGACATCACACTCGGGCTCAGCGCCGCTTCTGCCGAAGAACTTGGTCTATCGCCCGAAATGGAAGCGTTTCGAGTGCCGATCAATCCCGGCGGGGTGCAGTGTGATGTCGAGATTGAGGTCGAGCGGGTTCCGCAGCTGCAACCTTGCAACGGGCGCAAGGTGTTCGATTCCGGAGGCATCTGGACGGCCCACGAAGACAGGGCGGGCGGATTCATCTTCGATTTCACGACGCCCGTCTTTGGCCGTAATCCGTATAAACGGCTATGCGTCGATGGCTCGTTTAGCCGGGCTTCGATGTTGTTGAATCGCCAATGCTACCCGAATGGGATTGTATGTCCGCTTGAGTATCCGGCGGATGAATTGCTGATCACGCATCGGCTCGCCGGGGAGAACAGCGTTGAGTTTCACGGCTGCGGGTTCGTAGATGCCGAATGCGGAGGCCAGCTCTTCATTGGGCATTCCGGTGCGGGCAAGAGCACGACTACGCGGTTGTGGAAGAGTATCCGCGATGTTCGCATATTGAGCGACGACCGCATTATCGTACGCCACAGCGCGGCGATTGCGGAATCGCCGAATCCCCACAACTGCCAAAACCATGCAGATTTGGGATGCCATCCTGAAGCCGCCAGCCCGCGCGAGACATGGATGTACGGCACTCCGTGGCATGGCGACGCTGCATTTGCCTTACCCGAGCGTGCACGGTTGCAACGAGTTTTCATCATCGAGCACGGGCCGCAAAACCGCATTCAGCCGCTGACGAAGGGGCGCGCGGTGGCGGAGATGTTTTCCCGGTGTTTCGTTCCGTTTTATAGCAGTAAGCATTTGGAGGCTACGCTGGCGTGCCTCAACGAAATCGCCGATGCGTTTCCCTGTTACCGGTATGAGTTTGTCCCGGCGCCGAGCGCCGTGGAAAGGATCCTTGATTTTGAAGACTGAGACCCGATCCAATTCGGCGCTGTTCGGCGCAATGGCGAAGGCGTTGCTAGCGGCCAATCTCGGCGTGCGCTTCCAGGCGCATGGCCGGAGCATGATGCCGGCCATCGCCGACGAGGAGTTCGTTCATTTGAAGGCCGCCGCGCCCGAGACCCTGGGCTGCGGCGACGTCGTGCTGTTTTCGCACGGCGAGCACTTCCGGGCCCACCGGATCGTCAAGGCCAGCCACTGTTCGAGACTATTCGTTACGCAAGGAGACGCGACCATGCAAGCCGATGGGACGGTGCTCCCGCAGCAGATACTGGGTAAGATTGTGGCCGTTGAAGATGCGGCGAGCAGAAGATTGCGGTCCGTTCCACAACCTGCGCAGCGCAGCATCGGAGCGCGCGCGTTTAGCGCGGCCACGCGCCTGGGACGGCGAGCGTTTGCGTTCTGCGGAGTGCTCGGTCTTCTGCTATTTGTGTTGTCTTTGAATGTTGCGGCCCAGGTGGTTGCGGACACCACGCACGCCAACAGTGCCACGGCGGAGCTGACGGCCACCAGCAACACCTTGACTTTCAACCACAGCACGAACACCGCAGGCACGCTCAACAATCAATTTCTGCTGGTCGGCGTCTCAATGAATGTCGAACAGAACACCAGTGCCGCGGTCAGCGGAGTTACCTACAACGGCACGAATCTGTATTTTGTCGGCGCGCATATCGACACAGGCAACAATATGCGGGTCGAGATGTGGGCTATGGTTGCTCCCCCCAGCGGGACGAACCTTCCAGTCGTGGTGACAGTGAATGCGACCGGTGGAACGGTAGGCACTGTGGCGGGCGCCACGACTTTCTCCGGCGTGAACCAGAGCCAACCGTTAATGCCCGGCCAAGCTTACGGTAACTACAATTTTGCCGATGATGGCGGTACGGTTGACGCCGCGTCCTCGCTTACGGTGACGAGCGCAACCAACGCGCTTGCGGTCGATTTTCTGGCTGCCCAGGGTTCGACCCAAACGATCACCATCACCAAAGGTGCCGCCGAAACCTCACAGTGGAATGTCAATTCAGGCGCCACATTTACCACCGATGTCGTTGGTGTTGGTGGTTCCTGGGCGGGCGCGGCAACCGTTACCATGGCCGAGACGTTTAACCACACCTCCTATTGGAGCCAGATCGGCGTCTCGATCCAGCCTGTGACAGCGCCACCGGTCGTTGCCGATACCACTGACAACACCAGCGGAACCGGGCGGCTGACTAGCGCCGCTCCTTCCGCGACGTTCACTCATACGGTTCCCGCCACGCTGACCAATGCGTATCTATTGGTAGGCGTCTCGATGAACATCGAGCAAAACGCTGCGGCCAAGATCGCTTCGAACGGCGTCACCTATAACGGTACGGCCCTGAATTTCATTTGCGCGAACAATGACTCAACCAACAAGATGCGGGTGGAGTTATGGGGTTTGGCCAATCCGCCGACCGGCACCGGCCTTACGGTTTCGGTGACGGCAAGCACTTCCACCGGCACCGTAGGCGTGGTGGCGGGCGCGGCGAATTTCTCTGGAGTGAACCAAAGCCAGCCATATAGCGCATGCGTCACAGGCCAGGACGCGGGCACCGCTGGCACATCGTCATTGCTTACGGTTTCCAGCCAGGCGAACTCGCTCGCCGTCGACGTTTTGGCGGCCCAGGGTTCCACCGCGGCGAGCACCATCACCGCCGGCACCGGTGAAACCGCTCTCTGGAATGCGCATTCAGGTACGACCTATACCCGCGATGTAGTTGGCCTCGGCGGTACCTGGATCGGTGCGCCCACGGTGACCATGTCCGAGACTCTCAGTTCGGCCGCATATTGGAGCCAGGCATCGATCTCGCTTCAGCCCCAGCCGGCGCCACCGATCACCGACGATGCTACGGACGACACCAGCGGCCACGCGGATCTGACTACCGCCGTCAAGACCTTTACGTTCACTCACACGGTTCCCGCCACGCTAACGAACCCGTATCTGCTGGTTGGCGTGTCCATGAATATCGAGGGAAACACGACCGCCTCCCTCAGCACCGTTACTTATAACGGCACGGCTCTGACGCTCGTTGGCGCGCATAACGATTCCACCAACAAGATGAGAGTGGAGCTATGGGGACTGGCCAATCCGCCGACCGGGACCGGCCTTACGGTTTCCGTGACGGCCAACGTTACCGCCGGCACAGTAGGCGTGGTGGCGGGGGCTTCGAACTTCTCCGGCGTCAACCAGAGCCAGCCAGTGAGCGCCTATGTCGCCAGCGATGACGCCGGCAGCACGACCAGCATGGCATCCTCGCTTTCGATTCCTAGCCAGGCGAACTCCGTTGCTTTCGACGTCGTGGGAGCACAAGGCGTCACCCAGACGAGCACGATTACTGCCGGGGCGAGTGAGACGCAGGAGTGGAACGCCAGCTCCGGCACTACCTATACCCGCGATGTGGTTGGCCTTGGCGGATCCTGGACGGGAGCATCGACGGTGTCCGCGTCGGAGGCGTTTAACCATGCTTCCTACTGGAGCCAGATCGGCGTCTCCCTGCAACCCGCATTGCTCGCCGCAGAAGCCACCAGCACAAGTCCAAGTGTCACCTTCTCCACAACGGTTCCGTCCAGTTGCACTAGCTGCTTTCTGGTCGTTGGCGTTTCAATGAATGTCAGTGGGGCGACCGGTGCGCAGGTGTCGGGCATCACCTACGGTGGTCAGCCGCTGACGCAGATCGGCGCCACCAATGACGACCCGACGAGCCCCCTGTATCGGGTGGAACAGTGGGGTTTGGTAGCCCCCGCGACCGGAACGAACAATGTCGTAGTGAATTTTGCCAATACCACAACCAACGAAGTGGGGGCGGTCGCCTACGCACAGTATTTCAGCGGAGTCGACCAGTACCAGCCGTACGGAGCTCCAACCTACGCCACTAGCCTCGGTACGCCCCTGCCGTACGATTACATCGATATTCCCGGCCAGGTTAACTCGACGGCCATCGACACGCTGGCTACTTCCGGCAGCGTGACAATCGGTGCCGGCTTGGGTGAAACGATGCTCTGGAATCAGACATCGGCCTCCGCCAATCTGTCCGCCAGCGGCAGCACCCACGCGGGAACCACCCTGGTGGACATGTGGGATTCGCTTTCGGGGTACTCGACCTGGGCGCTGATGGGTGTTTCGTTGAATCCACCGCAAACCGATGTTGGCGTCTCTGTCACCAGCAGCGGGACCGTAACTTACCCCTGCTCGAGTTGCATTACGTACACGGCAACGGTGACCAACTACGGTCCGGATCCCGCGACGGGGGTAACGCTGGCCGAGAGTTTGAGTGCCACCGGGCTGAATGTGGTCTCGATTACTCCCAGCACCGGCACGTGTAGCGGCGCCTATCCTTCCTACTCGTGCAGTTTGGGCACCATGGCGGTGAATGCTCAGGCCACGGTTACGATCGTAGCTACCCCGACCACGAGCGGAGGGTTCGTCAACACCGCCAGCCTCAGCGGCATCAGTCCGGTCGATTACAACACGACGAACAACTCGGCCAACTCCTTGGCGTCCGCGGAAGTGATTAGCTGTACCAACGTGAGCGTGCCACCGCCGGCGAATACTCCGCTGACCGGGATTCTGAATACGTACTATCCCGGCGCGGCCAATACGACCGCCGCCGCGGGAGCGACCTCGATCAACGTCGGGACGCCGACGGGCAACACCACGACAGGTATCTCTGTGGGCAGTTTGCTGCTCGTTATTCAAATGCAGGGCGCGAGCATCAATTCAACAAACAGCGCAGCTTATGGCAATGGCGCGAACGGTGCTGGCTTCACAGCGCTGAATAATGTTGGCGTCTCGGAGTATGTGACGGCCACCAGCGCCCTTGCGGCGGGGGTGAGCGGGACGGTCACAATCAAGGGTGCCGGCGCGAACGGTGGGATGATGTATGGCTATACGGAGGCGGCGGCGTCCGCCACGGCGGGCCAGAGCACTTTCCAGGTGATCGTGGTGCCGGAATACGCGAACGCGACCTTGGGCTCGAACCTGACCGCGCAGGCGTGGAACGGCTCTACGGGCGGAGTGCTCGCGGTTAACGTCGATGGTGTCTTTAACCTGAACGGGGGTACGGCCAGCGTCAGCGGTCTCGGCTTCCGCGGCGGCGCGGGACTGGAATTGGATGGCTACCCCGGCGGTTTCCCAACGCCCGCCCCGGCTGCCACCGATTTTGTTTTCACAAGCCCATCCACATACACCCCGCAGACCGATACGAGCGGGCAAAACACAACGGTAAACGGAGCGGACGGAGTCAAAGGCGAGGGCATTGCGGGTACCCCAGGCTGGATCCAACAGTACGGCAACGTTACCAATAGCGGTACGCCCGTTTACGCCTTCAACAACATCCCAACCGGCGTTACCCTCTGGTACGACCCCGTGAGCAATCCGGGTGGTGCGGTTACCAACGGTTTCTACAAAACCGGTACCGACTATCCCTACAGTGGAGTCGGTCTGTCCGGCAGCATGTCGCGCGGCGCTCCCGGCAATGCCGGTGGCGGTGGCTCCGATCATCACCCGCTAGCGAACGACGAGAACTCGGGCGGTGGCGGAGGAGCTAATGGCGGCGCGGGTGGCGCGGGCGGCGACAGTTGGTCCTCGGACGTGGGCATTGGCGGCTTGGGCGGATCGAGTTTCCCGGCCACGCTGAGCCGTGTGGCCATGGGCGGTGGTGGCGGCAGCGGTACACGCAATAACAACAGCGGCATGGGTGCCAACCAAACGGGCTGGACTGCGAACGTCTATGCCAGCGCCGGCGCGCCGGGCGGCGGCATCGTGATGATCGTTGCCGGCAGTTTGAGCGGAAGCGGATCCTTTAACGCCGATGGCGTCAGCGCCTACAGTTGCAATCCCTATTCCTCCGGATATTATTCCTCCAATATGCCGGGAGAGACCGCCGATTGTAACGGCACGTATAACGATGCCGGCGGCGGCGGCGGCGCCGGCGGCAGCATCGTTATCTTGTCGCAAAACGGCGGTGAAAGCGGGTTGGCCCTCAGCGCTCAAGGCGGAGCCGGCGGCAGCGCCTGGGCCAACGACCCGAACCAGACGCTGACCCTACTAGACCGGCACGGACCTGGCGGCGGTGGTGGTGGTGGTGTGCTCCTGACTTCCGGCACGCCGGGTGCCTATAACGTCAATGGCGGCGCGCACTCCTGGACGAACAATTTAAGCCAGGGCGGTCCTTTTCAGTACGGCTCGACCAGTGGCGGTTCTGGCATCATCCAGTTCACCGCTTCGCCGCTGCAGCTTTCCGGCATTCCGGGCGGCGCGCTGTGCCTGCCTGTCATGACCTCGGCTGCGGTGCACTCTGGCACAACCGGCTATGGCAGCACGTTAATTCGCGGACTCACCGGCATCCTGACCATGACGGCCACGAATGCTGGTCTATACGGAGCCACGAACGGCCCTGTGACCCTAACCGATCTGGTGCCCAACGGCCTGACCCCGGTCGCCGTGTCCGGCGCCGGATGGTCCTGCTCGATTAACGGCCAGCAAGTCTCTTGCGTTTGCCCCTCCTGTTCGTTGGCGCCAGCGGCCACGTCCAATCCGGTGAATATCACTGTGAACGTTAGCCAAACGGCAGCGGCAACGCTGACCCACGAGGTCACCGCAGGGGGCGGCGGCACAGCTAACACGGCTAACGACAACAGTTCGGACAATTTGAATATCGCTTCCATTGCGGATCTGAGCGTCAGTACTTCGCTGATTTCGAACAGGGTCGCCGCGGGCGACAACATCATGTATACGCAGACGGTGGTCAATAACGGTCCCAGCGACGCGACCGACGCCATCTTTACCGAGGCTATTCCAACCGGCGCATCCATGGTGTCGATCAGCCCTCCCAGCGGCTGGACTTGCAGTTCGCCTAACTATGGCGCGACGAGTGGCAGCATCACCTGTACGAATCCCGATTTCGCCTTGGGATCGACTGGCACCTTCTCCTTTGTTGTAAAAGTGCCTTCGGGAACCGTGGGCGGTACAACGATACCCGACACGGTTTCGATCAGCTCCGGCGTGCTGGATCCGAACCTGGCGAACAATAGTTCCAGCGTCACTGTGACCGTGGGAAGCACAACGGCCGCGGCTCTGGCGGTCGCCGATTCGGCCTCGCCGACCATCGTGCAAGCGTCCGGAAACATTACCTATTCGCCAGTGGTGAGTAACATCGGCGGCACGACGACATCGGTCATCACGTTCACGGAGAAGATCCCTGCCAACACTACCTTCGTCTCCATGACGCCCCCAAGCGGCTGGACCGGAAGCTCTTGCACGACACCGTCGAGCGGAATCATCACGTGCACCTCTTCCAGCGGCTTGGCGTCCGGTTACGTCGGAAGCTTCGTCTTGGTGGTGAAAGCGAATGCCGGGACGGCGATTGGCACCCAACTTACCGACTTGGCGACTGCTACCGGCACGACAGGAGGCAGCGGCAGCGCGAGCGCCACCACCACGGTTGCGGCCACTTCCGGCGCGAGCCTGCTGGTCACGGATTTGGTATCACCCACCTCCCAGGCTCCATTGGGGATAATCACCTTTTATCCGGTGGTTACCAATATTGGCGGTGCGGCAACATCGGCAGCGACGTTCACCGAAACAGTACCCTCCAATACGACCTTCGTTTCCATGACACCGCCCAGCGGATGGCTCTGCGGCACACCGTCGGGCGGAACGATCACTTGCACAAACCCCAGCGGCGTGGCCGTCGGGAGTTCAGGCACATTTGCGCTCGTCTTAACAGTGAATTCCGGGACCGCCAGCGGTACGCAGATCAGCGATGCGGCGCAGGCGACGGCGACGACTGGTGGCACTAGTTCCGCCAGCGCAAAGGCGATCGTTGAAACCGCGAACAGCGCGGATCTGGCGGTGGTCATTAAAGCGGCGGCGACGGTGCAGGCGGGTAGCACCATCCTTTACACGAACGTTGTGACCAACAACGGGTATTCGGCCAGTTCCGGCGCGACGTTGACGCTGCCGATTCCAGCCAATACGAGTTACGCTTCGTCCACGCCTCCACCGGGCTGGACGTGTGGGCAGGCGGGCGGCAATGTCGTATGCGCCGCCTCATCCGCGATGGCGGCGAATACCAGCGTCACCATCCCGATCACCCTGACGGTCTCGCCCAGCGCCACCGGCTCAATCGCGGCGACGGCAACGGTTTCGGCGACCACTCTCGATCCGGTCAGTTCGAATAACAGCAGCGCGGTGATTACCAGCATCGTGGGCGGGACTGCCACTCTGGCGCTCTCCACCACGGCGCCGCCAACGGTGTTCGCAGGCAACAATATTACTTACACGAATATCGTCACCAACAGCGGGGCCGGGAGCACATCGAGCACGACACTGACCGTGCCTGTTCCGGCAAACACCACGTTTCAGTCGTACGCACCTCCAGCAGGCTGGACGTGTACGTATGTACCTTCTCCCTCGGCAGTGCAATGCACCAACAGCTCAGGCATAGCGCCGGGCGCCAGCGTCACCATCCCGGTTACGGTAAGCACCTCTGCAACCACGACTGCGGGAACGGTGATTCCTGATTCGACATCTGTTACCGCCACGACTGGGGGCATCGCGAACAGCAGCGCCAGCACTACGGTCAATAACAGTGTGGACCTGGTTGTGAGCGATACGGCCGTGCAAAGCGGAAGCAGCCTCAGTTACAACCAAAGCGTCGTAAATATAGGACCGAGCGCGACTGGGGCGATCACGCTTACCGAATACGTGCCGGCCAATACGACGGTATCGTTCTCGGCGGTGCCTGCCGGATGGAGTTGCGGTACAACGGTCAGCAACACGTTTACTTGCAGCACCACACCGGCACTGGGTCAAGCGGGCTCACTTACCTGCACCAACGTTGTCTCGGGCGCGACTACCCCCTTGGCATCGAATGCCAGCGTGAGCTTTGGCATGACGTTATCGGGAACAGGCGTCACCGGAACCGTCTGCGAATGGGACGGGGCCACCACAAACTACGAAAGCAATCCCCTGGACAACCTCGCTGCCGCTTCCACAACCGTGCGGCCCGCGGCCGACGCGGACGTGCAGGTGAGCGCGGTGGGGGTGCCTGCAACAGGCTCGAGCTTGTATCCCGGCAACAATGTGGTCGAGTCCTTTACGATTTCAAACAACGGACCGGCTACGGTAACGTACGCCAGCTCCTCGACGTTTGCCCTCAACATTTCGGGCACCAACTCGGCCGCGAACGACTGGATCACCAACGCCACATTCTATTCAATTGCACCGCCTTCTAACTGGACCTGCTCTACTCCAGCAGTCGGCGCAGCGGGAGCGATTTCGTGTTATCTGAACAGCGGCAGCATGGCGCCGGGGGCCTCGGTCAGCATTCCCGTTACGCTCAAGGTCAATTCGACGACGCTGAGCGGAACGAACCTGACGGCAAGCGGAACGGTTGCGACCACTTACACTGATCCGGTTTCCGCCAACAACAGCTCCGAAGCGCAGAACACCATCTCTGGAGTGGCCGATCTGGCCTGGACGACCTCCACGGCGACGGCGCAGCAGACCCCCGGCAACAACGCCAGCTACAACCTGATTCTGATCAACAATGGGCCCAGCGACTCCACTAACGTCACCGTAACAGATACGCTTCCGGCCAACACCACATTCGTCTCGATGACCACACCGGCCGGATGGAGTTGCACCGATCCGGCAGTGGGCAGCGCGGGGACGATCACCTGCACGATTGCGGACCTGGCACAAGGCGCAATTGCGACCTTCAATCCGGTATTCAAAATCAGCGCTTCGACGACCACTACTCCGATCATCAACACGATTGGCGCCTCGTCGAGTACGACTACCGATCCCAACCTTGCCAACAACAGCGCCACCCAGACAACGAACGTTTCCCTTGCAGGAAATGTGGACCTCGCGGTGACCAATACGCCCTCGGCGACCTCCCTGTCCGCGGGCAACAACATCACCTATACGCAGGTGTTCACAAACTATGGCGCGGCGAGCACTCCGGCTGCTGCGGGCTCCCAAACGATCACGGAAACGATTCCACCTAACACCACCTTCGTCTCCTTCGGCCCCACCACCGGTTTAACGTGCAGCCCAACGCTGACGGTAGGAGCAACGGGCACGTTTAGTTGCTCGAACACCGCCGGCGCAACGATGCCCAGCGGCTCTGCCGCCACGTTTACGCTCGTGGTGCAGGTCAATCCGGGGACGCCAGACGGCACAGTTATAAACGACACAACGATGGTCAGCACCACGGCGACGGATCCGAACCTCGCCAACAATGTCGCAACGGCAACGGTTCACGTCGCTGACGCCAATAGCGCAAACGTTGGCATTTCGATGGTTGGTTCAACGACCGTTCTGGCGGGCAACAACGCCACCTACACTATTACGGTGACGAACAACACAACTGGTGTTAATGCCACAAACGTTACCGTCACCGATGTGATTCCCGGAAACGCCATCGATGGGGTCTCGCAAACCCAGCTGACGTATGTCTCGGCTACACCAAGCGTCGGCAGTTGCTCGCAGGCCAGCGGCACAGTCACATGCGACCTCGGTACGTTGGCTCCGGGCGCAGCGAATGCGGCGACGATCACCTTGGTCGCATCCACGGCCGTTCCAACCACCTATATCAACCCCGCATCGGTTATCGCCGATCAGCAGACCACGCCAAGCACATCCTCAGTGCAAACCGTCGTCTCCGCACCGACCGACGTGCGGCTGCGGTCGTTCGTTGCCGGCTACGTCGGCGACGATGTAGTGCTGGAATGGAAGACTGGCGGCGAACTGCGCAATCTGGGCTTCAATGTTTATCGCGAGGTCAACGGCACGCGCGTGCGCTTGAATTCCTCTCTCATTGCCGGCTCGGCCCTTCGCATGAGAGGCGCGTTAGAGCAGCATACCGCTTCAGGGTACTCGTTCATCGACCGTGCGCCCCAATCCGGCGCCGTATATTGGATTGAGGATGTAGACGTGCACGGGGCGCGAACCCTGCATGGAGCGGTGGCCCCGCAATCAAACGCCGGACTTACTGGCTTGCCGCAAGCGCGTACGCTTTCCCAGATTCGAACGCCTGCAGTGGCGGCGGTAAGTGGCGGCGTGTCGTCAGGCAGTCAGCTGCAAAGCTTCGCGAAGCTGTCGTCCACGGCTGCGCAACAAGCCGTACAAAACCAGCTTGCCTCTGGGCCAGCCACGAAGATAGCGGTGGATCACGAGGGCTGGTACAGCATCAACTTGTCGTCAATAACGGCTACGCCGAGCGGCAAGTACTACCATCTCTATGCAGAAGGCGTTGAGCAGCCGATTCGCATCACCGGCCAGACCGCGACGAGCGCAGGCATTCTCGAGTTCTACGGGACAGCGATCGACACGCCTTATACGGGTATGCGGATTTACTGGCTGGTCGCAAACAATTCGCCTTCGATCGAGATCGGCCAAGCCGCTGCGCATGTAAATGGCGGGGAGACACCCCTGAGTTTTCCGTATACGGTGCAGTTGAAACAGCGCACCACGTACTTTGCGACGCTCATGACCTCCGGCAATCACTTCTTCGGCGATGCGGTCACGACCGATCCCGTGAGCGAGACGCTTACAGTGACCAACTTGGCCAAAGATGCTCCCGCACCGGTGATCACAGTGGTGCTGCAAGGGGCCATCGACCAGACTGCGCATGAGGTGTTTTTAGCAGTCAACGGTGTCGGCGTGGGTGTGATCAATTTCTACGGGATGGATCAGGGCACGTTCCAGGTTCAGCTTCCGCCCAACGTGCTCAAAGAAGGCACGAACACGGTGATGTTGAATGCGTTGAACGGGGAGAACGACGTAAGCTTGCTCGACCACATTGATCTGCAGTATGGACACACCTACACCGCGGAATCGGATGCGTTGAAGTTTACGGCCATACCAGGCGAGCATGTCATAGTGTCCGGATTCAGCCAACAGCCATTGCGGTTGGTCGATATTAGCAATCCTGCCATGCCGATTGAAATTGCCAAACACGCAGTCTCTCAGGGAAGCGGATACGCCCTCGACTTTGCAGTTCCACCCACTTCCAGCGGCATCCACACTTTTATGGCGGTGGCCGCAGATACGACTTCGGCGCCGCAGGAAATAACTTACACGGCGGGGTCGAGTTGGAACGCTGCGCAGTCCGGCAGCGATGTCGTGATGATTTCCGATCCCACATTTGCTCCGGCCTTGAAGCCGCTTGTGACCCTTCACGGCAACCAGGGCCATTCCGTGGCCGTGGTGCCAATCGGCGACATCTATGATGAGTTCAACTATGGCGAGAAGGATCCGCTGGCGATTCAGGAATTTTTGAAGACCGCAATAAGCCAATGGCAGAACAAGCCGCGCTACTTGCTGCTGGTCGGCAACGCATCGGTGGACCCGCGAGACTATCTCGGTATGGGGAACTTCGATTTCGTTCCGACCGCGATCGTTCCCACGACGGAGTTGATGACCGCTTCTGACGATTGGTTCTCCGATTTCAACAACAACGGCCTTGCCCAGATCCCAACCGGACGCCTGCCGGTAGTCACGGCGGCCCAGGCCTCGCTTGTCGTGAACAAGATCGTTGGCTATGAATCGAATTCCGCCAGCTTCTCCAATAACATGTTGTTTGTGGCGGACGCCGACGATACAGAGAGCTTCACGCAGAGCACGAAATCGGTACAAGTTTCGTTGCCATCGTCGCTAATTCCGATCGATGTACTGGATTCGGTGGAGGGCAGCGCCGCGCCGCAAGAGATCGTAAACGACATCAATAGCGGGCCGGTCATGGTCAACTACTTCGGCCATGGATCGGAGGCTCAATGGTCGAACAGCAACCTGTTCGACAACAACGCGGCTGCCGCGCTGACGAACGGGAACCAACTGCCTGTGTTCCTGATGATGACCTGCCTCAACGGTTTCTTCGACGACGTGTATCAGCAGAGTCTCGCCACGGCGGTGCTGGAGTCGGCGAATGGCGGCGGGGTGGCGGTGTTTGCATCTTCTGGCCTGCTCGATCCGGCTCCGCAGGTAGAGTTGGACCGCCAGCTATTGCAATCTCTGGCCGCGAATCCGTCCATGCCGTTGGGAGACGCCATTGCCGGGGCAAAGGCCAGCATCACCGATTTGGATACGAGGCGGACGTATATTCTGTTTGGCGACCCGCTGTTGCAGGTAAGGCTGCCGAAGTAAAACTTGAGAGCCGGAGCGAAGTATCAGTCGGTAATGAAGGCTCTGGTTCGCGTGTGCTCTGGTATCGGTTGGGCTAACAACCTGTTGCCCAACCGCTTAGCTTTCGGACTTTCGGTCCGATGCATACTGCTGACGAAACCTGCTCCAGTCGGGCTTTATGAAGTCTCCGTTCTCCTGCCTCGGCGTGCCGGCAAAACGATCGCGTTTTGGCGGGCGCAAGTAGCGAAGCCAGTCCTGAACGGTTAAGCCGGAGCGCCGGTATCGGAACCACGCAAGGTCGAATCTTCTGGCGCGCAGATCGTAGTAAATCTCTTTTGCAATGATCCAAGTCCAGTTGATTTTGGCTGAGTGCCGCCCGGCAAAGTCCAGAGGACAATCGGGTGCATTAAGAGCCTGCCAGACTCTTCCGTTAATACTTGCCCGGTCAAACCCGGCTTTTGGGCTCGCGAGGTGCTGACCTGGGTGCACTCTGTACCAGAAGAGGCCAGCGGGAACGAGCAGAACATTCTCTGTTTTACAGAGGCGCAGCCATAGGGCGAGGTCTGAGTGCGGCCCGGCCAATTCGAAGTATCCCAGTTCGGCAAATCTTGCCCGGCGGAAGATCGCGCAGGCTGGGCCAAGGGAAAACATGCCATATCCGTGGAACTCACGCTCATAGCACTGGCGCGGGGTGAGCAGCATCGGCAGAGGACCGCCCTCCCAGCGGCCCGAAAGCGCAAAAGATGCTTCGGGATAGGCTGCGAGCAATTCGACCATGATGGCCAGGCAGTGGGGGTACATCACATCATCGGAGTCGTGATATTGAACAAATTCTCCGGTCGCAAGTTCGGCAGCCCGGTTACGATTCTCGAACTGGCCAAGGTTGCTTTCATTCACCACGACTTTAATGCGGCGGTCGCGCGATGCGTAGGCGCGAGCAATCTCAACCGTGCGGTCCGTCGAACAATCGTCGACGATGATCAACTCAAAGTCCGTGAACGTCTGCTCGAGTACGCTCTCGATTGCATCGGCCATGAACGCTTCGCGATTGTACGCGGTCATCAGCACGCTAACAGAAGGGGCCATTGTGCTTTGTTCCCTCTTGGTTGGTGAAACGAAGTGGAATCCGCAGGAGCATTGCCAGACATGCCGTTAGCAATGGCAGGTGTACTAGCTCGCGGGCTCCGTAACCATTTCGCGCTTCGGCTCGAACCACCTGGTACGGCAGCGAAGCGCACCTTTTTCAACCGTACGCCAGGACAACTCCGAGAGGACGAACAGCAAGCCGACACTCAAGGACAAGCCCCGAAGAGTCGGGCTGAAAACCCCGACGACAGGTCCCCACAGATAAAGGCTATACGAAATCTGCCCGACGTGAACCGCCGGCTTCCAATTTAAGAAACGGCCAGCGAGAGATGCCGGGGCGCACACGAAGTACCAAAGGGCATATGCCGTGGCAAGATTCTCCAAGGTGTAGCCAAAGGGAATTCGGTAGTACTGACCGAAACGGCTAGCCAAGACAGGCGATATCACCAGCACAAATACGCTGGCCGCGGCCGCCAATCCAGGGCGCAGATAACCGTGGAATTTCGCGGCGAGATCGGCATTGGCCTCCAGCAGCGCAAGTGCGCAGCCGATCATAAGGCCGTCTACGCGCATGTGAAACATGAAGCCTTCGGCCACGCCCCAATATCCGCTGAAGAACTTATGAGTTACGCAGCGCAAAAGCGGAGCGAGGACTACCAGGCTGATCGCAAGAGACCTGGCGCGCCGGATGCCTAAAACGGCAAGGGCCGCCGGCCATAGCAGATAGAAATGTTCTTCCACGCTCAAGGACCAGGTGTGACAGGTCCAGCGATCTCGTCCCAAGATTATGTAGTCCCGCAAAAAGGCTGCGGCTTCCAGCCAAAACCTCGGCGTGGTATTGGTCACGCCCAGCGCCATCAGGGCCAGCACCGCCGCGAGAAAGAAATAAAACGGCGGCAAAATGCGGAATGCTCTTCGTATATAGAACTGCTTCAGCGAAATGCAGCCTGTCCGCGCTCGCTCTTTCACCAACAAGGTCGTGATCAAGTATCCACTGATCACAAAGAAGATTCCCACTCCGACGTCGGCCATGATAGCGGCGACGAGGGGAAATCCCGCCGAATTTGACCCGCAATAGGCAGTAACGGAATGACCGAAGATGACCAGGGCGATGGAAACGGCACGCAAGCCGTCAAGCGAAGCAATACGCAATTCGCAATCTCCCGCGAAGGTAAACTTGAAAATCCGTAGCTTTCTGCTGGTAAGTAGTACTCAGGATGCTAACAGTGCCATTACGAGTCTACAAGTCATTTCGAGTGATCGAGCGTATCGCGCGCACGGCGAAATTCGGAATCCAGGGCCGATCGAGACGACTGCCGTATTGCAGTGATTGCTGATCGCGACGGCTACACCGCGGCTCGGCATATCTCTCAAACAAGGAGTCGTAGGCTTTGACTTTTTCGCGAATATCGAAATTCCTTACCGCAATCTCGCGAACGTTTGCGCTCATCTGTGCCAGCAATTTCGGATCGGTTGCGAGTGCTGCAATGGCGGCTGCAAATCTACCGGTGTCGCCGACCGGCAAGCGGAAACCGGTGCTGCCGGGGACCACGATTTCCGGGATGCCACTTGGTAAATCACTGGCAACAGGTACCACACCAGCGGCGGCCGCTTCTATGAGCGTAACCGGGAATCCTTCGGATTGACTCGGCATAACCAGGACATCGCTTTCCAATAATTGCTCTCTTGCGACCTCATTCGGAATGGTCCCGGTCCAGCGTACCTCCGGATTCCATGCCCACGCCTCGCGGAGTGGATATTCATGCGGACCCGAGCCAATGATGGTCCACTCCACCTTTACTCCACGGTGGTGCAGCTCGCGATCAATTTCTGGTAGGTCGAGAACGCGCTTCTGGCCCGCCATTCGTCCGATATATACGGCACGAAGCGCCCCTTCGCGTGGTCTTCGAGAATGGGATGGGATGGCAACACCATACGGAAGGTGCAGGACCGAGGCAGCCCGAGCCGGCAATCGTTCACGTAGCGTCGCGGTCATGTGCTTCGAAGATGCGACGAAATAATCGATGATGTTGGCGTGTTTTACCGCGAGGTCATAATAGTAGTCATAGTCCCCGTGCATGATCATCACAATCATCTTGTGCGGATCGAATATCGAGAAGGCCGCTAATTCAAGAAAATCGTTGGTAACCACCACCCCTGGGCCTTTGGGAATCGCTCTTAGCAGCCGGCGTGCCACCGAGTAGAGATTTTCCTTAGGCATGCGATGCGGAAGGCGGATCTCATGTCTGGCGCCAATGGGCTCGCTCGTCGTGGGCCCGCAGAATTTGGATTGGGTCAGCACTGCAAAGGAATCGAATGTGCCCGAGGTGCTGGAGTGCAGCAGATTGCGGATGTAGGAGACAACGCCGCCGGGAAGGTCCGGCAAAATATAGGTGAGCGACGGGCGCATAAGAGAGTTTAAGCCACGAAAGCTCCCGAAGCATGTTAATTCACGTCAGAAACTAATCATCTTCAGAACGGCTCGCGGCAGCTACCAAAACAAAAGGCCCTGCTTCCCCCAGACTGTCTAACTCCTCCGCGCGGCAATACGGCTCCAGGGAAAAATCATCGAGAGATTCGGGCAAGGCTGCGAAGTTCATCGGGTGGCCGCGTAAGACTCGCTGCAAGAGCCGACCCAAACGAAAAAAGGGGTTTGAATGGATTCGATTCAACGCTGCACGTACCTGATCGCGCAATCGGCCGATCGGTGTATATTGCTGTCCCCACAGCTGGATCGCACCGAACCTGGCGCGTTCGAGTAGTTCGACAAACTCAGCGGCGGAATACTCCTTTTCATGGAACTCCCATTCGCTTTTTGCGTCATTTTCCCGCAGGTTACCGTTCGGGGTACTGATGATCAAGATGCCGCCGGGTGTGAGCAATTGGTGGCAGCGCGAGAGGAAGCGATCGGGATGCGAGAGGTGCTCGAGGGTTTCAAAGCTGACGATCGCGTCAAAGCGATCGTTGGCGACAGAAGCCAGTTGCTCGCAGTCGTCTTGAAGGAATCGAACATTGGGATTGGAAAATTTGCTGCGAGCGATGACCAGAGCGCCGGGATCCCGGTCCACCGCAGTTACCTGGATTCCGCCCTCGCCCAGAAACTTGCTGCCGTAGCCCACACCACAGGCGGCATCGAGCACCGACGCTACCCGCTCATTTCGAAGCATCTCCAGCGCAAACCGGTAGCGGCAATGGTGGTTCGCAAAATACAAATCCCACTCTGGAGTACCGGGTACAAGCCGCTCGATCGGCATGATTTCTTCCTTCTTATACGCTGGCGGAGACAGGCGGTTGCCGCTTTACAAAAGCTCGAGCCCACCGCAGAATCGAGGAGACCACCAGATTTGCCTTGATCATGCATATTGTACACGCGCTAGGCTGGTATTTTCCCGATGCCCTTGGCGGCACTGAAGTCTACGTCAATGGACTGGCGCAGCGGTTGAAGAACCGCGGATACCAGGTGAGCGTCGCGGCCCCGCTACGCGGAATCGACGAGCCACGGGAGTACGATCACGACAATATTCCCGTCTTCCGTTATCCTCTGCACGGTGCCAATGCCCAACGCGAGGAATGCCAGACACGAGTTCCGGCTCGCGGCAGCGAGATTTTTCTAGCATGGCTTGCAAAGCAACGTCCCGACCTTCTGCACGTCCACACGTTGCTGCCGGGCATCAGCGTCTATGAAATCGAAGCAGTGCGGAGGATGGGGATTCGAGTTGTCGCGACCAACCATCTCGGGGATCTGGGTTACAACTGCCTGCGCGGAACGTTGATGCGCTGGGGGAGGCACCTGTGTGATGGCGAAGTGGGCGTACTGAAATGCGCAGCGTGCAGCCTCCATGCCGCTGGAATGCCGCAGTCGTTGACGTATCCGGCGGCCGCGGTCAGCGGCTTGCTGGGAGGTTCGGCGAAATCGATCCCGGGCAAGGCAGGCACCTTACTAGGAATGGCGGACCTCATTCGGCACCGCCGGGGGCTTCAGCGGCGGCTGCTCGCCGCGGTAGATGCATTTGTACTACTAAATCAAGCGGCGTTTGATCGCGTCCTCCTCAACAGCGCGCCGCGTGAAAAGCTGGTGGTGAACCATCTCGGCATCAGCAGCGCGATTATTCGTAAAGCATCGCCCGAAGTTCTCCCAACCACATTGCCGGTGCGTTTTGGATATGTCGGACGTTTTACCGCGATTAAAGGCGTGATGGAACTGGCGGAAGCGTGGCGCGCTCTGCCGCGCGATCTACCGGTCACACTCGAATGGCGCGGCCCCATCAACGATGAAGAAGCTCGAACCCTGCTAACGTGCCTGAAAAAGAAGCTGGAAGGGGATCGCCGGATTCGCTTCGCGGAAGCCGTACCGGCATCCGGCGTGGGAGAAGTCATGCGCGGTTTGGACGTACTGCTGGTGCCGTCGCGATGGTTCGAGAACGGACCGACGGTTGTTCACGAAGCGTTCGCGGCGGGCACGCCTGTGGTCGGGACGAGGATCGGAGCCATGCCGGAGCTGATTCGCGACGGTATCGACGGACGGCTGTTAACGCCTGGGAGCGCAACGGAAATTACGCAGGCGATTCGGGAAATTGTAGCCGACCTCGTTGGCACCGTAGATGCATGGAGACGGGCTTTACCCGTACCGAGAACGATGGACGAAATCGCCGCCGACTATGAAAGGTTGTATTTAACGTTGGTGCACAAAGAGTCCGGATCTGCGTCGGGCTCCTAGTCGGTCCGACGGCCGCGGTTTTTTCAAAGGAACGGAAGGGCCAGTGCTAAGATACTTTCACACCGTAAAATGTCACGCATAACTGTTGTTACCGCGGGTCACCTGTCTACCTGTCCACGAATGCTAAAAGCCGCTGAATCGCTGGCGGAAGATGGGCATGAGGTCCGTGCGGTGAGCACCAACTTTGTGGATTGGGGACGGGCTGCCGATTCGGACTTGCGCGCGCGCCTCCGCTTGCCATGGAAAACCGTGGACTATTCCCGGGCCACCGGGAACGGATTGCGGATTCGTGCCGGCGTGCGCTTCCGCGCATGTCGCGCGCTGGGCAAGGCGATTGGGGCGGAACGGCTGCCGCCGACTCTGCTGGGGTGCGCCACTACCCGGGTTCTACCGGAGTTGGTGCATACCGCAGCCGCCGCTCCCGCCGACTTTGTTTATGGCGGCGGAGGGGCCTTGATCGCAACCATGCTTGTCGCCAAGTGTTTGCGCGTACCGTATGCCGTGGATTTAGAAGATTTCCACGGAGCCGAACATGCTGTAAGGGATTCAGAAGGGGTATTTTCGAATCGGCTCGCACAGTCGGCTGAGAAGGTTATTTTTCAAGGCGCGGCTTTCCTCACCACGGCCGGCGATGCGATGGCAGATTCCTATGCCAAGGTCTATGGAAATAGGCCGCTGGTGATTAACAACACGTTTCCTCTGCCGGCCCGCAAGCCTGACTTCACTCCGGTGGGTGATGAGGGGCTGCGCCTCTACTGGTTTAGCCAGACGATCGGGCCGGACCGTGGGCTGGAAGATGCGGTTCTGGCGGCTGGCCAAGCAGAGATAAAGTGTCAGCTGCATCTGCTCGGCAATCCAACCCATGGCTACCTTGACCGCCTGTTCTCATTGGCGAAGGAATGCGCACCGCAGTTGAGACTGGTGCATCATCCACCGCAACCTCCCGATCACATGGTGGATCTGTGCCGCGATTACCACGTGGGACTGGCGCTGGAACAACCAGCATTTTGCCTTAACAGGCAGCTTGCGCTTTCCAACAAGGCCTTGACTTACATTCTTGCGGGCTTGGCGGTGGTCTTCACCGATACGCTCGGGCAGCACGGTCTGGCAAGGGACCTTGGCCTCGGCGCCATTTCGTATTCGCCCGGAGATATTAAAACGTTCGCCTGCGGACTCAAATGCTGGGCCGCCAATCCCGACCTCCTGCTGGCTGCGCGCCAGGCTGCATGGGCGGCGGCCTGCCGTCGCTGGCATTGGCAGCACCCCGCCGAGGAAGGAACGCTGTTGCGCGCCGTGCGGGAGGTCTTGCGATGAAGAATCTCAATATTGCGGTTACGGTCGATCCCTATATTCCGGTTCCCCCTGTACAGTACGGCGGCATTGAGAGGATCGTAGAGTTTGTGGTGAATGGACTGGCCGAGCGCGGTCATTCGGTAACGCTGTATGCGCATCCGGATAGTCACTGTCAGGCGAAACTCGTGCCATACGGAGTTCCCCCACATTTTTCCTATGGGGCACGCATTCGGGAGCTGTGGCAGGTTGGAGCGAGCCTGGGCAGGGAGCTGAAACATCTGGACGCGATTCTTAGCTGGGGAAGGTTGGCGGCGTTACTGCCGGTATTGCCGAAGCCCGGCGTAATAAAAGTTCAGAGTTACTGCCGTGATCTGGTTCCCTGGCGCAGCGTTCGCATTGCTTCGGCGCTCGCTGGAGCTTCCATCGCTTTTGCGGGTTGTTCAGGTAGCGTTTATCGACTTAAGCCGCAGCAGAACGGATATGGACGTTGGTTGACCATTCACTACGGCGTGACCCTTGCGAAATACAAGCCGGTCATGGACGTTCCCTCTGACGCGCCTCTGGCTTTTCTGGGACGCCTGGAACGCTTCAAAGGCGCTCACCATGCCATTGAAATCGCCAAGCGCTCCCAAAGGCGTTTGATCATCGCCGGGAACAAGGTTACAACCGGTCCTGATGCGCATTATTTTGAAGAGATGGTTGCGCCACATCTCGATGGAGATCAGATCCGCTATATCGGTGCCGTCGACGATGCGGGCAAGAGTGACTTTCTGGGCTTGTGCAGCGCTTTCCTGATGCCGATTGAATGGGAAGAACCGTTTGGCATCGTTATGGCCGAAGCGCTAGCGTGCGGAACGCCGGTGATTGCGTTTGACCGGGGAAGCGTTCCGGAGGTGGTGCGCGATGGGATAAACGGGTTTCGCTGCCGGGGGGTGGAGGATGCCGTCGCCGCAGTGGGCAAACTAGACCGCATCGATCGCAGTACAGTGCGCTGCGATTGTGAAAAGCGCTTTTCCTCGGAGTTTATCACTGGTGAATACGAGTCACTGCTCCGGGAGATGGTAGGCAGAGCAAGCAGTAATCACAGGTAACACGTAAGTTATCAATATTCCAACCTTTGGTAATAAGTATTGTGTCGTTTTTCAATATTTCTTTGCTGCTAAGAAATAGTTAAGGTGTACCTTAGCCTCAGTTAGCCTTCACAAATTGGTCGCTACCGTCTTGGAGGGAGGCTCGATGGCTGTTATTCCGCTGCTCTCCTTTATCGGCGCCCTTATTTTTTCGGCTGGCCTGACCTGGATGGTTCGCAATTTAGCTCTCCGACGTGGTTGGGCGCGAGGTCCGGTCTCTGCGCGACATATTCACTCAGTGGGCATGCCACGAGTAGGGGGCATTGCCATCTCAGCGGTGGTGGTCGTCATCAGTTGCACGGCTATGTTTGCGATGGTGGCATTCCACGGCTTCTCGAAGAAATCCGTAGTTCAGGTGCTGCTGGTTCTATTAGCAGCATTGATCAATTTCGGGATTGGATTGGCCGATGATTTCCTCGACCTGCCTGCCAGAGTAAAGCTCACAGCTGAGATTTTTGCGGGAGTCTTGCTTTGGAGCACCGGAATTCGAATTCTGCATCTCTCCTCACTGTTCCATAGTCATGAGTTCGGGGCCACTTTCTCTTTCATACTCACGGTATCGTGGGTGGTTTTAATCAGCAATGCTTTCAATCTCATCGACGGTTTGGACGGATTGGCAGCTGGATCTGCGTTGTTTTCGGTTCTGACTGTTTTTGTGGTCTCGTTGATCACTCATAACGCTGTCCAAGGTTTACTCTCCGCTGTGCTGGCGGGCGCCATTCTGGGTTTCCTTCGCTACAACTTTAATCCTGCGACTGTTTACCTTGGCGACTGCGGCAGTCTATTCATAGGTACTCTGCTTGCGGGTCTAACCCTGACTGGCAACACGCAGCAGAAGTCCTCGACTCTTGTCGCGGTTGCAATCCCACTGGTTGCTTTTGGGCTGCCTGTGGTGGAAACAAGCGTTTCCGTGGTCAGGCGTTTTCTTAGCGGTCAATCGCTTTTCTCAGCAGATCGGGAGCACATTCACCACAAGCTGCTGGACCACGGCTGGTCACACCGGCAGGTCGTGATTACTCTTTATGCGGTTTCGGCCCTGTTCGGATTGCTGAGCCTCGCACTGTTGGTTCCGGGGCAGACACCGCTGGCAATCGTGCTGTTGGTGCTGGGCATAGGAATTGTGCTCGCGGTTCAAAAGTTGGGGTATCACGAATTCTTTGAGGTAGGACGAATGGTGCGCCGCACGCTGGAGCAGCGGCAGGTCATTTGCAATAATCTCACCGTGCGGCGAGGGGCCGAAAAGCTAGCCAGGTGTGTTAAGTGGCCGGAAATCGCCTCGATCTTGGAAGAGACATTTGAAAACAATGACTTCGACAGTCTCGTACTCACTGTGAAGGCGACGGCCAGTGATGAGGTCATCTGGAAACATCAGTGGCAGCGCCCAGTACCTCGCATGGACAGCGGTTTAGAGACGACCCATCAATGGTCGCTCAACTTGCCCTTGCAAGGGGTGAAGGGTGGATGGAACGGTTCATGGGAGCTGTCGCGACTCGATAACAGCATATTGTTCCTCGACATCAATCTTCTTGTTCGAGAGTTCAAGGCGGAATTGGAGCGGGCTTGCAACAGGGCAGTCATTGAGGATGAGAAGATTCGGCGGCAAGCCGACTTGCGCGAAGGCCATCCTAAAATGCTACCCGCTACTCTTGAGGTAAGCCGTGCCGCGGGAGTTTAAACGGCCGTCTGTGCGCTCGAGGAATATTGCTAGAATATGGAAAAGAGGTTCCCAGGTTGATGTATAACCCTCCGTGCAAATCCCTTCGAGCTGCCTGTGCTTTGCCATTGATTGCAATGCTTTTGGCTATGACGGCCGCTGCGCAAGCGGACGAAATGGTGGGCCAACAGCCAAAACCGGCAAAGATAGCGGCTGTGGCTGCCGAGGACGGACGCTCACACGAAACTCGCATCAGCTCTGGTGACGTGGTCGAATTGAAGATCTTTGGCTTGCCTGAAATGAGTCAGGTATTGCGCGTCAACATCGCCGGGGTTGTGACTCTGCCAATGATTGGCGCAGTCAAGGCTGAAGGACTGACGATTTCCGAACTCGAACAGGCGATTGCTGCAGCACTTCGCGACGGCGGTTTTATGAATGATCCGCAGGTGACCGTTTTGGCGAAGGAAATGCATTCTTCTGGAGTTTCCGTATCAGGGGAAGTGGGCAAACCAGGTATATATCCGGTCTTTGGCGACTGCAACCTTCTCGAGCTGATCATGAACGCGGGTGGTTTGACCCCAAGGTCGGGACACATCGTTACCATTACGCATCGCGATCAACCGGATAAGCCGATCAGCGTGGATCTCTCTCTCACCGCCGTGAATGCGGATGTGGCGGTATTTTCGGGTGACGCGGTGGTCGTTACGAAAGCGCCACTGGTATACGTGTTGGGAGAGGTGGGCCATCCTACTGGGCTCGTCATGGAAGGTGAGGAACGGCTTACTGTACTTCAAGCGCTTGCCATGGCAGGCGGCGCAGGCAAGGATGCAAAGTTTAAAGGTGCTCGAATTCTTCGCAAAGGCTCCCAGGGCGTGCTGGACGTTCCCGTCCCATTGAAAGAAATCCTCAACGCGAAGGTACAGGATATGGATCTCCTGCCGGGAGATGTACTTTTCATTCCCGGCAAGAACAGTGAAGGACGATGGCGGAGCGAAAGCTCCATACTGCAAGCAGCCACTCTTCTTGCAATCTTCCGTCCTTAGTGCCGGTCTGAGATCTAACGGGCTGCCGAGACAAGCAGATTCGCTGGATCATAACCGCTCCCATAACTTCAGGCGCGTCGACCGATTACCAGAGTACCTGCTTTTCCAAGGTGAGCGGCGAAGTTATTTTATCCGCGGTGCGCACAGTCCAGCTATATTCAGATGGCACGTACTCTGTGAAATGGCTTGGCGAAAGGCGATTTGCGATCAATGCATAGACGCTTCATTCGTTGGATGATGACCGTGGTCTGTTCGATTGCTCTGCTGGCCCACGCTCCCGCCGCCGCGGTAGTTAGCACCAATCCGGACAGGAGCTCCGCCATGCTGCAAGTCATCAAGGGTAGCGTGACCGTCAACGGCTCTGCGGTGCAATCTTCTTCCATAACCTACCAAGGCGATAAGATCGAGACCGGGGATGACTCTCATGCCAATGTCACGCAGAAGGGCAGCGTAATCAGTGTGGCAAGTCGCTCCGCGATCGTTTATGACACAGCAATCGTTCGGTTGGAGCGCGGTGAAGCCACCGTGGGAACGAGGGACGAATATCACGGCCGCATCAAAAACCTCACTGTTACCCCATCCTCCGATCAGACCCAATACCGAATGGAAATGAAAGGCTGCGAAATCAGGGTCACGGCGCTGAAAGGCTCGGTGTTCGTCGACGATGGCAAAAACACCGTGCTGCTGAAGCAAGGCAAGTATATTCGTAAGCTAAACGAATCTCGAGTCCGGGTACGGCAAGACGAAGGAGAGGGCGATGCCGCGCTGTTCGTGCGACTGACGCCATCGTCCCAACTTGCACCATCCCCAACGGACAAAGATCATTCCGAAAATAACGTGGTCTGTCCGGCAATGTTCCCCTCTTCTCAGGGGCCTGGCATCGGCATTGGCCGTGGACTGGCCGGCATTCCATACTGGGCCTGGGCGGCCGGTGGGGGAGGCATCTCGGCCGTTGCAGCGAACCTGCTTAAAGGGGGGGATACGGGCAGCACGTCCCCCGCCCCGATCAGCCCATCGGCCCCTTAGGAATTCCTGCAAGTCTGGGCCAGGGGCTCACAAATCTGCTCAGGTAAAAACGCAGGTTGTCTATGCGAGGGCCGGAGCATGCACGCTCCAAGATCTCATGAAAACAGTGGCCATTATCGCACCCGATTTTTGTCCGAGCAGCATGCCGCCCGCGCTGCGCTCCCGTTTTTTTACTGACCACCTGCGCGAGTTTGGCTGGGATCCGGTGGTGATTGCCACGGCCCCAGAATTCTACGAATGGAATGTCGATCCGGAAAACGAGCGCCTTCTACAGGGTGACTACGAGGTTATCCGCACGGAGGCTTTGCGCGCGGGATGGACGCGCAGAATCGGTATTGGCGATCTTGGGCTGCGCAGCCTTTGGCACAACTGGCGCGCACTGTGCGCTGTGGCAAAACGTCGGCCCATCGACTTGTTATTGATCACGGTGCCACCTTTCTATCCCATGCTCTTGGGCAGGCTGGCGAATATGCGATTCGGTCTACCCTACATCATCGATTATCAAGATCCTTATGTGACCGACTACTATAAGACGGTTGCCCCAGAGCAACGGCCGCCGAAATGGCGCCTGGCTCGCGCGGTTGCCGGCGTGATCGAGCCGTTTTCAATACGGCATGCTGCCCATCTGCTTTCAGTGGATGCAGCATATCTCCGAGACCTGCCAGAGCGGTATGACTGGATCAGTCCGGCAGATATCACCGGAATTCAGCTGGGCGTCGAGCCTGCCGATTTCGATTATCTGCGCGCGCACCCCAGGAAAAACCCGGCTTTTCATTGCGACGACGGCCTGCGTCACATCAGCTATGTGGGAAGAGGCGGTCCCGATATGCTTCCGGCGTTGCGGGTACTCTTCCGGTCGGTGAGACATCTCGCTGAGGTAGAACCGGAGCTCATGCATACGGTACGCTTTCACTTTGTGGGTACAACCTATGCGACAGGCAACATGGTGCGGGAGCAGGTCATGCCCCTGGCACGCGAGTTGGGTGTAGAGCGTTTTGTCGAGGAACTTCCCGGCCGGGTGCCATATCTGGAAGCGGCTCAGATCCTGCTGGACTCGGCTGCCCTGCTGATCCTAGGTTCGACTTCCGCACACTATAGCGCGTCCAAACTTTTCCCTTATATTCTCGCCAACCGGCCGTTACTGCCGATCTTTCATGGTGCCAGTAGCGTTGTTCGTATTCTTGAGGAGACGCGCGCGGGAGCAGCAATTGTTTTTAGTGATGCCAGCTCTCTGGACAAGATACAGCCAGAGCTAGAGGACCGTTTGCGGCTGTTGCTCAGCTTGCCACTCGATGCACACCCCGAGACGGATTGGAAGGCGTTTGAGCCATTCACCTCCCGGTCTGTATGTTCGAGGTTGGCGGCAATTTGTGAACAGGTTACAATGGTGAACAAACCCCACACGCAAGCACAATCTGGTCGGCAATGAGGGTCTATGCGTATCTTTGTCGTCTTCGGAACCATTTTTCTGTACGGCATGGAACGCGCTGTCATTGAGATCTTTGATTGCTTGCGTCCTCAGGTTGAGACGGTGTTCCATACCTCCAGCCACAACCGGGACACCGACAATGCGCTGATGCAGGAGCTGAACAGCCGAAACCTGACCTGCACATTCTTCCCCGATGAGCGGGGTTGGCCCTCAATGCGGCGCCCACGGTCGCTGCGGGAGGCGTGGTCAATCGGTCGCATGCTGGTGTGTTCGAACTGGTCGGTATTGAAGGCCTCGTGGAATTGCGACGTCCTATACATTCCTAACAATTATTGGGCGCGGCATGCGCTGCTGGCGGCAATAGCAACACGATTGCGGCGTAAGCGGGTTGTTTATCACTTTCACAATGTCTTTACTGAACGCTATGCTTTCCTGGATTCACTGTCGTATGTTGTGACGGATTTTGTTCACAACACCGAGTTGGGATTTGAGTGGACGACTCGCTCCAACCCTAAGCTCTTGAGCAAACGAAATACTATTCTTCCCTGTGTGATCGATCCCCGCGAAAATGTCGCCCCCGATCCTTTGGCGTTGTCTGAGTTCGAAGGCAAACGCAACATCGTGTTCATTGGACAGGTTTCCGCTCATAAGGGGATTGACCTGTTGGTGCAGGCTTTTCGGCAGATTGCCCCGCATCATCCAGATGCCGTTCTCCACATTATTGGATCGACGCTGCCCGGATACGAGCACGAGTTCCAGGAAATGATCGGCGGCGCCGATCAGATTCGATTCTGGGGATACCGGCGCGATGCGCTGCATCTGTTGCGCAAAGCTTATGTCTACGTGCATCCCAGCCCTCCGTCGCGTTTCCAAGAGTCATTCGGTCGTGGACTTGTGGAAGCGATGTCGCTGGGCGTACCTCCAGTTTGTTTTGCGAGCGGGGCGTTTTCTGAAATCGTGGTGAATGGCCGATCCGGTTGGGTATGTGAGGAGGAAAGCGCCGATGCCCTGGAGCACGCTCTTACGATGCTGCTCTCGCAGGAGTCCCTGCGGGACAAACTAGGCCGCGAAGCATTGAAACGCTACGAGCAGGAGTACTGCCCTGCTGTTGTAGTGCCGCAGTGGCGGCGATTCATTCAGACATTGAATCACCGGGACTCCGCTCCAACCAAGTCTTTGATCTCAGGAACGGCTGAATGAGACGACTTTGCAATCCGGGAGTTGACCGATGAGGGACGCTGCGATGGTTGCGGATGGCCGCTCTTCGTCGCGATGCGCAGGACGGGTTCCGCGACTGGCGATTCTGGCTACGCACCCGATCCAATACCACGCCCCATGGTACCGTGGGTTAGTCGCGGACGGGCGCTTGCAGATCAAGGTGTTCTTTTGCCACCAACCGACGCCGCAACAGCAGGCATCGGCTGGGTTCGGAGTGGCTTTCGATTGGGACGTTCCCCTGCTGGACGGCTACGAACACGAATTCCTGACCAATGTAGCGGCAAATCCGAGAACCTCTGGTTTCGATGGGTTAGATGTGCCGGGCATCCGGGAGATCCTGCGAGCTGGAGAGTTTGACGCCGTCCTGGTAAATGGCTGGAATTACAAGGCCGCGTGGCAGACGACTTGGGCGTCTAAGCGACTCAATGTTCCTGTCCTGATGCGGGGAGATTCGCATCTCCATACACCCCGTTCTCGGGTGAAGAACTGCTTCAAGCGGCTGACGTATCCGCTGATGTTGCGCTCGTTCGATGGCTTTCTCGACGTTGGGCAGTGGTCACGTGAGTATTATCTCCACTACGGTGCACGAGAGGACCGGGTGTTTTTCGTTCCCCATGTGATCGATGAGCTGGGGTTTTTGAATTCTATGCAGAAACTGCATGCTCAAAGAGACAGCATTCGCGAGATGTGGGACTTACCCTCTGACGCCACAGTGTTTCTGTTTGCGGGCAAGTTCATCGGCAAAAAAAATCCGCTGGACTTTCTTCGCGCACTCAAAATTGCGGCCTCGACAGGCACCCGCGTAGCCGGGCTCATGGTAGGCGATGGACCGCTTCGACCCACGTGCGAGGAATTCGCCCGCCTTGAAGAATTGCCTGTAACGTTTGCCGGGTTCCTCAATCAGTCGCAGATCGTCAAGGCTTATACCGCTGCAGACTGTTTGATACTGCCATCCGATGGTGGTGAAACGTGGGGAGTCGTGGTGAACGAAGCCATGTGGAGCGGGCTGCCTTGTATTGTCAGCGACCGAGTAGGATGCGGTCCGGACCTTATCGCTGCTCTAGGCACAGGGGCAGTATTTCCCCTTCACGACGAAAATAGACTCGGTGAATATATGGTGCATCTTGCTCGCAATCCCGAGCAGCGCGATGCGTGTGGAGTGCGAGCCAGGATGCTGATTCAGTCTTATTCAGTAGCCGCCGCCGTGGAAGGAACTGTGAACGCAGTTGCTGCGGTGAAGAAAAGAGGACGCGCATAATGTCTGCCGCTTCTTTGCCCCGCCACGGGATTCCGCGACGGAGTGTCTCGACTATCGAGGCGCCTGTCAGGATTATCCTTGTTCCGGTTCTTATCATCACCCTGCTGTGGGTATTCGCGCCCCTCCCGATAGGCATGTGTGCCGCGGCCTGCTCGTTCTTCATAGTGTTGCTGCCTTGGTGGTCCTATTGCGTCTGGCGCCAGGGCGATCAACGTCAATTTCCAATTTTTCCTCTTATAGGGGCAATGTATGTCTTGGCATTTGTCCTGCCGCTCTTTTTGGGAGACCACTTGGGAAAGACCTCATTTGGTCCGAGGGTACTCTCTGCCGATGTAATGAACGACACGATGCTGCTGGCGCTCTTCGGTATATCTGCGATAGGAGTGGGATTGCACGTGCGCATCCCTGACGGGTTTGCCACGCAATGGAGGCTGGATTTCCAGGAGAAGCCGGTCGCATGGAATTATGTCCGTCTGGTGTTTGCGGTAACGGCGATTCTTACGACCATCTTCGGCATAGGAGCGCTTGGGGCAGGCGGGCGTCAGGTGTTGGTAGATCTGGAAGGCGTAGTTGGCATGACTGCGTTCCTGGCGCTGTTCCGCCGTCACCTATGGGGTGAAACGGAGCGGTTGGACCAGGTGTTGCTAATCGGGTTTGTGATTCTAAGCCTGGGTAGAGGGGTAGCATCTGGATGGCTGGGTGCGGCGGTCTGGTTTGTAGTCATGACTGGAATAGCCTATTTCGATGTGCAACGGCGCGTCCCCAAAGCAATCGTAGCTGGATTGGTGATCGTAATCCTGTTTCTGCAGCCGGGTAAAACGGAATTCCGCAAACATTATTGGCATGGCATTGGCAACACCGTGGGTACAACCAGCGAGCGAGCGACCTATTGGCTTGGCGCTTCGCTGCAGGCCTGGACAAATGCACTGGAGCAGCCAGAGAAGCGGTCTAAGCTATTTGGTGAGACCATAACGCGCGCTTCCCTATTTGAGCCCACCTCCATGGTTATGCAGATGACGCCGACACAGGTTCCGTTTCAGAACGGGCGCCTGTACAAGTATCTTGCGATCAGCTTAATTCCGCGCGCTATCTGGCCGGATAAGCCTAGCTTTAGCGAAGCGAACCAGTTCTATCAGGTCGCGTACGGAATTACGGACCGCAGAAATTTGGGTAAGGTATCCATGTCCGTTGGGACATTGACGGAATCCTACATTAACTTTGGATGGATGGGACCACCGTTCATCATGCTGATCATCGGCTTGCTGCTAAACATCATTCGCCGTTATTTTCTCGATGCCGAACAAGGGGAGTTTCTTCGTTGCCTGGGGATAGCTTTGCTGCCGAATCTGATGATTATTGAAAGTCAAGCAGCGCAATACTTAGCAGGCATTATTCAGGCAATTCTGCTGACGATTGTAATTTTCATGCCTGCGTTGTACATTGCGGCTCCAGTCACGCAGAAAAATCCAGCGTTGCGTAATACGAAGGTGATCGCTTAGTGCGGATTCTCCATGTCACGCCATACTTTGCTCCGGCGTTTTGCTACGGAGGCCCTCCTCGCAGCATTCTAGGACTCTGTCAGGCAGAGCAACGTGTTGGCATTGAGGTCACGGTGTTCACCACTACCGCAGGCGGGACCGAATCGCTGCCACCCGTAGTGGATGAAGCGACCGGATACGAGGGAGTCCCCGTATTTCGGTTTCCGCTTGGGGTGGCTGCACGCTTTTTTCATGCTCCGATGATGCGGCAGGTGATTTCACAACGTGCGCGCGAGTTCGATCTAGTGCACATCCACTGCCTTTGGAATCTTACGGAATGGAGTGCTGCACATGCGTGTTGGGCCGCTGGGTTGCCTTACGTCATCTCAACCCGAGGCATGCTTCTCGGTGCATCCCGCCGCCATCGCGCATGGCGCAAAAAGATCTTTTTTCCGCTTGTCGAGTCTCGTGTTTTGCGCCGAGCGAGATTCCTTCATGTGACCTCGGAAGCCGAGCGGGACGAGGTTAGGAGATTAGGCCTCGATCGAAGAATTGTGGAACTGCCGAATGGCGTTGATATTCCCAGTGATCTCGCAAAGCACCGGGGGCAGTTCCGGCAACAACACGGGATCAGCGAACATAGTCCCATCGTCGCTTGGATGGGACGCATTCACTCTATTAAACGCCTGGATCTTCTCGCCTCGGCTTTTGCCAAAGCACATTCCATTGCGCCGCAGCTAAGACTGGTGTTGGCCGGTCCGGATGAAGGTGGCCATCGCGCCGAAGTAGCCCCTCTCTTTGCCGGTTCAGGAGATGCGGTGATCTGGACAGGCGAATTGGAAGGGGTAGAGAAGTTGCGCTTGCTGGCAGACGCCAATGTGCTCGTTGCCTGTTCCAATGTGGAAAGCTTTGGGATGAGTATCGTCGAAGCGATGGCGTCGGCTGTACCAGTAGTGGTGACGCAGACCTGCCCGTGGCCGCAGATCGAACGCGAGCATTGTGGAAGGTGGGTTCAACACGATGCTGACAGCATCGCAAAGGGAATTCTTGAATTGACCTCCAACCCATCACGTGCGCGTGCCATGGGCGCTAAAGCGCGGCAATTTGTGATGGAGAATTACGCCTGGGACTCCGTGGCAGCTAGTATGGTTACTGCCTACGAGCATGCACTGGCTGCCCACACGGGAGGCAGAATTGATCTCTGAAAGCTCTCCTCGAGTGTTCATGCTTACTCCCATGTTTAACGGTCGAGATGGCATTTCTCTGGTGTGCCGGCTTGCCGCCGCCGCCCTGGTAGCGCATGGCTTGCCAGTGAATGTGTACAGCTTGTGTAACGAACCGTACACCGAAGTGCCTTGTGGGATCAAATTGTGGAATGCGGAAAGCAGCGCTCACAGATTCGTGGCTAAGGTTGCAAGTGGCGCGCTTGGCACCATTCGTTCCCATGATCACGTGCTTGCCATGCATGTGCATGTGGCCGCCACCGCATTGCCAATGGTCTGGCGTGGGGCAACATTGTCAATATTCCTGCATGGCATCGAGGCCTGGAAACCACTACGAATGAGGGAGAGAATCGCACTGAGAGCAACATCGCGAGTGCTCGCGAACTCCGAATATACGGTACGCCGGTTCGGCGATATCAACCGCGAATTTCGTGATCTTGCCATTGATATATGTCCTCTCGGAGTTGCACCTTTGGAAGCGCCGGTAGAGGGACCCGGGCTGAAGCCCGGGCGCTTTGCTCTGATCGTGGGACGACTCGTCGGGCAGTCGCGTTACAAAGGTCACGATGAATTGCTGGAGCTATGGCCAGCAGTGTTGGAACGATTCCCCGAATTCAACCTAGTGATTGCCGGCGATGGTCCGTACCGCACAGAGCTTCAACAAAAGGCCTCAGCCATGGGGCTGCAGAATGCCGTGCATTTCACAGGATCGGTGAGCGACGAACACTTGCAGCAGCTATATCGTGACTGTGAATTTTTTGTGATGCCTAGCATGGGGGAGGGATTTGGTCTGGTTTATCTGGAAGCGATGCGTGCCCGCAAAGCGTGTATCGGCGCTCCTGGAGCTGCAGCTTCCATCATCGAAGACGGGCGAACCGGCATGATTGCGGACCCCAGTTGTAAGGGTGAATTGCTTCGAGCACTGGTTGCGATGATTGGACAGCCGCAACGTACCGTGCAGATGGGCGACGCCGGATACGAGCGGTTTTTGACTCACTTCACCGCAGATCGTTTCGGCAAAACACTGGTCGCTGCTCTGCAAAAGAATGTTCCGGGGTCCTCACAATGTGCGGAATAGCAGGCGTGAGCTGTAGCCAAGCCGAAAAGGTCGGGCATGCAAGGGCCGCTGTGGAGCGCATGGTGGGACAGATGTACCATCGGGGCCCGGATGATCAAGGGATCGTTTGCGACGGACCGGGCAATATTGCGATAGGAAACACCCGCCTGGCGATTCTCGATCTCAGCCATGCCGGACACCAGCCGATGCAAGATTCCGAGACGGGCAATTGGTGCGTGTTGAACGGCGAGATCTATAACCATCTTGAAATTCGGCAAGCGCTCGGTAATGTGCGTTGGCGATCCACCAGCGACACTGAAACGTTGTTGCACGCCTATGCTGAGTGGGGCGTCGATTGCATACGGCGTCTGCGCGGTATGTTCGCTTTTGCACTTTACAACACGGCGCGGCGGAGCCTTTGGTGTGTGCGTGATCGGCTCGGTATCAAACCGTTCTACTATCTAGCCGGCTCAGACTTTTTTGCCTTCGCATCCGAATTGAAGGTACTGCTTGGCTCTGGCCTCGTGACGCCTGAACTCGACCGCGATGGCCTTTCGGCCTACATGCGCTTTGGCTCAGTGATTGAACCGCTGACGCTGGTGCGGGGAGTGCGCTCTCTTTCGGCTGGACATTGGATGGAGGTCGCAAACGGCGCCATCACTTGCCAAAAGCGTTACTGGTCACTGTCAGAGTGCGCACACGGAAATAGTACGTCGGATGAGGAGAGTACTCGCGATCTGTTGCAAGCATCTGTTCGAGAACACATGGTTGCCGATGTGCCGATCGGTTGCTTTCTTAGTGGGGGGATTGATTCTTCTGTCATAACTGCCTGTGCTGCGCGCAACTCTTCGACCCGATTGCAAACGTTCACGGTCGCGTTCGAAGGGACGAGAATGGACGAATCGTCCGATGCCCGCGCAATCGCCACTCGCTTTGGTACCGAACACACTGAAGTGCGGTTGTCCGATCGTGCACTCCTGGCTGAGATTCCTCTGGCGATGGCATCGATGGATCTGCCTAGCATCGATGGCATGAATACCTTCATTGTTTCGCGTGCGGTGCGCGCTCGTGGAATCAAGGTTGTGCTTTCCGGCCTTGGCGGAGACGAATTGTTTGGCGGATACCGTAGCTTCCGTCTTCTTCCCCTGGCGACCAATTGGGCGCGATGGAGCGGCCACATACCGCGTTCTTTTGCATCACTGTTTCCCGGAGGAGAGCGGGGATTGGAACTCATGGGGCCGCAGCTTTCCCTAGCCGAACGCTACGCTGTTCTGCGTGCACTCTGGTCACAGACAGAACTAGAGCAAATGGGATTGCCGATATCGACGAAACTGATCGAGGATCCCGACCATTCGCTTGCGCAGCGTACGCGGGTCAGTTTGTTGGAACTTAGTTTTTATATGAGGAGCGTGCTTTTGCGCGATAGCGACGTGATGAGCATGGCGCATTCTATCGAACTACGAGTTCCGTTTCTGGATCATCGGTTGGTCGCCCACGCTCTGACCAATAATCTTGCAGGCAATGGTAAAAAATACGAACTTCTCCGGGCCTTTTCGGATGTACTTCCTCGTCGAACCCTCGCGAGAGCTAAGCAGGGATTTGAGTTGCCGATGGACAGTTGGCTCCGAGGCGTATTACGCGATTTTTGTGATGAAGGACTTTCGTTCCTCGATCGTGAAGCGGTGTTGTCCGTGCCAACCTCCGAGTTCAGGAGGCGATTCTACTCAGGACAACTTTCCTGGACGAGATTCTGGCAGTTCGTTGTGCTCGGTCACTGGTTGCGCCGCTTTGTGGATTACCGTTCCGAGCAGGCATTGAGCTTAGGCGGGAAGCATCGATGAGGATTCTTCTTCTCAACCAAGCCTTTTATCCAGACGAAGTGGCGACCGGTCAATACGCCAGCGATCTGGCTGCCGCACTGGCTGATGCGGGGCACGATGTGACGGTTCTGTGCAGCGCCCGGGGATACGACGATCCTTCACGCAGGTTTACGAAGCGAGAGGTGTGGAACGCGATTAAGATCGAGCGTGTTGAAGGCACCACCTTGGGCAAGGGCGCGAAATGGCGCCGTGCAAGTGATTTCGCTTCCTTTCTGATCGCTTGTGGATTCCGTCTGCCTCGACTGGGCCGTTTTGATGCTATCGTCGCGCTGACCACTCCACCCCTGATTTCCGCTATCGGCGCGATCTGGAAACTACTGTTCGGGGGACGCCTAATTTCCTGGGTAATGGACCTCAACCCAGATCAGGCAATTGCTGCGGGTTGGCTGAATCCGTCCTCGAGGGTAGCGATCATTCTTCAGGCAATCCAAGCCTTTAGCATGCGTCATTCTGATGCGATAGTGGTTTTGGATGCGTTCATGTACGGTCGGCTCATTCAAAATGGTGTATCTGGGAACAAGATTGTGGTCATTCCGCTTTGGTCACAAGATGACTTCGCCTATTTTGATGCGGAAGGCCGCAATCAATTTCGTCGCCTGCACAGATGGGAACATAAGTTCGCAGTGATGTATTCCGGAAACCACAGCCCATGCCACCCACTTGACACACTGCTTGAAGCCGCACGATGTCTTCGCAAAGATGAAGACATCGTCTTTGCATTTGTCGGTGGCGGCAGTGAGCATCGCAAGATACAAGCCCGCATGGCAACGGAACATTGGGGAAACGTTGTCTGCCTGCCGTATCAATCTCGTGAAGATCTCGCGGCATCGCTGTCGGCTGGGGATCTCCATGTTGTGGTTATGGGCGATGCCTTTGTCGGCATCGTCTCGCCGTCGAAGATCTACAATATTCTTCAGGTCGGTGCACCGGTACTATATATCGGACCGGCGAAGAGTCATGTGACCGAGCTGTTCAGTACACTCGATGCCGAAACTAGCGCATACTCAGCCGAACACAGTGACGTCCGGTTGGTGGTTCAACATATTCTCGATGCCCGGGATCGAGGCTTTTATCCACCAGTTTCTCAACCATCTGTTTTGGTAAGCAAAGAGTCATTGCTTCCGCGAATGGTGGCAGTCGTGACCGGGGAGCAGCATTGATTATCTAGCCTGACTTAGCCGCTTGTTGGTCGTCAGTCGTTGGTTTCTGGAGTTTAGCGACAACTGCGGAACAATGATTATGGAGTGCGCTTGAAACGGAATCGTATCTCATTGATTGACATGCCGTGGCGGGTGACCACTGAGCTCCATCGATTTTTAGCATTACCAAGGATCCGTTTCGGATTTCTGCTCAACGGCGTTGCTTGGGGGCCGGGCTGGCGGATTCTGGGTATGCCGATCATCCAACGTCATCGCGGCAGCCGAATCGCGATCGGAAAACGGGTCGTATTGCGTTCCTGGCAAACAAGCAATCCCCTATGCCCATTTCATCCGGTCGTGCTCGCAACGTGGTCGGCGAATGCTCAAATCGAAATCGGCGACGACTGTGGCATAACCGGCGGCTCAATCGTTGCAGCCGGGCAGGTGATAATTGGCAATTCAGTTCTGATTGGTGCGAATGGAATCATCGCTGACACTGATTTCCACCCGCTTTCGGCAACAGCACGACAGCAGTCTGATCAGTTCGGTGCGGTTCGACCGATCGTAATTGAAGATAACGTTTTCATTGGTGCAAATGCAATTGTTCTGAAGGGAGTTCGCATCGGCGCTGGAAGTGTGATTGGTGCAGGAAGCGTTGTCTCATCCGATATTCCGCCAAGCGTTATCGCAGCAGGTAATCCAGCCCGTCCGGTGCGAAGCCTTGTGAACGAGGAACCCTAAGGTGACCATTGCTCAGGAGCAAATTTGCTGAGTCGATGCGTCTAACCCCATCCACCGCACCAGCCGATCTCCTTCTGGCATTCTAAGCAAAACACTTTTAAAGTCGGTACTGAAGCACACCCGCATTACGATGAGGTTCGTCACGAAATACGCAGCTGCCGATGCGATCAGGTGCGCTAATAAAGGAAAGTGAACGCAGTGGATCGCAGCTATGGCGATGCACCCAGCAGAGGTAGATGCAACGGCAGGCAGCAAAACGCGGCCAGTCCAGCGGTTGTCAATAAACTTCGCCGAAAGATAAAAATTGATCAAGCCGACGAAGAACTGCCCGCATGCGAACGCCCATGCGTACAGGACAATGCTTTTGCCGAACCACGCGACCGCTAATGCCGGCAAACACATCAACGCGGACAATAGGTCCATCTTAAAGCAGACGCGCAAACGACTGGCTGCAAACTGAATCACCCCAGCCGCTGTGAACAACCACGTCCCAAGGCCAAGGATTGCACCAGGCCAGATCATCGGGTCAGCGGCGACCCATTTCATTCCATACAATAATCTGGAGAGAGACTTTCCTTCCAAGCCCAAAAAAATCGTAGAAGGAATTAGCAACCAAAGCATGATTTGTTCAAACAGAGTGGCGTATGGCCGGTAGCGCTCACGGTCGGCAGCGAAGCGGGGCAAGAGAGGATAGGCGGTCTGTTGCAGCACACCGAGGATTCGAGCAATCGAAATCGTAAATAACGCCTGTCCGCGGTTCCACAGTCCCATTGCCGTGAATCCGACTCGGGTCGGCAGGACAGCGAATTCCAGTCCGGAACTCGCCGCCGACAACGAGGCCGACGAGACCATTACGCCTCCCCACTTTAACGATGCCTTATAGCTCTTCCAATCCAGTTCGCGCCACCAGCCAACCCGGGGGCGCCAGCGGCGCACAAAGAACAAATCAAAGCCAAGAGGAAGGCCGCTGACTTGACTTCCGAACACCATTGCAGCCGCACCCAATCCGGAGAGTCCCAGACTCAGTACAGTGAAGGTATAAAGAATCGTGCCGGCGAATCCGAGAATGCGTAGGCGTTTAAAATCCATCGCGCGTTCAAGCTGTAAGCTGCTGACCTGATTAAATCCATCGAGAAAGACGCCAATCGAAGACAGGTGTAACAATGGGGCAATGTCTCGATAGCCCGGCACAAACCAGCAGGCAGCAGCGACCGCATTGCAGATGATCGCCAACAATGACTGGCCGACAAACGCAAACGATAAATGCTGTGACCAGTCGGCCTCGGCTCCATGCGGCAATTGCAAGGAGTGGCCAATATAGGTACGGCAGTTCAGGCAGTTCAGGAGCGCCAGAAAGGCAGATACGGCGGCCGCACGTCCATATTCGCGAGGAGGGAAAATGCGCACCAATATCAGCATCGACCCGAAGGCAACCGCGCTGGAGAAGACCTGATAAATGGTGTTCCACGCAAGGCCGCGCCGAAGCAGAGCACCCGATGGCAACGGAGCAGGCTCTTGCGCCAGCGTATTGTCAAGTTCAGACTGTTCCAAGGAAACTACCTGACCAACGCGCGACAAAGCCTCATTCAGCAGCATCTCTGTACGAGATGCTGCTGTGCGACAGTGCTCTGGACATCTGAAGTCTACATCTTACGTGCGCGCGCAGAAAGAGAAAACGCTGTGCCGGACCCGTACCTTTCGCGTCTAAGGGCTTGCCATTAGCAGCAGGGTAAAGCGCCTGAGTCGGCTCTTTGCGCCCGAAATCCGTGGGGCAGAAATGCTACAATGATGCCGATCATCCCTAAAAATATTCGCCTCTTCGCGAAGCGGCCGACTTGTGTGGTGCGGAAGAATGCAGTCTGACAAATCAGCAGCAGATTTCAAATTTAGATCGCATGAGCTGGCCGGGGAAATGGCGAACCTTACGGTTAGTGGCATCTCCGCCACACTGGCTCCCCGAGCCTCGTTTCTTCTCGAATACTGGACAATCCTGAGGAAGCGGCGCTGGATAGTAATCAGCGTAATACTAGTCTCAGTCGCTCTGGCAGGGATGATAACTGCCCGCCAGAAACCGATGTACTCTGCTGTTGGCCGCATCGCCGTCAATCACGAGAGCGCGATAAATCTTGGCACGAGAGACTCGCAGTTTCTGGTGGACGATACTGACGGTAGCGACTATTCCGTAGACTTGGAAACACAGATAAAGGTTCTGCAGAGCGATTCCACTTGCTTCCGAGCGATCAAAGCGCTGCACCTGGACACTTCACCTGAATTTGGCGGCTCGCCGTCCAAAGCCACGGACAACGCCCTGCAAATTGACTCTTTCCAGCAGACGGCGCTCCTGAACAGGTTCCGCGGTGGATTGAGCATTGCTTCGGTCCCGGCCACGCGCATTTTAGAGATTCATTACTCGAGTCAAAATCCAAAGCTCGCAGCCCAAGTTGTCAATCAGCTAATTAATAGCTATATCGAGCAAAGCCTGAGCGCTCGATTTGAATCTACTGCCCAGACATCCGAATGGCTGACCAAACAACTTGCCGATCTGCAGATGAAAGTCGAGATCTCACAGCAGAAGTTGGTCGAATATCAAAGAGAGCATGGCATCGTTGGAGTGGACGACAAATCCAACGTCGTCACCTCCAAACTCGAGCAATTGAATCTGGCCCTAACTACGGTAGAGGGGCAGAGAATGCAAAAAGAGGCAGCCTACCACATGGCTCTCTCGGGTACTCCTGAGTTGATGCAGTTTTCCACTCAAGAGCGGATTGATCCGGTTGAGTCCTTGCACGCCAAGGAAGCGGACCTGCGTACACAGTTAGCAGCCACGAGGGCGCAATTCGGCGTTAACTTTCCGAAGGCAAAAGAGCTTGCTGCCCAAATTCTGGAATTAGAGAATCAAATCCAGGTCGAACTGCAGCGTGCACAGGCTCGTGCGAAGGCGGAGTACGTTGAGGCTGACGAGCACGAAAGAGTATTGCGGCAAGCGTTTGAAAAACAAAAGCAAGAGGCCAGTCAGCTCAGTCAAAGCGAAATTGAGTATTCACTTCTGAAGCAGAATGCTGAGGGCTATCGAACACTGTACGACGGCTTGCTCCAGCGATTAAAGGAAGCTGGGGTTACGGCAGGATTGAAATCAAGCAACATCCAGATCGTTGACCAGGCACGTGTCCCTACCGCACCTTATGCGCCCAACATGCCGCGAAGCTTGATGGGCGGCTTGTTATTGGGGTGCTTCCTGGGAATTATGTCTGTGTTCGGGATTGAAAGCCTTGACAATACCGTTCGAACGCCGGAAGAAGCTGAGTTGATTTCTTCGTTGTCGACGCTCGGCATTATCCCAACCCATAAGACAAACAGAAAGAGCCACGCGCTTGCAAAGAGCCACGCGCTTGCTCTGCCTGGCATGGATGCTGTGCCCAAAGAGCATCCCATCCGTGAGATTTTTTCGATTACGCGACCCAAGTCCGAGATCACCGAAAGTTACCGGGCGCTGCGAACCTCAATCTTGTTGACCGCAAGAAGCATGCCCTCGAAAGTTCTTCTGGTGACCAGCGCCATGCCCAAAGAGGGCAAGACCATCACGAGCATTAACACGGCTGTGGTGCTCGCACAGACTGGATCGCGCGTTCTATTGATTGACGCGGACCTGCGGCGTCCGAGTGTTCACCGGACACTGAAATTGCCGAACACCGCAGGACTGAGCAACTGGCTTGCTGGAACCGTCCAAGACAGCCCCAACATTATCGAGAGCGGCATTCGCAATCTGGACATCCTGACCACGGGTCCCAGACCGCCTTATCCGGCCGAATTGTTCGGATCGCCTGTTTTCGGGGATATGGTGAATGCTCTCCGCCCAAAATACGATCACATCATCATTGATTCGCCTCCGATACTGTCGGTGACCGACGCGGTTCTGATTTCGGTGGTTGCAGATTCGGTCTTGTTTGTGGTTCGATCGCGCAACACAACGAAGGGCGGATTGCGCCGCTCCCTCGAAGTGCTACATCAGGCGAAAGCCTCCGTTATGGGCATCGTACTTAACGATTTCAACGTGAACGGCGAGGAATATGCCTATTACAGGTACTATTACGGCCATGGTCATGGAGAGGGCTATTACAGCGACAACCAGACTTTGGACACGGTCGAGACCAGTTCGGATCGCCCCGACGCCTAACAGAGATTTGCTATGCAGATCTCATTAAAATCGACAACTCGAAAGATTTTGTTTGCCTGCTGCGCGCTCTTGGCGATTGCACAGTTTGTACATCTAAATTCGCGTGCGGTCCGCGCCTACGCATGGGCTGCCGGGGACCAGCAATTGCAGATCCAACGTGCCGTAGCTCTCGAGCCTCGGAACGCTGATTATTGGTACAGATTGGGCCGTCGGCACTGGCTGATTGATCAGGACAGCGTGAGCGCTCTAACTGCCTACGACATAGCCGTACAACAGAATCCCCACGTAGCCGGCTACTATATCGAGATCGCTCGCGTGAGCCTGTTCAATAACGATCTCGGACGGTTGATGGACGCTTTGGAAAACGCACTTCGGGTTGATCCGACTACGCCGTCGGTAAATTGGGAAGCTGCCAACCTTTACCTTGCCGCAGACGAAATAGACCGCGCCCTTCCCTTAATTCGGAATGCCGCCGCTTCGTGGGAGGAATACCGTTCCCCCGCGATCGCATTGTGCTGGCAGGCAACCCACGATGTGGATCGTATGGCGGCCGAAGCGTTGCCGCGAGACCCGCAAGCCTATGGTGAGTTCATGCGCTATCTTTTGTCGCGCCAGGAGGTTGTGGCTGCCGATCATCTGTGGCCCCATTTCGCCGCTCTGCACGAAGCGATCCCGGCCAAGGAGGGCTTGCGTTATTTGGATTCGCTGCTTCAACAGCATCGTGTCTCCGATGCGGTGCGCGTGTGGCGGGAACTGTCAACCCTGAGCCCTGAAATCGCTCCCTATCTTCCGTCTTCTGATGATCGGAATCAGGTTGTGAACTCTGGATTTGAACAGAAGATTTTAGATGGTGGCTTTGGCTGGAGAATCACTCCTCTGGACAAAGTAACAGTAGAAAACACTGCAGAAGAGCCCTTTAAAGGCGAGCGCAGCTTGGCTGTCACATTCGATTCCAGCACTACCGATAACGCAGGAATTCTTCAATGGGTGCCGCTGAGGCCTGCAGCCACCTATTCACTTTCCTTCGCGTATAAGGCCGACAAATTAGAAGGCGCGCATGGCATTTGCGTTGTTGTGAGCGACGCTCATACGGGTAAGCCGCTCCTTGTTACCGATGAGATGATGGGGTCCACTGGGTGGCATGAAATCAGCCGAAGGTTCAGTACCGGTCCGTCCACGGATCTTGTGTCATTGGAGTTGAAACGTCCGGCTGGCACCCTCATCCGAGGAAGACTTTTCCTCGACGAAGTGCGAATGGTGAAGCAATGACAGATATGGGAGCCCCTGAGCTATCCGCAACCGCGAACATACTCACGAGCGGCGCGACTGGGCGAGCAAGGCCATACGACCACTCGTGGATGGAATCAACGGCTTTGTTCACCGCCTGCGCGATGCTCGCTTTTGGGGTGTTAGCGTTGGGATCAGTTCAAGAGTGGGCAATCTGCGTTCTTGAGTGTGGAGCGGCCCTTCTGTTTGCGCTCTGGGCAGGATGGCAAATCGCTCTCGGAAGGATCTGTCTAAACAACAAGGCGCTGATTCCAGCACTCGTCCTTCTGTTTGTGCCAATTTTGCAATTGGCCACCGGGCGCACAGCTTATTTCTATGCCACTCATGACCAGTTGCTGCAGTGGTTGGCTTATGGCGGACTCTTTCTCGCCGCCTCGGAATTTTCCGGCAGTTCTGCGCGTCGACGGCACCTGGCCATCGGGATTGCAGCTTTTGGCGCAATCTACGCGCTTTTCGCAACCATCCAAAGCTTTATCGCTCCTCCGGATCTTCTCTATGGGTTTGTGAAAACGCATGGTACGGGATTCGGCAGCTACACGAACCGCAATCACTATGCCGGCTTAATGGAAATGTTATTGCCATTCGGGCTCGTGGTTTCATTTTCATCGTCCGTGTCAGGTCCACTCCGCTTTCTATCGAGTTTCGGCAGCCTGGTGATGTTGGCCTCTATCTTTGTTTCCGGTTCCCGCGGCGGCATGGTCGCCAGCATCATTGCGGTGATTGTGTTTGTTTCCTTTTATTGGCGTTACCGGCGAACCAGTGCAGAAATGCGAACCATCATGATCGCTGCCGTACTTTCATCGATATTCGTCGGAGTTTTTTCCCATGAGCGCGTAGAGAGCAGATCGGTTGTGGAAGCTACCGATGCCATTCGCCTGGAGATTCTCCGCGACAGCGTGCGATTGGTGGCAGCGCACCCCCTTTTAGGATCGGGGCTGGGGACCTTCACGGCTGTGTATCCCCAGGTACGTACCTTCCCTACTAATCTCTTTGTAAACGCCGCGCACAATGATTATGTGCAGCTAACAGTGGAAACCGGATTGGCCGGAATGCTCTCCGCTCTGGGATTTCTCTATCTAGTGTTTGGGAGCGCGCTTCGGACAATTCACCGGAAGAATCGAGGCTGGGGTTCGGCGGTGTCACTGGCTGCGATGGTTGGCTGTGTCGCGCTGCTCGTCCACAGTCTGTTCGACTTCAATTTAGAGATTCCCGCCAATGCCGCCACATTTGCGTTCCTCGCGGGACTTGCCTCTGCCAGACCGCGTCGTGAGTCAACTTACGGCAAGAGACGGCACGAGCAAGTAAACACGTTGCAAGGGTAGTCTTGAGGCGGGGATGCCACTCTTGAGAGCTACCGAAGTTTCTGCCTTGCTATCCCTCAGATCCTCATTGGCATGACGACGTAGCGGTATTTGTAATCCTCGACGCCCTCGGGGCGGAGCTGGCCGGCCGATTGCGAGTCCTTGAACTCGATGCGGACGTTTTCGCTGTCGGTGGCCTTCAGGAATTCCACTAGGTACTGCGAGTTGAATCCGATGGCGAGAGGATCTCCGCTGTAATCGGTTTCAATTGAATCTTCGGATTCGCCGGTCTCGGTAGAGGAAGAGGAGACGCGAAGCTCATTCTTCTCAAAGCGCATTTTGATCGCGCCCGAGCGCTCGTCGGCGAATTGGGCGACGCGCTGAATGGCTGCCTGCAGGTCCAAGGTGCGGACGCTGACGCTCTTGTTGTGCTCCTTGGGCAGAACCGCCTCGTAATTGGGGAACTGGCCAGTCAACTGGCGCGAGGTGAGCAGGCGGGAGCCGAGACGGAAGAAGAGGGTGGACTCGTCTTTGGCAAACTCCACAAACTCGATCTCAGGCGCGTTCAGCAACGAGAGTAGCTCAACCATTGCCTTGCGTGGGATCAGCGTCTTCAGCTCGCCTGTAATGTCGAAGGAGAGGCCTTCCTTCATGATGTGCGCCAGGCGGTGTCCGTCGGTGGCGACCATGGTGATGGACTCGGGCTTCAGGACCAGCAGCGCACCATTCAGGGTGTAGCGCGATTCCTCGTTGGAGATGGCGAAGACCGTTTTTGCAATTAGCGTTCGGAAGGTTTGAGCCGGAATCTTGATCACGCTGTTGATGGGGAATACCGGTACACTTGGGAAATTCGAGCGGGCCATACCAACCATCTTTGTGATGGAGCGGCCGGAGCGAATGTTGACCCAGTGATTCTCCAGAAGCTTGATCGTCACTTCACCGTCGCCAAGCAGCTTTACGTAGTCGTAGAGCTTGCGGGCGGGAATGGTGCAGGCGCCTTCCTTCTTAACTCCAGCCGGGCAACTGGTGCGCAGACTGAGATCCAGGTCAGTGGCCGTGATAGTCAGCTCGCCATCGGCGACCTCGAAAAGGAAATTGGACAGAATGGGGATGGTCGTCTTGCGCTCGACCACGCCCTGAGTCGCAGTGAGTTCCTTCAGCAAGTCGGATTTGCTGACCGTGATCTCCATGGCGGTTCCTTGAGCGATCGCTGTCTCTGGCATATATTCCCCAAAACCTTTCGCTGGCTATAACTTGCAGTTATATCAATTAAAGCTAACAGAAACCAGCAGTAATCGCAGACACCCCTCAAAAAGTGCAAATACTACAAAAATTTATCATTGTTCGGAACTCAGGGCGAGAAGGAGCTGGGAAAAAGAACATATTCAGGAAACAGCCCGATCGATAAAGCGGTGGGAAGATAGGTTTTTGGCGGTTGTGCACAAATTCCACAGCGATTCCACAGCGATCGACTTCCTCCTCAAAAGGCAGGGCGACCATGAAACTCTCGACGTTTTAGGTGGTTAAAGAATCGAATCGCGGTTGAGTGGCTCGCCGGATCGCAGAGCTTTGAGGCTTTAGCGAAGTTCAGCATTTTATTTCGTACACCCGGCGAGAAGTTTTGCAAACCGGTTTTGCTTCTGCTCTTAAACAACCTGAAAAGAAAATAATTACCAGCAGTAGCAGTAGGCGCCTTGGAAATGTGGAAAAGCGGGAAAGCTCCTTTGTTCGTATGTCTTTGAGAGGAAACAAGGCGCGGAAAAGAGGATTGCGCGGGAGAGTGCCTAGTGGATAGAAAAGCAGCCGGGGAAGAACGGAGCGGATTGTTCACACGCTGCACAAAACTTCCACAGCCTGAAAACAGGCAAAGAAATGCCCGGGGCACTTGGAAGTGCGGCCCGGGCTTGTAGTTCGCTACAGTTAGCTACTCAACTGCTCTGTGAGTTTGTTGAGCATCCTGTTTAAATCCTTGTCGTCCTTGCGCTGGAGGTTGATCTTCTCAATCGAGTGCAACACCGTGGTGTGGTGTTTTCCGGCGAATTGACGGCCGATCTCGGGCAGCGATGCCTCGGTGAGGTGCTTGCAGAGATACATGGCAATCTGGCGCGGAAAGACAATCTGACGCGAGTTGTTTTTTGCCTTGATCTCGGGGACACGCAAGCCAAACTGCTCACTGACCGCCTTTTGAATTGCCTCGATCGTTACCTTTCGGGTCTGCTGGTCGATGATGTTTTTCAGTACCTGCTGCGCAGTGGAAAGATTGATCTCCGCACCGGTCAGCGAACCATAGGCGACCAGGCGAATCAGCGCGCCTTCGAGCTCGCGCACGTTGCTGCGAATATTGCTGGCGATGAAGTGGCAAACGTCATCGGGCAGCAGGACGCGCTCGCTCTCCGCCTTCTTCTGCAGAATCGCCATCTTGGTTTCAAGATCGGGTGGCTGAATATCAGCGATCAGTCCCCACTCAAATCGGGAGCGGAGCCGGTCTTCAATTTCGGCCAATTCCTTTGGCGGACGATCGCTGGCGATGACGATCTGACGATTGGTATCGTGCAGCGCGTTGAAGGTGTGGAAGAACTCCTCCTGGGTACGCTCTTTGCCGGCCAGAAATTGAATGTCGTCGATCAGCAGCACGTCAACGCCGCGGAAACGATCGCGGAAACTCACCATGCGGTCGTGCTTGATGGAGTTGATCATCTCATTGGTGAATTTTTCCGTGGACAGATAGACGATGGAGCTGTCAGGTTGACGCAGTTTGACCTCGTGGCCAATCGCCTGCATCAGGTGGGTCTTGCCCATACCCACGCCGCCATAGAGGAAGAGCGGATTGTATGCCTTGCCGGGCGCGGTGGCGACGGCGAGGGCAGCAGCATGAGCGAACTGGTTTCCGCCGCCGATGACGAAGCCGCTGAAGGTGTAGCGCGGGTTCAGCTGCGCGGCGCCATCAAAATCAAAGCGCGACTGCGCCGGACGCGAGGCAGAGCCGCTCAGTCCGCCGTTGTGGCGAACCACGGGAGCCGGAGCGGCTTCCGGTTCCGCAGACTCGGCAACGAACTCAACGTCGTCGTAGGTCAAGCCGAGTTTCTCAATCGCTTCGAGGATCAGGTCGTTATAGCGCTCACCGATGGTACGGAACTCCGGGGAGGGAACGACCACAAAGAGCTTGCCATTTGCGTCGTGGCTGAAGCGAGTTGGCTTGAACCACGTGTCATACGAGTGGCGGTTGACCTTTTTTTCCAAAGCACCCAGGATTTGCATCCACGGATTCGGTGTTGACGTAACCAAAGCTGACATTATGCCGACCATTGGTCCAACTCAAGCCCGCGAGCTTCCCTGCCTTACACATTGTGGAAATGCTAAGGTGGCGGCCCTGCTGGGGCTTGGCTGGACAGATTTTTAAATGTCGTCGCTGAACAGACTCAACAACACAGGCACAACGTGGAGACCTGTGAAGCTGGGGGGTGCGGAGCGTGAACGACCACTTGTACTCGCGGCTGGATCAGGCCCGGAAAAACAAAGCCGCAGTCGGATACTAGCACGAATACAAGCCTGCCAAAGAGCAGCTCCACACATATTGTCGACGACGCAGTGTACTCACTTTTGGCCTTTCGATGGCACTTCGTCAAGAGGGAAATGAGCCAATGCAGCAAAGAAGGTGCAGAGTAGCGATACAAAATGGAACTGTGCTGTCGCGAGGGCTCCCCGGCATCTGCTTTGGAGGCAGTTTGGCCGAAGGGGCATGCTTCATTTATACTTTCCCTTTGCTCATCGATATTTCTTGAAGCAGGAGCAGTCAGTCAAATGCCTAAACGTACATTCCAACCCAACCGCCGCCGCCGTGCCAAAGTGCACGGATTCCGGCAGCGAATGAAGACCAAGAGCGGCCAGGCCGTACTGTCGCGCCGGCGCGCAAAGGGACGCAAGCGCGTCTCCGTCAGCCCCGGATACCGCGATTAACCTACGCAGGACCACGTCCGTTCCTGGCCCACAGAAAATGCTGACACAGCCATTCTCTCCAAGCAGGCAGCTGAACTATGGCAATCCTGAGAGGTGAGCGGAACGAACGCGAAAGAAGCAGGAACGCGAACGCCGTGGATGACAGCGTGAGCGACACACCGAAGGGTAGTTTCCCGAAGGCCGTACATTTGTTGAAGCACTCTGATTTTCAAAGGGTGTATCAACAGGGGCGGCGCCACTTTTCAGGGAACATGACCGTCTTTTACCTGCGTGCCCAAAGCCCGCGCGCTCAGATCGATGCTGCTCCTGAGCCGTATGAGGCGGGGACAGACGCGCGGATGTGCGCACAGGCATCGGGTGGTGTGCGGATCGGATTCACCGTCTCGAAGGCTTTGGGTGGGGCGGTGGAGCGTAACCGGATGCGGAGACGCACCCGGGAAGCAGTCCGCCGCCATATGCCGATGCTGCAAGGGATCCGCGATGCGGTGGACGTGGTGATCAACCCTAAGAAGAGTTTGCTGGGGGCGGAATTCCCGAAGATCTCGCAGGAGATTGAGCGTGCCTTTCGGGTCATCCGGCAGCATTGCCAGGACAAAGCAGCGGAAAAGAAGGGTGCAAGGCGGGAGGAACGGCAGGGATGAAAAGGCTCGTGCTGATCTTGCTTGCGGCCTATAAGCGCTACATCTCGCCGCAGTTGCCGGTCGCCTGCCGCTTCACGCCGACATGCTCGGAGTACGCGGCGGAAGCGGTGACCAGGCATGGTGCGCTGTGCGGCGGGTTGCTGGCGCTATGGCGTCTGCTGCGCTGCCATCCACTGGGCGGGCGCGGCTTAGACCCGATTCCAGAACATATCGGCTGCCGCGGCGCGCACAGCGCTCCGGGCGGCCCGTACCCATTAGAATCAAGGCGCGCGTGCTGGCAGAAGCCGGACGCGCAAGGTCAGGATTGTGAATTATAAATTGGCGGCCGCGGCCGCGCAGATCGGCATACTACCTTGAGCGAGTTTCAGAATCCGCAGAACCAGCCCGGCATAGACAAGCGCGTGATGATGATCTTTGCCGTTACGATGCTGCTGTTGGTGGCGGCCCAGCAATACCTGGTGAAAGCGCCGCCGCCGGCCAAGCAGCAGCAAACGGCACAGAATGCACCGGCTGCGCCAGCTCCGGCAATCGCTGCGAATACCGCCGCTCCGGCGCCTGTGGCTTCAACGCCGGCTGGGCCCGCGCAGAGGGCAGCCAGCGAAAGCACTACCGTCATAGAAAACGATCTCTACCGCATCACCTTCACCAATCGTGGCGGATTGGTCAAGAGCTGGATTCTGAAGAAGTACACGGATAACGATGGTCATCCACTGGAACTGGTGCAAGAGCAGGCAGCGGCGCAGTATGGCTTTCCTCTTTCGCTCTGGACTGCGGACGAGCCATTGCGGCAGACGCTGAACAGCGCACTTTACGTTGGCAGCGAAAGCGGGAGCGGTAATTCGAAGGACCTCTTCTTTGAGTACTCCGATGGCGACCTGGCGGTGAAGAAAGAGTTCCACTTCGACAATACCTATGTCATCGGCGTTAAGACGAGCGTGCGCCGGGGCTCAAGCTATGTGACGGCGCTTCCTGCGTGGCCGTCCGGCTTCGGCGATGCCACCGGATTGCCGAGCTATGCAGAGCAGCGCCTGGATTACGTTTCTACGGGCGAGGATGTAAAACGCCTGAAGCTGGACAAAAAGGGCAGCTCGATCAGCGGCGGACGCGTGGTGACGGGCAACTTCCAGTGGGTCGGAGTCTCCGATGCATACTTCGGCGCCATCTTCCTTCCCGCGCAGCCCCCGAACACCGCGTTTGCCGAGCTGCGCAATTCAATCGAGATACCGAAAGATCCGGCGAATCCGCAAGGTGAAAAGGTAAAGGCGGAGGTGTTGGGCTTCGCCGTCGGAACCCCTAACGCTCCCTCAGACGTGCGCCTGTTTGCCGGCCCCAAGGCAGTCGATGTGCTTGAGTCCGTACACAGCGCCAACGGCGTCGATCCCCACGGCGTGCTGGATTTCGGCTTCTTCGGGTTTATTGGACGACCGCTGTTTGCGTGGGTGCGGTGGACGCAGCAGCACTGGACACCGAACTGGGGCTGGACGATTGTTCTGGTCACGGTGCTGATCAACGTCGCGCTGCTGCCGCTGCGAATCTCGCAGATCAAATCTTCGATGAAGATGCAGAAGGTCGCGCCGCAAATGCAGCAGATCCAGGAGAAGTACAAGAAATACAAACTGGATGATCCGCGGCGTTCAGAGATGCAGAAGGAGATTGGAGCTCTTTACAAGCAGCACGACGTCAACCCGGTTGGCGGATGCCTTCCGGTGATCATCCAGATGCCGTTCCTGTTCGCCTTCTATACCATGCTGAGGAACGCCATCGAGTTGCGGCACGCCGGTTGGTTGTATCTCCATGATCTCTCCGCGCCCGATCCTTACCACATCATTCCGATCGCGACGATCATTCTGATGGTGGCATTGCAGCGCATGATGCCGGCCACGGGCATGAGCAAGGAGCAGCAGAAGATGATGAACCTGTTCACTCCGGTCATGTTCGCGATGTTCACCTGGTCGGTTGCTTCGGGACTGGGGCTGTATATTATTACCGGCTCGGCGGTGCAGCTGGTGCAGCAGGCGATTATGAACCAGACGTCGATGGGGCGCGAGATGCGCGCGATCGCCGAAAAGCGTGCCCTGAAAGCAGCAGAAAAGAAGCGCTAAGCGGTCAATGAGTAACGCCAAGGAGTAAACCATGGCAATCGAAGAAAAAATAGCTGCGGCGAAGCAGATCAATGAGTTGCTGAACAAGATTGTCCGGCTGAGCGGTTTCCGCGTGAAGTACCGCATCGCGGTGGATCCGCCGGTGGACCAGGGTGCTGAGTGGGACCGGCCTGCGATCCTGGTGGATTTCTCGGGCCCGGACAGCGGGCTGCTGGTGGCGCGCGGCGGCGAGTTGCTGCACGCGCTGGAGCTGGTCACGGTAGAAGCCGTGGGCGATATGCTGGACGAGCACGAGCGGATCAGCTTTGATTCCATGGGCTTCTGCCAGGCGCGCACCGACGAGCTGGTGATGTCTGCCAGGGTTGCTGCCGAAAAGGTCCGTCACAGTGGCGCGCCCTATGCCTTCAGTCCCATGAACAGCCGTGAGCGCCGGGTGGTGCATCTTGCGCTCCGTGATGAAGAGGACCTGCGGACAGAGAGCGAGGGCGAAGGCGCGGCGCGCCATCTGGTTGTGTACCCGAAGAACTACAAGGGCAAGGCTCCGGCGCCGCCTGCAGCGGGCCGTTCTGCCGCGCGGCGCAGAGGCTAAGTCAACTCCAAGCTAAGCTACAATTTGAGCCCCGTTGCGATTCGATGAGAGTATCGCAGCGGGGATTTTTTCTGAGCGGGAACTGTTAAGGATTGAAGCCATGAACCTGGATGACACCATTGTAGCAATTGCAACGCCGCCCGGACGCGGCGGCATCGGCGTGGTGCGCCTGGCCGGCCCCGAGTCGAAGATGATTGCGGCTGCGATGGTGCGTCTCCCTACAGGCCGCGAACTGCAAGCCGGTCGCGCGCTCTTCGCCGAGTTGATCGAGATTGAAAGCGGCGAGCGCATCGATGAAGTGGTCGCGACCTGGTTCCAAGCCCCGCACTCCTACACCACCGACGAGATCGTCGAAATCAGTTGCCACGGCTCGCCTGTAGTATTGCGCCGGGTGCTGGAGATGGCGATGGCGCGTGGTGCGCGGCTAGCCGAGCCCGGCGAGTTTACCCAACGCGCCTTCCTGAATGGCCGGCTGGACCTGATCCAGGCCGAGGCCGTGCGCGACCTGATCGAAGCGCAGACTTTATACCAGGCAAAGGTGGCCGCGCGGCAGATGAAAGGTTCCTTGTCGCGCGTTCTGTTGCCAATCAAAGAAAGGCTGGTCGCACTGATCGCAAGGCTTGAAGCGGGGATCGACTTCGCCGAAGACGATGTAGCCGTAATGCCTGCCCATCAGATCCTGGCTGCGATCGAGGAAGTGAGCACGCTGCTGCGCGGCTTGGACGCGAGCTTCGCATTTGGCAAGGTGGTACACGAGGGATTGACACTTGCAATCGTGGGCCGTCCGAATGTAGGCAAGTCGAGCTTATTTAATTGTCTGGTGGAGCGCGAGCGCGCGATCGTCACCGCACTGCCGGGCACCACGCGCGATCTGGTGACCGAGACCGTGACGATTGGCGGAATTCCGGTGCGGCTGGTGGATACGGCGGGAATTCGCCAGGCCATGGATGAAGCCGAACATATCGGCATTCGTAAATCTATGGAGGCGCTTGCGGATTCCGACCTGGTTTTGGTGGTGCTGGATGCGAACGACGAGCTAAACGATGTGGATCGCGAATTGCTCGCCGATGTGGAGGGCCGCGCGGCTATTGTGGTGCGCAATAAAGCGGACCTGGAGGGGCGCGGCTATGAGCTTTCGCCGGCGGGGCTGCCGGCGCTCCGCACCTCGGCAGTGACCGGAGAAGGAATTGCCGAGGTGCGCGCGGAGATTCTGCGAACCGTGCGCGGAAGCGCGGGCGAGGATGGAGGCGCGATGCTTACCAACCTGCGGCAGCAAGTGCAGGTGCGCTCGGCCTTGCAGGCTTTGACGGCCGCCGACTCGTCGGTGCGCATGGCTATTCCACACGAGATGGTGCTGCTGGATCTGTACAACGCGCTACGGGCCCTAGATGAGCTGACCGGCGCAACCACCGCGGAGGACATTCTGAATCTAATCTTTTCCACCTTCTGCATCGGGAAGTAGGTGTACGTAAGTGGTCTTCAACCTCAAAGATATTTAGCTCGCAGGCGCAATAGCAGGTCGGACAATTGCGATTGCGCCTTGGCGGTAGGAGCATCTGGCAATTGTGACTCTTCCGAAGCTCTCTCAAGTTCGGCCCGCAGGCGCATGTACTCGCCTCGATGAAACTCGACATCCGCGACCGACAACGTTCCCTTTTCCTGCCCCTGCGTTTTGATCGCAATCAGTCCCGGCAAGTACGGCAGGTGGAACTCGTCATTCAGTCGTACGAGGTTAGCCTCAACCTCCCTAGTCCGCATGAGATGAAGTCCGGTGAGCAGTACGCGGTAGGTATAAAGCAGTGGCTTCACTCGGGGCGGGTACTCCTTTTCGAACAGTCCCCATTGAGTCTCAGCAAAACCCAGATAGTGATGGATGGCTGTGGTATCGCGTGATACAGCCTTTTGCGATCAGCTTTAATTCCTCGTGCTCCGCCGTGCCGTGAACCACGATCGGCGAATAGAGCTGCTCCAGGACGTACCCGTTCCGCTTTAACAACAGGCCAAAGAACTTCGAGCATCATGCGTGACCAGGTCGAGCTCGACTCCAGTTCGCACGGAACTGTGCTCGATCGTTTCCCGGGTATCTCCGAGTCCCATCACTTCGCGATTGGGATTATGATCACGCACGCCGGATGTTCCCATCGGCGAGGGGGCGCCGACTTCGAGATGTTCGTTGCCGAGGCGTCGATTAATCGTTACGAGCATGAGGAACAAGTATCACTCACGAATTTGACCAATACAAATCCGAATTTCCGCGGGTCGCGGCGCCGCCCGCTTGTGGCGCCGCAGTCGGTCCGAGACCGAATAAGCATTACCAAGTGGCCCAGGGTGGTGTACAGTGACTGAACTAAAGCAGACGCTTGTTCAGCCAAACGGCCCGGCAAGGAACACAGAAGGGACGCTTGCGAAGATGGAACCGTTTTTTTCCTTTTGGGGCGCTGTGATTATTGCTCTGTGGTCGGCCGCCGAGGTCAGCCAAGCGGTGAGTGGATGGTTCCTCCCCTTATGTGTGGGCGTGGGCATCTTTGTCCCGGTTTTCCTTGCTATATACCGCCGTGCCCACCGTGATTCGGTATGGCAGCACGAAGAGCGCAAGAATTCGCTCCACCGATGGTACATGGCAGGAAATCACCTTGCCTGAGTTAGAACTGTATGTTTCCGAGGAGCACAACCCGGAGAACCTCAAAGGGGTCGCGGGCGCAGAGGTGTTTGTACCGAGCCCGCTCCTGGCTACGGGAATGTGCCTGGTGGACACGCCAGGTCTCGGATCGGTCTTTTCGGGCAACACGGCAACCACGCACGCTTTCATCCCCCACATCGATGCTGCGCTCGTGGTGACGGGCTCGGACCCTCCTTTGGCTGGCGAAGAACTCGCGTTAGTCGAATCTGTTGCCAAACACGTCGGCCACCTCATCGTCGTTCTCAACAAGGCGGATAAAGCTACAGAAGCGGAGAGGACTGCCGCCGTAGCGTTTACGCGGCGTTTGTTGGCAAAGCGGCTGCAGCGTCCTTCCGATCTGGTTTTCGAAGTGAGCGCGATCGAGCAGCTTGAAAAGCGCGGCCCCGATCGCGATTGGGAAAAGCTGGTCCATACGCTCGAACACTTGGTTCAGGACTCCGGGCGCGAACTCATCCAGGCCGCCGGCGAGCGCGGCATTCAGCGTCTCAGTGAGGAGTTGCTGGCCATCGTGTGGGAAGACCGCGAGGCGCTTCTGCGTCCGGTCGATGAGTCCGAGCGGCGCATTGCAGCGATGAAGCAGACCCTAGCGGAAGCAGAGCGATCCATGCGAGACCTGGGTTACCTGCTCATGGGAGAACAGCATCGGCTGTCTGATTTCTTCCGAGACCGCCGCAAGGCTTTTCTCGCTTCAGTAATGCCCAAGGCCACTGAGGAGTTTGAGAGCTTTCTGCGCTCGGCTCCGCGCACTCTCGGCTCCGTCCACCGCCGATATGTCATGCACGAGGCGCAAGCAATCGTACGCCGGGATGTTGTCCCCTGGTTGCAGACCGAGCAGGAAGAAGGAGATAAGCAGTACCGCGCCGTCTCGCGGCGTTTTGCGCAAATAGGCAATGATTTCCTGACAAAGCTGGCGGAGGCCGGGGTGCCTGAGCTTGGACGCATGCTTCACGCTCTCGATCCATCTTCCCCACTGCGCCGTCTTGGCGACGTCTGCCTTAGCCTGATCGGACTTCGCCACTATATCGACAACGACGCACGATGGTTTCTCGGTTGGCTATTTGAGGTCAACAGTTCAAGGGTGCAAAACGATGTCCTCAATCGCATTGAGGAAAGCCGCAATCGGCTCGAAGCAGAGATTCGTAAGTTACTCCAAGAGGTAAGCCGCATTGCCCAACAAGCCCTGGTGCGCGCTCGCAAGGCACGAGATGCGGGAGCGCCCGCAGTCGAAGCCGCGCTGCATCGTCTCGATGCTTTGGAAAGCGACATCAGCGCAATCCGTGGCTTTCATCGCGAGGTCGAGTCATCTCCCCGCCAGAATACGGATGAATCCTGTCGTAAACCATGAAGCCTCCGATCAATCTGAGCGTACGAACTTGGGCCGACGCCGGACGAGTTTTAATCTCATTTCAAAGTTGGTGCGGCGCGCTTCCAACTTGGAGAATCACTCTGCGCAACAGCCATAAATTCGCAGATGATCAGATGCCGGAGACAGAGGCGAGCACGCCTAACGCGCTGCAGACGGTAACCTTTTGTCGGCGCGGTGCCCGATTACCTGGAAGCGTCGCCTGACGATCTTCCTCAGCATCCTCTTTCAAACTACAGCAGACGCGGTTTCGGACGAGCAACTTAACGCGCCCGACTGTCTTGTCGATCTCAATCTCGATCAGATCCTCTGCTCTCCACCGCTCCTTTTCAGCCCGGTGGAGATGGAATCCTGATCATTGTCTTCGACGAGGCCCAATTCGCAGGCGAATCCGGCAGCTCGTCCACGGATAACTCCTGCTCATCATCTCAATCCTCGCGATGCGGTGGACATGTCGCATTCGTAATGGTCGGCCCTAACGTAGCCGCCGGCTCAACTACTAGTAACACCTATCATTTCCAGGACATGGTCCACACCATCATCCACCTGCTGGGCATATCCGATTACATGAACACCGCTAACGAGGCGGCCGATATCGATCTTTTCCCATGAACGTGTTTGTCTGCCGAGCAACCGAGCGTGACGAGAGAATCAAGGTTTAGCGACGCTCTGGGGATGCATCAAGAAGATATGGCCGCCCGGCGGTGCTCTTGCTGGCGTCAGTAGAATCTGAAAGAAGCCGCTGACTACAATCGCCCGCCGCGCCAGCGGCTTAGTCGTGTGCTGGTGCTGACTACGGTCTATCTCGTGCTACTCGGCCCCTCCTAAGGCGAGTACAAATGTGTCCAAATTTGTGCCCCATGCTGACAAAGCGAAGGAAGAATGCGCGCTAAATGTAGGAACGCGGCTCTCGAGCTTATCCCTTGCCCAAGCGAATCGCCTTCAGGCGGGTTTTCCGGCTTAAGTCGTGTCACGCCTTGAACAATATTGAAGGTTTCATTTAGGACGCGTCCCTTTCTTAAGCTCAAGTTGAGTTGTCAGTTCCTGCTCCAGAAGCGAAAGATCTTCCATTCCAACATGTTTTGATACTATTTTTCCGTCGAGCCCGATCACGATATTGACTGGGAGCCCCAGGATTCCACCATACCGGGATGCCACCTCCTGGGTTCCAACGACGACGGGGTAGTTGATCCTGAGTTCCCGACTGAATTTCTGCACGGGGCGGACGTCGTCATCCATGGACACGCCGATCACTTGCAGTCCCCGATTGCCGTACTTAGCCTGCCACTGTACGAACTGTGGAATTTCATCCCGACACGGTGCGCACCAGCTGGCAAAGAAATCGAGCAGGATGACTTTATGTTCATAATCAGAAAGACGAAGGGGCGTGCCATTTAACTGCTTCAGCGTGAAATCAGGAGCTGTCACAGCCGCCGACGGCACGAGTGTAGGACGGCCTGAGTAATTCTGGCGCGTAACCTTCTGGTGAGTAAACATGACCAGCGCGACCACTGCCAATAGAAGCGCTGCTAACAAGAGCATCCTTGTGCGCACCATGCGACTCACTGCTTGCCCGAGACGGTTGGATAGCCTTTGTACACCCAGTCGGTCCCCAGATTATCAGCGATGTAGAGCACCTTTACGTTAGTGAAACCCATGTTGTGAAGTTCGGCGTAGGCCGGGCTGACATTCGGACAGTGCGTCCAGGGACAGCACCCGCAATAAAGAACAATGGCCGAGCTTCGACCCAATGACTGTACGCGTGTACGCAACTGCTTGAGCGCTTCCGGATCTGATCCGGGGCCGATGAATTCCGCACCAGGGATGTGAGCCTGCATGTACAGCATGCGAGGGCCGACGTTGAGGATGAGAGGTTTTGCCTTGCTGGCCTTTAGTACCTTAACCAGTTCCTCGGGCTTGATGAGCTGCGATTGGCTCAATGCTGAAGCGGATTGCGTTTGGTCAGCGTTCCACTGCGCGAATGATACCTGCGGCAGAGCCGCCAAGGCTACGCAGCACAGAGCCCGGACAATTCTTTGACGAACGAACATCATAGCGTGCCTCTCTAAATACCGGTTTTCACAGCGACAAAACTCGGGCATTGCCAAAACCGCCAGCGCATAGCGATTCAGATTATAGGCTCGGCTCACTTATCGAGCGAAAACTCTACCGCCTTCAGTTGCGGTCGAAAATACCAAAACTCTCTTCGCCATCTGGCTTCTCCTTGCACCGCATTCCGCACATCAGCCGATTGGGCGCGTAACGGATGCGTGCAGTGTCACCAGCGGCCCGGCTTCCTCATGTCCTGCGCGCAAGTCCGACGGCGTTATTTGCCGCTCACAATCTTTGCCGCCCGCCGAAGAGAACCAAGGTTGAAGGTGTTGGCGTAACCCAGACTCCTTAACTGTTTCTTCGCCACATCGCTGCGCATTCCACTCTGGCAATGCAACAGCAATACCCGGTTCCTATTAGTTACACGCTGCGGAATGAGGTTCTTTACCTTGCCCAGTGGCAGATTGATCGCGTCCGGCAGATGGCCGGAGTTGAATTCGTCGGGGCTGCGCACGTCAATTACCAGGGCCCCATTCTCCAAATGTTTCCGTGCGTCCTTAACTGAAATCTGGCTTACCCGCTTCAGAATGAAAACAAGCGCGACGACTGCTCCAATAATAAAAGTCGTTGTCCAATTCATAGTTTCAATGTCCTGTAACGGTTCACCGTGCCGTCATTCCCACGGCCCCATCGAGCAGATGAACCTGAATTTCTTCGCCCGCGGCAAAAAAATCGCGATCAGCAGGAAGCACGGCGAGTGCGTTCGTCTGTAAAAGGGTTTTCATTCGGCCCGTATCTTGATTGCCTGCGCTCCACGCCAGGTACTTTCCGCCGGAGTATTCCAGTCGCACTCGCGCCAGATGTATCTGTCCTGTCTTCTTTGTCAGGCCGCCTTGCAGTACTGCCGGAAACAGTGGCTTCACCGTCTGTTTGTGTCCCATCATCTTCAACAGCGCCGGGGCCACAAACTCCTCAAAAGTCAGCATCGACGAGACGGGATTTCCAGGGAGCGCGAACACTAAGGTCTCTTTCCTCCTGCCGAACGCCAGCGCCTTTCCAGGCTTTACCTTCACCCGCCAAAAAACGATCTCTACTCCAAGCTCATCCAGGATCTCGCGTACAAAATCGCGATCACCCACGGAGACCCCGGCAGAAGTTATCAGCACATCCGCCTTCAGCCCTTCCTGCAGCTTCTCTCGATGGCTGTCTATGTCGTCGCGCGCGATTCCCACGAGCACCGGAAGCGCGCCCGCGCTAGTGATTGCGGCGGCCAAGGAATAGGAATTGCTATTCACAATCTGCCCGGCCGAAGGTGTCTCGCCTAACGCAACCAACTCATCCCCGGTCGCAACAATCGCAACCGTCGGCCGGCGCACCACGGATACCGCAGTCTGTCCGAAGCTAGCGAGCATGTTGATTTCATAGGGACGGACGAGCGCCCCCGCAGCGAGAATAATCTCGCCCTCCCTCACATCCTCTCCCGCAAAACGGACGTGCTGGCGCAGCGCTACCGGTTTTAGTACGCGAAACGCGCCACTGGATTGCTCGGTGTCCTCAAATGGCACTACGCTGTCGCTGCCCTCAGGGAGCGGCGCCCCAGTCATGATCTTGATTGCCGTCCCAGGCCTCACAGCGCTTGTTGCCCGGCCTCCAGCGGCAACATAGCCGATGACCGGCAGCATCTGCCCGTCTCTGCAATCTGCCGCGCGCACCGCGTACCCATCCATCGCTGAGTTGCTGAACGAGGGCAGGTTCCACGGCGCAGCAAAATCTTTCGACAACACGCGTCCGAGCGACTCCAGCAATGCCACACGCTCTGCACCAAGTGGCGTGACATGTTCCAGAATGATGCGACGGGCTTCCTCAAATGTCAGCATAAGCGGTTTCTTGTCAAATCCTTCCAACTCGCAAGATACTAGCTGAAAACACGCCAGTCATTTCTTTTCTGCGCGTATCTTCCGGCGTGTTCACGCTCGACACATCTGCCGAAATGACAAGCTGTTTGATATCTATAAACAATTCTATGCTGCGCACTGTGACATTGATTAACAGTTGCGCAATCGCTTAATACAGCAACACGTGATATGTGTCACAGACAGCGCCCGACGCATGGAGGAAAGTGTCCGCTAGCACTCGTGTTTTTATCCCTGGTTCAAGCCGGTCTTTAAACACGCAGTGCCTTCATATACTGGAGGCTTTAATATGTATACTCGCCGTTTCGTTCCAATGATGGTCGTGAGCATGTTTATCTTGGTCGGCACAGCACTCGCCGCCAGCGGGATAGACGGAAAGGCACTCTATCGCGATAACTGCAGAGTGTGCCACGACAAAGGTTCACCGCATAAGCAGTACACTCCGATGACGCTGACGCAGGCTCAGTGGCGTTCATTCTTCTCTTCGAAGCTTGTCTCCTCTCACAAAAGTGTGATCCACCCCAAGACGAATATGAATCTGCTCCAATCCCTTACCCCAGAGCAGATGAAAGCTTTACAGCGTTTTGCGATTGATCACGCAGCCGACTCTGAGCAACCGGCAACCTGCGGCTAAACCAGAGCGAACCACTGAGGACTTTTCGAGGGAGGACACACATGCGACCAAAATACGCAATTTATGTTCTATTGCTCTGTCTCGCCTGCACTCCGGCAGTTTTGGGGCAGCAGAGCGCTAATTCGTCCAACGATAATGCCGAACTACGGCAGGAAGTGGAACAACTGAAAAAGACGCTCTCGGCGTTAGAGCAAAAGCTTGAGACTCAAGAAAAGAAAGCCGAGCCAAGCGCGCCTGGCGCTCCCGCTGCTGCCACCACAGCGCCTAACGCAGCCACTGAGCCGGCGCCCACAACCACCGACTTGCAAACCCAAATCAAAGACTTGGACGAACGCGTTCAGAAGACCGAGGTGCACCACGCCTTGGACCGGATCAATTGGACCGGAGACTTCCGGGTTGAGTCGAACAGTATTTTCGGTCACATACCCACTTACTACGATGGTATGCAGTTACAGAACCTATTGGTTAAGTCCATGTGGGCGTTTATGCCGACCGGTCAGGGTGGAGGTGGCCAGACGTTTAACCCCGCGCTGCTGGGTAGTGTAACTCCCGCGCAATACTCCGGCATGCTACAGAGCTTGATCATTGCAAACCCCGGCTCGTATCCAGCCTTCACCAATAATCTTACATTCACGCAGGTGAAAGGCTTTTTTAATTCGTTTTCGCCAACACTGCAGGGGCAGTTCATGAGCTTCCTTCAGGGGGCTCCCGGAGTATTGGTGCCCGGCTATGCTGCCAATGATAATTTGCTGGCGACCAACAGGCTGCGGCTGAACTTAGATGCTCGCGTTTCCGATAACGTTTTGGTGCAGGCGCGGGTGAGCATGTACAAGGTCTTTGGTGACTCTAGCGGCGTCCAGGTATTCAATGGTCAGCCCAACACGCTGAACATCGACGGCACTACCGCGACGGTTCCGACCGGAGATATGCTGCGGGTGGAACGCGCCTTTTTCACTTGGAATCACATCGCCGGCTTGCCGATGTATCTCTCTGTCGGACGCCGCCCCTCGACCGACGGACCGCCGATGAACTTCCGCGAGGATGAACTCCGCGGCGGTACGCCGTCCGGCGCGCTCATCAATTACCAATTCGATGGCCTTACACTTGGCTACCACGTCAAGGATAAGACGGCTCTACGTCTCTGCTATGGGTTAGGGTATGACTCCGGTTATGGCAATGGCCAGGTACTGGAACAGCCCGCTGATCGGCTGAAAAGCGTGCACTTCCTCGGCGCCAACATCGATGCGTACGAGACCGACAAAAGCTTGGTGCAGTTGACCATTGCCCGTGCATGGAACGTTACTGACGGCTTTGACGGCTTGGTGGTGCTGCCGAACAATCCACTCACGGGAGACCCAATCAACGGTGGGGTGGTCATGCGTTATAGCCCCTCTGCCAACTTGGGTGCCATTAATCTATACGGCGTGACCCTGACGCATCGTCTGCATGCTTTCGATTTGTACACCAGTATGAATATGGACAGTCTTCGTCCGAACGGGGTTACCACACCGTTTGGCGGTTTGGGATCGAATCCTTTTGATATTCCCAGCAACCACAACGGCACCATGATCTACGCCGGGCTCCGTTTTAACGTACCCCAAAACGATGGCCGGACAAAGATCGGCTTCGAATTCAATCATGGCTCCAAATACTGGTTCAACTTCGCGCAGGCTGAGGACGACATCTTTGCGCCTAAAACCGCTGCGCGTGGCGATGTATACGAAAGCTATCTAACGCATCGCATCAGCGATCACTTCATCCTGAAAGGTGATTACCAGCGGTTCCACTATAACTGGAGCGGCTCTGGCTGGGACGTAGGCGCACCCGAACAGCTCAGTTCCACTCCCGTGCTCGGCTTCCCCACATACAACCGGGGCTACATGCTGACCGCTGGTCTGACGGCGCGGTTCTAATCGTTTCCTCCTGAGTGGGACCGGTTCTGTACGGTCCCACGTTTCCAACCATGCTCGGAGATAACTATGAATTCGAAAATCTCTCGCCGCGCCTTTCTCGAAGCGTCGGCAACCGGCGCGGCGATCGCCGGCGCTACCAGTGCAGTTGCAGATCCGATATCGCGGCCTCCTGGGCGCCGGGGCAGTGAGCGCGTTGAAATGATTGCGACCAACTGCGAGATGTGTTTCTGGCGTTGCGGAGTGTTAGCAGAGGTCAAAGACGGAAAAGTTCTGAAGTTGCAAGGCAATCCGAATCACCCTATGACCAAAGGCAAACTCTGTGCTCGCGGCAACTCCGGGACGCAGTTGCTCTACGATCCGGACCGGCTTAAGTACCCTCAGGTACGGACGGGTTCGCGGGGCGAAGGAAAGTTGAAGCGCGTCTCTTGGGATGAAGCGCTCGATCAGTTTGCCGGGAAGCTGAAGGAGATCAAGCAGAAGTATGGACCCGAGGCGGTGGCGATATTTCCGCATGGCATCGGCTCCGGTTTCTTTTCCACGGTGATGAAGGCTTATGGAACGCCGAACGGGGCCGAGTCCGCATTTGCGCAGTGCTTCGGCCCGCGCGATGTTGCTTATCTGCTCACCTTCGGACGCCCGGTGGGCTCGCCGGAGCCAGTCGATCTGGAAGAGTCCAAGCTGATTGTGCTGATCGGCAGCCACATTGGCGAGAACATCTTTACCTCCCAGGTCACGGCTTTTGTGGAGGGACTGAGCCGTGGCGCGAAACTGCTGGTGGTCGATCCTCGATTCTCTACGGCGGCTTCGAAAGCGAACTGGTGGCTCCCAATTAGGCCGGGCAGCGATACGGCATTGCTGCTGGCATGGGCCAACGTGCTCATCGCGGAAAACCTGTACGACAAGGAATATATCGATCAGTATGCCAACGGTTTCAAGGAACTGGACGATCACGTGAAAACCTTTACGCCCGAGTGGGCGGAGGGGTTGACGGACATCCCCGCGGCCCGGATTCGTGAGACGGCGCGCGCCATGGGTGCCGCAAAACCTGCGGTGGCCCTCCACCCAGGGCGGCATGTCACCTGGTACGGTAATGACACCCAACGTGCACGGGCGATGGCAATTGTGACGGCGCTGCTGGGCGCCTACGGGCGTAAGGGTGGAATCTCCCTTCCGACCAAGCTGAAGCCCGGCAGGATCGCGATGCCTCCGATGCCGGAATCCGAAAAGGGACGGGTCGACGGCGGCGGCGACAAGTATCCACTGGCGGCGGAGGAGTCGCAGGGCATTACCACCGGACTCGTCGAGGCCACGCTGACCGGCAAACCGTATCCGATCAAGGCCTGGATTGTATACGGACAGAATGTACTGGAGAGTATTCCGCAGAAGCAGCGCACACTGGAGGCGATCAAGCAGCTTGAATTGATGGTGGTTGTAGAGGTGCTCCCCAACGAGCAGACCGACTACGCCGATATCGTCCTGCCCGAAGCGACCTACCTGGAGCGTTACGATCCGCCGATGATCTCGACGACCTCGAAGCGCCCGTTTATTTCGGTCCGGCAGCCAGCCTGCGAGCCGATGTATGAGACAAAACCCGGCTGGTGGATCGCCAAGCAGATGGCCAAGCGCCTGAACTTGGAGGACTATTTACCCTGGAGCGACCCGGACGATCACCTTCGCCGCGTCCTCGCACCCCTAGGTGTGAATACCTCTGAGCTGATGAGCCTTGGGGCAGTCTCCTTTCCGGGTAAGCCCTACATCGAGGACCGGGTGGAGGAGGATGGGCCACTGTTTCCCACCACGAGCGGCAAGATCGAGCTCTATTCCACAACGCTGAACGATCTCCACTTCGATCCCATGCCCGTCTATCAAGCCCCCGAACAGCCGCCTTCCGGCTATCTCCGGCTGATTTATGGCAGGGCGCCGATGCACACGATGACGCGCACGGAGAACAACGCCTGGCTCGATGATCTTATGCCCGAAAACCAGGTTTGGATCAGCACCAAGAACGCCGCGATGCTGAAACTAAGCGAAGGCGATCGGGTCACGCTCGAAAATCAAGACGGTTTCCGCAGCGATCCCATCCACGTACGGGTTACGGAGAGAATTCGCGATGATTGCGCGTACATGGTGCATGGTTTCGGGCCTGTTACACCGAAGATGCGAAAGGCCTTCCGGCGGGGAACTTCCGACACGAAGCTTATCTCCCGAGTGGCGGTGGATCCGATTACGGGCGCGACCGGCCTGCGTGTGAATTTTGTCCGGGTGCTGGCCAACGAGGGGAAAGGATAGAACTATGGCGCGCTATGCAATGGTAATCAAGACGGAGCGGTGCGTGGGATGCCAGTCCTGCACCGTTGCCTGCAAGTCGGAGTGGAACGTGCCAAACGGCTGTGCCAGGACGCGCGTGCCGGAAACTGGAACGGCCGGTACGTTCCCCAATCTGAGCGCCAGCTTTCACGTGAACCAGTGCAACCACTGCGATCGGCCGACGTGTGTGCCGGCGTGTCCTAGCGGAGCGACCTGCCAGGCAGAGGACGGGACGGTGCACATTAACCGCGATCTTTGCATCGGTTGCGGCGCTTGCGTGGCTGCCTGTCCCTACGGTGCGCGTTACATCGACTCTGGAGCGGGAAAGGCAGATAAGTGTGATTTCTGCGCGCCGCGCCGGGAGCAGGGGCTCCTACCTGCCTGTGTGCTGACTTGTCCTGTGGAGGCGAAGACGTTTGGCGATCTCGAAGATCCGTCCAGCGAGGTCTATCGCCTGGTCTATCGTGAAGGCGCACGCCGAATGGTGAGCGACGCGGTCTCTATTGGTCCCAACGTTTATTACACCGGAACCAAGGAGCATTTGGAAGTGCAGGAAGCCAGCTTTGCGCCCGTGCCTCCCCGTACCATAGCTCCCGGTGTTATCTGGGGAGCCTTCGCAAAGAAGTTGGTCATGCTCGCCGTCGGTGCCAGCTTTGCCGGCCAGGCAATCGCATTCTTCCACCAACTTGGCGTTGGTGAAAAACAATTCGAGGATTAAAGATGAACTCACAACCTATCCCCGCACATCCCGTCGCGCTCACAGCGGAAGAAGCTACTGCGATGGAACAGATGGATATAAAAAAGCATGACAACTCGATCATCCTTTTACATTGGTTTAATGCATTTATATGGCTGATCGAGTTGATATCCGGGCTTGCTCTCATCGTGGGAGCGGCCTATCGCGTAATGCCGCAGTGGTATACGACGATGATCGCCAGCGCCCTCGGTTCGCGGGCGAACGTTCTACGCGTCCACATAGCACTCGGCCTCACCTGGATCATTGTGTTCCTCGTCTACGGGATTTTTGGATATCGGCAATATCTACGGAAAGAGATGCTGATGAACGAAGTCGGGCTGGACCAGGATGACTTTCAATGGTTGCGCATCAAACTCCTCCTGATTTTGAACCGAACCAAAGAGGCATTGCCGGAGCAGGGGTCCTACAATGCAGGGCAGAAAATGTTTGCCCTGCTCGTGTACTCGGCACTGCCGGTGATTGCCATCACAGGTCTGATCATGACCTTCCACCTATTTGGAACCTCGATAGTCGCATGGGCGATGCTTCTTCATTTTGTGGCCGTCGGAATGGTTGTCTCTGGCCTGATGGTGCACGTGTATATGGGCGCAGTGTTTCCTGAAGAGCGGCCTGCATTTTTCTCCATGATCACCGGGAAGGTCAACGAGCTTTTTGCGTATGACCATCACTTCAAATGGTGGAGACAGGTTAAGTTACAGGAAAGAGAGTGGCAGAAGGAATTTCAATCATCCACGCCGATCGAGCCGAAAATCAATTTGTAGTCTAACGGTCAGCTGGACTGGAAAGCGTTGGGGTACAAGAAGAATCCCAAAGGATGCCGTTCGGGTCGCGGCAAACTAAGGTGGTTTGAACAGGGCGGGTGCTTTGTACTCGCCCGGATTGTGCGCACGGAAGGAAAGCTTGGCAGCAGGGAGCACACATGCCAGACACACCACAGGTACTGCTTGTTTGTTCATCGAGCAAGGCTCACCATGGCATGACCGAAGCGTTAAAACTGCAGGGGATACGGTCTATTTCGGCATTTACGGTGCGCGACGCCGAGGCGATTCTGCGCGACAATCATATCGGACTCGTGATCTCTTCTTCCGAGTTGCTCGACGGCAGCTTTCAAGACATCTTACGATTCCTGCAGCGAGCAGAACTGAAGGTTCCAGTGCTGGTGATTTCTCGTATCGGTGGGGCAGGGGAGCGCGATGAGGCAAAGCGCCGGGGTGCTGTTGAGTGTGTTCCACGTCCGTTAAACTTCGCTGACATAGAGGCGATTACTCAACTTGCGCTACGCTAAATCGCATCTTCCGATAAGTGTGAATTGCCCTAGATATGCGTAGGGGCAGGTGAGTTTCTCTTCGGAGAGGGCTATAGTGTAATTGGGTCAGAGATTCCGATCGAGATGGGCTTGGATCTGGGGAGGAGTGGGACGTGGCGAAGAGGAAAGCTGAATCGATCGCACTGTGTCCAAATGGAAATGGCAGCCGTGCAACCAAGGCAGACCGGCTCATTTATCAGCGTCAAAGCCAGATATGCAAGGCCTTTGCAAATCCTGTCCGTATTCAAATACTGGAGATGCTCGGACAGCGGGAGCGATATGTCTCCGAATTGCTTGAGGAACTCGGAATCTCAAAGCCCAACCTCTCGCAGCATTTGGCGATCTTGAGAAATTCCGGCGTGGTCACCACCAGTCGGGTCGGCAAGCAGTTGTCTTGTACCCTTGCCATGCCTGAGGTGAAAAATGCCTGCGAACTCATACGCAACGTACTCCGCAAGCAAATCAACGAAGGTCGGAAACTGGTAGTCTAGTCTTTCCTATCCTGAGAGCTGACTCATGGAGTCAAACTGCGGCTATTGCGTAACTCCCAAATTGTCAGTGGGCTTCTCCCGCCGTGCCACTCCGAAACCGCCATGCGTTTAGCATGTTTGAACTGGCCTTTTGGAATGTGAGTTTTTCAGAGAAATTTGGACAGACGTGATGCGACCTGAGTTGACACAAGCGATCGAACTACTGTCTTCAAAGGACGAGAAGCGAGTCAATGAGGCACTCGGATTGCTCCAGAACACGGTATATTCCTTCAGCATGAAGGTTTGCGGTCACCGTGAAGACGCCGAGGACACAATGCAGGAGGTGTTGTTCAAAGCACTTCCGCACTTAGCGAAGCTTGAGGATCCGCGTGCGATGGCGGTCTGGCTTTACACCGTGACCCGAAATCAATGCTGGATGGCGAGACGGAAGAGCAAGTTCGCCCCGACGCAGTCGATGACGCTCGACGCCTTGATGCCAGATGATCATGAGTTAGCGATGTTGCTGGCCGACTCTCGCCGGAGTCCCGAGGAATCCGCCATTCACCGCCAGGAGGGGCAACTGCTCCATCAAGCCGTGCTGAAGGTTCCGCCGCGCTATCGCCTCATCCTCGTACTGCATGACATGGAAGAGCTCGACACATCTGAAATTGCAAAGGTTACCTCCCTGAGGGAGGGCACGGTTCGGGTCCGGTTGCACCGGGCGCGACTGCTGGTCCGCCGCGAACTGGCGCGGCCACGTGCCTCACAAGAGGCAAACGAAATCCGCAAGATACGGCGCAAACAGCGTTCCGCCGATTGCCGTGAGATCTTTGCAAACATTTCCGAGTATCTCGACCATCGGGTGGACCACCTGACCTGCGAGGAGATGCAGGAGCACATTGAGGCCTGTGAGCCTTGTGTAGCCTTTATACGCGATCTCGAAAAGGTCGTCGCACGATGCCGCAATCTAAGTGTCGGCTGTGCTCCAGATACCTCCGAGGCTATCCGGAAGGTGCTGACCCAGGAGTACTTACGTCTGCTCGACGCGAACGCCGCGAAATCCTCCTAAAAAATTTTGTCCGATCCTGTAACACCTGCCCACCAATTGCATTTGTTCGCATAGAAGCGTCCGAGGGACGCCAACTAGCGATGCCAAAGACATTTTTCATCCGAACTGGAATTCTGATTTTGATAGCGGGCCTGCTCGTCTCCCCACTCTCGGCGCAGCAACCGGCGTTAACGCTGCGGCAGGCGGTGGCCGCCGCGCTTGAGCACAATCCTGCCCTGAAGCTGGCGGCGGCAGAGATGGCGGCCTCTGAGGCAGGCTTCAGGCTTTCGAAAAGCCCGCTGCTGCCCCGGATTCAGTTCTCCGAGAATCTCACCCGTGGCGACGATGCCGTCTATGCCTTCGGGACCAAACTCCGCCAACAGGTCTTCCAGGCCTCGGACTTCAGCCTGAATAGCCTCAATCATCCATCCCCCCTGACTAACTTTTCGACAAGCTTCTCCGGGCGGTGGCAGGTCTTCGACTCCCTGCATACACACTTCCAGATCAGACGCGCGTTGCTTCTGAAGCAGGGCGCGGCGGCCTCAGCGGGAAGAACCAGCCAGGAGGTAATTTACCACGTGGTCGACGCCTATGAATCCGTGCTGATTGCGAGACGCGAAGCGGAAGTCGCCAAGCACGCGGTCGAAACGGCACAGGCGCTCTACGGCGAGAGTCGCACCCGCGTCGATGCCGGACTTGCGGTTGAGTCCGATGCGCTTTCCGCGCAGGTGAACCTGGCGACCCGGCAACAGGAGTTGATTCGGACGCAGGGTACCGAACAAACTGCCTGGTCCGAACTGGAGGCGGCCGTGGGGGTCTCGCTGCCCCAGGGGCCAGAAGGATTGGAGCAACTCGCTGAGCATAACTTCTCCGCTTCCGCCCTGACGGATGAAATCGAGCAGGCGTTCAAGAGCAGGACGGACCTTAAAAGTCTCGCTCTACAAACCTCCTCACAGCACGCGGCCGTAAAATCGGCCAAGGCGGATTTCGGTCCACGGGTGGATACCTTTGGCTCATGGCAAACGGACCGCCACAGCCTTGCCGGTGAAGGCGGAAGCAACTGGATGGCTGGCGCGGAGCTTCGCATAGACCTTCTGCCCCTTGAACAGCAATCTCGATTGCAAGAGGAGAAAGCCTCTTTGCTGCGCGCGCAGGCCGGCGAGGAGTCCGCGCGAAATATGATCCGCGTTCAGGTCAGTCGTGCTTACTACGGTCTCCAATCCGCGGCAAAGATGGTGGAAGTCGCACGGGGTTCGACGGCGCAGGCGGCAGAGAGCCTGCGCATTCTGCGCAACCGGTACGATGCCGGACTGGTCCCTTTAACAGATGTTCTGCGCGCTGAAGATGCCGACCGCGAGAGCCAGAGCGGATATTGGCAGGCCGTCTATCGCAACGCCTTGAGCTACGCAGCCCTCCGTTTGGCAACCGGCACTCTGGACTCAGATCAGGTGGTGAAATTCCAATGAAAACCTTTCGATCCCGTCTTTACTTTGTACCCGTTCTCGTTGCAATTGCCGTTCTGACGGCTTGTTCCAAGACGGCTGAGCCCTCCGCAATCCCGGAGCTCGTTCGTGACGTTCATCTCCTCCAAACGACGACGCAGAAGGTTCCTGAGACTGTAGACGCGGTCGGCACTGTGCGCGCAGTCGAGTGCTCCACGCTCTCCTCGCAGGTGATGGGAACGGTTACGAGCATCGCAGTCCATGAAGGTGATCGCGTCCGCGCCGGCCAAGTCCTCCTTACAACCGACGCCGCGCAGCTATCCTCACAAGCTGACCGCACGCATGCCGCGGCCATTGCAATGGGGCAACAGATTGCAGCCGCCGAGAGCGACGCGGCCCTCGCGACGAGTACGCTCAAACGCTATGAAATGTTGAAAGCACAAAAGAGCGTGAGCCCGCAGGAGTTCGACGAGGTTCAGGCTCGCGCACAAACCGCATCGGCCAGGCTTGCAGTGGTGCGCTCGCAGGAGGTCGAAGCAAAAGCCGCCGAGGCCGCGGCGCGCACGATGCAGGGCTACACTCGCATTCACGCGCCATTCGATGGAGTCGTGACCGAACGCAAGGTCGACCCCGGGTTCATGGCGACACCTGGCAGCCCTTTGCTGACCATCGAAAAAGCCGGCCCTCTGCGGCTTGAAGTTGCAGTCGATGAATCGCTGCTCTCCTCTCTCCGGGTTGGAAACGGAGTGTCAGTTTTGATCGACACGCTCGGCTCCTCTCCGCTGGCGGGCAAGATTGCACAAATTGTTCCTGCTGCCGACCCCGCAAGCCGCAGCTTTCTGGTGAAGATCGATCTGCCCTCTCTCCCAGGCCTGCACAGCGGAATGTTCGGTCATGCCATGCTTGAACACGGAAGCAGAGATGTCCTGATGATTCCGCGTTCGGCCACTGTTGCCCACGGCTCCATGCAAATTGTCTATGTCATCGGCCAGAACCGGATCGTCTCAACACGCTACATCTCCACTGGTAATCCTCACGGAAACGCAATCGAAATTCTCTCCGGTCTGAGCGCCGGGGAAACCGTGGTTGACTCGCCCGGAGAGCGCGAACTGAGCGGCAAGCGGATCGAGGTTCAGCAATGAAGCATGATCTCGGCATCGCCGGCCGCATCGCGAAGGCCTTCATCGACTCCAGGCTCACGCCGCTGGCGATTGTGGCCGCGCTTGTGCTCGGCATCATTGCCGTCATGCAGATCCCCCGCGAGGAGGAGCCGCAGATCGTCGTGCCGATGTTCGACGTCATGACCGCGATGCCCGGCGCATCCCCCGCCGAGGTCGAACAGCGAGTGACGATTCCGCTGGAGATGATCCTGCGTGAAATCCCCGGCGTGGAGTACGTCTACTCCACCTCGTCGCCGGGCTCAAGCCTCATCATTGTGCGATTCTATGTTGGCACCGGACAGGAAGAGGCGGTGGCCAAGTTGTGTAGCAAGCTGTACGCCAACCTCGACCGAACTCCGCCCGGCGTTTCGCCTTCCATCATAAAATCGCGGTCGATCGACGACGTGCCGATCCTTGCTCTCACTCTTTGGGGTCAGAACTACGACGCATATCAGCTACGACAGATTGCCGCTGAGCTGGAGCACTCGATCAAACAGGTAGACAACGTCTCTGAGACACGCATTTTAGGCGGCCAGCCGCGCTGCCTTCGCGTGGACCTCAGCACCTCGAAGCTCGCCGCGTATGCACTGTCTCCGTCTGCTGTAGTGGCTAAGCTGAAATCGGCGAATGCAAAGGTTGAGGCCGGAGAGTTCTCGAACCAGAACCAGCAGATCCGCGTCGAAGCCGGATCGCTGTTCACCCGCAAGGAAGAGGTCGAGCAGGTCGTCGTCGGCGTCAGTCACGGGCGGCCCGTCCTGCTGCGCGACGTTGCCGATCAGATCGTCGATGGTCCAGCCGAACCCACCACCTACGTCAACTTCGGCATCGGCAAGGGAGCGCTGCACACCCATCCCAACGCGCCGGTCGGTGCCGAGTTCCCCGCCGTCACGATTACCGTTGCCAAGCGAAAGGGCACCAATGCCACGATCGTCGCGAATAACGTTCTCGCCCGTATTGCAGAGCTGAAGAGCACCGCGCTTCCCAGCGATCTCAACATTACGACTACGCGCAACTACGGAGAAACCGCCAAAGCTAAGTCGGACGAGTTGCTCAAGCACCTGCTCCTCGCGACTCTCTCTGTCACGTTCCTGATCGCAATCTTCCTCGGCTGGAGAGAATCGGGGGTCGTGCTGCTCGCGATTCCCGTCACCCTGGCGCTCACTCTCGGCATCTTCTATCTGCTCGGCTATACGCTTAACCGGGTCACGCTCTTCGCATTGATCTTCAGCATCGGCATTCTTGTGGACGACGCGATTGTCGTCGTCGAAAACATCGTCCGCCACTTCCGCCTTCCGGAGAACAAAGGTCGCCCACTAAGCGCGGTCGCAATCGAGTCCGTCGCCGAAGTCGGCAATCCGACAATCCTTGCGACCTTTGCTGTCATCGCCGCCATTCTGCCCATGGCCTCTGTTCACGGCCTAATGGGCCCGTACATGATGCCCATCCCCGTAGGCGCGTCTTCCGCGATGATGTTCTCATTGCTGGTAGCCTTCGTGGTCTCTCCATGGGCTTCGCTTCGACTGCTGCGCCACACCGCACGCAAAGAGGGATACGCTTCGCACAAGAAAGAAGATTGGGCTACCGGTCTCTACCGGCGCTTAATGACGCCCATGATGCATTCTGCAAAATGGCGATACCTATTCATTCTCGGAATCGTCCTCCTGCTGCTCGCCGCCATCTCACTCGTCCCGCTCAAACTGGTGCAGGTAAAGATGCTGCCCTTCGACAACAAGAGCGAGTTTCAGGTTGTCATCGACATGCCCAACGGCACCACGCTCGAGCAGACCACTCGCGTCGCTCAGGCGCTCGGCCAATATCTCGGGCAGCAGCCGGAGGTGGCAAACTATCAGCTCTATGCTGGGATTTCCGGCCCCTATAACTTCAACGGACTGGTGCGGCATTACTATTTGCGCAATCAGCCCAACCAGGCTGACATTCAGGTCAACCTTCTTCCGTTGCAAGAGCGCGCCACGCAAAGCCATGATATTGCGAAGCGGCTCAGGCCGGAACTCCAGAAGATCGGGCTTCCATTTGGTGCGCGGATCAAGGTGAGCGAAGTCCCGCCTGGCCCGCCTGTCGTGCAGACGCTTGTTGCTGAGATCTACGGCCCGGATGCTGCCGGCCAAATCGATGTCGCCAAGCAGGTCAAGCAGATCTTTCAGCGGACACCAGACGTTGTGGATGTGGACTGGTACGTAGAGGACCCGCAACCCGAGTATCAGATCGAGCTCGACGCGGAGAAGGCCGCACTTCATGGCATCTCTGCCTTGGCTGTCAGCAACGCCCTGACAACCATGCTTCGAGGGACCGACGCTGGGCTGCTGCACTCGCAAACCTCGCGTGAAGATATTCCTGTGACGGTCCGCATGGCACGCGCCGACCGCTCCTCGCTCGACGCGCTGGAAAGCACCAAGCTGACCGCATCCGACGGCACGCTCGTCTCCTTGCGCGAGATCACCAAAACCGAAAGCTCCACCTTGCAACCCAGCATTTACCACAAGAACATGAAGCGCGTAGTGTACGTGACCGGAGATGTTGCGGGCGAGTCAGAAAGCCCGGTGTACGCCATCTTCAAGATGAACGAAGCCCTCGACCATCTGAGGCTTCCCGCCGGCTATGTGCTCCAGCGCTATAACGCCGTTCAACCCGAATCAACCGACCGCTACGCTATGAAGTGGGACGGCGAATGGCACATCACACTCGAGGTCTTCCGCGACCTCGGTCTGGCCTTCGGCATGGCACTGCTCCTGATCTATGTGTTAGTGGTGGGCTGGTTCCGCTCCTTTATCGTGCCGCTTGTCATCATGGCCCCGATTCCGCTGACCCTCGTCGGCATCCTGCCGGCTCACGCTCTGATGGGCGCCTTTTTCACCGCAACCTCCATGATCGGCTTTATCGCTGGCGCCGGCATCATCGTTCGGAACTCGATCATCCTCGTCGACTTCATCGAGCTCCGCCGTCGCGAGGGGACGGATTTAGCCGACGCGGTGGTTGATGCAGGTGCAGTGCGTTTCCGCCCCATGCTATTGACCGCCGCTGCGGTTGTTGTTGGCGCCAGCGTCATTCTCTCGGATCCAATCTTCCAGGGTCTCGCACTGTCACTGATGGCAGGCGAGGTGGCATCCACACTGCTGTCACGCATGGCCGTACCGGTCCTCTATTTCATGGTGGAGTCCAGGATTCAGCCTCAACCGGCCACTGTTTCAAGCAACTGATTAAAAAAGGAGATTAGAACATGACTGTCGAACGCGGATTGAGATTGATGGCAGGGACCATTATCTTAGTGTCGGTCGCCCTGGGAATGACCGTAAACCACAACTGGTACTGGTTGACTGGCTTCGTCGGGCTTAACCTCTTCCAGTCGGCCTTCACAAATTGGTGTCCCGCGATGTTTTTTCTTAAGAAGTGCGGATTACGCGAGTCGAAGAATTGAGGTGCTCAAATGGGCTGTTCTGCAAATCGAGCACACTCCCAGGCTGCTCTCGGTTCGTCGGTCTATTCTGGAACCGCTCGGATATGACGCGATTTCTGTGCTCGGGTTTTCGCTAGCGCGCCCTTCCCCGCCGTCGCCACCTGCACTCTTGGCGCTCAACCCCTATCCTTGCCCCAAAAATTGTCGCAGAAGCACTCTTGAGCAACACGTGACGGAGTGCCAAATCGCGGTCCAGTAGCAATCCTTCGGAACTCTAACTGTGCCGGTTTCAGGTCGAGAAGGGTTCACCGTTCAATCCTATTGTTCGTGTACTGCGCACTGCAATTTCAGAGCTCCTGATCCGGTAAGAGATCAGGAGTTCTGAATTTTGGCTTTGACAGTAGCGCCTGCCAAATGTCTCCGATTCCAGCCGCAGTTCACTCGTGACGTAGCGCCTCGATCGGTTGTAATTTGGACGCCCTGCTGGCGGGAATGTATCCAAATAGAACGCCGGTTGCGCACGAAGCAGTGAAGGACACAACGATCGAGGCGAAGGAGATCGGAAGGCGAAAATTGTATTCAGCAGGAACTAGCGGATCGATAACGATCTTCATACTGACAATGCTGACGATGCCTAGCAAGGCGCCGGTCCCGCTGATGAGCAGTGCTTCGATCAGAAACTGGAGGAGGATATCTGTGCGTTTTGCGCCGACGGACTTTCGTAGTCCGATTTCTTGCGTACGTTCGGTTACGGTCACCAGCATGATGTTCATGATGCCTACGCCGCTGACGACAAGTGCAACGCAGGCGACCATCAACAGCACCGCCGTAAGCGCCATCGACATTTTTCGTGCGGTTTCGAGCATGGCCGAAAGGTTCCGCACGTTATAGATGGCGCTCTTGCGATGCCGCGATTGAAGCAAGTGCTGGATCTCTTCCGTAACGAGCGGGACCGTTTGCGGAGAATCAGCCTGGGCGTATAGAACCCGCAGGTATTCGGCCCCTTTATAGTATTTGACAAGTGGAAACGGAATCAGCACCGAATCGGACTTGATTTCCGACTCCCCGAAGGTGGATACACGCTCGCGGAAGATGCCTATCACGGTGAATTGCAACTCCCCGACACGGATGGCTTTTCCGATCATATCCCCGGGAAAATGATTGGCGAGGTTCTGCGTAATTAGACAGGCCTTGGCAGGGGTGTCCATATCCACCTGGTCAAAGAAGCGGCCCTTGAGGATCAGAAGGTTGCGGATCTTTTGGAAACCTGCGGTGATTCCTATGAAGCCAACGGGAAATTCCTTGCCGTTTACGACTACACTCGCGTCCACAATATCGTGCGTTCCGGCCGCCTCAACGACGTGAGGAAGTTCGCGTACAACCTCGAGGTCAGGAATCGTGATCTCGTCGGCAAGGGTGAATTTAAGCTGGCTGGGTCGATAGGCATAAATCAGGTTCGATCCCACGCCTTCAATCTGTCCAATAACGTAGCTTTTTCCGATCAATGCGACGGTGACAACCAGCACGACGCAGGCGCTGCCGATCATGACGCCGAGCATGGTCAACGCGGCCTTCAACTTGTTAACGCGCAGCGCGTCGAGGGCGACTCCCCAAGTTTCGCGATTGATCATCTTAATGACATTATCCCGAGATCTATTCCTATTTCGTAAGACAAATGGTTCAGGCCGCCATTCATGTACGCTTTCTGAAAGCCGCTCTTCATGTGATGTTGCCCGGGCGAGTAAATGTACGCGCATCTCCTACATGTGATCGATGGACATTGCCTTGTTCCAACGATTCTTCAATCGGATGAGATCGAAGAAAGCACTGGAGGTTGCATGCCTCATGGCCAGCGAGATTTCGATGCCGCAAGTACAGCCCGTCGCAAAATAGGCAAGGGTGTAAGGGAGAACGTTTCCGGCCAGTGAACCGAGTTGATTTGGGACGTTTCGGCAAATCGAGTATTCTGGTTTCTGAGAACGGATTTCTGGCGCACACGCCAAGATACAGAGTATGAAACCATTGTCGACTGCGCGCTTCAAAACCCATGTTGCAATCTTCCTGATGGTGATCTTCGGCCCGTTGGGAAATGTGATGCTGGGCAAGGGGATGAAGCAAATCGGCGCAGTCTCCACCGGGTCGGCCCAGGAACTCGCTCATGTGCTCCTGCGGGTTCTACAGTCCTCGGCGATATGGCTCGGTATTGCCTCGCTACTCGCCTTCTTTATTACTTACATGCTTGTGCTCTCGTGGGCTGATTACAGCTATGTACAGCCCGCTTCTTCCGTCGCGTACCTGGTCGTGGCCCTGCTCGGGCGATTCGTACTGGGCGAAACGGTCACCCCGATTCGCTGGATGGGGGTGTCGGTCATCTGCTTAGGGGCATTCGTCGTCGGATGGACGCCTCATGGAACGACGGAGAAGAAGCAATGAAGGCCGCGTTCGTCTACTACTTCTTAATTATGGTTGCGGGCACGTCTGGAGAGTTGTGCATGGCCCGCGCCATGAAGACCATCGGCGAAACCAAGCAGATTCATCCTGCTGCCATTTTGAGGACGGTATCGCGGGCGATGCGTGTGGGATGGATGTGGCTTGGACTATTGCTGATGACCATCGCCTTCTTCGCGCTGCTGGGAATGTTGTCACTGGAGAATGTGAGCTTGGTTGTTCCAGCCACGGCCCTAAGCTATGGCGTGGGCGCGCTTGGCGGGCGGATGTTTCTCGGTGAACAGGTGACCCTGACACGCTGGATTGGGGTGTTGCTGGTGTGTGTGGGAGTCGCACTTGTGTTTGTCGGCAGAGGCGCCTGAGCTGCGCGGTTTCTGCATCTCTGGAACTGGTCGTCGTGCTCTCGCTCGGCCGCCCCTATGATGGAGTAAGTGGTAGAATGGCACTCACAGCAGTTTGCCTTGCCGGGAGTGAAGGAAATTGTGTGGCATCGCTGGATTTACACATAAGAACGGCGCTGCCAACCCGGAGCGCATTCGTGCTGCTACTTCGGCCCTCATTCACCGCGGGCCGGATCAACAAGGCGTCTTTGAATCGGCATGCGTTTCGCTGGGCACCACCAGGCTGAAAATTCTAGATCTCGCCTCTGGCGATCAGCCGATCATCTCTGAAGATCGCGACCACGTCATTGTTTTCAATGGCGAAATCTACAATCACTTGGAGCTGCGGCGCGAGTTGCAACAACTCGGCCACCAGTTCCGCTCCAACTGCGACACGGAAACCGTGTTGCATGCCTTCTTGGAGTGGGACATTCAGTGCTTTGACCGCCTGCGTGGTATGTATGCCGTGGCGTTCTGGACGGAGTCGGCCAAACGTCTGCTGCTGGCCCGCGATCGAATCGGCATCAAGCCGCTTTACATCGCTCAACGCGCGCAGGAGCTTTTTTTCGGCTCCGAGCTAAAGTCGATCTTAGTCCATCCCCAGTTGGAACGCCGCCTGAGCATGGCGGGCCTCGATTGCTACCTCTCGCTGAACTATGTGCCCTGCCCGTGGACCCTGATCGAGGGAATCACCAAACTACAGCCGGGGCATTGGCTGGAGTGGCGAAACGGCGTAGTCCGGAGCGAGCCGTACTGGCAACTGCCAGCCGTCACCCAGCCGGGTATCCACACACTGGAGAGAGCTAAAGAGGAACTCGATTCGCTGTTGCGGCAGTCGATTCGCGAGCATCTGCTTTCCGATGTGCCGTTGGGAGTGTGGTTGAGTGGAGGCATCGATTCGTCAACCATCGTCCACTATGCTGCCACCGAGCGGTGCTCGCGCCTCAAGACCTTCTCTATATCATTTCTGGGCCGCAGCTTCGACGAAACGAATTTCATTCGACAAGTCGCGGCCAAGTACGATACCGAACACACTGAATTCGACCTAGGTCCCGAAGCTGACTTGGAAGGCGCCATCAGCGAGTTGGCGTACTACTCCGACGAGCCCAACGCGGATGCCGGCGCTCTGCCGGTCTGGTATCTTTCGCGACTTTCGAAGGCACAGACTACGGTTGCCCTCAGCGGCGAAGGCGCCGACGAGTTGTTCGGCGGATACCTGACATACCGGGCCAACCAGTTATCTGCGCCTTGGCGGCGATTGCCGGCGCCATTGCTGCGCGTTGCGCTTTCCTTAGCCCGACACTGGCCTGTCTCCGACGAGAAGATAGGCTTCGACTATAAGCTTACGCGCTTTCTCGAGGGCTGCCTTCTGCCTGCCGATCAGGCCCACGTGTATTGGAATGGTACCTTTTCTGAGGCGCAAAAACGCGAGCTCCTGCTTGCTGACAGACCCTCAGCACTGGATTGCATTCTGGGCGAGCTGCGCGAGGCACGCGCGAACGCGTCCGACATTGCACCTTATCTTTGGTTTGACCAGAAGTACTACCTTCCCGACGACATTCTGGGAAAGGTAGACAGAATGAGCATGGCGCACGCACTCGAGGTGCGGCCGCCCTTCCTGGATCATCGCATCGTCGAATTTGCCGCCTCACTGCCGGATAGCTGGAAAATTCATGGGGCATGCCAGAAGTTCATCTTGAAGGAATTGATGAAAGACAAATTGCCGGCCGCTGTTTTGACCCGCAAGAAAATTGGCTTCGATATTCCAGCGCACGAGTGGCTGCGGGGCCCGCTCCGCTCGTTGCTGGTCGATACCTTGGAAGCCGGTCTGTTGGCCTACCCCGGACTGTTTCGGGCAGACGTCATCGAGAGATACTTGCGTTGTCATCTGGGGAGAAAAGCGAATTATGGATACCACTTATGGGGCTTATTGATCCTGTTTCTGTGGATGAAAAGGTGGCGAATCGAAGCGCCCACGCCGATAACGGTCGAGCACGGGGTTCATACTCAAGCCGGCACGTTTACCTGATTGTCCTGATATTTGCAGCGGCGGTTTACCTGGCTGGCGTAGTGTCTCCGCCGTCGCTGATGGACGATGTGGATGCGGTGCAAGCCCAGATCGCGCGCAATATGCTGAGCTCAGGGGATTGGGTCACGGCGCGGTTGGACGGTGTCGCCTACCTGGAGAAGGCGCCGCTGATCTATTGGGCAATGGCCGGGGCCTTTCGTGTTCTGGGCCCCTTCGATTGGGTGGCGCGACTGCCGGTTGCGCTCTCGGCGATCGCGTTGTGCCTGCTGACTGCCGCCTTCGGGAACTGGGCCTTTGGCAAGCGCGCCGGACTTTACGCCGGGTTGTCGATGGCGACTTGCGTCGGGCTGTTCCTGTTCACCCGCATCCTCATACCAGACGTCATGCTGACACTGACAACGGCGGTGGCGATGTGGGCCTTTCTGCGCGTTCTCGATCAGCAGGAACAGCATCCGCGACTCTGGGCATTGATACTGGCGGCGAACCTTGGCACGGGATTGCTGCTCAAGAGCCTGATCGCGGTTGTTTTTCCGATCGGTGCGGCTCTGCTTTACCTGGCCATCACCCGCCAGCTTTTTTCAGCGGAGGTGTGGAAGCGTCTACGCCCGCTGAGCAGCCTGCTGGTGATTCTGTTGATTGCGGCACCGTGGCATGTACTGGCGATACTGCGCAACCCGCCTCATTTTGCTTTTGACCTGCACAGCGGCCCTGGGCAGTATCATGGCTTTTTCTGGTTCTTCTTTATCAACGAGCAGTTGCTGCGCTTTCTGAACTTGCGATATCCGCGCGATTACGACACGGTACCGCGCCTATATTTCTGGCTTTTTCACCTGCTGTGGCTGTTCCCGTGGAGTGTTTATTTGCCCGCCGTGACCCGGCTTTCGTTCCGGGCGGAGGATCGTGCGGGACGAACCCGCTTGCTGGCCCTGTGCTGGGTGGGCTTTGTGCTGGTTTTCTTCACCTTCTCCACTACACAGGAATACTACTCGATGCCTTGCTATCCGGCGCTGGCGTTGCTGTTGGGCTCGGCCATGGCGGCCGGTGGCGTGTGGGTGCGATGGGGAACGCGCGCACTAGGCGTACTCTCGGGGATCGCGGCAGTAACGTGCATTGCCATTCTTTTTGCGGTGAGGGGAGTGCCGGCGCCCGGCGACATTGCAGGCGCGCTCACGCATCAGGCGGCCTACAAGCTCTCACTCGGACACATGCAGGACCTTACACTTTACTCATTCGCCTATTTGCGTTTGCCTCTGGCGCTGGCTGCGGGTGCCTTTCTGATCGGCGTCGTTGGGATAGCGATGGGCGCCACCGAGCGCACGAACAAGGGAAGCAATGAACGGCTTGGACTGCGCGACGTTATTTCTACCGCGGTCATGATGGTCTTGTTTTTTCTTGCTGCACACCTTGCCATGGTCGTCTTCGACCCTTTCCTGGCATCGCGGCCACTGGCGCAGGCATTGGAAAGCTCGCCGGCGGGTACACTCATCGTAGATCGCCACTACTACAAGTTTTCTTCCGTGATCTTCTACACGAACCGGAGGGCGCTGTTGCTGAACGGGCGTTACCAAAATCTCGAATATGGCGCGTATGCTCCCGGAGCACCGCCAGTATTTCTGGACGACTCGCAGTTCAGCCAGCTATGGCACCAGGGTGAAAGGTATTACGTCGTTGCATACGAATCGCAGCTCCCAAGATTCGAGAAGCTGGCGGGAGATGCGGGAGTCGTAATGGTGCGACGCAGCGGAGGGAAGATACTGTTTACCAACCATCCGCTGGCGGCAACTGGCGCACAGCAGACGCCATGAGTCACGGACAGTAGGCACCGCGATCACAGGCGGTTTACCTGCCAGGAAGATTTCGGAGGAACGATGAAGATCGCAATACTTGGAGGCGATGGTTATTGCGGGTGGGCCACTGCGCTCTATCTTTCCGCAAAGGGGCACTCAATCGCAATTGTCGATAATTTTTTGCGCCGTCAATGGGACCATGAGTTAGGAGCTCAAACGCTGACGCCGATCCGGCCTCTTGCAGAAAGGCTGCGCGTATGGGACGGGCTTACTGGCCATCGCATCGAATCGTTTGTTGGCGACGTCAATGACTACGATTTCCTGGCCACGGTTTTCCGGCAGTTCGAACCCGAGGCAGTCGTACACTTCGCCGAGCAGCGGTCGGCTCCTTACTCCATGATCGATCAAAAGCACGCGGTTTTCACCCAAGTTAACAACGTGGCCGGGACCCTCAATGTTCTGTTCGCATTGCGCGAATTCCAGCCGGATTGCCACCTGATCAAACTGGGAACGATGGGTGAATACGGAACGCCGAACATTGATATCGAAGAGGGATATCTCACCGTCGTGCACAATGGGCGAAAGGACGTGCTGCCATTTCCCAAGCAAGCGGGCTCGTTCTATCACCTCTCGAAGGTACACGACAGTCACAACATCATGTTCGCCTGCAAAATCTGGGGGCTGCGCGCGACCGATCTGAACCAGGGCGTCGTTTACGGCACCACCACCGATGAGGTAGCGCTCGATGAGGCACTGATAAACCGCTTCGACTACGACGAGATTTTCGGCACGGTGTTGAACCGCTTCTGCGTGCAGGCGGCGATCGGACATCCGCTCACGGTCTACGGCAAAGGCGGCCAGACACGTGGCTTTCTCGATCTGCGCGACACCGTCCGCTGCGTTGAACTCGCCTGTCTGAATCCAGCCTCATCCGGGGAGTGCCGCGTCTTCAACCAGTTCACCGAGCAATTCTCTGTGCTGGAACTGGCGCAAATGGTGCAGACTGCGGGCGCAAAGCTGGGACTGAACGTCGCCGTCGAGCACCTGCCCGATCCGCGAGTGGAAGCCGAAGAGCACTACTACAACGCAAGGCATACCAAATTGCTCGAACTGGGGTTGAAACCCCATCTGCTGTCCGACTCACTGCTGGATTCTTTGATGAACATTGCCATCCAGTATCGCCATAAAGTGGATGTCTCGCTGATGCGGCCGCGGGTGAACTGGCGACGGGCCAGCAACCGGCAAGATTCCCCCGTGGCCTCGCAAGCACCCGCAGGCAGTGAATGGCAGATAGCGGCGGTCAGCGCGGCGCCGGAAGCCTGTGACAAGTCGTAACCAGTCTTAGTTTCTGACCGGTTGGACCTCAACGAGGAACAATCTATTTCGTTTGCGGCACATCTTCCATTCGAATGTCGCCGACCGGAACGAGTTCTCCGTTGCGGATGCTGTACTCGGCGTTGCGCCAGCGTATGGTGTTGCGGGTGAAGCTGAGCAGCCAAATTGCGCAAGCCATCGCGTCCCAGACGGGAATCAGCGGCAGCTTCATCCATAGCGAGGATTGTTTCAGCCCGCGGATACCGATCAGCCATGTCATAAGTACGCGCAAAATCAGGTACGCCCCGAAATAAGCACCTGCTACGGTTGCCGATGGACACAATGCAACGGCGATCATCGACCAGGAAAGTCCCAGGGTGAAGATCAATCCCAAATGCCCCAATGGGCGCAAATGACGCATCACCACCATCCAGCGCAGGCGCTTATGGAAGAGATCGCTGAGAGAGTGATAGTCGGCTACGGTATGGACCGCATAATTCAGCAACTCGACCTCATATCCTTGCTCGGCGATCAGGCGGCCTACCAGCATATCGTCAGCCGGACGCTCCTCGATGGCCTCGTAGCCTCCGAAGCGCGAGAGGTGGGTGCGGGTGGTCGCGATGGTGGGCCCGAGCGCGAATTTCACGCCATCCAGGTATTTGGCAACCAGAATGCCGGCATAGAAATCCGAGGCCATGCCGATTGACTGGATGTGGTCCACAATCCCCGTCTCCAGTATTGGTACGTAGAAGCAAGTTACGGCCCCGACCGTCTCAGTTCCCAGGGGCGCAACCACGGTACGCAGATAATCCCGATCGACGCGAACGTCGCTATCATTGATCACCACAACTTCATGCTGCGCTTCAGCCACCAGGCGGGCGAGCTTGGCTACTTTGTCGTTGGCGGCATTGCGCCCCGATCCGTAGAGCACCCGGATCTGGCAGGCTGGAAAATCACGGCGCAGCTTGTCCAATATGGGGAGCACGGGATCGGTGCAGCCGTCCACACAGAAGACGATCTCGTAATTCGGGTAGTTCTGCCGACAAAAGCTGGCAAAATTCTCATACGCCTCGGGATCCTGGCCGCGGATTGGTTTCAGAATGCTGACTGGAGGTAGAAAGCTCTCGCTGGCCGCTAAAGCCAGGGTCTTATCAGCGGGAGCCCGCTGAAAAAATCGCCACGAGCAATAGATGGCGATGAGGTAATAGATGAACGGGAACGCGGCGACGGCAAGAAGAGAATAGCGGAAATAAGAGACAACCATCCAACCCCCTCCGGCTAACTACCCGGGATGTGAATCGTAAACAACCGGGAAAGGCTACACGCTTACTAATTCCCGCTTTGGCGTAGGCCTGCGGCAGCCTTCGAGAGCATTCGCATTTTCGCATAGTACGTCGGATGCACGCCATCTGTGTTGTCCAGATCGATTCCAAAACCGAGTCATTCAACCTGTTCGTTCAGTCGGTATTGTTCGAAGAGAACTTCGTAGCGGCGCTGGAAGAACTGCCGGTGATTCCCAGCGCTCGTAGGCTTTAGTTGGATTGTGCTGCCGGACGATTTTTCATTTGGCGCGCCAACGCCGCCGCACTACAATGTCCCGTTCCGTGCGAGGTTTCCGTGCCCATCCGCACAATCATCGAACCGTTCCGCATCAAGAGTGTTGAGCCGATCCATTGGACCAAGCGCGAGGATCGCGAGCGCTTTCTTCAGCTTGCGCACTACAACTTGTTTCTTCTCGCGGCGAATGATGTGTTGATCGATCTGTTGACCGACTCCGGTACCGGGGCTATGTCCACCCACCAGTGGGGAGCCATCATGGAAGGCGATGAGAGCTATGCCGGGAGCCGCAGCTTTGTCCGCTTCCGTGACTCCGTCCAGAGCATCTTTGGCTACACACACGTCATCCCGACCCATCAGGGCCGGGCCGCTGAACGCATTCTCTTCAGCGTCATGCTCAAACCCGGCGACGTGGTGCCCAACAACACTCATTTTGATACGACCCGCGCCAATGTCGAAGCTGCCGGTGCCGAGGCGCTGGATTTGCTGATCGATGAAGGCAAGCAGCCCGGCCTGATCTATCCATTCAAAGGCAATATGGACGTTGCCGTGCTTGAGCGGACGATCGCTCGCGTGGGTCGTGAGCACATTCCTCTTGTAATGCTTACCATTACAAATAATTCCGGCGGCGGCCAGCCGGTCTCGATGGCCAATGCTCGCCAGGTAAGCCAGCTCTGTCACCAGCACGGCATCCCGCTTTACTTTGACGCTTGCCGCTTTGCCGAGAACTCCTACTTCATCAAACTCCGCGAGCCCGGCTACGAGAACAAAACTCCCGGTCAGATCGCTCAGGAGATGTTTTCTCTCGGGGACGGCTGCACCATGAGTGCGAAGAAGGACGGCATGGCCAATATTGGCGGATTCCTCTGCACCAACAACGACCTGCTCGCCCAGCAGGAAAAAGATTTGCTCATCCTCACCGAGGGTTACCCAACGTATGGGGGGCTCGCCGGACGCGATCTCGAAGCCATTGCCGTCGGTCTGCAGGAAGCGATAGACGAGGACTACCTGCGCTACCGTATCGCATCCACGGCTTACCTCGGCAATCACCTCGCCGCCCAGGGAATTCCGATCGTCCTGCCTCCCGGAGGCCACGCGGTTTACCTCGACGCCCGTGCCTTTGTTCCGCACATTTCGCTCGACCATTTCCCGGGAGTGGCGCTCGCCGCCGAACTCTACCTTGAGGGCGGCATCCGCTCCGTCGAGATCGGCTCACTCATGTTCGGCAAGGCTGCCAAGATGGATCTGGTCCGCCTCGCCATCCCACGCCGCACCTACACCCAGAGCCATATCGACTATGTCATCGAGGTCATCACCGAGGTTTGGAAAAACCGCAACCAAATCCGCGGCTTAGAGCTGACCTACGAACCGCCATTCCTCCGCCACTTCACAGCAAAACTACAGCAGGTGTAGCTCTAGTTCGTCCATTCGGGATTGCAGTGCAGGCGAGATCGGCAGAACGAACTCCCTCCAATCAAAGTGCCACTTACACGCAGGTCATCCCGGTTTTGCGCGTGTACACGCCGCCAGCGCCGCCTGTCCCAGGCTGATCCCGCCGTCATTGGGAGGAACGGCGTGATTCGTCCAGAGTTTGACAGGGTCCCTGTTGAACAGAGAGTTCAGATCTTCCAAAAGCAACTCGTTCTGGAAGACACCGCCGGAGAGAACGGCCGTATCGAGGCCATGGCGATAACACAAAGCAAGGATCGAATCCCGCAAGCCCTCAGCTATGCCAAGCTGAAAGGCACGGGCTATCTCCGCAGAAGCACGTCCGGCAATGCGATCTTGAGCAACCGAACAAAGTAAAGGACGGAAATCCAACTCCTCCCCCGTGAAGGGGAACGGATACGGTTCGACGCGCTGCCCGCTGCGCGCAAGGTGCTCAAGCCACATCGCGGCTTGTCCTTCGAAGGTGATCTCGCGAGTAAAGCCGAGAAGGGCAGCGGCAGAATCGAAGAGCCGGCCCATGGAAGTCGTCGAGAAGGTTTGGACGTTGCGGCGAATCAGTTGCAACGCGCTTCGGTAACGCTCTGGGAAGTTAAAGGGAGGGGCGGAAATATCCGGCAAGTCGGGCAGCTGAGTCAAAAAACCTGCGGCAGCCTGCACCGGGTACTGAGCGGCCGCATCCCCGCCGGCAAGGATGGACTGGCGGAGGTGAGCCACACGCTCGAATCCATCCGCAACGCTGCCAACAAAAAACTCGCCACCCCAGATCGCCCCATCGTCGCCGTAACCTGTGCCATCAAAACTGACGCCGAGAACGCGCGTATGCCACGCTCCGTGTTCGGCCAACACTGAGGCCACGTGTGCGCGATGATGCTGCACAGCGACGGCTTCGAAAGCTGGAAGTTGCTCGGCGTATGCGCTGGAAGCGTATTGCGGATGGGAATCGTGTACTACGAGAATCTTTCCCCAATCCGCCTCGTACATGGAGACCAGATCGTGGATGGTCTGCTGGAAGGCGCGAAAGGAATCGTACTGCTCCAGGTCGCCAATATGTTGACTGACGAAGGCCTGACCATGCACAACTAGGGTGATTGAATTTTTGAGATCGGCGCCGAGGGCGAGGATCGGACGCTCGGTGGGCAACTGCGCAACCGCGCCCGGCGCGTACCCACGAGCCCGGCGGAGAACGACGGCACCGAACGCTCCGGCGCGCGCAACGGAGTCATCGACGCGGCGCGCGATAGGGCGTTGCCCGATCAGAAACGCGTCTGCGATTCCAGAAAGTTGCTGCAGCGCCTCCTTGTCTTCGTAAGCAATCGGCTCGCTGGAGCGGTTTGCGCTGGTCATTACCAGGGCCGGCGGTGCTCCTGCAGTAAAGAGCAGGTAGTGCAACGGCGTGTAGGGTAGCATGACGCCAAGCTCACCGTTTTCAGGAGAGACACCGGCGAGCATTGCCTTTGCGGGTGCGAGCACGATTGGCCGGGCAACAGAGGTTAGGAGCGCCTCGGCCTCCGGTGAAAGCTCGACCAGAGCACGGGCGCTCGGGAGATCTTTCGCCATCAGAGCGAATGGCTTTTCCTTGCGGAACTTGCGCTCACGCAACGCCATCACCGAAGCTCCATTGCGGGCATCGCACGCGAGATGATAGCCACCCAGGCCCTTCACGGCGAGGATCTGGCCGGAGTTGAGAAGTTCGGCGGCTCGGCGAATGCTCTCTTCGCTTCCCCGCGTGTCCTCAGATGGAAACAGGTAGTAGCCGGGGCCGCACGCAGGGCAGGCTACCGGTTGCGCATGGAAACGGCGATTGCCTGGGTATTCGTATTCCGAGCTGCAGTAGCGGTCCAGAGGCCAATCTTTCATCGTGGTTCTAGGCCGGTCATAAGGAAGGCCAAGCACAACCGTATAGCGCGGACCGCAGTTGGTGCAGTTGATATAGGGATAGTGGTAGCGAGGATTTGCGGGATCGGAGAGTTCCGTCAGGCATTCGGCGCAGACCGCCAAGTCGGGCGAGATGCGCACGGTGGGCCGCTCGCGGTGCTGGCTTGCTCGAATCGTGAACTCATTCAACCCGAGCGGGGTCGCGGGGTGGACTTCCACTTCCTCTATACTGGCTGCGGGCGGAGGCTGCGCTCTCAAGTCCTCGACAAATGCCTTGAGTCCCTGCTCCGTTCCCTCAAGGTAAATTTCAACGCCTTCCTCGCCGTTCAGCACCCATCCGCCGAGCAGGTTTGCGCACGCAAGGCGATAGACAAAAGGACGAAAGCCAACTCCCTGCACCACGCCTCTTACTCGAATGGAGCAGGCTCGAATCGAGCAAGTGCTTGCCATCCCTACTCCGAATCCACAATGCAACTGAGACCTTGCCATCCCACTTGGATGATTCGGCCGTCCTCGACCAGCAAAGGTACGTTGCGCTGGCCACCGGCGAGCTCGCGCATTCGCCGTCGCGCAGTTGGATCTTTCTCCACGTCATACTCGACGAACTCGCAGCGGCGGAACTCAAGCCACTCACGCATCTCCTGCGTGTGCTGGCAGCGTGCGGTGCCAAACAGCTCAAGCGCAGCCATGATCGAGCACCTCCAGGCCTTCGCGGATAATGTGGTAAATGGAAGCCTGCACCTCCTGAATGCGCGGGATGTAATCGCAGTGCACCACCACAGGGAGATCGGCCAGTCCGCGGCGCAAGACTTCGCCACCGTCATAACCCAGCAGAGCGACGGTGAGCATGCCGCGCTTTCGGGCTTCTTCCAGAGCCATCACAATGTTGCGCGAGCCGCCGCTAGTGGAGATTCCGATCGCCACATCTTCTGGCCGAGCCTGCGCGATCAGTTGGCGCATAAAGATCAGCTCGGTTCCCACATCATTGGCCACGGCAGTGATGTTGGCGGGCTCCAGCGCGAGCGAGATTGCGGGAATCGTCTGATAGCCATGCGGCGGCAGCACGCAGTCGATGGCCCAATCGTTGGCGTCAGTGGCCGAGCCGCCGTTGCCGAAGAGAATGAGTTGTCCGCCGCGCAGCAGACGCTCGCGAATAGCAAGCGCGGTGTTGCTGATCTGACTGGCTCCCTCCCGTGCGACTTGCTCGCGCAGCTTCGCATCGTCACCGGCCTTCATGCGAATCGAACTTGCGACTTCCGTGAGCAGGTCGCTGGTCGCTTGCTTTTCCGATCCTAGAAACGGATAAAGAAAGCCGGCTTGGCCGACATCATGTCCGAGTTCGCGGTGCTCGAAGAAGACGTGTACCGTCTCCCATAGCGTGTGGTAGAGGATCTCAATCGTCTCCTGATGGATGAAGGGATCGTGGGTGGCGGCTTCAACCGCATATGAGCCTTCCAGCCCAGGCAGAGCAAACGTCATCGCTTTGCGGAACCCGGCATTCTGCAGTGCCGTCCAGACTTCAGGATCGCCTTCGGGAGGACCGAAGCCCATGACAATATCCTCGGGACGAAGAATCGCCTCCAGCCAAGGACGGAACGAAATGGACAGATCGAGCGCGGGAAGCGCGCGCTTGCCGACAATCACAGGATGGACGAATTCCACCGAGACGTGCTGAGCGTCTGTTGCATACGGCCCGCGGCCGAAAGCAAGCAGACGGCCACCTTGGAGGAAGCGTTCCGACATTGCGCGGCAGGCTTCGGCGAGGCGCGGCGCCTCACGGTGGAAAAATCCTTCCATGATCTGATTGCGTTCCAGCAGGCGCTCGTGAATGTAAGTTGCCAATTGAGATGTGGTTTGCATAGTCGTGTTATTAAATTCGTTTGTCTAACAAATGCGCCTCTAACAAATGCGCGGCAAAGGATCGCCGACGAGCATGTCTACGATCCGGCTACCGCCATAGCGGGTGGTCTCCAGCACCGCGCCGGCGGGTTGCTCGCGCACCTCTCCGATGACTCGTGCATCCTCTCCACCCGGCGTCAGATGCAGTGCGTTGAGTGCGGCTGCAGCGCACTCTGGGGCTAGCACGGCGAGGAACTGGCCTTCGTTGGCGATGTGCAAAGGGTCCAACCCCAGCAACTCGCAGGCGCCGCGAACAACATCGTGAACCGGTATCTCTTCTTCGAAGAGCACAATACCCAAGCCGCAATCGCGAGCCAGTTCGTTGAGTGAAGTCGCAGCGCCGCCACGCGTTGGATCGCGCATCCAGCGAATCGCCGGACCCACGGCCTGCGCCAGCGCCGCCACCAGTCCAAGCACAGAACGGGTGTCCGAGCGCAACTCGGCCTCAAAATCGAGTTCGCCGCGGGCCAGAAGAATGGTGATGCCGTGATCTCCAATTGGACCGGAAAGCAAAACCTTGTCACCGGAACGCACCGCGCCGGGATCGACCTTGACGCCGTGAAGTGGGCGGCCCACTCCCGTCGTCGTGATGTACATGCCGTCTGCCTTGCCGTGCTCCACCACTTTTGTATCGCCGCCTACGATACGGACGCCGGCCTTGCGAGCTGCATTGGCCATCGCGCGAACCTCGGCTGTGAGCACTTCGGTGGGCAAGCCCGCTTCCAGAATGTAGGTGCAGACGAGGGCCTCAGCCCTGGCGCCGGAGACAGCCAAGTCGTTTATCGTGCCGTTGACGGCCAGCTCGCCGATCGAGCCACCGGGAAAGCTCAGCGGTTTCACCACAAAGCTGTCAGCAGTAATCGCAAGGCCTGATCCGTCGAAATCCAGATGCGCGGCATCACCCAGAAATTCCGCTGAAGCGCCGAAGAGCAGCGGAGCGAAAAGTCCCTCGACAAGCCTGCGGCTGGCCTTTCCGCCTGCGCCGTGCGCCATCTCGATCTGCGGCTCGCGAAAGCGAACCGGTGCCTCGACTGTCGCATCCTGGATCACGCGATCAACGGTCACGTGATTCGCCGTCATGCGATCGAGCTCAGAAGGTTCACCATTTGTGCTTTGCGGTGTTCGTAGTTGTAGTACGCTGCGCATGACCCTTCCGACGAAACCATGAGTGCACCGATGGGATGTTCGGGAGTGCACTCACGTCCGAAAAGCTTGCATTGGTGTGGCTTGAGCACCCCCTTCAGCACTTCCCCACACTGCGCAGCCTTGGGATCTGTGACGCGCACGCCGGGGACGCTGAAGCGCTGCTCGGAATCGAACTCCGCATAGCTGCCGCGAATGCGCAGCGCGGATTGCGAGATAAATCCAAGTCCGCGCCACTCGAAGTACGGACGAAGCTCGAAAACCTCGGCCATCGCTCGGAGCGCCGCGAGGTTTCCCTCCCACGGAACCACGCGCTTGTATTGATTCTCGACCTTGGCTTCACCCGCCTTGAGCTGGCGCAGCAGCATGACGATGGACAGAAGCATATCCAGAGGCTCAAACCCTGACACCACGATGGGCTTGCGCTCGTTCACCGCAATCCATTCATAGGGCCGGCATCCGATCACGGTGGAAACATGCCCTGGTCCGATGAACGCATCCAGGCGCATATCCGGAGAATCAAGAATCGCGCGAATGGCGGGAATGATGGTCACGTGGTTGCAAAACACAGAGAAGTTGCGGATCCCCTCGGCTTTGGCGCGAATCAACGTCAGCGCGGTGGATGGAGCCGTGGTCTCAAAACCAATGGCGAAAAACATCACGTGCTTGCCGGGATTGGCGCGGGCGAGTTTCAGCGCGTCGGAAGGGGAGTACACGATGCGCACATCCATACCGCGGGCCTTGTGTTCGAGTGGACTCCCGTTCGTTCCAGGCACGCGCATCATATCGCCAAATGCAGCGAAGATCACGTCGGGCTGATGCGCGATGGAGAGACCATCGTCTATCCGCCCCATCGGAAGCACGCAGACCGGGCAGCCCGGGCCGTGGATAAGCTCGATGTTCTCGGGAAGAACATCCTTCAGCCCGAATCGATAAATGGCGTGAGTGTGTCCACCACAAACTTCCATCATTCGATAGTGCCGAGTTGCTCCGGCCAACGAGCGGATCTCATCTGCGGCCTTGGTGATCAGCTCCGGCTCGCGGAACTCGTCAACGAATCGCATCGTCGGAGCCTCCTCGCGGCGGGTCGTCCACGCTATATCCCCGCACCTCCTGCATGGCCGCCTCATTCTCTCCGAGCATCCGGAGGATCCGCATCTGATCGAGAGCATCTTCTTCGCTGATCTTGCTCATCGCGAATCCAACATGGATCAGAACCCAATCGCCGGGCACGGGACGGTCGTCCTGCAGCAATCCCAAATCAACTCTGCGCCGCACGCCGATGACGTCCACCAGGGCTGTGTCCTGCTTTGTCGCGGCGGGGCCGGCGGTGTCAACAGCAGAGACCTCGATCACCTTGCCGGGAATGGCTAAGCACATATGGCACGCTCCTAATGAATCCTGATCATCTTCGGGCGGCATGAATCAACCTGCTTGCACCAGATACTCCGGGACGTTCGCGTGCTCATTCTTCATTGGTGGTGCGCTCGAACCCACGATGGAACGCCTCGAATCCACGACGAAGATGCGCTTTAGCATGTGCTGGGTTGTGTAGCTGAGACGCATAGCTGGAATTGAAAATCAGGTTGCATAGGCAACTGCAGGGAGCAAAGCCCCAGATCTACATGCAGATCCATCACTGCACTTCAATATGAACAGATTCAATATGCAAAACGCACAGAGATGCACACACAAACTGCCGGTCCCACGAACGCAGGAACTCATAGCCTCGCGTGTGTTTCTGCCTGCCTGACACGCAGCTCTCGCATAGGCATCTCGTTCACGCTTTCATGTCATCCCACGCCACATTCTCGATGCTCTGTGTCACATTCAGAGGCTTTGCATGAATTCGGAAAGACCCCGCCTTTCATTGTTGTCCATAGGTCGAGGCTGAGACGAGGCTGATCGCCTCTTATCCGCGCTGACCGCCTCTCGACGGCCGGCGCTTTTACGCTGAAAGGAGCGCAACATGCCGGCAGATGTTCTAACGTTCGGCGCAAAGCCCGCTGTGAGCGATGTACACATTTTGTGGATGACAGCTGGCCTGAGCTGTGACGGCGATTCGGTTTCCGTAACCGCCGCCGAGCAGCCCAGCATTGAAGACGTGGTGATGGGAGCCATTCCAGGGCTTCCCAAGGTGCACCTGCACAATCCCGTGCTCGCCTATGAAGTGGGTGACGACTTCATGAAGTACTTCTACCAAGCCGAGCGCGGCGAACTCGAACCCTTCGTGCTGGTGGTCGAAGGCTCGATCCCCAACGAAGACATCAAGACTCAGGGATACTGGGCGGCGCAGGGTACCGACCCGAACACCGGCCAGCCGATCACTACCTGCGAGTGGATTGATCGCCTCGCTCCCAAGGCTCTGGCCGTGGTGACTGCCGGAACCTGTGCTGCTTACGGTGGCATTCACGCCATGGCTGGCAACCCTACCGGAGCCATGGGCTTGGCCGATTACCTTGGCTGGGACTGGCGCTCCAAGGCAGGGCTGCCCATCGTCAACGTTCCTGGCTGCCCGGTGCAGCCGGACAACTTCATGGAGACCGTGCTGTACCTGCTCTTTCAAGCTGCGGGACTGGCGCCAATGATTCCGCTCGACGAACAGCTCCGGCCCACGTGGCTATTCGGCAAGACCGTGCATGAAGGCTGTGACCGCGCCGCCTACTATGAGCAGGATGATTTCGGCGTCGAGTATGGGACTCCGAAGTGCCTGGTGAAGGTCGGCTGCTGGGGCCCGGTCGTCAACTGTAACGTCACCAAACGTGGTTGGATGGCAGGCATCGGTGGATGTCCCAATGTGGGTGGAATCTGCATCGGGTGCACCATGCCAGGCTTCCCGGATATGTTCATGCCGTTCATGGATGAGCCCTCCGGAGCGCGCTTCTCGACTGCCGCGCTCACCCTGTACGGAAAGATGATCCGGGCGCTGCGGTCCATCACCAACGATACCGTAAACGGAGAGCCCGAGTGGCGGCGTCGCGGTCGCAAGCTTATTACCGGCTATCACCCCAAACCTGGCGCCTACGAAGCATTCCCGCGCCGCAAAGCCGCTTGAGCGGAGAGGATGAACCATGGGAACTATCACCGATACGTTAACTCAAACTCCCAGCAAAAAGCGGAACCTGGTCGAGATGAACTGGGACCCCATCACCCGAATCGTGGGCAGCCTCGGCATCTTCACCAAAATTGACTTTGAGAACAAAGAGGTCGCCGAGTGCTACAGCACTTCGTCGATCTTCCGCGGCTACAGTATCTTCATGAAGGGCAAAGATCCGCGCGACGCGCACTTCATCACCAGCCGCATCTGCGGTATCTGCGGCGACAACCATGCCACCTGCGCCTGTTACACGCAGAACATGGCCTTCGGAGTGAAGCCGCCCGCGCTCGCCGATTGGATCGTCAACCTGGGTGAAGCCGCCGAGTACATGTTCGACCACAACATCTTTCAGGACAATCTGGTCGGCGTAGATTTCTGCGAGCAGATGGTGAAGGAGACCAATCCCAGCGTGTGGGAGAAGGCGCAGCACAAGCAGGCACCCAACGCAGATAAGCATGGGTACCGCACGATCGCCGATATCATGACCGCCTTGAATCCGTTCAGCGGCGATTTTTATCGCGAGACCCTTGTCATCAGCCGTCTCACGCGCGAGATGTTCTGCCTGATGGAAGGACGCCACGTGCATCCCTCCACGCTGTATCCCGGCGGCGTCGGCACGGTGGCCACGGTGCAAGTCTTCACCGACTACCTAGTGCGCCTGATGAAATATGTGGAGTTCATGAAGAGATGCGTGCCGCTGCACGAGGACCTGTTTGACTTCTGGTATGAAGCCTTGCCGGGTTACGAAAAGGTAGGACAGCGACGTGTTCTGCTTGGCTGTTGGGGCGCATTCAACGATCCCAGAGTCTGCGATTACCGTTACGAGCATATGGCAGACTGGGGCCGCTCGATGTTTGTCACCCCTGGCGTCGTTGTCGATGGCAAAGTGGTCACAAACAGTCTAGTGGACATCAATCTCGGCATTCGCATTCTGCTGGGCAGCTCGTACTACGATGACTGGCAGAACGATGAGACCTTCGTTCAAGCCGACCCCTTGGGCAATCCGGTCGACAAGCGCCATCCCTGGAACCAGACCACAACGCCGCGGCCACAGAAGCGCGACTTCAACGGCAATTACACGTGGGTGATGTCACCCCGCTGGTATGACAAACAGAGCGGCGATCATCTGCCACTGGATACTGGAGGAGGCCCAATAGCACGTCTCTGGTCCACTGCGCTCTCCGGGTTGGTGGATATCGGCTACATCAAAGCCACAGGACATAGTGTCCAGATCAACCTGCCTAAAGGCGCATTGCTGCCTGAAACCACCTTTGAATGGAAGATTCCGCAGTGGAGCAATGCCATCGAACGCGACCGCGCACGCACCTACTTCCAGGCCTACGCGGCGGCGGCGGCTCTCTATTTCTGTGAGAAGGCGATGGAGGAACTCATGGCCGGACGCTCCAAGACCTGGGCTCCCTTCAAGGTGCCCGAGGAGGCGATTGGCTGCGGATTCCACGAAGCCGTGCGCGGCGTTCTGTCGCACCACGTTGTGATACGCGACGGTAAGATCGCAAACTATCATCCATATCCGCCAACCTGCTGGAACGCCAATCCGCGCGATGTCTACGGCACCCCCGGTCCCTACGAAGATGCGGTTCAGAACACACCGCTCTTCGAAGAGAACGGACCCGAAAACTTCAAGGGCATTGACATCATGCGCGCCGTACGCAGCTTTGATCCATGTCTGCCCTGCGGCGTACACATGTATTTGGGAAATGGCAAGGTGTTGCAGGCCCGGCACTCACCAATGTTTGGCCTGGCAGGTGGCAAGTGAGCGCCATATCCAGCAGCGAGTTCCAGGCGCACACGGAGCGGATTGAGCAGTTAGTGCAGCGTGTCTCCGGCCTCGCCGACGAAAACGCCCGCACCACCGCGCTCGAACTACTGCAGTCGATGATGGACCTGCACGCGTCCGTCGTCGCCCGCATCGTCGAGGTGCTCAATTCCACGGAGCCGGGTCGCGCCTCGCTGGCCAAGTTGGGCAGCGATCCGCTGGTCTGCGGCCTTTTGGTGCTATACGGAGTGCATCCCGTATCGCTGGAAGACCGCGTTGCCCGCGCCGTCGAGAACGTTCGCCCGCAACTGCGCAAGCACGGTGGAAGCGTGGAGTTGATCGTCATTGCTGATGCCGTGGTGCGGGTAAAAATCCAGAGTTCGGGACACGGCTGTGGTTCGTCCGTGGACGCGCTGAAGAACACGGTCGAACAGGCGATTCTTGAAGCCGCGCCCGAGGTGGCCGAGATAGTCGTCGAGGGGGCGCCTGCCTCCGCCGGCGGCTTCGTTCCGCTTAACCTTATCCAGCCCGCCACCAACCCAGCGATCAAAGAGGAGAAAACGTATGAGGAATCCGCCGCCTGATATCGACGCGCACACCCCAGGAACCAAGCGTGGAGAAGAATGGGCCTTCGAGGGCCGCAAAGAACCCGGACGCGAGGGCAAGGGCCGCACCGCCCGCGACGCCACCGGCATCAATGCCGATAAACGCAAACCCATCGATCCGCGAATGCCGAACCTGCCGCCAGCGTAGGTAGAACCGGGAGGCACCGTGGCCGAGGATGCCGAGCGAAAAACTCCAGCAACTTCGCTCGATACACTGCGGAGTTTTGTGCGCAAGCCGAGCGAGCGGAGGCACGTATGTGAACTTTGCTCCGCTCCGATTGCGTCCTCACACCAGCATCTTCTGGAGTTGGAGAAGCGCGCGGTGGCCTGCGCGTGTGACGCGTGCGCCATCCTCTTCGGAGGCAATGCGCGGCAGCGTTACCGGCGCATTCCGCGCGACACACAACAGTTGCACGATTTCGTGATGGATGACCAGGAGTGGGAGAGCTTGCTCATTCCCATCAACCTCGCCTTTTTCGTCGATAACAGCGCTGCGCAACGGGTCATCGCGCAGTATCCCAGCCCTGGCGGGGCAATGGAGTCTTCGCTCGACTTGGAGTATTGGACTGTTATCGTGGATCGCAATCCAATGCTTAAGAACTTCGAGCCGGACGTCGAAGCGCTGCTGGTCAATCGCCTTGCCAGTCCTCCGCGGTATTACCGCGCACCAATCGACCAGTGCTTCCATTTGGTGGGACTGATCCGGACGCACTGGCGCGGCCTCTCCGGTGGGAGCCAGGTCTGGCAGGAGGTTGACCGCTTCTTCGCCGAACTCGTGCCGGCCAGCGATGAGGAGCAGCGTGCCTGACCTGCACTTCCAAATCGAAGGCGCCGAGGTCACGCCGAACGCGGCAACTCCTATGCTCACCTTCAAGGTGCGCGTCACCGACTCCGAAATGCAGCCCATCCACTCCATCGCTCTGCGCGTGCAGGTACAGATTGAACCCACGCGTCGCCGCTACACCCCTGCCGAGCAGGAGCACCTTAAAGAGTTGTTCGGCGAGGCGGAGCGTTGGAGCAAGTCTTTGCACCCGTTACTGTGGACGAACGCGACTATCAACCTACCGGCCTTCGATGGCACGCTCGTATTCGATGTGGGCGTTCCCTGCACCTTCGATTTCAATGTCGCTGTCACGAAATATATCTACGGTCTGGATGCAGGTGAGATTCCCACCACGCTCTTGTTTAGCGGGACGGTCTTTCACGCCGGGCGTATGGGCCTGCAAGTCGCGAAGATCCCTTGGGATCGTGATGCTAGCTATCGCCTGCCGGTTCAGGTCTGGAAAGAGATGATGGATCTGTATTATCCCCACACCGCATGGCTATGCCTGCAGCGCGAAGTCTTTGAGAAACTGTACAAGTTCAAAGCGCAGCACGGGATTCCAACCTGGGAAAAGGCGTTCGAGCGCATGATTGAGCTGACCGAAGAGGTGAAATCGTGAACCGCGAAATCACTAAGCGACGGGCCGCTAAGAATGAAATCGCAAAGAAGGTCGCCGACGCGGTGCTTTACGAAGGTTACATGCTCTACCCATACCGCCCCTCGGCCATTAAGAACCGGCAACGTTGGAGCTTCGGCATTCTCTATCCGCCCGCGTACCCGGAGGTCCGCAGCGGCACAGAGCGCTCCCAGATGCATTCCGAATGTCTGCTGGAAACCTCGGCCCCGGAATCGCATAAAGAAACACCGAGCAATGCCGTGCTGCAGCTCCAGCTTCGTTTTCTGCATCTGCTCTCCCGTCAAGTAGCTAAAGCTCCAGACACACATTTGCAGGACAGCCCGTTGGAAGCGAACCGCTTCGAGCCTGTGCCTTCGCTTGTTATCGATGATCATCGGATCGAGAGTTGGGATGACGGTGTGGAGCGCTCGATGGAATTCGAATTCGCGATTGATTCTTCGCCGCAGCAGCTTCAGTTCCGCTTTCCCGGCAGCGGTGAAACGGAATTGCTGAGGGATCGCAATGGACGGCTCGCCGGAATCGTGAGCCGCACCCAGAGCGAGGTAACGGGAAGCGTCTCCGTCGTGCCGGAAAAAATTCGCGCCGGCTTACTGAAGCTCACGGTGGAGATTACCAACACCACCGAACTTGGCCCCGATCACGACCGCAGCTCTGCCGTGCTCCGCTCCCTGCTCTCGGCGCACACCATCCTTGCCGTGAACGGCGCGGAGTTCGTATCGCTGTTAGATCCGCCGGAAGCTCTGCGCGATGTCGTGAGACTGTGTAGGAATGTCGGGAATTTTCCGGTGCTGGTCGGAGTTCAGCCTGAGCGTGACATGCTGCTCTGCTCGCCCATCATTCTCTACGACTACCCGCAAATCGCGCCTGAGAGCGCAGCCGACTTCTGTGACTCAACCGAGATGGACGAGATGCTCACTCTGCGACTCATGACCCTTACGGATGAGGAAAAGAGTGAGATGCGCCTCGCAGATGACCACTTCCGCGAGCTTCTCCGGAGCACCGAAGAAAGCGCGCGCCAGCAACTGACGAGGACACACGGCACGATTCGCAGCCTGCGTCCGGTGAGTGAAAAACGATGATGGAGTGGGATAAGGATCGTAAACACGAAGATTGGAAGAACGATTTTCCGCAAGCCTTTGAGCCGGAACATACGCCGGTAGAGAGCGTAACCGTATTCGGAGTCGTGCTTCGGCTTGGGGACCGCGTCCGTCTCTGGCCGCAGAAGCGCGCCGACATATTCGACATGGCGCTCAAGAGCAAAGTCGCCATCGTGGAGGCAATTGAGCGCGACTTCGAGGACCGCCTGCACTTAGCGGTAGTCCTTGAGGACGATCCCGGCCGCGATCTCGGAATGCTGCGCCAGCCTGGGCACCGCTTCTTCTTTTCTCCCGAAGAGGTCGAGCCGCTGGCGCTCAACGGCGAGGCCCCGCATGACCATTAATGGCAATGGCAATGGCAAGGTACTGGTCGCGGGCGTGGGAAACATCTTTCTCGGCGACGACGCCTTTGGCGTCGAAGTCGCTCAGCGCCTTGCCAGCCACGACGTGCCGGATAACGTCAGCGTCGTGGACTTCGGTATCCGCAGCTACGATCTGGCCTACGCGTTGATGGAAGCCTGGGAGTTGGTGATTCTTGTGGATGCAGTTCCAAGAGGCGGTCAGCCAGGCACCGTGTACGTCATTGAACCGGAGTTACCGCAGCAGGGCGAGTCCGCCATCGGCCAAAGTTTCGACGCACACTCGATGAATCCCGTCAGCGTGCTTCAACTCGTGGGCGCGCTGGGCGGCACGTTCGCTCGAACGCTAGTGGTCGGTTGTGAGCCGGCTAGCACGGACGCCGAGCAAGATGGTCAGACCGGTCTCAGTCAGCCGGTGCAGGCTGCAGTCGGTGAAGCAATCCGCATCATCGAAGAACTCATTGCAGGGGTTGGTACATCAACAGCCGCATAGCCGAGAGGAGTTTTGAAAGGAGCAGATATGTCAGTTGCAAAAGCCATGAAATGGGGAACCTTAGCCGCAACCGTATACTCATTGATTTACTTTCGAGGAGACATACAGCGTTACGTCAAAATGAAACGAATGTGAGCGAATCAGGATGCGCAGTTAATCTGGCAAGGGGAAGGTTATGCCTTCTCATCTGCCACACTTTGGAAGATCACTCCACAGAGATAGAGCTTCTCCTCGCCAGAGTTTCCGCCATCACAACACACTCGTGTCGTGCTAACACATCGCACATAGTAGTCTTCGGGCATCTAATTCGGCGTGGCAAAACTCGAGCGAGTTCCAAACCGCACTGCAGACCGCGCCGGGCCCTCTGCACCGAAAGATTCAAATCCGGCCGAGGTGATCGGTGAAATTTCCTCGCGCCGCACGGCGGCAGAGATCTTCACCAATGTCGAAGAGAACGCGCGATCAGAGCTGAAGCGTACACCCCGCTCGCTGGCCTTCAGCGGCTTAGCCGGAGGCTTGGGAATGGGGCTAACCGGCCTCGGGGTGGCGAGTGCATCTGCCGTTCTGGGCGACTCAGCTTGGGCACATTTTGTCTCCTTGCTGTTTTATCCGCTCGGGTTTATCGCGGTGGTGATTGGGCGGGCGCAGTTATTTACGGAGAACACGCTGTACCCAGTCGCGCTCATCCTCAGCGAGCGCCGCCACGTCCTGGAGACCGCGCGGTTGTGGGCGCTGGTGTTCATCTTCAACATCGTCGGTACCGTCGTCTTCGCGTTACTCGCGGTTAAGACCGGCGCTCTGCATCCAGAGGTGGCGCGGGAGCTGGTAGCGCTGGGCCGTGGCGCGGTGGCCGGAGCGGCGGTCTACGTTTTCTGGAGCGGCGTAATCGGCGGATGGATCATTGCGCTTATGGCGTGGATTGTTTCGGGAAGTTCATGGACCATTGGTCAGGTTGTCGTGATATGGGCGCTCACGGTGGTTGTCGGCATGGGCCGCTTTGCGCATTGCGTCGCCAGTAGCGGAGAGATCCTGAGTGCTTTGTTCTCTGGTTTTGTATCACCGGGCGTCTATGTCCACTGGCTGGCCGCCGCCACATTGGGGAACATCTTCGGGGGCGTGATCTTCGTTACCCTGCTCAACTTCGGACAAGTGAGTGACACAAAGAAATCAGGCAGCTAGAGCTGGATACCAAGCAGGCTTGGATCGAAGGCTTTCTCATGCATGAACGCCAGATCACAAATTAATGCTACATTCAAACGCCACCTGTAAACTTATGCCAGAGTTCGCGAGATCCGCCCCGGGAGATAAAGTTTGCTGTCTGGTTTTTGCGCACGAGCGGCGAGCCTCGCCTGCCTTTCAATGCTGTTTTTCACTCCTGTATGGTCTCAGCAATCCGCAGCCGACAAGCTGATTGCAGAAGGACATTACGGCCGGGCGCTTCCGCTCGTCCAGGCAACGCTTGAAAGAAATCCGCAGGACGTCGACGCCTTAGTCGCGCTCTCGATGATCCAGTGGGCGTTCGGCCAACTGGACGCTTCGGCCAGCACCGCAGAGAAGGCCGTGCTCGCCGCCGATGGAAGCGCGGCGGCCCACGCCCAACTTGTCAATACCTTTGGCGCTAAGCTGGCGAGCAACAAGGTCGGAGCCATCGAAAAGATGAGCCTGTCACGGCGCTTCCGCAAGGAGGCGGACCGCACGCTCCAACTCGATCCAAATAATCTCTACGCCCACGAAGCGCTTGTGAGGTTTTATTGGTACGCTCCGGCCATTGCAGGCGGAAGCAAAGCCAAAGCGCGGCAATTGGTGGACAGGCTTGTGCAGTTGAATGGCGCGCGGGGCTATGCTTTGAAGGCTGAGCTCGATGCAACGGAGGCGGATAAAGAGAAAGGTCTTGCCGCTGTTCAGTCGGACTGGAGGCAGGCTGTGGCAGCGAATCCGGAGAGCTATGTCTCGTATATTGGCCTTAGCGGCTGCCTGCTTGCTGCCGGTCATGATACTTGGAGAGCAGCCGAAGACGAGGCCAGAAAAGCACTGGCGCTGGATCCCTCCCGCGCTGCCGCTTACCGTTTGCTAGCCGCAGTGTACGCTTCAACCGCACGCTGGGATGATCTGGATGCCAATCTGAAGCGTGCCCGGGCTGCCGTACCAGACGACCTTGGCGCAGAGTTCATTGCCGCGCAAACTATCCTGGATCGCAATTTTGGATCGCAGTGGACGCGAGCTGAAGAATACCTGCGCAATTATCTGAGGCAGCCCAGCGAGGGGCTTGAGCCAACCCTGGCGATGGCTCACTGGCGCCTCGGGGTGGTTTTGGAGAAACAAGGCCGGAAAGGCGCCGCTCTCAACGAAATCGAGCTCGCAGTAAATCTCGACCCATCGCTCGACGGCGCGAAACAGGAGCTCAAGAGGCTGCGGTAATGCTCAACCCGCGATGCGCTTGAAATCTTTTTTGAACGCGGGGTCGTTGGAGTTCTCGGCGGCGGCTGCGCGGAGTTCGTTGGCGGCATCGGTCAGACGGCCCTGCTTTTCCAGCACTAAACCGAGCTTCCAGTGCGCGGTGGAGTGCGTCGGGGCGCCAGCCTCGGGCTCATGGCTGAGGTATTGTCGCAGGTAGCGCTCGGCGCGCGGCAGGTCGGCATTGCTTTCTAGCAGCACCACAGCGGCGGAAAACAACGGCGCATGGTTGTCCGGCACGCGGCGCTCGGCCTCGGCGAGCGCCGCGTCCAGATCGCTCCAGCGCTGCTGGTGGGCGTAGATGGTGGCTAGGTAGACGTACGCAGCGGCGCGGCCCGGATCGACGTCAACTGCCTGCCGGGCAAAGTGCTCGGCCTCTGGATAGCGCCGGTAGCTGTCGCTGGCGAGGATCGACGTCAAATCTATCAGGGCGCGATAAAAGCGCGGGTTCGCCTGCACGGCGCGGCGCAGGGAAGCCTCAATCTCAGGCAGCGGACGCTTCTGCATCTGCAGCAGCGCGGCTTCGGCAAGGCATCCGTCGGCCTGGCTGATGCGGTAAATCCGCTGCAAGGTCTCGCGGGCCTTGGCCTTGGAGCCGCCGACCAGCACCGGAGCCTGCTCGTAGAGTCCCATGGATTCTTTGAGGCATCGTATGTTGCTGGGATCGAGCTGGAGCGAGAGGTCGAGCTCATGACGCATCTGGCGCGCGAGCGGAATTCCGCCACCAAGGATTCCCAGCTTCAGCGCCTCGTCACCGAGAGCGTCGGCGAGCTGGCAGTGGTATTCGCTGCTGTTGGGCGCGGCTTCCGTGGCCCGGCGCGCGAAATCGACGGCGCGATCAAATTCGCCGTTGGCATCATAAACCGCAGACATCCAGAAGAGTGCCTCGGCATCATGGGAGTCGCGATTCAGACGCTCCTGGGCGACTGCGCGAAGCTGGCGGTAGTGCCCCTGCTCGAGCAAGCTTGCGCCGCTGACCGCAAATGCAAAGGTGGAAGTAAGTAGAGCGAACAAAAATGCCGTGCGGAGTCGGAGGGAAGGAAGCATCAGACCTCATGAGATGTCTCGCACAGAGCCGCGGCATTGGATGTGGGTTCGGTCCTGCGACCGACCACGTACGACCTTTCCGGTAGCGGAGAGCGGGGGCGAATTCCGCAGCATGGCTCCGGGGCTCGGGAGACTCCCTATATTAATAGAAGATTAACAGAGATTGCGGACAGTGTCCGCAAGAGATTAATCTTGGTGAACCCTGCCCGACCGTGGTTGCGTGTTATCTTGATCTGTGGAATGTGCGTCGTGGGCATCCCGGCTCAGGCACAAATTAAGATAGATTACAGATGAAGCGAGTACGCCAACGAATCGCGAGTGGTCTGGCGCTTATGAAAGGGATTCATGAGCTGGTTTAAGCGGGAAACACAGGAACTGGATACAAGCGGGGAGCGCAAAATGCGCACCGAGGGGCTCTGGGTCAAATGTGACCAGTGCCGGCAGATCATCTGGAAGAAAGACCTGGAAAACAATCTCAACGTCTGTACCAAGTGCGATAAGCATTTCCGCATCAACACCCGGACACGCCTCGCCTACCTATTCGACGATGGCAAGTACGTGGAAGAAGACGGCAATCTGGTGACCACCGACCCGCTGACCTTTACCGACCTGAAGGCCTATAAGGGAAGGGTTAAGGCCGCGCAGAAAACGACCGGTCGCAAGGACGCAATCGTCAATACGCGGGGCAAGATTGATGGCCGCGAGGTGATCGTCTCCGCCATGGAGTATGGCTTTATCGGCGGCAGCATGGGCGCCGTGGTGGGTGAAACGATTACCCGCGCGGTGGAAAAATCTCTGCGTGACCGCGTGCCGCTGGTGGTGATCTCCGCGACTGGTGGGGCGCGCATGATGGAAGGCACCATTTCGCTGATGACGATGGCCAAGATCTCGGCCGCCTTGGCGCGGCTGGACGACGCCAAAGTTCCCTACATCAGCGTGCTCACCGATCCCACCACGGGTGGCGTGACGGCGAGCTTTGCCATGTTGGGCGATCTAAATATCGCCGAGCCCGGTGCCCTGATCGGCTTTGCCGGGCCCAGGGTGATCGAGCAAACCATCCGGCAGAAGCTTCCCGAAGGTTTCCAGCGCAGCGAGTTTCTGATGGGGAAAGGATTCCTGGACGCGGTGGTGCACCGGCGCGACATGAAGTCCTACATTTCGCGCGCGCTGGCCTGGATGGCAGCCGCTTGATGCGCACGATACACTAGAATCCGCTGACAGATTCTAGCGACTGCAAGGCCGCCTGCGGGCGGCCTTTTCCTTATGAAATTGCGCGCCGCACAACGGAATTCCTACCGCATGGTGCTGCTGATGCAGCGGCGGCTGAGCGGGCTGCGCTATGCGATTCGTATGCTGATCAGCGGAGTGATCGTCTGGCTGATCCTCTCCGTCGTATTCAAGGTCGATCCGCTCTGGGGGCTGATCTCCAGCGTGGTGGTGACGGAGGTAAAGGTTGAGTCGGCCTGGGATGCCTTCATCTCTCGGCTTTTGAACACGGTCATCGGCAGCCTGGTCGCACTCGCGTTCCTCAAGTTTGCCGGTGCTTCGGAGTGGTCGGTACTGATCGCAATGGCCGTCTCCACCATCGTCTCTGCGGATCTGGTCAAGGTTCGGATCAGTTGGAGAATCGCGCCGATTACGGCGGCGATCGTTATGCTTCCAGCCTACGCTTCGCACTCGTCTCATGCCGGACTCACGGCGGCTTTGCAGCGCACAGGCGAGGTCATTATCGGCTCGGCGGTCGCCGTGGCAGTCTCATATGCGACCGCAGGATTGTTCCGCTGGCGGCCACCCAGGGCCGAGCGCCAGCCCCTCCCCTAACAGTCTTCCAGTCAGCGACGGTAAGTAACTCATTGCCAGTGGTTTACACGGGGCGGCGGAGTCCCGGAGAACTGCCCCGCCGTGCTATAATGATCTGTGCTTCTCAGTGCTAATCTCCCACCATGCAAACAGTTAGCGGCGGCCGGGCAGCCGGAGACAGAGTCCGGCTCAGCCCTGGAAAAGTTGCAACCCTCATGTGGGAGCTGGTTGTGCCAGAGAAGTGAATCAGGATCGCAGGCGAACCCGCAAACGTGACGGGCGCCGCGCCGGTTCGGCGCAAATACGTATCCCAAAGGCAGAACCGGTTCTTTTAGCATCCCGGAAGGTATTTAGAACTACATGGCCGACGAAACGAACAATCCAAAGCTTCCGCTGGAAGGCGGCGGTGGACCACCCTCAAACGTACAGCCCATCAACATTGAAGAGGAGATGCGGCGCTCCTATCTTGACTATTCAATGTCGGTCATCATCGGCCGCGCACTGCCTGACATTCGCGATGGATTGAAGCCGGTACACCGGCGCATTCTCTATGCCATGCATGACATGGGGCTGCTGCACAATCGCAAGCACGTCAAGTGCGCCAAAGTGGTCGGCGAGGTGCTGGGCAAGTACCACCCTCATGGCGACTCCTCGGTCTACGATGCCACGGTGCGCATGGCGCAGGATTTTTCCCTGCGCTACCGATTGGTTGATGGACAGGGAAACTTCGGCTCCGTCGATGGCGATCCTCCCGCCGCCTACCGTTACACCGAAGCGCGGCTCACGGCAATTGCCGCCGAGTTGCTGGCCGACATCGACAAGGACACGGTTGACTTCGTCGCCAACTTTGACGACTCAACCGTCGAGCCCACCGTACTTCCCTCGCGCATTCCGACCCTGCTTATCAACGGTTCGAATGGCATTGCCGTCGGCATGGCAACCAACATCCCGCCCCACAATCTCAACGAGATTCTCAGCGCCGCGATTCTGCTGGTTGAAAAGCCGAAGACACAGCTCGAAGAGATTCTGACCATCGTTCAGGGGCCGGACTTTCCCACTGCCGGCTTCATTCACGGACGCAAGGGCTTGCACGAGGCCTACCGGACCGGACGTGGCCGCTTCCTGATGCGCGCCAAAGTTGCCGTCGAGCACCTGACCAAAGAGCGCGAAGCCATCATCGTCACCGAGATTCCATACCAGGTGAACAAGGCGCGACTGATCGAACGCATCGCCGACCTGGTGAATGAAAAGACGATTGAAGAGATCAGCGACATCCGCGACGAGAGCGACCGTGACGGAATGCGCATCGTCATTGAGCTGAAGCGCGGCGCGCAGCCGGAGATTGTACTGAACCAGCTCTACAAGCACACCCAGATGCAGGAGAGCTTCAGCATGATCTTCCTGGCCGTGGTCAACGGCCAGCCGCGCGAGATGGGCCTGGTGCAAGCGCTCCAGCATTTTATCGACCACCGCATCGACGTGATTCGCCGGCGTACCGCCTTCCTGCTCCAGAAGGCAAAGGACCGCGAGCATATTCTTGAGGGCTATCAAAAGGCTCTCGATCACCTGGATCATGTGATTGCGATTATTCGCGGCAGCCAGAACCGAGCCGAAGCCCGTGAGAACCTGGTGGCCTACTTTGGCGGCAAGAAGATCACCATCAATCTCACCGGGAAATTTCCAGAGGCCGATCCCGAAAAGCCGTTCAGCGCCAGGCAGGCCGACGCCATCCTGGAATTGCAACTCCATCGGCTGACCCGGCTTTCGATCGACGAAATTGTCAATGAGCTGAAGGAACAGCGCGAGCGCATTGCTGAGTATGAGTTGATCCTGGGATCGGAGAAGAAGTTGCGCTCTGTGATCATCGAAGAGCTTAAGCAGATCCGCAAAGATTACGGCGACGAGCGCCGCACCATCATTCAGGACGAAGCCAAAGAGCTACAACTGGAAGACCTTATTGCCGACGAGCAGGTAGCGGTGACGGTCAGCCATGCCGGCTACCTCAAGCGCACCAACGTCTCCATCTACCGGCAGCAGCGCCGCGGCGGCACCGGACGCAAGGGTATGAGCACGCGCGAAGAAGATTTCGTCGAGCACATGATCGCCGCCACCACCCACAACTTCATTCTGATCTTCACCAACACCGGACGCGTCTACTGGCTCAAGGTCTATGAGATTCCCGACGTCAGCGCCGCTGGCAAGGGCAAACACATCGGCAATCTGGTCAGCCTGCAGCCGGGCGAAACCGTGCGCGCCTTCCTCTGCGTAAAGGATCTGGAGGAAGAGGGCAAGTTCATCTTCTTTGCCACCCGGCAGGGCACGGTGAAAAAGACGCCGCTCAAGGACTTCTCCAACGTGATGTCGCGCGGCATCATCGCCATCGGCATCGACAAGGATGACGAGCTGGTCTCAGCCCAGGTGACCGACGGACAGCAGTACATTCTGCTCGCAACCCACCTAGGCATGGCGGTTCGCTTCGATGAGGAAGACGTGCGCTCGATGGGGCGGCCGGCCTATGGCGTGCGCGGAATGAGCCTGGCCGAAAAAGACTACATTGTCGGCATGGTGGTGACGCCGAAGAATGCAACCCCCGGTGCCGAGCACAAAACGCGAAAGAAGAATCGCGAAGACGAGAGCGGCGAACTCATGCCCAACCTGATCCTGACGGTCTCGGAAAACGGATACGGCAAGCGCACTCCAGTCGACGACTATCGCCTCACCGGACGCGGCGCCAAGGGCGTCATTAATCTGAAGACCACGGCGAAAAACGGCAAAGTGGTCGCGATCCTTTTGGTAAGCGAGGAGAGCCAGGCCATGCTGATCAGCCAGTTCGGCAAGATCATCCGCATGGGCACGGATACGATTCGCGAGGCCGGAAGAGCCACTCAGGGAGTCAAGCTGTTGCAGCTCGAGGGCGATGATCGCGTGGCCGCGGCCGTCGTGCTACCCAAGGAAGAGACGAACGGCAATGGCAACGGCGATGAGCCCAGCCTGCTGCCCGAATAAGCGCTGAACGGATCAGGCCCGGCAACCGCCGGGCCTTTTCTCGATCCGCGAGCACAACTGTACTTTGGACGCCCTGCGCCAGGTTCGCCATTTTTCGCGTACCTTCTGTGAGAATGCGGACGTCTGGCAATATGCGTGATTTCACCCGGATAAGGTATGATCTGTAGTTCATTGAGGAAACCTTTGTGAGCCGAATTCGGCTGAACTGGCAAATTAAGACCTTGCTGCCGGTGGCGCTCGTCTTGCTTAACGGATTGCTCCTCTTCGTCCTGGTGACACTCACATTGCAGGACCCGCTCCGCAACAGTGTTCTGGCCGTGGCAGTCGCTGGGGCGGTGGCTATCTGTGCGGTGCTCTTCATGGTACTGGCGGTTGTGATTCATCGGCCCATGCTGGAATTGCAGAGCAAGATCGCCCAGGTGCGGGAAGGCGACCTGTTCGTGAATGTCGAGTTCGCGGACCGCAACGATGAAATTGGCGACCTTGGCCGCCACTTCAACGAGATGGTTCAGCAGTTGCGTGAGAGCCGCGAGGAGATCGAGCGTCTGCATCGCACCCAGATGTCGCGCGCCGAGCATCTGGCAACCTTGGGCGAGATGGCGGCGGGGCTGGCACATGAGATTCGTAACCCGCTGGCCGGCATTGCCGGTGTCATGGAGATCGTGGGGCGCGACCTGCCGGCTAACTCCGCTGCGATTTCCGTGCTGGGTGAGGTGCGGCATGAGGTCGTTCATATCAATAAGATTGTGAGTGAACTGCTGGAAATTGCCCGTCCCAAGCCTCCGCTCTTCCAACCCGGAGACCTGGTTGCCGTCGCCGAGCACGCCTGCCTCTTTGCCTCGGATCAGGCAGCGACCCGGAAGGTGACTCTGGAGGTGTGCAAAGGCGAGCCGCTTCCGGCACTGGAGTTTGATCGCGGACAAATCCATCAGGTGTTATTGAATCTATTGCTGAATGCGGTGCAGGCCTGCGGAGAAGGTGGCAGTGTGCGCGTGGAGTTCTCATGCGATGATAAATTCGTGACGGCGAACGTGATCGACACCGGCAACGGAATTCCTCCAGACGTGCTGCCGAATATCTTTCGGCCATTTTTTACCACCAAGGGGAACGGAACCGGATTGGGGCTCTCTTTGGCCCGCCGCATCGTGGAAGACCACGGAGGAACGCTGGCGGCGACCAGCGAACTTGGGAAGGGCACCCAATTTGCTTTAGCCCTTCCGAAAACCAGACCGGCCGAGTGAATCGGGTTGCGGAGTTCACGAATGCGTCTTTCATTTGTGTGCGTCCGTGATAACCTGAAATGCCATATTCTTGAGTAAACGATATAGATGGCGAGCGAAAAAGTTTTAATCGTCGATGACGAGAAATTAGTCCGCTGGTCCTTGCGCCAGAAGTGCGAAGAGTGGGGATACCTGGTTTCTGAGGCGGAAACCGGCAACGACGGGCTGCGATTGGCCCGCAATGAGTCTCCTGACTTGGTCCTGCTCGATGTCCGTCTGACCGACATGAACGGCCTCCAGGTGCTTCAACGGCTGAAGCAGGCCGGAGATGCACGTGCCGTCATCATGATCACGGCCGATCCGCAATTGGAAGACGTGAAGCTGGCCCTGAAACAAGGCGCATACGACTTCATCGGCAAACCCATTGACTATGACGAGCTGCGCGTCGCGGTCAAAAACGCACTGGAAGCGACTCAGCTTCGTTCCGAAAACGAGACCCTTAAGAAGGAAGTTTTGCAGCGCCGCCGCGCCGCCTACCACGATGTTGTTGGCGAATCGCAGCGCATGCAGGACCTGATGTCCTTTGTCAACAAAGTGGCTTCCAGTGAAGCAACCACGATTCTGATCCAGGGCGAGAGCGGCACCGGAAAGGATCTGATCTCGCGCGCCATTCACTTTGAGAGCCGGAGAAAAGACAAACCGCTCATCGTGATCAACTGCTCGGCGATTCCGGAAACCCTCATGGAGGCCGAGCTCTTCGGCCACGAGAAGGGCGCGTTCACCGATGCAAAGGCAATGAAGAAAGGCTTGTTCGAACAAGCCGACGGCGGAACGCTCTTCCTTGATGAAATCGGCGAACTCTCCGGCCTCTTGCAGGCCAAACTGCTGCGAGTGCTGGAAGAGCAGGTCATTCGCAGGGTTGGCGGTGTGCGTGATCAGGAAGTCGACGTGCGCGTGATTGCCGCCAGCAACCGCGATCTGGAGCGCGCCGTTCGCGAGGGGACCTTCCGCCAGGATCTCTATTATCGACTGGCAATCATCTCACTCTTCCTGCCGCCATTGCGGGAGCGTCGCGAAGACATTCTGCCCCTGGTACATTTCTTCATCGAGCGCTATAACAGACGCTTCCGCAAATCCGTACGTGGCATCACCCCGGAAACCCGCGAACTGCTCAGCAAGTACGATTGGCCTGGCAACGTGCGCGAATTGAAAAATGCCATCGAACGCGCCATGATTCTCGAAGATGATGACCTGCTCCGTCCGGTTTATCTTCCCTTTTCCGTCGGCTCACCGCTCAGCAGCCTGACCGCGTTTGAAGTCTCCTCGGGAGGTAATGTCGCGGCCCCCGGCATGTCCGTCCCTTCGGGTGCGCAGTCGGAGGTTCAGGTGGTTCACGGCAAGAACCTGCCCAGACTTTCGATTCCCGAAGGTGGAACCAGTCTGGAGGAAATCGAGCGTACATTTGTCGAAATGGCAATGAACCAGGCCAACCGCAACCAGACACAAGCCGCCAAACTGCTCGATATCAGCCGTGATGCGTTGCGCTACAAGCTAAAGAAATTTGGCCTCATTCACTCCGAAGAGGAAGAAGTAAGCACGCCTCCGCACTAACAGACGAACTTAAAATCCGGAGCGCGTGTACACGATATCGTAAGAAAGAAGCAGCCTCGGCTGCTTCGCACCTCCTTCAGCTCGCAACCTGCATCATTCAACATGTATCGAAGGTGTATCCAGAGTTGCGCAATCGGCCTCATGATCTGGGTTAATTGCCACAGAGCAAAGAGGCGGTGTTGTTCAAAAATCGCACAGCCGATTTCTAAGTAATTGAAAATGCGCTGTTCTTCCTTGCTGATCTTTATGTCTCGTTTTGGCCCTCTGTGTGCCTCATGTATTTGGGTATGTTTGGGAAGAGGAGACCTCCGTGGAACCGACTCTGGTGGTGATTGGCATCAGCCTTCGCAGCGCCAAGTTGCCGACGCGTGAGCGATTCTTGCTCGACTCCGCACAGAAGTCGGCGGCGCTGTCGGCGCTCGTTCGCTCCGAAGCCATTGATGAAGTGGTCGTCCTTTCCTCCTGCAACCGCACGGAATTTCTTGTCTGGACTCAAAACGCCTCCGAAGCTGCCAACTCGGTTCTCCGCTATTTGACTCGCTCCACCAATTTGAAATTAGCGGAATGGTCGAACTTTTACCGTCTCGTCGGCGATGCCGCCGTACTCCATCTCCTGCGTGTCACTGCAGGAATGGATTCGGCTATTTTCGGCGAAGCGGAAGCGACAAATTCCATTCTCGCGGCCTGGCAACAAGCACAGAGAGCGGGTACGACCGGCCGCTTTCTGGATGCGCTCATGTCCAAGGCGTTCAGCGTGGCGGGTCGAGTTCGCCAGGAGCTGGGAAATGCCTCCAACATGGTCACCGTGGCGGAGGCGGCGGTCGCGATCAGCCGCGAGTCGCTAGGCGACCTGCGACAGCGCCGGATTGTGATTCTGGGTGCCGGACAAATGGCTCTGGCCACCGTACGCGAGTTCCAGAGCGCCGAGGCTGGTGAGATCACCATTGTCAATCGCAGTTTGGAGCATGCCCAGCAAATTGCGAAACTGTGCAAGGTCAAGGCCGCCCACTCCGAAAGTCTATGGGAAGAGGTTCTGCGCTCTGACGTGGTCGTCTCGGCCGCCGCGCAGCGGGTATTACTGACCCGGGAGGGCTTCGAAGCCGTGCTGCCCGAACGTAAGAACAGCACAAACCTCGTCGTAGTGGATCTCGCTGTCCCCCGCACCGTCGATCCGTCTGTCCGCATGATGGATGACGTTAATCTCTACGATCTTGACGACCTCTGCCGCGCGATGGACAAGCGTGAGCAACGGCTGCTTATCTTGCCGGTGGCAGAGCGCATCATTGCCGAACAGGCGGCGGGCTTCCGCAATAAGCTCCTGGCCGAGTCGATCCTGCCTACGATTTCAGCTATGCGCGAACGGCTGGAACTGATCTGCCGCCAGGAAATGGAACAGTTGAAGGAGCAGTTCGGCCCATTCACCTTAGATCAGGAGGCTGCTCTGGAGGCGCTATCCTCCCATATCACCCAGCGCATCTCGGCGACCCTCGCCCGACAGCTAAAGCAGATGCCGGAGAGCCCTGAGCTCACCAACGCACTCCAACAACTCTTTGAAATGGAAATGCAAGATCCGAAGCTCGATCGTACCCCGAGCGACTTACGCGCCAGAGTCGGCGATTAAACTACCCGAGGCTTTCGCACCTTTCTCGATCCTGCACGATCGGCCTAGCTATAATTCCTGCCGGCAATCGTCCTAATCCCAAATCGAAAACCAAACCATCTCGGTCTGCTCCGATTTTTTTGTCTTCCCGCCCTGTGGTGCATACCAGCTCGTCTGCCGCTATGAAAAATAGATTGACCACGCCGGCAGTCCTGAAATGCGCCGCACTCAACGTTGCCGCAGCGTGATTAGTCAGGTCATCAGGAGAGTGGAATGAAGCGAATTGTCCTGCTATTCATCTTTGGAATCGCTGCTGCGGTGGGGCTGCAGGCGCAAGCGAACTGGTCCTTCAAGGGTACGGTGATCAAGATGCGAACCACCGACTGCGTCGCTCCGCGGGGTTTCATGGCGTCTATGTCGGGAGGAGCAGCCGCGGCCGGGACTACCTGTCCTGAATACACGGTAATGAGCGACAAGGTTGTCTACGTCGTAGTTGGGCGGCGCAGCGAAGAGTTCATTCCCCTTGCCGAGGATAAGGACTTCGTGATCCGCAATAACCAGCTCGTCATCTTCTCCGATGATGAGAAAACCAAGTCTCGCTTCGCAATTCAGCAGATGACGTTGCGTGCGGACTGGGATCGCGAGGAGCAGCGAAAAGAGCTCCAGGCGAGGATGATGGAGCGCAGCGTGAACTATGAAGTGCGCAATCCTCCGCGTGCCTCCGTGCTCGCCACCAATGCAAGATGAGATCGCCGCAAGTGCATGCGATGCGCGAAGATTCCTCCCTTCTCGCATCCTAGCTTTGCTATGCGGCGCGTGAGCCCCGGACTGCACCTGCGTCCGGGGCGCTTGTTCAGCAACATCGTTTCCGGCTCAGCGAGATGCTTGCGCGGGAGCCAAGATCGCGTACCTGCCGGCTGGGCAAAACAACACGTATATGGTTCAGTGGGCCCGGCGCACACTGATCTTGCTAATCATCCGCAGCCATCGTGCGGGGCGCTGGTCTTCTGGCACGATCAATTGTAGCGGGCTGTGTTTGTCATCCAGCGGCCTGCCATCCAGCGTGTCAGCCACCAGAACCTGGTTCCGCCGAAACATCGGATCGATCTCTGCGAGCGCCAGTACCACTTCGTATCCGTCCTTTGCGCTGATGACGATGTATTTGCGCATCTCGGGGCCGCGCAGTTTCTCACCCGGCCGGAACTCCGACCTGATCCAGCAGTGCACGTATCGGCACGCAGCACTTCGCCGTCTGCTGCATTCGTTCTCCTGCGTTCTGCGGAACCTTAGTCACGTATGAACAAAATCGTCACACCGGGCGATTGCGATCCCCTGTTTTCCGCTCAAAGCGCTCATCCGCTACAACATTCCTGGCCGATTTGCCGGCATACCATCCTACGCGCTCTACCTCTAAACAATCGAAGTCCGGAACGTGGTCAACTGGGGCGCCGCACGATCCAGAAGGTAAATCAGCCAGAGACACTCGAAGTCTGCACATCGCAAACGGGATTCTTATATTGAAAGCAATGGTCCGGCAAACCTTGATTCAACGCGGAGCGTCTCAAAGCTGTTGCGCAAAGATGACGTAGTCACGTAAACAGGAATATCTCCATGTTGAAAGCCTGGGCTCATGTTGCAGTCACGTCGATTTCCATCGTTTCCACACTTTCGGCTTCCACGCGCCATTTGTTTGCATGCAGGCGACTGAGGATCGCGGTCCTAGGTATGGGGCTGTTTTTGCCGCTTTGCGCATTTTCGCAAAACGCCACCACCGGACAAATTGCCGGAGTGGTGAAAGATCCCAGCCAGGCGGTAGTGGTTGGCACTCAGGTGACACTTACGAATACGCAGACCAATGCGAAAACTATGGCCACCACGAATAGCCAGGGCGTTTACACGTTTCGGGACCTGCAACCCGGCAGCTATGTCGTCGAAGTCGATGCCAAGGGCTTTAAGCCGAGCATCAGTCCGGAGCTCAATGTAGCAGCGGGCCAGACGGTCACCTCCGACTTCGCGCTGAAAATTCCCGGAGCGCAGGAAACCATGACCGTATCGGCCAACTCAGCGAATGCCTACCGCGTGGACAACGTAGCGCCAGGTAGTCCGCTCGGCACTTTGCCCATCGTGGACATGCCTTACAGCGTCAACGTGATTTCGCGCCAATTGATCGACGACACAATATCGAGAAACTTTAAGGAAGTTGCCAAGTACCTGCCCCTGATCCAGTACCAGGAGATGCAAGGCCCGGAGGTTTTACGCCCCGAGTCCCGCGGCATGCAAGGAAGCAACATGCAAAACGACCTCAAGGATGGGATGGGGTTCGCGGTCACCACGCCCTCAGCTCTTGAGGAATATGAACAAATCGAGGTCCTCACCGGTCTCGGTGGTGCAATGTATGGTCCTGCAAATCCATCGGGCATGTTTAACTTCGTAACCAAGCGCCCCACCGACGAGCAGTTTCGCGAAATCGAACTGGCTTATGAGAGCAAATCGGTTGCAACAGCGCATCTCGACCTGGGTGGACGCGTTGGGCCGAACCATATGTTTGGCTACCGCACGAATCTGGTGATTGCGGATGGTACCGGCTACGTCTCCGATAGCGAGCTGCGTCGACAACTTGCCGCCATCGCACTCGATGTGCATCCCGCCGAACACACTGTCATCCAAGGTAATTTCAGCTACTACAACTTGTTCATGCGTGGCTATCCGGGCTGGTTTGCCTATACGCCCACCATGACCCCACCTTCTGTGCCCGGGTCCAAGAGCATTTTGCTGCCGGTGAATGCGCCGGATCCGACTGTCCGGGGCTTCGGCCAGACCTTTGCAGGTCCGGATCTTAACAGCCAGATCAGCGAAGTGCGGGTGAAGCAAACTTTCGGTAAATGGCAGCTTGTTCTCGGAGTGCTGAACCAGCTTTCCGATCGGCTTATTAACACGCCAGTCACCTCATTTATCGACAATAACGGCAATTACCACCAGTACCCGGAGAACGTGTTCCAGAATACGCTTGCCCCCCGTTTTCAGGTTAAAAGTGACTTGGGATATCTGGCGGGCAGTTTCAAGACTTGGAGCGTTGTACACAACGTCGTGATCGGAACGAACGGCTATAAGTTTTCGACGTGGCAACCCTCCATCCCTTCTCCCACTACGGGTACACCTTATGCCTTAACGACTCTGTGCCCGGAAGGGGTTAAGGCGCCTTGCACAGGCAACATCTCCAACCCCTTTATCGCTGTGAAGCCGCCTGCTGGCCTGATCTCCTACACTAAGACCAACGCTCAGAATGGGATCTATGTGAACAACATCATCCATCAGCAGGGAATAGTCCTGGCCGATACCATTACCCTCACTCCACGTTGGCTCTTGAGACTGAGTGCCGACCAGTCCTGGACATGGGTGAACGTTTACCAACACAACCTCGCGAGCCATTTCCAAACGATTCCTAGCAAAACGGGTAACTCCTCGTTCCAGGGCGTCAGCCCCGGTGCAAGCGTGATGTTCAAGCCGCGTCCGAACATGACGATCTATGGAACCTTTGTTCAAAGTATTCAGCCCCCGGATATCGCGGCAGCCGCCTCCGCTCCTGCAATCACCGTCAACGCCAACCAGGTGCTTGCGGCCTACCGCAGCAAAGAAGGAGAGATTGGCTACAAACTGGTATTGCGGAAGATCAACTTTTACACCGATGTGTTCCGCATTGAGCGGCCGTTTGCAACCTACGTCACCAACGTTGTTAGCCCGGTATGCGGCGCACAGTCAGGAACGTTTAATTGTCAGGAACTTGAGATCGTAGGCAAGCAGATAAATTACGGTGCTGAGGCGATGCTCTCCGGCAGGATCATCGAAAGACTGATGCTGGTGGGGGGGCTTTTGGCGTTGAATCCGAAGCTCACGGACACGGGTTTCGCCGCAACGAACAACAAGGACTTTGTGGGTATTCCCGACTGGCAGTCCAATATTCTTGCTGAGTACACTCTGCCCAAACCGACTGGCCTGTTCCTGAACTTCGACTGGCGGCATGTTGGACGGCGAGCGATTGACGACATTAACAGCGCCTTCGCACCCCAGTACAACACTTTCGATCTCGGCTTTCGCTACACAAGAAGGATCGCGGGAAAGGTGAGCAACTGGCGTGTCTGGGTCAACAACATTTCCGATGTGCATTACTGGTCCACCTTGGGGCCAGGCAGCATCACGGGAGCCAGTACGGGCAGCTATCTGGGCCACTTGGGAGACCCGCGCCTCGTCACGGCATCCATGCGGATGGACTTTTAGGCTTGCTCGGAGAGAGTCATACGTTTAGAGGTGGACGTAACTGATAATGATTGCCGGTCGATATCGGGGCTCGAAATTTTGCTGTGACTACCATTGGTGCCCCACCAATGGCTGATCCATCGACTCGCCGACGACCGGCGGGAAGCGGAATCGCAGCTTCTAAGCCTAACGTTATTCTTGGGCGGGCTAAACAAGAGCGATGCTCCGGACTCCGGAACATCGCTCTTCTAATGTAACTGCTGCTGGGTAGTTCTACGCATTCCTGCGAGCCAACCGCTTGATGTTGAGCAGGTTCTTGTAGCCTACGTTTTCGCTGGTGATGTTGCCGCCCATTGCGCCGCAGCCCAGGGTAAGCGATGGTACCAGCGAGTTGTAGAGGGCGCCTATGGTTCCGTGTACCGAAGGCTGGTTCCACACCACGCGGTTGGCGTGCACTCGCAGCGCGAACTCGTGTGCGATCTCTTCATTCTCGGTGAACACCACGGCCGAGTGGCCGGCGCCGCCGAATTCAAGCTGCTCCACGGCTGCGTCGATGGCTTCGTCCTTCGAGTTCGAAACGTACCAGCCCAATATCGGCGAGAGCTTCTCGCGGCTCATCCAGTCGTCCCCGCACGTTGTGATCAGCGGCACCATCAGCAACTTCCTGTCGTCTGGAATGGTGAAGCCGGCAAGCTTGGCGATCACCTGTGGGCTTTTGCCGACGATGGCCATTGAGGGAACTCCCCGCTCCTTGTCAAATACGACAGCTTCCAGCTTGGCTTTTTCCTTTACGGTACACAGGTATGCGCCACTTTGTTCAAATAGCATCAGAGCCTTTTCGGCGGTCGCACGATCGTCGAAGATCACCGACTGATCGGAAGAGCAGATGGTGCCGTTATCGAAGGTCTTGGAGGAGATGACGTCTTCAACCGCCATCTTCAGGTTGGCGGACTTCTCGATGTAAACCGGTACGCCGCCCGGTCCAACACCCAGCGCCGGGTGGCCGGAGCTGTAAGCTGCCTTCACCATGGCGCCGCCGCCGGTGGCGACAACGATCGAGACGTCCGGGTGCTTCATCAGCGCGTCGGTGGCCTCAATCGAAGGCTTGGTGACCCACTGAATGCAATTTTCAGGAGCGCCCGCCGCTACCGCCGCGTCCAACATGATCTTGGCGGCCTCCGCGCTGCACTTCTGCGCGCGGGGATGGAAGGCGAGGATGATCACATTGCGCCCTTTGAGCGCGATCAGGCACTTGAACATCGTGGTCGAAGTCGGGTTGGTGGTCGGCGTCACCGCCGCTACAATTCCGAAGGGCTCGGCAATCGAGATGATGCCGTTTTTTTCCTCGATTACGCCGACCGATTTCGCGTCCTTCATGTAGTCATAAACCACCTGCGTACCGAAGTGGTTCTTGATGACCTTGTCTTCCACATTGCCGATACCAGTCTCTTCAACGGCAAACTCGGCTAGGTACCGCTCATTCGCCACACCGGCCTTCGTCATGGCCTCAACGATTTTGTCGACCTGCTCCTGGGTGAAACCCTTGAACTGTTCCAAGGCCGGGAGCGCCTTTGCTGCCAATACGTCGATTTCATATACCGCTGTTGTATCCGTTGCTGGCGCCGCTTTCGTAGCCGCTGTGGTCACGTCTTTGCTCCTGGGTTTGAATGGGGCACTGCTGTGTTGCAAAGAGTTTCAGCACGCTTAATGCCATTGCGATGCAAAACGTCCCGGACGCTTCCCTCTATGAGAAATTCGTGATAATGCACTGCCTTCGAGGAAAGGACGTGAAGTTAGGGAATTACGCTGGCGCCAATTCGTTTCGGAATCGAACACAATCGGATCCATTCTGGGACATGTGTATTATTTTTCGCATCGAAAGTTTAATGCTCCCTATATCAGCCGATTCGACAGAAAGGAACAGTTGAAGACAGAATTTCTCAATTCCGGCGGGCAGGCATTTGCGTTCATTTGGTTGATATTGGGGAATCGGAGACACACATGTTGAGTCGCAGAAGTTTTCTGGCCAATTCCGTAGTAGTGGCTGCTGGGGGAAGTCTACTGGTCTGGCTCAGCCCGATCTTTTGTGCGGCGAAGGCGAACAAGGGTGACAAAGATAGTGTGATAGTCATCCAATTCAGCGACTCCGGACAAAATCTCGGGCCTGCTCGCGTCAATAAAGTACACAAGAAGGACGCCGAGTGGAGGCAGGAATTAACGCCACTGCAATTTGAGGTCACCCGTAGAGCAGCAACGGAAAGAGCTTTCAGTGGCGAATACAACATCCACGACAAAGGACTCTATCGCTGCATCTGCTGCGACAACGCACTCTTCAGCTCTGATACGAAGTTCGATTCAGGGACTGGATGGCCAAGTTTTTGGGCGCCTATTGCCAAAGAAAATGTTTACAGCACAAGCGACTATAGTCTGGGCATGGACCGTACCGCCGTATCCTGTACGGAATGCGAGGCGCATCTCGGACATATTTTCGATGACGGCCCCAAGCCTACCTATTTGCGTTATTGCATAAATGCCGCGTCTTTGAAGTTTGTTAAACGTGGCTAGAGCGTCACTTCGGGACGGCGAGCGCGTGGCGAAGTTGCCGTGATCCTGCGTATCCAGATAGGGGCTCCCCGACTTACTCGAAAGCTGAGCCTTGCCACCCACGGAGTTTGCCGCAGCCCCAACTCTCTCCAGCGAAAGCTCGCGCCTGCGCTCTTTCATTTAGCAACCTCAAACCCACAACAACACATCTGCGGTTAGGACATACATAAAGGAAACATGTCGAGTGGCTGCAAGTTCCAGTGCACTGTTGCCCGCCGAAGTTTCCGAGGAGTGTGGAATGAAGCGCTTAACCCTGCTGTTTGTTTTGGTGTTCGGTACCTTGGCTACTGCGCAGGCTCAAGAACACTGGTCCTTTAAGGGTACGGTGATCAAAATGCGAATGGCCGAGTGCGTTGGGCATGGGTTCGTGGCCGCGATGTCAGGAACTTCTGAGCAGGCGGGGAAGAACTGCCCGGAGTACACGATCATGAGCGAGAAAGTTGTCTATGTCGTCGTCGGACGGCGGAGCGAGGAGTTCATGCCTCTGGCTGAGGACATGGATTTTCTGGTGCGCAAGAATGAAATTGTCATCTTCTCCGGGAACGAAAAGGCAACCTCGCGCTTCACGATTCAGCAGATGACGTTGCGTCAGGACTGGATTCGGGAACAAGCACACAAGGAGTTCGCCGCCAGCAGAGAGCTTGCCGAGAGATGATGCACCAGCGCTACTGACCAGCCGCCACCAAGTGAATGAGCGTTGCGCGCTACACTCGTTCATCGCTTCTGCACTGGATTTCTGCTGTGGATTCCACTGCTCCTTCCTGCTAGGTGCGACGCTCTGCCCTGAGCGAACTGCTTTTTCGGAATTCAAACTTCTCATATACAGTACCGGATGACGCGCGGCAATTCTGAAGAGGAAGTGCGAAAAAAGCGGAGGAAACCACCGCGCGGAGAGCCGGAAAAGATAAGCTCTCCACCGCTGCAAATCGGAACACGAGAAGGCAACAATAAGCTTCATGGGCGACTCGAAAATACCGTTCGCTGCAAAGAAAGAAGGAGTCCTCAATGCAGCTTTCCGCACCGAGCCGAACCGTGATCTTCATGCTCGCATTGTTTGTGGCTGCCACGCTCTCTTCCATTCCGTTCTACGCCGCAGACCAAAGCGAATATACGATCCGGGCCAGTGCCGATGAAGTGTGGCTCGCCTTTGCTGCCTCCGACCGGCAGGGGCATGTCATCAAGAGCTTAAGCCCAACCGACATCGCGGTGGCTGACAATGGATTGATCATCCGTCACTTCCGCAGCTTCCGGGTCGCCTCGGAGAGTCCTCTGGACCTTGTCATTCTGCTCGATGCCAGCGGCTCGGTGGCATCGCAGATATCAAATGAGATCGCCGCGGTAGAACATTTTGTCGCGCGCTCACCCTGGGGGGAGCGCGACCGGATTTCGATCCTCTCCTTCGGCGGCTTTCAGCCGCAGCTGATATGCGCGCGCAACTGCAATGAAACCACCGCGAGCGCCCAGTTGAGCGCTCTGCGCGCCAACGGCTTAACTCCGCTCTATGACGCGCTCATGCAAGCCTCGGACATGCTAAGGGAAACGCGCGACTCCGAGTCGCGGCAGGCAATGATTCTCTTCTCCGATGGCATCGATACGATCAGCATGCACTCACTCTCGGAGGTATTGGAGGCGGCTCAGAATCTCCAATCGGCGATTTATTCAGTGAATTCCCGTAGCGCGAAAACTGCTCCCAGTAAAGGGGATGAAGTGCTCAACTACCTTGCTGGCAGCACCGGTGGACTCAGCTTTCAGCCGGGACAGAACGTCGCGGCAGTTCTGCGAACGATTCTCGACGATCTGCACAGCGGATACGTGCTGACCTACGACTTGCCAGAGCGATCCACCGGGCAACACTCGGTGCGCGTTCTTCCTACCCGTGATCCCCAGCTGCAGTTCCGCTCACGTATGGCCTATAACGATGGCGCAAACGAATAGCCTTTTCAGGTTCTAAGAAACACGCTTCACCCCGGCCTCACTCCAAACAGGCTGTAAAGCAGGACCGCCAGCACCGTGAGGGTGATCGCGACGTAGAGGTAATCGCGTTCTCGGGCAAAGGCGAAGGCGGAGAAAATCACTCTCGCAACCGGAGTGGCGATCAACAACAGCAAGCCAAGTTGAATGATGGCGCGTCCCCTGAGCTGCGATATCCCATGTGCAATTCCGCCAAAAGTGCGTAGCGACGAGTGATTCCCCTCAAAATTGCGGTAGCTGATGACGGCGTGACCTTCACGGACAAGATAAATGATCCCTCCGAGCAAGACCACGCTCGCCGAGAGCAAAACTCCGGCGCGCAGAAGAGTGCCGATAATGAGCTCGATACTGGAATCATCCCAGGCCGCCTTTTTCTTCAGCTCCGGAGAATTCATAGCCGCCCCGAAAAGCCGTTGAAGATCATCTCGATTCCCAGAGCTACGATGACCATGCTGAAAACGGCACGCAAGTATTTCGATCGGGCGCTGACCAGCACTCGCGCCCCGAACATGGAGCCGGCGAGCACGCCGAGTACGACGGGTAGCGCGATGCTGGGGTCGATGTATCCACGCGCAAGATAGATCCCGGCGCTCGCCGCTGCAGTCACGCCGATCATGAAATTGCTGGTCGTGGTGGAAACCTTGAAAGGAATGCGCATTGCCTGATCCATTGCCAGCACCTTCACCGCGCCGGAGCCAATACCGAGCAGTCCGGAGAGCGTCCCTGCCACGAACATCAGACCGAAGCCCAACGGAATGCGGTGGACGGTATATTTCTTCTGTCCGTCGCGGGTCGGGTATGAGCCATCAAGGTGCAGCATTCGGGCCAGCCGGTCCTGGCGTTCGCTTACGTTATCAGAGGGCCGCGCACGGATCGACAGATAGGCGGAATAGAGCAGCACGGAGCCAAAGACTATGGCGATTGTCGAGGTGCCGATTCGGGTCGCGATAAAGGCTCCCACGATGGCTCCAACGGTGGTTGCGATCTCCAGAAACATTCCAACGCGCATGTTGCTATAGCCTTCACGCACGTAGGCAGCTGCAGCGCCAGACGAGGTTGCGATCACCGAAACCAGCGACGCTCCAATGGCGTACCTGATGTCCACATGAAAAACGAGAGCCAACAGCGGCACAATAACAACGCCGCCACCAAGACCGGTGAGCGAGCCGAGGAACCCAGCGAAAAAGGAGCCAAGCGCCACCAGAGCGGTAAAAAGCAGGACGGACATTACTGAGTCGTAGATTCAAAAAGAATGGCGGGAGATTGCCTCGCTGTCGGTTGCGAGATGTTGACCTGCATTGGTCAAGGCTTCTTTAGCTAAACCTCCCAGACGAAGCCATCAAAGGTATGGACGTGCTGGAATCCGAGACGCCGGTAGAGAGCGTGGGCGCGCTGGTTCTCCTCGGTCACCGTCAGGGAGAGTTCGGTGAAGCGTCGCGCCGCAAGATCGGCATAGCAGCGGTTGACCATGTGCTCGCCGATACCCGAGCTGCGGTATTCCGGCAGGGTGCAGACCTGCGTAATGTGGCCCACGTCAGTACGCACCCGAGAGCAGAGCAAAAGTCCTATTCGGCTCTGGGTGCGGCGGTTGAAGGCCACAAAGGACGAGGCAGGGTCAAAGATGCCGCAGCCGGGAAAGCGCACAATATTGTTTAAAAAACGGAAGGAACCGGCAATGCTGCGGTACTGGTCATTGACATCGCTATCCACATGGCCGTAGTAGGCGGAGGTGATGATGTTGGCAGCAGGCTGGTAGTCGGCCTCAGTCCAGCGATGAATTTCGATGTCGGGCGGAAGCGGTCGCCCAGTCGTCGAACAGGCCTCCGGGCAAGAAGTTCCGGCAAACGACGACTCGATAGGCTTGGCCAGAAATATGCGGTGATAACAGCGGAAGCCTTCTTCCAGAAAAGGCGCAGCCAAGCGTCCACTCGGATGGATTAGCAGTTGCGCCTCCACGCGATGAACCCCCGGGGACTGTTGCAAGGTGCTGATGCAGTTGCGGAGCAATTCCAGCTCAATGTCCTTGCGGCGCTCGCGAGTGGAGTCGGAGTCCTCAACATACACATCCCCGATTACGCCCTTGGCTCCCTCATAGACGAAAAAGCAGTAGCCATAAACGCGTCCGCGCTCGATGGCCGCAAAGCCGGGCAGGATGCGCGAGTCCGCGTAGCGAAGCACCATCTCCGCCGAGGATCGATAGTCCCAGTGCAGAGTGTTTCGCCACACCGCCACCTCCTCGTCCAACAGCGAACGAAGGTCGGCCGAAGCGAAATGACGAAGATCGAGAATCTCCACGAAAACTCTCCAGCAACAGAACGGCAGATCCGCCCGCCTAGTGTAACGGATGCGAACCGAAAAGAGCATGAGATGCTCACGCATGGGTTTACCAGAAGAATGCAACTGTCCAACTCAGCGAGCAGGCGAGACCTCGTAGATCTCCATTCGCTGCGGCCCGTAGCGTCCTAGCAATCGAAGGCTGCGCTTCGGCAGCAGCACGCCTAGAGCTGCCAGCGAACCCTCGCGTGTGAGCAGTACATGCGCCGACGCCGGGATTGCGGCGGGAAGTTCATACACCGCCGGAGAGATCTCCAGTCCCTCATACGGAGCAACCAGACGGTTCAGATAAAACGAGAGTCCGAAGGCGGTGTTGCGGTTCACCCCGAAGGTCGCCAGAGGCAAGCCGCCCGGTTCGTTCATCTCCTCCAGCATCGCGGCCACTGGGCGCGAGGACTGTGTCGCATCCAGAACCGGGGCGACGCCCCGCAGCACGAAGCCGACTGCAAGGATGAACGGCAACAGCGTGACGAATCGCCAACTCGGCCATCCCCAGCCCTGCGATCCAACGCCGAGCAGCGGCAGCGCCACGATCAGCAGGACAACAGTTCCGGCAAGCGCGGCCACCATCAGGCTCGCGGCCGAGAGCGGTAACTTAAGCATCAGGCGCGGAGCAACGCAGACACCGGCGACTATGATGGACAGCAAGACCGCGTGCGCGCCGATCGAGACCGCGCGCGGCCGCTCCCCATCGCCCGCGCGGCGATGCACCGCAACGGCGGCCAGAATCACGAGCGCCGGAATCGAAGGAAGAATATATCCGGGAAGCTTTGAATGGGAGAGCGAAAAGAAGGCAATCGGGATCACCGCCCAGAGCAAGAGAAATATCTCAAAGCTGTAGCCGGTCTCCTGGTCCGTCCCTTGAACGGCCTCGCCTCTAGCGTCGCTGAACTGCGCGCGCAATCCTCGCAGCCCATCGCTTAAGCCATGGATCACCCAGACCGTCCACGGCAGAGCGGCGGCAAAAGCCACGGGGATGTAGTACCAGAAAGGCTGCTTGTGGCGATAGAGGTTGGAGCCGAAGCGGGCAAGGTTGTGCTCGAGAAAGAAGACGCGGAAGAACTCTGGGTTGCGAAGCTGAACCAGCACGTACCAGGGCGCGGCAACCGCGAAGAACACGGCTAGACCGACAGGGTCAAGTGTGCGCAGCAGAGCCCGCCCCCTGCGCTGCGTCAGGCAGAAAGCGATCAGCACGAAGGCCGCCAGCGCGGGCGCCACCGGCCCCTTGGCAAGCATCGCCAGAGCGTTGAGACCATAGAAGAGCACAAGCCAGCGCCGAGAACGCGGTTGTGGCGTACATTCCTCGCCCGCGTGTTCGTTCCCAAATTCGTCTCGCTTCCAGCCAGACTGATACCAGCAAAACCAGGCAAGCAGCGACAGGCAGAAAGGCGCGGCCAGAAGCATGTCCGTGGCGGCGGCACGCGCAAAGCCCAACACCAGCATTGAGGAGGCAACCACCAGCGCTGCGTCCAGCCGTGCCGCGAAGCGGATGCGGCGCACCATGACAAAGGTTCCGATGACCAGTCCCGTTGCGGCCACCGCGGAAGGAATCCGCGCCGCCCAGTCATGTACCCCGAAGACGGAGTAGGAGAGCATCTCTCCCCAGTAGAGAAGGATGGGCTTCTCAAGCCAGGTGTGGCCGAAGAGGATCGGAGTCACCCAGTCATGGCGGGCGAGCATCTCGCGTGCCACCTGCGCGTATCGCGGCTCATCGGGCCCCAAAAGTCCGAAGCCGGAGAGACGGAAGAAAAAGAAAAATCCGCACAGCCCGGTGAGCAAAAGCAGCTCGCGCAATCGGTCCTGGCTCAGACGCATGCAGAACAGTGTAAATGCGCACTCCAGCAACACGCTAAAAAACCCGGAGGGCATTGCCCTCCGGGTGGCTTGCCCAGGACTCCTGCCCCGACAGGAGCCCTGAGCCTAACACTGTCTACGCCAGGAAAAACTCTTTGGTGATCTCGATGTACTTATCTGCCGGCAGATGCTTGGCGATTCCGCCGTACGCCTTGCCGCCGTCCTGCGCCAGAGCCATGTCTCCAGCGGTCGCGTAGGCTGCCAGCCGCTTGGCGCTGTCGGCGATCAGGTTGCGGGCCATGTTGCCGCCGAGCAAGTTGCGGAAGTTGGTCTTCGCGTCCGGGCTCTGCACGGTCATCAACCAGCTGTTGCCGTAGGGGTCCGCAGTCAGGCTCTCGGGGTGACGAACCACTTCATCGTTCACGTCGCTTACCGTGCCCTCGATCGGGGAAACCATCTCCACCAGCTCGCCGTTTACGCGGAAGCTCCAAACCTTCTGTCCTTGGCGAATCCACTGGCCGCGTTGCGGCAGGTTGACTTCGTCGGCCGCGCCGATCAGCTTGGCGGCAAAGTCGTCGATCCCGGCGCGAACCAGATTCGGGCTCTCGCCCAGCGCCCAGGCATGCCCTTGGTGCAAGCGGAGGTGCTCGGGAATCTCAAAGCCCGCAACCATTGGCTGAACCTTGCGCGCCGCCCCGGCTTCGGCATGAGTCTGCAGAACGTACTCGGGAGCTTTCTTGTTAGTAATGCGCTCAACCACCAGGAAGATAACGAAGATTGCGAGAACTAGGATAACCGTCATTGTCTGATCCTCCGCCCCATTCTCTGGGGCTCTGGTTTGAATTTTCGCGGCCCTCAGCTTTTTCCTGCTTGCCGCGTACGCACTCTGTAAATGCAGCCCAGTGGCCGTCGCGGGAAGGAGAATGTATATTCCAGAAAATAAGATAGTTAGCCAACCATCGAAGAGCGATGGCAGAGATTCGCCACAATGCGCTTCGTTGTGAATCACAACACCGAACAGAGCCATCCAGTTCGTGCTCCACTCAGATCATCATTGCAAATCAACAACTTAGATGGATTCGGCGGAAATAGAGAGATTTCGTTACAGTGATGCGCATTGCAGCGGCAAACCAATGTTTTCCACAGGCCAGCGATCTGATGCGCCGATTTAATTTCGGCCATAGGGTCTTTCGTTTTGGGCTGAATTCGGCAGGTCTGATTGCGAGTGCCGGATGATGGGAGAATCCCAGCCCTGCTATGGGCTCTAGAGCAGACGTGGCGCGCAGGGCGCGGGTGATCTACACTCGAAAGCTGCGTCCGCCCGGCGGAGTTTCAGACTGTGCGGTCTGGCGATGTTGCGGAATCCAGATAATCGCGAAAAGGGGACAGGATGGGGGAAGGCAAGGCAGCCGAGCGCCGCGACGCGATGGAGATGCGCCGCATGTTTCCGCATTTATATGAGAAATTCAACCGGGACCAGTGGGCGAAGCTGCGAGCCAATATGCCGCTGGAGATCAGCGATGAGGATCTGGATTCTCTACGCGGATTGAACGATCCGGTGTCGCTGGAAGAGGTGGAGGCGATCTATCTGCCCCTCGGGCGATTGCTGAACATTCACATAGCGATGGCGACCGGATTGGTGCGGGTGAAGGATTCGTTTCTGGGGCGCCCAAGTCATCGTCCAACCTACATCATTGCGGTGACGGGCAGCGTGGCGGTGGGCAAGAGCACTTTTTCGCGGGTGCTGGCCGAGGTGCTCTCGCGCTGGGCGGATCATCCAGCGGTGGAACTGGTGACCACCGATGGCTTTCTGTTTCCGAACAGGGTGTTGAACGAGCGCGGATTGATGGAGCGGAAGGGCTTTCCGGAGAGCTACGATCTGCGCAAGATGCTGGACTTTATGATCGGGCTGCGTCAAGGGGAGCAGACCCTGAGGGTTCCAGTGTATTCGCACGACGACTACGACATTGTTCCGAACGAGTTTCTGGAAATCCAGCGGCCTGAGATTCTGATTCTGGAAGGGTTGAACCTGCTGCAGTTAACACTGCTGGGAGGATTACGGACGCCAAAGATTTTCGCCAGCGATATGATCGATTTTTCGATCTATGTGGATGCGGAGGAATCGCACATCCGCCAGTGGTATTTGGAGCGCTTTCTGCTGCTGAAGCGTACGGCGTTCCGGAATCCCCGCTCGTACTTTCATCGATATGCAGAGATGGGCGACGAGGAGGCAAAGGCTTTTGCGACGGATGTGTGGGAGCGGATCAATCTGGTGAACCTAGTGAGCAATGTGGCGCCGACACGGGAGCGGGCACAGGTGGTGATGCAGAAGGGACCGGACCACCAGGTGCAGGAGGTTTGGTTGAGGCGTGTGTAGGCTTCACAGTTCCGTCTCTATCCATCTCGCTCCGTAGAGCTTACAATCCCGGTACGCCTCGCGCGTGCGGTGTGCGTACTTTGTTGTGCAATGTTTGCGCAAGGCGAGGGAAGCAGAGATGGCGGAAGCAGGTATGGCGACCATTACGACAATCGAACGACTCGGCCAGTTTGAAGGCCAGGAGGTCACCTTGCGCGGTTGGCTCTACAATCTGCGCGAGAGCGGTAAGCTGCTGTTTCCGATCTTTCGTGATGGTACTGGGCTGGTGCAAGGCGTGATGGCGAAGAACGCAGTTTCCCCGGAGATATTTGAGACCGTCAAGGGGCTGACGCAGGAATCGAGCGTGATCGTTCACGGCAAGGTGCGGGCCGACAAGCGCGCGCCCGGCGGATATGAGCTGGACCTGGCGAGCGTTGAAGTGGTGCAGAAGGTGAACGAGGAGACGCCGTACCCGATCTCGCTGAAGGATCATGGGGTCGAGTTCTTGATGGAGCACCGGCATTTGTGGCTGCGCTCGCCGCGACAGGCGGCGATCCTGCGCATTCGCTCGGAGATCGAGCGGGCGATGCATGATTTCTTTTACTCGCGAGACTTTACACGTACCGATCCGCCGATTCTGACCCCGGCGGCTTGCGAGGGGACGAGCACGTTGTTCCCGGTGGACTACTTCGAAGAGCAGGCGTTTCTGACGCAGTCGGGGCAGCTTTACATGGAGGCGACGGCGATGGCGCTGGGCAAGGTGTACAGCTTCGGGCCGACCTTCCGGGCGGAAAAGTCGAAGACGCGCCGGCATCTCACGGAGTTCTGGATGATCGAGCCCGAGGTTGCCTATGCGACGCTGGACGACATCATGAAACTGGCAGAGGATTTCATCACCTTCATCGTCAAGCGGGTGCTGGAGACGCGGCGGCAGGAACTGAGCGTGATCGGACGCGATGTTGCGCCGCTGGAAAAGATCGAAGCGCCATTTCCGCGTATCAGCTATGACGATGCGGCAGCTATGCTCGAAGAAGGTTACGCCGAGGGCGAACTGGAGGCAAAGTTCGAGTACGGCAATGACTTTGGAGCGCCGGACGAGACCTATATTTCCTCGAAGTTCGACCGTCCGGTGATGATTCACAGATTCCCCTCTGCGGTGAAGGCCTTCTATATGGAGCCGGACCCGAGTGACGCGAGCAAGGCTTTGTGCGTGGACGTGCTGGCGCCGGAAGGTTACGGCGAGGTGATCGGAGGTTCTCAGCGCATGGGCTCCTACGAGCGCTTGCTGGAGCGCATTCGGCAACACGAACTGCCGGAGGAGGCGTTCCAGTGGTACTTGGATTTGCGTAAGTATGGCGGAGTGCCTCATGCCGGCTTTGGCATGGGGCTGGAGCGCGCCGTGGCCTGGATTTGCAAACTGGATCATGTGCGCGAGACGATTCCGTTCCCGCGCATGCTGCACAGGATGTATCCGTAAGCCAGGTGGCCCACATCCGCCCTCCTTTGGCGAATGTGGGATTCAGCCAGCCTTCCTGGCTGTTCCTCCGGTTCGATAGGATGTATATGTAAAGCGCCGGAGCATCTGAAGCAGAGAAGATTGAGGCTCAACAATTGGACTCACGTATGGTCAGCATTCCCGCATCATTCCCGGATGTAATCAAAAAAAAGATTCGCGTGATCGGCGTACCGCTGGATCTGGGACAGCAGCGCCGCGGGGTGGACATGGGGCCGTCTGCCATGCGCGTTGCCGGACTGCAGGCTAAGCTGGAGTCGCTGGGGCATGAGGTGGAAGACGCGGGCAACATCAGCGTCACACTACCAGAGCAGAAAAACTGCGGCGACGCGCAAGCACGCTATCTGCGCGAGATCACGGCGACCTGCGCCAAGGTGGCCGAGGAGGCGCTGCACGCTCTGGAGGAGGAGAGAACGCCGTTGTCGATTGGGGGCGATCACTCAATTGCGGCGGGCTCGGTGAGCGGTGTGGCCGAGTACTATCGGCGCGAGGGCCAGCACATCGGCCTGATCTGGATCGACGCGCACTCGGACATCAATACCCCGGAGACGTCGCCCTCGGGCAATGTCCACGGAATGCCGCTGGCGGCGCTGATGGGACTGAACGGACTCGACCCTCTGGCCAAACTGTACGACTGGTCGCCGAAGGTCCGGCCGGACAACTGCGTGCTCGTGGGCGTCCGCGACGTGGATATGGCGGAGAAGGAAAACATTCGGCGCACCGGAATCGAGGTCTTCACCATGCGCGACATCGACGAGCGAGGGATGCGCACGGTGATGGAAGAGGCATTGCGCAGCGCCGGACGCGGCACGGTCGGTTATCACATCTCGCTGGACATGGACTGGGTCGATCCCGAGGACGCGCCGGGAGTCGGGACGCGCGTGCCGGGCGGCGCGACCTATCGCGAGGCGCACCTGGCGATGGAGATCATCGCCGACCACGGACGCATGACCTCGATGGACATCGTCGAGGTCAACCCGGTCATCGACGAATACAACCGCACGGCGGAGCTGGCAGTGGAGCTGGCGAGCTCGGCGTTTGGGAAGAAGATCCTGTAAGTTGGCCGAAGTGTCGGGCCTTTCCCACGCTGCTTGCGCGAACCCTTATAATATGGAGTAGCTGAAGGAAGCCCTACATCTATGACAGTGAAGAAACTCCGTGTTGGCGTGCTTTTTGGCGGGCGCAGCGGCGAGCATGAAGTCTCTCTTTTGTCCGCCGCATCGGTCATGCAGGCCATGGACCGCAGCAAGTACGAGGTCGTGCCCATTGGGATTACCAAGCAGGGTCTCTGGCTTACGGACACGCACGCCGAACAGTTGATCAAGGGCGAGTTCACGGCGGCGGCGCGCAATAAGAATCTGCGCGCGGGCGATCCGGCGGCGACCTCGTCGGCAGCGGTCCTGGCCAAGGGCGAAGGCGTCATTGTGCCTCCGGTGCCCTCGACGAATTCGATTGTGCCGTTTGAGACGCCGCGCGATCACGCGGCTCCGAAGCCGATCTCGGTCGATGTGATCTTCCCGGTGCTGCACGGCACCTTCGGCGAGGACGGAACGCTGCAGGGATTGCTGGAGTTGGCCGACATTCCGTATGTGGGCTCGGGTGTGCTGGGCTCGGCTGCCGGAATGGACAAAGACATCATGAAGCGGCTGTTCTGCGACTCGCGCCTGCCGCTGGTAAAGCATCTCACGGTGCTTCGCTCGGAGTGGGAGCGGCAGCCCAAGAAGATCGAGAAGATGGTGGACTCGGCGCTGAAATATCCGGTCTTTGTGAAGCCCGCGAACCTGGGCAGCTCGGTGGGTATCAGCAAGGCTCACGATGCCAGCGAGCTGCCGGCGGCGATGAACGAGGCCGCCCGCTATGACCGCAAGATCATCATCGAACAAGGTGTCGGGGGCAAGCGGCACAAGGCGCGCGAGATCGAGTGTGCGGTTCTGGGCAACGACGAGCCGATCGCCTCGATCTGCGGCGAGATCATTCCCTCCAAAGAGTTTTACGACTACGACGCCAAATATATCGATCCCGGCTCGGAGCTGCTGATCCCGGCACGGCTGGACCACACGCAGGTGCGCCAGATTCAGGAGATGGCGATTCGCGCCTTCCAGAGCGTGGAATGTTCCGGCTTGGCGCGCGTGGATTTCCTGATGGACCCGGTGACCGGACACTTTTATCTCAACGAGGTCAACACCATGCCTGGCTTCACCGCGATCAGTATGTATCCGAAGCTGTGGGCCGCGACGGGCATCGAGTACCCGGCGCTGATCGATCGGCTGATCCAGCTTGCGCTGGAGCGCCACGCGGACAAGAAGCGCAACCAGTATACGAAGGCCTGAAGGTTCAGAGGGCGGTTCCGGTTCGGGGAAAATCAGCACCGGAATCCGCTCTTGCATTTGCCTCCCACCGCACTATAATCAACTAACTGGTTAGTTAATTATGGCGACATTTAAGGTCAAGGCGGCAGCTCCACGCGCCCGCAATGCGGCGGCCAGCCGCACCTGCATTCTTGAGCACGCCATTGCCGAGTTTGCGACGCAGGGCGTGGCGGGCGCGCGTACGGCGGCGATTGCCGAAGCTGCGGGAGTCAACAAGGCTCTGCTCTATTACTACTTCAAGGACAAGGAAAGTCTGTACTCGGCGTCGCTGCAGGCGGTTTTTAGCGGGCTGGTCGGGGATGTGCTGCCGTTGCTTGAAAGCCCGCTCTCGCCCGGAGAAAAGATCCTTCGCCTCGCGCGGGTGCATTTCGAGTACCTCATTCATCACCCCAATTATCCGCGCCTCATTCAGCAAGAGCTCTCGCGTGCAGGCAATTCCGGCGAGCCCTCCAAGGATTTTCGCGCCATCAGCAAGGAGCACTTCATTCCTCTGCAGCGCGCCGGGCTGAAGGTGGTCGAAGATGGCATTGCTTCCGGCGAGTTCCGCAAGGTGGACGGCGTGGGCGTGCTGCGTGCCATCTTCGCCATGAACGTCTTCTATTTCATCTCGGCGCCGATCATGCGATTAATGCGCGGCGCGGATCCGTTTTCCGCTGAGTGCATCCGCGGCCACATTGCTACATCACTGGACTTTGTTGGCGCATCGCTGTTCAGCGACCGAAAGCATGGAATCGAGCTGGCGAAGAAGATCGCCGCCGCCAGATCGGCGCTGCCGCGCGAGTCGCGCGGGCTGGCAGAAGCGGCAACTCAGCCGGAGAGTGCTGGAATGCGGCTCAGGGGAGTACGCGCTCCGGAGTGTGGGTGCGGCGTTGCCAGCCAAGGAAGGAAGGCGAGTCAGCGATGAATGCTAAGTATCGAGTTTTCGCCTTGCTGGGTTTTGTGTTTCTGCTCTCGCTGGGATTTTATTTCTATAAGCGCAGCAGCTCCGAAATCGTTTTGATCGGGACAGTCGATGCGAACCAGGTTATCGTGAGCAGCAAGGTCATGGGGCGCATCGACCGCTTGCTGGTGGACGAGGGGCAGAGCGTCAAGCACGGAGAACTGATCGCGCAGATTGACAATCAGGACCTCATCGCCGAGCGCGACTCGGCACGCGCGACTGTTGTGGGTCTGCGCTCGCAGGTGCGCCAAACCAGCGAAACTTACGCCAGCACGCACGGCGAGACAGATGCGCAGGTGAAGAATGCCGCCGCCGCTCTGGAGGCGGCACAAGCCTCGCTGGAAGAAAGCGAGGCAAATGAACGCCAGCAGGCGCTGGACACCAAGCGCACGGTGGCGCTGGCTGAACAGGGCGTAGCCAGCCAGCAGGATCGCGATCGCGCCGAGCAGACGTTGGCCGCCGATCAGGCCCGGGTGCGCGCCAATCGCCATCAGGTGATCGCTGCACAGGCCACGTTGAACACCATGCAGGCGCGGATCAATCAGGCGGCGGCGGCGTGGAGCAATATTGCCGCAACCGAGGGGCAGAAGGATTCGGCCAACGCCAAACTCGCCGAAGCCGAAGTCCGCCTCGGCTACACGCACATTGTGTCGCCGGTTGACGGCATCGTTAGCGTGCGCGCCGCGCGTGAGGGCGAAGTGGTCAGCGTCGGCACGCCGATCGTCACGATCGTGGATCTGACCCAGACCTGGGTGTACGCGGCGATTCCGGAGACAGAGGCGCAGGCCGTAAAACTGGGCGACACACTCGACGTTCGCATGCCGGGAGGCGAACGCGTGAAAGGCAAAATCATCGCCAAGGCAGCCGAAGCAGACTTCGCAACCGAGCGCGACTATAGCCGCTCGAAGCGCGATATCCGTACCGTGCGGCTAAAGCTTCTTATCGACAATCCGGGCGAGACTTATGTTCCTGGTATGACCGCCGAGGTTCTGCTTCCGCAGCGCCTTTTAACGGCAAGTAACGAAAGAGCCCCATGAGTATTCTGAGCCGCAGCAAAGGTTTCCACGCCGGACATGAAGGGCAGGCGATTGGCGTCGAAAACATCGTTAAGAAATACGGTGAGTTCGAGGCCGTCAAGGGAGTGACCTTCGACGTGAAGGATGGTGAAATCTTCGGGCTGCTAGGCCCGAATGGCGCGGGCAAGAGCACGCTGATCCGCATGATGACCACGCTGATTCCGATCACCAGCGGGAAGGCGTTCATCTCCGGTTATGACGTGAGTGAGAACGCCGATGCGGCTCGGCGCATGATGGGCGTGATACCGCAGGCGATGACCAGCGACATTGATCTGACCGTTGAAGAGAATATGAGTATTTACGCCAAGCTGTACGGCGTGCCCCGCGCCGAGCGGGAGCGTAATATCAACGAACTGCTGGAGGCCGTCGATCTGGTAAAGTGGCGCGGGGCGCAGGTGAAGACACTCTCGGGAGGCATGCGCCGCCGGGCTGAGATCGCGCGCGGCTTGGTGCATAATCCGCGCATCTTCTTTCTCGACGAACCCACTACGGGGCTCGATCCGGTCTCCCGTGTTGCGGTCTGGGAGATGCTCAATACCTTGAAGAGCCGTCGGCAGCTCACGATCCTGATCACTACGCATTACATGGATGAAGCCGACCGCCTCTGCGACCGGATCGCCATCGTCGATCACGGAAAGTTGGTGGCGCTGGATTCGCCGATGACGCTGAAATCGAGCGTTCCGGGGAACAATGTGGTGGAGGCTCAATTTGTGCGCGCTCCGGCCGGGTGGCTGGAGCAGCTGCACGGGCTGCCCGGAGTGGAGAGCGTGCAGGACCAGGGCGGCAACATGTATCGCATGTTGACCTCGACGGGCTCGCAGACCACCACAGGCCTGGTGGAGCTTGCGGTCAGGGCGGGAGTGGAGATCAAAACGCTTACCGTGCAGAACACCTCGCTCGACGATGTATTCGTTCACTACACTGGCCGGCAGCTACGTGACGAGCAGGTGAAGGCGTTCGGCTTTGTGATGCCGGAGCGCCCGGGGTTGCGGCCATGAACAGAATGTTTGCGATTATCGAGCGCGAGATGCGCAAGTTCTTCCGCTCCCCGACACTGATGGTAACGGCGATGATCTTTCCGCTGGTGCAGCTCATCATTCTGGGCAATGCCTTTGGGGGAAAGATTCGCGACGCGCGGGTGGGAATCGTCGATGAGGATCACGGTACACAGGCGGTTCGCATCCTGGAGGCCTTCCGCTCGGTGCAGGCCAATGTGCGCACTTTTGTCGCCGTGCCTTACACGGACGAGAAGCGGGCGCGCGAAGATGTGCGGCAGGGGCGACTGGAAGGCGCGCTGATCATTCCTGCGCAGTTTTCTCGCCGCTTTTATGCCGGTGAAAATCCTCAGCTTGGCATGGTTGTAGACAACAGCGATCAGTTTATGTCTGCCTCGCTGGAAGACAAGATGCAGGAGCTTGTGACGGCGCTGAACCAGCCTGAGGCGACGGCCAAGCGCATCTCAACCGACGTTGCGCTGGAGATTGTCGAACTCTATCCCTATATCGAATATCTCAAGTATCTGCTACCCGGCGCGATCTCGCTGGCTATGTTTGTCTCGGTGATGATCGGTGGCGGCATGCTGTATATCGATGACAAAGCACGGGGCGTGCATGAAGGATATCTGGTCACGCCGATCACCCGTCTGGAGATGGTTCTCGGCCTCAACCTGGCGGGTGCATTCAAAGCCATACTGGCCGGATGCACGCTTACGATTCTGGGCTCGCTGATTGCGGGGCTTGGCTCGTCCTTTGAGCCGAGCCGGGTGGCACAGTGGTTCCTGCTCGTCTGCGCTACCTCGTTCGCCTTCAATGGAATGATGTTTCTGCTCATGGTGCGTGTGGAAGACCCACTGGTGCCGCGCGCAATGTTCGGCATTCTGAACACGCTACTCTATTTTCCGAGCGGCGCAATTTATCCGGTGCAGGCCTTTCCACCATGGTTGCGCGTCATCTCCTACATGGACCCGTTCAGCTATGCCGTCCACGGACTGAAGGCGACATTGCTGAAAGAGGCATCGTGGCCAGCCGTGACCCAGGACCTCGCATACCTGACGTTGTTCGGTCTGGTCAGTCTGGCGCTTTCGGTGCCGCTGTTCAAGCGCACGATGTAGTTCGAAATATTGGGAGCGGGCTATGGGCGCAGCTGGTGCCAGATCCTGCTTACCTGCTGCATCGCGTCGTCACGGCTGCCGCTGTTGTCGATAACAAAATCCGCAAGCTTGGCTTTTTCTTCTTCGGGCATCTGTGCCGCCATGCGCCGCTGCACCTCCTCGCGTGCGGCGTCCGGGCTGATTGCGGCGCGTTCGGCAAAACGCAGAATCTTTTGCTCCAGGGTACAGGTCACCACGATCAGCTTGTCGTAGCGGTCGAGGCCTCCGGCTTCGATCAGGAGCGCGGCCTCGCAGATTGCCACGGCCTTCGGGTCGATGGCACCGACCTCGCGCATCCAGCGGTCCTCAAAGGCGAGCACGGCAGGATGCACGATAGCATTGAGTTCCACGATGCGGGCGGGGAAGGCCACTGCTGCTAGTTTTGGCCGCGAAATGATGCCGTCGCGCTCGAGGATTCCCTTGCCGAAGGCGGCAATGATCAGGTCGTACATCGGTTCGCCGGGAGTCATTAACTGGTGCGCCACTGCGTCGGCGCGCAAGGTGTGGGCGCCGAGGGCGGCGAACATCGCCAGGATTGTGGTCTTACCGCTGGCCATCCCGCCGGTTAAGCCAACTTTGAGCATGCCCACAGTTTCAGGCTTCAAGCGTTGGAGCGCAAGGCGGGAGTGAGCCCGTAATTGGGGTATGATCCTTTGGAGCATGAAACTCCTGGCAGCGGTCACGTCGTCGCGCCCCTTTTTTCCCCACGAGACAGCTCGTATTCAGTCTCTGGCGGGCGTGCCGCTGGCGGCGTTCTGGCAACGCGCCGTAGCGTTCGTGATCGATTTTGCGATTGTTCTCGCTATCTTTTTTCCGTATCTGATTGCCCGGGAGTATCTGGCAGTCAAGTCCTTTCAGCACGCGCTTCAGGTCGAGTTACACTTTCATCCCCACGACTTTCAGGACTTGATCTGGCTGGTTGCCTACGCGGGGCTCTCTGTGTGGCGGAGCAATGGCCGGACCGTGGGCAAGCGTTTGGTGCGCATCCGCGTCCTCTCACTCAGGAACACGGAGATCACTTTGTGGCAAGCGGTCGAACGTGCGCTCGGCTACGGAGCGTCCACCTTGGAAGCCGGCTTTGGATTCGTGCAATTTTTCATCGATTTCAACCGCCAATGTGTACACGATCGCATCGCCGAAACCATCGTTGTCCTTGAGCAGCCCTTGGCCACGCCTTCCCGAGCTGCACCGCAAGGCAGCGTTGCGCAAGGAGAAAAGAACTAAGACATAGGTCAGTACCCGTCGTTTGACAGCGCGGAGGGTGCGCCCGTATCCTTGTAATCTGTCCTGAGGAGCGTTTCCCGCCGGGAGTAAGGGTGCTGATACGGCTTGTGGTTGGAGCTGACGAATTCCTTGCGTCTCAGTCGTTTAATGGTGGAGCGGTGCTGGTTGCCGGCCGGGTTGGGTTTCGGGAGCATGTGGGAACATGAAAATTCGCATTCAAGATCTGGAATTCCGGAACCTGGAATTTGAGCTTCAGTTTCAGCCCGGAGAGATCGATTTCGGCTCTGACGTGCGGCAGGTTGGCTCACTGGAAACCAGTGGGCGCGCCGAGTTGATTCGTGAACACCATGGTGGGAGCGAATCGATTGATGACATCCGTCTGGTGGGTAAGCTGGACGGGCGGGTAGAAGTCAGTTGTGCGCGCTGTCTGGAACCGGTCGAGATTCCGGTTTCGCGATCGTTTGATCTTCTGTACCGTCCGCTGGTGGCGGAAAAAGGTTCGGACGAGGTTGCGATTCACGAGGCAGAAACCGAGATTGGCTACTACTCGGGCGAAGGCATGGATCTGGAAGATTCGCTTCGGGAGCAGATTCTGCTGGCGGTGCCGATCAAGACTCTTTGCCGCTATGATTGCAAGGGTTTGTGCCCGAGCTGCGGGGCGAACCGCAATGAGCAGGCATGCGGTTGCGAGTTGAGCAAGACAGATCCGCGTTGGGCGGCCCTGAGAGACCTGAAAGACAAATTGCAATAGCGCCTTCGGGCGAATCGATAGTTTGCGGCCCGACGCGGCCGCAGGAAATTGAAAGGTAGTCGAAATGGCAAATCCTAAACGGCGACACTCCAAGCAGCGCACGGCACTCCGCCGCGCTCATGATCACCTTACCGCGCGCTCCATCAGCGAGTGCCCCAACTGTCACGAAGCCAAGCTTCCGCACCGCGCCTGCGCTAAATGCGGCCACTACAAGGGCCGCGAAATCGTTGAGGTCGAAAAGGCCAGCTAGGCCTGGCTTCGCGAACGATGCCAATCACCATCGCGGTCGATGCTATGGGCGCGGACCGCGCCCCGAAGCCGGAAATTGAGGGCGCAATACTTGCCGCAAGGCAGTTTGACGTTCGAGTTCTTCTGGTAGGGCAGCAGGATGTGGTGAGCGCAGAGCTGGCTCATTATCCCGAAGCCCGTGCTTTGCCGATCGAGGTGGTTCATGCCTCGGAATTTATCGGCATGAACGAGAAGGCTGCGCAAGCAGTGAAGCAAAAGCGCGACTCGTCAATGCGGGTCGGGCTTCGCCTGGTCAAGGAAGGCCAGGCCTCGGGGTTCGTGACCGCCGGAAACACCGGCGCCGCCATGGTCACGGCCAAGATGGTGCTCGGGGTTCTTCCCGGCGTCGATCGTCCGGCTTTAGCTACGGTTTTTCCGACGGCGGCCAACACCGCTACGATCATGTTGGACGTGGGCGCCAACGTGGATTGCAAGCCACAGAACCTTCAGCAGTTCGCAATCATGGGCGAGATCTACTTTCGCGCGATCTTCAGCGGACGCTTTCCCACTGCCAGCCATCCGCGGGTGGGGCTACTCTCGGTGGGCGAAGAAGAGACCAAGGGCAATGATCTTACGCGCGATGCACTCCAGCTGATCAAACCGCTGGGGCTGAACTTCCTGGGCAATGTGGAAGGGCGCGACCTTTATAACGGACATGCCGACGTAATCGTCTGCGATGGTTTTGTCGGCAATGTAGCGCTGAAGGTCAGCGAGGGAATGGTGGAGGCAATTCGCGCGATTCTAAAAGAGTCGCTGCAGTCCACGATTACACGCCAAGTCGGTTCGCTGCTGGCGCGCGGAGGCTTCAAGGATTTCAAGAAGCGCCTGGATTATTCCGAGTACGGCGGCGCGCCGCTGCTCGGACTGAAGGGCGTTGCGATTGTCTCTCACGGCTCCTCCAACAGCAATGCGATTAAGAACGCGATTCGAGTTGCGGGTGAATTCGCGCGCTCGGGGCTGAATCAGAAAATCGAAGAGCAGATACGCGCAGCCGGTGTGCGCACCGGCGCGACCGAAAAAGTCGAGCGTTTGTGAGCGTCAAGCTGTGATCGTGAATCGCGTTACAGGCAGAACCAGAACTTTTGCACGGAGCCATTGATGGCACAGCGCATTCCCGGACTCGTATTGCTCTTCCCCGGCCAGGGCTCACAGGTCGTGGGCATGGGCAAAGAACTTGCCTCCAACCACATTGTTGCCCGCCGCACCTTCGAGGAGGCGGACGATGCCCTGGGTTATTCGCTCAGCACGATCTGCTATGAGGGGCCGGATGAAAAACTCCGGATGACAGAGATCACGCAACCGGCAATTCTGACCGTCTCGACGGCGGTGGCGCGGGTGCTCGCCGAGTCGGGCATTGCTCCGAGCTTTGCCGCCGGACACTCACTGGGCGAATATTCCGCCCATGTCGCTGCGGGCACAATTCAGTTTGCCGATGCAGTTCGCACGGTTCGCAATCGCGGCAAGTACATGCAGGAGGCGGTGCCGGTCGGCGCTGGGGCCATGGCAGCCATTCTCATGTTGTCGGTCGAGAAAGTGCGTGCTGCCTGTGCTGAAGGCATGGCTGCATTCCCAGGAGAGGTGTGCGCGGCCGCAAATATCAATTCGCCGGGCCAGGTGGTGATCAGCGGCTCAAAGGCGGCGGTGGAGCGCGCAGCCGAATTGTGCAAACACCATGGCGCCAAGCGTGCGGTGATGCTTCCGGTCAGTGCACCCTTTCATTGCTCGCTGATGCAACCGGCGCAGGATCGCCTGGCGGCCGATCTAAAGGCGATGTCGTTCAACAATCCGGAGATTCCGGTGATGTGCAATATTGAAGCATCGCTGGTCTGCGATGCCGCGAGATCACGCGATACATTGATTCGGCAGGTAACCGGCACCGTACAGTGGGAAGCTTCCATGCACGCGCTAATCGCACAGGGAGCCACGCAGTTTCTGGAGGCTGGCCCGGGCGCGGTACTGACCGGCCTGCTCCGCCAGATTGACAAAGCCCAGGACTGTTTGAACGTCGAAAACGAAGCTACGCTGCACAAGGCCAAAGCCCACTCCTCAATCTAGGCGCGGTGCCTCTAAACGCCACCCAACCCGGGCTGCGGCAGGCTGTGATGTCGACGAGCAGAAGCGGCTATTCCACCATCTCGTCGGGAGAGAATCCCAGGGTCTTATCTTTAAATTCCACCCGTACTGAGCAAAGCTGTTTTCGTTCGTTGACGCGGACGCCGATCACGACTCCGCTGGCGCCAGGGCGGGGCTTTTGTGCGGCCACGATCTTGTAGCTGTTCACCGGCCCCCACTCCCCCCCAGGTCCCCAGTCCTGGTAAAACGCATTAAAATTGTAACGTTTGTACCGGTCCGGGTGCTGTTTCCAGTCCGGATCGTTCATCCAAGTGGCGTATGCGCCCTCGAAGTTCTTCGCCTGCAACTGCGCGAAAAAGTGATCGACGCGGTGCTCCTCGGGCCAGTAGCGGTTCAACCACAGTACAGCGGCAATCGCGATAACCACAACGATTGTGCCGGCAATCCAAATGCGCCGACGCCGTGCTTTGGCTTCGTCAAAAGGTTGAGCGTTAAAGAGTGAAGTGGACATGGGCCTAGCTACAAGCTAAGAACCCGAAGCGCGAAAGTCAACCTGGGCTATGATTGCCGGCGTCAGTTCAAGGTTCTATTCCAGGGGCTGGGTGCAACTGGTGCCGCCCGCGGGATCAAACGTGATCGGATTCATATTGTCGGAACAAAATCCGCGATTCCCTGTGGTTCCGATCGTGATCGGTGTCCCCCAGACGGTGTAGGCGCTGACGGGAGAGCCGGATGCTCCGGTGATCTGAAAATTGTAGCCACTTTTTTGGCAGACCACGGTGCTGCAGCCGAGGACCCAGTCCAGGATTCCGGCGTTGTTTGCGTCGACCGCTGTCGTGGATGTCGATGCAGCCAGTTTGCTTAGCGAATCGGCGTAGCCGGAGGTGGGATAGGTTGACGCATAGGTCACCTGCGCGGTGTTGATCGTCCGAATCGAATAAACGGCCGAGGATTCATTGGCCGCGATCTTGCTGTGCAGAAGGCTCGGAATCGCGATCGAGGAGATGACCAGAATGATCGCGACAACAATGAGCAGTTCGATCAGAGAAAATCCACGTTCCTGCATAAAGAACTCCGAAGTTAATTAAGCAGGTGAACTGCCGCTGAAACACGCAGCAGCACCCGGCCATCTTTGGAACGGCCAGACGCAGCATCCCGGGGAGGGAGTACTTACTATAGCAGGAATTCGGACATGGTCAACTTGTACTTTACGTCTCGTTCTGCTGACGATGGTACATGTCCGAATGGGGAAACTGTGAGGATGCCCGCCAGAGGCAGGCATCCTTACAGTTGTTAAATGTTCGGGCCGGTTCCGGTACGCAACTGGTCTATAGCGCGTCCGGTGGTCGACTTTACCTGCTCCACTCCGCGCTGCACGCGTTCGCGCCCCTGAGAATAGCTCTCCCTTGCCGAACTGGCCAGCTCACTGGCGCGCTCGCTTAGGTTCTCCCGGGTGTCTTCTCCGCTCATCGGGGCAAAAAGCACTCCTAGCCCAATCCCAAGCCCAAGCCCAAACAAAAAACTCTTCATTGTGCTCCTCCTTTTCGATCATGGACCGCCGCAGGCGGTTTGTCCCGCCGGGATTTGTCGCCTCGGCTATTTGCTTTCATGGCAGGTGCCGCCCGTGTTGGTGGCGGACCTTTGCACAGATGCGCCGCCGCGGCCAAGGTTTGCCGCGACTCGCGGTCGTGTTCTGTGGAGAGGCATTGGCGAACAAGAACGCGGGGCGGGTGCAGGCGGCAAAAGAATCCCCGGACGAAGAGTCCGGGGTAGGTGAGCTTTGGTTTCGGATTGCCGAATTATTGCTTCAACTCGTCAAGGTGCGACTTTGCCATCTGTCCAATCTCGTTTTTTGGATTATCCTTGGCGATCTGGTCATAGACGACCTTGGCTTTATCGGGCTGCTGTTCAGAGATATAGATATCGGCGAGAGCGAATTGCGCATTGGGCTTTGGCACGCTGGCTGTGGGTTTCTCGATGAGCGTCTGCAAAAGATTGATGGCATCGGTATCGCGCTTCTCCGCACGATAGACGGAGGCCAGCGCGTATTTGGAGAGTGCGGCCAATTCCTTGCGGCGGCTGTTGCTGAGGGCACGAAGTTGATCCTCGGCGACCTTATCATTCCCCAATTCCTTTTCGGTCAGTCCGGCGAGGTAGCGGGCGTACTGTCCCGATTCCGTCCAGCCGTACTGGTCACTAATGGCGTAGAAGGCGTTTTTGGCGGCGATGAGGCGCTCCTGTTCGGTATTGAAGGTGGTCATCGTCTCTGGGTGGGGCGTGCCCGGAGGAACAACCGGAGCGTTGTAGATCACCAGCGCGCGTCCCAGCGCGTCTGTCGCCTGTTCGCTGCGCGAGTTCACGTACCAGGCGATGCCACCGGCCAGCAGCGCCACGACGACAAGGATGGCAACAATCCTGATGATCGCGGAGCGATGCTCGACAACTTCATGTACGGCTTCCGCAGCAGTGGCGGCAAACTTATCCTGTTTCAACTCATGACGGGTATAACGCACGGGAGGTTTCCTTCGCTGATGGAGAACTGGTTGAGGAACCTGATGTTATCAGTCGGCAACCGTGCAGGTCAACGAAGGCGGCCGGGATCGCCGCCGCTGAGGGGTGTACCTGTAGGCGCATTGAAAATCTCAAGGCGGTTAAGCACAATAGCTGCGGAGTTCATTTGGTTCGACTCACACACGTGTCACAGGATATGCATGGCTTCCACGCTGGAACTGGACCGCGTCAGCAAAGCATTCGACGAATTTGTTGCGGTCGATAAGCTTAGCTTCAAAATTCCCCAGGGAGAAATCTTCGGCCTGCTTGGCCCGAACGGCGCGGGTAAAACCAGCTCCATCCGCATGATGATCGGCATCATGGTTCCGGACAGCGGGGCGGTACGGGTCTTTGGAGAGCCGCTGAGCCGCCGCCTGCTGGACCGGGTTGGATATCTGCCGGAAGAGCGCGGCCTCTATAAAAAGATGAGGATTATGGAGAACCTGGTGTTCTTCGCGCGGCTGAAGGGGGTCAGCGCTGCGGAGGCGCGCCGCCGTGGACATCAGTGGCTGGAGCGGCTGGAACTTGGGAGCTGGAGCCACTCCCATATCGAGGAGCTCTCTAAAGGAATGCAGCAGAAGGTGCAGTTTATTGCCTCGGTGATCCATGATCCGGAGTTCATGATTCTTGACGAGCCCTTTAGCGGCCTGGACCCGACCAGCTCGCTTTTGCTTAAGGATGCGCTGCTGGAGCTGAAGAAGCAAGGGAAGACAATTCTGTTTTCGACCCATCGCATGGACACCGTCGAGCGCCTCTGCGATTCGATCTGCCTGATCAATCATGGCCGTAGCGTTCTGCTGGGAGGGCTGCGGGAGATTAAGGCCAGCTACGGACGAAGCAGTGTTCAACTTGAGTACGAAGGCGAACTGCCGCTGCTGGGTGACCGCACTCTGGTTGCGAGCTCGAATGATTTTGGCAATTACGTTGAGCTGCGGCTTGCCCCGGGCGCCGATCCCCAGCATCTTCTGGAAGTTGCCATGCGCAGCGCGAAGATTCTCAAATTTGAGGTGATGGAGCCTTCGCTGGAGGAAATCTTCATCGACACGGTGGGAGCGCCCCAGGGATCGACCCAGGCCACGAACAAGGTGGTGATCAGTGGTGCGTAAGGTTTTGCTGATCATCCAGCGCGAGTACATCGTCCGCGTTCGCACTAAGGCATTCGTGATCTTTACCGTGCTTATGCCGCTGCTGGTGAGTGCGGTGGTGGTGCTGCCAAGCAAACTGATGATGCAGAGCGGGGGTGCCAGGAGCATTGTGATCGTCGCGGCCGACAGCACCCTCGCGAACGCAATGAAGAATGAGCTCTCGGCCTCGCGAGCCTCGGTGGACGACGGGGTCTTGCAAACGGACCGGAAGAAATCAGAGAAACCGGAGTTCGAAGTCAGTGTTCAAACCGCGCCCACGGAGGCATTGCGCCAGCAGCTCATCAAGCGAGTCCGCGATGGCGATCTCGACGGCTTCGCTTGGATTGAGCCCGATGCGGCCAGGACGCGCCAAGGAACTTATTATTCCCGGAATGCCGGCGACTTCATCGAAGCTTCGCTGGTAAGCCGCGCGCTACGCTTCGCGATCAGCGAAGGCCAACTGGCGGAGCATGGCTTCTCGACCGAAGAGGCGAAAACTCTACTCGGCCCGGTGGCGCTGGATTCGGTACACGTCGACCGGCAGGGAGCGAGCCGGTCCAACGGATTGGGTGCGGTCTTTTTACCCTATCTTCTACTGGGGGCGATCTACGCGACCGTACTTATTTACGGTCTCTATGTCATGCGTTCGGTGATAGAGGAGAAAAGCTCGCGGGTGGTGGAGGTATTGCTGGGAAGCGTGACCCCGATGCAGTTGATGGCCGGTAAAATCATCGGAGTGGGAGCTGTGGGGCTGACCCAGATCGGGATATGGGGCGTCGTAGCGGGCATCCTGGGCAGCGGCAGTTTTGCGATAGGTCACGGCCTTGTGGGAGAGAATATGAAGGACGCCCATATCTCGACCACCTCATTGGTGCTCTTTCCGGTGTTTTTCATCATCGGCTACGCCACATATGCCTGCCTGTACGCGGCAATTGGAGCCCTCGTCAACAGCGATGAGGAGGCGCAACAATTGCAGTTCCCAGTTACGCTGCCGCTCGTGCTCTGCATGGTGTTTGCCGCTGCCATCATCCGCGATCCCAATACGCCACTTGCCTTCTGGCTATCGATGTTCCCACTTACCTCGCCGATTCTGATGTATGTGCGGGTGGCGGTTAGCATGCCGCCGGTATGGCAGATCGCAGCTTCGATCGCCATCAGCCTGGCCTCGCTTTACGGGCTGGTGTGGCTCACCTCGCGCATCTATCGGGTTGGCATTTTGATGTACGGTAAGCGCCTGAGGCTGGCGGAGATTCTGAAGTGGATACGCTACGCCTGATGGCGTTCCCGCCTTGGTTACAAAAAGCGGATCGACGGCGTGACTGACTGCCCAGATGCCGTGACGCATATCACGGCATGGTATGACGTTTTGGAGGATTATCGATGCCGCCGAGCGGGCCGGGCCGTTGCCGGATCACATTCAGATGGCAGGACCGCCTGGCGCTTTCTGGTTCAATTCGCTTTCTTAAAAGCTGCAACAGGAGAGACGCCGATGGATCCACAAATTCGGGGCAATCCGGGAGTTGTTGGGTTGGCCGGGTTCGGAATTACCACATTGTTATTGCAATTTCATAACCTTGGGTGGTGTGGCAGTGGAGTTGTTTTCTGCACCGCGTTGATGTTTGGTGGCGGTGCACAATTGATTGCCGGCTTCCAGGAGTTCAAGGCGGGCAACAACTTCGGCTACAGCGCCTTTACCGCGTATGGAGCGTTTTGGCTCGCGCTTGCTTTCATCTTTTTGATATTGGATCTACAGGGATTGCCGAACTCAGTCATCGCCGGGCCACTCAAGATCGGCGCCACCGACATCGGCTACTTTATGTTGGCGTACACCGTCTACACGGCCATTATGCTGATTGGTTCGCTTGCGGTTCATCTCACCATGACTTTCACGTTCTTGACGTTGCTGCTGGGATTTATGGGGCTTGATTTGGTTTTCCTGCTGGGAATGAAGTCGGCGCTGCGGATCACAGCGATCGACCTGATTGTTTGCGCTCTGTTGGCCCTGTACATGATGGCGCACGCCATCTTTGCCCAGGTATTTGGCAGAGATGTTTTGCCGGTAGGTAAGCCGCTCGTGAGCAAACCCGCCGCCCACTCACTCCCGATGAGCAGGACGGTGGCAGCCTCCTGAACGCGGCTCCCTGAATGCGACATCAGGTATGCCGTGCATGGAGGCAAGATTTCGGTGTCCGTTCTGCTGCAAACGAAAAAGCTCCCGTTTTCCGGGAGCTTTTGATTCATGCCATGAGACTCAGGCTCTATTTTACTTTCGATTTTGCTTCGGCCATCAGACTCTCCACCTTGGCCCGATCGCGGTACGCGGGATCAATCTTCAGCAGCGACTCCCATGCGGCGATGGCGCCCTTGGGATCATTTTTTCCATTCATCTTGACGATGCCCACGTTGAATAGCGTCTGCGCGTGGCGCGGATCGTCCTTCAGTGCCTGATCAAACTCCTTAAGGGCGCGATCCGGGTTACCGGAATAGAAATAGGCGATGCCCATATCGGTGCGCACGTCGGGATTCTTCGGCGTTTCATTGAGGGCGCGGGTGTAGTAGTCGATTGCCGCCGGCCACTGAGAGCCGTCAAAGTAAATGTTGCCCAGCTCGACCAGCGCCGCCACGTCCTTCGGATTTGCATCCAGGCGCTGCTGCAGCGGCTTGGTCTGGGCGTCCAGCGTTTGCTGCGCTGCGCTAGCAATGGCCGAAGGCGGCAGGCCTTGGTTGGACATGGAAGTTGTGCTCGCACTCTCGGCCGGGGTTCCGGATGTATGCAGAAGATAGCCGCCGATGCCGCCGAGTATGAGCACTACCACGATTGCGGTATAAACCTGTGTGTTTGTCCAACCCGCGGTCTTGTTCGGGGCTTGATTTTTCATGGCGATGATTTCTCCAAAGGCGCGCCGCTCAACGGAAGTGTTTCTTCCGCTTACGGGGATTTGCAGTGCTTGCGCGTCTAATTTGGACATGGTAACTCGCCATGGAGCCCCACGCCAAGTGAACTTCCCACATTTGCCAAAGGAGGCGGATGTGGGCCATCAAAAAGGCGAATTGGTCACACCAGCCACATTCGCCAAGGTAATGCGGAGGTGGGCAAAGCGCTATTTTTGCGGACTCTTCTTTCCTCCGAACAGTCCTCCCAATCCGCCGATTGCGTTTTGCACCGCATTTCCGTTCTGCTGCTGCTGGTTGCTGGAGGCCGCTCCCGGAGTGCTCTTTCCCGTCAGCGTGTTCAGCACGCTGCTGGGGCCGCCATGTACACCCGCCAGCACGCCCTGCGTAAGCTGTCCTGGATTGCTAAAACTGGGCAGCAAGCCTTTCATTCGCATCTGTGCCATCGCATTCAGGTCGGGCTCAACCTTTGGGCTCGAAATCGTTCCGGTCACGATGACTGGAATCACGATCTCGCCGTTGTTGTTTGCCATCGCTGTCGTCATCATCCCGCCGATGGAGCTTCCGCCCACCTGCTGCGAACTGGCCTTGGAGAGCACCGCAGTCGCTCTCATATTCAGCTCCTGGTTGGCCAGGGAAGCGGTTCCGGTTGCGGCTATGGTTCCTGCGTCGGTCAGAGCCTTGAGGTCGTTGGTCGAAGCTACTCCATTCTTCAGATCAAAGTCCCCCGTGAGGGAATCGAAATGGGTAGCCCCCTGTGCGGCCTTGGTGGTCCCGGTAAACTTTCCAATCTCGCCCAATTTCTGAGCCATATCGACGCCGGTCAGTTCGCCGTCTGTCATGTTGACGGACACTTTACCGGTCAATGTCTTTACCGGGTCGGCGTCCGGAGGCGGAGGAGCTAAATTCAACGTGATCAGCAGGCTGTTGGCCGTCACGCCGCTCACCTTCAACTGCGTCGTTTTGAGGGTCCCCGCCACCCCCGGACCGCTCAGCGGACCCTTCGCCGTGAGGTCCGCAGTCAAGAGTCCGCTTGGTTGCACATTGGGGCTGATTGTCGCGCCAAACGCATCTGCAAGCTTCACGAGCTCGGCCAGCGATGTGTTCTGCGTATTCAGTTTGAGATCGGCCAGTGGCGGAGTGCTTTTCCCATTTACCGTGCCGTTGATTACGAACTGCGACGAGCCCACCTTCAACAGCGTATTGCTCACCGCAACGACGTCAGCGTTCAGGTTGTCGTTCGCGTTCAAATTCAACTCAATTGGGAAGCCCAGGGGTTTGCCACGCGCCACCACGTTGTCCATGCGAAGCTTGCCGTTAGTGGAAACCTTGCCTCCCTCATTCTTGAAGTGCAGATTTCCGCTGACGTTTGCGTCGGTCCCGGCCAATGCCTTCGAGTTCAGATACTGCTTGATCGAGCCCAATGCTACCTGGTTCAGTTGCAGAGTCCCGTCAAACGGAGTGCTCACGAGCGTCGCGTCGTTAATTGGCCCGCCACGCCCGTCGAGCTTGACATCCTGCTTGCCGCCGCCGGGAAGGTGAGCGCTCGTCGCAATGTTGAATGGTTTACCTGGCGCGTAATCCTTCAGCGTCAGGTCAATGTGGCTGTACTCCATGCGCGGCTGTTTCTTTTCGTGATCGGTGACCGCTACCGAGCCATCGTCAATCTGGAGACGGTCCAATTCCAGAGGCTTACTCGGCTGCGCGTTCTTCGCTTGCTGCTCGTGATGAGTGCCAATCGACGAGAAGTTCCACGCCCCATCGGCCGCACGAATCAGCTCGACCTGCGGACGCACCAATCGCAGGCTGTCGACCTGTACTTCCCTGTGCAGGAGAGGCTCTAGCTTGAGGAGAATGTCCAGCTCTGCCGTCTGCGCAAATGGCATTCCGGAGTCGAACTTCGGGTCTTCTCCGATGACCGCGTTTTGTACCTTGAAGGTAGGGGGAAACAGTCCGAGGTTCATCTGGCCCAGCTGCACTGTGCGGCCTAACCGTGTCTGCAACTCCGACTGTATGCGGTCGCGATAGCGGTTTACGTCCAACAGGCGCGGCAACACTACCAACGCAGCCACAACTACCGCGACCAGACAACCCAGCACGATCCATAGCTTTTTCATGTCAGCCTCGGACCAAACAAAGTGATTCTTGGCACTAAGATGCGCGCTTCCGGGGTAAAGTGACCCGCCCTTGCCAGGACTCCAGGAACAATTCTGACCTTGAAAGCTGCTCTTTCACTTCCAGGTCGCACATCGTGCCCGAGCAGCGTACGATGGCGTACGCCAAAGACAATGGACTTTGCAAAGCATGAACGATCCGTCAAGCCGGCCTTTGTTGCAGGAAGCGGCAGCATCCGGGAAGTGCTGCTGGCTTTCCTGCGGCTGGGCTGTTATTCATTCGGCGGCCCGATTGCGCATCTCGGCTACTTCCATGCGGAGTTCGTGGAGCGCCGCCACTGGTGCGAGGAGGAGACCTTTGCGGAACTGGTGGGGCTGGCACAGTCTATGCCGGGGCCGGCGAGCAGCCAGGTTGGCTTTGCGCTGGGCTTGTTGCGCGCAGGATGGGCTGGCGGAGTTGCGGCCTGGGTTGGCTTTACGATGCCTTCGGCGTTACTGATGCTCGCCTTCGCGATGGGAAGAAGCACGCTATTCACCAGCAAGGTGGGCGCCGGAGCCCTGCATGGCCTGCAGCTGGTAGCCGTCGCCGTGGTGGCGCATGCAATTCTCTCCATGCGGAAATCGTTAGCGCCCGATGCGCCCCGGATGGGAATTGCGCTGATCGCGGCAGCGATAGCATTTCTGGCTCCGCCGGCCAGCAGCACGGTGCTGGCAATTGCGGCGGGAGCGCTGTGTGGCCTATTGCTGCCGTACCCGCCACAGCCAGCGCCTGGGCGACTGCACTTTGGATTGCCGAAGCTAGCTGGAGCACTCGCCGCGGCTACTTTCCTCGCTCTCTTGCTCTTGCCGCCCATGGTTACATTCTCCGGACCAGACGAAGGAACTGGCGTGCCTGGCTCGTGGACACAGGGTTTTTCATCACAGAGCGGATTTTCGCAGGGGCTGGCGGTGTTCAGCGCCTTTTATCACTCCGGAGCCCTGGTGTTTGGCGGAGGCCATGTGGTGCTTCCGCTACTCGAAAATGCGGTGGTCGCGCGGGGCTGGGTGGATCAGTCGAGCTTTCTCGCCGGATACGGCGCTGCCCAGGCTTTACCCGGCCCACTGTTCACCTTCTCAGCGTACCTCGGGGCGGTCATTCAGCCGGAATTGCATCCGGTTGCTCTCTCGGCGGTGTCGCTGGTAGCGATTTTTCTGCCGGGCCTTCTTATCATCGTGGCCGTACTGCCCTTCTGGAACGGTCTGCGCCAGAGGCCAAAGATTCAGGCCACCTTGCGCGGGGTAAATGCCGCCGTTGTTGGAGTCCTGATCAGTGCATTCATCCGGCCAGTGTGCAGCAGTGCGGTTCACTCGGTCTACGATGTGGGAGTGGCTGTGGCTGCGTTGTTGCTGATGGTTCGCTGGAAGGTTGCTCCCTGGATCATCGTCGCCGCCGTCGCCTCAGTGTCGGCCGTTGCGTCGGTTTTGTAGCCTGAAGGTTTTGAGGCGAACGGGGCGCGAATGCAGGCACGTGCTGTGTCCTTTTGTGCTCTGGCCAGCATTCCTTTCATCGGCTATGATTCGCAGTATCAGCATTCAAAGCATCGCGCATCCATGATCTTTTCGCGCGCCCAGGATCTACCGATGGCCACTACCAACCCATGTGTCCCGCCCGTCCGCAGCCGCAGACTGCCAAGCGCCATTTATTTTGAAACCGATTTGGCGGCGTGCACCGCGGTGAAGCAGTGCAGGCGCATTCATCACGCCAGCTTCGAGTCACTGGACTCAAAGCGGCCGGACGGAGAGGCGGTCTTCGTGCTGGCGGATCAGGCGCTGTTGGCCGAACACCTGAGGAATTTGCGTGCGCCGAATATCCGTGTGATTATGCTTGCCGACGAGCGTCTCTCGCGATCCAAGACTCGACGGTTCGGTCTTTGCCTATCTTCCCAGCAATACTCCCGCCCCGCTGCTGGAGCGGATGTTCGACAATGCTGTCGACCACATGCATCTGGTGCAGACGCGGCGTGAAGCCAACGATAAACTCGCCCTGGCAAACTCGGAAATTTACGAGCTGAACAACATTGGCGCGGCACTGAGCGCAGAACATGAGACGCGCGAACTGCTGGAATTAATTCTGACCAAGTGTCGCCAGATCACGCGAGCCGACGCTGGTTCGTTGTACCTGGTGGAGGAGCAGGAGGCGGAGGAAGAGCAAGGGTTGGTTCGTGATCACCGCCAGACAAAAAAGATTCTGCGCTTCAAGATGGCGCAAAACGATACCGTGGATGTGCCGTTTCGTGAAGTGGTACTGCCCATCAGCGAAAGCTCGATCGCGGGTTATGTGGCGCAGCACGGAACGGTGGTGATGATCGAAGATGCGTACGAACTGGAGAGCTGGGTTCCGTACGCGATCAATAAACAGTTTGACATCGACTCGGGATATCGCACGAAATCGATTCTTGCGGTGGCGATGATGAATCCGAAGAACGACATCGTGGGAGTGGTGCAACTGATCAACGCCAAGCACAACTGGCGCGCGCGTCTGAACACGCCGGAGGACATTGAGCGCGAGGTGGTTCCGTTTTCGACCCGGCAGATGGAGATCGTCAGTTCGCTTGCGAGCCAAGCCGCGGTGGCGTATGAAAACAGCCATCTTTACGAGAACATTCACCGGCTCTTCGAAGGGTTCGTAAAAGCCTCGATCAGCGCGATTGAACAACGAGACCCAGCCACCTCCGGACACTCGTTCCGAGTGGCGAATCTGACGGTTGCGCTGGCCGAGGCGGTGGATCGCGATTCCACCTATTTCCCCGACGTGAAGTTCACGCGCTCGGAGATGAAGGAGATTCGCTATGCTTCGCTGCTGCACGATTTCGGCAAGGTTGGCGTACGAGAAGATGTGCTGACCAAGGCGCGGAAGCTGTATCCGGCACAGATGGAGGTGATACGGAGCCGCTTTGATTTCGTACGCCGCACATTGCAGGCTGAGAGCGGCGAGCGAAAGCTGCGGTACCTGCTGGAGAACGGGAAGGGAGAATATGCGAAGCAGTTGCCCCGGTTTGAGCGCGAACTGGAGGAGGAACTGAAGGAGCTGGATCGCTTCATGAATTTCATCCGCGTGTCCAATGAACCTTCGGTGCTGCCGGAGGGGACGTTTGAAATGTTGAGCCAGATTGCTGAAAGGAAATTCCTCGACTTGAATGGCGCGTTACGCCCGCTGCTGACTCCGGAAGAGGCACGCCTGCTTTCGATCCGGAAGGGCTCGCTGGATGAGAGCGAGCGCGCGGAGGTGGAGTCGCACGTGGATCACACCTACAATTTTCTCAAGCAGATTCCGTGGACGAGGGAGATCCGCAACATTCCAGAGATCGCGCGCGGCCACCACGAAAAACTGAATGGCCGGGGATATCCGGGCAAACTGCAGGCGGAGGAGATCCGGATACAGACCCGGCTGATGGCGCTGGCCGATGTTTTTGACGCGCTGGCCGCCGCTGATCGCCCCTACAAGCAATCGGTTTCTGTCGAAGGAGCTTTGAGGATTCTAGAGCAGATGGCGCGCGGGGGTGAGATCGACGCTGAGGTGTACTCGCTCTTTGTACAGGCAAAGGTATACGAGCGCTGGAAGGTGGAGTGCTTTGAATACTAAAAGAATACTAAAACCAATCACGGCCTATCGACCGCGGTTTTTGTGTCAGGCTGCGATAGGCAGAGGCGCTGCAACGGTCTCGTTGAGTCGTTCCAGATCGAGCACGGCTTGGCTGCCTTCTTCAAAAAACATAATGGCAAATTTGCGTCCCCACTCCAACTGCTGCGCCGAGTAGGAGGATCGGCTGTACACGGTTTGGGAGTAGGTTTCGTCCACAGCGTTGATAAGTACGAGAAATTCCGCTTCAGCTTCCTGCAGTCGTTCCTTGGTCCAGCCAAAAATTGGGCTCTGCGGCGAGATCGGGTGAACAACGGTCCAGTTTGCGGGGAAAACGGCGACGAAGGTCCGCTCCAGTTCCAAGCTGTAGAAGCGTCGCACCCGTGTCCCGTCTACTTTCTCAAACCTGCTGTGTATCACCAGCGCCTGGACGTTGAGTAACTGAGTGCGCCGCGCGTTGACGATGCGAAACTGAAAGCTGGTCCGATCCTGGTAAGGCGCGACGAGGGCCGCGCGGCTGTAGAGCAGGCGGGCGTTGGGCCGTGAGAAGCGGGAGAATACCAATCCGGTGGCGACCGCAAGAGAGAGCAGGCTGATCAAGGTCTGCAGCGCCACAAGCACATTGGCCAGGAAGGTGGCGGGCACAATGTTTCCGTACCCGACGGTGGCGAACGTATGAATGCTGAAGAAAAAGGCGCGCCAGAACAGTGGGCCTTCAAAGGAGCCCTGCAGTGCGCCGGGACCAAGCGCGAGATAGCCGAGCGCGAACAAAGCATTGATGGCCATGTACCAGAGTCCGAAGAGGGCAAAGAATCTCATCCAGCTCAGGTTGACGAGGACGTGATAGCCGAACAGCTTGTCGAGCCATCCTTCGTGCAGCCGACGTACGTTGAACGATCCGTCTGGGTTGAGAAGACGATAGTGCGGCCGCAGGGCAAGGCTGCCAAAGCCGAGATCACGGTCGAGAGGGCGGTCGAAGGGGTTAGGCTGTGACGTGGTCCATGCAGCGGGCGGGTTCATGGCAGAGTCTCCGAATAGCGTACTTGATGCGGCTTTCCGGCAGGGGGTTCGCGGCACAACTCGGTGAGCAGCTCCGACCTCTAATTCGAAAGGGGGCGAGATTGACAGACACAATCACGGACACCGCCAATTTTCTGCTGATCGCCGGCCTGGTGATCTACGGATTCACGCTCTTCGCCGATTATTCCGCCCGTGGACGCTGGGCCAAGAATGTGACCTCCTTGCTTGCGTCTCTGGGAGTTCTGACTCTGGCGCTGGCGCTCGCCATGACCCCGGCCAATGCGGCAATTCTGAATCGTGTGTCGCAGACGAAAGCTTCCAAGGTGCTCCTGGGCTTGAGCAGCTTTCTGCTCCTGCTATCGATGGGGGCTTTTGGGCTGATCACGTATTCCAGGCCATTCCGGCTGCGGCATGAGAAAAAGATCGATCTTGAACTGAACCGCGATCTTCCCAAAATTCCGTAACCGATACCGCCAGTGGTGCTATGACAAGGTCGGCCAATGCCAAAAATGCGCGGATACGCCGAGAAAAAGATCAACGATTTCGCCTTATGTTTAGCGGGGTGACCGCGATTGTGCAAAAGTTTTGCACATGCGAGGCTTGCAAGCCGCGATCTGGTTTGTTACAACAGTGGAGCAGGGTACGGCGCTAGAGGCGCTGGCGCGGCGCAGGTCGCGTTTGGATATTTCAGAAATTCAGATTACTTGTAGAACTTTTGCCGGCGAAGAAATTCGTGGCGCACTA
>CAVTVE010000011.1:0-43850 GCA_963738165.1 uncultured Acidobacteriota bacterium
GTTTTCAAGACCGCCTGTTTCAACCGCTCACACAACCCTCCGCGTTAGGGATGCGGGCTCGTTTCTCAGTGTACCGCACCTTTACCATCTTGGGACGGCGCCGCTGCTTGCACTTGTGCTCGCACCGTCTGATTGCATGGCGTTCACACGCCTAGATGACTCTTCGATACAGCATCGAGTAATGCCGGAACCTCGCAGGCATATGAGAGCCGATGGAGGCGAGCGCCACAACCGCAAGCAGGAGCGGGAGCCGCTCCTTCCACGCAAACGGTATGCAGCACAGCAACCCCAGTTTGCCGAGAAGAAGCAGCCCCCAGCCCTCAAAGACGAAGTGCAAACTGGGAAAGGCCTCGAGAAAAATCATACCCAAGCCGGTCGCCAGCGCCACGTATAGCAGCGGCCTGAGTGTGCTGACCGGAGCGCCAAAAGCATGGCCGCCAACCAGCACACTAGTCGCCATCAGGTGTGCCGTTCGCAGCGTGATCTTATACAGTCGGCCATACGGAATGGACCGGGGCTGCTCGGGCGGAAAGAGTCGGTAAAGCCAGCCTTCGTTTTTCATGTAACTTTCTTGAGCAAGGCACGGTTCTCGCACATTCCCCGCCTTGCTCTACTACGGCTCCGCCTTAGAAATTCGTTACCAGGCGAAGGGCGTAGCTTCGCGGAGGCGCGATTGCATTGCCGGAGAACAGACCTCCGAAGTCAAGCACGTTGAGCCGATTGTTCAGGTTCTGAACGTCGGCCTGGAACCGCACCGTACGATTTTCTTTCTTGTATAGGTCGGCGCCCAGCGAAGCATTGATCGAAAGCAGGGGACTCACGCGCCCGCGATCGAAATTGAGTCGGTCCACAACCCCCTGGCCGTATTCCTGGACGGCCAGTTGATATGTGCCTTGGAAATCAAAGGGCAATCCGCTGCCGTACTCGCCTCCCACGGCCGCCCACAATCGCGAGGCGATCTGATAGCGTACGCGGGCGCGAACCGTGTTCCGCTGGTCCTGCGAGTCGGGAAAATGTCCTGTTAGCTGAGTCGTGGCGTCGACCGCCTCCTGACCCAGAAACAGACCACCTGTTACCGGGAGCCATACGTTCCCCACGGCGTAGGAGTAACTGAGGAAACCCGAGAACCGTCCCCAGTGCAGAACCTCCAGCTTTGCCTCTGCCCCGTTAATTATGGCCTTACGGAAGGCGATGGGAAAGCTGACCGCAGTGCTCAGCATCTGATCATCGTCGGCGAAGTTGTTCATGTCCCGGCGAAAGTAGTTCGCGTCCAGCCGGAGTTTCTCTAAGAATGCCTTCGACAACCCAACCTCATAATAATTGCCGTGAGAAGGCTCGACCGGCAACCGCAAAAAGCTGGGGTTCAGAGACTGCACCGATGTAGAACTCGATAAAAGGATGTTCTCGAACGACGGCGTTTGGAAGATCCGGTCGTAGGAGGCGTGAAGATTGACCCCGGTGGAGGGGAAATAGCGCGATACCGAAAGGCGTGGACTCACAGCATTCTGGTTCACCAGCAACTGGTAGTGATCCCACCTGAGTCCCGCGTTCACCGTCCAGTTGCCGAGCCGGATAGCATCCTGCACATAGGCCGATTGCTCGAGATCCGGACGGCTGCCGCTATATGCAAAACTCGTCGGCGTGCCAGGGTCGAAGATGCCTAACGTAATCGGGCATTGCGGGCCTGAAGCGGCGCAGTCGGGGATTACGTCACTGAAGTTTTCGTGCAGGAAGAAGTTGTCGGATTCGACGCCCGCCTTCCACTCATGCCTGCCGTGATGAACCGCGACACTCCCGCTGAAATATCCCTCCTTGAAGTCATTATGCTGGAAGGCAATCACCGGCCAGGACAAGGGGTTGGAAGTTAAGTCGCTGGAGTTATCGCGGACCATTCCCCGCAACCATCCGATCGCGTCGGATGAAAACACGTGCTGATAGGAAACACTCCCCATGGTTTCAAAGTTGTCACCATTCTGTCGCTGTCCCCCGGTGATGGGCACAAAGCCGGTGTCGTCGGCGTTCGGCACCAGCCCGCCATTTTGCTGCACCAGTTCGTTCGGGATCTGGTAACGCGACAGTGAATGTCGGACGACCAGGCTCAAACGGTCTTTCTGCGTGAGGTCCCGCTCGTAGTTCATCGCAAAGCTTCCGGTAGTGCCCGTATTCGTATAATTCTGCGGCACCACCGGATTTAGATAATGATTTGTCATGTTTCCGGAGGCGCTCACGCCGAAGGTATTTTTCTTCCAGGAGTATTGATCCTCGGTGTCGATTCCGGCTGTCTCGAAGCTGCCGCCGGAAAGCGCAAGTTGTCCGTGTAGTCCCGGCTGCGCGGCCTTGAAGGTGTTGACCTCGACCACGCCGCCCATCTTTCTGCCGAACTCAGCAGGAAAACCGGCGGTATAAATCTTGAGCGACTCGACATCATCCGCGTCGAGTCCCGGCCCGAAGGCGGGCGAGCGGTTGTCGGTGAGTGGAATCCCATCCACAACAAATTGCGTCTGGTATTCCGATCCGCGCGGGTGGAGAACCGCATTCCCTTCGTAGATCCATCCCGGTTGTGAGTTCACCAGGTCCTGCAGCGAGCGGCCGGGCAGCGAGGTCAACCGAGTATCCAGCGTCTCCGTGCCAATCTCATTCACCGAACCAGCGCGATAGGGATCGATCAACGTGGCGGACTCGACGACCTTCACCGATTCTGCGGCCGTCGCCACTTGCAGGTGGACCGCGAGATCGAAAGGAAGCGCAGAACGCACATCCACCGACTCGGAATCCGGAGCAAAGCCCTGCCGCGTGATCTGGAGTTGGTAGATGCCATAAGGCAGACGCTTGACCTCAAGTTTGCCCTGATCATCGGTCGCAAACGTGTGGCGATACTCGTTGCCCTGGCTGACGACTTCAACCGCGCTCTTCAGGCCCAGTCCGGCGGGATCGGAAACAATCAGACGCAATTCCCCCGTAGAGCTTTGCGCAAGCATGGGGAGAGCCCACAGAAATAATGCAAGAATTAACGTCTTTTTCACTGTGTCCTACAAAGAGGTTTGACTCAGGTGTGCAAGAAGTATACCCCAGACGCGGTGTCCCTCCCGGATAGTTACTTCAGGTGGTGTGACGGCAGCCTTTGCGAACCCTCACCTTGGCTATTTCTGGTTCCGGGCGTTTTGTCACTGTTTTTTTAAAATCTCATTCGGAATCTCCCGAGAGACGTGGGCAGGGCATTCCTTCGCCATGAATCCCATCCATGACATCGCTATTGAGGCGCAGTGCACCCTGCCGCCTTGAAATGCATCGGAGGGGGCCAGGATGAACCAAATGAAGATGATTTTCACGCTTGGAACACTATCGCCGGGCTGCTGCCCTTGCCATCGGGTTATCAGCCCCACGAATTCAAGAACTCCACTGATAGCTCTTGCTGTCCAGTGCCCCGGCTAGCGCGGCGCGCAAAACGGGAATGAGATCATCAAGGGTGCACTCGGCTGGGCCGAAAAGCAATGCTCTGGCTTAGGATTGGGCCTTAGCCGGACGCTGCGGGCCACCAGAACCGCTTAACTCAGGATTCACTGCGTCCAGGGCAGAATGCATCGAGCTAACGCTTACTCGGAAGTCGCGTTTGGGACAGCAGCGGCCTTCTCACGATTCCATTGGCTCGCCTCTTGCGACAGTACCTGGTTGTACCAATCCTCGCCAGCGGCATTCTCTCCTACGGTTCCGGCCATGCTCGGAGGCTTTGGGTTGCCCTGGCTGATCGCAGTCGCGGCGGGTGCAGATGCCGCCACGATGCGGCTGTAATCCTGTACCTGGAGTGTACCAATCGTTTTCACCTTGCATGTTGTTTGCATTGTCGTCCGCGGCAAGGGCCAGAGCGAACGTGCCGAGCGAAAGTGTGACGATTACGACCAACAGAAGTTGGTTCTTCTGTGCTTTTGGTGATGGCAGTGGAGAGCTCACGCACGGTTGTGTTCCCCAGCGATATCAAGCTGCGTACAACACGCGTTGTCGGAGCAGGTCGAACTTGGCGCGTCCATACATCTGTCGTTTGATGAGCTTCAGCCGATGAACCTGCCCTTCGACGTGTCCGTTGCTCCAAGGCAATTGCATGGCAGCTAAGACCGCACCTTGATCCCGTTGAAGATGAGCAGCGAAACTCTTCAGCGGAGTTTCCTTCGCCGTTTTCAACCATTGAGTCCAGGCGTGTGCGTCGCGCCGTTGAATCATCTTGAACAACTCGCGGGCCGCAGTTGCGCTGGCATCGATCTCCGGGCTACGACGGCAGAGCTCTTCCAGATACGCTTGGGCTTCTGGCGGCTCCTGTATCAGGAGCCAAGCCGTCTGCCGAGGTGAACTCTTATCAGTTCGTTGAGTTGTTGGCACCCGGGTGGGATGATCTCGCGCCGTGCGCATATGTCGAACCCACTGAGAAACGATACCGTAGCCGCCGCGAAATCCTTGTGCACGAAGTTCTTGCCATAGTCGTGTGGCGTTGTAACAGCCTTCTTGATGGCGGCGTTTCAAATAGTTCTCATGCCGGTCCAGACAACTACTTCGCTTTGTGCGCACATGTTCGGGAAATGTACCCGCGCGAACCCAGCGGTGGACCGTCCGCCGCCCAATCGCCAACTGGCGCGAGATCTCACACTGTGACACGCCCCGCCGGATCATCTCCATCACCGTTTCGTACCGGGTACGCCGTCGGCTCCGCTTTGCCTGGTGAAGACGCTCGGCACTTGTAGTCTTGATCGCTGGTGCCGGAAGTGGTGCATCAGGGCACATTGCCAAGGGCGGAGACGGCGTGATTCCGGCGACTGCTTTGGCAGTCTGCGTCAACAAACTGTGCTTGCTTTCCAGCAGGCGTTGGAGAGCTTCAACGACGTTGCGTAGGAGATGCCATCGGTCGGCTACCTGGATTGCTCTTGGTGCGGCCGTGCGCGCCGCTTCGGCGTAGGCACTGGCACGATCACGACTGATGATCTCCACACCGGGGTGCGAGCGCAACCAGGCAGACACCGTTTCCACCGTGCGATCCGGCAGCAGATCAACCACTCGGCCTCGCTCCAGATCGCAGAGGATCGTTCCGTAGCGATGCCCCTTGCGCCAAGCCCAGTCATCGATACCAAGCACCCGCGGAACATAGGGCGAAGCCGGTGGCGGCATCCGGCGCAACTGGCGAAGCAACGTATCTCCGCTGGTCACGATACCAACTTTGCCAGCAAGTCGTGCGCCCGCCTCACCGCCCATCGCCAACGTAAACCAATCCGCAGCCTTGCTCAGTCTTTCTGTACGTCGCGCATGCGGAGCCGCGGTATTCGGCAGCCGCTCCGTGAAGATCTGCTGGCCGCAACCGGGCGTATCGCAAAAGAATCGCCGCGTTCGCAACCTCACCAGCACCGGGATGCCATTCCATGGCAGGTCGGCGAGTTTCCGCTCATAGTGGCTGTGAGTGCGACAGGACGGCTGGTGGCAAAAGGGGCAGACCGCCTCGCGGCGGGCGGTGCGAACGATCAGGACAACGGTATCCAACTCGAACTTCAGACAATGCAACTGAAGCTCGGTAGCATCGGGCAACAGCGTGCGTTGACCCATCCCATTGACCGGAGAACATCAGAGCAGTGCAGTGTACCCAAATTATTGGTCAGGCGGGAGTATCACCAAAAGTGCGGAAGAACCCAGAAGTTTCCGCATCTTTTTACTCCCTTCCGGACGTCCTTTATGGCCAATTTCCGAAAGTGACTCTCTGGACGTGCCGAATGTGATGCCCGTCACATTCGGCGAAGTTGGTCGCAGAGTCCACGCGTGCGCTGGAATTCGAGAGCTATATCCGGCGAAGCCGCTTCCACGGCTTTGCCCAACGCTCGTTGGGCAAAGCCTTCCTTCGCCTTTTCGCTTGTACGCCAAGGCGTATATTGCTGGCGTAGGTGTGCCCGCGGTAGCTTCCGGTCGTATCGGTCGTTACAACCCGCGTCGCGCCGGTCTCCATATCCTTTACCGTGACCTTGGCCTCGCTCACGTCAGCCTCACAAGTATCTTCAATTTGTCCGGAAATCGCGGCGGTGGTCACTTTCGCCCACCCTGCGACCGAAAATACCAAGAGCATCAGACTTGCAAAGCACAAACACTGCAACCAGACCCGCCAACTCCTGAACCCCATGCCCTTTTCCTGCCTTACACGTGGCCGTCGCGCGGCGCTATAAAATCTTTATAAACAGAAAGGAGTGAGAAACTTTCGTCCCTCACTCCCTTCTCAACAGCATAGTCTCGCAAACTCGCCGACATGCGGCGGCAAGCTAGCTACTTCTTCGGAAGAGCGAAGACCCAAACCACGCCGCCCTGCGGAACATCCTTGGTGAACTTGGCGTTGATCTCGCCAGTCCAGATCGGGATCGCGCCGCCGAAGCCGGAGACGGTGGCAACATACTGCTGTCCGTCGATCTCGTACGTGATCGGCGCGCCGACCATGCCCGAGTTGGTACGGAACTTCCACAGCATCTCACCATTCTTCATGTCCAGAGCATAGAAGTAACGAGTCGCGGTACCGCCACCGAACACGACGCCACCAGCAGTGGCGACGAGGCCGGACCAGTTCGGATCCTCGAACTCATGGGTCCACTTGGCCTTGCCGGTCTTGACGTCAAACGCCTTGACGAAGCCGCCGCCGCCCTTGGCACCCGTCTGAACGTACATGTGGAACTCAGCCTGCACGTACGCCTTGTAGGGGGCCCACTCGACGTGCGGAAGGTCCTTAATGGTTTCGCACCAGAAGTTGCCCGAAACGTAAGCGGTCTCGGTGCTGGCATCGTAGGAAGGAACCAGGTAGTTGGTGCCGCCCAGGAAGGACGGGCAGACGTCAACGAACTGGCCATTGTTGGTGGAAGGATCCTTGGACGGATCCCAAATCGGGTGACCGGTCTGCGGATCAATACCCTTCCAGGTCTTGATCGGCATGAAGGCCTCGGCGTACTGGAACTTCAGGTTGTTGATGGTGGAGCCCGCCTGCGGAACGCGGTCGAGCATGTATGCGTAACCATCTTTGTGCGTGGTGAACAGGCCCTGGATCTTCTTGCCCTTCACGGTCACGTTGTCGATGAGGATCGGCTGAGCAATGGTGTCGTAATCCCAGAGGTCGTGGGGAACGAACTGGAACTGGCCCTTGATCGCGCCGGTTTCAGCATCAAATGCGATGATCGAGGAACTGCCGATGTTGTCGCCAGGACGAGCAGCGCCCATCCAGGGTCCGGGGTTACCTGTCGGCCAGTAGATAAGGCCCGCCTTTTCGTCGTAGGCACCGGTGGTCCAGGTGGTGCCGCCGCCGTGCTTCCAGCTCTCTTCGCCGCCCCACGTATCGTTGCCGGGCTCACCAGGACCAGGAATGGTGTAGGTGATCCAGTCGATCTTGCCGGTTTCGGCATTCAGAGCGATAAGGCGTCCGCGTGCGCCGAATTCACCACCGGTCATACCGCTGATGATCTTGCCCTTGGCGACGAGCGGAGCGTTGGTGATCGTGATGCCATCGGAGTAGTCGGCAACCTTAGTATCCCACGCCACGGCACCGGTCTTTGCATTCAAGGCAATGACGTGAGCGTCGATCGTACCGAAGTAGAAGTTGTCACCATAGAGCACACCGCCCTTGTTGACGACGTCGCAGCATACGACCGACAGGGCCTTATCTGGAATGTCCCGCTCATACTTCCAGATGAACTTGCCGCTTCTGGCATCCAGGGCAAACACCTTGTTGTACGAGGTGGTGATGTACAGGATTCCGTCGTGATAGACCGGAACGACTTCGTGGCCGGCAGTCACGCCGGTCGAGAACGACCAGATCGCCTGCAGGTTCTTGACGTTGGCTGTAGTGATCTGCTTGAGCGGGCTAAAGCCGTGTCCGTCGTTCGTGCGACGGTACTGGAACCATTCCGAAGCGGGCGGATTATTGAACATCCGCTGCGTCACCGTCTTATACGGACGGTTCGAGGCATCTTCCTGGCTGAACGCCGGAAGTGTCGCGATCGGAGGGACCATACAGGCGGCTAAGAATCCGCCCAAGATAACTCTCATCTTAATGCGCATACTCCTCCTCAAAGTGCTTGCAATTGATGTTAGTTACTACAGTGTTACCCCCGTTTGACGCCGACGTATCCGACGAATACGTCGGGACAACCAGTTTGCCGCCATCAACCTTAACGGGAAGAATCGGGAGCGTCCGCGAAACTGCACCGCCCGTATTGATGCTCCCTTGAGTGGATCGAAAAGCGCATCCTAACACGGGCAAAGGAACTGCTTCTTCTCCTTATCCCAGTCCGAAAGCATACACCCGAGATAGGTGCAAACTGCCGAGTAAGCCAAAACGCCTTCGGCTGCATCTTCGTTCTCGTCCGCCGGAATTTGGTCCGGTGCGATCCGCCAAAGCAGGATGCTGGAGTTGTCGCTGTCACGAACTTCTCCAGCAGGATCGTTTGCCTGCACCAATGCCACTCTCCATGGCCGGTTTTGAAGTGACCACCGAGATCGGAAGGGAAAACGCCTGTCGGGAGCTGCTTTATTTAGCAAATTCTGAAAGAATGGGAAAGGGTGAGTGGCGGATGTACTTCCAGCCCTCGCCGTAGCTCCGAACATAGGTCCTCACGGGCCGGCACCACCCGAGCGAAGGTCATAACCCCGATTGCTTGTGGCACATGGGGGACACCTCAAGAAACGGAAATTTGCGTACGTTAAGGGCTGCTGAAGGCGCGATTCTGGGACTAAACTAATTTTAGCGATGCCATCCATGTCGTGGATCGGCGTCAAGAGAACCTAAGGCATGCGCGGAGGGGGCCGGGCGGCGATTGCTTTGCCCCAGCTGCGTGGTCGGACGGTGTTACAGGAAGTACTTGCTCAATATAAACTTGATAGCTGAATCATTTCATGAAATGGATGGATGGAGAATATGGATTCGAAGTTTAACCAGGAAAGACGGGATGTACTGAAGGGCGCCTGCGGCTTTGTGTGTGCGGCGGCTGTAATGTCGGTCGGTACAAGCGTACCGGCCTATGCGGACACTCAAAAGGATGTGCCGCAGGTGGGCGATGTGTTTGTCTTCGCTGCCGGTCCGAAGAAGGGCAGTATCGTGATGGTAGACGATGTGGTTCTCGACGCAACCCCGCTGACGGTGATGGCGAAGGCCCCCAACGGAGCGGTTCGCGATGGCGATAACTTCACAACGCTGCTCTACCGGGTCGCGAAAGACAAGGTTCCGGCCGACATGGCCCCCGACACCGTCGACGGCATAATGGCCTATTCGGCGGTGTGCACGCACCAGGGCTGCCTGATGACCGAAATTCACCAGAAAAGCGAGGCTGTCAACGCTTTCGGTTTCATCTGCCCCTGCCATGACGCGATCTTCGATCCGCTGCAGGAGGGCAAGAACACCGGCGGCGCAACTTCGGCTACGCTGGCCTACTTCCCCATCAAGTCCGACGGCGGCAAGATCGTCGTCAAGGATTTGCCCAGCGCCCACGTGGGTGTCAAGAAGGGCAGATAGCTCCGCCAGCATGCGGTGGGCGGTAATTTTGGGAGTTGTGCGCGAGCCAGCGTCTAACGCCGTCGGCTCGTCGTACAGCTCCTTTTCCTTTGTGACGGGCTGGGTGGCGGATCGGCTTCCGTAAGCTGGCCATTGCAGAAGTGCCTCTGTGGCCGCGCGGCGTATTTCAGCGGTGCTGGGGTTTCTCGCGAGGCCCGGAAAGACACCTAATAAGCAAACCCATTAACTACTCCAAGACACGCCACAGTTGAAAATGCTTCAGTCCTGTTCGAGGCGCAGGTTGTTGGTCACCTGGAGGACGCCCGAAACGCCCTTGGCGCACAGGGCCGCCGCATCCTTGTCCGGCTGGTTGTCCACCACGCCTTCCAACCGCACCTGGCCGCCGCTGACGATGATGTGAATGCTGGGTATCGCCGACCAGGAATACCGCAACAGCGTGCCCCTGCTGTAGATGGCGTTGGCCACCTCGTGGCGGATGCGGTCGTCCACTGGCGAGGGCGTCAGCAGTCGGATGTGGTCGATCACCCTGCCGACGCCGTCGATCTCCCCCACCGCGTCGAAGGCGTCGCGCCTGAGGCCGCCGCTATACACGTCACCCAGCAGTTCCACGGTGTTGCCGTTCACGCGGAAGGCAAGCCAGTCCCAGATGGAGTAGTCGGGCCGCATCACCAGCAGGTGGCGCACCCTGCGCGTGATGCGTTCTTCCTGGCTGCCGGGCGGATTTTTATACTCGGAGGCAGGCAGCGCGGGGATGGCCTCCGGCTCCGTGACCGCCGGCGCAGCGGTATCGGCCGCCGCATTGCCCGCCGCGTTTTCAGATGCGTTTCCGGCTGCGTTTCTGGCAACCCCAGCCGGATGATTCTCGTTGTTTTGCTGCGCGGGGTTTTGTGCAAGAACCGGGACGGCCAGCAAGAGCGCGGCGGCAAGGATGTAGGGTTTTCCTCTCGTCATACAGCCCCTTATTCTATCGAGTCGAGCGCCGGCTTGTCTCGCCACCTTTTGATCTTCAACCTTGATACCTTGACGCCTCGCAACCCGCCGCCTTGGTTCCCATGAAGCACGTCATAGATCGGCAACAAAAGACCACTCTTCTTGATTCCGTAACCTGTGATTTCAGAACCTGAGATGTTGTTGGCGCAAACAGGGTAAGGGCCTCAGGATCTCAAACTGAGATCCTGAGGCCCTTGGCGACCTATCGCCAACAATCCTCATATGCACCCACATCTACACCTTGCTAACGTGCGACGGTACTGCCTGCTCCGCGCATTGATACTGATCCCAATGCAGTCATGGTTTGGCGCCTGCCTGCGACAATAAGGCTGTGACATCGGCGTGCTCTTTCGCCAAACTCAGCGCGTCATCGCCACGATTCGTCTTCGCATTAACATCGGCCCCCTTGGCGAGCAGTGCCTGGACCAGTTTAACGTGGCCATACTTGGAGGCCTCGATCAGCGCATTATAGCCGGTGCTATCCTTGGCATTGACATCGGCTCCCTTGGCGAGCAGCGCCTGTACTACCTCAAGGTGGCCTTTAGTGGAGGCCCATATCAGCGCAGTATCGCCATGGTTATCCTTGGCATTTACATTGACCCCCGTGGCGAGCAGCGCCTGCACCACGTCAACGTGGCCATTCATGGAGGCCGCCGTCAGCGCGCTTACGCCTTGACTCTTCTCCTTGGCATCGACATCGGCCCCCTTGGCGACCAGCGCGTGTACTACGTCAATCTGGCCTATTCCGGAGGCCATAATCAGCGCGGTATCGCCATCGTTATCCTTGGCATTGACATCGGCCCCATTGGCGAGCAGCACCTGCACCACATCAAGGTGTCCGTTTGCGGAGGCAAACATCAGCGCGCTCCCCCCATTTTTATTCCTGGCATTCACATCGGCCTTGGCGTCGAGCAGCGCCTTGACACGCTGCAAATCACCATCCTGGGCCGCACCGAAAAGATCTTTCTCTTGCGCATTGGCCTGGACGCCTGTTAAGAGGCAGACCAACACCACCAGAATGCCCAAAATCAGCGGGCGCGTCCGTAATCGTGTCACTTTCAACGGAATCATAAAACTCCTTCATATGGGAATCGTCTGAAAGAAATAGCAGGACGTAGTCCGAGCTGCAGAGTTGTGAAAATATATCCTGTGCAGGCGTTCTCTGCTGCACAGGATATATTTCGTTGCACCGGTTTAGCTCTCGGCAGAGCGCCCGAGTAGCTTGGTTGCCCATCAGTAAATCAGCTTCAAGCCGAACTGAATTTGCCGCGACGGGGTAGCCGTGGACGTGATCTGTCCCGCCGTGGGGCTGATCGCTCCGTTTGAAAATACCGTCAGGTTTGGCGAGTTGAAGTTCGTGTGGTTCAGCACGTTGAAGCACTCCGCCCTAAACTGCATCGCAACTTTCTCGGTGAGCTTCGTGTCCTTGAGCAAGGAAACATCCATACTCACCAAGCCCGGACCGCGTAGAGTCCCTCTGCCCAGGGTCCCATAGGTTCCCGCCACCGGCAGAACAAACGCATTCGGATTGAACCACTGGGTTGGATTGCCCTCCGTGATCGGGCCCGTAAAGGCAGGATTTAGCGAGGGGCGGTCAGGATTTCTTGTGTCTCCGTCGCCGGAGACGTTCGACCCGACCTGAGGCGTCAAGGGGAAGCCACTCATCAGCGTAGTAATGGTGTTGACCACCCAGCCGCTGACCAGTTTGTCCGTGACTCCGCCGGCATTCGCCAACCAATACTGCCCGTGTCCAAATGGCAGCTCATAACTCCCCATCAAGTGCACCTGTTGGGTTACATCCAGCGCAGATGGTCCCCAGTCCTGCCGCAGGTTCAATCGATTCAGGACCATCTGTGCTTCATTGTTCGCCTGTGCTCCGGTCGGCGCCGAGTTTACATCAAGGTCCTTCGACCAGGTATAGTTGGCGCGGAATTGCATGTGCTGGGTGAAGCGCTTGGTAACGTCAACTTGCAGAGCGTTATAGCTGCTGGTGCCGATGGTGTACCAGAAGAATCCGCCGCCCAGATTCGGATTGGGACGCGTCCCGACCGGAATATAAGTGGCGCCGGTGCCGACCGTGCTTGTAACCGTCGACGGCAGACCGCTGGTAGCAACGCCACCCGCAACGCAAGACGGGTTGGTACAAATCTCGGCCGGAATGCTGTTGGGATCGATGCTGATCAGTTGGTGGTAGCCAAACGATCCTTCATACCCAATGCGAAGCGAGATGGTGCGAGTTAGTTGTTGCTCGACCGCCAGGTTCCACTTCTCCACCGTCGGAGTCTTCGCGTTCGCCTGCACTCCCACCGGAGCCGCCTTTGTGCAGCCTACCGTAGGAGCTCCCGCGGTGCCGCAGAATTCAAGTGGCGCACCGGGGTTGATCGGCGTGAGATTAGTTTGAGAAATCGTGCCATTGAAACCGTTAGGACCAGCGATACTGTTCAGTTGGAACGCAAGGGCGTCCAACAACGAATAATACATTCCGAATCCGGCGTGGATCACAGTGGTTCCGTGCCCCATGGGGTCCCATGCCAGCGCGACCCTGGGACCAAAGAGCCACTTCGCATTGTTCTGCGTGAAGGCCGAACCGCCGATCCGCGTCTGGGACTCGAGCGCCCCATTCGCGCCGACAATATAGTTCGCAGCCCTGCCCGCCTCCTCATTCCAGCCGGTGGTGAATTCGTGGCGAAGTCCAACCTCAACCGTCAGGTTGTGCCGCAACTTGATCGCGTCCTGCACGTACCAGGCACCCATCAGGGTTCGCCAACCCAGCTCCTCCGGCAGGGGTACCGCCTGAAGAGTACTTACCTTTCCCTGCAGGAACGACTGCAAGCTTGTGAACGTAGCTTGTCCAAACTGACGCGAGGCAGTGTCCTCATTATCCTGCAGCCGCTGAAACGAAGCTCCCACAGTGATCTGATGAATGCCCTTGCTGATCTGCAGGCTGTCCCCGTAGGTGAAAAGATTTCTGCGATTCCACACGTTCGAGGCGTTGTTCGGACCCGCCGAGGTGATCACGCCGGCGCCCGTGGTGGTGAGGCCACCGCCGACGACGATTCCGCCCGGGCCGCGCCCAGTGACGAAATCAAGAGCGGGAGAGTAAGTGGCAAGGAACGACGATGCGGGCGCAGAACCATTTGCAAAAGCCGCGCGCGAGAAACCAGCTGTAAATGTGTTGATGACACGGGGCGACAGGATATGCGTCTCCTGCACGCTGACCACCTGACTGCCGACCGCCAGAGCCGATGAGAACAGCGGGTCCGCCTGCGGGATCATCGAATTTCCTTCATCGATGGTGTAAGCGGCCGAGAGCGTGTCGCGAGAACCGAGGTTGTAATCCAGCTTCAGAGTCCCGAAATCCTCGTTGATCGATAGCGGGGGATTGTTAAACGATTTTGCGGTTCCCCCGCCCAATTCCACATCGGGAGTCGGCCAGAAGGTGTTGGCATAGGCCCGCATCGTGGGAGTGGCACCCACTGAGGTTTCTGTGCCGACTGCCGTGCCGGCCGCGCACTTCAGCGTGGTGTTATTGCAGGGCAGATTACCAAGACGAGCCTGGGCATCCGGCACAAGACTTACGGTCGTCCCGGTTATAACGCCTCTCTCGCGGAAGCCTTCATAATTGCCGAAGAGGAACAGCTTATCTTTCTTGATCGGGCCTCCCAAGGAAGCGCCGAACTGGTTCCGCTTGAACTGCGGCGCCGAACCTTGGTCAAAATAGTTGCGCGCATCCAGATCGTTGTTCCGTAGAAACTCGTACAAAGACCCGTGCAGCGCATTGCTGCCGGACTGGGTCACGACGCTGACCTGGGCTCCCGAGCGCTTTCCGTACTCCGCTCCATAGGTACTGGTCTCAAGGTTGAACTCACGGACCGCATCGATTCCCAGCAGGTACCCGCTCACCCCGCCCGGGGTCACCTGCAGTTGGCTTGATCCGCCGTATTCCACTCCATTGAGTAAAGTTTCGTTATCCCCTGGCTTTTGCCCGTTCACGGAGAACGCTTGTCCGTTACTCGTTGTGGTATTGACGCTTCTCATCGAGGAGTAATTAACAGTGCCGGGATTGAGGGTAATTAGATCGTCAAAGCTCCGGCCGTTGAGCGGCAGCGTTTTGATCTCATGCTCTCCTACCACCCCGGAGACGGAAGCGGTTGTGGTGTTGACCACGGGAGCCTCTTCTGAAACCGTAACCTGCTCGGCTGTGCCCGCCACGGACAGGCGAAGGTTCTCCGACAATTCCTGGCCTACGAGAAGCCTGATTCCCGTCCAGTCCGCGGTCTCGAAGCCGCTCTTCTCTACGGTCAGCTCATACATCCCGACGGGCAGGGAGAGAATCCGGTAGTTTCCGGCCACATCGGTCGTTACAACCCGCGTTGCCCCGGTCTCCATGTCCTTCACTGTGACCTTGGCGCCGCTCACGGCAGCCCCGGAAGTATCTTCTATTTTTCCGGAAATCGCGGCGGTGGTCACCTGCGCCCACCCTGCGACCGAAAATATAAAGAGCATCAGACTTGCAAAGCACAAACACTGCAACCAGACCCGCCAACTCCTAAACCCCATGCCCTTTTTCCTATCCCTCTCGCGGCGTCCCGCGTCGTCGTTGATCACTTCTCAAAGATCTCTATAACTGAAAGGAGTGATACTCTTTTCAGCGCCTTGCTCTGGCGGCCATTATTTGATCCCCACCATATTGCCGTTCGCGTCACGTTGAATGACTTCATCCGACGCGTACTTGGTATCCTTAAAGCTGCCAGAGACGCAGCGGAAGCTGGTGAATTTGCGCTCACCCTCGGGGGTATCGCGGGCGCGAGTCGAAACGCGAATCGTATTTGCCCTGGCCATCCAGGAACCCCCGCGCAGAATCACCGCCCCGGAGTAAGGTCCAGGAATATCGGTCGTCCACTGCCACATGTTGCCTAACATGTCAAAGAGATGAAACGCGTTCGGCTTTTTCTGTGCCACTGGGTGCGAATGGCCGAAGCTGTTGTCCCTGTACCAGGCAATCGCATCCAGATCGTCCGAGTAACGCGGCCCCGTGGTGTCGGCCCTCGCCGCATACTCCCACTCGGCCTCGTTGGGCAGCCGCATCCCCACCGCGACGCAGTACCCGTACGCGTCAATATAGTCGACCTTCTCGACCGGATACTGGTCCCCGTGTTTGTAGAAGCTGGGATTCTCTCCCGTGACGCGCTTGTAGGCGCCCTGCGTCACCAGGGTCTGTCCCATCCAGTAGCCATGATCAATGGTGATCTCGCGCGGCTTCTCGTCATGGTCGCAATTCGTATCGCCCGGCGAGCATCCCATCGTGAATTTTCCCGGCGGAATCCACACATAGGTAAGACCGTCATTGGGGTTCACCATGGTGGTTCCCGCAGGGGTATTAGGGGCGGCTGGCAGGATAGGCGTACCGGCCTTGATCTGCGGCCTTTCGCGATTTCCATCCCTTGACCCAAACGGTGAGTCCGATTCTTCCTGCTGCGAATCCGCCTGTCCCTGCGTGGACTGCGATTGAACCTGAGCCTGGGGCGCGGTCTGGGCCATCAAGGACACGACCGGGAGTGTGAACACCACTCCGGCCAGAATTGAGAGTAATAACGGTCGTTTCATGGAGATACCTACTTTAATTTGCAAACGCCTAGGCGGCAAGAGTGAGGCAAGCCAGCCCATAAGCCAGCAGCATGGTACAGACTGAGAGGAGTGAAAAGCTTGCGCTTCCCACTCCTCTCTCCGCATCAGAGTGCGGCAGTGCTGCCTTGTGTCGCTGTACTAGCTACTACTTGGCACCCTTGAGGGCGAAGACCCAAACTGCACCACCCTGCGGGGTATTCGCGTTGAATTTATCCCTGATTTCGCCGGTCCAGATAGGAATCGCACCGCCGAAGCCAGAGACGACTGCAACGTACTGCTGTCCGTCAATCTCGTACGTGATCGGCGCGCCGACCATGCCTGAGTTGGTACGGAACTGCCAGAGCCGCTTACCAGTCTTCATGTCCAGAGCGAAGAAGTCACGGGTGTCGGTGCCGCCGCCGAACAGAACGCCACCAGCATTGGCGACCAGTCCGGACCAGTTGGCATCGGTCATGTCGTGCTCCCACTTAGTTTTGCCGTTGGTCACGTCGATGGCCTTGATGAAGCCGCCGCCACCCTGGTGGCCGGGCATCACGTGCATATGGAACTCGGCATAGACGTAGGCCTTGTACGGGGCCCAGGGCTGAATCGGGGTGCCCTTGATGGTCTCGCACCAGTAGTTGCCCGAGATGAACGCGGTCTTGGTGGCCGCATCATACGACGGCACCAGGTAGTTGGTTCCACCCAGGAACGACGGGCAGACATCGACCAAGTTCGGCGTGGTCGAATCCTTCGCTGGGTCATAGAGCGGGTGCATCTTCTCGTCGAGGTTCCCCTTGGTCCACGTAATACCATCCATGAAGGGCTTCACGTAGATCGCCGGGACATTCTCCCAGTCCTTGCCGCCGTAGTTACCAAAGTGCTTCGGGTCACGGTCGATCACATAGGTAAAGCCGTCCTTGTGGGTTTCGAAGGTGGCATGCACCTCTTTGCCGTCCTTCGTGAAGTCCACCGCGAACGGCTGCGAGATGTTGTCATAGTCCCACATGTCGTGGATAACCGTCTGATACATGCCTAGGATTTTGCCGTCTTTACCATTGAAGGCGATCAGCGAACTGGAGCCGGCATTGGCGCCCGGACGAACATAGGCCGCCCAGGGTCCGGGGTTGCCGGTGGGCTGCCAGAAGATGTCGTTCTTTGCGTCATAGTAGCCGTTGGTCCAGGTGGTGCCGCCGGAGTGCTTCCAGGTTTCTTTATCGGCGACGTCCGGGCTGGCGCCCCAGGTGTCGTTGCCGGGCTCACCCGGACCAGGAATGGTGAAGGTCTTCCAGGCGAGCTTGCCATCCGTGGCGTTGTAGGCGGCCAGGAAGCCGCGGGCGCCGAATTCGCCACCGGTCATACCGGTGATGATGTTGCCGTGGACCACCACCGGAGCGTTGGTGATGGTGGTGCCTTCCGCGTAATCGGTAACCTTGGTGTCCCACGCGACTTTGCCGGTCTTCGCGTTCAGCGCAACCAGGTGGGCGTCAATGGTGCCGTAGATGAAGTTGTCACCATAAAGCACGCCGCCCTTGTTGACGACGTCGCAGCAGACAACCGAAAGGGCCTTGTCTGGAATGTCGCGCTCATACTTCCAGATAAACTTGCCGCTGCGTGCGTCCAGAGCAAACACCACGTCGAAGGACCCGACGACATACAGGATTCCGTCGTGATAGACCGGAACGACTTCGTGGCCTTTGGTCAAGCCGGTCGAGAAGGACCATAGCGGTTGCAGGTTCTTCACGTTGGCAGGGGTAATCTGCTTCAGCGGGCTGAATCCCGCACCGTCGTTCGTACGGCGGTACTGCAGCCATTCCGAAGCGGGCGGATTGTTATACATATCTTCGGTTACGGTTCTATACGGCCGGTCCGACGAGTCCTTGAGCTCCTGTCCAAAGACAGGGACCGCTGCAACTGTCAGGATGATCAAGCTTGAAGCTACTGCAGCTAGCAAACCCCTCTTCATTGTGCCCTTCACCTTCACGCGCATACTCCTCCTCAAAGTGCTTGCAATGATGTTAGTTACTACAGTTCAACCTCGTTTGAAGTCGGCGTATCCGACGAATACGACCAACTTGCCGTCGACTAATTTGATAGGCAGAACCGGGAGCGTCCGCGAAATACCGCCGCCCGTCCACTTACCGCCCTGCAGTGGATCGAAAGTCGCATCGTGACAGATGAACTTCGACTTCGAATCCATGAACCACAGAACCTCCATTGAATGTGCCAGCCCATCAATTCCAGTAGTGGCCGGATCGGTCACCATTCGTACCTGCGAGATTCGCAGATAAGTTACCACGTCTTGCATGTTCACGAATCAATTTCCCGATTCGGCACAATTTAGAAGCAGTAGACTGGCGTCAGTGACATAGCTTTCCACGTGCACTTATGGACTAAGCTCATTCAATATACCCCTCTGCGAAATGGTCTGCAATTCTACTACCTTCAGACCACTTTGTTTCGGGATCATCGCACTACCCCGCAGTTGTTGGGTCGAACATTGTTCGCACCCATGCGATCCGATTCGCCGGACAGCCGTTGCTGCGCGGCGAACACGAAAAACTGGCCAGCCCGACAAAATCCCGAACTGGCCAGTAAACTACCCCGCGGTTGTTGGGTCGATGATTGTTCGTACCTGCGAAATCCGGTTGGCAGGAAAGCCACCGCGCTTTGCATGCTCGCGAACCAATTCCTCATTCGCCGCAATATAAACGCAGTAGATTTTGTCGTCGGTGACGTAGCTCTCGACCCATTGGACTTGCGGGCCCATCTCCTGCAGGACACTGCAAGACTTCTTTGAAATGCCTCGCAGTTCTTCTGCCGAAAGGCCCCCTGCTCCAGGGATCTCGCGCTCAATCACAAACTTCTTCATTCCCATCCTCCTTGTGAATCCACACATACGAACTAGGAATTACTGCGATTTAGAAGAATACAATCGTGCCCGCTGCGATCGAGTCCGAGCTCGCAGTCAAGCCGCTCTGAGCCTCAGAACGGGTATGGGTGTATTCGACGAGCAGATTGTCCCACTTCGTCGCCGCATAACGGAGCTGGGTGACATACGACTGATTGTTTCTCACCACGCCCGCAAAGGCCGTACGGTCGGCCAGGTTAACCGGGCTCAGATTGCTCTGGCCGTAGCTGAAGCCCGCCGTCACCCGATGAATGGTGTAGGTTCCCTGAGCGTAATAGCCCTGGGAGGCGCGAGTCATCGTTCTGACACCGTTGTCAGCGACCGTGGAGATGCCGCCAATCAGGAGTCCGGTAATACCAGCGCCCTGACCGTTGTAGCCATAGAGCACGAGGTCAGCTCCGTGGTAGTCGAGCTTGGTGCCGTAATCGACACCCCACGAGCGAACGCTCTGGCCCTGCGCAAGCCCATATGCGCCGCCATTGTTCGCTTCCATGCTCTGAGTTAGGACGTTGCTAAAGAACTTGGCCTTGCCCAGCTTTTTTCCGGCCGTGTAGGTCAGCTTGCCCTGGATCATAGGCTGCCCATGTCCGTTGAGGGCAGGAGCGGTGATGTCGTCATACGCCTGAATGATTCCGATTGCGGCCTGCGCTCCGTGAACGGAGGGAGTGGTGTAGGTGATCTGGGGCACGAAGTCCGTGTAGATGTAGCCAACACCAATGCGGCCCAGGGTGACGCTGCCTGGCCCAACGTTGCCGTTCGGCGTGCCTGCGCCCAGAAGGGTCATGTCGTACAGAATGCCTTCCTGTCCGAAGAGGCCGAGGTCGCGGCCAATCTTAAGTGTTCCCAGGTGCGCCTTGCCAATCGTTGCGAACTGTTGACGGAAGTCGATGCCAGGAGTACCGAGGGCGTTCGTCGCGCCATTGGCGCCACCGTTGGTGGCAACCACACCGCCGAAGGATTGCGGAGGACGGCCATTGCCCAGAAGGCTGTTGTTCTGGATCTCCGGCCAGATGCCGAAGAACACTGCAACGTCAATGCCCCGTTCCTGCGTTGCGATCTTGAAAGACAAATCGCCCGGCAGCAGGCCGTTGCGGATTGACGAACTGGGCTGGGCGCCGGTGCTGGCGGAGCAGAGGGCGCAAGCAAAGCCCTGGGCCTGGCTGTTCGGCACCGTGGTATCGAGTCCGCTGCTGTTGTCGGCGCGGTCGTGGACGTAGAAGCCATTAATTTCGCCGGAAATGCTGACATCGAATTGTCCGACGTGGAAACCGACTCCGCTGTCCATGGCGGTAACGACCTTAGCGGCGGTCTGATCTGAAGTTTGTGCGAAGAGCAGGCTAGAGAAGCATAGAACGAGGCAGACTACTACCGCGAAGCAGCGGCTGTTTCTTGGCATTACGAGACTCCCATTCGTTTGGAATTGTTGAAGTTCACAAGTTTGCTAGTGGGTACGGAAACAAGCCAGTCGTGCATTGACTCAGTTCTCACCCCGGTGTTCGCCTGCTGGGTAACCACGAGAAACTTGCCACGCGGATACACGGACAATCTTGCCGATTGCTTGGAACTATGGATGGAAGTCTTTCCATCCTCCCCCTTGTTGTGGACGAGCGAAATATCAGCAATCCAAGTTCCAAAGCACAATCTTTCGGTATCCACCTTCGCTTTGTAATATCGCCAGGTTGGTATACGTCGAGCAAGTGAGTGTTATCCACGAGTGCCGAACATCGTCTCTTATCCGCGAACCAGAGTCTGTGACCAGCATCACACAATTATCGCCGGGGAGAATCACCGCGGTTAACCCCAGACCAGTAATCATGCGGTCCCGAAGCAGTTACTCACAGGCGCGACTCCCCCTGCGACAGCGATAAAGTTTATTTGTGATGAGCTCCAAAGGCTGGACTTGGAGATCGATCGCGAGCCATAGCTCTCCCGATAACTCCGCACCGGGGAGTTTACGATCAAATTAGGCAATCTTGTTGCGCCTGGATAGACTAAACTGGCTCTACAGCCCTGTTGCTCTCTAACCACTCGGTCTCCACGCTGGGCGGCCGTACCAGGGTCTGCATCACGACGCAGTACTGCTCCGTCTTGTCGCGCAAGGCGCGGAGCTGATCCGCCGTGGCTTCGGGAGCAACCACATCAAAGCTCACATGGATCCGTTCAAATCCGACCGGCACTTCTTTTGATATCCCCAAGGTTCCGCGCAGGTCCAGGTCTGCGGTTACCGTGACTTGGATGCGTTCGGTTCGAATTCCCATGGCGGAAGCGACCATCTGACAGGTGATCTGCGCACAAGCGGCCAACGCCCCCAGCAGCAGGTCGCCCGAACAGGTGCTCGTCCCCGCGCCTCCGACTCCGGCATGGGCTTCGGAGCGATGAATCGCGCGTCCAATGTCGATGGAACAGGCAATCGGGCTTTCAGCCTGGCCGCTCTTGGCCGTCAGTGTCACCCGCGACGAGCCGGGATCGCTGCGGTATTGCTCTTTCAGCGACTTTTGAAGCGTTTTGAGATCCATCCAATCCTCGCTTGAATCATTTTGACGGGTACTGCCCACTTCGAGCTACTCAATATACACCGGTCCGACTGTGCGCGGTTGCAGCCCCCTCGACCGTCGCGAGATTTAGTTGCCTGGGCGCAACATTTTTTTGTTTTGGACTGCCCAAATTGAACTTCGATCCAGTTGGGAAGCGTCCACGTGCTCCAAACAGGAACACGCAAGCGATCCACTACGGAACATTGTTATATTGTGGAACGATCCTGAATGTGGAAAACTTTCTTCGCCCGGAGAGCCGCGTCTGCTTGCTTTCCGCCGCGCCGGGTAAACCCAAGCCCGGCTGCCGATCCAGGCGGGGGTATAATCACACTGATAGCGTTGGGATCGGGTGATTACCGCCTGGAGAGCTTACGCCGGCCCTGCCGGAGAGTGCGCTTCGGGGGGAGGAAAGTCCGAACTCCACAGAGCGGTGTGCCGGATAACGTCCGGGAGGATGGCTTCAAGGCCGTCCGACGGAAAGTGCCACAGAGAAGATACCGCCTCGCAAGAGGTAAGGGTGAAAAGGTGCGGTAAGAGCGCACCGGGCGTTCAGTAATGAACGTTGCATGGCAAACCCCACATGGAGCAAGACCAAATAGGGACGGATTGAGTTGCCGTGCGCTCGCGCACGGCGACCCTGCGAGTCGGCTCGGTTCGCCAAACGTCCGGGTAGGTCGCTTGAGCGACGTGGTAACGCGCCGCCTAGACGAATGATCGCCACGGCAGCAATGCCGTACAGAATTCGGCTTACAGATCCCGACGCTTTCTCTTTTTGATCAGAGATAACAGCATGGAAATTCAGCGAGAATCTGGCCAATCCCGATGGATTGGCCAGTGAGTACACTATCCCGCAGTGGTTGGATCAATCATTGTTCGTACCTGTGAGATTCGATTGGCAGGAAAGCCACCGCGCTTTGCATGTTCACGAACCAGTTGCTCATTCGCCGCAATGTAAACGCAGTAGACCTTATCGTCCGTGACGTAACTTTCTACCCACTGAATCTGTTGACCAAGCTCCTTCAGGACACCGCACGACTTCTGTGAAATCCCCTGTAGGTCGCCTGCCGACAACTTACCCGCTCCGGGTATCTCGCGCTCAATTACATACTTGTGCATTCAATGCTCCTTTCGAAGATGGCCGAATCGCTTGCCGGTCGAGATCAGCCTTTTCTGCAGCTATTGTCGTTTACGATCGCCTATCACTGATTGCTTGATAGGTTCGGTTCAATGCTCGGTTCAGTGCTCTATGTGGAACCACGGGTGGGTAATGACCTCGCCCGCGATCATCAACAGGGTGGCCGCCGAAGTGCCCAGTTGTATCCACCGCGCCCGGCGTTGCCGCGCAGTGAGCGGCTGCAACCGCCACTGCGCTGCCGGATTGCGGCGAATGCGATCCTCGTTCCAGAGCAAAAGCAGATTGAGCACCGCGAGAAAACCTGCGATCCACAAGATGGGCAGGCGTAGTGCTTCGCGGTGAAATCCGTGTGCCGGCCCCGATGCACCGGCTGCCAGCAGTGACGTGATGCCGAGCAGCACGCGCACGCCGCTGAGCGCTGCCATGGCGAGGCAGAGCGACTGCACGGCCGCCAACGCCAGCGAGGCCAAGCCAATCCAGACGCCGCGAGATCTTCCCTCGCCTCGCTCTCCACTCCCGAATTGTATTCGCTTTGACGCCGCGTATTCGACTCAACGCCCCGCTGTCCCGCTCTCAACAAAAATAACTCCTCGCGAAATAATTGGTCTCTACAATCTACGCTTCGGGCTCGTCCCGCAGCGATAGGTTCGCTGCAATCGGCTGTGCAGGCGTTCGCCGAAATGCACCGGAATCTCAAACGTCCGCTCGTCGCCCAGCAACACCAGAATGTTGCGCGTTGAATCGATCACCGCCGAGCAGTAGCGGCAATGCGCAAGATGCCGCTCAATCGCCTCGCGGACTTCCAGTGTCACCGATCCATCGATGTAATCGGAGACCTGCGCCCATACGTGCTTGCAATCGATGTTCATCTGCCACCAGCTTTTCGGATGAGCCAGCCCATCACTCCGCGCTGCTTGGGCGCTAACTGCGGTGCAAGCAACTTCTGCATCGTCAGTCGCGCACGGAAGAGGCGAACCTTTACCAATCCTTCGTTCGCGCCCGTCGCCGCCGCGGTTTCGGTAATGCTCATCCCTCTCACATCGCGCATCATAAGGACCTCGCGGTACTCTGGCGAAAGTTGCGCCATCGCTTCCTTCAGCGCCCGACGCAACTCCTTACGCTCCAATTGCTCGGAAGGAATATAGCGCCAGTCTGCGAGCACTGAGGGCGTGTAGTCGCCTTGTGCTTCGTCACGGTCGTCGAGCGAGTCACACTGGTCGCCCTTCGTCTGCCGGTAGCGGCTGCGCGCCTCATTTAACGTGATCGCCATCAGCCAGGTGCTGAACTTCGCATCGCCGCGGAAATGCTTCAGACCCTTGTAGGCCTTGATCACGGCTTCCTGCGCAACATCTTCGGCATCGGCCTCGTGCTGCACAATGGAGTAAGCGGCCAAGTACAGCCCGCGCTCATAGGGGCGAATCAGTTCGTGAAAGAGTTCGCGCTCCCCGGCCAGAATGCGGGTGATCATCTCGGCCTCACGCGCGATCGTCTCCGCAGCCGCTGCTTTCTTCCCGTCTTTTTCCGCCGCTGAGCTCACTTGCCTGCCTCGCACCGCCGGGCACACGCCGCACGAACTTCGTTAAGGAGAAGACTCCGCGCGCCCGCCAAAGTTACACGCGTATGAAAACTTATTTGCATAAGTTCTTTCAAGCGTTTCAAAGCTCGCTATGCTGCCGGCTTGTGCAGGCTACTCTCTCCGCCGGCAACTACGGCTCCGGAATGGCCGCTCTCTTCCCAATGCCTTTGGAGAAACTGGACCAGGGTTTCCAGAGTGATTGCACCTAAGACATGTTGCGCATCATCGCGACTCACGACGGGCAGCAGACCGGGATTTTGCGCCAGGCGTTCGAAGACAATTTCAAGCGAATGATCAGGATGCACATGCCTGTAATCCGAAATCAGGAAGTTGCGAACTCTGGCATTGGCATTGCCGGATTGCAGCTCTCGTTGAATTCGATAACGGGTGATGAGACCGGCAATGATCCCCTCTTTGCCAACCATCAAACATGGTGCGTTCGTCGTCGCCTTCATCATATTGGCCGCCTCTGCTACCGAGCTATCCGGCGGGATCATGATGAAGTCGCGTGCCATCACGTCCATTGCCCGCAACACTGCCGATGGAACCCGGGTACCGGAACCGGGCAGATGCACATGGTCCTGCTCAAGCAATGCATGGTACAAGGGGGTCGGCTGGAACTGCCGCGAGATCGAAAAGCTGATCATGTTTGCCACCATAAGCGGCACCAGCACCTGATAGTCCTGGGTGAGCTCAAAGATCATGAAGACGGAGGTCATTGGAGCACGAATGATCCCGGCAAACACAGTGCCCATGCCGACCAATGCATACGCGCCAGGATCGCTGGCCGGAAAACTGGCAAAGCGATGCACAAGCATTCCAACTGCGCCGCCAGCCATTGCCCCCAGGTAAAGACTGGGCGAGAAGATGCCACCCGCATTCCCTGAGGCATACGAGATGATCGTCGCCACCAGCTTCATCACGCACAACAGAAGCATGGTTCTCAGCAGCAGTCCTCCGTTGAGAGCCTGGTTCACATACTCATAACCTACGCCGAGCACTTGCGGGAAAAAGATCAGAATGATCCCGATCATCAAACCGCCAATCGCAGGCTGATAAAGTCGGCTTCGGGCCGGCATTCGGAGAAAGAGTTCCCGGGTGCGCAGCAGGCCTTTGCAAAAGGCCAGAGACACGATGCCGCCGATGACACCAAGAGCCACATACGCGATCAGTTCAGCCGGATTGGCAAGCCGGTACTCGGGAACGTGAAAGATCGGGCTGTTGCCAAGAATCGAACGTTCGACAATGACAGCGGAGACCGATGCCACAACCGTAGAGCCGATCAGGGCCGCATTCATGTCTCCGATAATCTCCTCCAGTGCGAACAACACAGCGGCCACAGGAGTGTTGAAGGCGCCGGCCAGTGCTCCAGCGGCGGCGACCGGCACCAGACTCTGAACGCGGGCGGGCGAGAGATGAAACCATCTCCCGATGGTGGAGGCCAGACTCGCTCCGATCTGCACCGAAGGGCCCTCGCGTCCCATCGAGTGTCCACACCCAATGCAGAGCACGCCGGTCACGAATTTTCCGAAGGCAATGCGACCAGGAATGTAACCTTGCTGGAGATGATAAGCGGCCTCCGTTTGCGGGACGCCACTGCCGCGAGCCTCGGGGTAATACCTCTTCAGCAGAAACCCTGTGAAGAAGCTGCCCAATGTTGGCACCATGATGAATCGCAGAACTGAAGGCGAGATGCCGAACAGCAGATATGTCGTTCCCTTGATTGCGAGAGTGAAGAGCACGGCGAAGAGTCCGGCGAGCACACCGATTACGATCGTGAGAATAAGAAAAATCTGGTTCTCGCGAAAACGGAGACGATCCCGGAGTGGCGGCTCAGAGATCCTCATTGCACATCCCCGTGGCGGCGACCGATCAACAGTAATGCTTCATCGACAGCGGTTGCTTCGCCACACTTCGAAGTAGCTACTTCGATTTGGAAAATGAGTCTCAGGCCAGATCGAACCAACTCAGGGTCGTCGAGAAGGTCGCTGGAGCTCAGCTTAGGCCTCATTGTCACGGCCTGTGCCTTCAGACCTTCCAGCTCTGGGTCTCCGCTCGATTGGCACTGATCGATGCGCTGGAGAGAGTGGCTGAAATCCCTAAGCAGCCTTTGCTGTCGTTCCCGTACTGTCAGATGAGACGCGAGCGGGTCGTCGGATGATACCTTCCGGACAATCGAGAGAAGATGGAGGACGCGCGGGGACGTCGGATCTTCTGCGGCTGCGCTTTCCAGGTACCGACGGGCTTCGTCATAATCTCCCAACTGAATGGCCGCCTCGCCAGCCCCGGCCAGTGCTTCCGAATTGTGGCGGTCCAAACGAATCGCCTGAACGAAATCATTCAATGCATGATGGGCGTCGCCTGCTTCGAGATACAACTTCGCCGCCCGTGTATGCCAATCGGATGTCTCGGGGAGATCGGCATCTAAGACAAGGAGCTCGGAAGCGGCCCTGTTCTGTTCGTGGTGATCGAGAAGGAAACGGATCAGCTCGAGCCGGATTTGTCGCCGTCGCTCATCGACCTTAGATCCTGTGAACAGACCATCGAGCGCATCGTGGTAATAGCGTACCGCTTCCTGAACATTGCCCGATTTGGCTGCCAGTCTGGCAAGACGAAGATTGACTTCGGCATCGTCCGGATTCGACTCGCGCAGGCGAAATAATGCCTGCTGAGCCTCCGCATAATGGTTGGAAGCGACTAGAGCATCCGCCAACGCCAACATATACGTGCGGTTCTCGCGGTCGTTTGCAGTTGCGTTCCGGAAGGATTCGACCGCGCTTTCGACTGCACCAGAGGAGAGCTGTCGCTGTCCCTCCTGATACCAAATCGCCGCAACCCGCGTGTCCAACTTTTTCTCCTGGGCGGCTACGGCCCTGGTGATGAAGAACAGGCCAACTGTGCAGGCAACCAGAGCTGCGATCAGCAAGATATCCCTGTGCAGGGCGCGGATTGTTCGCTCTTCACCCACTTGCACTCCAGAACAGCAGATGAGTGCGCTGTTGGACCACACCACATTAAGCGCGCAAGAGCCTTGAACGAGGAAGCGCTCTCAATGCTGATAGATGCCCGGAAGCTCTCAAGTGGGTGTCCAGTTCAAATGAGAGCGTATCCAGCATTCACCCCCAACTGTCGGCGGCATGCTGTCGCGTTTGGAGCCTGGTAAAGCGCGGGACCTTAGCTTCAGCGAACGCAAGCGCGCTTATGATCATCAAATCTAGGCGGCGTTGTCGCTGGAAAGCTGGAACACACCATGAGCACTGCTGAACAGCTTTGGATTCCCTTCGTCCGATTGAAGAACATCCTGCTCGCCATGGACTTCTCACCGGCTTCGATATTGGCTTTTCCCTTTGCCGCAAGCATTGCCAGACACTACGATGGCAAGATTTTTCTCGCGCATGTAGTTCCCGACGAGGATTACGGGGCAGTTCCGTCTTCTTCACACGATGCGCTCACAAAAATGGAGGCCGAGTTGGAGGAGGCTTTGACCAGCCCGCTTGGCAATCTTCATGACATTCCTCATGTTCTGCTTTTTGAACGTGGCAACATCCGTTCAAGACTTCTGGCAGCAGCCGAGAGGTGCGAAATCGATTTGATTGTGATTGGCAGTCCTGGCTGGCGCGGTATTAAGAAACTTCTGAAGGGCTCGACTGCAGAGGAGATCGCTTTTTTAGCAACTCGACCTGTGCTGACGGTCGGTCCCAAGGTAGCTCGCAGATCGGACTTCAAGCGCATCCTTTATGCGACGGATTTTTCAGCGGCCGCGGCACACGCCATGCCATATGCTCTTTCGTTCGCGCACGCCTACGATGCCTCCCTGCTTTTTCTGCACGTGAACGACTGGAATAGTAGAGAGCCCCCGGTGGATGCCACGCCAAAGACGTTCGAATTCGTGCGTGACCAGCTACACAGATCCGGCTACGGCAAAGAAATGGAAGAACGATCTCAGGTAATCGTGAACTTCGGACCCAGCAGCGATGTGATTTTGGAAGTTGCGAATGACCGCGAAGCGGACCTGATCGTCATAGGGCTCCACGCAGGTGGAGGGATAAAGACCCGAATCGCTGCTCACCTGCCTGGATCGACCGCTTACGACGTCGCCTCGCAGGCACCCTGTTGCGTTTTAACTGTGCCTCTGGTGAAACAGTACTGACCCCGGAGCGCGCTAGTACAGAGCGCAGCGCATCAACGCCTTTTTTGCTCGGCTACCACTTGCGTATATACCTCGATCATTCTTCGCACCGACGCCTCCCAGGAAAAACGATGCGCCTGCTCGAGGCCGGCGGCCTTCATACGCTCGCGCAAAGCCTGGTCGGTGAGCACGCGTTGCAGAGCGCGGCTGATCTCGAAGACGTTTTCCGGATTCACCATCACCGCCGCGTTCCCCACCACCTCGGGCAGCGCCGAACAGTTAGAGGCCACGACCGGCGTTCCGTGCGCCATGGCTTCCAGCGGCGGCAGGCCGAAGCCTTCATACAGCGACGGAAAGACAAACACCTTGGCCATGTCGAAGAAGATGCGCAGCACGTCGATGGATACGAAGCCCAGGAAGCGCACCTCGTGCTGCATGCCGCTGCGGATCACGGCGCGGCGTATATCGGGATTCTTCGAAACCTCGTCGCCGATGATGAGCAGTTTCAGATCCGGATAGACCCCTTCTTTGGCCAGCTCTCCCTTGAGTGCCGAGAAGGCTTCGATGATACGCGCGACATTCTTGTGCGGACTGATGCGGCCGGCGTAGAGCAGGAAGGGCGAGTCTATCTGGTAGCGCCCGCGCACCATCGCCTGCTCGGCGGGGGTGGAGTGGCCGCGTAGAAACGTCTCATCGAGCGCGTTGTAGACAACCTCGATTTTTGACGGCTTTACGTTGAAGTAGCGGCTCACATCGCGCTTGGTAAAGTGTGAGACGGCAAAGATACGCGCCGCGTAACGCATCACCTTCCGCGTGAGGTAGGAATGCGCCATGCGCCGCATTCCGTTGTTGGTGCGCGCGCGATACATGTAATCCAGCAGATCGTGCACGGTGATGACGTAGGGGGACTTGGTTATCAGCGGACGATAGAAGGTGTGCGGTACATGGATGAGGTCTACCTCGAGGCTGTTGATGACGCGGTGCATCTCGACGTAGTTGGCGAAAGTGGTTTCCGGATTCTGAAGAGCAAGCAGATGAAAATTCTCCGGCAGCGCGCCCAGTTGTTCAAAGCGCGGCTCAGCACCCACCAGAAAATATTCGTTGACGGAATCGATGCGTCCCAGAGTGCGCACAACATTGCGGATGTAGGTCGCAAGACCGAAGTCGTACATCCGGCGAATGTCGATGGCGATGCGCATGGTATTAAGTGTACCCGGAGCGGGGCGGGGGCGGGACGGGAAAGCTCACTGGCGGGCAAATGATTGGCGGATCAGCCAATCGTTTGCGGGGTCGACTTTACTGAAGGGTGAACGGTTGCGGACGATTGCTGATGCTGCTACGGGGTCGGGGGGCAAACGATTGGCCTTCTCGAGCAATGGTTGGCCACAGACGCGACACGGCACGGCCGGAGCCGTGCCGAGTATCGTGCAAATGCCGAGCTGAAAATTATGCGTGCAGGGTCTCGGGCTCGTGCTCTTTCCGGCGCTCGGGATAGAGCGGGAACTTTTCGCAGAGCTCAAAGACCTCGCCGCGAATCTTCTTGAGCGCGGGAACGTCATTGCGCTGTTCGAGGGCGCGGGCGATCCAGAGCGCAACCTGCTTCATCTCCGTTTCCTTCATGCCGCGGGTCGTGAGCGCGGGAGTGCCGAGGCGAATGCCGCTGGGCTTGAGCGGCGGATTCGTATCGAAAGGAATCGCGTTCTTGTTGACCGTAATTCCGGCGAGCCCGAGCGCCTTTTCGGCCTCGCTGCCGAGCATGCCCTTGCTGAAGACATCAACCAGCATGAGGTGGGTGTCGGTGCCGCCGGAGATGATGCGGTAGCCTTCCGCGGCAAGCGACGCGGCGAGCACCTTGGCGTTGGCGACGACCTGTGCGGCGTACTCCTTGAAGCCGGGTTGCAGCGCCTCTTGGAAGCAGACGGCCTTGGCGGCGACGACGTGCACCAGCGGCCCGCCCTGGCATCCGGGGAAGACCGACTTGTCGATGGCGGCGGCGTACTCCTGTTTGCCCAGGATCATTCCCGAGCGCGGGCCGCGCAGGGTTTTGTGCGTGGTGGTGGTGACGATGTGGGCGTGCGGCACCGGAGAAGGATGCACGCCACCGGCGACGAGTCCGGCGAAGTGAGCCATGTCCACCAGGTAGAGGGCGCCGACCTTGTCGGCGATCTGGCGCATGCGGGCGAAGTCGATGGTGCGCGGGTAGGCCGAGCCGCCGCCGATGATGAGGCGGGGCTGCTCGCGCACGGCGATGGTTTCCATCTCGTCATAGTTCAGGGTCTCGGTCTCGCGGGTGACGCCGTAGCTGATGACGCGGTACAGCTTGCCGCTGAAGCTGAGCTTGTGTCCGTGGGTGAGGTGGCCGCCGTGGGCCAGGTCGAGTCCCATGATAGTGTCGCCGGGTTGGATGACGGCGGCGTAGGCGGCCATGTTGGCGGAGGAACCGGAGTGGGGCTGGACGTTGGCGTACTCGGCTCCGAAGAGCTGCTTGGCGCGCTCGCGGGCGAGGTTCTCAACCACGTCGGTGAACTCGCATCCGCCGTAGTAGCGCTTGCCGGGATAGCCTTCGGCGTACTTGTTGGTGAAGACCGAGCCGGTGGCTTCGAGCACGGCTTCGCTGACAAAGTTTTCCGAGGCGATCAGCTCGAGACCTTCGTGCTGGCGGTTCTCCTCGTTGGTAATGGCCTGGGCGATCTCGGGGTCCACTGCACTGAGCGGACGCGACATCGATACATTCGACATGGGAGCTCCTGTTGAGACGGTATGAATAGGGTACGACGGAAGGGGCGCGGGTGGGAAGAGGAGGGGGAGCATGACTCTCGTCGCGAAGGAACGCCCTCACGCTTAATTCACCAAGGTGAATTCTGGTGGTATCGGTTCCTTATTGGAGATTTCGAGCAAGTTGACCCACACTCCGTTCGCGTAAAATACAAATCCGCTTGGGCTCGGGGCGGGTTTTTCAGAGCACTTACGGATTGCTAATCGAGAACCGCAGAACGAACCCAGTTTACAGAAATCAGGTAGGAGTTCCGGCAACTGGTTCGGGTCTAATTGACAATAGCTGAACTGCAATATTGATTCCTTTGGACAACGGTTCTTAGCCGCTATATCCAGAAGCCTACTCCATGGAAAGCTGGAATCAATGAGCAATTTTGCTCCAATCATGTTCAATGCACGATCCGTAGGATTTAGGTCCGAGTAAGAATGCCGGTAGCGAAGATACAAACTGATTTCATTCCAAGATTTTGTTGCGAGAGCGTGCCGGACTTCCTCCGGAAGCTCTCCGGTGTACATGCTCAGGGTTTCATTTAGATAGCCTTCTCCGCCATCGAAGCGTTCGACGACTTTGAAAGACACCGCCGTGGCAAATGTTTCTACGAGGGAATTATCGAACCTTGGGTTCATCTTTACATGGGCAAGTTCGTGGGAGAGTTGAAAGACAAATCTCATCCAGTAGTTCGGCAGTATTCCATTAGATACAGCGATGCGTACCGTGTTTGGATGGCAGGAATTCGGCTCTCCTGGCTGAAGGGGCCCTGCCAATGTGATCGGCGCAGGCGAACGGCTCTTATCATCCCACTCCTTCGGTGCAACAAAGCAAAGTAGCGGCTCAACTCCGCTCGGAGAAACCGGGGTGGGAATCAACTCGTCTTCAATCAGGGCAACTGAGTATGCGGCGTTCTGCATGTCTTTGTAATACGATGCAGGAAAAGTGGTCTTGTCAAGAATCACGCTTGTGGGTTGAGATTGGGCCAGCAGTAATGAACTCGACGCGACGCAGAACCACACCGTGATCAACCGCAGGAAATGGGCAATCATTTTGCCATCGAGCTTAGTACTGCGCTGGTATGTCACGCCGCGACCAGCCAGCTTTTTGCGGCGCTTCTTGGAGGCTTGCCAGAGGTCGTACTGCGACTGCATTCCGGTCCACAGTTCGGGGCTGGTGCCGAGAGCTTCGGAGAGGCGCAGGGCCATGTCGGCGGAGATTCTTACGCTGCCGTTCAGGATGCGGGAGAGCGAGGCGCTGGTGACGCCCAGGTGCCAGGCGGCAGCCGTAACCGTCACCGTGCCCAGATACTCACGAAGCACTTGACCGGGATGTGGGGGATTGAACATCTGCATCTTCGTAGTCCTCGCACAAACATCATACCCAACAGCAAACCCTGAAGCGCTTCCGGGTCCGCGCGTGCTCAGCCCCACATTCGCCAAAAGAAGGCGGATGTGGGCCACCCTAAGCTTTACGTGTACTTAGCCCCACGTTCGCCAAAGGAAGGCGGATGTGGGCCACCCCAAGCTTTATGTACTCTGCCCGCCCTCGGGGTTGCGTGTGCTCTCACGCTCGTATGAGTGAGCAGTCGGCTTACGCGTCCGCAGCGTTTTTTTTGTCGGCTGTCCATTGGGATTCGATCTCCACTCCACAGTCCTCGCGCTCGGCGTAGTGGCGGAAGCTGCTCCACTTCCAGGCTTCGGCTTTCTGCACTAGCTCCCGGGTGACTGGGTTGCGATGGATGTAGTGCAGCTTCTCGATGAACTCCTCGTAGTCACGAATATTGCGGTCGTAGTAACGCTTCTGCCAGAGTGGGGAGCGCCGTTCATCGCGCTCGCGATGTGCCGCTGTGCGCAGGGATGAGGAAAGCTTCAGAGACTGAATCGTGATGGCCACCGTTTCGCGCTCCGGCTCTGAGATCAGCAGGTGGACGTGTTCGGGCATTACGACGAAACCGTAGACCTGAAAGTGATATCGCAGGCGCGTACGCTCAAGAGCGGCTACAAACGCGTCGCAAGTTTCCGCTGTTTGCAGGTGGGGACGCCGTTGGTAGCAGGTGAATGTGACAAAGTGCGATTGCCCGGAGTGGTGAAAGCGCTTGAGTCCGCTCGGCATGAGGATGAGTGTATCGTTTTCGCGGCGTTGCGCATATGCGAACAACAAACCCGATGGGTTGCGCGTACTCTTTCCCCACATTCGCCAAAAGAGGGCGGATGTGAGCACCCTCGACTCATCGCGTACTCTATCCCCACATTCGCCAAAGGAAGGCGGATGTGGGCCACCCTCGGTCTTTCGGTGGTACACACATCCCACAAAAACAAAATCAGAACAGGGCAAAAAAAGGGCGTCCGGTTTCCCGGGCGCCCCTGCGTGTAGCGTTTCAAATCAAGTTATAGATCGATTTCGGCGTGGACGAACTTTTCGTTCGGGTTCGTCAGTGTGAAGCCGAGTTTCTTGCAGATGTTCTGCATGATCTTGTCCTCAACCAGCATGTTGGAGAAGACATGTTTCAAGCCTTCTTCGCGTGCGATGTCGAGTTGGCGGCGGAACAGTTCGGTTCCGATTCCCTTGTTATGGAAGTCGTCGCGAATGACAACCGTGGTTAGGGCAGAGGCGGTGCCGTGTTGCTTGTTCATTCGGCTGACGGCGACCAGCTCGGGCTTTCCGCTGGCGTTCTTTACCTCGGCAACGAGCGCCATTTCGCGATCGTAGTCGATGAAGCAGCGGTGGGTGAGGCGTTCGTGAGAGGTGCGCTGCTCCAGATCCAGGGGCTGGAAGTAACGCATGTTTACGGTGCGTTCGCTTAGGCCCTCATGGAACTTCACCAGAGCGGGTTCGTCCTCGGGACGGATCGGACGGGCCGAAATTTCAGTGCCGTCGTCGAGCTTCCAGCTGCCGACGTACTGGTTTGGATAGGGACGGATGGCGGTTTTGGGCAGCGTCTCCTCAGTCATCTCCGCGCCGTGCAGGACCACGCGGGCGTCGAGCGCAAGCAGGCGCTCGGGCGAAGCCAGGAGCGGATTGATGTCGATTTCCTTGATCCAAGGCTGCTCGACTACGAGCTGGCTGAAGCGGACCAGAAGATCTTCCAAGGCCGCCAGGTTTACCGGCTTGCGGCCACGCACTCCTTTGAGCGCCTCATAGATCTTGGTCTGCTCCATCATGCGGCGGGCCAAGGTTCGGTTGAGCGGCGGCAGGCCAAGGGCGCTGTCCTTGTAGACCTCGACCAGTTGGCCGCCGGAGCCGAAGAGAAGCACCGGACCAAACTCGGCATCGAGCGAAGATCCGAGGATGACCTCGTATCCATCGAGCTTTGCCATGGGCTGCACTGTGACGCCGAGGAAGTGGAAGGCTCCGGCTCTGGCATTCACCGATTCCTCGATGGCCTTGTAAAGCGTGCGGACGCCCTCCGCGTTACGCACGTTGAGGTGCACGCCGCCGACGTCGGTCTTGTGGGTGATGGTCTCGGAGTGAACTTTGAGCACCACCGGGTAACCGATCTCGTTGGCCGCGGCCACAGCTTCCTCCGCGGTTTTGGCGATGCGCGTCTCGGTGGCGGGAATGCCGTAGGCTTTCAACAGCTCTTTCGACTCGAACTCGGTGAGGAGTGTGCGGCCTGCTTTGCGCACGCTGGCGATGAGGTCGGAGGCTTTCTTGCGGTCGATCTGCTCCGACTCGTTTTGGGCATCCGGCGTCTCATAGAGAGCCTTGAGGTTGGACGAATACTGCCACATGTAATTGAAGGCCATGCAGGCAGCATCGGGATAGGGGAATGTGGGAATCCCGGCGCGATCCAGGATTGCTTCACCGGCGGCCACCATGGATCCGCCCATCCAACTTGCCAGAAATGGCTTGCCGAGGGAATGGGCATAGGGCTTCAGGTCTTCGGCGATCTGGGTGGGATCGGTCATGCCCTGCGGGGTCATAATGACCAACATGCCATCGATGTCGGGGTCCGCGGCCGCGACTTCCAGCGCCTTGGTATAGCGCTCTGGTTCGGCATCACCAAGAATGTCTACCGGGTTGCCGTGGCTCCATGCGGAGGGCAGGAACTCGTTGAACTTGGCCATAGCTTCGGGCGAGACTTCGGCGAGTTTGCCGCCGCCTCTGGAAAGCGCGTCGGTGGCGAGCACGCCTGGCCCGCCGGCGTTGGTAACGATGCAAAGGCGGTTGCCCTTGGGACGAGGCTGCTTTGCAAGGACTTCGGCCATGCTGAAAACTTCGTGGATGTTATTGACGCGGAGCACGCCGGCGCGGCGGAAGGCAGCATCCAGAACCGCGTCAGAGCCGGCGAGAGAGCCGGTGTGCGAAGCGGCGGCCTTGGCGGCCTCGGCGGAGCGCGCCTTGATGACGATGATGGGCTTAATCCTTGAGACCTCGCGGGCCGCGCTGAGGAAGCCGCGCGCATCGCCGATCGACTCCATGTAAGCCACAATCGAAGTGGTGCGGGGATCGCTGCCGAAGTAGGTGATCAGATCGCCCCAGTCCACGTCAAGCATGGAACCGATGGACATAAAGGCACTGAAGCCAACCTGGGTTTGGAGCGACCAGTCCAGCACGGCGGTACAAAGCGCGCCGCTCTGGCTGATGAAGGCGAGATTTCCGGGACGGGCGACGGTGTGTGCGAAAGTGGCATTGAAGCCGGTGATCGGGTTCATCACGCCGAGGCAGTTGGGACCGATCAGACGCATTTTGCCCTTGATCGTTTCCTTAATCTGGCGCTCGTACTCTACCCCCGCGGGTCCAATCTCCTTGAAGCCAGCCGAGATGATGATTGCGGCAGGAATTCCAAGTGCCACGGCTTCGATCATTATGGCGGGGACGCTATCGGAGGGAGTGGTTATGCAGACAAGATCAGGACGCTCGGGAATATCCTGCAGACTCTTGTAGGCGCGAACGCCGAGGACGTTGTCGCGCTTTGGGTTAACCGGGTAGACGGTGCCGCCGAAGGGTGAACTTATCAAATTGCTAAGAAGATTTCGGCCCACACTGCCAGTGCGCTCGGTGGCGCCGATCAGGGCAATCGACTTGGGCTTGAAGATCGCATCGAGGGAAAGATTTTCAGACCGTGTGATTTCGTGCGCCGGATCGATCAGAAGCCGCGTCGCGGCGCCCGTCTGATTTTCGTTGTTCATCTTTTTGAAACTCCTGATTAAATTGATAAAAGACTTACGATCACAGCTACTTCCGTCGGCTGCCAAACCCAATGAACTCATCCAGCCGCTAGCGTTCACCCACGGCACCACTGGGAATGCAGGCGAATTGGCACATTTGAGCCTGCTTCCGGGCAACGCCAAATTCCGGGACGTACACAATACCATTACTATTTCAATTCCGGAAAATTCAGAGCTGAAAAAAGTTGGGGCGGGGGCCTTAGGAGTGGCCGGAATCGCTCAGACGTTTTTGTTGGGCCCCGTTTGCGGGCGAGGTGGCTTAATTTGTGACCCGGCCGCCTCGCCGGGCTTGGCCGTTTCCGGGCTTTCTGTACCGCGGGGAAGGATTTCGCGGAGCGCCCAGTCGATGCGGTTGACGGCGTCTCGTATCTGTTGATGCTCGGGAATGCCGTGAGAGTCAAGTTCGGCTCGATATACGATGACCTGCATGGCGTTTCGTATGTGATGGTTGAGGTCGGCGATAATGGCGGCGTACTGTTTCTGCCGCATGAGCTCGCGCTGCGTATCCCGTTGCTGCAGCAGAAAAAACATGGCCACGGCCGCGAAGATTCCCAGCAGTGCGTCGTCCAGAAACGTTTTCTCCGCGTGCAGCCCCGCGCTCGCCATGCCGCCTTCGACCAGGTACACGGCTATGAACATTCCCAGGCCCGACAAAAGGGGGTAGATGTATTTATTCAACATCGCGTCCTCCCTTCCCACTCCAGGTACAGAATGGAAACGTCCCTGGTGCGAGCCTAGCAGCCTATGGACTCGCGCATGCCCGCCTAACTGTGGGACTTTTCGATTTCGTGAATTTTTTCGAGGCGGCCGGAGTGACGGCCTCCGGAGAACGGAGTATCCAGCCAGATTTGCACGATCTGGCTGGCGCCGCTTTCATCGAGGATGCGGGCGCCAAGGGTGAGGACGTTGAGGTCGTTGTGCTCGCGCGACATCTGCGCCTCGTACTGACTGCTGATGTTGGCGGCGCGGATGCCGGGGATTTTGTTGGCGGTGATGGCCATGCCAATGCCCGAGCCGCAGACGAGGATGCCGCGCTCGGCGCGTCCGGCGGCGACGCTTTCGGCAACCTTAATGGCGAAGTCGGGATAATCCACCGAGTCAGCGGCGTTGGTACCTTCATCGATCACGTCATGGCCGCGTGCGATGACGAATTGGAGGATGTGTTCCTTGAGGAGATAGCCTGCGTGGTCGGCACCGAGAGCGATTTTCATTCCGGTATTGTATCTGGTCGCACGGTTTTGGTTGAAGGGGTAAAAAGCAAGGCAAATCAAGGTCGAAGGCAAGGTCAACTACCCCACATCTACCAACAACGGGCAGACATGGGGCACCCGGCTCCTCCCCACATTCGCCAACTGCGGGCGGATGTGGGCGCTCGGTAGGTTAGGTGGATTGCAGGGATGCGGCTTCGAGGGATTCGTCGTTGGAGTAGGCGCGGTTGAAGGCTCCGGCGACGAAGCGGGTGACCAGGTAGCCGTCCATGTATTTGTAAGGGGTCTCGCCGAGGGTGTAGTGGCCGCAGGGGAGGCAGCGGATCTCGGCCTTGAGCTTGCGGCTGCGGAACTCCTCAGCGACCTTGCGGCTGAACTCGGGGAGGAAGGTGCGGTCGTAGGCGGTGTGGATCATCAGCACCTGCTTGGGCCAGCGCTCGAATTTATCGAAGTAGCAGGCGGGGCTGATGCAGGAGAAGGCTCGGCGCAGCTCGGAGGCGTTCAAGACCTTTTCAATGCCGGCACGAACGTGGCGGGTGGAGAAACCGGTCCAGACGACGTCGCCGAAATAGGTGGAGGCGTGGTTGAAGATATTGACCCGGAGGCGCGCATCATGGGCACTGGCGTTGAAGGCATAGCAGGAGCCGAGGCTGGTTCCGAGCACGCCGAATTCGGTGTAGCCCTGCTGCTCCAGCCAATCGAGGCAGCAGCGAATGTCGATAATCGCCTGGCGGGCGGCATGGATGGTGCGGCCTATGTTGGAGCTGACGGAGTAGTCGGCGCGGTGCAGTTCGGCGGGCATGCGGATGTCGTGATAGGGCATGCTGAGACGCAGTGTTGAGACTCCGAAGATGCGGAAGAGCTTGGCAAAGCCATTGTGGCTGATGGCATCGCCGTTCCACTGCGGGATGATGATGATGGCGCGCTTGGGCTTGCCTGGCGCGGGCGGCGCGGGGAACCAGCGCGCGTTGGCCTCGTCGTTCTCCGGATAGGGAGAACGGACGGGCGAGGTGAAGCGCAGAAACGAGCCGAACTGTCCGGCGTACTTGGCGTCATCGAGGGCGGGGTTGGCGCGGCTGCCGGTACCGTGGACGCGGATGGGGCGCTGCTCAAGGCGAAAGTCAGAAGGAGTTTTGTAGGCGTAAAACTCGTCGCTGTGGGCGACGATGTGGTCGTTGAGTTCGAAGAAATGACGCTTCTGGGCCTCGGGCGTTGAACTCGCGAATACCCCACATTCGCCAAAAGAGGGCGAATGTGGGCCACCCTTGAGCGGAAAATCGGCGGTCCAGTCCATGCCCCACTCGAAGGGGCGCACCACGCGATTGCTGTCGCGGGTTTCGAGGCGGTACTCCCAGTCGTTCATCCAGCGTGCATAACGAGAGCGGATCATAAGCGTTCGTATTTAGATTTTATCAAGTGCGAGGGAGTGAGGCAGAGAGGCTGGCATCGGGAGGTGGGTGGAGAGAGCTGAAAGGTGGTAGAGGCGGAGCTAATGGAAAAAGGCGAAAACCACACTCGCCGAAATCTCCACAATTCGCGAATGCCCCACATTCGCCCACGGAGGGCGGATGTGGGCCACCCTCGAGCAAGGTCAAGGTCGAGAGCACTTCAAAGGCGACATCAAAGGCAAGGTCAACTACCCCACTCAAGCCAAAGGAAGGCTTGAATGGGCCACCCTCGGGCGCACCCTACTCGACGTAGACGCGGGGGACGCGGGGGGAGAGGCCGCAGAGGATTTCGTAGACGATGGTTCCGGCGAGGCGGGCGTGGTCGTCGGCTCCGATGGAGCAGTGCGGGCTGCGGCCGATGAGCAGGGCTTCGTCGCCGATGGAGGCCTCGGGGATGTCGGTGACGTCGATCATGGTGAGATCCATGCTGATGTTGCCGGCGATGGGGGCGTAGTGGTCGCGCAGGATCACCTGGCCACGATTGGAGAGATGGCGGCTGAAGCCGTCTCCGTAGCCGACGGGGATGACGGCAAGGCGGGTCGAGCGCGAAGCCTGCCAGCGCTGGTTGTAGCCGACGGGGGTGCCGGGGGCGATGTCGCGCAGGGCGATGATGCGGGTCTTCCAGGTGAGGACGGGACGCAGGGGCAGGGCGCTGGCCGGGGGGCTTAACTCGCCGCCCAATTCGGTGCGCAATTCGTCGCTGGATGCCTCGCCGCGTAACCTGCTGCGTAACCTGCAACCCAGATCGTAGCCGTAGAGCGCGAGGCCGGGGCGAGCCATGTTGTTCCAGCTCTCCGGGCGGGCGATGGTGGCGGCGGTGTTGGCGAGGTGACGGTAGCGGGGATGAAGTCCCGCCTCTGCGAGTATCGCAATCGCACGCTCGAAATCGACGCGCTGGCGATCTGCGACGGGGGAGTCGAGGACCTCGGACTCGGAGAGATGGCTGAAGACTCCCTGCAACTCGACGACGGGCGAGGCGGCGATGCGGGCGGCGAGCGCGGGTAGCTCGGCCAGCGAGACGCCGAGGCGCGCCATGCCGGTATCGACCTTGAGATGCACGGGCACCTTATGGGTGAGGCCGATGGTGGCTGCTGCTCTCTCGATCGCGACGATGTGTTCCAGGGTAGCAATGGCCGGGGTCAGATCGTGGCGCAGCATGGATTCTTCTTCGCCGCGCCAGAAGCCGGTCATGACGAGGATGGGCAAGCGTACGCCGGCGTCGCGAACGGCGATTCCCTCTTCGGTGGAGGTTACGCCGAGCCAGAGGGCTCCGGCGGCTTCGAGGGCGCGCGCGGATTCAATGACGCCGTGTCCGTAGGCGTCGCACTTGATGACGCAGCAGGGAGTGACGCCGGGGCCGAGATGACGGGCGATGACGCGATAGTTTTCAGCTAGCGCGGAGAGTGAAATTTCCGCCCAGTTGGGGCGCGTGTGCACCGAGAATTTCTGCTGTGTAGATGACAAGACGATCCGACCTTATGGTTCAGTATAGCTCGATTGCGACGGAGGAGTAAGCGGCGTTGTTCGTTGCCAAGGGTACTTCAGGACAGTGTTCATCGCACGCTGCGCACGGGCTTAGAGACGTGGCGTGCTGGCTGAAGTGCCTCGGGAGCGGTACGGGAGATTTGGGCGGTGCGGGGATTCCTCGCTAGTCGCTCGGAATGACACCCTCTTCTTGACAGCCTTTCGCATGACACAGTTGCTTGAGACCCATCGCTTGAGACCCTTTGTTTCACTCGTGCAGCCACTCGGAGCGCAGGAGGGTTTCAAAGCGGGTGGAGCCTTTGATGAAGGCGAGTTGGATGGTGTCAGTGGGGCCGTTGCGCTGCTTGGCGACGATGATTTTGGCTTTGCCTTCAAGGTCGGGATTGTCGCGGTTGTAGTACTCGGGGCGGTAGATGAACATGACGATGTCGGCATCCTGCTCGATGGAGCCGGATTCGCGGAGATCGCTTAGTTTGGGTTCGGCGTCTTTGCCGCCACGGCTCTCCGGGGCGCGGCTTAACTGCGAAAGGGCGATGACCGGGACTTTTAATTCCTTGGCAATGGCTTTCAGTCCGCGCGAGATGGCTGAGACTTCCTGGGTGCGGTTCTCATAGCGGCGGCCACCGGGGGCAGAGGCCGACATGAGCTGCAGGTAATCGATGACGATGAGGTCGAGGCCATCTTTGTCCATGGCCTTGCGGCGGGCTTTGGCGCGCAGTTCGGTGAGCGAGATGCCGGGGGTGTCGTCGATATAGATGGGCGACTGGATCAATTTATCCAAGGCGGTGCGGAGCTTGCCCCAGTCCTCTTTGGCGAGAAAGCCGGTGCGCATTTTATGGGCGTCGACGCGGGCCTGCGAACACAACATGCGGTTCAGCAGGGCTTCCTTGGACATTTCCAGCGAAAAGACGGCGACGCTTTTGCTGCCGAGGACGGCAGCGTTTTCGGCGATGTTGATGGCGAAGGCGGTTTTGCCCATGGAGGGGCGGGCGGCGATGATGATCAGGTCGGACTTCTGCAGACCGCTGGTCATGTCGTCGAGATCGGAGTAGTGAGTCTCGAGGCCGGTGATGCGTCCGCCGCGCTGGAAGAGCTTGTCGAGATCGCCGCCGAAGGACTCCATGGCGATGGTCTTGATATCGGTAAGCTGCTGTCCGCTGCGCTCCTCGGAGATGTTGAAGATGCTGGACTCGGCGGAGTCGATGACTTCGGCGGCGGTGCTGGCCTGCTCGAGGGCTTGCGAGATGACGCCGTTGGCGGCATGGATGAGGTTTCGCAGCATCGCCTTGTCACGCACGATGCGGACGTAGTGCTCGAGCGAGGAGCGGCGCGGCACCCCGTCGGTGAGAGAGGCGAGGTATCCGGCTCCGCCTACGGCCTCCAGCTCTTTGTAGCGCAGCAACTCCTCGGTGAGGGTGACGATATCGATGGGGCGATTGGTCTCGGAGAGATCGGCGATGCGCTGGTAGATGCGGCGGTGGGCGTCGAGGAAAAAGTGCTCGGCGCGCAGAGTCGAGAGGGCTTCGTTCTGGAGGTTGTTGTCGAGCAGAATTGCGCCAAGAATGGAGCGCTCGGCCTCTGGACTGGCTGGGAGACCGCGATCAAGACTGAAATCGGTAGCAGGCATAAAAACAGCGAAACCTTAAAAAGAAAAAGTGCTGGCTGAAAATTAGGCCCGGAGAAGCCAGCCGCCTCTCCGGGCCTTCAACGCGTGCAGTACTGCGTGGGTGACCCGCTTCCGCCGCCTTTGCGGAAACCTGGGAGCCCGAGGCAAGAGTGGATTCTTCGGACTTGATCCGAAGAAGCTCGTGCCCGGCTCCCCTTCCGGTTTCGGGAGCGGCGACCCTGTTGCCAAGGGGCGATACAGAGAGCGCTGGCCTTGAGGTCCGCGCCAACCGTCGGCGGCGATTGCCCGCGCCGTGGCGGCAGCAAAGCTTGCGTTACCGCAAGCCCCGAATCCTTGTACCAATGTTCCTGCATGCCTTTCGCCGCTCTTCGAGCCGGGAAGCACCACGCAGCGTCATACACAGCGTTGCGTTGAATCCAGAGTGCAACAGCGGCGGCGGAGCGAATGTGAAAAATGGCGGCGGCGCTGTGACTATGCTGTGCAAATCGCGGAAAGCTGTGAATCGCGGAGGAAAACCCGGGGAGGAACTAGCGCGCGGGCTCCGGCTCAATGACGTTGCGGAAGCGGCGGAAGAGGCGTAGCGAGGCATCGACCGTGTTGTCTTCGCGCTGCTTCTCCTTCAGCGAGGATTTAGGTTGCTCGGTGCCGCTCCAGAGGACCACGCGATCATGGGCGTCGAGAATGGTGAGGCGAATCTGGGTGACATCCGCGGAACTCAGAGAGCGGCTGGTCGCGCCGTGGCGGCCGTCGCCGGCACCGACGCTGACGCCGGTGTCCGAGGTTGGAGCGTTGATGGAGACGATCAGGTCGGCCTGTGCAGGGTCATACACCACAAGGTAGTGGCCCCAGCCCTGGAAGGCATCGCCGATGACATCGTTGGGGAGGCGTCCGCCGGCGTGCTCGATGTAGATGCTGCGCGCGGCGAGAAGGCGGGCGTGCGGGGCAATGGTGGCGGGGGGCTTGGGTGCTTCCTGCGCGGAGGTGAAGGCGCAGAGAACGAGCGCCAGTGCGGCGGCCAAGATGGCCAGCACCCGCCCATGCCAAGTTTGCAACTTCAACGCAGAGTCTCCTTGAATCCTAGTGAGTATGCCTGAAAGGACGGGCGGCGAAAAGATGGAAGACTTGCTGATTTTGATGATTCCGAGCGCAGGAAACCAGCGGTTATGAAGCCGGGTGTTCCAGCGGAATGCTGCCAGCGCGTTTCACGTTTCGGGATTGTTGGATACTGGGCGATTTATGAACATCTTTCCCGCAATTCTGGTCATAATCGTGCTACTAACAACTTCTATACTGAGGTGCAAGTATGAAATCGGCGTTGCTGTTGTTTGCCGCGCTGGGCACTTGTCTTCCGCTCATTGCTCAATCGACAATTCACGGGCCAGATTGCAGCGGAGGTTGGCCGACCAACATGAGCTTCGTTCACATGAAAAACGCGGGGTTGGTAAACAACGAAGATATCGATTTCTCCAGAACCAAGACAGTGCGGATAGCCTCGCAGAAGATCGGCAAAGACCTATGGCATCAGGTCTATCTCGTGACATTCACGAAAAAGCCCGGCGGGGCAATCGAAGCTATTGCCGTTCATGATGCTTCAACCCAAGAGTGTTCTATGACTGGAGTCGAAGTGTTCGTTATTTCCAAACGACTCGGAGAAAAGTAAGCGCGATTATATGGAGAAGTACAAGCCGATTCGTCAGCAAGTTTTACCATTGTTGGCGCAAGCAGGCCAAGGCCCTCACTATCCCGAACCTGTA
>CAVTVE010000012.1:0-167377 GCA_963738165.1 uncultured Acidobacteriota bacterium
GGTCGGGATGTATGAGCTGACCGTAGAGAAGAGCGGCTTCGAGACCGCGGACTGGACGGAATCAGGCTTCTTGTAGGCCAGGAATTGTCGGAGAACCTACGCCTGTCCGTGGCGGGCACACCTACGCCAGCAATATACGCCTTGGCGTACAAGCGAAAAGGCGAAGGAAGGCTTTGCCCAACGAGCGTTGGGCAAAGCCGTGGAAGCGGCTTCGCCGGATATAGCTCTCGAATTCCAGCGCACGCGTGGACTCTGCGACCAACTTCGCCGAATGTGACGGGCATCACATTCGGCACGTCCAGAGAGTCACTTTCGGAAATTGGCCATAAAGGACGTCCGGAAGGGAGTAAAAAGATGCGGAAACTTCTGTTGGTCGTAATCGTCACACTTTCGCTCGGCACGTTCGCTCTGGCCCTTGCCGCGGACGACAATGCAAACAACATGCAAGGTGAAAACGATTGGTACACTCCAGGTACAGGATTACAGCCGCATCGTGGCGGCATCTGCACCCGCCGCGACTGCGATCAGCCAGGGCAACCCAAAGCCTCCGAGCATGGCCGGAACCGTAGGAGAGAATGCCGCTGGCGAGGATTGGTACAACCAGGTACTGTCGCAAGAGGCGAGCCAATGGAATCGTGAGAAGGCCGCTGCTGTCCCAAACGCGACTTCCGAGTAAGCGTTAGCTCGATGCATTCTGCCCTGGACGCAGTGAATCCTGAGTTAAGCGGTTCTGGTGGCCCGCAGCGTCCGGCTAAGGCCCAATCCTAAGCCAGAGCATTGCTTTTCGGCCCAGCCGAGTGCACCCTTGATGATCTCATTCCCGTTTTGCGCGCCGCGCTAGCCGGGGCACTGGACAGCAAGAGCTATCAGTGGAGTTCTTGAATTCGTGGGGCTGATAACCCGATGGCAAGGGCAGCAGCCCGGCGATAGTGTTCCAAGCGTGAAAATCATCTTCATTTGGTTCATCCTGGCCCCCTCCGATGCATTTCAAGGCGGCAGGGTGCACTGCGCCTCAATAGCGATGTCATGGATGGGATTCATGGCGAAGGAATGCCCTGCCCACGTCTCTCGGGAGATTCCGAATGAGATTTTAAAAAAACAGTGACAAAACGCCCGGAACCAGAAATAGCCAAGGTGAGGGTTCGCAAAGGCTGCCGTCACACCACCTGAAGTAACTATCCGGGAGGGACACCGCGTCTGGGGTATACTTCTTGCACACCTGAGTCAAACCTCTTTGTAGGACACAGTGAAAAAGACGTTAATTCTTGCATTATTTCTGTGGGCTCTCCCCATGCTTGCGCAAAGCTCTACGGGGGAATTGCGTCTGATTGTTTCCGATCCCGCCGGACTGGGCCTGAAGAGCGCGGTTGAAGTCGTCAGCCAGGGCAACGAGTATCGCCACACGTTTGCGACCGATGATCAGGGCAAACTTGAGGTCAAGCGTCTGCCTTATGGCATCTACCAACTCCAGATCACGCGGGAGGGCTTTGCTCCGGATTCCGAGTCGGTGGATGTGCGTTCTGCGCTTCCTTTCGATCTCGCGGTCCACCTGCAAGTGGCGACGGCCGCAGAATCGGTGAAGGTCGTCGAGTCCGCCACGTTGATCGATCCCTATCGCGCTGGTTCGGTGAATGAGATTGGCACGGAGACGCTGGATACTCGGTTGACCTCGCTGCCCGGCCGCTCGCTGCAGGACCTGGTGAACTCACAACCGGGATGGATCTACGAAGGGAATGCGGTTCTCCACCCGCGCGGATCGGAATACCAGACGCAATTTGTTGTGGATGGGATTCCACTCACCGACAACCGCTCGCCCGCCTTCGGGCCGGGACTCGACGCGGATGATGTCGAGTCGCTCAAGATTTATACCGCCGGTTTTCCTGCTGAGTTCGGCAGAAAGATGGGCGGCGTGGTCGAGGTCAACACCTTCAAGGCCGCGCAGCCGGGACTACACGGACAACTTGCGCTTTCCGGCGGCAGCTTCGAGACAGCCGGAATCGACACCGAGGATCAATACTCCTGGAAGAAAAATACCTTCGGCGTGAGCGCCTCCGGAAACATGACAAATCATTATCTAAATCCGGTGGTGCCGCAGAATTATACGAATACGGGCACTACCGGAAGCTTTGCGATGAACTACGAGCGGGACCTCACGCAGAAAGACCGTTTGAGCCTGGTCGTCCGACATTCACTGTCGCGTTACCAGATCCCGAACGAACTGGTGCAGCAAAATGGCGGGCTGGTGCCGAACGCCGACGACACCGGCTTTGTGCCCATCACCGGGGGACAGCGACAGAATGGTGACAACTTTGAAACCATGGGGAGTGTTTCCTATCAGCACGTGTTTTCATCCGACGCGATCGGATGGTTGCGGGGAATGGTCCGCGATAACTCCAGCGACTTAACTTCCAACCCCTTGTCCTGGCCGGTGATTGCCTTCCAGCATAATGACTTCAAGGAGGGATATTTCAGCGGGAGTGTCGCGGTTCATCACGGCAGGCATGAGTGGAAGGCGGGCGTCGAATCCGACAACTTCTTCCTGCACGAAAACTTCAGTGACGTAATCCCCGACTGCGCCGCTTCAGGCCCGCAATGCCCGATTACGTTAGGCATCTTCGACCCTGGCACGCCGACGAGTTTTGCATATAGCGGCAGCCGTCCGGATCTCGAGCAATCGGCCTATGTGCAGGATGCTATCCGGCTCGGCAACTGGACGGTGAACGCGGGACTCAGGTGGGATCACTACCAGTTGCTGGTGAACCAGAATGCTGTGAGTCCACGCCTTTCGGTATCGCGCTATTTCCCCTCCACCGGGGTCAATCTTCACGCCTCCTACGACCGGATCTTCCAAACGCCGTCGTTCGAGAACATCCTTTTATCGAGTTCTACATCGGTGCAGTCTCTGAACCCCAGCTTTTTGCGGTTGCCGGTCGAGCCTTCTCACGGCAATTATTATGAGGTTGGGTTGTCGAAGGCATTCTTAGAGAAACTCCGGCTGGACGCGAACTACTTTCGCCGGGACATGAACAACTTCGCCGACGATGATCAGATGCTGAGCACTGCGGTCAGCTTTCCCATCGCCTTCCGTAAGGCCATAATTAACGGGGCAGAGGCAAAGCTGGAGGTTCTGCACTGGGGACGGTTCTCGGGTTTCCTCAGTTACTCCTACGCCGTGGGGAACGTATGGCTCCCGGTAACAGGTGGTCTGTTTCTGGGTCAGGAGGCGGTCGACGCCACGACTCAACTAACAGGACATTTTCCCGACTCGCAGGACCAGAGGAACACGGTTCGCGCCCGCGTACGCTATCAGATCGCCTCGCGATTGTGGGCGGCCGTGGGAGGCGAGTACGGCAGCGGATTGCCCTTTGATTTCCAAGGCACATATCAACTGGCCGTCCAGGAATACGGCCAGGGGGTTGTGGACCGACTCAATTTCGATCGCGGGCGCGTGAGTCCCCTGCTTTCGATCAATGCTTCGCTGGGCGCCGACCTATACAAGAAAGAAAATCGTACGGTGCGGTTCCAGGCCGACGTTCAGAACCTGAACAATCGGCTCAACGTGCTTGACTTCGGAGGTCTGTTCTCCGGCAATGCAATCGCGCCTCCGCGAAGCTACGCCCTTCGCCTGGTAACGAATTTCTAAGGCGGAGCCGCAGTAGAGCAAGGCGGGGAATGTGCGAGAACCGTGCCTTGCTCAAGAGAGTTACATGAAAAACGAAGGCTGGCTTTACCGACTCTTTCCGCCCGAGCAGCCCCGGTCCATTCCGTATGGCCGACTGTATAAGATCACGCTGCGAACGGCACACCTGATGGCGACTAGTGTGCTGGTTGGCGGCCATGCTTTTGGCGCTCCGGTCAGCACACTCAGGCCGCTGCTATACGTGGCGCTGGCGACCGGCTTGGGTATGATTTTTCTCGAGGCCTTTCCCAGTTTGCACTTCGTCTTTGAGGGCTGGGGGCTGCTTCTTCTCGGCAAACTGGGGTTGCTGTGCTGCATACCGTTTGCGTGGAAGGAGCGGCTCCCGCTCCTGCTTGCGGTTGTGGCGCTCGCCTCCATCGGCTCTCATATGCCTGCGAGGTTCCGGCATTACTCGATGCTGTATCGAAGAGTCATCTAGGCGTGTGAACGCCATGCAATCAGACGGTGCGAGCACAAGTGCAAGCAGCGGCGCCGTCCCAAGATGGTAAAGGTGCGGTACACTGAGAAACGAGCCCGCATCCCTAACGCGGAGGGTTGTGTGAGCGGTTGAAACAGGCGGTCTTGAAAACCGCTTTACGGGAAACCGTAACGGGGGTTCGAATCCCTCACCCTCCGCCATTTATTCCTGAATATCCCACCACAACTGGCACGCGATGTTACGAAGTAGCGCCCGAGACGAACGCCTCGGGCGCTTGGAATGTTTCGTGAGATCACTTGGACAGTTCCCCGAGCGCGGACGGTTCACCATGCGGCGAATTCACAGCTCTGCTCCGCATGGCCTACAAACACCTAAACTGGTGGTTGCGCTGGGCTCAAGAGCGAATGCCGGCTTTGCTCATGGCCGCGTGGGCGACGATTTTGCCACTCTCAATTCGGGGATTTTGGGGTAGAACTGAAGTCAAGTTGGCTCGCACCCAGACCACCGCCGCTTGATTGCTATCGATCGCATTCGCAAGCGTGTCGAAGACGCTGATGGAAAGCATCACGCCCTGCCCAAGGTCAATCCATTTGTACTCAACAAACCCGGGCAGTGCTGAAATGAAGGGCACGAAACTCTCCTTAACTCGCTTTGCCGCTTCTTGGGGGTCAGGGACGCCTTCGTACCTTCGCACTGTTATGTACATCTCATTCTCCTTATGGCGCAATAACGAATCGCAGGAATCGAGCGATTCGAGCCGGCGCCAATTTTATCTACCTTTGTAATCGGGATTTCTGGTGCACGCATTCTGCAATCTTGACGGGAACAATGCAACCTCTTTTCGCCGTTTATTCGGTCACTATAGCGGTAACTAAAGTAATCTCCATCAGGGCTGCTCTTCAGAGTCGAAAAAGAGACGAGGTGTTTGGGAGTCGTGCGTTTTTGAGTTCGTCTCTCATTCCGCCATTGCCTGCTTTGGAAATCGGCGTATGATGGTTGGTCTTGAAGTGACCGTTGCTCTTTGAGGTGTCGCGAATGCAGCTCTCCGAGTCGATTCGTTTCATCCTGAAACATAAGGGTGGAGTCGTCTATTCCGTCGCTCCAACCGACTCTGTGTACCAGGCCATTGCGATGATGGCGGACAAGCAGGTCGGCGCGTTGTTAGTGATCTCCGATAGCAAGGTAGCGGGCATCGTCTCTGAGCGTGACTATGCGCGAAAGGTGATCCTGAAGGGGCGCGCTTCCAAGGAAACCACGGTGTCGGAGATCATGAGCTCTCCGGTGATCGCCGTCTCGCCCGATCACACGGTCGGCGAATGCATGAAGATCATGTCGGATCATCGTATTCGCCACCTTCCGGTGATGGAAGGGGAGCGGCTCGTCGCCATGATTTCCATCGGCGATCTGGTGAACTGGACGATCTCCGAGCAGAAAGAAACTATCCGCCACCTTGAGGCCTACATCACCGGGACGCCGACCTAATTCGGCTCGGCGCGAATTGTGTGGATTGGTGTCGATACGGGTACTTTTACCTGCTCAGGAGAGGAGGTCGAGAACCTCGCGGAGCTGCTGCCGGAGCCGACGCAATTCCTGCTTGCCTTGGACACCGGTTTCCGGTGCAAGAAACGGCAGCGCGGCTTGAGGCTCGTGCAAAGGCTCTTCCCGCGTTTGCGCCGGCAGGCGGCTTAACTTCAGCTCTTCGCGCAGCTTTTCGCGCGCTCCGGCGATGGTGAATCCGTCCTCGTAAAGCAGCTTGCGAATCTGCATTACGTATTCCACGTCCTTGCGGCGATACATCCGCTGGCCCGTGCTGCTCTTCGTCGGCTTCAGTTGCGAAAACTCCGTCTCCCAGAAACGCAAAACATACGTCGGCAGCTTTGCCAGCTCGCTCACCTCGCCGATCCGGAAATAAATCTTCTCCGGAATCACTACTTCGGCTTGAGCCTTGGCGTGTTTGCGTTTTGCTGTTGGCATCGGAATTCCCGCTATCTGTTCTTGTAACACGTGCGCCGGGCTGCTTCAACGCGGTGCACCGGAATCGGCACAGACGAAAAAGTCTCCGCGAGCAGCGCGGAGACCCGGAGGCATTGGACAAATCGAGGTCTAGCCACCTCGATGGAACGGTTAGTCAGCCCCGCAGCACTTGATTGGAACCTTCTCCCTTGAAGACATCGCATCCGGATCTGCTAACCATGCCTACATCTTGGATGCAATCAAGTACTAGTCCAAGATTTTGTGGCGAGTTGCTCTGAATGTCAACACTTTTCGTCTTTTTCGCTTGACGAATGTTCTGGTGTGCGCCTTGTTCGCACCGCTGAGTCTCCCCACTATTGCGATGCTAGAATGTGGGGTTCTGGGGGCTCGGGTGTTCGGGGTTGAGTAATCTTCTCCTGCCCGTTTGCGAGGGAAATGGTTATGTCGAATTCGATGCCGGCCGTGGTGAAGAGCGGGCGGAAGGCCGGCGTTGAGATCCGCGAGCTTCCGATTCCAACCATCGGTCGCCACGAAGTCCTGGTGAAGGTGAAGGTTGCCTCCATCTGCGGGACCGATCTGCACATCTACAACTGGGACCCATGGGCGCAGGGACGCATCACGCCTCCGCTGATTCCCGGTCACGAGTTTTGCGGTCACGTGGCCGCCATTGGCAGCGAGGTCACAAGCGTAAAAGAGGGTGACTTCGTCTCGGCAGAAATGCATGTCGCCTGCGGTAAGTGCCTGCAGTGCCGCACCGGCCAGGCGCACATCTGCCAGAGCGTAAAGATCATCGGGGTCGACAGGAACGGAGCCTTTGCCCGATATGTTGTAATCCCCGAGTCCAACCTGTGGAGGCTGGACCCCGCCATCCCGCACGAGTACGCATCGATCCTCGATCCCTTGGGTAACGCGGTTCACGCCGCGCTCTCCGGCGAGTTGGCCGCCAAGACGGTTGCCATCACAGGATGCGGACCTATCGGCCTCTTCGCCATTGCCGTGGCGCGCGCCTGCGGAGCCGCGCAGGTCTTTGCCATTGAAGTCAACGAATACCGCCGTAACATCGCGCGGCAGATGAGGGCCGATCTCGTGCTCGATCCCACCAGCCAAGACGTGCGGACCATTGTGCGCGATCACACCAACGGCTATGGCGTGGACGTGCTTCTGGAGATGGCCGGGCAGGAAGACGCGGTGAAGCTTGGCTTCGATATTTTGCGCTCCGGCGGTCGCGCCAGCCTGCTCGGAATTCCTTCGCAGCCCTTCGAACTTGATCTTGCCCGCGACATTATCTTCAAAGGCGCAACGGTCCTCGGCATTAATGGACGCAAGATGTTCGAGACCTGGTATCAGGTGACGGCGCTGCTCAAGTCCGGAAAACTTGATCTGCATCCGGTCATCACCGGGCGTATGCCAATCTCGGATTTCAGCAAGGGAGCGGAGCTGCTGAACTCCGGCAAGGCATCGAAAATCCTGCTCTACGTTGACGGCTTCGAGGGCGAATCTTAGGGATGCGTATTACACCACGCGTGTACTGCATCTCAGGACGCGATGCGACGATCACGTTGCTCCAGATTTTGAAGCAGCCGGCGCGCATTCAGAGCTCCTTCAGGAGTCTCTTCGTGCTTGAGGAATGCATAGACATCACACTCTTCGGCCACCTTGGCGAGACGGGCCTCCATCTGCTTCAGTGCGGATTCAGTGTATTCGGATTTTCTGAACCGGTAATAGGCGAAGCTGGCAGTAATCACCTCAGGCACTTGCAACTCATCACTCTCCGCAACGCAGAGGGCGATGTTGTGCTCGCGCATAAGTTTGAAGACACTCTCGGCAAACCAACTCTCGTTGCGAAACTCAATGGCGGCGCGCGTGTGTTTGGGAATGCATTCAAAAAGCGATTGCAGACGTGCCTCGTCGTACTTCAGGAAGGGAGGAAGCTGGAAGAGCACAGGCCCGAGCTTGTCCACCGAAGCCAACGGTTGTAGTGAATCGTAGAAGTTGGAAATATCGGCGGCTACATCTTTCAAGCGTTTTATGTGCGTGATTCGCTGATGCGCTTTGATGGCGAAGCTGAAATGTTTCGGAGTAGATTCGCACCAATTCTCCAGAGTGTTGAGTGCGGGCCGGGTGCGAAAGGTGTAGTTCACTTCAACGCAGTTGAGCTGGGTCGCGTAGAAATTCAGAAACTTGGCCGGCGGTGTCTTTGGCGGATAGAAGTCCGGCTTCCATGAGGCGTAGGCCCAGCCCGATGTGCCGATACGTATTCTGTTCATATTCACTTGCTCCGAAACTTGCGCGGCAAATTGAAAATATCTGGATTAGATGCTGCCTGGTAGCGTGACGTTGAAGGGTGACGTTGAAGTGCAACGTCAGGCAATCATCTAAGACCAAAGAACGGCTCCATACAGCAACCTGCGTGTGTTTACAACAGTCACACACAGGCCATCCAGGAAGGGGATGTTATGTCCGCAACCCGCATCGATCCGCTCGCGTTCCTCTCGGATGAACTCAACGCTCTGAAGCAGAAGGGCACGTATTTCAAGCTGCGTGTGCTCGACGACGAGCAGGCTGCGGTCTGCCACTTCGATGGGCGCAAGGTCATCAATCTCGCCTCCAATAACTACCTCGGCCTCACCACCCATCCCAAGCTTCGCGAGGCCGCGCTGGAGGCCACGCGCAAGTACGGCGTAGGCTCGGGCGCCGTGCGAACCATCGCCGGTACGATGAAGGTCCACATGCAACTGGAAGAGAAGATCGCGCGCTTCAAAGGCGTCGAGGCCTGCGTGGTCTTTCAGTCCGGCTTCACTGCCAATGCCGGCACCGTCTCATCGTTGCTCACCAAGGACGACTACATCATCAGCGATGAGTTGAACCACGCCTCGATCATCGATGGCTGCCGTCTCTCAGGCGCAAAGATTCTCGTCTTTCGCCACAAGGACGTGGCGCACGCGGAGGAGCAGCTCGCCAGCGTTGCCGGCCTTTCCGGCAAAAAGCTGCTCATCACCGACGGCGTCTTTTCAATGGACGGCGACATCGGGCCGCTGCCGGGCTTGTGCGGCGTGGCTGAAAAATACGGCGCCATCATGATGGTCGATGACGCGCACGCCTCTGGAGTGCTGGGGCGCAACGGACGCGGCACCATCGATCACTTCGGCGTGCACGGCCGCGTTGATATACAGGTAGGCACGCTCTCCAAAGCCATCGGCGCGCTCGGCGGATATGTCTGTGGCACGCGTGACCTAATCGACTATCTCTATCATCGCGCTCGTCCCTTCCTCTTCTCCACCTCGCATCCGCCAGCGGTCGCGGCCACATGCATTGCCGCCTTTGACGTGTTGGAGAGCGAGCCGGAGCTGATCGAGCGCCTCTGGTCGAACACTCGCTTCTTCAAGAAAGAACTCGGACGGCTCGGCTTCAACATTGGCGGCGTCACCACTCCGGCCAGTGAAACTCCCATCACTCCGATCATCATCGGCGATGGACGCGCCACGATGGAGTTCAGCAAAGCGATCTTTGCAGAGGGAGTCATGGGCACCGGTATCGCCTTTCCCACAGTTCCGGAGGGCAAGGCGCGCGTGCGAACCATCGTCACCGCAACCCACACCGAAGCAGAACTCAGCCAGGCTCTCGAAGTACTTGAAAGGGCCGGCAAGCGCATGGGATTAATTGCTTAGAAAGTTTTCGTGAATGGACTGCAGGTCAACTTACCCACGAAATGGTTGCCCTAACTCTGAAAATTAAAAAAGTTGAAAATCCCACCAGTGAATTCTGCTTCGGGGTTATAGTCTCGGCTCCACAAATATTTCAGCACGCCATCAGAAGCATTTTCCTTGAAGCAGGAGATTCGATTATGGCCACATACCCGCTGGAATTTAGCAGGCCGTTCACCTTCACCACCCACACTTCTCCAACCGGAACCACCATCAAGTGCAGAGGCCGGCTTACCGGTGAGGTCGCAAGTATTCTGGAAGATGAAGTACGACGCTTAATTCAGATAACCAAGCTCATCGAGATTGATCTCAGCGGCGTCACGCACATTGACGGTGCCGGGACAAGCACGCTTGCTGACATGTACGCCAGTGCCAAATCCGATGGATGCGATCTCAAATGTAAATGCGAAGATCGTGTTGTCAAAAGAAAGTTGCAGATCACTCGGTGCTTGTCGGTCTTTCAAGAATATGGTCAGTATCTATAGGTGTCGCCAAGTGATAATAGGTCGGGCTTGCTCGGCGCAACGTGCTGAATTATTCCTTTGCCAGCTCTGCCAGCAGCTCTTTGCCGTATTTTTCCGCGCGCTTTGGCCCCATGCCCTTGATCTCCAGCAACTCGCGCATCGTGCGTGGTTGCGATCTTGCGATCTCCAGTAGCGTTGCATCCTGAAGCACACAGTATGCGGGCCAATTATTCTTTCGTGCCAATTCAAGCCGAAGTGTGCGAAGCCGCTCAAACCTGGCTTCCACCGCGCGCCCGTGCATAACTCCCACCTTGCCGCCTGCGATCTCTTTGGCCGCTGCAATCTTTGCGCGCGGCGCGTGCTCTTCCTGTCTTCGCGAAGCGATGTGTGCAACAGGGGGTTCCGCGTGGTGCAAAGGCGGCGAGGCAATCGCATTCAGCGTGGAAAGAATTCTGTTCCCGAAGTTCTCAATGATTTTGTTGTGTATCTCGAAATCGTCCCGCAACTCCAATACGGTTTTCGGCGGAGTCGCGATCAATCTCCGCAGCAGCTCGTCCGGCAGATGCTGGAAGAACATCGTTCCCAATGCGCGCACAACATCGCGCCGAACTTCCTTCATCCTCGCAAAGCGCACATCATCGGAAGCCATCGCTACCGGACCCATTGCGCGCTCCAGGGCCGCGGCCCGAGCCGTCTGCGGCACGCTGCGAGACGGCGCGGCGTCGGCGGCCACGGTTGCCGCACGCCCCGTCAACTTCAGCTTTGGCTTGGTTGCGCGGCACACATCGCAATCGCAATTCTCCGGCCTTTTATCTTCGCCAAAATATTCCAGAATCTGGCGGCGCCGGCAGCGCTCCCACCGCGCGTAATTCTGCATGGCGTCCAGTTGCTTGCCGGCGCGCTTCTGCAACACCGCAATATCTTTGGTGGTCAGTTGATTGTTGGTTTCGCCGATCTTGTCGATGAAGAATCTTTGCGTCATCACGTCGGCAACGGCAAAGTACAGAATGCACTCTGCGGGCAAGCCATCGCGCCCGGCGCGTCCGGCCTCCTGGTAGTAGGCCTCCAGGCTCCCCGGAAGGTTGTAGTGAATCACGTAGCGCAGGTTGGGCTTGTTGATGCCCATGCCAAACGCATTGGTCGCGACCACGATGGCGTTATCGTGATCGATAAAGCGGCGCTGATTGCTGCCGCGCGCCTCCTGGTCCATACCTGCGTGATATGCCACTACGGTCCGCCCGCGCAGCTTGCTCCCCAGCAGCGACGTGACCTCGTCCACTTGCTTGCGCGTGGAGCAGTACACGATTCCGCCGGCCGTCTGCCGCGCAAGATAGTCGATCAGCTCTTCCTGCTTGTTCTTCGCCTTGGTGAACACAATCGATTGATAGCTGAGGTTCGGGCGGTCGAAGCCGGTAACGTGGATCGCAGGATTTTTCAGTTCCAGGTTGCGCACGATGTCGGCGCGCACCGCTGGCGTCGCCGTCGCGGTCAGCGCAATCGTCAGCGGCGCGCCGAGTTGCTTGCGCACCTCGCCAAGGCGCAGATACTCCGGACGGAAATCGTGTCCCCACTGGCTGATGCAGTGCGCCTCGTCGATGGCCAGCAGCGACAACTTGCGTTCTGTGATGATCGAAAAAAATCCCGGCGCGCTGAACCGCTCCGGCGCAACGTAAAGAAGTCCGCGGAATCCGTCGCGCAGTTTTGCCATCACCTCGCGCTGCTCATCCCAGTTCTGCCCGCTGCACAGCATCATCGCCGGAATCCGCAGGGTACGCAGTTGCCGCACCTGGTCAGTCATCAACGAGATCAGCGGCGAGATGATCAGCGTAAGCCCGCGCAGCGAGACAGCCGGAAGCTGATAGCAGAGGCTCTTGCCCGCGCCGGTCGGCATCACCACCAGCGAGTCCCGTCCCGCCAGCACGTCGTTGACGATCTCGCGCTGCTGAAGACGGAACTGTGCGAGTCCGAAGATCGAGGTCAGGATGGAGTCAACGTCATGCATGGCTGGAAGTACTACTGTAGTGCATTTTTATTGTCGAAGTTTCGGAAGAGCCAGGTTTCAAAGCTTCAACGCTTCAGGATTGGAAAGCAAAACCACGAAGAGCCTCGCTTTTGTTACTGCTGACAGGATAAAGATTTGCTGATTGAAGTGTCTTTGAACCGCAGCGGAGATTTTAGGGCGAGGGGATCCTCGCAACCGCTCGGAATGACACTGCTAAGAGATATGCGAGCCTTACAGTTCGCTGAACACGATCTTGCCGGCCACGATTGTCGCGCGCGCTTTGCCGTAGAACTGCATCCCGCCGTACGGACAATTGCGCGAACGCGAGCGCGTTTTCTCCACATCGTAGCTCCAGCGTTTTTTCGGGTCGAAGATGGTAATGTCGGCCACCGAGCCTTCGGCCAGCGTGCCCCGGCCACTCAGCCCCATGATCTTCGCCGGATTGGTCGAGAGCAACTCGACGACACGCTTCAATGAAATCTTGCCCGTGTGTTGCAACTCCGTAATCGTCGCCGCCAGTGCGATCTCCAGCCCGGTGATGCCGAAAGCTGCCTTGTCGAACTCCACTTCCTTTTCAAACAGAGCGTGCGGCGCGTGGTCGGTGGCAATGGCGTCGATGGTTCCATCGACCAGCGCGGCGAGGATGGCCTGGCGGTCTGCCGCAGAGCGCAGCGGTGGATTCATCTTGTAGCGTGTGTCATAGTTCGAGCAGTTTTCTTCGGTGAACATAAAGTGATGCGGCGTGACCTCGGCCGTCACCTGCACCTGCGATGCGCGTCCCAGCCGCACCATCTCCAGCGACTTCGCGGTGGAGACGTGGGCCACGTGCAAGCGTCCACCCTCCTGGCTCGCCAACCGAATGTCGCGCTCCACCATCTGCCATTCCGCTGCCGAGGGCTGGCCGCGCAGTCCCAGTTTGAAAGACGTGACTCCCTCGTTCATCGGGTTGCCGTTTGAAATCTTGGTGTCTTCCGCGTGCTGTATCACCGGAAGCCCGACTTTTGCGGCCAGCGCAAGCGCTTCGCGCATGATGTGGTCGTCCAGAATCGGCCTGCCATCATCGCTCAGAGCCACCGCTCCGGCTTCTTTCAGTCCGCGGTAATCGCTGAGCTTTTCGCCCAGGCTTCCCAGGGTTGCAGCGGCGATAGGGAAGACGTTCACCACCGCGCCGCGCTCCTCGTCCTGCATCCATCGCGTCAGCGCCGGCGAATCATTGATGGGACGCGTGTTCGGCATCGCGCAAACAGAGGTGAATCCGCCCGCCGCCGCCGCTGCGGTTCCGGTGGCGATGTTCTCCTTGTGCGTCTGTCCCGGCTCGCGCAGATGTACGTGAAGGTCGATGAAGCCGGGAGCGACGATCAGCCCTTTTACGTTCAGCGTCTCATCGGCAATACTTTTCGCCTGGCCCGGTTCGGTAACTTCCTCTACTCGGCCATCGCGGAGCAACACATCGGCCGGTGCATCAAAGCCCGTGGATGGGTCGATCAGGTGTCCGCCTTGCAGCAGGATCGTGCTCATTGTTTTTCTCCCTGCGTTCCCTGCTTATCTCCCAACAAGGTCGCCAGGATTGCCATGCGCACCTTTACGCCGTTCAGTACCTGTTCCAGCACCACCGACTGCTTGCAATCGGCAACCTCGTCGGTCATCTCCATGCCCCGGATCATCGGCCCGGGATGCATCACGATCGCGTCTTTCTTTGCCAGTTTCAGCTTGGCCGGCGTCAGTTGATAGCGCCGGACATATTCATCGACGTTGATTTGCATTCCGGAGAGCCGCTCCTGCTGTACGCGCAGCATCATCACCACGTCGGCGCCGCGAATCGCCTCTTCCATCTCGCGCACGATCTCCACCCCCGGCGCCAGTTCGCGCGCCGTCTCGGGCAGCAGCACATCCGGGCCGCAGAACACCACGCGCGCGCCCAGTTTGCTGAAGAGATGAGCGTCGCTGCGTGCCACACGGCTGTGGAAGATATCGCCAATGGTGACGATCTTCAGCCCCTTCAAGCTCTTTTTGTGATTCAGGATGGTGAATGCATCCAGCAGCGCCTGCGAGGGATGCGCGTGCATTCCGTCGCCGGCATTGATGATTGGAATATCGATCAGCCGCGAGAGCAGAACCGGAGCGCCCGAACTGGGATGCCGCATCACGATTGCGTCCACAATCGATTGCAGCGTCCGTCCCGTGTCCTTCAGCGACTCGCCTTTTTCAATGCTGGCGTTAGTGGCATGGATGACGACGGTCGACGCGCCCAGCGCCTTGGCTGCGATTTCAAAGCTGGTGCGGGTGCGGGTTGAGTTTTCGTAGAAAAGAAGGGCGATCCGGCGGCCGCGAAGAGTGATGCGGGGCCGTGCCGGGTTCATACGCTTCGCCAGTGTGAGAATTTCGAGGATCTGCCGCGAATCCAGCGGCTCGATCCCGAGCAGCGACCGGAGCTTGGCTTTCATGTGGTCCTTCGCTCAGCCTTCAGATTCCTGCACGCGCTCCACCAACAGAACCTTTTCCATCTGGTCCGTCTCGGTGAGTTTAACTTCGATAATTTCCTGATCCGTGGTCTGCACCCGGCGTCCCACAAAGCTCGCCTCAATCGGCAGCTCGCGGTGTCCGCGGTCGATCAGGGTCAGCAGCTTCACGCTTCGGGGGCGGCCCTGGTCGAACAATGCATCCAGCGCGGCGCGCACCGTGCGCCCCGTGTAGAGCACGTCATCGCAGAGCACAACGTCTTTATCGGTGATGTTGAAGCCGATCGGGCGAGGCTCGACCACCGGCTTTGGACCCACCGTGGAAAGATCGTCGCGATAAAGTGTGATGTCCAAGGTGCCGACCGGCACCGCAGACTTCTCTATGCGCTCGATGTGCTTTCCCAGGCGTTCCGCAATCGGAATGCCCCGGCGGCGAATCCCGATCAGGCCAAGGGTTTTGATTCCATTGTTTTTTTCTACGATCTCGTGCGCCAGACGAACCAGCGTGCGCTCGATTTCGGAGGCAGACATGATCTGCCCTTTTTCACGAAGGTGAGGCGGCCGTGAGATGACGTTCATATCTGCCCGATGATACGCGACCTTGCAAGCTTGCGGCAAGCACTCAATGTTTGTGGCTCGGCTACGAGTGCTTGCGCCCGGCTTCACGCCCGAACAACGCCGCGCCCAGCGCCCCGCCGAGGGCGCTGAAGATCAGGAAGAAGACCGCCGCAATCGCCAAGAATACCAGAACCACGACAATCAGGCCGTGGTCAGTGGCAATGTAGTTGCGGAACTGCTCCGCCATCTGTCGTGCATCGGGATCGGTGGCCGCAGCCGCGGTTTCCTGCAGCTTCTGCTGGAGCATCTTTCGGGTCTCGGCGCGCTCGCGCGAGCCAAAGAGCGCAACCGTGCTCAGCAACGTGCGCAGGCCAAAGCCCCACCCTCCGGCCAAAAGTCCGAGCTTCGCGCCCATCCACGGCGTTACCGCGTGATAACCTGCCCGCCTGCGGTACAGGGTTACGGCCAATCCGCCTGCGGCAAACGTACACAGCATCATCAGCGGAACAATTGGAATCGAGGTGCCGACGACGGCCAGCATGCCCGCCACCAGCGTCGAGCTAAGGGCAGCGCGCCAGCTCAACTCATTCGGCCTTACAGCCTGCGATTCGGGCGATACGTGGGATTCTTCTGGCTGCGGCATGCCGAGCACATTGCGCTCGTCTTCGATTGGCTCTGCCGGAGGTTGCACATCCTCTGGCGTGCCCGGCGGCAACGGCTCGGTCGCCGGTGCCGTGGGCGGTTTCACCGGAACTTTAATCTGCGGCGCGTGGCAATTCGGGCAGAAGGGACGTCCGTCCTCCACCATCGCCCCGCATTGGCTGCACGCGTGTTCCATGGTCAAAACTTAACAGCCTGCTTGCCCGGACGCAAATGCGGCGCTCTGTTTAGACCACGAATCTCTTCACGAATCACTGCACGAATCACTGAAAGCTACGCTTGTCTCCAAATTGTTTGACTTAACCCGCCGCAACCTCATACCCTTTCTCGTTGGAGATGTCATGAAAGTTCTTGTATTGGGCGGCGGAGGCCGCGAACACGCGCTGGTATGGAAGCTGAAGCAGTCACCCCGCGTGCAGCAGGTTTTCTGTGGGCCCGGCAATGCCGGCATTGCGCAGGAGGCTACCTGTGTGCCCTGCGATCTCTCGCGTCTGGATTCCATCCTTGAGGCCGCCGTCAAGGTCGGCCCCGACCTCGTCGTCGTCGGTCCCGAGGTTCCGCTCATGCTCGGCGTCGTCGACGAGCTTCGCCGTCGCGATATTCCTGTCTTTGGCCCCACGCAGGCCGCTGCGCAATTGGAGTCCAGCAAGAGCTTTTCAAAAGCCTTCATGACCCGGCATCGCATTCCCACTCCGCTCTATGTACAGGTTCACGAGGTCTCCGAGGTAAAGGATGCACTAAGCAATTTCAGTGCTCCGATTGTGGTCAAAGCCGACGGCCTTGCTGCTGGAAAAGGCGTCGTGATCGCCGAGAGCAGGGAGGAAGCCGCCCAGGCCGCGACCGCCATGCTGAACGGCTCGCTCGGTGAGGCTGGCCACCACGTGCTGTTCGAAGAGTTTCTCGAGGGTGAGGAGATCAGCTTTCTGGTCATCAGCGACGGCGAGCGCGTTGCCCCGCTGGTGGCTGCGCAGGATCACAAGCGCATTGGCGATGGCGACACTGGCCCCAACACCGGAGGCATGGGCGCTTATTCCACCTCCGGCCTGATCGACGACAACATGCGCGAGTGGCTGCTGCGCCACATCGCCCGGCCGGTCATCGAGGGGATGGCTGAAGAAGGCGCGCCCTACACCGGAATTCTCTACTGCGGCCTCATGATGACCGCAAAAGGCCCGCAGGTGCTTGAGTTCAACTGCCGCTTCGGCGACCCGGAGACCCAGCCGATCCTGATGCGTCTGGATAGCGATCTGCTGGAAGCCTTCGAGGCCAGCATCGAGGGGCGGGTCAGCGACGGCATCTTCCGCTGGAGCCCAGACCCGAGTGTTTGCGTCGTCATCGCAGCCGGGGGCTACCCAGGCATCTCCGAACGCGGCAAGGCCATCTCCGGACTCGAGCGCGCCAACTCGCTCGAAGGAGTGAAGGTCTTCCACGCCGGAACCAGCCTCACCGACGGCCAGATCACCACCTCGGGCGGACGCGTCCTCGGAGTCACCGCGCGCGCCACAACCCTGGAGTCTGCGGTCGCCCGTGCCTACGAGGCGGTCGGATGCATCAGCTTTGATCGAATGCAGTATCGCAGCGATATCGCCCACCGCAGGCTGAAGCGGTAACGGTTGCTGCGTTGATGTATTCTTTTTGAGTTGCCGTGTCTTTTTGAGTTGCTGTGTGTTTTTTGTGGTGTCATTCCGAGCGCAGCGAGGAATCCCTGCGCCGCTCAATCTCCCGCGCGGTTCCGGAGGCACTTCAACCAGTAGGCCTGCCTTGAGGTCGAAACACTCGGAACGAGAGAATAGCTTATGGAACGAAAGCCGGTAGTCTCCATCATCATGGGCAGTGACAGCGATCTTGAGGTCATGAACGAGGCCGCCAAGGCGCTCGATCTCTTCGAGATTCCTTATGAGATCGACATCTGCTCCGCCCACCGCTCCCCGGCGCGCACCAGCGAGTTCAGCCGCGCGGCCGCCGCTCGCGGCCTTCGCGTTATCATCGCCGGAGCCGGTGGCGCCGCACATCTGGCCGGAGTCATCGCCGCGGAAACCATTCTTCCAGTGATCGCCGTGCCTATCGCCGCCACCTCGCTCGGCGGCCTCGACGCGCTGCTGGCGATGGTGCAGATGCCCGCCGGGATTCCCGTCGCCACCGTCGCCATCGGCAAGTCCGGCGCTACCAACGCCGGAATCCTCGCCGCTCAGATCCTTGCGACCGGCGACCCCGAAATCGCAAAAAAGCTCATCGCCTACAAAGAAAAACTAGCTCGCGGCGTTGAGGAAAAATCCCGCAAGTTGCAGGAGAGCCGCGCCAGGCAAGCTTAGCCCGCGACCGTCGTCGCCCCTTTGATTTCCAGCTCGATCTTCGGCGGATGCGTCAGCGTGTTGTGAATCAGACAGCGATGCACCGCCTCCTCTATGCCCTTCACATGCTCGGCGCTCAAACCGGCGGCCACCTCAACCTCGATCTTGAAGTTATCCAGCCGCGACGGATTCTTCGCCTTTTCGGCGGTCACCCGAACCTTGGTGCCCTCCGCCGTCAGCTTCTGCCGTTTCAGGTAGTCGGCGGCATAGAAGCCCGCGCACGAGCCCAGCGATGCCAGCATCAGCTCCGGCGGAGTCATCCCCTCATCGAAGCCGCCATTCTCCGCCGGTTGATCGCACACAATCGAGTGCTTGCGCGCCTTGATCTCAAACTGCACCGATCCCAGATGCTCTACCGAAACTTCCACCATATGATTCCTCCTTGATGATCGTATTCGCCTTGCAACCTGCAAAGCCGCGGTTCACTGCGGGCTCCTATCTTGCGGCGCTTCCAAACGGCACCTGCACTCCCGGACGCATCTGCATCATCTCCGGAACGGTCGTAAACAGATACCCTTTATCCTTGTACTCGCGTATCAACTCGCCGGTGGCCTTCACCGTGTGGCTGCGATCTTCGCCCATCTGCAGGTGTCCGCCGTCGTGCAGCAGAATAATTTCTCCTCCCGCAATCTGCCGCCGTGCGTGCTTCAAAATCTGTTCGTGCGACTTCGCTGCCCAGTCAAAGCATGTCACCCGCCACATTACGGGAAACATCTTCAGCTCCTCGACCACCTTGAACGTGCCCGGCCTGCGTCCCCCAAATGGCGGACGAAACAGAAAGGGACGCTCACCCGTGGCTTCTTCAATCGCCTTCGAGGTCTCTTCCAGCTCCTGCCGCAGCTTGGCATCGCTCGCAAAAATCAGGTTCGGATGCGTGAGGCTGTGATTGCCGATGGCGTTTCCCGCCGCGTAAACCGCCCGCGCAATCTCCGGACGTTCCCGCACGCGCTCTCCCAACATGAAGAACGTAGCCGGCACGTGGTGCTCATCGAGCACCTCCAGCAGCTTCATCGTCCACGGGTCGTTCGGCCCGTCGTCATAGGTCAGCGCCAGAACCTTCAAACCTTCCGGAAGGCCGCTAAAGTTTTCGCCATAGAGCTGCGACCACGGAACCATCGTGTGCATTCCGGCGAAGGTGGCGGCGCCTGCCGCTAAAGCTCCCGCAACATAGCCAATCATCGCAATGATTCTATCCTGTTCCGCTCCGGCGGTTCAGTGCCCCTAGGTTCTGTTGCAGGACGATCTGTCCTCCGCCGAGTCAATCCTGTTGCCCGCGCCATGCACCCCGCGCTATGCTTCACGTGAGTCTCTGAACAGCGCGGTCACAGATTTTCTCAAATGGCTAATTTCTTCGAACCATCCCGATACATCTCCGTAGAAGGTCCGATTCGCGTCGGCAAGAGCACTCTCTCCCGCTTTCTCGCCCAGCAACTCCACGGCCAACTGGTGCAGGAGCCCGAGGAAAATCCATTTCTCTCAGCCTTTTACGAGGGCGAGCCTGGCTCGGCCTTCCAGGCCCAGTTTGCCTTTCTCATCCGCCGCTTCGAGCAGCTCCGCCCACTGGCGGCCACGCGCAACACACAGAAGATCGTGGTGACCGACTACATCTTCGAGAAAGATAAGCTGTTCGCCAATCTGAACCTCAGCGACGACGAGCTCGGTGTCTACGACCGCTATTACAAACTCCTGCGTTCCGAACTACCCACCCCCGACCTGGTCATCTACCTTCAGGCTCCGGTGGATGTCCTCCGTAAACGACTCCGCCGCAAGAATGTTTCCAACGAGCGTGCCATCAGCGACGAGTATCTGGAAGAGGTCGTCAAGGCTTACGAACATTTCTTCTTCCACTACTCCGCCAGCGACCTGCTGGTCGTCAACACCGCCGAGATCGACTTCGTCGAGCGCAGCGAAGACCTCCAACTGTTGCTGCGACGCGTCAGCGAGCCCATCAAAGGCACCCAGTACTTTCTTCCCCTGGGCCAACAGGAAGCCGATGGCGACTAGGCGCGCGTCCACGGCGTTCCAATTCAGGGAACAATGACCGCCGCTCCGTACGGCCTCGACTAAGCGTCATGGGCGCTTGTAGAATTCAGCTATGACCGCCGCCGCTGATAGCCCGTTTGCGGTTCTCACCGCCGTTGTCGCGCCAGCCCTGCTCACTAACTCCTCCTCCGTGCTTGTACTCGGTCTTGGCAATCGCATTGCTCGCGTCGTGGATCGTACACGCGAGGTTGCCCGCGTAATGGCCAGCGTAGGCGAAAACTCTAATCTCTACGAGAGACTGCAAGAGCAGGCCAGTCAGCTGCGAAAGCGCTCGGAATATCTCGGCAAGGCCATTCGTCTCGGCTATGCCGCCGTGGGAGGTTTCGCCGCCGAAGCATTGGTTGCCGTGCTCGGGGGGATGCTCGTCCATTTTGAACTCTTGACTGCCGCCCGCATTGCAGGCACGGTCGCGCTCGCGATCGGCTTTGTATCGGTTGGCTCGCTTGTCTGCGCCTGCGTTTACATGGTCCGCGAAAGCGCCACCGCCCTCGACAATCTTGCAGACGAGGCGCGAACCGTTCAGCTTGAGGCTGCTCAAAGAGTTCCGCCTCCTAGCTGATCCGGTTCACGGCACGATCACTGCCGCTCCGGCGATCGCATCGCCTTTAATCGCCGCCAACGCCTCGTTTGCCTGTTCCAGCGAAAACGTTGTGACCTTGGGCCGCAGGTGAATCTTCGCTGCGCAGTCGAGGAAGTCGCGTGCATCGGCACGGGTCATGTTGGCGACGCTGCGGATCTGTCGCTCGCCCCACAACAGCCGGTCGTAATCGAACTCAGGAATGCGGTCAAGGTGGATCGCGTTGATCGCAACCACGCCTCCCTTTCGAAGGCTGGCAAGTGCCGCTAGCACCACGTTTCCGCTCGGGGCAAAGGTCACTGCACGGTCCAGTTCCACAGGAGGCCGGTCCGCCTCCGACCCAACCCATTTTGCTCCCAGCGACTCGGCCAGCTTTCTGTGTGAGGCGCCACGCGTCGAAACATAAACCTCGCATCCCCAGCTCTTCAGGACCTCGATGGCCAGATGCGCCGAAGCCCCAAAGCCGAAGAGTCCGACGCGCTCTCCCGGCTCTACTCCGGCCACCCGCAGGCTGCGGAAACCGATAATCCCAGCGCACAGCAGCGGCGCGGCGTGCAAGGCGTCCAACGCTTCCGGAAGAGGAAAGACAAAGTCCGCGCGAGCCGTCGCAAATTCCGCATATCCACCATTCACGCTGTAGCCGGTAAAGGTCGGCGCGTCGCACAGGTTCTCACGATTGTGTCTGCAGTACCAGCACTTGCCATCCGTCCCGCCAATCCAGGAAACGCCCACGCGCGCGCCCGGCGGCAGGTCGTGGGTTGCGTCTTGTGCTGCGTTCTCGGTCGCTCCGCCCACAATCTCGCCGACAATCTGGTGTCCTGGAATCAGATTCTGCCGCCGCGGAGCCAGCTCGCCTTCCACAATATGCAGGTCGGTCCGGCAAACGCCACAGGCCAGTACCCGCAGCAACACCTGTCCCGCTCCTGCTTCCGGCTTCGGAACTTCGGCGATGCGCAGAGGCCGATCCGCAACCTGGCCCGGAGTTGTAAGTACGGCGGCTTTCATACGATTCGTCTCCCTTTTCGCCGCGAGGTCGCTTTGGCCCTCGATACAGCGATACAGCGCGCTCGAATTTTACTCCCAGGCCGCCCTCGTCATCGGCACTATCACAATTAGCGAGGCCCGAGAGCTACCCCTGGTTGCCTCCCCGCTCTCACAGCGTCTACAATCACCCCGGTTCCATCCATCGGTCGTTTGCGCTTTGGCGAGCAACGGGTAACGCTGCGCTGCCGGCCGCTGGCACTGGTTCATCCCATCGGCCATCTGCGCTCCGGCGCACAGGCGGCATCCGCCCGGCGGAGCCACACTGGAGGAGTCATGAGCGTCACCACCGGCGATTTCCGCCACCGCGTCACCGTGCAAACCCTCGCGGAAAAGAAGCGCAATCGCGAGCCCATCGTATCCTTGACCGCCTACGATTACGCCACGGCCCGCCTCGCCGACGAAGCGAAGGTGGACCTCATCCTCGTCGGAGACTCTCTCGCCCAGGTTGTGCTCGGGTATGAGAACACACTGCCGGTCACGATGGATGAGATGCTGCATCACACTCGTGCCGTGCGCCGGGCCGTGAGCCACGCGCTTCTGGTCGCGGACATGCCCTTCGGCTCCTATCATGCCGGCGTTACAAAAACGGTGGATAACGCCGTGCGCTTCGTCAAGGAGGGCGGCGCCGAAGCCCTCAAAATCGAGGGCGGCACCGCCCGCGTTCCGATCATCCGCCACATCATTGCCAGCGAGATTCCAGTCATTGGGCACATCGGACTCACTCCGCAATCGGTTCACCGCATGGGCGGCTACAAGGTCCAGGGCAAAACCGCGGAGTCAATTGACGCACTGCTCGCCGACGCCGCTGCGCTCGATCAAGCCGGAGTCTCCGCGCTGGTCCTTGAAGGCATTCCGCGCGAAGTTGCCGCCCGTATCAGCCGCGAAGTCTCGACGCCAACCATCGGCATCGGCGCGGGGCCGGATTGCGATGGCCAGATCCTGGTCTTTCACGATCTCGCCGGACTCGCCTTCAATGCCCCGGCAAAATTCGTGCGCCAATATTGCAATGCGGGCGAACTCATCTCTCAGGCCATTCACTCCTACCGTGATGACGTTCGCAACCATGTCTTTCCTGCCGATGCCCACTCGTACCATCTTCCGCGCGAGACTCAGGATAAGATCGGCGGCGAAGGCGATGCCGAAGCCAATCCCGCACCAGCGCAAAAGCAAGCAAAATGAGGCAGGCGCGCAAAGCCCGGGTGCCCCACCTTCGACGCGCGTTCTTTGCGCGGCTAAGGTGGGAAGCTGCAGTGCCCCAAGTGATCACCACCGTTCTGCTCTGCGCTGGATTCGGCGCGCTTAACCTCGGCACGGCCGCGGCACAATCCGCGACTCAGCCTTCAACCCACGCCCACAAAGCCGCTTCCGCCGCCGGCAGGAGCGAGTGCGTGGCCGCGGTCGGCCTCTGCGTTACTGTCCCAAGCGCATGGCAGCGCCTTGGAGACATCTTTGACGATCTCGGCTTCGTGGTGGCCGAAGCGCACTCCGGAGTTGACTCAGCCGCATGGCCGCAGTTCACAATCGCCGCCATCGATGTGCCTCCGCAGAAGGACGGCAATGCGCCTCGGCTCGATTCGCTCGTCGAGATCGTGCTTACCCCCGATGGCTCCTTCACCTCCGCTGAGACCTTGCAGCGCAGCCGGCTCATCCTCAACGGCAGCAACGCCGAACTCCTTCGCGTCCGCCTGCACAACGAATCCAATCCAACCGACGCGACCGAGGCCGTCGTGCTGATCGAGGGCGATGACGGGCTTGTCTACTCGATTGCCTTGCGCTGCGCGCCGCAGGATTTCACCCGCCTCGAACCGGTCTTCGACAAGGTCATTCACAGCTGGCGCATTCAGCCTTTAGCGCCATCGGTGACGCCATCGGCAACCCCATCCGAGCCCAAACAGGATTCAGTTAAGAAATGAGAATCATCCGCGACATTCGCGAAATGCAGGCCGCCAGCCGCGCCGCAAGAATGCAGGGATCGGCGATCGGCTTCGTTCCTACCATGGGTGCATTGCATGAGGGCCACCTCTCGCTGGTGCGCCGCGCGCACAGCGCCGCCCCGGTTGTCGTCGCATCGGTATTTGTCAATCCGTTGCAGTTCGGCGCCGGTGAGGATTTCAGTCAGTATCCTCGCACCTTCGAAGCCGACTGTGCCCGCCTCGAAGCCGAAGGCGTGGAGATCGTCTTCGCCCCCACGACCGAGCAGATGTATCCCACCGGAGCCACCACCGTCGTCTACGTCGAAGGGCTGAGCGAAAAGCTCGATGGCCGCTCGCGTCCCGGGCACTTTCGTGGAGTCAGCACGGTGGTCGCCAAGCTCTTCCACATCGTGCAGCCCGATTACGCCGTATTCGGCCAGAAGGACGCCGCGCAGGTGGCCGTGCTGCGCCGCATGGTGCGCGATCTCAACATGGATGTGGAGTTGATCGTCGCCCCCATCGTGCGGGAGGCCGACGGCCTCGCACTCTCCTCGCGCAATGTGTATCTCACCGCGGCGCAGCGGCAGCAGGCACTCGTGCTGCATCGCGCGTTACAACAGGTCGAGGCCTGCGCCAACTCCGGTGCCCTCAGCGCGGAAAAGCTGCGCTCCGCCGCGCTTGCCGTTCTCGCAACCGAGCCCGCGGCCAAACTCGACTACCTCGAAATCGTCCATCCCGATACGCTCGACCCGCTCGACGATCTCGCACAGGGCGCACTCGTGGCGGTGGCCGCCTTCTTCGGCTCCACCCGCCTCATCGACAACCTGCTGCTCCCGCCGCGCTGACTAACCGACTGGAATGTGCTGTCGTAACGGTCTCAGCGCGTCAACTCGCCTCAGCGCCCGAATGCGTAGCCGAGAGTGACTCCTTCGCGCGAGGCATGTCCACTGCTGAACTCATATGCGTTGTCAATGAAATACTCGCGGAACTCAGGGCGGAGGAAGAGCGCGTTATTGTACAAGTAGAACCGCACGCCAGCTCCGACGTCCCCCATGAAGTGATTGCTGCTGGCGTAGTTCGTACATGTAAAGTAGTTACATGCATAGAATGGCGTGTAGAAGCGTGTGCTCAATCCGCCCAGTCCGCCGATGAATTCCAGTTGCGCGTGGTGGCCTAAGTTCGGTGCGTAAGTAGCGTGGAAATCATACAAAATGGGCCTAAAAGTTTGAAATCCCTGGTAGAGATTCTGACTGGCTCTCCAGGAGATCTCACTGCCGATGCCTAGGTTATTCCTGAACAGATAGTTCCCACTGAAACCCAAATACGCGCCGCCACCGATGGTCTGCATACTGTGGTTGCCAGAAGCGCTTGCGGAAGAAGGTGCGGTGAGGGTTCCGACTGAGAATCCGATATCGCCTTGCGGGCCCATCGGCGACGAGGAAACCCGCACCTGGGACTGGGATGGAATAGAGAAGAACAGGACAGAGAAGATGATGGCAACTAAAGCGTATTTCAAGCAGTGCCTCCGATTGCTCCGACTAAGTTGCAGATGCGAGTTCCCCGTGAAGGATATACCAAAAGTTTCGCGATGATACATTTCAGCAAACTAGAGAAAGGCCGGCATTGAATTTTTCCTGCGGCTTTATCTTGAGCCCGCGAAATCGATTCTGGCGGATGGTCGGCTTAACCGGCCAATCTCTGCCCATTCTTCAGGGTGTGCGGAGTTTGCGCGCTTGGCTGAGGATCTTGGTGAGGCGGTTGGAGAGCCGGTCGAGGCAAGAGCGGGAAGGGCCCTTTGGAAGCGGGCGGCGGAACATCTCCAACACATGTTGAGCGGCGAGCAAAGAATCGATGACGCCGTCGAGGCCGGCGCGAAGTTGGGGTAATGCTGCCTTGGGCTGCGGCACCAGATGCTTTGGATGGGCCCGAGCTTGCTGGAACTCGCGCTGGAGATCGGTCAACGCCACATCGACATAGCGCATGGTCATCTCGGGATCGGTGTGGCCGAGTAACTTCATCAGGACAGGAAAGCTCACACCGGCCCGAAGCATCTCGGTGGCATAGGTGTGTCGAAGCTGGTGCGGGACGATGCGGGTAGAGAGGTTGAGAGAATAGCAGACCTGATGCAGGTAATCGCGAAGTTGACGAACGAGCGCATCTTTGCTGCCTGGACGGGCCAGGAGCCGTCCATCGGCAGGCAGAGGATCGAGGGAGCGAAAGAATCGAAGGCGTTGAACGAGTTCACACGTAGAAGCATCGACGGGGACCATGCGTTCGGTTTTGAGCTTGCCGAGCGGGACATGAATCGCCCATTGATTGGGCCCGGTGGAGCGAAGGCAATCGCAGGACAGATCGGCACACTCTCCAATGCGCATGCCGGTGTATCGGATCAACAGCAAGGCATTGCCGCCAAGATCGTTACGGCGAAAGAACTCCTGCTGTAAGAGCTGGTCCTGCTCAGCGGTGAGCGGCCGTGGGAGTCTCTGCGGTGTGCGCGGAATGTCCTCGCGGCGAATCAGGCGAGCGAGTTCAGAACGTTTGTTCGACCAGGCCAGTTCGTTGAAGACGCATCGCAGAGCGATGAGCTGGTTGATGCAGGAAGCGGTCGACAGCGGCGGCGTTTGCGAACGCAGGCGGGACATCCAGCCGAGGATGTGGGGATCGCGGCGCAGTTGATCCAGGCGGTTGACCTCGGGATGATCGGTGCCGAGATAACAGAGGAAGTTGCGCACCGTCCCGCGGTAGTGACGAGTGGTATCAGGACTGAGTGCAGCTCAGAGGGAATCGACCGCACGCTCGAAGACCGGAGCCAGCGGATGTTGGAGCGGAGGGCGGCGCGGGCGGTTCACGAGGAGCTCCTGGGAAGGGGGCGGATGCACTGCGCCACCGCGCGGGCATACTGAAGGTAGACGTCTTGCGGGGTGACCTGCACATAGCGCAGCGTGGTTTCGATGTCGGCGTGCCCCATCAGGTGCATGAGCGCGGGCAGGCTCATACCGGCGCGCACCATATCGGAGGCAAAGGTGTGTCGAAAGCGATGCGGGTTGGCGAGCTGGATGCCGGTGGTCTGGCGATGGTAGCGGAACAGGGAGCGTAGACCTGCGGGAGTCATGCGTGTACCGCGTGCGGGTCCTTTCAGCACGACGAACAGCGCAGCGGAGCAGGGATTGGGCCGTTCCAGCCGCAGATAGTGATCGAGCAGTTGAGTGGTTTCCGGCGCCAGCGGGAGAAAGCGAAGCTTGTTGCCTTTGCCGTGAACGCGGAGCTGGGCTTCGGAAAGCAAAACGTGTTCCGGATTCAAGGCCAGCACCTCGGCGGAGCGAAGCCCATGCAAGAGCATCAAGCCCACGATGGCCAAGTCGCGTGCGGTGCGGAAACTGGACCAGAAGCGCGCCACTTCATCGACGGAGAGCGGCACGATGTTGAGCTTGGGCTCCTTCACACGGAGCCTGCTGATAGCGACCCGCGGCCGGCCAAGGCCCATCGGCTTACGCTGCAGGAAAGCCTGCTGAAACCCGCGAGCGACCTGACAGGGAGCATCTGGGAACTCGTTGCGGATGGCGCGATCGGCGTCAGCGACGCGGTCATTAATGGTGGAGGCAGAGGGCCGTGGTTGCAGGCTGGACTGGAAGCGCAGGTAATCCAGGAGGGTCGACTCGGTGAGGTCCGCCTCCACGATGTCGCCGGTGTGATGAAGGCTCTCCCACCAGCGAACAAAGTGCAGCAGGTTGTAAGCGTAGATGCGCAAACTCGTGTTTGCCAGGCGGCGGACATACTCGCGGTCCAGGTAACGATTAACCCAACCGACTCCCCGGCCGGTGGTTTGCTCGACCACCTGAATCGGGCTGTGTGCGTTCGCTGCGGTCTTCTGGAAGATCACGTGGAACTTCATGACTGAGCGGCCTCCAGAAGAGACTGAAACTGTTGCGCGTCACCACCCTGGACGAAGAAGGAGTTGGGATCGTGTCCCTGGGGCAGGAAGACGCGGCGGGCGTCGATACCTTGTGAGCCAAGACGATGGGCCAGCTGCTGCGCGGCTTGTTGTCCGCTGTGGTTGGCATCGACATCGAAGGTGAGATAAACGGTGCGTGGTCGGTCGCACAGCTGTCGAAACTGATCCACGTTGAGATGGGTGCCCAACGAACAGGTGAGGTTATGAAACCCCGCCTGCCACAACACGGCATAGTCGAACAGTCCCTCAACCAGAATCACCTCGGAGCATTGCCGTACCTGCTCCCAGGCATACAAGCCACCCTTGGAGCCTGGGAGAAAGCGATGGGCAAAGGCGGTGCCGATACTGCGGCCATAGAGGTTGACGATGTGTTCGCCATGGCGCAATGGGAAGACGATGCGCTGGTAGAAAGCATCCGAGCCCTGCGCGTTGAGCAGGCCAAACTGCCGCAGGAGATCGAAGGAATAGCCTTGAGCCGTGAGATGACGGCGCAAGCTCCCGCCGGGAGCGTAGCCGATCTGCAGTTCTTTGATCAGGGCGGGATCTTGCAGTCCGCGCTGGTTGAGATAACGCATCGCCTCGGGGTAGTGATCGAGCTGCTGTTGATAGAAAGCGGCAGTCTGCTGGAGCACAGCAGAGGCAGAGTCGTCTGGAGAAGTGGTCTGTTGCTCCAGGTAGGCGAGGCTTTGGCGGAAGGACAGATGGCTGGACAACTGGACAAAGCGAATCAGGTCGCCGCCCTGGCCGCAGCCGTGGCAGTAGAAGAGATTTTTGCGGGCGTTGACATAGAACGAAGGCCGGGTTTCGGCGTGCAACGGACAAAGCCCGACAAACTCGGAACTGCGACCGGCAGGCTGACCGGTCCAGTTCCGCTGCCGCAGATAATCCAGTAGCGGCAAGTGCTGTTTGAGTTTTTCGACGTCCTCGCCCACAGCGTTGTTTGCCTCCGGAGCTGAGCGTAGGAGAAGGCTGCCGGCATTCCCAGGCAAGGATGGTGGGTGGAAGAAATCTTGTTAAAGACGTAAGGGCCAGAGGATTGGCAGAACCGGAGTCAGCCAGGACAACGGCCCAGCCTCGTGATTGGCCTGATCACCGCGCGCCAGCCAGTGAGCGACGCGGGCGATGGTTTGCCGGGCAAAGGAAAGGGCCAGCTGAGAAAGGTCCAGGCCGCTCGACCAGCGGCGGAGGGTGGAGGGATCGGGCAAGCGATTCGAGTCTTTCAGATTAGGCAAGGCCTCTTCCCAAGAGCAGTCCTCCACAAAGCGCCGCCGCAATGCCTGACAGCGCGCCAGCAAGCTGTAATGCGTGTAAGGGAGAGAAAACAGCGGCAGGAAAGTGAAGGTCTTTCCGCAACCAGGGCAGCGACCGCGACGGATCTCAATCCAGTCATGATACTCATCGTGCGCCTGCTTGCGGCGGCGGCCGTGGCCGACAATCGAACCATGATCACAAACCGGGCATTGCGGCAGGATGATCTGGTCGCAGTCTCCGGCCCAGTCGGTTTCGAGCTTGTGCGGCGAGGCAGAAAGTGGGATAAAGAGAATCGTAACTCCCAGGGGTTCTGCCCCGGCGTTGACCCGCCAAGATCTCAGCCGGAAGCGGAACCCCTTCTCCTCCTGAAGAGAATCCAACTGGAAGAGAATACAGCTTCTCACCTACAGCTTTTAGGGATGTGATTAGAAGCGGCAATCCGATGGCGCGTCTGCTATCAACCAGAACGGTGCTAGAATTCGCATCGTATGCAGCAAATGCCGCTTTATCGCGCCTTGCGAACGGTTGCGTTCACCGGGCTGATGCTCTGGTTCTGCACTCTGGCCGCGCTCGCTGCCCAACACTCCCAACGCGGCCATCATGGCGAAGACAAGCAGCTATCCAAGCGGATTGACGCCATCCTCACGCGTCCGGAGGTGGCGCGCGGCTTCTGGGGCATAGAAATTGAGGAGTTGGATACCGGGCGCATCGTTTACTCGCACGATGCCGACAGGCTTTTCACGCCCGCATCCAACACCAAGTTGTTTACTACTGCGGCCGCGCTGGCACTCATCGGCCCGGACTACCGCTTTCGCACCACGGCCGAGTCTGCGACCGTGCCGGACAAGTACGGACGGCTGAGCGGCGACCTCGTGCTGGTGGGGCGGGGCGACCCCAACCTGAGCGGTCGCACTCTTCCTTATCTCCTGAAAACCGAACGCCCGCTTCCTCCCACCCATGTGCTGGAGGAGATTGCCGATCAAGTGGTAGCGCGCGGCGTGAAGGTGATCGACGGAGACGTGGTTGCCGACGACAGCTTCTTCGCCAATGAGCGCTTCGGCGAAGGATGGTCGCTGGGGGATCTGGTCTGGCAGTTTGGCGCTCCGGTTTCGGCGCTGGCGATCAACGATAACGTTGTGTTCCTGAACGTTCTTCCCGCGGAGCGCGTGGGCGAGCGCGCCTTCGTAAGCGTCTCGCCTTTTTCCGAGTACTATCAGCTCGAAAATCGCGTGCTCACCTCTCCTGCGGGTAGCGGCCCGCGCAAGATCGGCATCCAGCGTCAGCCGGGCTCGAACCGTATTGAGGCCTGGGGCAGCATTCCGCTGGATGATCCAGGCGCCGGTGAGGCGCTGGCAATCGAAGAGCCGGCGGAGTTCTGCGCGCAGTTGTTCCGGGAATTGCTGGAAAAGCGCGGCGTCGTGCTCTATGGCCGGACTCGCGCGCGCCACATGGTGGCGAGCTTCGGCAGCATCAACCCCAACCCGCCCCTGGGCGGCGGCCTGGAACTACGGCCTGTTTCTCCATCACCAGTGGTATTGGCAGAGCATCTTTCACTGCCGCTTGGCCTGGACATAAGCGTGATCAATAAGGTTAGCCAGAATCTCCACGCTGAAATGTTGCTGCGCCTGCTGGGACACGAGAAGGGCGGCAGCGCGTCTACCTCCGGCGGGCTCGGAGTCCTGCGCAGCTTTCTGTCACAGGCCGGTCTCCTTCCCGAGGAGTATGCCTTTTACGACGGCTCCGGATTGTCGCGGCAGAACCTGGTATCGCCACATGCCACGGTGAAGTTGTTGCGTTACGCGGCAGGGCAGAGCTGGGGCGCGCAATACATCCAGAGCTTGCCCCGTGCCGGTGTGGATGGAACCCTGTCGGGACGCTTTGAATCCCTCCCTGCGGTGGCAATCCTGCAAGCCAAGACCGGCTCCCTCGAACACGTCAATGCTCTCTCCGGATACCTGACCACTTCCCGTGGCCAGCGCCTCGTCTTTTCAATATTTGCCAATAACAACGCGCTCGCCAGCAAGCAGGCAAACGTTGTCATCGATGAAATTGTGAGCGAGGCCGAGCAGCTTCAAAATTGAATGCGCAAGCAAGCGCGCGAACGCGGAGCCGCGTTTATGCTTGAGGACCGCCTTCGTGCAAGTACTCAACGCGCGCGCTTCCAACCTGCATGACAATGCGCTCAGCACGTTGCAGCTCCTGGAACGTGCAGTTCGTACACAGGCAGGCGTGCCGCCGCAACTGGCCATCGGGGCGATGGCTGGTCAGCGGAATCGCTAAACGCACCGGAGCGTGGCACTGCTCGCAATTCGTAGGGCCGCAAAGAGCATAGTGAAAGTTTCCCCAGGCGCGCAGCAGGTTAATATCACGGCTTCGCGTGTCGGGAGCATGCATCGCATCATAAAGCGAGAGCCAGAACTCTTGCATGATGTCTTGGGCCGTGGATGATTGAGAGGCGTCCATTTCTGCTACATTGCACCATGGCGAGATTACCGCAGCAAGAAAAAATCCAAAGCAGTAAGCACCAAAGTCACTTGAGCCGCAGTCCGCAGTAATCGAATCAGCGCCGGTCCGGCCATGAACTTTCGGAAGTAATTTCGTTCCGTGCGAACTCGGAGACATAATCGCGTAACCGGTCAGGTACGCGCCGGAAATAGTGCCAGCCGTTCTTCCTCTGAGCCGTCGAGCGCGGCCGGATCTTCACGCGCCCATCCTGAAAGCCCCAATGGGTTAGACTGCGGAATGCCAAAATTTCATGCGGAGGACAAGCATGCTGCTGATTCGCAAGGCCCAGCCTGAAGACGTAGGGACGATTCTAAAACTCATTCGCGGGCTGGCCGAATATGAGAACGAGCCGCAAGCGGCCGAGGCCACCGAGGCCGACCTATTGCGCGACGGCTTCGGCCCCAATCCGAAATTTCACTGTGTGATCGCCGATTGGGGAGGCACTCCGGCGGGCTTTGCCCTTTATTTTTACAACTACTCCACCTGGAAGGGCCGCTCCGGAATCTTTCTCGACGACATCTTCGTCTGGCCTCAATATCGCGGCAAGGGCATTGGAAAAGCACTGCTGCTGCATGTGGCGCGAACCGCGGTGGCGGAGAATTGCGGCCGTTATGAATGGCTGGTGCTCGACTGGAACACCCCCGCCATCGAGTTCTACGAAAGCCTGGGCGCAAAGCGGATGAAGCAATGGCTGCCCGTGCGGGTCGAAGGCCAAGCACTTCTGGAGCTAGCGAGGAAGAGCTGATTCACCTTCAGCGCTTCGCTTTCGATACTTCGAAGCCCTGCGCTTCAAGGTGATTGTGCGAGTCCAGCAGTACGTAGCCCTGTAACGGGCGGCGTCCTCCGTCGGGGTAGAAAAAACGCACGTCCCCGAAATGTACCAGGTCGGCATCGGTCGTGCTCAGGTGTTCGTCTTGAACTAGCGGAAATCGTGCCCACTCGATATACGCGTGGCCCAGCGGGGTCCTGCGCGCGGCCTCGGTCGCTTCCGTCCGCTCGGGTTTGTAGTAGCTCAGAGCATGGTTGCCGGGATCGACCTCCGGGCGAAGCGAATCGACTTTCACCGAGATATAAGCCTTGGACGTTTCGGCGACTCCGGCCCACTGGAAAGGGTTCACCATGTACGGAAAAGCGCCGACGCGGGTAGCGGGCTCGCCATGATATTCGAGGGCGTTAAGAGCGGCCAGCGCGCGCCGGTGTTCAAAGTCCCGCACGCCCCACAGAGCCACAATGCAAAGCAGTGCCGCAATTGCCGCGCCGCGACCGCCAGGCCCACGCTGACGCGCACCGATCTCCTCGCCGACCAGCCCAAAAAGCGGCGGCAGCACCAGCGCCGCAATCAGCACCGCGAGCATCAACGGCTCAATGATGAAAACGATGTCCCACGCATACCACTCACGCCGGAAGGGATAGAACGGCCGCACGCCGTAGCTGTTCGTAAAATCCAGCAGAATGTGGGAGAGCCCCGCGATGCAGGCATATAGATACAGCCATCCCCAGCGGCGCGGCAACGCCCCCTGCTGCCTGCGCGCACCTCGGCAGCGCAGCCAAAGAGTATCGACCAGCCACACCAGGCCAACCACCAGCGCTGCAATAACCGGGACGCCAACGAACGTGTGCGTGATGCCGCGGTGCTGGATGAATCCGCAGGCCGAGCCCTTGAAGTATGCCAGCACGTCGAGGTCGGCTGCCTCGGCGGCCAGGGTCATCGTCACCGTGGCCAGCGCTGTCTTGCGATTGAAGCCCGTGCGGGCAAGCGTGGCCCCGGTAAGCAGGTGAGTTACTGGCTCCATGACGTGGCTTTCTTGTCGACCTTTCAGGTTACAAGCATCGCGTTCGAGGGTCGGCGGACTTAGCCGGAGGCCTGCTGCCAGCTTGCATCGGGCGCAACCAGCAGGGTCAGCGCCTTGGGGATGATCGAGATTTCGGTCGGAGTCGGCCCCAGCAATTCGCCATCGGCCTGCACCCGCAGCCGCGAAGCTCCGACACTCGGAGCCGTACAGGTGACCGTCTTTGCAGAGACAAAAGAAAAGTCCGCGTCCGGCTTATCGAGTCCGTCATAAGGGGCGAGGCCAGTGAGCGCCTGCAGGCTATAGCGAAGAATGCTTGCCCGGTTTGGATTGCGCAGCAGCATCAGGCGCAGGTCGGGCGAGAGCAGACAGCTCCCGGGACGCCAGTGGCGTAGCGGTCCTCCAAAGGAACGCACCCGCATGGCGACCAATTCCAGCGCGGAAGTCTGGATCGTTTCGCCTTCGCTGGTGGTGATCTCCACGGGAAAGGGAACAAACGCATGGCGGAAGAGCAGTCGGGCCCCATGCGCGTAGTAGGCCAGGTATCCGCCCCGTTGCTTCGCCCGTGCATTGGCGCGGTAGAGCAGCTCGGCGTGCACTCCAACCCCGGCAGCCACGGTAAAAAACCGTGAGCGTCCCGCCGTCTGAATCCGACCCAGCGAAATCGTTTGCGGGGTGAACTCGAGGATCTGCGCTGCCGCCCGCTCCGGGCGCACCGCCAACCCCAGATCGTGGGCCAGCACATTGCCGGTGCCAAGCGGAATCACACCCATAATTGCAGGGGTTTCGGCCACTCCCTGCAGAACATCGAAGACGGTGCCATCCCCTCCGCAGGCGAAGACCGCGTCGCAGCCGTTGCGAATGGCCTCGCGCGCCTGCCTGCCCGCAGAGTCGCGTGCTTGCGTGGCTTCCACCACAACTTCCACTCCGGCGCGGCGGAAGATCTCCGCGATCCGGCGCATGGTTGCCGTGCGAAATTCCAGGTGCGCGCCGGAGACGGGATTGAACAACAGTAAGGCTTTATGGAAAACGGGCATCGCGTGGGTCAGGTGCCTCTCGAAAATAGCTGTCGAGAGTGGAGTATATCGCAGCGCATTGAGAGGAACGTTACAGCTTCCGGCTTTGCCCCTGCTGAAGGTGTCCCACATCTGCCGTTTTTAGCAGACGTGGGACACCTTCAGCGCCTCGCAAGGGAAAAATGCACAGAATCACATAGCAGGTGCCAGGTTGGGCGCAAAGGCCGATCCGCGTCCCGGCTTCGGCAAGACTTCCATCTCCAGGGCTTTCGTCTCGATCGCATTCCCGGCGGCATCCCGTTGCGCTTCGTCGAAGCGGCGTAGCGCTTCCAGCAGTACCGACTGCGTGCTGTGGGTGATCGTGCGCGGGCAATCGGACTGCTCAAAGTTGATCAAGAACATGCCTTCCGTCCATCCAACGACGGCATAAACCGCAGCCTCTCCGCTAAGATCGCCGAACGTTGCATGAACCAGTTGGCCATTACGGAAGTGCATTTCGCTCCTCTGTCCCGAGTGGCGAAGTTCAAGCCGGCAGCTCTTTTGTCCGATATCGAAAGTTTGCAGCAGGTCTACTACCGACATCTGCCCCAGGGTGCCGCGGACGCTGGTGGAATCGGCGGCGCTTGCCTGCGCAGCCTTGGTGAGCGTGATGCGGTTGAGCACGCGCTGAATGCGGGTAATCGCATCGTCGACGAAGAACGGCTTTTCGATAAACTCTTCCACCCAGGCGCTCGATCCGGCCAAAGGTCCGAGGATATCGGCGCGCGAGGCCAGCATCAACACTGAAACGTGCGGAAGGAAAGTACGCAACTTCGCCAGCAACTCCAGGCCGCTCAAGCCCGGCATGCGGTAATCGGAGATGATCAGGTCCGGGGTCTGCTTTTCGGCCCAGGCCAGCGCCTCGGCGGCGCTGCCGCAGGACTGCACCGTCGCCAGGGGCGAGAGCGAGCGCAGCAGCATCTTGCGGATCGCCGGATTGTCGTCTACAAGCAGAACATGCGTTGTCTTGCCCATAACGTTTACTTCCGTTTCGTCAGGATCGGCGCTCCGGCTGACGGGGTGGACGCCGGTACTGCCCACTCTTGCCGCCGCTCTTGCGCTCCAGTTGTATAGAACGGATCTCGATGCCCTTATCTAAAGCCTTGCACATGTCGTAAATCGTAAGAGCTGCCACCGAGACCGCCGTAAGCGCTTCCATCTCCACTCCCGTACCCGCCGTAGTGGTGGCCTTGGAGAGTAGATCAACGCCATCTTCGCACAAGGAATACGAGATATCTACGAAGCTGAGGGCCACCGGGTGACACATTGGTATCAGCTCCCATGTCCGTTTGGCCGCCTGTATTCCGGCAATTCGGGCAACCTCGAAAGGGTCGCCCTTGGGATTGCTGGGCAGGGCGGCGAGAACCTGCGGGCTCATAATCACCCGTGCGCTGGCCTCGGCCGTACGCGCCGTGGGCAGTTTGGCCGAAACATCGACCATGGTGGCCCGTCCCGCCGCGTCGTAATGCGAGAGCTTTGGCTGCGAGGCCGGAATCTGGGATGAAACAGTCTTGGCGGATTTGGGCTTGGCGGCCATACGGGATCGGCTCCTGGGTTTCGTGAAGAAGTTTCGGAAGATGATTCGGAAGAACATGCTTCCTGGAACGTGTTTCGAATGATGCGTTTCGAGAGACGCGTTCCGGGCGATTGTAAGGGATTTAAGCCGCCGCCGCGAAGAGTGAAGATTTGTTACAGCAGGCCTATGCTGCTCCTAATCACTTTTCCCCGGCCCCGGCATCTGCGAGAATCATAGCTGTGAACAACCAAAAAACGCAGGTAGCGGTAGTGGGCGTGGGCTCGTTTGGCCGCAACCATGCCCGGGTCTACAAAGAACTTGCCGGTGAGGGCGTGGAGCTGGCCGCCGTCGTGGACTCCGACCTCGCTCGCGCCCAGGCCGTCGCCGCCGAGTTCGGCGGACAGCCCTTTGGCTCGGTCGCCGACATGCTGACCGCATTTCCGGCGATCAAGGCCATCAGCGTCGCCGTGCCAACCATTGCGCATCTGCCCGCCGCGCGCGAACTGATGGAGCGCGGCGTTGACGTGCTGATCGAGAAGCCTCTGGCCTTTTCCCTTGCCGAAGCCGACGCCCTCATTGCGCTGGCGAAACAATATGGTCGTGTCGTGCAGGTCGGTCACCTCGAGCGCTTCAATCCCGCCGTGCGGGCCACCTGGGCGCTGCTCTCCCGGCCCATGTTCTTCGAGGTACACCGCCTGAGCGTCTTCACCCCACGTTCGCTCGATGTGGACGTCGTGTTCGATCTGATGATCCACGACCTGGATATCGTGCTGAAGATGGCCAACTCGCCGGTGCGAGAATTGCGCGCAGTCGGTCTGCCGGTCTTGACCGGCATGGTGGACATCGCCAGTGTTCGCGTCGAGTTCGAGAGCGGCTGCGTTGCAAACTTCACCGCTAGCCGAATCAGCACCGAAAGGGTGCGCAAGCTAAGATTTTTCCAGCCCGCCCAGTACGTTTCGCTGGATTACTCGCGGCGCGATGTCTTCTCCCTGACGGTGAAGCCCACCGCGGGCGGATTGCCCCAGATTGCGCCCTACAAGCCGCAGGTGAGCGATGAGGAGCCGCTTCAGGCCGAGCTGAGCAGCTTTTTGCAAGCCGTGCGTCAGCGCACAACTCCCGAGGTGACTCTGGAGGACGGACGTGCCGCACTGGCGCTGGCCATTGAGATTCAGCAGCAAATGGCCGAGCACCACCAACGCGCACACCTGGATGAGGTCGCAGCGGCAATGCTCAGAGCCGCTGGCGGGGCTCCCGGAGCAGGTGGCAAATAGTGGACCGGGCGTTTTGCGACCCAAACCGGATGATTAGCCAGATCTGAATGTCGGTCCGATGCGAAAATTGTCTTACGAACAAAGTTAAGGAAGCTGGATAAGACAGATTGAGCCGTGGACAACCCGGACCGGCAACTCCAGTCTGCCGCCGCCCATTCGCTCATCCAAATAGCTTGAGGAGCAACAAGATCGAGACCCAGGGCAACAATCAAATGGCGCCGCCGTCGCCTGCGCCGCCCGAGCCTGACTTTCCGAAGCGGGCGCGGGTGCGCGAAGTCGAGGAGGATCATTCCGACTTTGCGCCGCATGTGCTGGCACAACTCGAGGATGAGCTGGCGCGCTCGCGCAAACGCGAAGCCTTCTGGATCTCGGTCGTCGTCCATATCTGTCTAGTCCTGCTGGTGATCTATTCGCCGGATTGGCTGCCCAACTGGGCCCAGCCGCACCTGCTGCGTGCCGAGGATCTGGCGCGAAGCAAGGAGCCGACATACCTGGCATTGCCGCAGGACCTGCAGAAGGCTCCACCAAAAGTTCATACCGACAAACTGAGCGACAAAAACCGCATCGCCCAGACCACGCATCCGCGAATCGACAGCAAGACCCTCGATCGGCTTCGTGAGGAAGCGCGCCTGCGCGGAAACCAGGGGCCGCCGGGTCCGCAATCGGCGCAGCCCGCACCGCAGCAGCCGGCCATGCCGCAGAGCGCGCCGCCGCAACAGCCATCTTCCAACCCGCAATCGGCGAACAACACATTTCAGCAACCAAAGGTGCAGCCGCCGCAGCCCACGGAGAACCCCTTCCGGATGCCTGGTTCAGCCGGCGATGTAATCGCACAGGCCGCCCGGAACACGCGCATCGGCACTCGCGGAGGGGGCGGTGGCACCGGTTATGGGATGGGACCTGCTGACCGCAACGCCGCCATGGGTCCGTTTGATATCCTGAGCGACACCCAGGGCGTGGACTTTGGCCCCTACCTCTCGCGCGTCCTGCAATCCATCAAGGGCAACTGGTACACCCTCATTCCCGAGGAAGCGCGGGCCCCTCTGCTCAAGCATGGCAAGGTCGCAATCCGCTTTATCATTACGCCCAGCGGCAAAGTTGCCGGCCTCTTCGTCGAAATGCCGTCGGGAGACGTTCCTCTGGACCGCGCCGCATACGGTGGAATTACCGCCTCGGACCCGTTCTCGCCACTGCCGCATGAGTTTCATGGCCCCTACCTGGCGCTCCGCATCACCTTCTTCTACAACCCCAAGACTGGCGAGATGGAACAATATCAGTAGCTCTCGCGGCTTGCCCGGGGCCGCTGGCCTTCGCCTTCGCGTAAAATGTCCGCGATGCCACTTCTCAATCGTCAGCCGGAGACACCGCATACGCTAGGACTGTTGATTGTCCTGGCCGTGATCATGGCCGTCGCCACGCTTCGCTTTTTTCCTTTTTTCCTGCACCAGGTCTTCGGTGTGAAATGACGCCCGATGACGCCCGGTGAGCGCCCGATGAGTGCCGCCCGCCCTCCACTAATCGTAATCGCCGGCCCCACCGCCAGCGGTAAATCCTCGCTTGCCCTCGCCCTTGCGCTGCGCTTTGGCGGCGAGATCATCAGCTGCGACTCCGTCGCCGTCTATCGCGAGTTTGAAATAGGCACCGCCAAACCTGAGCGTCAGGAGCGGGCTCAGGTGCCGCACCATCTTATCGATGTCGTTTCACCCGACGCCTATTTCACCGCCGGCCAGTACGCGCGACTGGCGCGCAGCGCCGCCCGTGAGATCACCGCACGCGCACGCCTCCCCATCGTCTGCGGCGGTACCGGCCTTTACCTGCGTGCCATGCTCGACGGGCTTTTTGCCGGCCCGGAGCGCGACGAACCGCTGCGTGAAAGGCTGCGCCGCCGCAAGCGTCCCACCGCACTCTGGCGCCTGCTGCGCCGCCTTGACCCGGAAGCCGCAGCCCGCATCCACGCCAATGATGAGCCCAAACTGATCCGCGCCATCGAGGTCTGCGTCGCCTCCACGCGTCCCATGAGCGAGTTGCTGCGCGAGGGCCGCGACCCCATCCAGGGCTACCGCGTGCTGCGCATCGGCCTCAGCCCCCAGCGCAGCGTGCTCTACGAGCGTATCAACCAGCGTTGCGAGGAGATGTTCGAGCACGGCCTGCTAGCAGAGACTCGCGACCTGCTGGAGCGTTACGGCCCCGAGGTCTTTGCGATGCGCTCGCTCGGCTACCGGCAGGCGGCGGAGCATCTTCGCGGCGAATGTTCCCTCGTAGAGGCCATCGCGCGCGCCCAGCAGGGCCATCGCAACTACGCCAAACGCCAGCTGACCTGGTTCCGCCGCGACACGGAGATGCACTGGCTGGAGGACTTCGGCCCCGCAGTCGCGACCCAAGCGGAGGACATGGTTCGAAAGTTCGTCGGCACTCCGGAGCAGCCATAGCCAAAGTTGCGACTCAGGCCCCCTCTGCGTGTATCGTTCTTGGTAGGACGCTTGTTACAGAGGTCTTGTTACGAAGCTGGTAAAAGTTCTCATGGCGAGCAGTTGGGATTGGCACGCCAACATGTCGGGAATGGCTTGGGAGGATGCATGCCGTACATTTACATTGACAAGGTCCTCAACGAATTGCGCAATGAGTTGTTGTCGGCCATGCACAACGCGGTGGAGCGGGAGCTGCGCAACGGCAAGGTAGACGTAAAACGGCTGTATCGCGCCTTCAACCGCGCCGCCGCCGGACAGTGCTCGAACCCGGTGCACGTATCCGACAAATGCGTGGAGAACTTCGCTGGAAAGCCGAAGAAAAATCACGAACAAATATCAGAGGCCTGACGCTTTGTGCCAAACCGCTGCCGTTCCCGTTCTCTCTCAATTCATCTCTTCCCGCAATTCGCACGCGGCATGAGAGAATCTTTGTGAAATGGCGCGCACACAAAAGACAACTTCTAATAAGAAGCATTCCAACCATCCCGGCCTGACCGAGCAGCAAAAACTTCGCCGCATCGTCGAATCCTTCTCCAAGGTGAGCGTGCTGGTGATGGCCGATCTCATCGCCGATGAATTTATCTCCGGCGAGATCGCCCGTGTCTCACGCGAGGCCCCGGTGCTGATCCTCAAGCATCGCGACCGGAAGCTGATTCCCGGTGGTGGCGCCAACGCGGTGATGAATCTCGCCGCGCTGGGCGTTACCGCGCTGCCCGTCGGACTGGTCGGCGACGACGAAGCAGGCAAGGCGTTGCTCCAAGTCTTCCGCAAGAACAAAATCTCTGTCAGCGGAATTTCCAAGCTCAAAGGGCACATCACCACCACCAAGACCCGCGTGCTGGCCTACTTCGCCCACTCGTCGCGCCAGCAGGTAGTGCGCATCGACCGCGAATGCGAGGTCCTGAAGGATACTCATCCCGCGCTGGTCGAACTGGTGGCTTCGGCACGCGAGTACGCGCCCGCCGCCGACGCCGTCCTGCTCAGCGACTACGGCTACGGCGCGGTCTCGCCCCGCCTCTTCAACTTTGTCCGGGCCCGCGGCGCGCTCGGCGACACTCCGGTTGCCCTTGATAGCCGCTATCGCATGTTGGACTACGAAGGCATCACCGCCGCCACACCCAATGAGGGCGAAGTGGAAGAGGCGCTGCGTACGAAGATTGGTGAAAATCGCGAAAAGCTTCTCGAAGCCGGTGCCGCGCTCATCCGTCAGATGAAGCTCGACTCGCTGGTCATCACTCGCGGCGGCGATGGCATGACGGCTTTTGAGAAAAGAAAAGCGCCGCTGGACATTCCGGTCTTCGGCTCCAACCAGGTGGTCGATGTGACCGGTGCCGGCGATACCGTGATCGCCACGTTTACCGCCGCCCTTGCTGCCGGTGCCGATGCCGCCAGCGCGGCGAAGCTGGCAAATTACGCCGGCGGCATCGTCGTCATGAAGCGCGGCACCGCAACCGTCAGCCGCGACGAGCTTCTTGCGGCCTTGGAGTAAAACAGGTGGCCCACATCCGCCGCGCTCTTTGCGGCGAATGTGGGGATGTCAGGCGGGTGGCCCATTTTAAACTCGCGCTTTTGCGAGTTTAAAGTGGGGCAGTTGACGGTGCTCCTGAATTTGCCCTGCTTTTGAATTTGCCCTGCTTTTGAATTTGTTTTCACGATATTGGAGTAGTTTTCTTGGGACGAATCGTCGAGCGCGGAGAGTTAGCGCAAGTCGTTGCCGGTTGGCGTGCCGCCGGTGAGGCCGTGACCCTCGCCAACGGCTGCTTCGACTTGCTGCACGTCGGCCATGTGCGCTATCTGCGCGGAGCCAAGGCGCTGGGTGGAAAGCTCGTCGTTGCCATCAACTCGGACGAAAGCGTGCGCCGTCTCAAAGGCCCTGGACGCCCAGCCATGCCGGAGCGGGAGCGCGCCGAAATCATCTCCGCTCTCGAATGTGTGGACGCCGTCGTGATCTTCGATGAGCCCGATGTTCGCGCCCTGATTCGCGAGATAGAGCCCAACATCCAGGTGAAGGGAACCGACTACACCCGCGAGAGCGTGCCGGAGCGCGACGAGGTCATGGCTTACGGTGGTCGCGTCGAGATCGTTGGCGATCCCAAGGACCACTCCACCACCGAGCTGTTGGGAAAAATAGGAAAATGACTTTCATGAGGCGGCGAATTCCAGAGATCACCGCGCTGCAATCGAATTCCCATCAGCTCCGTCTCTCCCTGGATCGAGTTTGCGAGTGATGCCCGCTCATTCAAAGCATTCCCGCTCAAAGCTGGCGTCTTCCCATCCCAAGCCCAAGGCGCTGATGGTGCGCCTCGGCGCTATGGGCGATGTTCTTCACGCTCTGCCCGCCGTGGCCATGCTGCGTCGAGCCTTGCCCGAGGCGCGCATCGGCTGGGTCGTCGAACGGCGTTGGCGCGAGCTGTTGTGCGCCCCGGAGGTCGAGCTCGCAGGCTCCCGCGGCGCCGGACGTCCGCTGGTCGACGAGGTGCATCTGGTTGACACCCGCGGCTGGCGCAAGCGCCTCCTCGACCCGGAGACCAGGCGCGAGTTCCAGGCCGCCATCCAGGGCATGCAGGCGCGCCATTATGACGCCGCACTCGACCTGCAAGGCGCAATCAAGTCGGCGGTGATCGCAAAGCTCTCCGGAGCCCGGACTACGCTGGGCTTCCGTCAGCCGCGCGAGCACCTCGCCCGATGGCTCTATGACACCCATGCCGACGGCCGCGCCGCGCACGTAATCGAGCAGAATCTGGAGCTGGTGCAGACCTGGCTGGAGGAGATCGGACTTTCCCGAGTGACCGCGACTCTCAACCCGGGTACCGCGCTGCTGCCGCGCGACAAAGCCAGTGAAGCCCGCCTTGAGGCCATGCTGCAATCCGCCGGACTGGTGCGCTCGCCGATTGCGATCCTCAATCCCGGTGCGGGCTGGGGCGCCAAGCAGTGGTCGCCCGCGCGATACGGAGAGCTGGCTTCCCGGCTCGCCTCACGCGGTCTGCGCCCGGTCGTCAACTACGGGCCCGGCGAAGCCCAGCTTGCGCGCGATGCCGTAGCCGCAAGCGGCGGCAGCGCGGTGGCCTTCTCCACCTCGCTCAGCGAGCTGATGGCGCTGGCTCGTCGCGGGCAACTGTTCATCGGTGGCGACACTGGCCCCATGCACCTGGCAGCCCTGCTGGGCGTAAAAACCGTTGCCCTCTTCGGACCCACCGATCCCGCCAGAAACGGCCCCTACTGGGCAGGTACCCGAGTCCTGCGCGACCCGGCAAGCGTCACTAGTTACAGCCACAAGCGCACCGAGGATGCCGGACTGCAGAAGATCACCGTCGCCCGCGTTATGGCCGAAATTGACGCTCTGCTGGACTGATTCCTGATCTCCGCCAATTCCTCCCTTCCCGATAACGCCCTCCGCCCGCCACCTGCTCCACCGATGCCGTAGAATACAGAAGCAACTCCGAAAAGGCTGGGTATGGACTGGGGACGTATCGCCAAAAGAATTCGTGTGCCGCTGGGATTCCTCTTTGCGGCGTTTTTTCTATGGCGCGCACGGCCTGAATGGTGGTCGCTTGCAATCGGGTCGGCTATCGCCCTGGCCGGGGTCTGGATCCGTGCCATATCCAGTGGTCATGTCAAAAAGAATGAGGAGCTTGCGACTACTGGTCCCTATGCCTACACACGTAACCCGTTGTATTTTGGATCGATCGTGATTGCCGTGGGTTTTGCCCTGGCCTCATTGCGTTGGGAGATTGCTCTGGTTCTGGTGATCATGTTCGCGGCCATCTACATTCCGGTCATTCGCGGCGAAGAGCGCTTCCTGAGCGCCCACTTCTCCGATTACGCCGACTACAGCGCCCAAGTACCCAGGCTGCTGCCCAGGTTGCGCGCAGGCACTCAAGGCCGCTCCCGCTTCTCGCCCGAGCTTTATTGGAAGCATCGTGAATATAATGCCCTGCTCGGTACCCTGGCGGTAATCGCCGCCATGGTGGCCCTGAAAGTAGCAAGGCCGATTTGGATGGCACGCTAGCGGATGCGAAACCTCAAACGAATCCTGCTCCTCACCATTGCCCTGGCCACGATCCTGACAGCACAGCAGGCCTCGTTCTCCGCCGCACCCACGCCGTCGATCCAGCCTGCCAGCGAGGCCTATCGCTTTCCCAACAATCAGACCCTGCACTACGAGGCCGAGTGGCGGCTCTGGAAAGCCGGAACCGGAACTCTCAAAATCGAGCAGAACGGCGAATTCGAACACGTCACCGGAACCGCCGAAGCCTCCGGCGCCGTTGCGGTCCTTTATCGGGTAGAGGATCGCCTGGAGTCATACTTCGACCGGAAGACTTTTTGCTCGGACCGTATCCTGAAGCACTCCGAAGAGGGATTGCACCGGCGTGAGACTTCTCTCCTCTTTGACGGCGCACGCGGCAAAAGCGTGCTCGACGAGCGCAACCTCCGCAATGGCGAAACCAAGCATCAGGTAACCGACTCGCCCGCCTGTGTCACCGACGTGCTCTCCGGAATCTACTACCTCGGCGCGCAACGGCTGGAGCCAGGGGCCGTCCTGCTCTTTCCCGTCAACGACGGTGGCAAGATCATCAACGCGACCGCCTTTGTCGAAGGGCGCGAGGATGTGAAAACCGATGCTGGAACCTTTCACACCGTTCGTGTCGCCATCTACTCCGGCGACGGTCCCCTGAAGGGGCGGGGAAAGGTCTGGGTCTGGTACACCGAGGACGCCTCGCATTTGCCCGTGCAGATGCGCTCCCGCCTTTTCTGGGGAACCCTCACCCTGCGCCTCACCCGCCTGGAAACGACCCGCGCGGAAAAGTAGCTCCAGCCTTCAGCCCGATCCGCACCGAATCTCCCCACTCACCTGCCGCTTATTGCAGCCGGAAGCGTTCGCTCATCAGGCGCTGGAAGCGTGGGCGGTACAGCAGGTCGTAGGCGAGTTCCTTGCCCGGAAACATTGCCAGCGCCGCCGTGCGTGAGTCGGCCACCATTTGGGAGGCCTCCTCAATCGTAAGCTTGGGGTCTTGCGCGATGACTTGCATCACCAAACTCATCATGATTTGCAGGCGGCGGATGCGGCGCACTTCGTCCATTTGTTCGGCGGAATCAGCTGTCTTCTGTTCCATGTCTCCTCTCGATCCGGTTCGCATCTAGTGTTCGATGACGCCCAAAGGCCTTCCGGTACCGGAAAAATTCTGCCCTCGCGTCCACTTTTCTGCAATTGACCTTAAGTCCTGCCGGTATTACCCTGAACGGTTCGCATCCAAGCGTAAGAGGAGGCTTTATGCCGGAGACCGTCAGAGAAGAGCCGAACGAGGCGCTGGTCGTCGTATTTGAGAGCGAACAGGAGTCAGAGGCCATGGTCGTGCAAAGCCTTCTGGAGTCCGCGGGCATCGAGGTCCTGATGACCAACTTCGATGCTCCGCAGGATATTCTGCCCGGTGTCGGAGGCGTGAAGCTCCAGGTCCGCGAAGACCAAGCCGAAGAAGCCCGCGCAATTCTCGCCCAATACCAGAACAAAGGCCTCACCGAATCCGAAGCCCTGGGTTAAGAAGCCTTGGGATAAACCTCGCAGATAAACCGCGCCACCGACCCTCGGCGCAGGTAGATACTCTACCGCGCCGCGGTTGCGTGGACTCCCGTTGCGTCCATGAAGAATGTAATCGGCCCGAACAGATCCGTCCGGTACGTCTTCGTCCGGTGCTCTGCCAGCCGCTCGATCACCTCCGGGCGCGGATGGTGGAACGGATTTCGTATCCCGGATGAAATCACGGCGTACTCCGGTCGCACCGCATCCAGAAATTCCTCGCAGGACGAAGTACCATGATGCGCCACCTTGAGCAGATCGGCGTGCAGAGATTGATGATGCTCCTCCGCCTCATCCACTAGCATCTTCTCAACGCGCTTGTGAATGTCTCCCATCAGCAGTGCGCTGTGGTCCGCATAACTCAGGCGCAGAACCATCGAAGCATCGTCTTGTCCGCGCGGCTTCAACTCCCAGTCGCCGGGCGGTGAGAGAACCTCGAAGCGCACGCCGTCAAAGGCGAACACTTCTCCCTCGTGCCGCTCGATGCGCCGAACCTGCAATCCATCGGCTGCCGCAAATAGCGACTCCACCTCGTGCGAGGGATAGTTGGGCGCATACCAGAGTTCGTCCGGATGAAAGTTGCGCAGGATCGCCGTCATCCCGCCGATGTGGTCCGTCCTTATGTGGCTGAAGGCAACCGCATCCAGATGGCTGATCCCGCGCTCCCATAGATACGGCGAGACCACGTCCTCACCAATGTCGAGATCGCTGTGGCTCATCCCCAGCAACCCGCCGGAATCCAGCAGCAGCGTGCGCCCATTCGGCGTCACCACCAGGAACGAGTCGCCCTGTCCAATGTCGATGGCCGTTATTTCCAGCTTGTGCGGCTGGTGCTCAAAGCGGCGCGGGTGCGCAAATACAAGCCAGACCGAGCCCGCCAGCAACGCCAGCGAAACCACAGCCAGCACCCGGTGCCGCCGCGCCAGCAGCAGCGCCAGCGCATAGCAAGCAACCATCGCCGCGATCGCCTCTACCGCCGGCATTGCCACCCTCATTTCCGGCCTCTGCGCTCCTCCCGACCAGTGGACCGTAAACAGAATTGCCTGCAAAGCCCATTGCGCCACCAGCGCGAACGGTGCCGCCATCCAGTGCGCAATGTAGGAGAACGCCACCGCCAGCATCGAGGCTGGCATCAGCAGGCTGGTCAGCGGAAGTACCGCCATGTTGGCCCAAATCGCGTGAGCGTTGACCCGGTGGAAGTACCAGATCGTCGGCAATAGAATCGCGGCCTGCATCAGTGCCGAGAGCATCGCCAGCTCCGCAACCGCAAGCGAGGCATAGATCAGCGCCAACACCAGCCAGCGCCCCAGCCGCTCTCCAATCAAACGCCCCAGGCCTACGGAGATCGCGCGAACATCCAGCCGGAACTGCGCCTGCTCCGGCCTCAACGACAGGTCGCGCCGCTTATCCTCGATGCCGTCGAGAGCTTCGCGAACCGGCGTGGTCGTCCGCCGCAACAATGGCACGCCGAGCCCTGCAATCGTAAGCACGGCAACAAACGTAAGCTGAAAGCTGGGCTCGAACAGCTCATGCGGATCGCATACCAGCAGCGTCAGCGCCGCCAGGGATACCGTGTTCAGTGGCGCGCGGTCGCGATTGAGCAGCGCCGCAATCTGATAGGCAACAATCATCAGCACCGAGCGCAGAATGGGCGCGCCCAAATCGGTGAGCCAGGCGTAGCTGCAGGTCAGCACAATCGCCGAGACGATCGCATACTCCGTGGGCAGGCGCAGCCGGCGCATCAGCCACAGCAGAAACACCGCAAAGATCGCCACGTTCATTCCGCTGACGACCAGCAGGTGAAATGTTCCGCTGCGTTGAAAATCCAGCCGCTCTTCGCGCCCAACTAATCCGCGCTCTCCCAGCACCATCGCCTGAAACAAGCCTGCATAGGGCACAGGCCATAGCCGCTCAATCCGTTCCAGCACACTGCGCCGTACGCGGCAACGCACGCGCTCCAGGCGGCTGCCTGCCACGTCGGGAAGAATATCGACACTTGTCGATTTAGCCGATCCCAGCGCCGCCACTCCCTGCCCGCGCAGCCAGCCAACGTAATCCATATTCCCCGGATTGCGGAAGTTCATCGGCGGACGAAGCTTGGCTCTCAGCCGCAGTCGTTGACCGTAGTCGAAGAGTGGTGGAGCCACAGATTCGTCCAGATCATCCTCTTCCGTCTCCCATGAAAAATTGGAGTGCGTGCCCGGTACGTAAAGGCTCAGGCGCACGATGCCGGTCACCGCTCGCGGCGCATCGCCCTCGAATTGCGCTTGCTCGACTGCCATGTCGAGCGACTCGTGAACATCGCGTCCCTTGCGCAGTGAGCCCGGGCGCGACACATATCCGGTCAACGTCACCTCCTCACCGCTCGCATAGTTCAGCACGGTTGCTACAGGCGACGGCCGCGACTGGTGCGCGGCGGTGAACAGGGCTCCCGCCGGCAGAAACGCCAGCACCGCACCGCCGTATGCGAGCAGCTCACGTCCTCCACCTCTGGCGAATCGCAGCGCCAGCAGCGAGCACAAGGCGAACGCCATCGCGCAAATGAAATAAAGCGAGGCAGGTTTGTAGCAGTAGCTCTGCAGAAGGATGCCCCCGGAAAACGCAACCGTGGCGGCAAACAGCGGAGCGGCGGGGGGACGTCGAGGAATCTCCGGGTTGGTGGGCGTGTCAGGCATCGGGAAGGCCTCGCCACATCTGCAATGTTGAGAGCAACAATTTGGGCTCCCACCATTCCATCACGACCCTTGGAACAGCGGGAGCCCAACCAATTCAAAATTCCTGCGTGCTTCCGTCTATAAACTTTGGCCTACAACTTGTCCAGATCTTCTTTCCCGATCACCACGTTCCATGGAATCAGTTCGTGGTTGGCGACGTTCTTTTTATAAAACGGATCTTCGTCGCGCAGGTCGGTAAGGTGCTGCTGCACGTTGTCATCGGGAACGCGCACCAGAATTGTACCTCCCGTGCGCGGGTCCATCGGACCGGAAGCGATCAGAGTCCCATCGGCCTTCAACTCCTTCAGATAGGCGCGGTGTTCGTCCGTAACCTTGGCGACTTCCTCCATCGGAAGCCGGTAACGAATCAGAATCAGTGCGTACATAACGCTCCTTTCATTCTCCCACCGGCTCTCAGCGAGCCAGATGGAGAATGCTTTCCATGTGATAGGTCTGGGGAAACAGATCCACAAGATGGGCTTCTTCGACCCGGTATCCAGCCCCGAGCAGCGTCACCAGATCGCGCGAAAGCGTAGCCGGATCGCACGCAACGTAAGCAATGCGCGGAATCGAAAGCGCCGCCAGTGATTTCGCCGCGCGCTCGCCCAGCCCCGCGCGCGGAGGATCGACGATCGCAAAGTCCCAGCGCCCCCGCGCCGCGTTCAGGTAGTCCTCGGTCGTGCTGTGTACCGCCTGAATGTGCGGGACCGCAGCATTCGCCGCCAGATCGTCATACGAGTTCTGCGCAATTTCCACGGCAGTAATGCGCTCAAAATTGCGCGACATCGGAAGCGTGAACAGCCCTACCCCGGCAAATAGATCGAGCGCGGCGCGTCCGCTGCGATTCCTCGTCACCAAGTCCACCAGCTTCGAGGTCAAGAAGCGGTTCGTCTGGAAGAACGATCCCGCCGAAACGCGGTAACTCTGGCCTTCCACGTTGTACGTCATGCTCGCCGAACCCTCAAGGTACGGCGCTCCCGCACGGCTCAGCCGTCGCGAGACTTCGATGTTGCCATCTTCCAGATCGCCCTCGGCGGCTCGATTGGATAACGCTCCGCTGGCAAAGACCGCAACTCCCACAATCTCCGGCATCTGCTCCCGCAAGAGCTTGGCAAACTTCGCCAGCAACACCGGCGTTGTCGCATGATGGATCAACAGCTCCACCAACATCTCGCTGTCATCGTGGTTGGCAAAGAACTGAACTTCGCGCAGCGACGGATAGCTCGCCGCCTCCGGCGCAAGCTCCCAAAGCGCGGCAATCGCCCGGTTAATCAGCGGCGAGCTGATCGGACATTGGCGCACCGGCTCCAGTTCGTGCGAGCCATGACGGTAGTAGCCGAGCGCAAACTCCGGTTCCACTACGATCTTCATCCGCGTGCGGTTGCGGAAGCCATACGGTTCGCCGGAGTGTAGCTCGATGTACGGCAGCGCGAGTTTGGCACCGCGCAGAATCGTCTCCTGCAGAATCTGCCGCTTGTCCTCCAGCTGCGCCGTGTAGTCGGAGTGCTGGTACTGGCAGCCTCCGCACACTCCAAAGTGCGGGCAGGGTGGCACAACCCGCGCGGTGGAAGGCGTTAACACCTCGTCGAGAGAGGCACGCATGTAGCCCTTGCGCTCCTCCACCACTGTGGCTTCCACCGTTTCTCCGGCAAGAACATAGGGGACGAAGACGGTTTTCCCGCGCCGTTCGTCGCCGCTGGCGGGAATGCGGGCAAGCCCGTCTCCGCCGTAGATGAGTTTTTCTATAGTGAACTGCACTGTATGAGCATAACGGGTTGTGACCGCAGGGGAAAGCAATCATTCCGAATTCCAGAGTCGCACTACAAATAGAACAGACTCAGCCGCGGCAGCCCATGCCGCTCCAGCAGCTGCTTGTTGCCGTACTGCCGCAGAAGCTGATCGATCTGCGCCCCGCTCATCTTTCCCCGGTAGGGAGCCAGTTCGCGTTCGGCCTGTGCCCGCGCCTCCATTAGCTCCTCGTCGCTGGCATGGCTCCACAGCGCCGCGAACAGCTTCTCTTCCATCACCGTCATCCGCCGCTCGAGCTCTTCCAGATCGGCAGGAGGCTCTTTCTCTGAGGGTGACCCCTCTTTTGGCGAATGTGGGGCGGGCGCCAGCTCTCGGGCCAATCCCCGCAAGGTCGTCGCCTGCTCCGCCGTAAGCGCCCGCACGGCCGCCGCAGGATGCTTGCACCCCTCCAGTTGCTGCGCGTTTCGCTCAAAGTACCGCGCCAGCTCGTCATTGGCGATGCTCGTCGCCTTCGGATCGCGCGTCGAGCCCATCGCCGCTTCCTTCAGCTCCTCCACTGCCGCCAGAACCTCCTGCTGGCAATACGCCAGCGAGTTCACCTTGCGCGTCTTTTTCGCCCGCCGGTCGTATTTGTCGAAGGCCGCGTCAATTCCTCGCAGCACCGCCTCCAGAGGAACTCCCCCCTCCTTCCACATCTCCATCAGCGCCCAGTCCAGTGGCGAGCAGATGAGGATGCTTCCGCGCCGCCGCTGGAAGTGCTCTTCAATCTCGGAAAAATATGTGAAGTGTTCCACGAATGATGCCCGGCTCGATGCTTTCTAAATGTATAAACTTTTCGGTTGTTTCAGGGTGCAATTCCCGTCCATACCTACAAAAAACGAAGCGCCGCGGGTGCCCCACCTTCGCCGCGTGTTATTTGCGGCTAAGGTGGGGTCGTTGACCTTGCTCTTGCTTTTGCTTCTAGCTCGCACCCCTCGCCAACGCAGTCACGGCGTCTACTTCCTGCGGCTGTGCAGGTTCCGCTCCCAGACAATGCGCAGCCCAGTCAGCGTCAGCGCCTCGTCGATCTCGGCAAGAAAGCGCGAGCCGCCGGCAACAAACTGCGCCATGCCTCCGGTGGCGATCACCCGTGCCGGCCCCAGTTCGCTCAGCACGCGCTCCAGAATCCCATCCACCAATCCTGCGTAGCCATAAAACAGGCCGGATTGCAGCGAGTGTACGGTGTTGCTGCCGATTACGTGCGGCGGCCGCTTGATATCCACTCGCGGCAGCCGTGCGGTGTGTACAAACAGCGCCTCTGCCGAGATGCCGATCCCCGGCGCGATCACCCCGCCGAGATATTCGCCCTTCGCCGAAACCGCGTCGAACGTCGTCGCGGTCCCGAAGTCCACCACAACGCAGCTCTGCTTGCACTTCTCGTAGGCGGCGATGGCATTCACGATCCGGTCGGCCCCCACCTCGGCGGGATTGTCGTACTGTACCGGCATCCCCGTCTTGATCCCCGGCTCGATGAACATTGGCTTAACCGGGAAGTAGCGCTCGCACATCTGCCGCACCATCGACTCCAGCGGCGGCACCACCGATGCCACGATGATCCCGCGCACCCCAACGGTCTCCAGCCCACGCATGGCGAACAACTGCCGGATCAGCACCCCATGCTCGTCGGCGGTGTGCTTCTGCGAGGTCGAGATCCGCCATTGTGCCGCCAACTCAGGCGAAACCGTGCCGTCCTCCCGCACCGGAAATATTCCGATTTCCGTTTCCGTGTTGCCGATGTCAAGAACGAGCAGCATAACGCGAATTATTGCACACCTGTTACCGCACTCCCGCCGCCTTCAGCATCCCGCTAAAGCGCGCGTTCGCGTTCTCCACCTCAATAACAAGCGCTGGAGCCGTGATCGGCTTAAGCCCCGCGCCCCCGAGCTTCACCATGTCTTTTTCCGTGGTCAAAAAGCCATTGGCGTCGTGCTGCCGCGCCAGCCGTTGCAGCAGCGCAATGTCCTTGGCGTTGTAGCGATGGTGGTCGCCGAACGCATATGTCCCCACCGGATAAATCCCTATATCGGCCAGCGACTGCCAGAACTGCCTCGGCTGCGCCAATCCGCAGAAGGCCAGCGGACGCGTCGGAGCCGGCTCGTGCAGCACCAGCCGACGCCGAATGTGCCAGATGTTCGGCTGCGTCAGCAGTGCGGCCAGCTCTTCCGGAGCCGCCACCGCATGCGCCCGTGCCAGTGACGAGAGCGGTTCGCGCAAGCGTCCAAACGGCAGCAGAGTGCCACGCAAATCACGCTCAGCCAACAGCACCAGATCGAAATCGCGGTGCAGCCCTCGATGCTGGAAGCCATCATCCAAAATGTGTAACTGCGGTGGCCGCGCCGACTGCGCGCCGAATGCCTCTGCCGCAAGCCCCGCCTGGTATCGGTCTTCCCCCACAAACACCGGAGCCTTCAGCGTCCGCGCCAGCAGCACCGGCTCGTCGCCATAAAGCTCTATCTTTCCCGCCGCCTCCACCCGCAACACTCCCTGCGAGCTGCGCCCATAGCCACGCGAAAGAATGTCGTAGGCAATCCCCTGGGCCTCCAGCCAGCGCCCCAGGGTCTGCACAAAGGGAGTCTTGCCGCTGCCGCCCACGCTGATGTTTCCCACGCTGATCACCGGCAGGCGCAGCCGCTGAACCGGCGCTCGCCCCATTTCATAGCGCGCGTTGCGCACCCGCACGATCTGTCCAAAGAGCCAGCCCGCGGGATCGGAGATCATCTGCGCCCTTTCTCAAGCAGCGTAAGCAGCCGTGTCACGCTCCGAGCCGTCGCGCCGCGCTGTTCCATCAGCACCTGTTGCGCCCGCTCTCCCAAGGCCTCGCGCTCCGCGCCTTCGCGCAGCAGCAGCAGAAACGTGATGCCGAGGTTCTTCGTGGTGCAGCGCACCACCGCCCTCTGGCTCTCAAAGCAGGAGAGTATATCTCGGAAATTCTCTGTGTACGGCCCGGTCAGGATCGCCCGGGCAAAAAACGCAGGCTCCAGAATATTGTGCCCGCCCCGCGGCACCAGCGAGCCGCCTACGAACGCCAGGTTTGCGTAGCGATAGATCGCCGCCAACTCGCCCAGGGTGTCCAGCAGCAGCACCGCTCCCCGAAGATCCTGCGTCGCCGCATCGGCCGCCGAGCGCCGAACAAAGCGCACGCGGCGCTCGCCGAGCAGCCGCGTCACAGCCTCAAAGCGCTCCCTGTGCCGCGGTGCCAGCACCAGCGAAGCCGCCGGATACTCCACCAGAACCATCTTGAACGCCGCCAGCACGTGCTCTTCTTCGTTTTCCACCGTGCTGCCCGCCACCAGGATCGGCGCGCCGGAGGCCCTTAACTGCTCGCCTAGCTGGGTCACCGTCGCCGACTCCACCGGCGGCTCGGCGTCGAACTTCAAATTCCCCACCACCTCGACCCGCTCCGCCGCCGCGCCCACCGCGCGCAGCCGTTCCGCGTCGCCCTCGCTCTGTGCCAGGAAAAGATCCACCGGCTCCAGCACCTTGCGCAGCAGTTCACGGAAGCGGAGATAGCGCGGATACGAACGGTCGCTGATGCGCGCATTCACCACCGCCAGCCGCGCTCCGCTTGCCTTGGCCAGCCGCAAAAAGTTCGGCCAGAACTCGGTCTCCGCCAGAATCACCAGCTCCGGCCGCAGCGCGCGCAAGTAAGGCCGGATGCACAGCCCGAGGTCAAGCGGGAAATAGAAAACGTTCTCCGCGCCAAACTTATCGCGAGCCAGCCGCTGCCCCGTGTGCGTTGTCGTCGAAACCACCACTCGGTACAGAAGCGGGTCTCTTCGAAGCATCATCACCATTGGCGTAATGGCCAGCACCTCGCCCACGCTTACCGCGTGAATCCACACCACCGGCCGTCCCGACTCCGCATTCTCCGCGCCCAGTCGCAGCCGCGCCGGAACCCCGCCCAGCCGCTCGCGCAGTCCTGCCCGGTATTTGCCGAGCCGCAGCATCTGCACCAGCCACCACGGTAGCGTCAGGAGTAGCAGCAGAGCGAGCGTCGCACTGTAGAGAAAGTACACGCCAGCCATTGTAGATTAGGGACGTCAATTACCGATGCTGGCACAGGAGCAGAGCAGCGTTTCTCATCCTGATGTTTTCAACCCTGATTCGATTGGCAGCTTACGAATCCCTTCTTTCCCGCCTATAATTCCCCGCATGAAGCGAATTGGATTGCTCGCCGCCGTCCTCCTCACCGCGCTCGTTCTAGCCGCCTTTGCCCGCGACTTCGCCATGCCCAGCCTTGTCCCGGCCAGTACCATGGACTGCCGTGACGCGCACCTGCAGGAGAAGCTCACCCTCGGTGCCGACCCTTATGACACGCCGCAGAAGGCATCGCTCTTTCATCCCGCCATGCTCCAGCACTCCGTCCTGCCGATCCTCGTCGTCTTCACCAACGATGGCGACCAGTCCGTCGTCCTCAGCCAGGCCCACTTCGAACTGGTCACCCGCGACCGCGCCAAAGCCAATCCCTACTCGCTCGACGATCTCCGCCGCGTACTCACCTCGGTGCGCGCCCCACGTTCGCGTTCTGTGGATCAACTCCCCATCCCCCTGCCCGGCAAAAACAAAGCCCACGGCGGCCTTTCGCAGCAGGAGCGGGATGAGCTTGAGCACGCCTCGTTTGCTGCCCGCGCCGTCGAGCCCCACTCCGGACAGCAGGGCTTTCTCTTCTTCGATGTCGGAGACCTTGAGAATCCCGCCCAGGGCGCGCGCCTCTTCGTCACTGGCATCAACGATGCCCATGGCCACGAACTGATGTACTTCGAGGTGCCGCTAGGCAAGCAGTAAACGCCTTCTGCTCTTGCTCTTAACCTTGAAACTTTGAAACCTCTGAAACTTTGAAACCTTGCACTTGGTCGCCCGTTTATAATCAGATTTCATATGGCGATCGCGGCAAAAAAATCAGTAGACGTTCTGTCCAAGTACGAAACGGTGATCGGTCTCGAGGTACATGTCCAGCTCCTGACCAAAACGAAGATCTTCTGCGCCTGTCCCAACGTCTTCGGCTCGGAGCCCAACACCAATGTCTGTCCGGTCTGCCTCGGAATGCCCGGCGCGCTTCCGGTTCTCAACCAGCAGGTGGTCGAGTACGCCGTCAAGGCCTCGCAGGCGCTCAACCTTCGCGTGAACGAGACCTCCATCTTCGCCCGCAAGAACTATTTCTACCCCGACCTCCCCAAGGGTTACCAGATCAGCCAGTTCGACAAGCCTCTCTCCGAGCACGGCTACATCGAGGTCACCACCGCCGCCGGCACAAAGAAGCGCATCGGCATCACTCGTCTCCACCTCGAAGAGGACGCCGGCAAGTCCATGCATGAAGGCTTTCCCGACTCCGCCTCCAAGACTTACGTGGACCTCAATCGCACCGGCACACCGCTCGCCGAGATCGTCTCCGAGCCCGAAATCAGCACCCCGGACGAAGCCTACGAGTACCTCACCCGCCTCAAGGAAATCATCCTCTACACCGGGGTCAGCGACTGCAACATGGAAGAGGGTTCGCTCCGCTGCGATGCCAACATCTCCATCCGTCCGCGCGGCCAGCAGCAGCTTGGCACCAAGGTCGAGGTCAAGAACGTAAACTCCTTCCGCTTCGTCAAGCAGGCCCTCGAATATGAGATCGAGCGCCAGACCGAAGTCCTCGAAGAGGGCGGCACCATTCAGCAGGAGACGCGTCTCTACAACCCTGGCGAAGGCCGCACCTACACCATGCGCACCAAGGAAAAGGCGCACGACTACCGCTATTTCCCTGAGCCCGACCTGCTCCCACTCATCGTCGATCAGGCCCAGCAGGATGCCATCCGCACCACCCTGCCTGAGCTTCCCGAGGCCAAGCGTCAGCGCCTCATCGCCGAGTACGGCCTCACCGAAGGCGATGCCGCAACCCTCACCGCCACTCAGGCACGTGCCGCTCTCTTTGAGACCGAAGCCAAGAAAGCCAAGTCCCCCAAACGTCTCGCCAACCTCGTCATCAGCGAACTGCAAGGCCGCCTCAAAGCCGCCGGGCTCGAGCTCGAAGACTCACCCATCACCATGGCCGGCGCGCGCCTCTCCGCCGACCTCCTCGAGGATGGCACCATCAGCTCTAAGATCCTCAAGGAACTCTATGACCACGCCTTCGATGAGAAGGTTGATTTCCCCGTCATCTACGAGCGCGAGAAGCCGCAGCAGATCACCGGCACCGCCGAAATCGAAAAGATGATCGACGAAGTCCTTGCCGCCAGCCCCAAGCAGGTCGAGCAGTACCGCGCCGGCAAAACCACCATGATCGGCTTCTTCGTCGGCCAGGTCATGAAGGCCTCCAAGGGCAAGGCAAATCCCGCCGTGCTCAACGAACTGCTGGTGAAAAAGCTCGGCTAGGCAGCAAGGACGGCTTGTTGGAAGCAAGTAGCAAGCTGCTATTATGTTTCAGTTCCATTACAAAAGTTTTCTGAGTTGGAGTCGTACATGGTGCCGCCGATTAGTCATAGGGCATGGCAGGAACTCATCTTGGGCAAAATTGAGGTCGCCTCAACTAAGTTTGGCTTCAATCTGCTTCTGACGAATAACCGAAATTACTACCGGAAGAATCCCTCCCCATCTAACGTGGATCAGCTGATCCAGCAGACCTACGCGTTCCTCTCCAAGCACGAGAAGCTGTACCAGCCTGAGCTGAAACAAATTTTCAAAGAGGATTACTTTGCTCCAGTCAATCGATGAAGTCGCAACCAGGATCGCAGGTGGAGAAGCTCTGCTGCTGGCCGGCAGTGAATCGGCGCTCTCCCAACTTCCCAAAGGAAACTGGATCGGGGGAACTACCTCGTATTTCATGGACGTCAATGGGTGCACCTGTTGCAGCTCGCGCATCTTCGTCCATGAAATTCCAGAGTATGCGCTGGGCTTTCACGTCGCCGAATATACGCCGCAGACTTTGCCGTCCATCTTCAAAGATGCACCTGAAAATGGCTTCTCATTCCTGATTCTCCCGGCCGGGAGCCCCGTACACACCGCATACGCCGAGGGCGCACCGCTCTACGAGGGATTCATTCTGAAGCCGGTCGCCGGATGGGTAGCTGGCGCGCCGCTCGCCGAGATCGGGCGCACTCAGCCCAAGGTGTTCAATGGGCAAACCGGAGAAAGCTCCTCGTCGCGCGCCATCGTGATGCACGTCGCACTCCCCTCGGATAAGGTCGCCGATGTTGAGATCATCAACATCTTCAAACCCGGCTCCGGAGACACCATCACCTTCCCTGAATCCGGCTTCACCCAATCGCAGTGCTTCGTGAACGGCAAGCCTACCAACTTCGCCAAGTACATCTCCAGCGTCAAGGCCGACATCCGCCTTCCACTGACCGCCAACTACAACGGCAGCGTGGTCAACGTCAGCATTCAGTCGGTCGATGAGAATGCATCTCTGGTCCGGCTGTACGCGCCCGTCTTTGCCGGAATCGAATACCGCTTTGCTGCCCCGATTGACGATTACGCGGCGGCATTTGGTTCCGTCCTGGGAGCAGAGCTTGCCCCAGCTGCCTTCGACTGCAACTGCATCATGAACTACGTGCATGCCGACCTGGAAGGCAAGTCCACGGGAGCGATCACCGGTCCCATCACCTTCGGCGAAATCGCCTATCAGCTTCTCAACCAGACACTGGTGCGGCTGGTGATCCAGGATTGGGCATAACAAGTCGAAGATAAGCAGGTGCCCCCAGGTTCTCCCTTTGTTGGCTAACCTGGGGGCGTTGATTTTGCCGTGGCTTCTGCTCTTGCCTTTGCTCCTGTTCTTGTCCTTGACTTTGTTCTTAGGCTGTCATTCCGAGCGCAGCGAGGAATCCCCGCGCCGCTGAAATCTCCCGTGCCGTCCCCGAGGCTTTTCAATCGCAATCAGTTTTGCGGCTATCGCCTCTGCTTGACGGCTCATCTACACTAGCAACATATGCTTCGTACTCTCGCAATGCTCCTGCTGGGCGCAGCGCTGTGGTTTGCCTGGGCCTTGGTGATCCCGCTTGCTCCCGAGTCGCCGCAGGTGTTGCTCTTTCCGTCCGGTTCGTCCTCCACATCCATCGCCTCCGAACTTCAGCGCGCCGGGGTCGTGCGCAGCCGCTTCGCCTTCGAACTGCTTCATTACGCGCTGCCGAAGAAGAAGCTCAAGGCCGGAGAATACCGCTTCGACCGCGCTGCCAGCGGCCTTGAAGTGTTTGAGCGTATGGCGCGCGGAGACGTGCTCGTGCACACCGTCGTGGTTCCTGAAGGCTACAATATGTTCGATATCGCGGCTGCGGTCGAGGCCGCGGGACTTGGTAAAAGCCAGGACTTCCTCACCGTCGCCACCCACGACACCGCATTGATCCGCGCCGTTGATCCCCAGGCCAAGTCGCTCGAAGGATATCTCTTTCCCGATACCTACCTGTTCACCCGCACCATGACCATGCGAGAGATGGCTGCGGCCATGGTCAGGCGCTTCCAGAAGGAGGCGCAGACCCTCGGTCTCAGCGGAGACACGCATCGCCTCGTCACTCTTGCCTCCATCGTCGAGAAGGAGACCGCCGCCCCCGAGGAGCGCCCCGAGGTCGCCAGTGTCTACGCCAACCGCCTTGCGAAAAAGATGGCCCTCGCCGCCGATCCCACCGTGGCCTATGCCGCCCTGCTCACCGGCACCTATCGCGGCGCCATCTACCAGAGCGATCTTCAGTCGGACTCGCCCTACAACACTTACAAATTTGCCGGATTACCTCCGGGCCCCATCGCCAATCCCGGCGCGGCTTCCTTGCGCGCCGCCATGCAACCGGCTCAGACTCCGTACCTGTTCTTCGTCGCCGCCGGCGATGGCACCGGACGCCATCACTTCTCCTCCAACTTCGAGCAGCACGAGCGCAACGTCATCGCGTATCGCAAGGCTTTGAAGGTACGCTGATGCAACTGCCTCCGGCGCTTCGCCAAGCTATCCAGCAGGAGTTGAGCTGCTGCGACGGCGGCAAGCTGCGTGCGGCTTCCGCGCGTCTCACCGAGTGCTATCGCCAGAGCGGTGCATCCGGCGCGCTTAAGGATGACGCAGAGCGCGCCGCCTATCTGGCCGTGCGTGTACCCGCAACCTTCGCCGCGGTCGTTGCCGCGCTCACCTGGACTCGCGAGAGTTACAGCGACAAAATCCGAACCGTGCTCGATCTCGGCAGCGGCCCCGGAACCGCTCTCTGGGCGGCCCTGCAGGTCTTTCCTACTATCATCTCCGCAACCGCCGTGGAGCGCGATCCCCGGCTGATCGAAATTGCCCGCCGCCTCAGCGCCACGGCAGGGAATGAAGCTCCGCATGAAGCTCTGCGCGGGACCGCGTGGCTGCAGGGCGATCTCACTGCGAAGATCCCCACCGCTCGCAACGCCTCTTCTCCCGACGCCTCCTCTGCCATCACCAGTTCTTCCGAAGACACTTGGGATCTGGTCATCTGTTCCTACACGCTGAATGAACTGCCCGAAGCACAGCGCTCCGAATTCCTTCGCCAGGCCTGGGCGCGAACCGGCAAACTGCTCGTCGTAATCGAGCCGGGAACCAAGAGCGGCTTCGCCAACATCCTTGCCGTGCGCACTCGCCTGCTGGCCCAGGGCGCAAACATCGCCGCCCCCTGTCCCAATGCGCTCGCCTGTCCCATGGGTGGCGGCGACTGGTGCCACTTCGCCGCACGCGTCGAGCGCACGGCTGAGCATCGCCGTGTTAAGAACGCGACCCTCGGCCACGAAGACGAAAAGTTCAGCTATGTTGCATTTTCGCGCAGCCCGGACGTAGAGAGTCCGGGAACTCGCATCGTGCGTCATCCCAAGATCTTCAGCGGATACACGCAGCTCACGCTCTGTCGTGAAGGCGAGATCGCGGCCACCACCATCACGCGCTCAAAGAAGGAGGATTGGCGCAGATTGAAGCGACTCGGTTGGGGCGATCGTTGGTAGCGTTTCTTTTGCTCGCGCTTAGTCGGTTGTCTCTGGCAGGAACCTGTAGCCAACGCCACGAACCGTGATGAGATATTTCGGCACGCCCGGTGCGTCCTCGATATAGCGGCGCAGGCGAACGATGAAGTTGTCGATGGCGCGCGTGTCGGTATCTTCGTGCAGCCCCCAAACCTCTTCGAGAATTTGTTTCCGGCTTACGTTCTGATTGCGATGCGCGATGAAGTAGCGCAGCAGAGAAGCCTCCATGAGCGTGAGTTGAATCTTGCCCGCCGGAGACTTCAGCTCCAAGGTGCTGAAGTCGAGCGTGCGTCCATCGAAGGTAAAGACGTCGTGAGCCGCGGGAGCCGCGATGTCCGATTGTACAGATTCACTGCCCAGCGACGCTGAGTCGGCCTTGCTGCCGGCCTCGGATGTGGATAGCTGGCGCTGCTGCGCCGCAAGTTCGCGCTGCCATTGCGTGCGCCGCAGCAGGCCATGAACGCGGGCGATAAGGATGCTGAGTTCGAATGGCTTGGGCAGATAATCGTCGGCGCCGCTGGCAAAGCCGTTCAGCACATCCTCCGGACGCGAACGCGCGGTGAGCATGAGAATGGGAACGTAGTTGCGAGCGGCACGCAGACGTTCGGCAACGTCAAAGCCATTCACTCCCGGCAGCATGATGTCGAGCACGACGATGTCATACACCTCGGCGCGATCGATCAGAATATCCAGGGCAGCTTCGCCGCTCTCTACCGCGGAGACCTCGTGGCCCTCGGCCTCCAGGTTGAACAACAAGCCTTGGGCCAGGTGTAACTCGTCCTCGACGATCAGAATTCGCGCCATGGTCCACGATGGTAGCCTACGCGGCGGTCACAAGGCGAGAGGGAAGCGCCTGAGCAGGGTCTCCTGCCCAGGGCAGACCATTTACTTATGCGTGAATCGTTGGGAGTAGCAGGGTAACGAAGCAGGCAATCGTTAGGCGTAGCGCCTCAACGATTGCCTGTCTGATCAACATCGCCGCGGAAAGGATTAGTCAAAAGATCAATCGTCCGAGCCTTCGATCATGCCTTGACGGTCTGAGCTTTTTTGCGCGCCAGGGATGCCATGTGCATCGCGGCTTCCTTGCCGGTGCGGACGCAATCCGGCACGCCGATCCCTTTGTAGAAGTTTCCGGCGATTGAGAGATTCTGCATCTGCTGGAGCGTTGCTCCGATGCGCTCGATGCGCTCCATGTGTCCGGGTGTGTACTGCGCCATGGCGCGGTCCCAGCGGTACACCTTCACAAACCACGGATCGGCTGAGAGCCCGGTAATCTGCTTCAGCTCCTTGCGCACCTGCGCGATGATCTCGTCATCGCTGAGCTTCTGCACACCCTGGTCCTTCGATCCGCCGAGGAAGCAGCGTACAAGCGCCTTGTTGTCCGGCGCACGGAAGGGAAACTTTGTGTGTACGAAGGTGGTGGCCAACATGCGCGTGCCTTCGCTGCGGGGAACAAGGAAGCCGAATCCCGGCGGGCAGGATTTCAACTCGTCGCGAAGGTAGCCAAGGGTCACGGTGATCGAGGAGCTGTACTGAACCTGCCCCAGGTCGTCGGAGAGTTGAGGGTCAATCCTGGCGAGCATTGTCGAGGCGATGCGCGCGGGGGTGGCGAAGATAACCGCATCGAAGAACTCGGCGCCGCGCGGAGTAATTAATTCCCAGCCGCCGTTCTTCTGCGAGAGCTGGCTGACTGCGGTGGAGGTGCGCAGGCTCTGCGGATCGACGCGCGCGACGATGGCGTCGATCATCTGCTGCATGCCGCCCTTCAGCGAACTGAATAGCGGTTTGGGCTTGTAGCCTTTTTCCTTCTGCATGGCGGCAAGCTTTTTGCGGCCGGCCAGCATGGCGCGGCAGAGCGAGCCGTATTTCTCTTCCATCTCGACGAACCTCGGAAGCACGGCGCGCACGCTGAGCGAAGCGGCGTCCCCGCCATAGACTCCGGAGAGCAAAGGGTCAGCAAGACGGTCAACGACCTCGGCTCCAAAATGGCGCTCCACCATTTGCGCAACAGTCTCGTCCTTATGAGCAGCGTGCGGAGGATGCACGAGTTCGCCGAGCATTTTGAACTTGGTGCTCCAGGAGAACAGGGAGGTGAGCGCGGTGGGAATCAGCTTGGTGGGCACCATGAACATCAGGCCATCGGGCATGGGCACCAAACGTCCTTTGACCAGGATGTAGGTGATGCGCTGCGAATCGTTGGAACCGATAAGGTCGCCCGCGATGCCGAGTTCGGCGCAGAGCTGGCTGGCCCAGGGCTTCTCGGTGAGGAAGGAGTCAGGGCCGCCTTCGACGACGCAGTCGCCAATTTTGTCGCTGAACATGACGCCGCCGAGGCGGTTGCTGGATTCGAAGAGGGAGTATTCGAGCGGCGCGCCGGCAGCGCGCTCCTTCTCAAGGTAATAGGCGGCGCTGAGTCCGGAGATTCCGCCGCCGATGATTGCGATACGCATGTACAAAACCCCTATAAAAAAACTGATGCCATGCTGCAGTCCAGAACGCTATCCCACAGAATGGGCCACCCGCGGGCGCTCAGCGGATGTAGGCCGCACTCGGATTTACCGTCCCGGTTGAGCCGCAACCGCAAGGCGTGTGCGCGCAAGGTGCGCGACGGCCCGGGCAAAGAGCACGGAGTCATTGAGCGACTCGGCGCGCGAGAGTGCGATGCCACGCGCCGCGGCAAAATCCTTGAAAGCGATATCGACGTCATAGAGCACTTCGACGTGGTCGCATACGAAGCCGATGGGCTGCACGAAAAGATGCTTGTGGCCTGCGGCGGCAAATTCTTCGATCACCGATTCGACGGTGGGACCAAGCCACTCTCCGCCGCTCATTCCCTGGCTCTGGAAGGCGAAGCGCCAGTTTTCGGCGACCTCCGGAACACTGGCCGCGACCAGCTTGGCGGTTTCGCGAGTCTGGCGCTCATAGTCGTCTCCGGCTTCAATGGTTCGAACGGGGACGCTATGCGCGGTAAAGAGAACCGGCACGGGCGCATTGGCTTCCAGACAGGCGCGCGACCAGCCGTCGCGCAGCTTTTCCGAAAAGGCGCGGATCAGCAGCGGCTCGGCATGCCACTCGGAGACAAAGTCCACGGTAAAGGGAAGTCTTGCGCTGGCGCTCACCCCACATTCGCCAAAAGAGGGCGGATGTGGGCCACCCATGACGCTGGCAGGCGCGGTCGGGTACGCGGCAACAGCGCCGTTTCGGCTGCTGGCGCTGGTCTCGCCCAGCAGAGCATTTCGATAGAGGCCGACGCTGGTGCGTGAATTATGCGGGGCGAGGCAGATGCCGAGTGCCTGGGTGATGCCGTCGGCGGCCATCTGCGCCACTGTGTCGCGGATGTACGGCTTCCAGTTGCGCATCCCAACGTAGGTGGGCAAGCCCAGCTCCTGGGAGATGAGCGCAGCTTGCCGCATGGTGATCTCCGTGAGGGGAGAGCGGCCGATCAGCGAATAGCGGTGCTGGATCTCCGCGATCACAGAAGCAGGAAGCGGCCGTCCGCCGGTCACGTTGGCCAGATAGGCCGGAATCTCCTCGACAGAATCTGGAGTTCCATGAGCAAGTAGCAGGACGGCGGGCTTCGGCATAACTATCGGGTTCCGGCGACAACACCACGGTGCTGCGCCGAATACTCCTGCACGAACTTGGCCAGGTTCTTAACGTTCTCAACCGGAGTCAGCGGCAGAATGCCATGACCGAGGTTGAAGATGTGTCCGGGACGGCCCTGCGCCAGGTCCAGAATGTTTTTGGCGCGCTGCTTCAACTCGTCCCATTCCGCAAAGAGCAGGACGGGATCGAGATTGCCCTGCACGGCGGGGCGGTGGTTCAGCAGCTTCCAGCCCTCATCGAGTGGAACCCGCCAGTCCAGGCCGATGACATCGGCTTCCGTCTCATTCATGGAGGTCAGCAGAGTGGTGCTGTCGGTGCCGAAGTAAATGACCGGCACGCCTGTCTTCTTGACGGCGGAGATCAATTCCTTGGTGCGCGGCAGAACGTATTTGCGATAGTCCTCAACGCTCAGGCAGCCCACCCAGCTATCGAAGATCTGGATGACGTCGGCACCGGCCTTGACCTGGTCGGCGACGTAGGCGGCGAGCACGATGTTGAGCTTGCGCAGCAACTCGTCCCAAACCGCAGGCTGGTTGTACATGAGTTTTTTGACTTCGATGTAATTCCGCGAGCCACCACCCTCGATCATGTAGCTGGCGAGGGTAAAGGGCGCTCCGCAGAAGCCGATCAAGGGAAGTTTGTCTCCCCAGTGCTTGACGCACTCGGCGATTGCCTCGGAGACATACATCAGGTCAGGTGCGCCGTCGGTGGTGAGAACTTTTACGTCTTCCGCAGTGCGGATGGGCTTCTCAATTACGGGGCCTTCTCCGGCGGAGAAGTGGAAGGGCAGACCCATGACTTCCAAGGGAAGCAGAAGGTCGGCAAAGATGATGGCGGCGTCGACGCCCAGAGCCTCGGCGGCCGTGATGGTGACTTCGGCGGCAATCGAGGGCTGCTTGCATATTTCGACGAGGGAGTGCTGTTTGCGGACTTCGCGGTACTCGGCCATATAGCGGCCCGCCTGGCGCATAAACCAGACTGGAGTCGACTCGGTAGGAAGACCTTTGCAGGCACGGACGAAGATCGAATTCGGAGAGGACATTGAGGATAAAGTTTATCAGAGAGGGGGAAATTCCGCTTGTGATGCGAATCACGAATCGGGATCGGAGAGTCCCCACATTCGCCAACTGAAGGCGGATGTGGGCCACCCGCGAACCAAAAGAGTGCTGGCCGAAGTGCCTCTTGGGCGGCACGGGAATTGGAGCATGTTGGGATTCCTCGCTTTGCTCGGAATGACACCTCAAAAGTAACCCGTGCCGCGCAAAGATCACGCGAAAAGCTTAGTGGCGGAAGTGGCGGACGCCGGTGAAGACCATGGCGAGATTCAGGCGGTCGGCGGTGTCGATGACCTCCTGGTCGCGCACCGAGCCGCCGGGCTGAATGATGGCCGTAGCTCCGGCCTTGGCAATGACCTCCACGCCGTCCGGGAAGGGGAAGAATGCGTCGCTGGCGGCGACGGTTCCGGCCAGCGGCAGTGCTGCTTTTTCGGCGCCGATGCGGGCGGAGTCAACCCGGCTCATCTGTCCGGCTCCCACGCCGACGCTCTGGCCATCTCGGGCGTAAAGGATGGCGTTCGACTTCACGTGCTTGCAGACCTTCCAGGCAAAGAGCATGGCGCGCATCTCTTCGCCGGTCGGCTGGCGCTTGCTGACCACTTTGAGGTCGGCTTCGCTGAGCGGATACATGTCGTTGTCCTGCACGAGCACGCCGCCGGAGACATTTTTCAGTACCCATTTCTGCTTGAGGTCGGCGATTTCGACCAGGCGCAGGTTCTTCTTTTTGGCGAAGGCTTCGCGGGCTTCCGGGGTGAAACCGGGCGCGGCGATGGCCTCGACGAAGAGCTTGGCCATCTCGTTGGCTGCGTCTTCGTCGATAACTCCGTTCACTCCGATGACGCCGCCGAAGGCAGAGACCGGGTCGCACTCCAGGGCGCGGAGATAGGCTTGTTTCAGCGTGGCTCCGTTGGCGGTTCCGCATGGGTTGGTGTGCTTGATGATGGCGCAGACCGGCTCGGTGAACTCCTGGGCGAGGTCCCATGCAGCTTGCAGATCGACGATGTTGTTGTAGCTGAGCTCCTTGCCCTGGAGCTGCCGGCCATTGGCGACGCCCTTGCCGCTGCAATCCGAGTAGAGCGCGGCTTTCTGATGCGGGTTCTCGCCATAGCGGAGATCGAAGGCCTTTTGGAACTGGAGGCGCAGGGTTTCGGGGAAGCGGTCGCTGCTCCCCATCTGGCTGATGTCGAAGTGCGAGGCATCATCTATGGTGATCTCGGCGAGGGTGTTGGCGATGGCGGTATCGTAGGCGGCGGTGGTGGCGAAGGCCTTCTGGGCCAGTCCCCACTTGGTCTTGAGCGAAAGCTCGCCGGCGTTCTGCTCCATTTCGCGGGCGATGGCTTCGTAGTCGGCAGCCGAGGTTACGATGGCGACGTCCTGAAAATTTTTGGCCGCCGAGCGCACCATGGAAGGGCCGCCGATGTCGATGTTTTCGATGATCTCCTCAAAGTGAACGCCTGGTTTGCCTGCAGTTTTCTCAAAGGCATAGAGGTTTACCACCAGCATGTCGACCGGTTCGATGCCGTGCTCCTTGACGGCGGCGACGTGCGAAGGGTTGGAGCGCACGTGCAGGATGCCTCCGTGAACTTTGGGGTGGAGGGTCTTGACGCGGCCATCGAGCATCTCCGGGAAGCCGGTCAGGTCGCTGATATCGCGCACCTTGAGTCCTGCCTCGCGCAGCACGCGGGCGGTGCCGCCGGTGGAGATCAGCTCCACCCCGTGGGCGGCAAGGCGTTGGGCAAATTCGACCAACCCCGTTTTATCGGTGACGCTTAGGATGGCACGTTTGATTTTAGCCATGATGTTTTCGCTCCATGATTTTCTCGCTCAAAAGATGAGGCACAAACGCCTGGCAGCCATGCCATAGACGGCACAATCCGGCTGCCAATGCGGGTTTCAGTGAGTTGCGCAATCCGCTTCGGGCCGCAACGGCCCCGGGGATGCACGGGAACTAGATGTCTTTGCGGGCGCGCGCCTTGAGCCGCACCTGCCCGCTCTGCACCATTACAGTGTACTCGACGGCCTGGCACTTGAACTGCCCGCGAATCTGATTGGACTTGTTTTGTACGAAGGTAGCGAAGGTATCGAATGCGCCGAGCGGCTGCCCGGCAGCTTCACGCGCGCGCACCACGGCTTCGTAGAGCGCGACCACCTCGATGACATCATCTGAGAAGAGAAGAAAGCTCTCGGGCTCGCCATCGGCCACCGCGGCAGGAGCGGGAGAGGTTCCGAGGTGGCCAAAGCCGCCAACCCCGAGCAAGGTGTCCTGCGGACGACGGTAGCCCTCGTCCTTGATCTTGGTCTTGCGGCGCCAGAGATCGCTAAAGACCGAATATTTTTGAGTCAGGCTGATCAGGCGATAGCGCTGGGCGAAGCTAAGGTGACTATTTTCCTGATGGAAGCGGATCTGGTTGTTGAACCGTGTCTCATTGCCCGATGGGGGCCTTTTGGCGCCTCCGGCAAAGTAGATGTCATATTCAACTTTGAGGCGGCGGAAGGCATCTTCCAGCAGCGTTAGTTCGTCATCGATGGTCACGCGTCCACACGAATGGCAGCCATGAAATGAAGCAAGACGGAAGCAGGTGCCATGGTCTCGAAATATAGCATAATCAGGCTTAAGTGCCCCCTCTCGAAAGGGCAGAGCCCATTTGCGTCGGCAGCCGTTCGCGAGATGCTCGCGCCGGGTTAAATAATTTGTGGTTCGGCGTACGACAGACCGGACCTTAACTCGCATCTAAGTTCCTATGTTTCGCGGCGAAAAAATTCGTGTTGCCATTGCAGATGACCACGCTGTGCTGCGTGAGTCCCTAGGTGCGCTGCTCTCCTCGCATCGCGATTTTGAGCTTGTGGGCACGGCCAGCAATGGCGCGGAAGCCCTGGAACTGGTGGAGAAGGAGCATCCGGACGTGCTGGTGCTGGACCTGTTCATGCCCGGGACAGATGGATTCGAGGTACTGCGGCAGCTTGACCGCGCCTCCACAAAGGTGGCGAGCGTGGTGTTGACGGGCTCGGAGAGCCAGCCTGACTACGTGCAGGTGGTTCGGCTGGGCGCCCGCGGGCTGGTGCTGAAAGGCGATACGCCGGAGAGGCTGTTTGCGGCAATTCGCATCGTGGCCGACGGGGAGCTGGCATTCAGCGATGACGTGGCACAGGGAGTGTTGATGGCCATGTCCGTGGAAACCCAGCAGGAGCGGGCCGCCAACCTGCACCGCCTCAGCGAGCGTGAAAAGCAGATCGCATACCTGGTAGCGCGGGGAATGAAGAACAAGGACATCGCGGTGCAACTGGAGATCAGCGAAAATACCGTGAAGCGGCACCTGCAAAGCATTTTCAGCAAGACAGGCGCACGGGACCGGCTGGAGCTGGCGGTGATTGCCTTGACCGAGAGTCCGAGCGCGGCTTAAGGGAAGTTGCTTCCCACCTTATCGCCATCGCCACAAAGGATTGAGAGTCGAAAGAGCTGCGTCCTGCTGTGGCGCGCTATGGCCTGAACTACCGTCCGGTGGTGGCCGCCATCTTCTTCACCATTGCCAACACCAGCTTCCGGTCACTGTCATTCAGGCTGCCGGAGTAGCGCCGGATCTGCGAGAGGAAACGTACTTCTTCTTCGCTGAGTTGCGGCAGGTTCTTGGCGTTGGCGCTGTTGTCGGCGGGGTTTTCCACGAAGAATTGGCCGAGCGGCATCTCCAGCGAGCTGGCGATTTTGGCCAGGGTGTCGAGCGAAGGGACGGTGTGTCCATTCTCGACACGCGAGAGATAGCAGCGCAGGAGGCCGGTGCGCTTCTCGATGTCACCCTGTGACATACCCTTCTGCATACGGAAGTTACGGATCGTTTCGCCTATGTTCATATGTTCGCTATTTTTCTAACGCGCGGACAGACGCGTAAACTGCCGTTGGATTGAGGAAGGTTCCTGATTTGATAGTAATCAGTGTGCAAACCTTAGCGCAAGCAAAATCTCACAAAAGATAACGGCTGTCACATTACTGTGTGATGAGACGCAGAAATTCGGAATTGCGAGCTGGCCAGAGTTGAGGAATCAGGGTGCCGCATGCGGGACTGGGCGGCGGGGATTTCAGCCAGCCCTCTGAATTGCCGCGTAGAGCCGCTCGGCGACACCGATGATCGCAAGGGCCACAAAGATGTGCGCCGCCTGAATCGCTCCCATGGTACGCAGGGTAATCGGCAGTTGCAAAAAACCGATCACGGGTAGCAGGAAGGCGAAGACGATGCCGAGAATGCCTGGGACGACGGCTTTTTTCAGCATCGCAAGGATGGCGAGCACGAAGACCACCGTGGCCACCGCAAAGCCAAGGCCGATATGCGGCTTAAGAAGTTGCAGGCGCCCGCTCCAGAGAAGTGCTCCGACGACGATGGCCGCGAGGCCGAGTATGCGTACCAGCATGATGAGGACTTTTGCCAAAGCCAGGCTCCTTAGAAACGAATATTAATCCTACTCTGTTTAGATTCGAGCTTGGGGGAATTCGACTCGGCGATTGAGAGGTGCTTGGCTTTCGGACGAGTCGCGGCTATGGCTCCATCGCTCGCAAGAAGGCCTTGATGCGCACTTTGTCCGGAGCGGGCAGAACGGGAAGATAAAACTCGATGAGGTGCGCACGCACGGCACTGGCGGCCCGCGGAGCGTCGCCGTTCTGGATGGCCTCGACGATTTCGGCGTGGTGCCGCAAGGTTTCGGCGCGGCTCTGCTTGGGAGAAGATCGGAGGCTACTCTCGATAAGGGAATGGATGGATTCTTTCAGAGCCTGAAAGACCAGATGGAAGAGACGGTTCCCACTTGCCACGATGATCGCTTGATGAAAGTTCGTGTCCAGCTCCGCAAAGGAATGCAGGTCTGTCGTCGTTTGCATCTGGCGAAGCACCTCACGCAGACCGGCGAGGCGGTTTTTGGGCTGCGTACTGGCCAACGCAGCTGCTGAGGAATCGAGCACAATACGCATTTCCAGCAGCTCCAAGGCAGAGGTGCAGCCTGATTGAAGCAGGCTATCGAAGACGCGGGCAATGCCAAGGCTAGGAGTTCCGAGCACCTTGGGGCCTCCGGGGTCGCCGGGCCGCACGGAGATCAGGCCCATACTTTCAGCGACCCTGAGAGCCTCTCGCACGGTTGGACGGCTGACCTGAAACTCGGCCATCATGGCCCGCTCAGAGGGCAGACGGCTGCCCGGCGCGAGTTTTCCGCTAAGAATGAGGCGCTGCAACTGCTCGACGATATGTTCGTGGGCGCGGGTGGAGCGAACCTTAGCGAAGGAGGAGACTTCGGAGCCGATCATCCCTGCATCGTACCACACGGACAACCTAGTTGACTGGTAAGACCAGTTAGGCTATTCTCGTTTGCATGCGGGGTCTTGCGATTTTAGCGGCGTTTCAATTCGCAGGGGCAGCGGTTCACGCAGTTGGAGTCCCAATGCCGGGCGCGGTGATTGGATTGATCTTGTTTACCGCTGCACTGTTTCTGGGCTTGATCAAACTGGAGTGGGTGGAATCCACCACAGGTTTCCTGCTCAAACACATGTTGCTGTTCTTTGTGCCGATGACGGTGCTGACCATGCGGCTGGCTCCGGTGATCAAGGCGAACTGGGCCGCGTTGCTGGTGAGCATTGTGGTGAGCACTCTGGCCGTAATGGTGACGACCGGACTGGTTGCTGAGTTTCTGCTGCACAGGAAAGGCACGGCTGCGCAATGAATACCTTCACGGCTTCCCCAGTTTTTGGCGTGAGCATTACTTTGATGTTTTATGCGGCGGGACTGCTCCTGCAAAAGAGGTTGAGCTATGCACATCCGCTGATCACGACCTGCTTTGGGTTGATGCTGACGATAAAGATGCTGCACATTCCGCTGGAAAACTACGCAATCGGCGGCGACATGATCACGTATCTGCTGGGACCGGCGGTGATCGCGCTGGGTGTTCCGATGTACAAGAACGGGAAAAAGTTGAGCAACGCTGCGGTGCCGCTTTCAGCGGCCATTGGCGCAGGGTCGGTCGTGGGCATGGTCACGGCGGGAGTCTGCGCGGCATGGATGGGCGCACCGAAAGAGTTCATCGCAAGCGCGATCCCTAAGTCGGTGACTACGCCGATTGCAATGGAGATTGCGCGCGAGTTGCACGGGTTTCCGGAGATCGCAGCCGCCATGGCGCTGGTGGCCGGTGTCATTGGAACTCTTGCGGGACCCGAGATTCTGCAGTTTTGCGGAGTGAAGCACCACTTGGCAATGGGCGCGGCGATGGGGACATCCTCGCACGGATTTGGCACCGCTCGTCTGCTGAAGGAACACGACCTGCAGGGGGCGACGGCGTCGCTGGCAATGGCCGTGGCGGGTCTGGCTGTTTCGGTGCTCGCAATGTTTGTGCCTTGGTTGTTGCGAATGATGGCAGGGCGGAGCTGAAAAATCCGGATTCACGGTACACTCTGGTTATGCGCTTCCAGTGCCAGCCCGGATGCATTCGCTGCTGTGAGCAGAAGGGTTTCGTGTATGTGACCCGCGAGGACATTGCACGGCTCGCTGAGCATCTCGGCATTACCCGCGCGGAGTTCAGGCGGCGTTATCTCTGCGGCACGGCGCCGCTGCTGCGCTTTCGTAAGCAGCGTCATAAGCTGTGTCCGTTTCTGCTCGCCGACGGCTGCTCGGTTCATTCGGTGAAGCCGCTTCAGTGCAGCTCGTTTCCGTACTGGCCGGAGCTACTGGCCGACCCCAAGGAACGGCGCGAGGCCGCGAACTACTGTCCGGGGATGAACAAGGGACCGCTGGTGAACATTGAAGCTGCGCGCGAGGTTGCGGCGCAGGTTCAGAGCGCGTTTCCGCAACTCTACGACGAATAGAGCTGTGAGAAGCTCATGCTGCGCACGGTTTCGACTCCCACCTTAGCCGCAAACAGACGCGGCGAAGGTGGGGCACCCGACGTTTCCTCCACAGCAGGCGGCGAAGGTGAGGCACCCGGCTGCTGGAGATTTGAGCGAGGCGGGGATCCCTCACTTCATTCGGGGTGACAACTTAAAGGCAAGTGCCGATGAGGGATATTCCAGAATCCAAGAGTGAATCGAAGCGTGCGAAACAGCCCCGTTCGTTGTAGCATCGAATGTTTTGACAACGTGACGGAGGCCAGTGTTGCTTGTCGGAGTTGTGAGAGAAGCGAGGGAGGACGAAACTCGCGTGGCGCTTACGCCGGATGCGGTGAAGGCGCTCACCGGAAAAGGAGTTGCCGTCGCGGTTGAAAGCAGCGCTGGATTACAGTCCGGCGCGAGCGATACGGAGTACCAGGCTGTGGGTGCGAGCATCTCATGCCAACGCGCCGAGCTACTCTCCTCCGCCGACGTTGTTCCTGTCGTAAACGCATTGCCTGCGGAGGATCAGGAGAAGCTGAAAAGCGGCAGCGTGATGATCGGCTTCCTGCGCCCGCTGGATGACCCGGCATCGCTGGCGGTGGCCGTTCAGCGCGGGGTTACGCTGTTCTCGATGGAGCTGGTGCCTCGCATCACTCGCGCTCAGGCGATGGATGCGCTCTCGTCGATGGCGACGATTGCCGGATACAAAGCGGTGATTGTGGCCGCCAATCACCTTCCTAAACTTTTTCCCTTGATGATGACGGCTGCGGGAACGATTCCACCGGCGAAGGTTCTGGTGCTCGGCGCGGGGGTGGCCGGATTGCAGGCGATCGCCACGGCACGCCGCCTGGGGGCGGTGGTGGAAGCATATGATGTGCGCGCCGCTGCCGGTGAGCAGGTGAAGTCACTGGGAGCCAAGTTCATCGAGGTCGATCTGGGTGGTTTGCAGACCGAGGACAAGGGCGGCTACGCCAAGGAGCTGAGTCCGGAGGCTCTGGCGCTGGGCCGTGAAGCCATTGCCAAGGCGGCGAAGACAACGGATGTCATCATCACGACGGCACAGGTTCCTGGACGACGGGCTCCGCTGATGATTCCTGCGGCGGCGGTGGAAGGGATGCGGCCGGGCTCGATCATCTTTGATCTGGCTGCGCCGGCCGGGGGAAACTGCGAAGTTACCAGGCCCGGCGAGACCATCGTCTATCACGGCGTCACCATCTTCGGCCCGACCAATCTTGCGGCGGAGGTGCCGGTTCATGCCAGCATGTTGTACTCGCGCAACCTGCTTAACTTTTTGCAATTGATTCTCAAGAACGGCGAGGTGAAGATCGACGGCTCCGACGAGATCATCAAAGGCTCCTGCGTCGCATTTCGCGGCGAAATTGTGAACGAACGCGCGGCGGCTGCGTTGAAGGCTCGCGCGTAGCCGCAGAGGGAGGGACATTGTGAATCCACTGGTGCTGGTTGCAGTGCAAGTCAGTCAACCATCCACTTCCGAAGCCATGGATCCAATGGTTCTGATCTCTGCTTTATACGTCTTTGCGCTGGCCGCGTTTTTGGGATATCAGTTAATTTCACGCGTTCCGCCGCTGCTGCACACGCCGTTGATGTCGGCCACAAACGCTATCTCCGGTATCTCGCTGGTCGGTTCCCTTGTCATCGCCGGGTCCTATCAATTTGATTGGCACAAACTGCTCGCCGGAGGCACGGGGGCGCATGCGTCGATGGCAACGCTGATGGGCTTTGTCGCGGTCTTCACGGCCACGGTCAACGTGGTCAGCGGCTTTGGCCTTACAGACCGGATGTTGAAGATGTTTCGCAAGGATGTAAAAGGCAAGGGGGCCGGAAAGTAAATGAACCCCGCAAGCCAGGCAGTTCAGCAGGTTGCGCAGAGCCCTAACTACATCCTCGAATTCACTTACCTGGTCGCGTCGATTCTGTTCATCTTCGGATTGAAGGGACTCAGCCACCCGGACACGGCGCGCCGAGGCATGTTCCTCGCCGAGGGCGGCATGGCCGCCGCCATCATTGGTACGCTCTTCCATCATGATATCCACTTTTATGGATGGATCATTGCCGGCCTGATCCTCGGCTCTGTGGTTGGCATGGCTTTTACGATCTGGGTGCCGATGACGGCCATGCCACAACGAACCGCGCTGTCGCATGCCTTTGGCGCGATTGCGGCGTCGCTGGTCGGCATCGCTGAGTTCATCATGCACTCCAGCACGATGCCGCTGTTCACACGCAGCGCGTTGGGACTGGAAGTGATGCTCGGCTCACTGACGACCACCGGCTCGTTGATCGCCTGTGGCAAGTTGCAGGGCGTCATCCGGGGAACCCCGGTGCAGTTCAAGGGACAGCAATACCTGAATGTGCTGATTTTTGTTGGAATGGCGGGCTGCTTTGGCTACTCGCTCTACAATCCGGCTGCCTCATATTACTTCTATGGCATGGTTGCGCTCGGACTGCTTTTCGGCGTCATGCTGGTCATCCCGATTGGCTCGGCTGACATGCCGGTAGTGATCTCGCTGTTGAATAGCTATGCCGGATTATCGTCTGCCGCCACCGGCTTTGTGCTGGGCAACAACATCCTGATCATTGCCGGTACGCTGGACGGCTTCTCCGGCTTCATCCTCTCCATCCTGATGTGCAAGGCCATGAACCGCTCGATCACCAACGTATTGTTCGGCGGCTTCGGGGCGGTACAACACGCCGCGGGGCCAGGGGCCAAGGGTGAGATGCACGAGATTACGGCGGATGACGCGGCGATGCGGCTGGCCTACGCCAACAAGGTTATCTTCGTTCCCGGCTATGGACTGGCCACCGCCCAGGCGCAGCACGCGGTGCGCGAACTGGCGTCTGCCCTGGAGGAGCGCGGCGTCACCGTGAAGTACGGCATTCATCCGGTGGCGGGGCGCATGCCCGGACACATGAATGTTTTGCTTGCCGAGGCCAATGTTCCTTACGGGGAATTGTACGAGTTGGATCGGATCAACCCTGAGTTTCCATCGACCGACGTTGTTATCGTGGTCGGCGCTAATGACGTGGTCAACCCGGACGCGCGCGATAACTCGAATAGCCCGATTGCGGGAATGCCGATCCTTGAGGTGGACAAGGCGAAGTCGGTGATTGTTCTGAAGCGCGGCCAGGGACGCGGCTTCTCCGGCCTGGAAAACCCCCTGTTCTTCAAACCCGTGACCAGCATGCTCTATGGAGACGCGAAGGCCTCGCTCGCCCGGCTTGCGCAGGAAGTAAGAGCTGTGTGATCCGGCGCGTCTGACGGGCCGAGATGTGATAGTTCTGGATATCTGTGTGTTATCCAGGAGAACGAGATGCAACTGTCAGCGGCGCTTTCCATCTACAGTCCCATCAACCGGCGAAGACTGCTGATTTTGGCGGCCGCGATGGTGGCGGTGGTCGCCGCGCTGGATTGGTTGACAAAACCATACGTCTCGCTGGGTTTCCTTTACCTGTTTCCGATCATGATTGCGGGCGGATTTTTGACTCGCACGCAGACCGTGAGCTTTGCCCTGCTGTGCTCATTTTTGCAGGAGGAGTTCAGCAACCTGCCTCCTGGCGAAGCGTGGCCGCGGCTGATCTTCTCATCGGCGGGATTCATCGGCGCCGGCTTATTCATCTCCGAGTTGCTGCGGAACCGCAGGATGGTTCTGGAACACCTGGACGAAGTGGAGACGCAGGTGCAGGCGCGCCGGCAGGCCGAGGAGCAGTTGAATGTGCTGGTGGAAAGCAGCCCTGCGGCCATCATCACGCTGGACGCCGATGGCACCATTCTGCTGGCCAATGAAGCGGCGCAGGAGTTGCTAGCCCCCGGAGGAGCGTCCTTGCAGGGGCAGAACACACGCGCGTATTTGCCTGCCCTGTATGCCGCGGTGCAATCGAGAAGTGGCATGAACTTCCGAACCACTCTGCAGTGCAAGGGACACCGCGGTAACGGAGAGGTCTTTCTTGCCGGAGTCTGGTTCTCGACTTATGCGTCGAGTTCCGGCACACGGCTGGCCGCCATCTTCGTCGATCTCTCGGAAGAGCTGCGCAGTCGCGAGGATTTGAACCTCGACTACCTTCTGACCAACACCAGAATCCTGATGAGCGCCGTTTCTCACGAGATCCGCAATCTATGCGGCGCGGCGCTGGTTGTTCACAACAACCTGACGAAGGTGAGCGAGTTGCGCGGCAATGCTGATTTCGAGGCGCTGGGGACGCTGATTCACGGGCTCGAACAAATCTCAGCCATGGAGCTGCGCGGCACCACCGAACAAAGGCGCACGGTGATCGAGTTGACCTCCGTGCTCGACGAGTTGCGGGTGCTGGTCGATACAATTGGCCAGGAGCACGACATCGCAATGAAGTGGGAGGAGACCGGAGCCGTTCCCTTGATATGGGCCGATCGATATGGGCTGATGCAGGTGTTTTTGAACCTGGTCAAGAACAGCATGCGCGCGATGGAGAGCGCCGAAACAAAACGCCTAACCATCACGACGACAGTTGACGGGGAGACGGTTGCAGTGCGATTCGAAGACACTGGGGTGGGAGTCGCCGATCCTGTGAATCTGTTCCGTCCGTTTCAGAAAGACGCGAAGGGCAGCGGATTGGGCCTATATGTCTCGCGCGCGCTGGTGAAGAGCTTCGGGGGCGAGCTCATCTATGAACATCGGGAGCGTGGCTCTTGTTTTGCGGTGGTGCTGGACAGGGTGAGCGACGCCGAGGAGGCTGCGCATGACTGATCAGCGGGCAAACATTCTGCTGGTGGACGATCACGCTCTGTTTCGCGAAAGCGTGGCCCGCTTTTTGGACAGCGAACCGGAGCTGAGGGTTGCGGGCGGCTGCGCCACCATCGAGGAAGCCGCGGATTTCCTGCGCGCAAACGCCGTGGACCTTGTGCTCCTTGACTTCGATCTTGGCCAGCGTGACGGCATGGACTTCATGCGCGTAGCCGAGAGCATCGGATATCGCGGAAAAGTCCTGCTGGTCACCGCTGGGGTGGACGAAGGGAACGCCGCGAATCTGGTGAAACACGGCATTGCGGGCGTGTTTTTCAAGCACGACCCGCCCTCGGTGCTCGTCAATGCGATCCGGCAGGTGCTATCCGGAAAAGTCTGGTTTGAACAGGACTACTTGCACAGAATCACAGGCCGAACAACCGTGGAAGAGTTGCCGCGCACGCGAAAACTTACCGAGCGCGAGCAGCAGGTGCTTGTGGGTGTCTTCGAGGGGTTGGCCAACAAACAGATCGCCGACCGTCTGCAAGTATCGGAGAGCTCCGTAAAAGCGACGTTGCAACAGCTGTTCCAGAAGACAGGCGTTCGCACCCGGGGCCAACTGGTCAGGATTGCGCTCGAACAATACCGCGATCTGATCTAAGCGCTGGATTGAACCTTGCGACTAAATCGCCGGTCCGATCCTAAACGGCGGCCGGGCCGTCCTTCTTTGCCGCGGCATCCTTCACCGGAACAGTGTCCTTGCCGTCATTTACCGCGTCCTTGAAGTTCTTGATTCCCTGTCCCAGTCCCTTGCCCAGCTCCGAGAGCTTGCTCGGGCCAAACACAAGCAGGGCAATGAAGAGAATCACGATCAGGTGCATCGGTTGCATAAGTCCTTCAAACATCAAAAGCCTCCAGATACTTCGGTGTCGCACGTGTCGAACTAGGCTGAGGGTAGCTCCTGGAAGTTGTGGAAGCTGTGCGGTGCTTCACAATTCGAGGCTATCTTTCGATAGCCTGTGGTACTAGCCTCCTCCGACCAGCGGGAAGAGCGAAACGTTGGCTCCGTCCTTGACTTGGTCGTGGACCTCACCGTGTTTATTATCCACCATAACGATGCCAATTTCCGACTCGGGGATTTTTAGAGAGCGCACAATATCGGAAACTAAGGTTCCCTCGGGATATTCCCGAGTGTCGGAAACAAAGCGGCCTGTGCGAAAGTAGGCGAAGAGTTTTACGTTAATCTGCATCAGTGTCACCGGCGAAGTGTACTGCGACAGCGGCGCTGAGCCCGGAAGCTTAGCGCCGCTGTCGTAGCTGATTTTAGAAGTTCCAGAACTCGTCAATCTCTTTGGGGCTGAAATCCCAGGTTGCCATGTGCGGGGCCACCGGTTCGAGGTTGAAGAATTCGGGCAGACGATCATCGTTCTCGTTCATTCCGGCGGCCAGATTGAACTGGTGCTCGGTCTTCAGAATACGCTTGCCCAGCGCGACCACATCATCGCCGGTCATTTTGATTCCATAGCGGGCACCGATCATGTCGATCAGGGCCTGCAGGCACTCGGGGATATCAAGCGCCGGGAAGGCGATGAAGATGCACATGCCCGTGGAATCGATGGATGCGGTTGCGATCTGCAGGTTGCGCGAGAGCTCAACCTGACCTTCCTTCTTCAGCGGATCGACGTGTCCGCCGACGTTGAGGATGTTGGTGGCGATCGTGTATCCGGCGGTGTGGTCGGCACCCATGGTGGTGGTTGCGTAGGTGATGCCGATGCCCTTGACCGAACGCGGATCGTAGGCGGGAATGGCCTGATTCTTGACCACAGGAACGCGTGGCATTCCGAAGGCTTTGCCCACGGCGCCGGTTCCGCCGCCGAGGAGCCGGCCAAGAGCGGTGCCCTTGCCGATCTCTTCCTTCAGAATACGGAGCAGGCCTTTGCTGTCGCCAAAGGGCAGAACACCAGCTTCCATGGCCACGGCGAACATCACCGGCGTTTCAATGGAGTCCACGCCGAGATCGTCCATGATGTGGTCTGCACGGGCGATGTCATCCAGGTCATCAATGCAGCAGTCAGCGCCCAGACCCCAGACGGTCTCATACTCAAATCCGGAGGTTATATAGTCACCCTTGTCGTCGTTGTAAACCTGCGAGCACTGGATAACGCAACCGGCGGTACAGCCATGCTTCGGTTTGCCGCCACGGGCGATGATGGTATCGCGAATGGTCTCGCCCGAGATCTTGTCATGGGCTGCGAATTGTCCAGAGGTGAAGTTCTTGGTTGGGAGGCCGCCGGCTTCGTTCAGGATGTTGACCAGGACCGAGGTGCCGTACTGCGGTAAGCCCTGTCCGCTGACCGGATGTTCGAGCAGCGTCTTGGCGAAGATCTTCGCCGCCGCCTTGAATTTCTCAGGCTCGGCGATCTCGACCTTCGAGCCGCCTTCATCGGCGACCGAGATGAACTTGATTTTCTTCGAGCCCATCACTGCGCCGAGGCCGCCACGGCCAAAGCTGCGAATGTGCCCGTCGGAGTCCTTGACCGAGATGTTGGAGATGTTCATCTTCATCTCGCCGGCCGGACCGCACATGATCAGGCCCGCCTTCTTGCCCAGGCGAGCTTCCAGGGCGCCGATCAGGGCGAAATTCCACATGCCGACCAGTTCTTTTTCTTCCGAGATGGTCGCCCCGTCATTGGTGATGTGAATGTTGTACCACTTGTCTTCTTTAGGCTGGCCTTCAACGATGACAGCGTAGTAGTTGAAATTGGCGAGCTGGCGTCCGGCGGTGCCGCCGGCGCTGCATTCCTTGATGCCACCCGTCAATGGACTCTTGGAGCCAAGAGAAAAGCGGCCAGAGTTAGCCGCCATGGTTCCGGTCAACATACCAGGAGCAAAGACCAGCTTGTTGTTCGGCCCGAGGGGGTGACAGGTGGGCGGTACTTCCGCGGCAACAATCGTTGACGTAAGTGCGCGACCGCCGAGCCCGGCGTAGGCTGCCGGCGCTTCCTCTATCTTCGCGCTGAGATCGGACATGTTGATACGAAGTATTTTGTTCATCTCGCTCGCTTCCGCTCCTGCTTCAAGACAAAGAGCATTCGATGTATCTGCGAACAAAGACGCGGGCAGGGCGCACATCAGCCCCGTGGATGCGCACTGGGAATTGTCTCTTACCCGCTATGCCCCACAGATAGCCAAATTGTATTCCAAAATGAACCTGAATGCGAGCACAGCAATCCGACGCAATCGAGTGCGCTCGATGCGGCGGTGCTTCACCTAAAGTGGGTACTGAGGGCGAGCAGGCTCACAGAGCCGCCTCTACCGCTTAGCCAACCTTCCTGTCGTCGAAGTGCAAAGAACTATATCCCTTTCTTGTCTATTTGTCCGTTGTTTTTACGAGCGGACGCAGTGATTCGGGAAGCTTGCGGAAATCTTTGCGGCTCACAAGGGCCGGGGAGATGGGTGCGGGCCCGTTGGCTTTCAGCATGGCGGTGCCAGCCGGACTGAGTAGAAGCTGAAGAAACTTGACGGCGTTCTCCCGGTTCGGAGCGTCCTTGAGCAGGGTGATTCCCCATGCCACTCTTGTACCGGGAACGGTGATGGATTGAGCGCTTTTCGGCGTCCCAAGGCCGGGCAATACGATGACCGAATGGGCGTAATACGAATTGTTGGCGGGATCGGAAAGATTGATCTCGTCGGGCAGGTTCACATAGCGAAAATCCGGATTGGTGCTGGCCATGACCTGGGCGCTGTGTTCGTAGATGAACTGGAAGTCGAACAACCTGCCCAGTGCCGGCTTTGCAGCAGCAGAGAATTCCTGCGGCCCCGGAATCACGATGTGCTCCATCAGGTCGTTGTAGAGATTCGCCACCTTGTAATGATCCTGCGCGAGCTGAAAGATCAGATAAGTTCGATAGGCGCCCGGATCCAGGAACGGAACCCCGCCTCCAACGCGGACTCCCCGCGTGTTGAGAATCTGGTACCAGTCGGCCGCGGCCTTGGGAATCGAGTTTGGTGGATTGAAGTCAACACTGCCGGATTCGGCGATGGGGGGCAGCTTCTTTTCGGCGACACTGCTGGCCGAGTACGCCAGCACCATCTTTCCCTGGGCGAAGACAATGTTGAAATCCGCGTAGCCTGCGGGCTTCATGAACAGGTCGATATCCGAATAATCGGCAGGTGCGTAGAGGTCGCAGGGTTTGCCTCCGGCGGTAATCTGCCGCCCCATATCCACGCTGCCGCCTGCTGTGTCCTTCACTTGAATTCCGGTCTGGCAGGTGAAGGCAGCCACAAGGGGCTTGAAGGTGCGCGAGAGGCTGCCGGCACGATAGATGATGAGCTGCTGGCTGGAGGGGGGCACGCAGTTTTGAGTTTGACCCAGTGTCTGCCCCGTTGTTTCGCTTGTGGGCGTCTGGCCCATTACGGTGGATGCTAGCGAGAGGGTGAGCAGGACGAACGCAGATGCGGCACCGCTAGCTTGAAACAAAACGCGCTTCGACATATCGACTCTTTCTGAACCTTGAATGCTGATCGGATTGCCCGTGCTTTCGGTCGAGAAACGAAAGCACCGGCGATGCGATCAGGAGGGCTCGCGGAGAGCCCTCCCGATAGACCTTTTAGAAGTCGTACCGCATTGAGGCCGTGATCAGACGCGGCTCGCCGAGGTGCGCGAGATCAGCGCTGGTGCCTAGTCCCGTGATGCTCCCCGGTCCCAGGGTCGACCAGTAGCGCACATTCGAGACGTTGTTGGCCATGACGCGCCAGGTAGCAACTTTTCCGAGGACCTTGGCCGAATAGCGGATGCCAACGTCAAAGGTGTTGAACTGCGGCACGTATGTGGTGTTAGCGTCATCGGCTGCCCGGCGTCCGACATGCTGCCAGTCGAAGTTGAAGAAGGCACCGACCAGCATGGGCAGGCGATACTCGGCAAGGATGTTGGACTTGTAATCGGGAATGCCTACGAACGTCTTGTTGTTCGTCGCGGCAATGCCGGTGTCCGTCAGCTTCGGGTTCAGCACGCTCAGACCGCCGGTTACCATCAGGCTGTCGAAGATCCTGCCGGAGAGCATGGCTTCCGCACCGTAATTGAGCTGATTGCCTTGGATCTTAAATTCCTGACAATTGGCGGTTCCTGACTGTGCGCCGCAACCACCGGCGGAGACGGCGGCGGTATCAGTAATGCCGCCGACGTAGGTTGCAAACGGCCGTTCGATGCGGAACAACGCAGTCGAGAAGTTAATCCTGCGCGTTACCAGCTTGTAGCCAATCTCGCCTTCCTTGCTGCGATAGGCTGGCAGCACTTCGTTGGCATTGACGGTAATTGCAGGTGCGGTGGCGGCTGTCGCGACGTCCGGGGGTTGAATGCTTTGGGCAAAGGTCCCATAGATCGTCATGTTCGGGCGGGGCTTAAAGATCAAGCTTGCGGTGGGGCTGACGCCTTGGAACGAGGAGTTGTTGCCTGTGGGATTATTCACCCGCAGATAGCCGGTCGAGAGATTGGCTTTGTAGGTATCAACCCAGGTCCAATCCTGGCTGGCAGCGACTCTCACAAGCCAACGCGGAGTGAGGGTAATGGTATCGCCTAGACTGAAGCCCTGCTGATGAATGATGTTGTTGACGTAGATGCCGCTCGCGGCAATGGTCTTGGTATAGGAGAGAATGCCGTTCGGAGGCGGCAGAACAACCTGCGGATCGGAGATGTTGAACGTGCATTGGCCGCTTGCCGTACACAGGGGTGTGTTGGCATAAGGTGTGCCGGTCGTAACGGCGGGGACGATGGGTTGATAGGTCGCGAACCTGTAACCAGTGCTTCCGACTACTACGTCGTGATGAATGCCCCAGGTCTTGACAGTTCCAGTCAGGTATCCCAGGTCACTCTTGACCTGAAAGCGCGGGGCGAGAGTATTTTGGAACGTGTTCTCCAGGAACGTCTGATAGTTTGCCGGATTGGCATAGTACGCAGCGGCGGTTCCTGTTTTACTCGTATTCACGAATGAGTTGACGGGGGTGTTGATATCGCGATCGGCAATCTGGTTCAGCGCTCCTACGATAAGGTGCCAATCCCTGCCGAAATCCTGCTTTACCCGCACTTCGCTAATTTGATTATTGAGATCCACTCCGGCAAAGGATTGTCCATAGCCTTGGCGCGTCGGATCAGGTGCATTGACCGGCACCATGGTAAACAGCGACTTGGTGCCAGGATTAATGGTCGGATTATAGGAGAACCAGCCGGGATAACCGTGCTGGAACAAATTGTAGTAGCTGAAATTGCCTTCGACGACGGTGTGAGCGAATGGACGGACATCGAGGGCCACGGCAGCCAACTGGCGACGAAGCTGGCTATCCTGTACGTAACCGGTACCATCTGCCAGCACCAAGTTTGTGCGATAGCCAAACATGTGGTTCGGTCCGACGCGGCCGCCCAGATCAGTGTGAACCGTGGCGACGGTGTCACCCTCATAGCCCAGCTCGATCTGGCGGTACTGTTCATCGGTGGGGCGCTTGGTTACGAAGTTAAACATGCCCGAAGGATTTGCGGGACCATACAGCGGGCCACCGAGTCCGTTGACGACCTCAATCTGCTCGTACTCCTCTAAAGCCGAGGGCGTGGTAACCGCGATTCCCATTCCGTCCTTGAGATCGTTCTGCATGTTGCTGCCCTGCATGCCGCGGCTCTCGGGGCGCAGAACTTCGGGGCCCTGCATCTCCTGGAACGAGACCAGGGGCAGGTACTTGGAGACTTCCTTGAAGTTTCTCGACTGGGTGTCGTCGATCAGCTGGCGCGAAATCACGTTGATGGAGTAGGGAAGGTTGAGGATGGGGACGGTGCCGAGCGGACTGCCGGGCTTCACGTTGTCGACGCGATAGGCGTTCTCGACCGAGCCGGCGGAGACAGTGACCGACTCTACGTTTTCGGCGATTGCGAGAGCGAAATCTGAGTTGAGGCTCTGGCCTGCGGTGACGTTGAGCTCCGGGCTCACGCTCGGCTTAAAGCCCTTGGCATCGACCGCGACGGTGTAGGCGCCGGGTTGCAGAGACTGGAACGTGTAAACGCCCTGGCCATTGGTATTGGCCGCGAATTTGGCCTTGGTCTGCACATTGGTGAGAACCACCTGGGTATTGGCAACGACGGCCTGATTCGGGTCCTTCAAGACGCCGGTGATCTGACCCGTGCCTGCGCTTTGCGCAAAGCCGGCGAGGGTGGTGAATGCAACTACAAAAATGAACAGCAGAAATCTTTTCATCGAAGATCCTTTTTCTTGTCGTGTTCTTATCTTGGTTTCAGCGGTGCTTCGAATGGGGGTGACTGCCGAAGACTCCGGGAGTCAAAATTACGTGACTACGTCACGTATTCACGACATATCATATCGTACTTTTTGTGACAGCACGCACTCGGGTGCAGGGTTTTTGGTTTCGGGAGAAAAGAAATTGTGCCGGGAAGTGGGGTGGAAGCCGCTCATTCGCAGCGAAGGGACAAGATGGCAGGTTGAAAAGCCTGCGACGGCGCGGAAAAGTTGAACTGTGCTGGGATCTTTCGCTTCGCTCAAGATGACCCCTCAAAATCAAGAGCAAAAATCAAGAGCAGGGGCCGCAGCGAGGCTTATGCGCCGGGCTGGGCGGTGGCATCCTCCAACTCGAAGCCGAGTTGGCGTAGAGCAGTGCGGAGTGCGGGGTCGCGTAGCAGCGAGAGGAAGCGGAGCACGGCGGGGCGCTGGGCGCGGTCCTTCGGGATTACGAAGTCATAATGCTCTGCCTGGAGCGGGAGGAATCCGAGGCCGTATTGCTGGGCGACGGTGCGGATCGCCACTCCCCAGTCGGCGCGGGCCTGTGCCACGGCGACGGCGACGGCGCTGTGCGTCTTTGCCTGGTTGGTGTAGCCCGCGGGCTGCCCGCCTTTCAGAAGCTGGTCGATCAGAATCCGCGTGCCGCTGCCGGGGTTGCGATTGATGAAGAGGCAGGAGGCGTCCGCGCCTGCCTCTGCGGCGGCTTGCTCTGCCGTGTGACCTTCAAAGCGCGGATCGCCTGGGCGAAAGACGATTCCCTGGAGGCGCCGGTAGCCGGTCGCGAGTTCGAGGCCATCGGTCAGGAAGGGGCGATTGTATTCGCCGGTCGCGGGGTCCATGAGGTGGATGCCGGCGATGTCGCACTCGCCGCGCTGGGCTGCGGTGAGCCCGCCGTTGCTGCCAACGTTGAGGCTTCGGACGGAAAAACCTTCGCCGATGACTCGCCCGATCAGCAGGTCGAGGCCCACGCAGTGGCTTCCTATGATGACGAGGTCTGCGAGCTTGTGATGGGCACCGATGAGCGTGACATCCACTTCGGAGCCCGCCGGAACGGCTTCCGACTGCGATGCGATGGCGAAGAAACCATCGGCCTGGCCGAAGGCGGTGACCGATCCTGAGCCTTTGCTGCTCGGGTAGGCGACGAGATTTCCGTCCAGATCGCGGACCAGAGAGACCATGACGTATTCGGTACGGCCTCGGTCGGAGGTGACGCGGGTTGGGAGCTTGGCGCGCACGGTTTCGGGACGCTCCGGCGGTAGTCCGGCAAAGGCTCGAATGACGGGCGCAACAAACTCGTGGAAGGTAAAGATGGCCGAGGTCGGAAAGCCGGGAAGGATGATGACCGGCTTGCCATGGGTAATGGCAAGGCATAGCGGCTTGCCGGGCTTGAGGGCCACTCCGTGGACGACGATGCCGGGATCTTTGAGTTTGCTGACCGCATGGTAGGCGAGATCGCCAGCGCCTTTGGAGGTGCCGCCGGAGAGCAGAACCATGTCGCACTCAAGAGCCTTTTGCAGGATCGCGGAGATTTCGCTTTCATTGTCGCGGGCGATGCCCAGCGGTACCGCTTTGCCTCCGGCCTCTTCGACCGCCGCGGAAAAGATTGCGCTGTTGGAGTCATAGACGCCGCCGATGCGTTGTGCTTTTCCGGGGGTGACGAGTTCGTCGCCGGTTGAAAAGATGGCCACGGAAGGTCTGCGCCAGACGTGGACTTCGGCAAGGCCGATTGCCGCCAGACAGCCGATCTCACGAGAGGTTAGAATCTGTCCGGCGCGAAGGACGGTCTCTCCCTGGGCGATGTCGCCGCCGGCGGCGGCGATGAATGCGCCGGAGGAGACGGATCGAAAGACCTCCACCACTACCTGGCCGAGTTGCTCGCGGGCCTCTGTGTATTCGACCATTATGACCGCGTCAGCGCCACGGGGGATCATGCCGCCGGTAGCGACAATGGTTGCCGATCCTTCATTGACGTCGGTTGCGGGCGTTACGCCGGGGGTAAGGATTTCAGCATTCAGCCGTAAGGTGCGCGGCGCTTCATCGGAGGCACCGGCGGTGTCAGCCGAGCGCACGGCAAAGCCGTCGACCCTCGATCGGTCGAATCCCGGCACATCGACCTGGGAGACGATATCGCGCGATAAGACGCGCCCGAGCGCCTCAGAGATAGAGACAACTTCCTCTTCCAGGGGCGAGAGGTTGAGGTGCCGCCGGAAGCGCGCTTCGGCTTCGTCGCGCTCAATGACCTCAAGAAACTGGTGCTGCTGCGCCGCGTGAAGGAGGGCCGAGTTGGAGTTCTTCGCTTTCATAGGCGAGCACCTTCCATGCTCTCCGCTGCGTCGTACAGATAGACGGCGACAGTGGCTCCCGGTGCATAGCCCTCAAGGGTCGCTGGGACCAGGACGAAGCCATCGGAGCGGGCGGTGGAGGCAAGTCCGCCGGAGTCGGCCGAGCTTACCGGAATCGCCTCCACGGCAGCTTTCCCGGAAGCTTCTCCGGAGACAAGCCGCACGCGGCAAAGCTCAAGGTTGCCGATGGACGAAACTATCTTACGTCCCACGGTGGCATGGCGAACAGGATAAGGCAGCTCGACGCCGCACCCGCCGAGCCTGCGGATTAAGCGTCCGGCAAAGAGATCGTAAGCGCAGAGACAAGCCAGGGGGCTGCCGGGCAACAGGATCACCGGAACGCCTGCGGCCGAACCCATGCCGGTGGAGTCTCCTGGGCGCAGGGCGATGCCGTGAATCGAAAGAGTGCCGGCGGCGGCAAGAGCCAAGGGGGCCTCGTCGTCGGCTCCGGCACCGGTGCGCCCACAGACGAGGACCACATCCGCGCCGGGGCGCGAGATCAAAGCGGCGATAGCGTCGCGGTCTGTGACTCCGTTTTCGCTGAGTTCGATAACGCCGCCGTCACGGGCGATAAGGGCGCGCAGCATTGGAGCATTTGCATCCGGTGCATTTGCATCGGGAGCATCGGTGCCTGAAATCGATGGCTTAGCTCCGGCAACGATGATGCGCACCCGGGGACGCCGGACGACGCGCACCTGCTCGATGCCAAACGAAGCGATCAATCCGAGATCCGCCGGGCGCAGCGGGCGGGAGCATTCGATGAGCGTGGTGGCTTGCCGCGCCTCCTGACCTTGCAGGCTTACGCCAGCGCCTCGCGCTACGGTTCCGATCAATTCGGCGCTCGGCGTCCCCACTCGCACCAAATCGAAGGGCGCAACCGCATCCGCACCTTGCGGCAGCGGAGTTCCAGAAGAGACGAGTGTGGTTGAAAGCGGCTGGAGTGCATGGTTGGCGGCCTGAATACGAAAGGGCAGAGGATTGTAGCTGCCAGCGCCGACCGTTTCGGCGGAGCGCAAGGCGTAACCGTCTTCGATGGCGGTGTCGACAGGCGGCTGATCCGCGGGCGCAACAAAAGGTTGGGTGAGAACGCGTCCTGCGGCGTTTTCGACGGGAATCTCTTCGGAGTCGTGGAGGGATTGGTGGCGATCGACCCACGCGAGGGCCTTCTCTGCCGGGACGCGGTCGGCGAAGCCTTCCTGCCGGATATCTGGCAGCACATCTCGCATGGGCTAACCGCCGATTTCCGACATCGCGAAGGGGTTGGCCAGCGGCTGGGGATCGAGCAGATGGTGCCGGTCGGGCTTGCTGCGCATCGCCTGGGTCAGTACGGCCCGCAACTCGTCGTCGCTGCCATTGAGATGAGGTTTCAGATCCACGCCGCCGTTGCCGAATAAGCATCCTTTGAGGGCTCCCGAGGCGGTGAGCCGGACGCGATTGCAGCTTTCGCAGAAGTGGTTGGAGATGGGAGCGATCATACCGATGGTGCCCATGGCTCCTGGAATTCGAAAGACCTTGGCGGGACCCGCGGAACTGGTGGAGGGCAAGGGCTGGAGTGGGTAAACCTTGCTGATTCGCTGGAGGATCTCTTCTCCGGAGACGAAAGCCGAGGACCACTCGGAGGCAAGCCTGGTCGGCATGTACTCGATGAAGCGGACCTGGTGAGGATTGCGCAGGGTGAGGGCGGCGAAGTTCACGACCTCATCGTCGTTGGTGCCGCGAATTACAACCGTGTTGATCTTCAGCGGCGAGAAGCCGGCCTGCTCCGCGGCGTTGATTCCGTCCAAGACTTTTGCGAGGTCGCCTCCGCGGGTGATCGCGGCGTAGGTATTCGGCTTCATGGAATCCAGGCTGATGTTGAGGCGGTGCACTCCGGCGCGACGAAGCTCCGGCGCGAGTTCAGGGAGCAGCATTCCGTTGGTGGTCAGCGCCAGCTCCTTCATGCCCTCGATGGCGGCCAGGTCGGCGAGAAAGCTGACCAGGTTCCTGCGAATCAGCGGCTCGCCTCCGGTGATTCTGATCTTTTCGATGCCTAGTGAGACGGCCAGCCGGGCGATGCGGTGCATCTGCTCGAAGTTCAGGATGTCGCTGTGCGCAAGCTTGGGCACACCTTCGGCGGGCATGCAGTAACGGCAGCGCAGATTGCACCGGTCGGTAACCGAAATCCGGAGGTACTGGATGCGACGGTGATGGAGATCCCTGAGGACCATGATGAAAATCCTACAACGCGAGTTTTTGCGCGTGTAATTAGACTACCACCGCTTGCGCTTTCGGCGAGTTTCCGGAATGGCGACAATCCGGGAGTTGGCGTGTTAATCAACGTTTCCTGATACTAATCCAGCACGCAAACCGGGCTGCATGGCATCCCTTGCCTGTGGGGAGGACATCCCGGTTATTCGGAGGTTTGTATGAAGAGCAGGTCAATGCTGGCAATCACAATAATTGTGCTTGCAGTATTCATTCTCTCGGTCGCGCAGCAAAGGAGTCGCGGCCAAACAATGGCGACCGGGGATGCCTTTCTGAAGCAGGCGGCAGAGATTAACCTTGGAGAGGTGCAACTGGGAAAGTTGGCCGAGCAGAAGGGCAACAACCCGGCCATCCGGGATTTCGGAAAGCGAATGGTAGAAGACCATACCAAAGCGGAAGACAATCTGCGGCAGATAGCCCAGCAGCAAGGCGTTACGTTGCCCAGCAACGCGGGGCAGCACGTAGCTACGCTTCAGCAGCAGCTTTCCGGTGCCACGGGAGCACAATTCGACCAGATTTACATCGAGCACATGTTGTCAGGTCACAAAGGGGCGATTGACGCTTTCGAGAATGAGATTGAGCATGGCAGTAACCCTGCAATTAAAGGCTACGCTGAAAGCACCCTCTCGGTGATTCAAGACCACATTCGCATTGCGGAGGATGTCGCTGGGAAGATGGGGCTGTCCGGCGCACAAGGACTGGAGAGTCCTCCCAAGGCGATTGCGGCACCTGCCTCACCGAAATAGTGGTGTCCGCTGCAATGGGCCGCAGTACACCGGAAAGCCTTGGGAACGAAAGATCGCTGTGAGTTCAAACGGCTACTTCCTCGTCCCACGGCTTGCCTCGCCATCGTGTCAGCAGTCCGGCTTGCTTCAGTACCCGCCAAATGCTGGCCGTTATTGGAAGTCGGCTCGTAAGAGCCGATTCGCGGTAACTCCCGGATGAGCCATCCGGAAGTTGAACCACAACCGCCGCTTCGCGAGCAGGTGCGCGCTCCGCGTCTTTGGGAATATACTTGCATTGCCCGCAACGACTTGCGTTGGCTGTGAGGATGAGAACGGGTGCGCTCGTTGCAGGTGTGCGCCTCCGTGAGGATGGTATGGATAAAGTGACGGCTCCATCAGATCGCGACCGCTACTCGCGTCAGATTCGTTTTGCGGGGATCGGCGAGGAAGGGCAGCGCCGGCTTTCGGAGGCCCGCGTTGCGATTGTGGGATGCGGTGCTCTGGGCTCGGCGCAGGCCGAGTTGCTGGCGCGGGCGGGAGTGGGGTTTATCCGCGTGATCGACCGCGACTACATCGAGTGGAGCAACTTGCAGCGCCAGTTGTTGTTCGACGAGAAGGATGCCGAGAACGCCCGCCCGAAGGCCGAGGCAGCCGCGGCGCGATTGAGGCAGGTCAACTCCTCGATTGTGATTGAGCCCGCGGTCAGCGATCTGACTCCGGCGACCGCCGACGACCTGCTGGGCGATGTGCAGTTGGTAATGGACGGTACGGACAACTTCGAAACGCGCTACCTGATCAATGACTTTGCCCTGAGCCATGGGGTGCCCTGGATCTACGGCGGTGCGGTGGGCAGCTATGGGATGAAGATGGCGATTGTGCCGGGCGAGACGTGCTGCCTGCGCTGTATGTTGCCGCAGCCGCCTAGCGGCGCGCAGGCGACCTGCGAAACTGCCGGCGTGCTGGGGCCGATTACGGCGACCATCGCAGCGCTGCAGGTGGCGGATGCGCTTATCATTCTGACCGGGCACCAGGATCAGTTATCCGGCAAGATCACTATTGTTGATCTCTGGGCGGGCGAAGTTCAGCAGGCTTCGCAGCCGAAGCCCAATCCGGACTGTCCGGCATGCGGACGCCGCGAATTCAGCTATTTGCAGGGCAAGCAGCGGGCACCGATCAGCCTGTGCGGGCGGAACGCGGTGCAGATCCATGACCGGGCGCGCCAACTGGATTTGAAGGAGCTGGCTGCGCGTCTGGAATCCGTGGGTGCGGTGAAGGCCAACGAGTTTGCGCTGCGAGCGCAGATTGAAAATTTTGACCTGACGGTGTTTCCCGATGGGCGCGCGATCGTGAAGGGAACGACCGATGTCGGCGTGGCCCGGAGCCTGTATGCCAAGTACATTGGCAATTAGCATCTGGGCAATCAAGAATTAGGGCCGCTGAGAATTCACGGTGAACGCTGGTCCATTGGAGGGCCTGTAGCGTGAAAAATAGGTTCGGCCTTGTCGCCCTGGTGCTGGCATTGCTGTGTTCTGTGGCGCCGGCGCAGGACCGGCTCAAGATGTCCACCACAACTTCAACCGACAATTCAGGATTGTTGAACGTTCTGCTGCCTCCATTCGAAAAAGAATGCAACTGCAAGGTTGACGTCATCGCCGTGGGTACGGGGAAGGCGTTGAAACTTGGCGAGATGGGAGACGTTGACGTGGTGCTGGTGCATGCGCGCGCGTTGGAGGACAAGTTTGTCGCCGACGGCTTCGGGGCGAATCGCCGCGATGTGATGTATAACGACTTCGTCATCATCGGCCCGGCCAACGATCCTGCGGGAGTGAAGCAGGCGTCGGCGGCGGCAGATGCGTTCAAGCGAATCGCCACAACTCACTCGGTCTTCATATCGCGTGGAGACGAGTCCGGCACGCACCAGAAGGAAAAGGAAATCTGGACGGCCACGGGGATCACGCCTTCGGGGCAGTGGTACCGCTCGGCAGGTCAGGGGATGGGAGAGGTCATCAACATGGCGACCGAGCTGCGCGGCTATACGCTGGCCGACCGCGGGACCTATAACGCCTTCCGCCATGGGAAGACAGACCTGGTCATTCTCTTCGATGGGAACAAGAACTTTGTAAGAAAAGGGCAGCCGATGCCGCGGCTTACCGTCGAGCAGGTTGCGGCATTGACGGGCTCCAAGGGACTGTTCAATCCGTATGGGGTGATCGCGGTGAACCCGAAGAAATTTCCGCACGTGAATTATGCCCTTGCGATGAAGTTTGTTGAGTGGATCACCGGAGCCGAGGGTCAGCACATCATCGCCAACTACCGGGTGCAGGGCGACCCGGTGTTTTTCACCTTCAAGGGGAAGTAAGCCAGTGGGCTCAATTGCGGAGTCGCTGCGAACAGCGATTGCCCTGATCCTCTCCGGAGACAGGGACGTGTTCTCGGCTGTTGAGACATCTCTGAGCGTGGCAATCTGGTCCGTGCTCTTTGCCTCCGCGATTGGCGTGCCGATTGGGATTGCGGTGGCGCTGGGCAAGTTTCCGTTCAAACGCACGGTGCGGGTTGTTCTGAACAGCCTGATGGCGATGCCAACGGTGGTGGTTGGGCTGCTGGCGTATGGGTTGCTGAGCAGACAGGGGCCGCTCGGGTTTCTGGGGCTGCTGTTTACGCCGCGAGCGATGATCATTGGCCAGGCGATTCTGGCCACCCCGATTGTCGCCAACTATACGGTGAGCGCAATGCAGGGCGCGGACCAGAGAATTCTGCCTACCGCGCTGACGCTGGGGGCCAGCGGAGTGCAGAGCATGGTTCAACTGGCGCGTGAGGTCCGCTTCGGAATCATGGCATCCATCATCGCCGGCTTCGGGAGAGTGATCTCGGAGGTTGGCGTGGCGATGATGCTGGGTGGCAATATACGCTTCTTCACGCGCACGATGACCACGGCGATTGCGCTGGAGACGAGCAAGGGCGAATTTGCATTTGGCCTGGCGCTTGGGGTTATCCTCATGATTGTGTCGTTTGCGATCAACATCTTCCTGACCGTCGCACAAGAGAGTTACCGGACATGAGCGCCAAATACCAACTCTCATCTGTTCAAGTTCTTTACGGCAATGAAGTCGGAGTGAGCGTGGACGATCTCACGTTTGCTGCCGGACGGCTGCATCTGCTGACGGGGCCGAACGGCTCCGGCAAGAGCACGTTGTTGAACGTGATGGCCTTCCTGACAAAGCCCGACCGAGGCGAGGTTTTCTTCGACGGGGTTGCGGTGAAATGGGAGGCCAAAGAGTGCGCTCTCCTGCGTAAGCGAGTCACGCTGCTTCATCAGCATCCGTTTATGTTTGCAGGCACGGTGGCCGAAAATGTGGCATTTGGACCGGCAGCGAGAGGGGTCAGCAAGGCGCGCGTGCAGAGCGTGGTGAAGGACTCGCTGGCGATGGTTGGCCTGGAGGGATTTGCTTCTAGGAACGCCCGGCAACTGTCAGGCGGTGAGAGCCGGAGAGTGGCACTGGCACGGGCTCTGGCGTGCGGCTCCGAGGTGTTGCTTCTGGATGAACCGATTGCCCACGTCGACCGTGTGAGTGCGGAGATTCTGGAATCGCTGATCGCGTCGCTTGCGGCTGGAGGTATGACAATCGTGATGTCCGGCCATGACGAGCGGCTCGGCGCGCGGTTGGGAGGACGAGTGATTTACCTCGAAGATGGAAGGGTCGGCAGGATTTCGGAGCCGTTTTCAGCTTCCGCGTCGCAGCGTTTCACAGAGGGAGAGTGCAATGCCAACGCTTGAAGAGGCACGGCGGTTGATTCTCGATCACAGCAAGACACTGGGCACGGAAGAGGTGGAGTTGGTCGATTCGCTGGGCCTGGTGACCGCTGAAGACATTGTTGCCCCGTTCGAGATGCCGGTCTGTGACAACTCGGCGATGGACGGCTTTGCGGTTCGGGTGGCCGACTGCAACGGCGCGGCGAGACTGCGCGTTGTGGGGTTCATTCCGGCGGGCGCGACCTCGACGGTGAGAGTGGAGCCGCTCTGCGCGGTCAGGATTATGACGGGCGCGAAGATTCCTCCGGGAGCCGATGCGGTGGTTCCATTTGAGGAGGCGGACGGAGGCGAGGAGTACGTCACCATTCAAGGGCCGGTAAGGGCGAGTCAGCATATTCGCTTTGCAGGCACCGACGTGCATCGCGATGAGTTGGTAATTCCGGCGGGCACCGTGATTCGCGCGCCGGAGATCAATATGATTGCCTCGTTTGGCAGGAGCCGCGTGACGGTGTTTCGCCGGCCGAGGGTGGCAATTCTCTCCACCGGCGATGAGTTGATTGCTGCGGGAGAGGCGGTGCTGGCAGGCAAGGTTGTCGACAGCAACGGAGTCTCGCTGGCGGCTTCGGTGAAGGGGTGCGGCGCACAAGTGGAAAGGCTGGGCATTGCCCAGGACACCCGTGCAAGTCATCTGGCTAAGATGACGGTCGGACTTCAGGCGGATATCTTTATCACTTCCGCCGGGGTGTCGGTTGGCGACCGCGATCTGGTGCGCGAGGTACTCACCGAGCTGGGCATGAGACAGGTGTTCTATGGGGTTGACGTCAAACCGGGTGGCCCGACTACCTTCGGAGTAAAGGAGGGGCGGATGATCTTTTGCCTGCCGGGGAATCCTGTTGCTTCGATGATCATTTTCGATGAGCTGGTGAGGCCTGCAATCCTGAAGACGATGGGATATACGCGCATCTTGCAGCCCCTTGTTCGCGCTGTGCTGCAGGAGGACGTAACAAAAAAGCCGGGTACGGTTAAGTTTCTGCGGGTGCAGCTAAAATCCCGCGACGGCAAGCTGCTGGCTTTCAGCTCGGGTGATCAGACCACCGGCATGTTGAAAACGCTGCTCCGGGCAGATGGGATCGCGATGCTTCCTGCGGAGCGGACATCGTTTTCCGCCGGGGATGAGGTGGATGTACGCCTGATTTCAAACAATTCGATGATGCTTGAATCGTAATTTGAGTTCGTGATCGGCAGGGTGAGGCAGGGAAGTTCAGTTCAGAAGCTGATGCCGTACTCTTTCATCTTGCGATAGAAAGTATTGCGGCCAATGCCGAGTTTGGCTGCGGCTTGCCTGATGTTTCCTTCATAGGCGGCCAGGGCGTCGCAGATAAGCTCTTTCTCGGAATCACGCAAGGACTTGATCGCGGCAGTGTCCCGCTTGGCTGCAACTGGCGAGGCGCTGGGGTTTTCGTCCGCGGCGAAGTCGAGAATTTCAGCCCGCAGCACTCGATCGTCGCCCACCCGCACAATTGCCCGTTCCAGCGTATTCTCAAGCTCTCTGACGTTGCCGGGCCAACTGTGCGCCATAAGTGTGTTCAGAAAATGGACGTCGGTTCGGATCTCGCCGCGATTCAGCCTTGCTACGATCTGCCGGGTCAAATGAGCGGTCAACGCAGGTATGTCATCCAGCCTTTCGCGCAAGGCGGGCACGCGGATTTCCAGCACATTCAGCCTGTAGTACAAATCTTGCCGGAAGGTGCCGCGCTGCACTTCGGCGTGCAGATCCTTGTGCGTGGCGGCGATGATGCGGATGTCTACCTGCCTCTCCTGCGCGGAGCCGATGCGTACCACTTTCTTTTCCTGGATTACGCGCAGCAACTTCGCCTGAACGCCGAGAGGCATGTCGCCGATCTCGTCGAGAAAGACGGTGCCGCCTTCGGCGATTTCGAACTTGCCGGCGTGTCCACCTTTTCTGGAGCCGGTGAATGCGCCTTCATCATGGCCGAACAGTTCACTTTCCACCAGTGACTCGGGAAGGGCGGCGCTGTTGATCGCGATGAACGGGTGGTCCCTCCGTGCACTGGCGTTGTGAATCGCCTGGGCAAAAAGTTCCTTGCCCGTGCCGCTTTCGCCTTTGATGAGCACGGTGGAAGGACTGCTGGCTGCAAGCCGTGCCCATTCCTTCAACTCGGTGATCGCCGAGCTTTGTCCGATGATGTCATCGAAGGTGTAGCGCTGAGCGGGCAGGACGGGGCGACGCGGCGATTGCAAGAGACGGCTGGTGTTCTCTCGAAAGACCGCAACCGCGCCGATGATGGCGCCACGATCATCGCGCAGCAGGGAACCGGAGGTATGGATCTTTCTACCCGTGCGCTCGACGATCATTTCTTTATTTACGTATTCAATACCATCAATGAGCAGTTGCAGAACCGGCGGACGCTGGTAAACCTGCGCCACGTGGCGGCCCTTTACGGAGCCGGCGCTGACGCCGAAAATCTCGCCCGCCTTGGCATTGATTTCGGTGATCAGGCCGTTATTGTCGATGGAGATGAGACCGTCAGACATGCTTTCCAGCAGCGTGTTTGAATAGCGATACGCCATGTAGAGCTTGTGCGTTGCACGTTGCAGACAGAGCTGGTTTTCAATGGCGTTGACCCCGGCCACCACCATTCCGAGCGTGTGGGGGTTGGCGACGCGATAATCGCCGGTGATATCGAGTACCCCGATCATGGTGCCGTCGGTATCGAAGATGGGCGCGGCCGAGCAGGTGAGGAAATGATGCTCCCGCGAGAAATGTTCCCAGGCGTGGATCTGTACGGGCTTGCGTTCGGCAATGGCGGTGCCGATGGCGTTGGTCCCCTTGACGGCTTCGCTCCAGTCGCCGCCCGGACATAGATCCAATTGCCTTGTCTGGGAGACAATTTCCGGGTCGCCAAGCACATCCAAAAGGAAGCCGAACTCGTCGGTGAGAATTACCTGGAATCCCGATCCCCTGACGAAGTTGTAGAGGTTCTCCATGAACGGACGCGCGATCTTCATCAGGCGCTGCTTCGCGTAGAGACGCTCGTGGAGTTCCAGTTGGTTGATGTTGCCGCGCGTCTCGTGAAAGGGATCGATCTTGAGGTTGCGGCACCGCTGCCAGGAGTTCGCCACCTCAGGCCGCACCGTCTTCAGATCAAGCTCGCCGCCTTCGAAATATTGGATCCACGCTTTTTCGACGAGGACGAGACTGCGCTGGGGCATGCTTTGGGACTCCTGAAACCGCTTGCCGAACCGGTTTTAAATCGAAAAGGCGCTCTGGCCGAAGTGTCTATCATCGCTTTTCAGCCGTGATTGTCAATATATTTCTGACCTGACAGCCTAGAAATGGCTCTGGCGTGGTAGCAGCGGGGAGCGGCAAAATGGACCGGCCCGAGGCGGTTGAAGCCCGGAGCAGGCTGCGGTGCTTGTGTCAGAGTCGGTGCGAGAGATCAACTACAAAGGCTCCGAAAAGATTTCGGAGCCTTTGTAGTGTAGTGAACTATATCGCTCGATGGTGTAGAGGGTTAGACCACCAGGTCAGGAATCTCCATCTGTTGTTTACGGAAGGCTCGCACGAACGCTGTAACCACGTCCGGGTCAAACTCGCGGCCAGCGCCGCGTTCCAGAATCTCACGCGCTTCGTAGGTTGTACTTCCCTTGCGGTAGGGACGGTCGCTGGTGATGGCATCGTAAGCGTCAGCCACGGAGAGGATACGGGCTTCCAGGGGGATTTCGTTTCCCGAGCGGTCGCTGTAGCCGGTGCCATCGTAGCGGTCGTGGTGAGAGAGGATGATGGGCAGTACCCGGCGCAATGAGCCTCCCACGGGTTCCAGCAGATTCACTCCACGGGTCACGTGCTCCCGCATCTGCTCGTACTCGGTCGAGGTCAGCTGTGCGGCTTTGTAGAGGATCTCGCGGCTGATGTCCAGCTTGCCGATATCGTGCAGCAGGGCTGCGGCGCGCACGTCTTCGACGCGCTCTTCGTTAAATCCCATCTCCTCGGCTATGCGCGCGGCGTAGATGGAGACACGATACGAGTGGTTCTGGGTATATGTGTCTTTGGAGATGAATTGCCGCAGAATCATCAGCACGCCGTGATAGGTGTCCCGCAACTCGCGCATTCGTGCCGCGTTGCGGTCATACAGAGTGCCCATGGCGAAGGCCGTAATCACCAGCGAACCACCCCATACCACAATGTCAAACCACTGCGAGTGGGTTGTCTCCATGCTATGTCCAAACATGTTTGGATTCAGGAACATGATCAGAACCACGATCAGGACGCTGGCAAATGCAGTCAGGGTCGCGTGGCGCCGTCCATAGCAGTAGGCGGAGAACAATGTTGGGAAGGTGTAGAAGCTGAGCAGCATGCCGTGGTTGGCGATCAGGAAATTACACAGCGCGGCAATGACAAACAAGGAAAGGACGAGCCAGAGCTCACGATTGACATCTGTAAACTGTTTCAACAGGTTCTTTTTCAAGTCAATCTCCAACGCCGCACGGGAAATGGAATGCAGCCCAGCATCGCCATAGGGACGTCCACCGATCGTAACTAGCGGATAGAGAGATCATGCTACTTAGAAGCCGGACGCTGCGCAAGAGTACCCAAGTGAGATGTACTCAAGTGGTAAAAAAAGAAATGGGCAGCCGATTGGCTGCCCATCCCACTCAGAACTTTTCGGACGCAAAACTAAACGGCCGTAACGTTCTCCGCCTGCCATCCCTTGGGTCCTTTGACGACGTTGAACTGCACGGCCTGGCCTTCCTTGAGACTCCGGAAGCCATTTGTCTGGATAGCCGAGAAGTGAACGAAAACGTCTTCGCCATTCTGGCGGCTGATGAAACCAAAGCCCTTCGCGTCATTGAACCACTTAACGATTCCTTGTTCCATGGTGTTACGTGTTCCTTCTTGAATTGAAATCAGGCTGAGTGAATCGGAGGGATGTCGTGTGCAGATGTGTTCCGGAGCAGCGCTTTCTTTATCGCCGTCAGGGTGCGTCTACCGCTTGCGTCCTTCCAAATCATAAAGCGCGGACATTGTAGCACTCTGTATTCAGAATGTGCATCCAGAAAACCTTGTGGTCAATGTAAGTGACTGAAGAACAAGGGAAAGTAGTTGTGCGAGTTTCGTTCGAGGCAGCCAGCAGAGCAAGATTACAGTGTGAACGCATACTATTTTTCAATTTTTAACAGCAGAGGATGCGCGGTCTCTGTGCGGATGCGCTTTCATCCGACGGGGGTAGCGCCATTAGGACATGCCCGTAAAACTGCGATTCGAGGCTTCGGATGGTTTCAGGCAGTGCTGAAGCTGTGTTACCGTAAGCCAAATACAGCGGTGATTGCTGCGACAATTCACGGCCGCAGGCGCATCGGAGCGCAATCATGTTCGGATTCGGTTTTAACAAAGAAAAATCGCGTGCCAACGCCGAGCGTTATTTGCAGCAGAATAAGCTGCAGAACGCCATCTCCGAATACGAAAAGATTCTGCAGGTTGAGCCGAACGATCTTGCCATTGTGAATACAGTCGGCGACATCTACGCCCGGCTGGGCCAGAACGAAAAAGCGATTGAGCGCTTCCGTGTGGTGGGTGAATCCTATGCCGCCGACGGCTTCCTGCCAAAGTCCATTGCGATGTACAGGAAGATCACCAAGCTCGACCCCAACGGCCTTGCAGCGATGGAAAAACTGGCCGAGCTTTACCGCAAGCAGGGTCTGGTCAGCGATGCAAGGTCCATGCTGCTTCAGGCCGCCGAGGCCTACACCCGCAAGGGGCAGTCGAAGGAAACTCTGCGGCTGCTCAAACAGCTCGTTTTGTTCGATCCGGAGAATGTTCAGGTCATCACCCGCACCGCCGACCTGATGGACAAAGGGGGCGAGAAAAAAGAAGCCAGGGAGATGCTTTCGCGCTCGGCCACCACGCTCATCGAGCGCCAGGCGCTCGAACCCGCGCAAAAGGTTCTGGGACGCCTGATCGCGCTGGATCGCGACAACCTTCGCGCCCAGGAACTCCGCGCCCAGGTCACTCTGGAACTTGGAGACGTCGCTCGAGCCGCCGAGCTTTACGAGGCAATACCCGATCTGGACTCGCGCGCCGACGGCCTGCGCAATCTTCTGGCCTCCTATTTAAAGCTGGATAGGATCGATGACGCCCTCCCGGTCAGCCGCAAGCTGGTTTCGGTCCACCAGGATGCCGAAGGCATAGTGAAAGTCGCCGCGCGCCTTTACAAGGCGAACGAAACGCTCCAGGTTCTGGCCCTCTACAAAGAGTTTTCGACCCAGGTGTTTGCTCATGACAAAGAAGATGTCATGGCGCATCTGCACAGTGCCGTCTCCCGGGTACGCACCGACCCCGAGGCTCTACAAACCCTGTACAACCTCTTTCAACTTGCGGGCGAGAGCTCGATGTTCGCCGAAATTCTCGAACTTCAGGCCCACGCCTTCGTGCAGAATGGCCAGTTCGAGCGCGCTCGCGACGCCTACAAGGGACTGATTGAGCTGGAGCCGGAGAACGCCGCGCACATTCAGGGCTATCGTCAGGTCTGTGCCCGCCTGAGCTCGACTGCACCCGTTGTATCCGCTGAGAGCAAGCCGGACGATGAGCCTCGCTCGCTGGAAGAGTTCCTCACTGGAAGTGAGCCGGCATTGCCGCCGCAAAGTTATGCGCCGGAGATCGAGGAACGGATTTCCACCGCCCTCACTGAGGCCGAGCTGTGCGATTCTTTCTCCTCCAAGCAGCGCGGCATCGATGCACTGGAGCTGGCGTTGCTGAGCGCCCCCGAGGATCTGCGCCTGAATTCGACTCTGGGAATGCTATACCGTCAGGAAGAACAGAGTGCCAAGGCAGCCCATTGCTATAGCACCATGCAGCGCGTGCTGGAGAGCCTGGGTGAGACCGAAGCGGCCGGTTATTACGCAAATCTTGCAGGCTCCGATCAGACCACCACTTGGGAGCCAAAGGTTGACGACGAGTTCACCGCGTCAGAGTTTGACCTCTCAGCAGATCCCGAAGGCGCCGGAAGTGCTGAGGAGATTGATCTTTCCAGCGAGTGGGAGTCGGTGTGGCAGGACGCTCCGGTACCGACGGAGCCCTCCGCAGCGCAGGATTTTTCTGGCGCGTCCTCCGCAGAAATATCTGACCCGCATGTGTCGGAGCTGCTTGAGGAGGTGCACTTCTGCCTGGCACAACAGATCTGGTCGGAGGCTGAGACCGCGATCTCACGCCTCGCCACGGCCTGCCCGGCGCATCCCGAGTTGCCCACGCTGCGCAGCCAACTGAGCCAGGGCCAACCGAATCCAGCAGCCACATCTCTGTCGCAGGAACCGCGCTATGCTCCCGTCGAGGTGATTGAGCTAGGGACTGATGTCCCGTCCTTTCCGGAGTTGCCGATGGAAGCTCCGCCGCCTCCGGCTGAGGCGCCAACCCTCAGCTCGCTGGCAGCTGAGCTCGACGCATTTTTGGGGGACAGCTTTACTCCCGCGCCACAGCCCCGGCGCGATGCCCCGGCACCCCGCCCGGCGCAACCACCTCCCGCGCCTGCGGCAGCCGTTCCGGTTGAGCTGCCCGCTGCACCTTTGGCGGCCCCGATGTACGCCTTCGCGGAAGACGATCCATTCCAGGCTCCCGCTGCCGGCGCGCAGGATGAGACGGAGCTGATGCCGGAGATGTTTGCTGCCGAGGAAGTTTCGGCAGAGCCCGAGACCACTCTCGCTCCCAGCGTCTTCGGCGATCTGCTGCAGAGTTTCGAGCAGGAGCTAGCCAATCCGCAGGAGGAGGAAAACGATCCGGAGACACATTTCAACCTTGGCATCGCCTTCCGCGAGATGGGATTGCTGGATGAGGCGATCGGTGAGTTGCAGAAGGTCTGCAAGATGGCCGGAGCGGGATTGAGCAAGGCCCGCGCCCAGGAGGCCTATATCTGGCTCGCGACCTGCTTTGTCGAGAAGTCGGTTCCGGAGGCTTCGTTCAAGTGGTTCCAACGCGCCTTGGAGTCGGCGGCTGACGAAGAGTCACGCACGGCCCTCAATTACGAGCTCGCCAGCGCCTATGAGGCGGCTGGGCGCAAGCGAGAGGCGCTCGACCACTTCATGGAAGTCTATGGCACAAACATTGATTATCGCGATGTCGCGTCCCGCATCCACGACTTGCGCTCTACGGTGTAGGATTTTCGCTCTGCCGTACAACTGGCGACGATAGGATAAGTGGCGCGGGTCCTACCGTGCCCTGAGGGGATTTGTCGCTGGCTTTTCCTTCATTGCCCTCCGATCCATTCGGTGTTTCGCTTTCTTCAGCGTAGAATCAGGTTCGTGTTGAAATAGGCCGGGAACGGCAGATCTCCCGGCGACGCTATATTCATCGTGGGAAGATAGGAACGCATCGAATCGAGATGGAAGTAGGACCGCTGAAGCAGACCTCACAGCCGCCAGCGCCGGAGGAGAATCCCGGCCAACTGGTCCCGTCAGACGCCCACCCGCCCGTGTGGGCGCAGCGCCTGTTGCTCGTGGTCGAGGTCGTTATTGCAGTCTGGGCCGGCCTGTTGGTCATGGTGCTTCCCTGGACGCGACTCTGGACTGAAAACCCTCTGCTTGCGGGATGGCCCTTGCTCAAGTTCATCCTCAACCAGAATTTTGTCCGCGGAATGATCTCCGGCCTTGGTGTGGTCGATGTCGGGATGGGAATATGGGACGCCTTGCGTTATCGCGATCTCCGATAACGGCTAGGGCAAAGATTTTTATGGCTGATCACTCGAAGCGCTCACAGCTTGCGTATGACAATGACGAATTCCTTAACGGTCCAGATGGCCGTCCACTGCGTATTCTCGCCGAATACATAGAGCCACTCGCGCGCTTCCGTCGCGAGAAGATCCAGGACACGGTAGTCTTCTTTGGCTCCGCCCGCTTCCATAGCCTCAGCCATGCCCAGGAAGCCGTCCAGCAGCTCGCGAAGCCGGACTGCAAGCCAGCGGCTGCCGACCACGAGCGGGTCACCCATCGCGCCAATCGTGCCGTGGACATGGCCCACTACTACGAGGATGCCCGCCGTCTGGCACACATCCTTACCACCTGGACGCGCACCCTGCCAGGCAAACGCCATCGCTTCGTTGTCACCACCGGTGGTGGTCCGGGAATCATGGAGGCCGCCAATCGGGGTGCCCGCGAGGCTGGAGGCAAGACCATCGGCCTCAACATCGCTCTGCCCTGTGAACAGGAGCCCAACCCCTACATCACTCCGGCGCTCAACTTCGAGTTCCACTATTTCTTTATGCGCAAGCTCTGGTTCGCCTACCTGGCCAAGGCGCTTGTGGTCTTTCCCGGCGGCTTCGGAACGCTGGACGAACTTTTCGAAATTTTGACCCTGGCGCAGACCGAAAAGCTCGCCAAGAAGATGACCGTGCTGGTTTATGGTGAGGAATACTGGCGTCGCGTGCTCAATCTGGAGGCGCTGGCCGATGCCGGAACTATCGCCCCGGAGGACGTGAACCTCTTCCAGTTCGTAAATACTCCCGAGTCGGCCTTTGCCATACTCAAGGAAAGTCTCATCCGAGACCACCTGCAATCGCCGCCGCCAGCCAGGCGTTACCAGCCGGAGATCGCCATTACACGGAGATAAGGAACCCAAAGTTTTCCGCATTGTCCGCGATTCTAGTATTGACTCGCTCCTGCTCTGGTGTAATCTTCTTTTCAGGTTTGCTTCGTTAAATATTTTAAGGAGCAGACCGTGAAGAATAACCTGCCTGAGTTCGTCAATCTCCTAAATCGCTTGAAATTGATCCTGCTGGAATGCGGACTCTTCGTGGTTTTCGTCGTCGAGCTATGGCGATTTATAAAGTCGATGATTCATGGTTAGGGCCGGGCTGAGTTGTTTTCACCCCACCCAGCTACTCTTCACTGCCACGGCTCCCACGCACCACAGCAGCGCGTCTTCCAATTTTTCGCGGCTCAGTCCGGTCTCGGTTAGAAAGCTGGCGAACTCCTGATTTTCGCCCAGCCGTTCGGCAAGCGCCGCCAGCACCATAGTGTATTCGGGTGGGACGGTCAGTTTGACCGCGCGCAGAAGGTCGTCGAAGACGGCGATCAACTCGAAGAGTAGTCCATCCCCGTCATTGTCTTCCTGGTTTGCAACATAAAGCGCTTGGCTGATGTCGCAGAGCAGCTCCAGCTCCGAAGGCACCGGACGCACGTCGCTGAAGCCGTTGTCGCTCGCGGTCAAAGCATTCAGAGCGTCTGCCGGGCGGTGGAAGAAAAGTATTCGGTGGTCTCTGGTGATGGGGCGCTCGCTGTCACCCTCCGAACCGATCAAGGTATAAAACTGAGGACCCTCGGCAGCCGGGTCGAGGCGAAAGCCGATCAGGTATAGTTCCCGATCGCGAGATTTGGGTGGAAATGCGACTATCTGGCTATCCATTTTTCTATTCTAATAAAACGCGCAACTTTCTTTCTGCACTCGCGTTCTACTTTGTGCAGATCTCTTTGCAAGGGTGGATAACTATGCAGAAAATGCTTCTCACGCTGGTCAGCTTGTTTGCACTTACAGCTCTGGTCGCCTGCGGCGGTGGGTCTTCGAACTATATTGCGGTTCCCCCAAACCCCTCCGGCGGAAACAATGCGGGATATTCGAATGCCAGCCTGAAGGGAAACTACGTCTTTGCCGTCAACGGCTCTACCACAAATAACGCCTTTGCCGTTGCCGGAGTCTTCAGCGCCGATGGCAGTGGCAACATCAGCTCTGGCGTTCGTGACACGGTCAATGACAGTGGAGGCCAGACTTTCAACGAACCAATCATCGGCAGCTACAGCGTCAATCAGGACGGACGTGGCCAGATGGTGCTCAACGGATCATCCGGGCAAGTCATTTACCGGTTTGTTCTGCAGTCCACCACCTCACTGCTATCTCCCGTAGTCGGCAATCTTTTCCAGGACGGCACCACCTCCAACAACGTGATCTTCGACGCAATCGGCAGAATCGAGGCGCAATCCACCCCGACGGCCATTACCGGACCTTTCGTCCTGCGTCTCGATGGCGAGGACATCAACCTGCTTGCCTATGGAGGAGTTGGCGCACTGACCCTTACCGGGGGAAATGTCGCCAATGGCACGATTGACGAGAACGATGCCGGCATCTTCAACCCGCAACTGGGCGTCTCAAGCGGCAGCTACAGCTTCACTCCGAATGGTCGCGGCAGCTTGTCCTACGTAACCCCCGGCTCGACTGCGACCACCGTCAGTCCCCAGGGGAGTCACAATTTTGTGGCTTATTACGTTTCGCCCAATCGCCTCGAACTGCTCAGCACCGACCGGAAATTCTATCTTCATGGCTTCGCCGAGATGCAGGCCGCTACGGTCGCCGGCACCACTGCGACCTTTACTGGTGGCCAGGTCTTCAACATCTCCGGAATCGACAGCAATGGCAATGCGGCACAGGAGACCGGACGTTTTACCCTGGATGGCGCCGGAAATCTCGCCAATGGGGTTGAAGATTTCAATGACGGAGGCAATCTTTCCACCAACGCCAGCTTCACCGGAACCTACACAGTCAACACGACTGGCCGTTGGCAAGCGAGCCTGAACTTCAGCACTACCAGCCTGACTCTGGTGGGTTGGCAGGTCTCGCCTCAGCGCTCGGTGGTTCTTACCACAAGTTCCACGCTTCTTGAGACCGGCAGCATGCGCGCCCAGACCCTCGGACTAACCAACGCCAGCGTCACCGGCAATTACGGCGAGAACCTTGCCGGCTTCGACTTTAATACCGGCAACGGCACGCTTCAAAACTTCGAGTCCACCGGTAACTTCAGCGCCGACGGTGCCGGCGCGCTCTCCGGCACTGTCGATACCCAAACCGACGTAGCTGGTATCAGCGTCGATGTGGGTACGAGCGGCAGCTACACCGTCGATCCGACTGCTGGGCGCGGCACAGGATTCCTCGGGAACGTCCCGGTCAGCATTTACACCGTGGATGCCAACACGATGTACCTGTTCTCCACCGACTCGACGACACTGTATCAGGGCATGATGGTGAAACAGTAAAACGGGATTTCCGGAAAAACCTTCCGCCCAGCAATCGGGCGGGAGGTTACCGGTATTCATTTCTTCCTCTTTTTGGGCGCTCCTGGAGATATTCCACCGCCCGCAAAGAGGAATTTTTCTGCGCCACTTCGCATGGTCAGAGTTACTATCAACTTAGGTTGTGAATGTTTTATGCATCAAAGAGGATGATATGGCAGTGAAATTCGGTGATTGGCTGAAGTCTGAAGTGGAGTACGGGCGTGACCTTGCTGACTCAGGATGGCAGGGTGCGCGTACGGCACGGGATTCAATGCTACAGGGAGAGCCGGTGGGCGCGATCTTCTCGCGATCCGCGCGCGCATCCTGGGCTCCCACCGTAATGGGTGCGGGCTTCGGCGCACTCTGCGGGCTGCTAGCGCAGCGAGGCAAACCCAATACCACCGTCGTCGTAGCTATGGGTATGGTCGGCAGCGTCGTCGGTTTTACTGCCGGCGTGGCCTGGGAAACGCGCCAACTCTCTTCAGGAATAGCACGCGGAGCAATGCGCGGCATCGGTTCAACGCGTGACTCGCATTGGCTCGATAAGCATCCCATCAACTTCGGTTGAGGATGGGGGGTAACACCGGCGTGGCGCTCAGGACCGAGCGCCACGCCGCTACAATAGTTTCTCGCTACTAAGTCTTCTTAAGAAAAGCGGGAGAGCTGTTCTTTTCTGCTCAACATCCCTTCGCATTTACCATCCCGGTTCCAGCCCTGGTGTTCCGAGAGGCCGTACCTGCCGAGTGCGGAAATCCATGATGTTCTTTCGGGAGGAACATTACGGTAATCTGTTTTTTGTTGCTGCCGCACCGCAATAAGCTCTGAACTGAACTCACCGATGCTCACTCCGGCCATCATTGTCGCGGCGCTGCTAACACTACTACCGCTTCTGGCGGCGGGATTCTTCCCCAACCGCATTGCAGGGCTGACGAAGACGCTCCCGACGGCGGCCCGGCTCCTCGGACCGGCTGTGTTGTGCGCGCCCTATGTGTTGGTAGCGTGCTCGACGGGAAGCTTCCATTGGGGTTGGCTGGCGCTATATGCGCTGCTGCCGGTCGCGATCTCAATACTGATGTGGCAGGCCAGCCGCATCGATTGCGCTCAACGCGGCAACTGGCGTGATCTTGTGGTCCTCGCCACCTTGGGGCTGGCGGTCGATCTCCGGTGGTTTGAGCACGCCTGGCCCGCGCACCTTACCGTCTTCAACAAGATGCTGCTGCTGGATGCGGGAATTTATGGATTGCTGGTGCTGCGCCAGTTAGACGGAGTTGGATTTGATCTGCGCCTGCGCCCGCGCGACCTCGGCATTGGGGTGCGCGAGTGCATTTTTTATGCGCCTATCGCGATTGCCCTTGGCCTGAAGATCGGGTTCCTGCGTCTGCACCCATTCTGGCCGCCGTTGCCGGGGCTGATGGGTGCATTCGTCTTCACCTTCTTCTTAATCGCGGTTCCCGAAGAGCTCTTTTTTCGCGGATGGATTCAGAACCTTCTGGAGCGGCGCATAGGAGCGCGCGCGGCGCTCTTGCTCACCTCCGTGCTATTCGGTTTGGCACACTTTAATAAGCGCAGCGTGCATTTTAACTGGCGTTACGTGTTGCTGGCGGCTGTGGCAGGAATCTTCTATGGCCGGGCCTGGCATCAGCAGCGACGGGTTGCGGCCTCAGCTATTACCCATGCCTGCGTGGACACGATATGGTCGTTCTGGCTGCGCTGATACTGCTCCAGGTGACGATAGTCGCACCGGGGGACGATAGTAAAGATAGCCAAGTCCGACCCGCATGTTGTGGTTGACAGGACCAGGGACGGTGGTGGCGATGCAGATGCCGAAGATTGCGTGAGCCATCGCCAGGGTGTAGAGATTGCGGTAGCGAAGGAAGAGCAGGCCGCCGGCGATACCCCAGAGCAGTGTCGCCGGTGTCAGGATAGGATTCGGCAGGTGTGCCACCGCGAATAGGCCCGCTGCTCCCATCACTGCCATCTTCTTGTCTGGCAGCAGCCGCAACAAGCGCAGCAGGAAGAAATCCATCAGGAGAAACTCCTGCACAAAGGCCCAGATCGAGTAGCCACAGTAACGCTTGACCAACAAGATGGGGCCGTCCGGCAGGTGCAAAGTATGCAGCCAGCCCGCTACACAGCACGCAATCGAAAACAGCACCAGTGCGGCGCCGACCACCCACAGCGAGCGCAGGAAGCCCGAGAAGCGCAGCCCCATTGCGCTCCATCCGTCGAACGAAAGTGCGGTAACCAGCGCCACCCAGGCCAGCCCGGTCCAATAAAACACCGCTTGCAAGGGGTGAGGAGTCCACACCGCTAGCAGAACCATCGCATATCCGATGGACAACTCCAGCAGATCGCGTGGCCTGGACTCCGCGCAGACCGCGGTGGCTGTGCCGCGGGGCGCAAGCCCATCTACCGCAATCAACTTCGGTCTTGCGACAGTACCGATTACGCGCCGGTTCGTACTCGTTTGCCCCATACAGATTTGTTTGGATGCAGCATTCGTCCCAGCGTGCACCTTCCCGTGTACTTTTCAATCCCTTGAACCCGCGCTCCAAGAGGCGGCCGGGTGTAGCAAAATAGAGCGATGACCTCGGTGCGAATCGACAAATGGCTCTGGGCCGCAAGATTCTTTAAGACGCGCTCGCTGGCCGCGCGAGCCTGTGAACTCGGCAGGATTCAATTCAACGGTCAACCGGCCAAAGCCGCGCGAGAGCTTCGGCTTGGCGACCGGTTGCGAGTGACCAATGATGGCGGCGATTTTGAAATAGAGGTTCTGCAACTCAGCGATGTGCGCGGTCCAGCCTCGGTGGCGCAGACGCTCTACCGCGAAAGCGAGGCGAGCCGGGAGTTGCGCCAGAAGGCGGCGGAGGAGCGCAAGGCATTGAGGAACTTCGAAACTCTTCCCGAGGGCCGCCCCTCGAAGCGTGACCGCCGCGAGATCATACGCTTTCGGGGCAGAGGTTAGAACAGGGCGGCGAATTTCGCCATTGCACATCTTGGATTCCGCAGTCGCCGTAACTGAAGCCGGCAATCTGGTGATGGACACCACCATCGTACCCGCAAATCTCAATTTGATATTGCCGCCGGATGCGAGCAACTCACCCCTGCGATTTTTTGCCTGTTTATAAACTGCGCCCGCGAGGCAGGAATGCGAGTTCCATACCGGGCTAACCTGCTGAACGGACACGGGTTTCGCTCGTGATTCGAGTCACAGGCGCAGGTGACCCGAATCACGGCTGTAGCGTTGCGAAACGAACAGACTAGACGCTTCCATGGTGTGGCAGAGGAGTGGAATTCTTTCAACCTGAACCGACCTAAGAGACGGAGGCAGCAATGAGCTTACTTGCTCACAGATTGATGCGATTGATTGAGAGCCACGCCGACGAGCTTGCAGAGACACTGAGAGAACAGATCGCGAGCTCAGAACGTTGCGGAACTTACACCCGTGTGTCCTCTGAAGAGCTGAAGAAGCTGGTTACTGGGGTTTACGCGAATCTTGGCCAATGGCTGTTGAGTAAGACGGAGCAGGACCTTGAGCGCAACTACATGACGATCGGCACACGGCGCGCCGAGCAGTGCGTTCCGGCGAGCCAGTTGCTGTGGTGCATCGTGCTGGTGAAGGAAAACCTGTGGGATTACTTGAAGGACCTGGAGGGCATTTCCGATCCCTCGGAGGTCTTCGCGGTACTGGAATTGATGCAGATGGTGGACCAGTTCTTTGACCGGGCGCTTTACTATGCCGTGCGCGGACATGAGCAAGTGCGTGAGGCGCGGTTGGGCGAAGTGAATAAGTAACGCTGAACAAGTACGCCAGACAAAAGTAGGTGGTTCATTGGTAGAGTACGAGGCTTCTTTTCAGCGAGGTCGTATTCAGTGATGGCGTGGGAAAGTGAATACAAGAAGAAGCTGATGACGGCGGATACGGCCGTGTGCGCGGTTGAAAGCGACATGCGCGTCTATGTCCACGGAAATGCCGCGTTTCCCCTTGTGCTGCTGGAGGCCCTGACACGCCGCGCGGGGCAGGTGCGCAATGTCGCGATGATGCACGTGCTCGGCTTCGGAGAGGCCTATTACAATCGGCCGGAGTTTGCAGAGAGTTTCCGCCACAACGCACTTTTCATCGGCATCAATATGCGGGAGGCGGTGCAGGAGGGGCGCGCCGATTACATCCCGGTACATCTGAGCGAGATCGAGGACCTTTTCCGCGGAAACGAAGTGGAGTTGGATGTGGCGCTGCTGCACGTCTCTCCCCCAGACCGTCACGGATATTGCAGCCTCGGCGTGGCCGTGGAGACGACGTTGACAGCGGCGCGCTGCGCACGCTACCGCATCGCCCAGGTCAATGACCAGATGCCGCGCACCTTCGGCAACTCGTTCATGCACGTCAGCGAGTTCAATGCCATCGTGGAGTGCTCGCATCCTCTGCCCGAGGTGATCCCGCAGCCCACCACTGAGGAGCAGAAGCAGATTGCGCGTCACGTGGCCACGCTGATCGACGACGGCGCCTGTTTGCAAATTGGCATTGGCGGCATTCCAAGCGCGATCCTTCCTTTCTTAATCGACCGCAAGGACCTTGGAATTCACACTGAGACGCTGACGGAAAGCGCAATTCCGCTGATCGACAAGGGCGTGATCACCGGAGCCAGAAAGCAGATTAATCCCCACAAGATTGTGCTGGGTTTTGCCCTGGGCACCCGGGAATGGTACGAGTACGTGGACGACAATCCGCTCTTTGAGTTTCAGCCCAACAGCTATTGCAATGATCCGTACCGGATCGCGCAGAACGACAACATGGTCGCGATCAATTCCGCGGTTGAGATCGATCTTACGGGTCAGGCAGTGTCGGATTCAGTGGGCACCAGGTTTATCAGCGGCTTCGGCGGGCAGCTCGACTTTATGCGCGGCGCAGCACGCAGCCGCGGCGGCAAGCCGGTGATCGCAATCTCCTCCACGGCAAAGAACGGAGCGGTCTCGCGGATTGTGCCACAGATCAGCAACGGCGCGGGCGTGGTAACAACGCGAGCCGACATGCATTATGTGGCAACCGAGTTCGGAGTGGCGTACCTGCACGGGAAGAACGTGCGGCAGCGCGCCGAGGCGCTCATCCAGATCGCCCATCCCAAGTTCCGCGAAGAACTGACCCAGCACCTGCGCGAGATGCGACTGGGGCCAACAGATTTTGCCGATGCGGTGAGGTGAAGGTGTGCTGGAGGCGTCCGGCCGTCTTCCGTTTACAAGCGCACGCGGGATCTTTGGCGATTACTTGCTCACTAAGACTCCTCGCGTTGCATAAGCCAAAATACAAACAAGAACACAACTGGTACAACCAGGAGGGCTGACGGCACCGCCCGATCATAAGCCCACATCGTAAATTTCATCGGCCTGCCATCGTGTTGCCACTCCCAGTACTTGATAAATGCCTTACGAAACGTTCTTTGGAGCGGAACATACGCTAGCAGAGCAGCGGCAGCGGCCAATAGAAAGGCTCGCCCGCTACCGCGATTGTGGCCCTGGAGTACGGTGACAGAAGCAATGGACCCGATTGCTGCGGCGACCAGCGCGGCGTAGAAAGGGTCGTCAAAGAAGAACCAAACGGTGAGAGGATCGCTGCCTTGTTTGGAGACCCACTGAATCACTCCATACTGCACAGCCACATACACGACTAGCTCGGCAAAGATGGCCACCAAATAAGCCGCTGTGTACCTGTTGCAAATGAATCGACATGGGTTCTTCATATCGGGAAGAATACAGCAACCAGAATTCCTGGTACTACCGGCCTTGTATCCACCTATCCCGAAGCGGGAATTACCCGAGTCGAAGCATACGCTTCATCGTCGGCGAAACGGATTCACTCAGCCCGCAGCGCGTCCAGTGCGGCGGCGGTGCCGTGGACCATGGCTGCGATGCGGACTCCGGCGAGGATGAGTTCCTCGGTGATGCCTTTCCCCAACAAGACTTTTTCATGCGCGCTGACGCAGGCGCCGCAGCCGTTGATGGCTGAGACGACCAGTGACCAGAGCTCGAAGTCGGTGGGGTCGGCGCCGTGGGTTCGCATGATATTCATGCGCAATCGTGCGGGCAGCGTGGCGTACTTTTCGTTTTCGGTGAGGTGATGGAAGCGGTAATAGATGTTGTTCACGCCCATCACGGCAGCCGCGCCCTTTGCGGCGTTGATGACCTGGGGTGAGACGTGGGCGGCGGCTTCGGCCTCAACTGCGGCCAGCAGTTGAGGGCTGCGCGCGCCGTAGGCGGCAGCGATGAAGCAGCCCCATTTCTGGTTGTCGGTTAGCTCGGTGGCGTTGGCCAGGGTCGACCAGTTGAGGCGCAGGTCTTTGGCGTAGTCGGGCAGTGTTTCGAGAATCGCTTCGATCGTCATAAGTGCGGGCATATAGTTTTTCCTCGAATGGAAAGCAGGCGCAGCATCCGTCCGCCGCGCCTGCTCTCGAACTAAGCAGAAAACCAAATTAAGCGCGGAGAACTTCCTCGCCCTTCTGCCAGCCGCAGGGGCAGAGTTCGTCGGTCTGCAACGCATCGAGAACGCGCAGCACTTCCTTGGGCTCGCGGCCCACCGAGAGGTCGGTGACATAGGCGAAGCGGATCACACCCTCGGGATCGACGATGTAGGCGGCGCGTTGCGCAACTCCGGCCGCCGGGTCGAGGATGCCAAGCTCGGAGGTCAGGTCGCGTTTGATGTCGGCGAGCATAGGGAAGGGAAGATTGCGCAGATCGTCGTGATCTCTGCGCCAGGCGAGGTGGACAAATTCCGAATCAATGGATGCGCCGAGCAACTGCGCGTCGCGGTCTTTGAAGTCCTTATCATGCTTGCCGAAGCCGGCGATTTCAGTTGGGCAGACGAAGGTGAAATCCTTGGGCCAGAAGAAGTAAACCTTCCACTTGCCCTCGTAGCTTTCATCGGTGATGGTGGTGAATTCCTTGCCCTTTTCCAGGCTGACGACTGCGGTTAGTGAATAATTCGGGAACTTTTCTCCGACACCCAGCATTGAGTAATCTCCTTGTTAAGAAACTATGTTGTGAACTATGTTGTGTGAAACGGCTTACGTCTCAGGCGCGTGGGGCGGAGAGATTGCTCTCCAGACAGCGCCTGCACAAACCCCGGACCTCCATCGAAACCTGCTCGATATGGAAGCCTTCGGGAACAGAATTTTTCAGCGGTGACGTATCGATTCCGTTGGGTGCGAGATCGATGATGTCGTGACACTGAATACAAATGAAATGATGATGGTGCTCTACGTCCGGCTCAACCCGCAGCGAGCCGTGAAAGGGACTGACCTCGTGGATCATTCCTGCTTCCAGAAAGGCGTGCAGCGTCTTGTAGACCGTCGCCAGAGAAATGGTAGGAAGCTCCAGGCGAACACGTTCGAAGATCTGCTCGGGATTGGGATGGTCGGTCATCTGCATCAGGGCCCGGTAGAGAACCAGTCTCTGGTGCGTGACAGCCAGTCCCTTGCGGTGGCAGAGTTGCTGAAAATCGTTTTCGAAAGCATGCGCCATAGGAGAATAGATGTGAGCAGAAGAGGAGGGATTCTTTTTTAAGAATTATTCTCAACAAATCTGAAAATCACGTGAAGTGGAAAGAGGAAGGCAATGGCACACAAGAAAAAGGCATTCAGCAAAGTGAAGGCCGTAAAGGATGCGGCCCGCGTGAATATCGGCGCGCCCAAGTCCACCCGTACGATTCCAGATGCGAAGAGAAAGGCGGAATCGCGCGGGGAGAAGCACAAGAAGGGCTTGGAAGAGGTGTTGGAGGAAGAGTCTCCGGAGGACGAGAAGGGATATGGCGGGCTTCTCCTGGCTGCTGTGGCGGAGCCTTCGCAGTGCAAAAAGAAAAACCGGCGCGGATTCTCCCCCGAGAATTGTTTGCGCCGGTCTCTCGTGTCTCCCGCTTGCTGATGGGAGAACTTAGCCGCTCATCTTCCCCTTGCGGGGCGGCTACAGTCGTACAAAGTTTGTGGCGCCCGGAGCGGTAATTTGCGTCCGGGATTGCTCATCTAAGCTGCTTACTCAAAGTGCCTTGTGCCGCGCTGTTTTACAATTAGAAACGTAGTCAGGGCAATTACCATTGAGGTACTGTTAGAAACCTATGTTCCGCACGGTTGCATGACGGAGCAGAGCCTGATAAGGTCTGCGCTCGATGTGAGACAAAGCTCCGATTCCTGTGTGGCTGGTATATACTTCCACTACTTTTCTTCGGAGCAGTTGCACCGAGGTGTTAGGTTAGGGCATCTCTATTCCGGGTTCTTTAATAGTTTGAATTACTTGAGCCGGCGGGCCTTAGCCGGTGAGAACGAGTGATTCTTGGCACCGCGCCGATTTTTTGCGCGACCGGAATCGCCCGTTGAAGTCGATAGCGGGCCTTCAGGGAGGGCCGATTGGATCTGGTCATAATTCGCAGTGTTTTCGTAATTCTTATGGGGTTGGCTTGCTATTTGCTTCAGCCCTTTGGTGGCCCAAGGCTCGTGAATATCGTCGTGGGCCTGGCGCTCGGCGGAGCCGTGATTCTGTTCGAAAAGCGCCTGCGCTCCACGAGCCTGAAGCGTTTGATCGGGGCGGCCCTCGGCAGCGTTCTCGGCATCATCGGAGCCTACCTTTTCAGCGTGGTGATCCGCAACGCGGTTCCCCTGGGAAACCTGCAGAGCTTCCTGCAATTGACGGTGATGCTGGTGATGGCCTACGTGGGGCTGATTGTCGGCGGGGCCAAGGGCGATCTGCTGAATCTGGCTGCGCTGGGCGGCGTCTTTGGCGGCGAGAAACAAAGTCGCCGGAGTTACAAGATTCTCGACACCTCGGTGATCATCGATGGGCGCATTGCGGACATCGCCGAAACCGGGTTCATGGATGGTGTGCTCACCATACCGGCCTTTGTGCTGCGCGAACTGCAACTGGTTGCTGATTCGGCGGATTCGCTGAAGCGCAACCGCGGCCGCCGCGGGCTGGACATTCTGCAACGAATTCAAAAACTCACCAACATCCAGGTGACCATCGTCGAAGACGATTTTCCGGCGGTGCGCGAGGTCGATATGAAGCTGATCGAGCTTGCCAAACTGTACGAGGGCAAGATCGTGACCAACGACTTCAACCTGAATAAGGTGGCGCAACTGCACGGCGTGGATGTGCTGAACATCAACGAACTGGCCAATGCCCTGAAGCCCATCGTGCTGCCGGGTGAGATCATGAAGGTTTTCATCCTGAAAGAAGGCAAGGAGTATAACCAGGGCGTAGCCTATCTTGATGATGGAACCATGGTGGTGGTGGACAACGCACGCAAGATGATTGGCAAGACCATCGATATCTCGGTGACCAGCGTGCTGCAGACCACGGCGGGGAAGATGATCTTTGGCAAGTTTGACGAGCGCGGGATGACCGGAATGGCCAAGCCCGAGATGCGGCCTCCGGACCTGCGCAAGAGCAACCCGCAACCCGCTGCGCCGGAGCACCAAGGGACCCCAGTGATCAGCGCCGCGCCGGAAGAAGAGTCACACTGAACCGACTGGCAGCAGAGACAAGAGCGCGGGCCTAGGCTCGCGCTCTTGTCTCACCGCCGACATAGTAATTCGCACCTCCTACACGCGAGCCGCGAAGCTGATTTGATGTTGAACGCAGTGCTCGTTATACTGGCAGCCCGCTTATGAAAGTCTTTGTAATCATTCCCGCAGCCGGTTTGGGGACGCGCATGGGAGTTCCTCATGCGGGGCAGACGCCCTTGCGCTCCAAGCAGTTCCTGGAACTCGACGGAGTTCCGATTCTCGTTCACACCTTGCGCAAGTTTGCCGCGGCCCCTCAGGTGGACTCGATCTGGATCGCCATGCGCCGGCCGGAGATCGAGGGTTTTGCGCCTACGCTCGACCGCGCCGGGCTGGGTAAGCCGGTGCATCTGGTCGAGGGCGGCGAGCATCGCCAGGAATCTGTGGGCAACGTGCTGGACGAACTCCCGGCCGAATCAGCCGACCTGGTGCTGATCCATGACGCGGTGCGTCCGTTTGTCTCGCAGGAGACGATCTCGGGCGTGATTGAAGAGGCGCAGCGTTACGGTGCTGCGATCGCCGGGGTTCCGGCCATTGACACCATTAAGCGCGTGGAGCGCCGGGCGGAGGGTGCAGTTGTGGAGGCGACGATTCCACGCGAGCAGATCGTGCAGGCGCAGACGCCGCAGGGCTTCCGCTACGGACTGCTCAGCCCAATCTTCAACGAAGCGCGAATCGAGGGCTTCCAAGGGACCGACGAGGCCAGCCTGCTGGAGCGCGCCGGGCATCCGGTTCACGTTGTGATGGGATCGCCGCGCAACATTAAGATCACGACTCCGGCGGACCTGGAATTGGCCGAATTTTTCCTCTCACAGGAGTTGCGCCAAGCCCAGGGCGTAAGCAAATGAGCATGCGCATCGGGTACGGCTATGACTCGCACGAATTCAAAGCGGGCGTGCCGCTGGTCATCGGCGGAGTAAGACTGGAACATACGCACGGTCTGGCCGGGCACTCCGATGGGGACGTTCTGCTGCACGCGATCACCGACGCTCTGCTTGGTGCGGTGGGCGCGGGCGATATCGGCAGCTTCTTTCCGCCCAGCGAGGCGAAGTGGAAGGGCGCAGATTCGGTGCTCTTTTTGCAAGAGGCGCTGCGCCAGATCGAGATGGCGGGCTTCCGCGTTGTCAATCTCGATACCACGATGATCCTGGAGGCACCGAAGATCGTTCCCCACGCGCAGAAGCTGCGCGCCCGAGTGGCTGAGCTGCTGAATGTCCCCACCTCCCGTGTCGGCATCAAGGCTAAGACACCGGAGGGCACCGGAACTGAGGACGCGGCGATTGCGCACGCGGTGGTGTTGCTGGAGTCGATTCCGCTGGAGCCGCTGCTGGAAGAAGATGCCGTCGCCGTCGCCGTGAAAGACGAGGACGAGTTGATCGACGGCAACGGAAACGGCAGGCATTGAAGGAGATTCGCATCTGGTCTGCTGCGAGAGCACACCTAAAGAATTCCTAAACAATCCCTAAAGGATTCCTAAAGATTGTTATTACATTTTCCCGGGCTCCCGTTTACTCTATTATCAACGTTCACTGGAAGTCCCGGGGGAGCGCCAGCGCCATGCTCGCGCTGTGCCGCATTGCGTCGTGTCGCGCCCATGCCTTGTCGTTCCGGAAGAACATCTAATTTCATCTGATTGGCGAGAATAAGGGCGCATTCAGGAATCGATCTGAGGCAGCTCACCGTAAATATGGGAACCACTTCTGGAAATCTGACCTCGTTCAGCGCTGGCAAGCGTCCGGCGATCAAGGTGTTTGTCGCCACGACGGTGATGTTGAGCTTCATCTCGTTCTGGCGGGCGGCGGCCATCGTGCTCAGCGACCTGGCGTCCTCGGCCTACTATGTGGGCGGCGACACGGAGAACGTCATCGGCAAGAGTGCTCCCTGGTTTGTGCTCGCAGTGATGCTGTTCAGCTACGCGGTGCGTGCACTTTATATCGAGTCCAGCAGCATGTTCGTGCGCGGCGGTGTCTATCGCGTGGTGAAGGAAGCGATGGGCGGCTCTCTGGCCAAGCTCTCGGTTTCCGCGCTGCTGTTTGACTATGTGCTGACCGGACCAATCAGCGCGGTTTCCGCCGGACAATATCTCGCGGGCTTCCTGATGGACCTTTCCACCCGGCTTGGCCACCCGGTCAATCTGATGGGCTGGCGCGGTGATTATTTGGCTGCCGGTTTCGCCGTTCTGGTGACCGCGTACTTCTGGTGGAAAAACATCCAGGGCATGCACGAATCCAGCGAAAAGGCGATGCGCATCATGCAGGTCACCACGGTGATGGTGGTGATGCTGATCGTCTGGTGTACGGTTACCCTGCTGCTGCATCCCGAGATGCGGCATCTGCCGCCAATGCCCACCAGCCACTCGATCCTGGCCGCCAACGTACGTTCGCATGGCGATACCCTGGGCTGGCTCGCTCACTTTCCTCTGCTCACCATGTTGCCGTTCGTGCTCATGCTGGTCGGCTTTGGACATTCGGTGCTCGCCATGAGCGGCGAGGAGTCGCTGGCGCAGGTCAATCGCGAGATCGAGCATCCCAAGCTGAAGAACCTGGAGAAGGCTGGAGCCATCATTTTCATCTACAGCCTGCTGTTCACATCGCTGGTTTCGTTTTTCGCGGTGATGATCATTCCGGATAGCAAGCGTCCGGAGTACTTTGCGAACCTGATCAGCGGACTGGCCATGTACATGGCCGGCCCTTATAACCTGAAGCTCGTCTTCCAGGGTTTTGTGGTGCTGGTCGGGGTGCTGATTCTCTCCGGCGCGGTGAACACGGCGATTGTGGGTGCTAACGGCGTGCTCAATCGCATCAGCGAGGACGGCGTTCTGACGCCCTGGTTCCGCAAGCCGCACAGCAAATACGGAACCTCCCACCGGCTGATCAATATGATCGCCATCCTGCAGATTGTTACGATCATCGCCAGCCACGGCAACGTCTACTTGTTGGCGGCGCTTTACGCCTTCGGCGTCATCTGGAGCTTCGCCTTCAATGCGCTGTCGGTGCTTGTGCTGCGCTTCACCGCGCCGGGCCATCGCGATTTCCGCGTACCCGGCAACGTAAAGATCGGCAACCTGGATTTACCCGTCGGGGTGGCGCTGATCACGGTCCTGCTTTTTGCCATCGCGCTGATCAATCTATTTACCAAGCCGCTGGCGACGATTGCCGGTATCAGCTTCTCGGCCATTCTGTTTGGCGTTTTCGTCGTCTCTGAGAAGATCACGCAGAAGGCGCGTGGCGAGCAGCAGCATGAGATGCGCGAGGAGTTCCGCGTTGCCGAGCAGCCGCTGATCGATCGCGAAGAGATGAAGGTGCGCCCAGGCAACGTGCTGGTCGCCATTCGCGACCCGCGCAATCTCTACTATCTCAAGACCCTGCTTCAGAACACCGACACCATCCGTCAGGACGTAGTGGTGATGACCGCGCGCATCTATCAACGCGAGCCGGGCGGCAGCGGCAGCTATGACAGTTCGGAACTGTTCGACCGGTACGAGCAACAGCTGTTCACCAAAGTCGTGGAGGTGGCTGAGAAAGAGGGCAAGCACGTTTCGCTGATGGTGGTGCCAACGGCCAACGTCTTTGACGGAATTGTGCAAACTGCGCAGCGTTTGGAGTCCTCGCGCATTATCTGCGGCCTCTCCAACAAGCTTAATGTCGATGAGCAAGGCAAACTGACAGGCGACGCCTGGGAGCGATTGCCGGAGCCGCGCCCCAATCTTGTACTGGAAATCCCAACCCCCGACCACACTGTGCATGAGTATTTCCTTGGCCCGCATACGCCTCGTTTACGCGATCAGGACTTGGAACTTCTGCACAAAATCTGGCTGGAGGTGAGCGCAGACCCCGAACTTGCGACCGTGCACCACTACAACATCGTGGGCTTGGCATTGGAGCGTCTCGAGGAGCGCCTGCACGGTCCGCAGCGCGAGGAAATTCTCGCCATGCTCAAGAACGAGACGCGGAAGCCAGACGACGAGAGCGCAAAGTAAGCTGAAAGTGTTTTTTCGAAACAGCGCGGCCCCCCGGCCGCGCTGTTGCGCATTAGGCGGAAACTCTACTCAGTGGTCGGGAAGGTACGGGAGATGCGGTCATGCCAGCAGAGCTCATCTTCGTCCACCAAGGCCCAGAGAAAGCCCATTGCCGCGGCGGCGAAAGATATGAAGATAAAACGCGCGCGGCGGCAACGCTGTGTCCATTGCGGCGCGCGCCCTTCAAACGTGCTCAGGCGGATGCCTCTCATGCTCATGCCAAGCGTACGTCCGGCATAGAGCAGGAACAGAGATTGATACACAGCCCAAAGCAGCAGGGTCGTCGCCCCCAGCGTCATCCAAAAGGGCTTGGTGTGGGGAATGCCGGGAAGCGCGCGGCAAGTCATCGCGGCAAAGAGCAGGCCGGCGGCGATCACCACGCCGCAATCGGTCAGGCCAGCTATCAGGCGGGTTGAGACCGGCGCCACCTGCAATGGCACGTCGATCTCAGGCTGGCGGATGCTCGCACCCTCCTCGACATCGCTGTCCAGCCGGATCTCCGGGAACAGCGATCCCTGGACAATGGGCATGATGTCCTCTGGCACTTCGAGAATGCGTGGACGGCTGTTCATGGGCTCGGCAAGTTCGTCGCGGGAGGGCTGCGGCAACAGCGGCGGCTCCATCAACGCGCGCGGAAAGACGATCAGATTTCCTTGCACTGGCGCGGCAGGCGCTTCGGGCTCGGGCATCGGCTCGGGAGCAGTGTCGCAGATGCAATAGCGGTCGAGAGACGAGTCGGTGGTGACAGTTGGGCGAATTTCCAAGTCAAGCACGGTATCGAGCGCAGCTTCGCAAGACGCGGGATCTTTGGCCGACAGGTCGACAATTCTCTCCTGGCGCAGCGTATCATCACGCTCGGCCGCACTGCTTGGTCCATTAATCGCTTCATTTTGCAATTCGAAGCCGTCATATGCCTCGGCGGGCGCAGTTGCGGCGGCGGTTGCGCCCATCTGGATAGCGAGACCTTGCGCTTTCGACTCGGCATTCAGCCGGCGATAGTAGTTTGTGTCGATGCCGTGGCCCCCGGGCTGGGCTGGGGGGCGCGGCACCGAACCCTGTGGTGTTCGGCTGGATGTTACAGGACTGCCCCAGCCAATCTTCTGCGAGGCGGACCCATGGGTGGCCCCGGCGGCTGGACCAAAGTCGAGCGCCGGAGAATCGTCCACCGCGCTCTTGCGCTTCCGGCGGGCACGGTAGCTGGAGACGCGGGAGGCCACTTCGGCGCGCCAGGCGTCGTCGGCATTGGCGCTGGGATGGTTTACAAATCGGTCTTCAATCGGCTCGTCAGAATGCATTCTCGGCCTTGCGTCCACGGGTTTTGGGACAGAGAGGCTGTCCACGGCTTTTGCTGTGGTGAGGGCGGAGGGCACGGAGCACGTGCATGGCGTACCGCAGAGCGTACAGTCCATGTCGAATTGTGGGAATAGCAGAGCGGCGAGGGTTTTCCGAAGCGTTAAGCTTTGTGGCGGGCGGTTGCGCGTGCTAACTTGCAACCGGGACTTGTTCTTGTACCACGTGAACCGGCAAAACGCACCCGATGACCCTTCGCACTCTGAGAATTATCACACTCACGTTTGTAAGTCACCTGCTGATCGCTCCTTTGGCATTTACCAGTCAGTTGCCTGCCTTGTTCTCCATTGATGGCGCGGCCGCGCCACAACGCTCGCAGGAGGTTACGATCAAGGCCCGGCAACAGGAGAAGCAGGGCGACCTCTACAAGGCGGAAGGCGATGTCGAGATATCGTTTCAGAACTACATTTTGCGCGCTGAACACGGCACATATAATGCTGCCACCGGCGAGGTTGTAGCCAGCGGGCGGGTGGTCTTCGAAGGCGGACCGCACGACGCATACATAACCGCCTCGCACGCCAGCTACAATGTTCGCTCTGAGACCGGAACCTTTTACGACGTTGCCGGAACCTTCGGCGCCGTGGCGCGCGGCCAAACCGTGGTGCTCACCACCAGCAACCCATTCGTGATCGCCGGCCGGGAGGTGCAGAAGGTGGGACGCGATCGCTACATCGTCCTGCACGGCAGCATCACCTCCTGCGCGGAGCAAAGTCCGACGTGGACTTTCAACTCGGAAAAAATTGACGTGGTGCCGGGTGAAGACGCCAAGCTCTATCACTCCACTTTCCGCCTGTTGAAGCTTCCGATCTTCTACTTTCCATATAACAAGGTGCCGGCTAGTCAAATGGGCCGCACCAGCGGGTTTCTGCTGCCAGAGGTCGGTCAATCTTCCACAAAAGGCTTCGTCCTGGGCGACTCGGTTTACTGGGCGATCAATCGTTCCAGTGATATTACGATCGGAGCGCAGTACTTCTCCTCACGCGGCTGGAGCGAGACGGTGCAAATCCGGATGAAACCTGCGGAGAATAGCTCGCTCGAAGTCCATTACTTTGGCGTGCAAGACCGTGGCGCTCCTGTGACCCATCAGGACCAGGGCGGCGAGGAAGTAACCTTGATCGGCGACACCAGTGCCGACCACTGGCGCGCCGCCGCCAGCATCGACTATCTCAGTTCCTTTCTCTTCCGGCAGGCTTTTTCCGAGACCTTCACCCAGGCCGTTAACTCCGAGGTGAGATCGGTCGCCTTCCTGTCGCACAATGTTGCCGGTTTTTCCCTCAACGCGAGCGCCAGTCGCTATCAGAATTTTTACCAGAACCAGGCTACCGGCGCTTTTTCCAATCAGATCAAGACCCTTCACCTGCCGATGGTGGAACTGAACGGACTCGAACAGCATGTCTATTCGTCACCGTTTGTCTGGGCGGTGGACACCAGCGGCGTCGGATTGCAGCGCAGTGAGCCAGGCTTTGTCACCGCCAACCTGGTAGGGCGTCTCGACCTCCATCCGGGAATCGCTCTCCCCTTGCATTGGATGGGCTGGGATTTGCGGCCCCAGGTCGCCGTGCACGAAACGTTTTATACACAACAGCTCTCGGGGGTCACGGCTGCCAATCCACTGGGGGTGGCGAGCGGCACTGGGATCAACCGCCGCGACGTCGAATCCTCGGTCGAGTTGCGTCCTCCAGCGATGGAGAAAACGTTCACTCGCGAGATCTTTGGCCGCCGCCTCAAGCACGTCATCGAGCCGATCTTTACATATCGGTACACCACAGGCATAAACAATTTCCAGAACATTATCCGCTTCGACCAGCAGGACATTCTGAGCAATACCAGCGAGTTCGAGTACGACCTCATCCAGCGCATCTACGGGCGCCGCCGGTCCACTCATCACGAGGCCGGTTGCGAGGCTCCCGTCCAGCCGCCCGCCGGAAAGGAAAAACTTCCTCCGGCCTACATCCCCGGGGTCACCGAGTTGCGTCCCCACTGCGAGGACGAGAGCAAGACCACGCGCGAGCTGCTGAGCTGGGAGGTGAAGCAGAAGTATTACATCAACGAAACCTTCGGCGGCGCGCTGGTCACAGGCCGCCGTAACGTCTTCACCGCCACGGAGGACCTGACCGGCATCGCCTTCCTGGACGCACCGCGAACCTGGAGTCCGGTGGTCAGCAAATTACGGATCGAGACCTCGGCCAATACCGACGTGCAATGGCAGTTGGACTACGATCCTGTACGGGGCCGCATTAACTCCAGCGCCGTCTTTGCCGACTATCGACTGGGCGAGTACTTTGTCGGCGTGAGCCACTCGTTTTTCCATGTGCCACCCGAACCGCCAGCGGAGACCTTCGCCAATGAGCCGCAGACCTTTGACCAGTTCCGTTATCTGGTGGGCTATGGGCATCCGAATAAGCGCGGCTTTTCCGGCGCCTTCAGCATGGGATACGATGAGAACCTCGATTTCCTCCAGTACGCAGCCGTGCAGAGCAGCTATAACTGGGACTGTTGCGGACTCAGCGCCGAATATCGGCACATCGACGTGCCGGGCGTGAACGTCGAAAACCAGTACCGCTTTTCTTTTTCCCTGGCGAATATCGGAACCTTTGGGAACATGAAACGTCAGGAGAGGCTGTACTAAACAGGCTCGACAGCAGTCACCTGCCTCGCGGGACGGTACAACGCAATCGCATTTTCGTAGAAGACCCGCCGCGCGAGCTCCGGACCGAGTTCGTTCTGGATCAACTCGATGTCCGCAGGTGAGAACGGCCGCTGGGCACGGGTGGAAGGCAGGTCGGTGCCGAAGACCAGCGCCTCCGGATTCACTGACGCAATCGCTTTCACGGCACCTGCAACGTCCAGCGTGACGCGGCCAAAGCCGGTCGCTTTCACCTTCGCCCCATGCTCCACCAGCTTCGACAGCGTGGGCAGTCCCTCCGGCGAAAGTCCGAGATGATCGATGACGATCTGCGGCAGCGAGTTCAGCATGGGCAGCAGCGGCGCAAGCTCCTGCGCATCGGCATAGATTTCAATGTGCCAGTGCGCCAGCTCAAAGACGCGCCGCGCCATCGCCTCCATCGCTTCCATGCTCTCCGAACAGCCGCGACGCAGATTGAAGCGGACCGCGCGGACGCCGCAGCCTGCCAGCTCCAGAATGGTTGCATCCGGAACATCGCGGGGAAGCTGCGTGACCCCGACAAACGACGGCCCAAGGCGCGACAGAGCGTCGCGCAAGTACGTCTGGTCATAGCCTTGAAAGGAGCCGGAGACCACCGCTCCACCAAAGACCCCCAACGGGCGTGCTATCGCCAGATAGTCGTCGGCGGGGAACCATGGCGGCGTGTAGCCTTGGTTCGGGATCAGATCGAAGCCGGGCGCGATAATGTGGAGGTGAGCGTCGAAGATCATGTCGACAGATTCCTTTTTCAGCACTTGGTCGCCGCACTTGATCGCCGGAATTGATCGCCCGAATTGTACAACAGGAGCAAGAACACCCCCGCTCCGGCACGATGAGCGATTCGGTCTTCGCGATTGGATCTCGAATGCGGAGGGCTGCCGCTTTCTGTTACGCTGAACCGTTCGATGAAGAAAACATCCATCCTGCTCGCCCTCTGCGGTTGTGTACTTGCCGTGGTTGCCGGTTGCGCCGCGCCGGGCATGCCCCAGCCGCCTTCGTTGCGCCTGCCGCAAGCGGTCGACAATCTTTCCGCCACCCGCAAGGGCGACCGCGTGATCCTCGCCTGGTCGCCTCCCGGCGAAACCACCGATCACCAGGCGATGCGCTGGCCCACAACCACACGGATTTGCCGGATCATCAATCACTTTCCTACGAATGTCTGCGGCGAGGTGGTAAAGGAGATCAAGAGCAGCGAACTGGCCACCACAACGCCTGGAGCGCGACGTCCGCTGGTCTCTTATGATAACGTACTGCCGCCCGCGCTGATCGGCGCGCAGAATGAGGCGACCTACACCGTCGAGGTCCTCAACCAGCGCGGCCACTCGGCCGGACTGTCCAATCAGGTGCGCGTTCCGCTCATTGCCACCCTGCCGCCACCCGCTGACTTCCACGCTACCCTCGACGAGCAGGGGCCGCTGCTGCATTGGGATGCACTGACCAACCCCGCGCCTTCCCCGGACATCTCCTACCGCCTGCGTATTTACCGGCGAGCCCATGGGAAGCCAGAGTTTGCCCTCATCAGCGAACTCCCTTACCAGGCCGGCAAAGGCGAGGCTCGCGACCGCAACTTTGAATGGGAAAAGGAGTACGACTATAAGATAGCCTCCGTGACTGTGCTCGCAACTCCTGGACAACCTGCCACGGAGGTCGAAGGCGATGACAGCGCCCCAGTGCAGCTCGCGGTTCGTGACGTTTTCCCGCCCGCTGTGCCCAGCGGCTTGCAGGCGGTCTTCAGCAGCGTGGGCCAGAAGCCCTTTATCGACCTCACCTGGGCGCCGAACACGGAGAGCGATCTGGCTGGATACATCGTCTATCGCCGAAGCGCATCGTCCAATTTCGCTGTCGTTACTCCTGCCCCGGTCAAGGCTCCGGCCTGGCGGGACAATGATGTTCAACCCGGACAAACGTATTACTACACCGTCGCGGCGGTCGATGCGCATGGGAATCAGAGCGCGCAATCGGCTCCAGCCGAGGAGACGGTGCCCATGGAGGTTCGATGAAATTCTGCCGTTTTCTTGGAATGGAAGGATCGCGCTTTGGCCTTGTGGAGACCCGCGATGGCCAGGACTTTATCATCAGCGAGCTGGGCAGCCCGCAGATGCAACTCAACGCCGCGGGCGTGCCGGAGCGGATCGTGTTGCCGGAGCCCGGCTCCGGAAAGACGATCGCCGAGCCATTCCCGCTGGAACGGGCCAAACTGCTGACTCCATTTCCCATCGTCAGCAAGATCATGTGCGTGGGCCGGAACTATGCCGCGCACGTGCGCGAACTGGATCATGAGATGCCGACCGAACCGCTGATCTTCAGCAAGCCGCCCTCGTCGCTGCTGGCTCCCGGCGGCGAGATCGTTCGCCCCACGCTCAGCAAGCGGGTCGATCACGAGGGCGAACTCGGAATCCTGATTGGCCGCCGCTGCCACAAGATGAAGGAAGGCGAAAGCGCCAGCGAGTACATCCTCGGCTATACCGCAGTCAATGACGTGACCGCGCGCGACCTGCAGAACATCGACGGCCAGTGGACGCGCAGCAAAGGCTTCGATACCTTCTGCCCCTTCGGCCCCGTCGTCAACACGGAGTTGGATCTATCGAGCGGCATCCAGGTGCAGACCCGAGTCAATGGCCAGTTGCGCCAGGACGGCAACACGCGCGACATGATGTTCTCCGTCGACCGCATCCTGCACCACATCTCGCAGTTCTGCACCCTTCTGCCGGGGGACCTGATTGCTACCGGCACGCCGGAGGGCGTTGGCCCACTGCAAAACGGAGATGTCGTCGAGATTACAGTGGAAGGCGTAGGGGCGTTGCGGAATCCGGTGATTGACGAATAACGCTGACCAACAGCGCTGCCAATGCGCGCTGGTTTCGTAGTAAAGTCGAAGGAGAGCGGTCCACCATGCGCTGGGCCGCGCCTTTTCCATGAACATGTTTCGCATCTACGCCTGCACCCTCACTGGAGCCGTTGCGATTGCTGCGGCCACCTCCCTGGTGTGGCTGGGCAGACAGAAGAAAACTCCAGAACAGCGTGAAGCTTTGCGACGCCAACGGCTCAGCGCACAGGGGCGCATCACCGATGGAACCGTGCTCGATGTTCATGAATACAATCCCGAAGGTGGCCACACGGTGCAGATGGTCATGTACACCTACGACGTAGCTGGTGTCCAGTACGAGTGCTCGCAGGAGGTGACCCACCTCGGTCAGATCCCCGATCTGCGCTCCTGCCGCATCGGTGTTGCGGCCAGCATCAAATACGATCCCTACCATCCCGGCAACTCCATTGTCGTGGCGGAGGATTGGTGTGGATTGCGCATTTGAGTCCGAACGCGGTTTTTATGACAATCGGAATCGAATCGTGGACGAGCAGAATGAGCAGGCCACGTTGTGAGTGCCGGCGGCAATCGGTGTCGAAACGGAAAACGTTCGCAAGCAACTCGTACAGGTCAATGCCACCTGCTCACTTTCCGTGTGTGGAATCCAGACTGGGGTATGCTGCTTCCCCACAGGCGGGCGGATTGGGGCATTGCGAACCAATCCGGCGACGCGTGCGATGAGTTGATCCGGCGTGTACTGCGATTTTTCAAAGAAAGCATCAGCTAACACGCTGTTGGGCACATCCACGGCGCTGAATTCCCCGCTGATCACAATCACTGGCAGATGCGGAAAACGTTGACGAACCACGGAAAGAAACTCAAAGCCGTCCATGTTTGGCATCTGTAAGTCAGAGATCACAAGATCAGGGAGCGAGTCCTTCAGAGCAGAAAGTCCATCGAATCCATCTTTGGCGCACAACACTTCGTAACCTTGCGATTCCAGGATCGCCTTGGCCACCTCACGGAGTCGTTCCTCGTCGTCCACGAAGAGAATTCTGTATCTGAAAGACATAGCGGTGATTTTGAAAGTATAAACGAGAGTGCGTGGGCCCTTTAGGTTAAGTTTTGTTCAGCTGTTTTTCGCTTTGTGTTCGACTTTGGTCCTGGGCGGCAGGGTGGTTGCGAGAGAATGCGGAATCCGCATTCTTTTTGCCCTCCGCGATGCTCTATCAGCACTCTGCGCGGATGACTGCCAATCTTTCTCTTGCGGCACCTTTTCACTTGCCAGTGCAATCTAACCGCACTAAGTAACATGAGCATGCGGCAACAGGTAGCCCCAGCAAGGGTGGGGTGAACGCTACTCATTTTCAAGGGGATGTAGTCATGGGAGAGATCAGCGATCGGCATCCATTACGTCTGCTTTTGGCGGAGAAGGTTGCCCACCACTTCGGCGACGAAGTGGGCTTGCGTGATGAGGAAATCTGGGCGTATATCTCGAACCTGATCACGGAATTCTGCGATACCCGCAATCTGTATGCACTCAAGAATGCGCAAGGCCGTTCACTCGATGATGTCGGCGAGATGCTGCTTGAGAGCGACCCGATCTTCGGCGAGGCGGCAACTTCCTTCGACCGCGAGCGCCAGGTGCGCAAACACATCGGAGACTTCACGCTCTTCTACAGCGGAATGTTTCCGGAGGCGATCAATCGCTTCCGCCTGCGTCGGCAACGGCTGGAAAGCATGATCGACTTTGTGCACGCAGGGAAGGAGAGCTACTTCATTGTCAGCAAGTTTGATCAGATGGAGTATCGAAAGGTGGCGCCGCTGTTTGGGCGGCTCTCGCAAGAGTTTGAAAGCTGTGTCTTTGGCCTGAACCTGGTGCGCAAGGAATTGAACGAGATGCAATACGCGCTGGTTCGTCCCGAGGACATCATCATGTGAAATCGTAAAGCGGAGATGCGGTCAGCCGTTGGGCTGGTTCCCGGCTTCTGTGCCTCGACGATAAAAGCTCAGCGCGCTCTCGCCCTGTTTCAGCAGGCGATAGCGCTTCAGATCGCCCTCGCCATCGCCCGGATCGAATCTCTTCTCATGCTCGGCCACTACGATTCCGCCTTCCGACAACACCGTTCCGCGTGCAATCGTGCGCAGAACCTCACCGTAGGAGCCGTGAGAACGATAGGGGGGATCGAGGAAGCAGACGTCGAATTGCTTTCCGGCCTTGTCCCACTGGCGAAGCGCTTCGGCAGCGTCGCGCTCGGCGACTTCGGCCTCCAGCCCGAGCGATGCCAGGTTCTGGCGCAGCACTCTCGCTGCGCTGCCGCTGGATTCGGCAAAGTGTACCGAATTTGCGCCGCGGCTCAGGGCCTCAATGCCCACTGCGCCGGTACCCGCAAACAGATCGGCCCACGCGCATTCGGTCACCATTCCTGCCGACGCCAGCACGTTAAAGAGAGTCTCCTTCAGCCGGTCGTAGGTAGGTCGCGTCTCCATGCCTTCCAGGCTCTTCAGCGTCCGGCTGCGAAACTTTCCTGCAATGACTCTCATCGGCCTCTTCTACACCCGGCCCTTAGCCGTGTAGTGTATTAGTAACGGGTTCCTCCGGTACAAGGCAAATCAGATGAGGCGTTGGTCCATTCCGGTTATAGACATTTTCGGCATCCACTTCCGCATGCACTTCAGCTTTCCGCTGATGCTCTGCCTGGTGTGGATTCTTGAAGGCGGACATGGCCCCGAGGTCGGTTTGCGCAGCTTCATCCTGATGCTGCTGGTGCTGTTGGCTGTGCTGGTGCATGAGATTGGGCACGCTGTGGTTGCGGCGCGCCACGGAATTCGCGTGCGCAGTGTGGTGCTGCTGCCCATCACCGGTGTTGCGCTGCTTGATGAGCAGGCACAACGCGGCCTGGATGCGCCACGCGAGATTCGCATGGCGCTCGCCGGACCTTTCGTCAACCTGATGCTTGCGATCTTTCTCGGAACCTCGATACTCATCTTCCGGCCGCAGGCACAGTTATTCACCTTTCCGTGGCTCACACCATTCAATCTTCTGCGCAGCGCCGCCTGGGCGCAGCTTTTTGTCGCAGGGCTCAACCTGCTGCCCGCCTATCCGCTGGACGGCGGACGGATCCTGCGCGCGCTGCTGGCACGCAGCGGAGATCAGGTCACGGCCACCCGGCGCGCTGTCTCCATCGGACAATTTTTCTCGCTGGCACTTTTTCTCTGGGGCGGAGTGATCTTCCTGGGATCGAATTCCAACAATCTCTGGATCATGATGGCGGGAGTCTTTCTGTTTCTCGCGGCTCAAATGGAAGACCGCAGCATGATTCTGCAGGCGGTGCTGGAGCGTGTGCGCGTGATGGACGTGATGATCACCGACTTCATCACGCTCTCCCCGGCCGAGACCCTGTCCGATGCCTTGCAGCGCTCCGTAGAGCCGCCGCAGGAAGAGTTTCCCGTCGTCCGCGGCACGGATATGGTGGGAGTCATAAGCCGTCAGCAGATGGCCGCATCGATGGAAGAAGAAGGCAACGGTTACGTGCAATCGGCCATGCGCCGCGAGTATCTCGTCGCTGGCCCACAGGAGTCGCTGGCCGCCGTCTTGCGCCGCATTGGACGCAGCGGGCTGGCGATGATTCCCGTTGTAGATGGCGACTACCTGGTCGGCATCGTTACCTTTCAGAATTTAATGCGCAAACTGACTGCGCTCTCCCTGCGCCGCACCGCGGCGAAAACTTCTACGCACAACGCTCCCGCCCCGCAACAGTAGCTTTCGTCCAGTCTTCTGCATGGGTGCCCCTGCGCCTCTTATCCTGCACATGTGTCACGCGCATCCTTTCATGCAGTGGGCCTTCACGCGTCATGAACTCGCGCAAAAACGCCGCTGAATTTTTCAAAGCTTCTGTTACCAGAAATTCACAATGCCTTAATGGCGCAGTAATGTTCCAGAACTGATACTCGTAAGTGAGGAATTACTCGACAACTTACATTTGAAGCTGATGGTGTGTGCGCTTGTGCATGCTCCGCTACGGTGAAGTTACTAACTTACGCAGCACGATCGGCGCGAAGTAATAACCTGGGCCGCGGGGCGCGGTGACTCACTGCCGCGCTGCTTGTGTCTTGAACTCAAATCAACGTTTCACTGCACGGTGAGTGGACATTCATGAAGATGATTCAAGTATGGAAGATTCTGCCGGATTTTGCTCAGTTTGGCATTGCTCAGTGGTCTTCCATGAAGAATAAAAATCGTTTTCTTGAATCCACTGCCATCACGAAAGCTTCCGGTGAAGGCGGTGTTGTTCAAGTGTATACTTACGCCTCCCGCGTCTTTCACCTTACAATTAACCAGCTCTGCAATCTTAGGGAGTTCTTGCGTTCGGGGAAAAATTCCTCGGATCTGATCGGTCTTACAACTTTGTCTCGCATCCTGCTGCCTGTTTCCGGGCGGAGGGAAGCGCGAATCTAGTCATACTTTGGAGCGACGAGAACAATGAAGAACCTTTACAAAGCGGTAGCTGTAATCGCCCTATCCGGCATGTGCATGGCAGCGCCGGCGCCGTCGGCTGGCGAAGCACCGGCCAAGAAGGCTACAAAAAAACATAAAGCCGCAAAAGCCGAGGTCAAGAAAGATGAGACCGCCGAGCAGGTGCGCCAGCTGAAGGAAGCAGTCGATCAGCAACAGGCCGCGACGCAGCAGTTGCAACAGCAGTTGCAGCAGACGCAGCAGCAACTGCAGCAGACTCAGCAGCAGCTGACAGCGACACAGCAGGAAGCACAGAAGGCAGCAGCCAAGGCCGCAGAAGTTGAAAGCAGCAGCAATGTGCAGGTGCAGAAGGTTCAGTCCGATCTTTCCGATGTGAAGACGGCGATGAACACCACCGAGGAGAAAGTTCAGAAGACCGAGAAGAAGGTCGACTACCTGGAACATCCGGTGAGCATTTCCTATAAGGGCGTCAAGCTTACCCCCGGCGGCTTCCTTGCGACTGAATCTGCGTGGCGCCAACATGACGAGACCACCGACATTCTTAGCTCCTTCAATGGAATTCCCTACACCTCTACTCCTACTGCGCACCTGACCGAGTGGCGCATTACGGCTCGTCAGTCCCGCGCTCAGTTACTGGCTGAAGGCCAGGCGGGCAAGGTGAAGTTGACTGGGTACTACGAAGTGGACTTCCTGGGTGCAGCTCCGACCGCGAACGAAAACCAGAGCAACAGCTTTAACCTTCGCCAGCGCCAACTGTTCGGAAAAGCTGCGATGAATGGATGGAGTTTGACAGGCGGTCAGACGTGGAGCTTGCTCACCACGAACCGGAAAGGAATTGATGCACGCGGCGAGTGGGTCCCGGCGACGATCGACGCACAGTACGTCGTGGGTTACACCTTTGCCCGCGTAGCGAACGTACGTTTGGCGAAGACCTTCGCCGATGACAAGGCGACGGCCGCGTTCTCGATTGAAAATCCGGCTGTGCTGGTTGCCGGAACTGCTCCGGCTGCTCCCGTCGCAACGCCGATCCTGAACGGTACCGGTACAGCATCGCTTGGCAACGGAAACACCTACACGATCGCTCTTGCACCAGACCTCATCGCAAAGGTTGCGTTTGATCCCGGTTATGGCCACTACGAAATCAAGGCTGTGGGCCGCTTCTTCCGTGACCGCATCAATGCGACCCCCACCACGCTTGGTAGCAACCAGCTCACCCTTGGTGGTGGACTCGGAGCGGCCGCCATCCTCCCCATCGTGCCCAAGAAGATAGACTTCATCGCTGAGGGATTGGTGGGTCGCGGCACTGCGCGCTTCGGTGACTCGTCGAATGCGGACGTAACTTACCGGCAAAATGGCTCGCTCTCCACGATCAAGAACCTGCAGGCTGTAGCCGGCATCGAAGCACATCCGACGCCGAAACTTGATGTGTATTTCTACGGCGGCGACGAGTATCTTGGCCGCGAATGTTTACGGAACCGGAAAAACAGCAACTGGTTACGGACTTCCAACCGTGAACAACACCAACTGCTTCATTGCTAACAGCAACAGCTGCGGTGCCGTCATGAAGAGCCTGATCCAGGGCAATGGCGGGTTCTGGTACAACGTCTATAAGGGCGCATACGGCACGCTCCGCTACGGTATGCAGTATTCGTACACCTACAAGAACACCTGGGGTGGAGTGAACACGAATCCTGGAGCAACCACCACGGCCCCGAAGGCCAACGAGAGCATGGCGTTTACCTCGCTCCGTTACTACCTGCCGTAATAACACCACGCAGTACAGGGAGGCGCCGCTTAATGGCGCCTCCCTTTTTCGTCTCTGGCCAAAACCTGCGTACTTGGAGACAACCTCAATTTTGCGTGAGATGTGTGTCCCCATTTACCCGAAGCAGCATTGCGCTGCCGCGCTGAATGCGGAGGTCGCCATTCTGGGATTCAAGCACGATCTTATCTGTCTTGCGACCCGCGTGCGCGACCGTGAAGTCATAACCGTACACTCCACATGCGTCGTGTGAAAACACCCAGAGTGCCTGAGGGTTGTCGTTTTCCGCAATCGGACCACGACAAGGGCTGCCTGGGCTGGAGGAGACTCGGTCCAAGACACCCCACGACGCTTCTCCGTAAACCGGGGTTCCAACGGTCTCCACACCGCTTGCCACCGGCCCGCCGCCGCGGTATACCACATCTCCACCAATCTGCACCGTCGTCCAGTCCCACAACGCTATCGAGCCGCGATCGGTCCCGGCGGTTGGTTCCTGAGCTGAGCGTACCTGGTCAGGCGACGCGATTGCACGGAGATCGGTTGAGATTGGCATCATCTTCCCGGCGATCTCGATCTGGTCAAAGCGAAGTTCAATCGCTGCTGGTTGGGAATTCTGTGGTGGAGTAACTGCCAGAACCTCCCCGATAACCCGGCTACCCGCTTTTATTTTGGCGCCGTTGTACAACGGAACTTCCTGCGCAACTTTTGCAGTGACCTTGTCTCCGGGCTTGCCGCTCTTCGCATCAATCGAAGAACTCAGCCTGACCGGAAGGATCGTGCCGACGGGGATGTTGGTTTGGGCGGCCAAAACGGCCGAAAGCGCAAACACACCACACAAAAGCAACATTGTTTTTTTCATATTCAAGCTCCCGTTCTCGTAAGTGCCAGACTTACCACGCGCAAGATAACAATGTCGTTCATAGTGGGTTAGATGATCTTTTTTCTGCCCTACCCCGACTTTTTTCAAGCGCCGCACGTTGCGGACGTCGGATAAGCGAAAGAAAACAAGAGTGGCATCCAGTCCGGCAGGCCGATGCAGGACGAGGCACGCAAATGAACTTCAGGTTAGCTGTAGGCTGGATGTTCGACAGGAACATAACTGCGAGGAGCGGACTGCGTCCTGAATGTCAGAGCGCAGTCCGCGAGGGAAGAGCGAAGCTCAGGGGTGAAGTCCGATCTGAAAGTTCAAGGCGGCAATGGTCAGATCATATTGTTCCCGCGCCCTGGCATTGCTGATCGCTGCTTCGGTTTGCTGAAGCTGGGCCTGACTTAGTTCGACGATCGAGCTGAGTCCAAATTTATAGCGCGTGCTGGCAAGGTCGAGCGCGGTATTCGATTCTTTCAGCAGTGCCGCGGTAACGGTCACGCGTTGCAGGGAGGTATTCGCATTGAGCCATGCAATGCGAACATCGCGAGCCACCTGATCACGAAGAGCGCGGGTCTGCTCTGAGGCCGCTTGGGCCTGCAGCTTCGACTCAGCCGCCTGCGCCCTGAAGCGGAAACCGTCAAAGATCGGGATGCTGAGATTTGCCCCGACAGCGCCGTACCAGGTACTTATAAAGTATTGCGGCGTGCCGTAGGGTGTCTGGCCCACCTCTCCCAGCGCGCTGATTGTAGGGAGCAGTTGATCACGCTGGGCCTTGCTGAACTTTTGCGCGGCACGTTCACTGTAAGTTAACGATTGCAGATCCGGCCGATTCGCCATGGCCTGCGCGATGAGAGCGCCAGAGTCAGGGGGTAACGGCGGCAGGGGGTTAGAGTCGTCGACGAGTTCATAATCCATCTGTTTGTCAAAGCCCAGAACCGCGCTAAAAGCCGCCTTTGCGGAGTCTAAGTTATCTTGCGCGTCCAATTGGAGCAGTTGTGCCTGCGATAAATTGACTTGCGCAAAACTGAGATCCAGGTCAGAGCGTAGCTTCGATGCGGCAAGTGCGCTTACCTGATCCGTCAACGTTTGCCTCGCTGCGACTGTCTGCATTGCAACCTTGAGAGTTGCCTGGGCTTCGAGTGTCTGGTAAAAAACCTGATCGGTGGCCAGCACGATCTCCTCACGGCTGGCTTCTGCGTCCGCCAAACGAGCTTTTTCCTGGAGCTTTGCTGAGGCGATCAGATTGGCGGTGCGTCCGAAATCGGTGACCAACTGGCGCAGTTCCACGCCCTCGCCAGCGTGATTCAGCAGTCTGGATGCGGCCAGCGAGCCGCTGGAAATTCTGCTCGCATTGTTGGCGCCCACTACAGTCGCATTGCCATTGAAGGTAGGTAGTTCATCGGCACGTCTCTCACGCACAAACTGGTGCTGAACCTTGGCCAGCAACTGACTGATGTGGATGGCAGGATTGTTGGTCAGCGCGATTTGTTCTGCCTGCTGACGCGTCAGAAGTTGAGGGTTCCCGGTAGACGAACTTGATGTTGGCTGAGATGGCGCTGGCCCGCTCGTCTGTGCCGGCGGAGTCTTTGCCGACGGCGCGTTCGGTAAGGCCGAAGGGATGGAATGCGCGTGCAGTCCAGAGCAGAACAGGGCCACTGTGAGCAGTGATACGTTGATGGTCCGTCGTGACCTCATAGCAATTCCTCCTGCGCGGCTGACGAAAGTTCTTCTGTGTAGTATTCGTCCAGGCCGTGCTCTTCGTTGCGATGGATCAGCAGATATGCGGCCGGCACCAGAAAGACGGTGACCAACCCTGAGACGGTTAGCCCCCCCAGAATCGCCCGTGCCAGCGGCGCGTATTGTTCGCTTCCCGGCTCAAGAGCAAGCGCCATTGGAATCAGTCCCAGGATGGTTGCCAAGGTGGTCATCAGAATTGGCCGCAGACGTACTTTACACGCTTCTGCCAGGGCGAGCTTTAGCTCCATGCCACTTTTCCGGAGAGTGCCGACAAACTCCACGATCAGGATGCTGTCCGATACGGCGATGCCAGTCATCATAACCACACCCATCAACGACATCACGTTCAGTGTCGTGCCGGTCAACAGCAGGAATATCAGTACCCCTGAAAGTCCAGGTGGAACCGCCAGCAGAATGACAAACGGATCGGAAAAAGATGCGAACTGCGCCATCAAAATCAGATAAACGAGAACCACCGCGAGGATGAGTCCGATACCAAAGCTGGAAAAGGATTGATCCATGTCCCGGACAGCTCCGCGTACTTTGACAGTAACGCCATCGGGCTTTTGGATTTGTCCAACGATCGAGTTGACCTCGCGAGAGACCCGACTCAAGTCTTCTTCCTTCGGCATGACGTAGATGTCAAACTCGCGACGTAGTTGGTAGTGATCCACCTCTGTCGGTGTATTGATTTTCTTTATGTCCGCCACCGACTCCAGCGGAGTTGTGTTGCTGTTGTTTGCCGAGTGCAACGGGATCTGTTTGAAGTCGGTCAGGGTTTGGATTTGTGATTCTGGATATTGCACCGTCAGCATATAACTGTTACCGCTCTTCGGATCAACCCAAAAGCTAGGTGAGATCATGCCATCGGAGGTAAGTGCGGTGATGACGTTATCCACCACATTTTTTGGCGAGATGCCAAGCAGGCTGGCGCGTTCGCGATTGATGTTCAGCTCAAGTCCGGGGTAGTTCAGATCCTGAGGAATCAGCACGTCATTGACTGAGTCGAGCTGTTTCACCTTGGCGGCAGTGGCCTGCGCGATCGCATAGGCCTGCGAAAGGTCGTTTCCGCCAATTTGAATGTCAATCGGAGCGGGCTTGCCTTGATTGACCACCGAATCGACCAAGCCTCCGGCCTGAAGGTACGTCGAGACATCCGGGAAGTCCGCCGCTAGCTTTTCGCGAACCTTTTGCATGTAGGCATAGCTTCCTGTCTTGTGTTCTTCCTTCAGGCTCACCTGAATGAACGCGGTGTGCATGCCGGAGTTCGACGTGTAGATTGCAGAAAGATCCGGAGTGATGCCGATGTTTGAGACGATCATATTGAGATCTTGCGGAGCAACCACGCTGCGAACGTCCTGCTCCATTTTTGCAATGTACTGGTCGGTGACCTCAATGCGGGTTCCTGCCGGCACTTTGACATTGACGACGAATTGGCCAGGATCGGTGCGCGGAAAGAAAGATTTGCCAAGGATTGGATACAAAGCAAAGCTGCAAACCACGAACAGGCTGAAAACCGCAACCACAAGTACCGGACGCTCCAGGCACTTTGCGATCGCCTTGTCGTACTTGTCTTGCAGGATACGAAAGCCTGCATTGAATCGCTCAATGATCGTTCGGAAGACCTGAATCCTGCTTGGCGTGATCGTGCCTGATTCCAAGTCTTCCTCGATCTCAATCGGACCATCAGGAGGAACATGATGCTGATGCTCAGGCCCAAGCGTGATGAACTTTGCGCAAAACAGCGGCACTACTGTCATGGCTACGAGATAGGAAGCAGCAAGCGCGAGCACAACAGCAAGCGCCAACGCGGTGAACAGATATTTGCTCACCCCGAAAAGCAGCACGACAGGAAAAAAAACGATGCTGGTGCTGATCGTCGCTGCAAGCACGGCCAATTGCACCTCTTTGCCACCGCGCTCCGCCGCAACGGCAGGCGCTTCGCCCATTTCCATATGGCGAAAAATATTTTCGAGCACGACAACGGAGTTATCAATCAGCCGGGATAACGCCAGCGCAAGGCCTCCCAGTACCATGGTATTGATCGAACTGCCGCCAAGATTCAATCCCATGAATGTTGCCAGGCAGGAGATAGGGATGGATAGAAGAACAGCAATCGTTGCCCGTACATTGCCCAGAAAAAGCAGAATCATCAACGCTGTCAGGCAGAGTCCAATCGTTCCCTCGTTGATGACGTTCTTGACTGCAAGCTTAACGAAGCTGGATTGGTCGAAGACGACGTCCGTCTTTAAGACCTTTGGAATATCAAGTAGATTCTCAACAGCCCTTTTCACACCATTCACAATGGTGATTGTGTTCGAGTTGCCACCTTGTTTCAATATTGGAATATAGACAGAGTGCTGGCCATCGACGCGGACGATGTTAGTTTGCAGCTGCCCGGCATCTTTCGCCTTGCCGATATCGGCCACCATCACGGAAGACTTGCCTACGGTCTTTAACGGCAGGTCATTGATCTCATCCACCACCGGAACCTGGCTATTGGCATAGATGTTGTAATCCTTGTTACCAATGCGCACATCGCCTGCTGGAAGAATCAAGTTGGACTTATTGAGTGAATCCACCACATCCATCACACTCATCTGGTGGGCTTCAAGTTTGAGCGGATCGACATAAACCATGATCTGGCGATAGCGTCCGCCATATGGTTGTGGCACGGACGCTCCGGGAACGTTTGCCACCTGGTTGCGAACGCTGAACTGCGCTAGATCCTTTAACTGCGTCTCGTTCAGCCCTTGTCCCTTCAGTGTGATCAGACAAACCGGCAGGTTGGCGGCATCGAACTTCAGAACCACCGGCGGCAGAGTTCCCGGCGGCAGACGCCGCAAATTTGCCATGGCGAGATTGGAAATACTACTGACTGCAGCGTTGCTATCTGTTCCGGGCTGAAAGAAGATTTTGATCAGGCTGACGCCTGGCAGGGAGCGCGACTCGATGTGATCGATTCCACTGCCTAGAGTGAAAAAGCGTTCGTAGCTGTTCGTGATATCCGATTCGATCTGCTGAGGCGGCATACCAGCATAGAACGTGGCCACGACGACAACTGGCATGTTGACCTCTGGAAACAGATCGACAGGCATGCGCACAATCGTCGTGAGGCCCACCACGACGATCGACAAACACATCATGAGAACAAAAAACGGATACTTGATTGCAAAAGAGGACATTACTGATTGTCCTCCTGCTTGGGCATCGATATTGTCATCTGCTTGGGAAGAACCTTCTGCCCTATTTGATAGTTTTGTTGTCCTGATACGATGACCGGCTGCTTATCAGTTAGCCCACTGAGAATGGCAATGCGATCTGCGCTTTGAATACCAAGCGTGACGGGTGCTTTTTCGACCCTGTTGTCGGCGTTCACGACTAGAACATGCGGCTGTCCATCATCTTTCATGACCGCAGATTCAGGAACCGAAAGCACATCGTTTTGTTGTTGAAGAACAATCGCGGTTTCCGCAAACATTCCTGTGCTTAGAGTCTGGTCCGAATTAGGAACGTCTACCTCCACAAGCATCGTCCGGGTTGAAACATCCAACTCACGGGTAAATCGCACGATCTTGCCGGTGAAGGATTTACCTGTGGCCTGGACTTTCACCTGAACCGCGCTGCCCACTTGAATGTAAGGGACGTCCTTCTCCGGAACTGGCATGCGCAAACGCAACAGATCACTTTGCGCAACCTTTACCACCGGCATCGATTGCGTGTTCGACGACGTCCCTGCTTGAATGAGCGAGCCCACGTCCGCATAACGCATCGTGACCACACCATTAAAGGGAGCTGTGACCACCGAATATCCCTGCATCGCCGTCATACGCTGGCTCTCGGCGCGCGAGACCTCGAGTTGCTCCTTTGACGCGTTCAATGCAGACTTGGCGACATTGATTTTGGCCTGCGCATCTAAATCCTTCGCAAGAGAATCATCCAACTCCTGCTCGGCAACCAGCCCTGGATGCTGCTTCGCCACCTCTGCCAGACGCGTTTTCCCGATGTGGATGGCAGCATAGTTTGCCTCAGCAAGCGCGACTTGATTCTGAGCTCTCTCAATTTCAGCTTGGTTATGCCGAATGGTGGCCTGCGATGCGGCAACCTGCGCGTTCAACTCCGGCACTTCCAGTGTCGCAATGACCTCTCCGCTACGGACGCGGTCGCCGATATCCACGTTAATGCGGCGAATGTAGCCCGAAACTTTGGCATGGAGTTCCACCTCTTGGTAAGGCTGGAACTGGCCCGCAACGGTAAGCGTGCTGGCGAGATTGCCGCGAGTGACGGGCATAATCAAAGCGGTTGGAATTGGCGTCGAAAGCGGCTGCTTTGCCTTGCTGCGAACAAAGGAGAAGGCCAAAGCCGTGAGCACGAGCAAAGTCCCGGCTCCGAGAATGATCATGAAAGATCGCTTGTACATGTTGCAGTCACCTCTGAACTATCAATCAGGTTAAAGGCTGAGAGTGGCTCCCACAGCAAAGTACGAATGCTGAATCCAAAAGTGCTGGACAACATTTGCTGCGATGGAGGAGCTTATTGAGCGAGAGTGAATGCTGGAGGGGGGCGAAACGAAAAGAAGCTGGAGAGGGTATCGCAAGTCTGTCGCGTGTCTTGAGAAGTCGATGCTTTCGCGCGAACCAACTGTAGACGCAGGGTGCCCAGGCAAACTGCAGCGATCAGAACACTCAGGAAAAGCGGCGTCGGTGATGGAACTGCTCGTGGATGAATCTGCGCGGCAGTTTGAACCATGTCCGTGCGCTCATTGGGCGATAGCAGCTTTGCTTCTGCAATGGATCGAGAGGGACTACCAGGCGGGTCGTAAAGCGAGAGCTTATACTGCACACCCCAAACAAATATCCCGATGACAATCAAAAACAACGGGACCAGTGTTGCGTGCGACGTTCGACAAGCTGCGACTTTAGATTTCATTACGATGATTGAAAAGCGAGCAATTCATACAATGCGCCAACCGCGAAAAACAAAGATCGTTGTCAGCGTCGGATTCTACAGATGAAAAACGCATGGGAAGCGGGGGCCGCTCATCGCCGTGAAATTGTCCGCAACCAGCCCCACACGTCGATACACAATACTAGCAGATCAGAGCCGGAAGTGGAATCACGGTTTTTGGTATTTCACTCGCCTTTAACCCGGTCAGCTACTCTCATTTTCCCTGTGTGAAAATGTGTAAGTCTTCTCGCTGGAAAACCCGCCATAACCAATCTAGTTGAATTGGATGAAATGCATTACCCAGTCACTGGCCGGCGATTGCGATACACGAGCAAGTAGGCAGCCGGAACAATAAACACTGTAAGAACAACCGATGCGGTCAAGCCTCCGATGATGGCGCGTGCCAATGGCGCATACTGTTCGCTTCCTGTCCCCAATTTAAGGGCCATGGGCACCATGCCGATGATGGTGGCCAGCGATGTCATCAATATGGGGCGCAGGCGCACGCGGCAGGCGGTGATCACTGCCTCCTCCACCGACTTTCCCTGTTCTTCTAAGCGATGGGCGAATTCAACGATCAAGATACTATTGGAAGCTGATATCCCGACGAGCATTAACACTCCCATCAGAGACATCACGTTGAGGGTCGTCCCGGTCAGGGGAAGAATAATCAAGACTCCAATGAATCCCATCGGAATCGCAAGCATGATGAGTATGGGATCTTTGAATGACTTGAACTGGGCGACGAGGATGAGATAGAGAAGTACTGCTGACAGCGACAGGCCTATAGCAAAGCTGCGGAAGGATTCCTGCATGCCTTGCACCATGCCTCGCAGATTCAGCCGAACGTTCTCCGGAAGCTGTGTCTGCCCGATAGCGTCTTTTACTTCATCTGCAACTTTCCCAAGAGCTTCGCCTGATGGTGTTACGTACACGTCTACCACCCTTTGAATCTGGTAATGATCGATCTCTGTGGGTGTTTCTATATTCTGCAGTCGCACCACATTGGCTAAGGTAGTCGGCTTCTTTACATTGGGACCACGAAGAGGGATGTTGGTCAGGTCAGTAAAATTGTGGATCGCCGCTTGTCCCTTCTCGTAGAACTGAACCGTCAGGTAGTAATCATTTCCAGTTTTGTAGTCTACCCAGTAGTTAGGCGCAATCATGTAATTGGAGTTGAGCGCAGTGATGACGTTGTCCACGATATTCTTTTGCGTCAGCCCCAGTTCAGCAGCATGTACGCGGTCCACATCCAATCGCAGTGCCGGGTAGTTCAGATCCTGTGGAATATAGACCTCGCCGACGCCGGACAGTTGCCGTATTCGGCTAGCCAGATCCTGCGCGACTCCATAAATCTGGTTCAGGTCTGGGCTGCTTACCTGCACATCGATCGGCGCCGGCATTCCTGTGTTCAGAATCGCATCCACCATTGAGCCACTGGAGAAAAACGTCCGAACTTCGGGCATCTGGTTCGTCATTTCTTTCTGCACTCGATCCATATATTCAAAGCTGCTTACGCGATGTGGTTCGTTCAGCGCCACCTGAACGGTAGCGGTGTACGGTCCTGCGTTGGAGGTGTACAGCGCCGAAAAGTCTGGAACTACGCCGATGTTGGATACAACCATCTTGAAGTCCTTTGTATTCACAACGTGGCGTATGAGCTCCTCAACTTTTGCGACATACTGCTCAGTAACTTCGATGCGAGTTCCCGTCGGAACTTTTAAGTTGATGGTGAACTGGCCCGCGTCAGTTCTGGGAAAGAATGCCAACCCAAGGAGCGGATAAATGGCCAGGCTCACAACAAACAGGGCCATGAGGATGGCAACCGTGCGGCCCGGTTTTATCAGCGCACGCTTTACCCAGTATTCATAAGAGTCCAGTAGTTTATTGAACATCCGATTGAAGCCGGCGTTGAAGCGCTCCCATCGGGAGCGGCCGGCTGCTGCGGTTGGTTCAATTTCATATTCCTCATGTTTTTCTTGTGTGGCGTGTGGTACAGCCTTGAGAAAACGTGAACAGAACAGCGGGATCACCGTCATGGCAACAATGTAGGAAGCAAATAACGAGATCACCACCGCCAGAGCAAGAGCCGAAAATAAGAACTTACTTACACCGTAGAGAAAAGTAACAGGAAAGAAGACCACCACCGTCGTAAGCGTTGCCGCCAGTACAGCAAGGCTAACCTCTGATCCACCAGCCTCCGCGGCGGTCGCGGGAGCGGCGCCCATCTCTAAATGACGATAGATGTTCTCCAACGAGATCACGGAATTGTCGATAATGCGCGAAAAGGCCAGTGCCAATCCGCCCAGGATCATGGTATTCACGGTGCTGCCGCTCATACTGAGAACAACGAACGTGGCCAGGGCAGAGAGCGGAATCGATAGAAACACCGCTGAGGTTGCGCGTACGCTTCCCAGAAAAACAAGGATCATCAAGCTGGTAAGAGCGAGACCGATCAACCCTTCATGCAGCAGCGTCCGGATCGCTTCCTTGACGAATACCGACTGATCGAACACCACGGTCGCGATCAACTGCTTGGGAATATCAAACAGGTGGCGTATCTTATCGCGAATGCCATTTACGACTTGGATTGTATTGGTGTCGCCACCCTGCTTCATAATCGGGAGATACACCGACTTCTGCCCGTCCACGCGCACCATATTGTATTGAATCTGATTGGCGTCTTCTGCCGCGCCCACGTCATTTACTCTCACCCATGAATTTCCCACGGTCTTCACGGGAACCTGCCCTAGCTGAGCCATATCAGTGACCAGGCTATTCGAGTACACGTAATAGTCGTACGGTCCCATTCTTACGTCGCCAGCAGGAAGGATGAGATTAGAACTGTTTACCGCGTTCACCACATCCATCGGACTCAACTGCCGCGACGCGAGTTTGTAAGGGTCCACGTAGACCATAATCTGACGATATTTTCCACCGAATGGCGGCGGAATCTCCGCACCCTTCACCACAGCAATCTGGTTACGGATTGCAAATTGTCCTATGTCGTGGAGTTGCGTCTGGCTTAAATTCTGCCCTTTCAGGGTCACTAGGCAGACAGGCAGGCTGGAGGCATCGAACTTCAAAACCACCGGGGGCAGGGTCCCCGGTGGTAGGCGCTTGAGATCAGCCAGAGCGAGGTTCGAGATTTCAGTAACGTCTGCGTCCGCGTTTGTTCCCGGTTGAAAATAGATCCGGATAATACTCACGCCGAGAAGTGAACGTGATTCCATATGGTCGATGCCGCTGGCCAGAGTGAAGAAGCGCTCCAGCGGATCGGTGATATCGGTCTCGATGTCCTGCGGTGGCATTCCCGAATAAAAAGTAGCTACGACCACTTCCGGCAGGTTGATCGTCGGAAACAAATCCACCGGCATCCGCGCCAGGCTTGTAACACCAATGACAACCAGTGCAAGGCAGATCACGACGATAAGATAAGGGTTACGTATCGAAAAGCCTGACATTAGCTCTCACTCTCAGCATCCACCGCAACCGTGGATCTCTACTCTGACTTCGATTCCTGATAGCGCGGGATCTGCACAACCTGGGCATGAACTTTCTCGCCTGATTTCAACCCACTACGGTCACTGACTACGACTTGCTCGCCCGCGTTTAAACCGGAAACAACTTCGGCGTCCGCGGCGGTTTCGATTCCTAGTGTTACCGGCCGGTCTTCGATCTCCCCTGCATGATTCACAACAAACACCGTGGTTCGATCTCCTTCATGATTGATCGCCTGCAATGGCACCGTGGGAATGTCGTCGCGATGCTCGAGCGCGACGTCGGCTTCGGCGTAGAGGCCGGGCATAAGGACGCGTCCTGGATTCGAAACATCCACTTCCGTGTGCATGGTGCGTGTGTCTTCCCGGACGTCGACAGAGAAGCGCGCTACTTTTCCCGGTAAGGTTCGATTGAGAGAAGGAACGCGAACATCGACCCGGTCGCCAATATGAATGTAGCGAACGTAGGCCTCTGGAATAGGAATGACGAGGCGGAACAAATCGTCTTGAGACAACTTCACCAGTGGCATTGCCTGCGTGCTCGAACTCGTTCCGGCTTGCATGAGCGCTCCCAGGTTTGCATAGCGGTCGGTGACCACGCCTGAAAACGGTGCGACGATCTTGGAATAGTCGAATAATGTTTGATCGCGAAGCAGCCTGGCTCGGACCACGGAAAGCCGGCTCTGCGCTGCCTCCAACGAGGCCTTGCCCGCATCCACTTGAGACGCAGCCGCCATGTCCTTGCCCTGGGCGTCATCCACCTCTTGTTGTGCGACAAGGCCGGGCTGACCCTCTGAGACTTCGTTCAAACGCGTGTACTGAAGATGTAGGGCATTGTATTGCGCGACGTAGCGTCTTAGCTCGTGCTCCGCGCGGTCCATTTGGTCAGCCGCATTCTTGATTTCCGCCTGGTCCTCTTGCAACTGTGCTTCTAACTCCGGAATCTCCAAAGTCGCCATCACCTGGCCCGCTCTTACATGGGACCCATAATCGACGTTCAAGGTCTTTATGTAGCCGGACTCCTTTGCAAATACGTCGATCTCCTGAAACGGAACTAACTCAGACGACAAAGTGATGCTTCGGCTCAATGTTTTCTTTTCCACAACCGTCACACCGACCGTGGTTGCAGGTGAGCTCGCCTTGACTTGCTCACTATGGCTGCACGATAACAAGCCTAGCGCGACCAAAATGGCGAGAGCCAAGTTGCCATAGGTAACGCGGTCCGGTAGGCATGCCCGGAAACGGTTTCCGCCTGGATGTTTCTTGAGTAGCTCCAAATACTAGCCTCTCTGGCATTCCGGCCAGCAATCTTAACTCGTTTAACAATTAACCTCGATCCTTAAGTACGTGCCGTAGCTTATCTACTGAGAATTCCGGCGAGTTGCAGACGTCGATGATTCTTTGCTCGCCTTGTAGTAACTTCGCCGCGACCGCGGGAATCTGCGAAGCGATTTCTCTCGGAACCGTCAACAGTCCGTGGCGATCCCCGTGCAGAAGGTCACCTGGACGTACTTCAAGATCGCCGATCTTCACCACTGCGCCAATGTCGAAGATGTGCGCGTATGAGTGGGAGACGGCAACGTTTCCTGCAAATAATTGAAATCCGAGCTCACGCACCCGCGGCAGCTTCCGAACCGCGCCATCCGTCACGTATCCGACACAACCGAGTGCTTTTAATATTGCCGCGTGAACACCACCGACAAATGCGCCGACGCCCGGCGGTTTGTCCATGTCCTCCAGAACTACGATTCGCGGCGAAGGTATTTGGAGAATGCTGTTCCACCACTCCGGCTGGTCGTGATACGAGCTTCCCGCGATTGGAGGCTCAACCGTGCGCAGACGGCCCGTAGCCGCGTAGCCTACCATGGGCGGCAGATCATGGAAGATGCACTGAACGCTGGCATTGGCAAAACCTGTATTACGCAGCCTCACCTCAAATGTCTCGATCGCGTCAGAGAGCGTACAAGTGTCTATGCGCCGGAGAGCATCAAGATCCTCGCCAAAAACGGGAGATTTAAGAGCCATGCGTACCATCTTCCGGAACTCACGCGACCAATGCGGTTGCGCGGGCCGTGCCGTCAAAGGAAACTACAACACAAGGAATTCGGGGTAAGGAGGAGGCCGAACGTACAGACCTTCGGTGAACACAGGACTGGGAAGACGAGATTCTGCCGGGAGTGGGCAGGATTCGAAAGAGGTGAATGGAACAATGCCGAAATCGATCGTTGAAGATGCCTGTTGAATTACAACCCGGTCGAGGTGCGTCCGTTTCGGTTCGACTGTCCGGTGGTCAATGGATCTCACCATGTGTGACTTGGATGTGGACGGAGTCAAAAAGGTAGTAAGAGGAGTTACGAACCGGGTCGTGAAGCTCAGGGTCAGGATGCACAGCGCCGCGACAATCAGCGTGCTACGCCGTGTGTGCTGACCAATTCCCACGTCTTGTCCCAGCTCTCGCAATTGTGCAGCCACCAGGCGTGCCGCTGAACGTAACTGTTATCTGACGCATTGCGGGACCGCATGGTTCGCCGGAAGGCGTCGCGTTTGGTTATTCTGCTTTGTTTTTCCCTCGTTGATCGGCGCACACAAGCCGAGTACCGGCCTCGAATGTTCCTCAGTTGCCTGAAATGCTCCCGGAAACTAAATATTTAGTTACCTTTCGCGGAGTCGCGCGTCTCATACTGCAGGAGAGCAAGAATGCCGCCAAAGCAGTCCGTAACCTTGACCGAAGCCGAGCTCCGCATTATGGATGTGCTCTGGCGCAAGGGCTCAGGCACAGTCCAGCAGGTTCTGGATTGGCTGGGTTCCGCTTTGGCCTACAACTCCGTCCTTACCACAGTCCGTGTTCTGGAAAGAAAAGGTTACGTAAAGCACGCGAAGGACGGCCGCGCACACGTTTACGCCCCCCTCATCGGACGCGAGGAGGCTACGCGTTCCGAGATTCGGCATCTGGTCGGGCGCTTTTTCCGCAACTCTCACGAGGCCTTGGTGCTCAACATCTTGCAGGATGAGGCGATCGATCCCGAGGAACTGAGACGCTTGCGCGAGATGCTGGAACGGAGTGATGCGAAATGAGCGCTTCGGAGCTGCAAGCCCTGGCACGTCTCTTCACCGAACGTCTGCTGAACACTGCGGCCGAAGGCATCATTCTTTCCGGCCTGGTCTGGCTTTTGTCCCGTCTCGTATGCCGGCGGAATGCCGGAACCCGTTTCGCTATTTGGTTTTCGGCACTTCTGGGGATTGTCGCGCTTCCATTTTTTGCTGCGTTTGACTTACATGCCGCACCTCGGCCGTTTCTCATTCCCGCAAACCTGCACCGAGAATTTACTCTCTCTGGCCGGTGGGCTCTCTTTCTCTTCGCAATGTGGGTTGCCGGTGCCGCCCTAATGCTCGTCAGGTTGTCCGTCGGGCTGTGGCGCGTGCATCAATTCCGGAACCGTTGCTCGGACGTGGGCCTCTCTCGCCTTGATCCTGCAATCGCCCGGATCTTTTCTGACTTCGGTTCCCGTCACCAAGTGCAACTGTGCGTTTCCAGCGATGTCACTGTTCCGGCAGCACTTGGCTTCTTCCGGCCTGCCATTGTTTTTCCGGCTCGGCTCTTGCCTCAGCTCTCAATTCGTGAGATCGAGGTAGTTCTGCTTCATGAGCTCGCCCATCTTCGCCGCTGGGATCATTGGACCAATTTTGCCCAGCAGATTGTGAAGGCTCTGTTCTTCTTCCACCCAGCCGTCTGGTGGATTGACAATCGTCTCGCGCTCGAGCGTGAAATCGCCTGTGACGACATGGTTCTCGAACAGACTGCAAGCCCCAGAGCGTACGCATCAGCACTGATCTCCTTTGCCGAAAAAATGCAAAACGCCCGAGGCTTGGCCTTAGCACAGACCCTGGTCAGCAAGATGCGCCAGATGTCACTGCGCCTGGCGCAAATCCTCGATGCTGAACGGCCAAGCCGCACCGACTCATGGAAACCGGCTCTCGGTGTGAGCGCTGGGCTGCTTGTGCTCGCCTTCGGTGCGGCCCCGTACGTACCGCGGTTGGTCGCTTTCAGGAATCAAACGAGTGAAAACCTTTTGCGTCCAATTCAAGTGGCCGAACAAGAGGCACCGCCCGTTGTCGCAGATGGAGCTAGCGACTCAAGCCTGACGCCCGTAGTTCCAAGACCTGCTCATGCGCCCCAGCCTCGGGCGATTCCGGCCGCTTTCAATCCGAATCAAGCTCCGCTCCCGCTATCCTCAAGAGCGGCACAGCGACGCAAGCCGATGGTGACGCGTGCAAAAAAAGTAGAGAAGACTGCGTCCAGCCAGGAGACTGTCGTGATTCTGCAAACCACCGAGTATGACGCCTCCGGCTTAACGCTTTTGAGGCTGAGCATTTGGAGAGTAGAAGCAGGGAACTTTGCCGAGCGACAGTTGGAGTCGGCCATTGTTCTCAGAATCTGAGGGCATTTTTTTTGCTCTCACTAACTAAACAATTAGTTTGTGTGACAAGGAGAAAAGAACAACATGAAGAACTGGAGTAAGGCAGCGCTCAATCGTCGCCTCTGGATCGGTCTCGTAGCAGTTGCGATGGCTTGTTCGCTTGCAGCCTATGAATTTGCCAGCCCCGCAAGGGCCGCCGAGCCTGCCGCTGCTGCGGCGGCTCTCAATGACAATAGCGTCAGCGCGCTGCTTTCGCTGGATCACGCGATGGAAGCTCTGGCCGCACGCGTGACGCCGGCGACCGTCAACGTAACCGTCACGTCCAAAAGGTCCGCCGACCTCTCCGGTATGGTCGAGCCCGGGGAAGGCGACAACGGCCTGCGACAATTCGGCTTCGGCATGCCCATGCAGCCGCAGCCTCGCGTTGAGCATGGTCTTGGCAGCGGTGTCATCATTTCGCCCGATGGTTACATCGTGACCAACAACCACGTCATCGATGGCGCAATGGACATTCGCGTCACCATGACCGACAGGCGAATCCTCCCTGCAAAGCTAGTTGGCGCCGACCCGCTCACGGATCTCGCCGTCATCAAGGTCGACGGGACCAATCTACCAAGCGTGCCGCTGGGAGACTCTACAAAGTTGCATCCCGGACAAACCGTACTTGCGTTCGGCAATCCGCTGGGATTCCGCTTTACGGTAACGCGCGGCATTATCAGCGCTCTGAACCGTCCCAATCCCTTCGCCTCCAACCGCCGCTCCCCCGGCGAGTTCATTCAGACGGATGCGGCCATCAACCCGGGCAACTCGGGCGGGCCGCTTGTCAATGCAAACGGTGAAGTCATCGGCATCAACACATTTCTGGTCTCCGAGACCGGGGGCTTTTCCGGCATGGGCTTTGCCATTCCCACGCAGATTGTGCGCCCCACGGTTGACAGCCTGATTAAATACGGAAAGGTGAGCCATGGATATCTCGGCATCGGCATCAGCGACGTTACCCCTGACGAAGCCAAGTTCTTCCATGTCAACAACGCGTCTGGCGCAGTCATCACTCAGGTCGAACCAAACTCCCCAGCTGCTAAAGCAGGTCTGAAGGTCGGCGACGTTATTACTGAACTCAACGGAAAGACCGTGAGCGACGCCGGTGAACTCCAGGTCGAAGTCGGACAAAAACAGCCCGGAACCACCGTTCACATTAAAGCCGTGCGCGACGGCAGTTCTGTGGACGTGCCGGTTACGCTCCAGGCTATGAACAAAGGGGACCGCGACAGCGAAAGCGCCGATGCCAGCCATGGCAAACCGCGCTGGGGTATCGGTCTCGCCGATCTGACCCCGGAGCTCCGTCAGCAGTTGCAAGCCGGGGATGAGGTTCGCGGTGCCGTGATCGAACAAGTCACTCCCGGCAGCCCAGCCGACAACGCCGGTCTGCAGCGTGGCGAGGTAATCACGGAGGTCAACCGCCAGCCGGTGCAGTCCGCTGCCGACGTGCAGAAAGCACTCTCCAGTGTCCCGAAGGACAGCGATGCCATGGTGCTGATCTGGTCAAATGCAGGAAGCACCTTCCGCGTCCTGCACCCGGCGCAAGGGTAAACAACCTTCTGCGCGTTTGAGGCGCGGGCATTGGCTCCGCGCCTCTCTATTTTTCAAGGAATGGAATGTGTGTTTCGGGAAGCAGATATCTGTGGAGGAAAGAATGTTACTAGATGCACTTCGGGCGACTGCTCACCTCAGTGGCACCGAATTTCGGGGGCAAAGACTGTAACAGGATGGGCCTAATTCTCGGCTGCGGGCGCATCAAATGCGGCTTCCGGGGAGACCCTGTATTTCTGGGCGCGGGGCTGGCCTTTGGACCCGAGATAAACCACGGACAGGCCGTCCTTCTCTACTCGTGCCCGGAAGGATTCTCCCACTGGCAGCGGAATGCAGTTCGACCATTTGCTCTCAATCGTGCACGCAATCGTGAACTTCCGTCCATCCTCGCTTTCTACAACCATCTTATTCTGCACAAACTGAGCGGCCGAGTGCATGCAATAGGCAGAATAATCAGCTTGGCCGCAGCCTTCGGAAACCGTTGAGGAGCTCGGTTGCAATGCGCCAGTTTTTGCGCGAAGTACTTTGATCATGATCGAATTGTCATCTGAGGATTTGTTGGCCGCGATCAAAGAAACAGGCAGAAGAACTAGAGCTAAAACAAAAAAGACGACGCTTCGCTTCATAATCTCATTCCATTTCTGGGTTTGCGCAGACAACCCAGTTGAATTCCATTCGGGGATCAAAGATACCAAACATCTGGAATGGACGGCAATTGCTCCCGCCCATTCCAGTCCAGAGGGTTTGAATTAGAAGGTGAAGATCGGTCCAAACTCTTCCCTACGATCTCTCCACCGTTCTTGTGGATGTCCAGCAACTGATGTAGCAGCGGTGAAAAGTCCAGCGGCGTTCGGAAGAGCGTAGCTTTGATACATTGACTCTTCAAACGCAAACTGGCACCACCGGTTGAATTTGTAGTACATAGTGGCCGCGGCCACAGTGCTCTTCTGGGGGCCTGCACTGTTCGTGAGGATCCCGGGGGATTTGGCTTTGATGAAGTCAGCCTTCTTTGCTTCGTCCAATCCAGCATGCAGGAAAAGCTGCCATCCTGCATTGTGACCCGCTGGGTCTGCGTGGAACCAGCGCGACAGTGGGAATCCAAGCTCGGCAAAACCACCGTAGGCTCTTACCGGGCGCTGCGCCGCGGCGACGACAGTTCCCGCGGCATTGGTGCCAAATACCACAGTATTGCCGTCCACCGCAGTAGCGTCATGGATGCCCGTCAGCCCGGTTGTATCGGTATAGAAGGAGAGAAGCTGCCCCGCGAAGAAGAATCTCATGTCACCTCCGCGATATGCACTGACGGTTAGAGTGGCCCAGCGGGTTGGAAGGCTGCCGCCGACCTGTACGCCATAGCCATCACTACTGGAAGTGGCGCCTCTCGGGTAGGCAGTAAGCGGTACCCCCGCGGTGGTCAATGCAGCGCGGGTAACGACTGCTTCACGACGCGACGAGTAGCCAGACACAAGTAACTGTGCAGGTGCAACCCCAGGCGCCTTGTCGAGTTGGAACTGGACTACGACTCTTGACTCGTACTCGGGACGGTTTGAGTCCGCCCCTTCGCGCTCGCCATATCCCAGCTGGTTTCCGAGATCTGTCGGAAGGATGCCTTCGCTGGGCATCATGATCGCGACTTCTGGAGTAACCGTGAATTTGCGTGAGCCGCCCATCTTCTGTACGAAACCTAATCTAAACTGGGGGCTACGTTCATAGGTGTCGCCATAGTAGACGCCGAGGCCCGTTGTTTCAAGCAGGTTTGGCAGGATGCTGGAGCCGAAGATGGTCCAGTTCTGGCCGCCCTCGAAGAAGACGTCGGTCTTGTCGGTGGCTGCATAATCTAACCTCGCGTAAGCCAACCGCAACTGGGGTGCACTGCTGCGAATTGAAGATACGTTCCGGTTGTCGACGCGGCTGAAGTTGCCTTCGAAATCGGCTTCGATTCGGCCTGTCAAGGTCAAGTTCTTCGACATGTCGGGCCATTCGAAGTTGGAGCCCATACGAGTGGAGCGCGCCTTGACGTGGAACTCCGGATTCGTGTTGGGGCCGGTGTCTGTATTCAAGAAGCCTGGGAGTGGGAAATCATCTCCACGCGGCGAGCTTGAATCTTCAACTGCCGTCGCTTTGATGAAGCCATACGGTGTGACCCGTATCGCACCAATCCTGAAGGCCGGAACCAACGCGCCCTTTTTAGGCGCATCGACTGGAAGTACGCGTACCGGGGCGGCCGCCTGAACCACTGTCGGTACCGGCAGATACTTCTCGGGATTCAGAAGTCTGTCCAGACTCTTCTGACTCTCCTTGAGGCTCTGCGACACCGTCGTGGTCTCAGCCTTCACTTCCGTTACGCCGGAGTTTGCAGCCGCCGCGGATTCCTGAGCGGCAGTAGCTTTCTGGTTAGCTGCCTTGACTTCGTCTTGTATTTGTTGGGTCTGGCTCGACTGCTGTTGCAACTGCGAACTGCTTGTCTGCAGTTGCTGCTGAAGGTTTGTAATCTTGTCCTGCTGATCCTTAATCGCCGACTGCTGCTGACTCAGCTGATCCTGCATTGTCTTGAGCTGTTGCTCTAATGCCTTGGTTTCTGCAGCTTTTGTCTCGTGCGCTTTCTTCCTTTTTTTCGATTCGCCTTCGGATCCCATGAGAAGACAGGAACCAAGCAGCGAGAAAATCAGGATTACTGCGAAAGTTCTGCACCGTCTAGGTCTATTCATTTCTTCCTCCTAAACTCCTATGCTCTACTTTTTCGCGAATCGTACAGCGGCCAAACGAGTGTCAATTTGCAGTGATCAATTCATCGCCTATTCCAACTTTCGTCGGAAGAGCAGGTGTTGTAATGGATTTGAGGCTGCCCCGATCACGCCGAATACATTGGAATAAAAGGAGCTTTATGTCAAGCAGCAATACTGCTTGATAATCACGTTGATAACACCGACAGCGCGGCCATAACTGACGCGCCCCGAAGTGAAAGACCGAACAGTAATGTCGGTCCGGCACCAAGCGCGCACTTTCTTATACGTGCATAAGTCGCAAGTCCGTTAAGTAAGCGGTTAAATTGTGCAGCGAACAACGACAGGACATAACTGAACGGCAAATCCAGTGGACGTGAAGAGCGACAGCACAACTCGCCTTATGTCGGCCTGACGCGTGCCTTGAACGGGCGCTGCTTTGCGCAACGAGAAACGCGTCGCTAGACAGGGCGCGGAAAAAGCCGCGACCCGGTTTCAAAAAAAAGCCGACCACCGTGCCGCCGGACTCATAAACGTAGGTAAACGGAGTCCGTTATCCCGCAACCTGCAATCTCTGTTACAGTAATGCGGTTCGGTTTGCATCCACTGTTGTGGTCGTCTTATGTGGAGAACCTCTGGCAAAGGAGGCGTTCTATGTCGGACTCAGGCGAACGGCTGGCATCGGAATCCGTCGCGATTCCCTCGTTCACTCGTATTCTTCTCGCGACCGATTTTTCCTCCTCCTCCGTGGCATCCGCAACTTTCGCTGCCTTGCTGGCCAATTACTACCGTGCCTCTCTGGTGGTAGCCCACGTAATTTCCGTCGCCACACAAGCTGAAGGAGTCGTGCAAAAGAAGCCGGGAACCGGGAAGTTACGGGAGGCAGAAGCGCGGTTGCGGGATTTCGTCGCAAACACGTCTCTGGGCGGGTGCAACTATGAAACGGTAGTAGGTGAAGGGCAAGTGTGGGAAGTTCTGGCAGCCATGATCGAGGAAAAGCACATCGACCTCGTTGTCGTGGGCACTCGTGGTCGCAGTCCTGTCGGCAAGCTGCTGATGGGCTCTGTGGCGCAGCGCATATTCAACCTGGCCCCATGCCCGGTCCTGAGCGTCTCGCCAAGAGCGCACACAATGTTGGGGAGCGATCGCGGCCTTTCAAGGATTTTGTACGCGACTGATTTCTCTCCCGAGTCGCTCAAGGCGCTGCCCTACGCAATCTCGCTCGGCGAAGTGAGCCATGCCCGGGTGGTTCTGATGCACGCACCTGCTACTTCAGAGGCAATCTCAAACGAAATCATCATGGGATATCACCAGCATCTCAGCGCGTTGATTCCTCCCGAACATCGACACAGGTGCGAGTCCGACACGCTGGTCACCGTTGGTGAGCCTTCGCGGGCGATCCTGGATGCGGCGTCCGAGAATAACGCGGATCTGATCATCCTGGGCTCACACGCTTACGAGGGGACGCTTTCGCATTTCCAGGTGCCAATATCGATCGCTTACCGCGTGGTAGCGCAAGCGCCTTGCCCCGTGTTGCGCGTACGCAGTTAACAGATTCGAAAGCTTTTGCATCCTTTAAGTTGTGCTGGACGTCGTCCGGGGAATTTGGTGTTTTGACGTGAGGTTTCGATGAAAGGTGTTCCCAAACTCATCTGTTCACCAGCAACTTACGTCATGCTATGCTGCTACACACTTCAAACTGGGGGTGAGTCGTGAAACGAATCAGTGTGTTTCTTGTCTTCCTGTTCCTTGCCGCCTCAAGCTTCGCTCAACAGATCACGGTCGGCTTTACGGTATCCAAAACCGGTGCGCTGAACGTCGATTCGACAGAGCAGTACCGCGGTTTCGAACTCTGGCGTGACCAGGTCAATGGGGCTGGCGGCATCAAGGCGGGTGGCAAGAGCTATAAGGTTCAGCTGGTCAGCTACGATGACGAGTCCAACTCGAAGCGTGTGCAACAGCTGTACTCGCGCTTGATCCTGCAGGACAAGTCGGATTTCATGTTCAGCCCCTATTCATCGGGTCTTACCGCAACTGCCGCCGTGGTTACCGAGCAATATGGCAAGATCATGCTCACCACCGGCGCCGCGGAGGAGAAGACCTACAAGCTTGGCAATCATTATCTTTATCAGATGTTCGCGCCCGCTCCGGAATACCTGAAGTCGGCGCTGGATGCGTTGAAGACCAAAGACCCGAAAGCCACTGTCGCTTTCGTGTATGAGGACGCCGCGTTCTCGGTGGCAGTGGCGACCCCGGCCAAAGCTTACGCCCAACAACTCGGTTTCAACGTGGTTTTCAGTGAGCCCTATGCTCCGGGTACGACCGACTTCAGCGCCATCCTGGACAAAGTGGTTGCCTCAAAGGCGACCGTCCTGCTGGGCGGCGGTCACTATGCTGATGGTTCAACCCTGGCGCGCCAGCTTTCTGGCCGCAAGGCCGGCATGAAGATGATCACCCTCCTCGTCGCTCCCGACAGCCCACAGTGGGTTGAACTCGGCGACGCAGGACTGGGCGTCACCGTGCCCTCACAGTGGGAACCGCAGTCGGCATTCAAAGCCCAGTACGGACCCAGCGGGGAAGCGTTCGCCAAGGCATATTCCGGACGTTACAACAGCCCTCCCAGCTACGAATCGGCTGGAGGATACGCATGCGGCCTGATCTTGCAGCGAGCGATCGAACAGGCTGGCAGCACGGATACCGCGAAAGTTGCGCAGGCGCTGAACGCTACTGACATTACGACCTTCTATGGGAAGACGAAATTCTCCACCGCACCCAATGAACACGGTCTGCAGATCGGACATGCCATGGTCTTAGCCCAGTGGCAGAAAGATAAGTCCGGCAAGATGGAGAAACAAGTGGTATGGCCCCTGGCAGGAAAGAGCGCTAACTTCGTGTACCCGATTCGCTGATAGTTGCAGCACCATTTACAGCGCAAGTCGAGCGACACAAGTTGGGCGCAGAGGGTGAGATATGTCTGGCATTTTAGCCTCCTTGATCGATGGCGTGCTCGTAGGGTCAATCTACGGCTTGGCTGCGATGGGTCTAAGTCTGATCTGGGGGGTGATGGATGTCATCAATCTCACCCATGGCGCTACCATAGCGCTGGGCATGTTTGGCATGTATCTGCTGAGCACTGCCTTTCACGTCAATGTATACGTCTTGATGTTGCCGGTCATTGCGGGGGGATTCATCTTCGGCATCATTGTGTACTGGATCTCGGTACACCGGATGATTGGCCGTCCCATGTTGATGAGTCTGCTTTCTACTTTCGCCGTCAACATGATGATCATCGGTCTCGGAACCGCTCTGTGGAGCACGAGTCCGTACAACGTCAACTTTAGCCTGCCGGGTATCACCATCGGGAATTACACGTTTACCGGCAACCACATTGCGGCTGCGATCTCGGCAGTTGTGATCGCCCTTGCACTGGAATTGTTCCTCTACCGCACACGCATGGGAAAGGCAATCCGCGCAGTGGCTGAAAATCGTGAAGCCGCCGAGTTGATGGGCATCTCCTCGACGGCCATCCTGGCCATCGCCTTCGGAATCGGCATGGCACTGGCCGCCTCCTCGGGCGCACTCGTATCCACTTTGTTTCCGTTCACGATTCTCTCCGGCGCCAACTACCAGCTCAAAAGCTTTGTGGTAACGGTCCTTGCGGGACTGGGCAAGCCATTGGGCGCGCTCGTTGCCGGCGTGCTACTGGGCTTATTGGAGGGAGCGGTGACGCCTTTCATCGCGATCAGTTGGATTCCTCTGATCGAATTTGGTCTCTTCGTGATCGTGCTGGTCGCCTTCCCGCGGGGCATCTTCGGGAGGGCAACCGCATGATCCTGAGGCGTCCCCTTTTCTGGGTCATCCTTATCGTTTCAGGGCTGTTCCTATATCTGCCGATGCATGGCGACAACGTCCTCTTGCGCGAGGACCTCGTCCTGGTCGCAGTCGCCATCATCCTAGCCAGCAACCTGAACCTGATGATTGGCTACACCGGATATGTGAACTTCGGCCATATCGTCTTTTATGGACTGGGAGGCTACATCGGTTTCTACCTCACCTCGGCCCGGGCGTGGCCGCTGGTGCCTGCGGCACTGGCTGCGGGTTGTGCGGTCAGCCTTGTTGCCCTGGTATTCGGGCTGGGAATTCTTCGGCTTCGCGGCGCTTATTTCGCTCTGGCCACCATCGGAATTCTTGAGGCCGTGCGGGCGTTTGTCTCCAACTTCGATCCCTGGGGCAGATCGACAGGAATGTACCTGTCCTTCGAGGCCTATGAGAAACTTGGCGGCGCAATGCACGCGCTCTGGATCGACTACTACCTCGTGATCGGAGTCATGGCTCTCTCCCTGATTTTGAGCCTGGCCATCAAAATTTCAAAGTTCGGTCTGGGTTTGTTCGCCATCCGGGAAAACGAGGGTGCTGCCATCGTCCTCGGAGTCAACGCCACCGTCTACAAGGCCATCATTTATAGTGTATCCGCGTTCTTGCCGGCCATCGCCGGGGCTCTTATGTTCTATAAGAATGGCATGATCGATCCCTTTATCGCCTTCGAGTTCCTGCTCTCGCTCGAGGGGATCGTCATGCTCATGCTCGGCGGCCAGGGTTCGGTCGTGGGCGCGGCGCTTGGCGCGGGCTTGTACGAACGGCTGCGATCGTACCTCCTCACCTCTCCCAAGCTCTCGAACTTCCACCTAGTCATTGCCGGCGGACTGTTGCTGATCGTGGTGTTGTTCGCGCCCAGGCGGTCTGATCGGCTGGCTTTACCAGCTGCTGCCGCGCTCGCGGGAGGTGGTCGAATGACAGCTTTGCTGGACGTGCGCGACGTAACAAAGCGCTTCGGCGGGCTGGTTGCGGTGTCGAAGGTCAGCTTCACTGTGGGGAAAGGTGAGATCGTCGGCCTCATCGGTCCCAATGGCGCCGGAAAGACCACGCTCTTCAACGTCGTGGACGGCGTTTACAAATCCGACGGAGGCTCCATCACCTTTGACGGGCACGAGATCAGTAAACTGTCGCCCGACAAGATCGTCCATCTCGGATTGGCGCGCACCTTCCAGATCGTCCAACCGCTGAACGACATGACCGTGCTGGAGAATGTGACCGTTGGCGCCTGCTTTGGTCGTGAGTACCTGAGCCTGAGCGCGGCGCGTGCCGTCGCTCGTACGGTGCTGGAGCAGGTTGGTATGGGTAGCCGCATGGCTATGCTGGCGCGCTCACTTACCATTGCCGGCAAAAAACGGTTGGAAGTGGCGCGTGCACTGGCCTCGAAACCCAAACTACTTTTGCTTGACGAAGTGCTGGCGGGGCTCACTCCCACCGAGATCTCGCAGATGATCGACCTCATTCAAAGTATCCGTGCGGACGGTATATCGGTCTTGATGATCGAGCACGTGATGCAGGCGGTGATGAAACTTTCTGATCGCATCGTGGTGCTGAACTTCGGCCAGAAGCTTGCGGAAGGCCGTCCTGAGGAAGTGGCGCGAGACCCGCAGGTGATCGAGGCATACTTGGGCGATCCCGATATCGCGCAGAAGCTGATGGAGAAGAACTGATGCCCGCCGTTCTCGAACTCGAACAACTTGAATCCGGCTTCGGCGAAGTACAGGTTCTCTGGAGCATATCGCTTCAGGTGCAGCCAGGACGGCTGACCACGCTGGTTGGCGCAAATGGTGCAGGTAAGACTACAACGCTGCGCACCGTCATGGGCAGCGTGCGTCCCTGGGGCGGTCGCGTGTTGTTCAATGGCGAGGACGTCACCAAGTTGCCGCCACACAAAAAAGCCTCCCGCGGTCTGGTGCTCGTGCCTGAGGGCCGCCAGCTTTTTCCCGACATGTCGGTGGAAGAAAACCTGGAGATGGGAGCGTACTCGCATCGCGCGCGTACTCGGCAGAAAGAAAATCTCGCGCGGGTCTACGATCTGTTCCCACGCTTGCAGGAGCGGCGCAAGCAGAAGTCCTCCACGCTTTCCGGTGGAGAGCAGCAGATGCTGGCCACAGGCCGGGGCTTAATGCAGGAGCCGTCCGTCTTGATGATCGACGAACTCTCACTTGGCCTCTCGCCGGTGCTGACCCAGCACTTGTTCCTTACCTTGAAGACGCTCAGAAACCAGGGCCTCACAATCGTGCTGGTTGAACAGAACGTGCACCTCGCACTGGCTCTGAGCGACTACACATATGTGCTCGCCGACGGCCGGGTGACGATTCACGGAGAGTCGCGGGAGGTAGCCGGTATGGATGAAGTACGACGCTCCTACCTGGGCCTGTAACAGCCACTTGCTCCCTCGGATGTGACCTCTTGCTGCAAACCTACGCTGCGTGCTCACCTCTAGGCGTAAGGAGGTTGCTGGGGCGGGGGCCAAGCCAAAAAAGGACGAGGGCGTGGTCGATGCCGAGTACGTGGACGTGGATGACGAGAGAAAGACGGCTTAAACTTTTGCCGGCGATTGATCCTGATCGGAGCGATCGGGCCAGAGCGCGATTTTCGCTGGCGTCATCCGTGGGTTTCGCATCTAAAAGGGCTAGAGACGAACGCAATTTCGCGTTCTGAGCGCGCCGTGTATTGCTTCGCCGCAATTCCGGCTGATGTTCTCAGCGCATTACAGATGCCAATGCCAGAATCAAAGGTTGAAACAAACTCAGAACTGAGGCCGGAAAAGCAAGGCTCTCTGGAGAGCGGCGAACCCTTCAGCCGCAGCAATCTCGAGTTTCTTTCTCGGGAGCACCACGAAGCTTGCGTTTCTATCTTTCTGCCGACCCATCGTACTTTTCCCGAATTCAAGCAAAACCCGATTCGCTTGAAAGATCTTCTCCGTCAAGCCGACTCCGATCTCAAAGATTTAGGTTATCGTCCCGTCAAGGTACGGGAACTCCTGGCCCCTGCCCGTGAGTTGATCGAGATCGAAAGAGAAGGCTTCTGGAGCGCAACGGATGGTCTCGCGATTTTTCTCTCTCCCGGGTTCTTCCAGTATTTTCGGCTACCGATTCATTTCGACGATCTGGTCACTGTCACCGACCGTTTTGAAGTCAGCCCCTTGCTTCCGCTGTTCACGGCTGGCGGCCGCTTTTACATTCTGGCGCTCAGCCGAAATCACGTGAGGCTCATCGAATGCACTCCTTACGCGTGGGTGGAACTCGACATTCCCAATGTGCCTCGCAGTGAGGATGAGGCTCTAAAGTATGATGTCCGCCAGTCGGTGCTTCAGGTTCATTCCGGCGCCGGTGGCCGCGGCCAAGGCAAAGAAGGAGTGGTCTTCACAGGACAGGGCATTGGAGTGGATGACGAAAAGACACGCACGCTGGAATTCGTCTACGCCGTCGAGCGTGCAATTCGCCGCCGTCTGAGAGAACGCGAACCACTCCTTCTCGCCGCGGTGGAAGACCTTGAGGCCGTATACAGGAAAGTGAATCGGCACCAAGCCCTCATAGAGCATGGTGTGCACGGAAACCCCGATCGATTGAGTTCGAGTGAACTGCATAAGGCCGGTTGGGAGATCGCTCGCACCTACTTCGACGAAGATAAGCGGCGGGCCATTGCGACCTATAGCGAACCGCAAGGAGAGGGTAGAAGTTCAAAGGACCTGCATGCAATTCTCCTCGCTGCTCATCAAGGCCGCGTGCAATCTGCATTCATCGAAACGGGAATTCACGTTTGGGGTAATTTCGATTTCGACGACGATGCTTTGCAGCTACATGATAGTCGGCAGCCCGCGGATGAGGACCTGTTGAACATCATCGCTGTCCAAACCATCTTGCATAAAGGAATCGCCTATCAGTTGCCTAGGCAAGATATGCCGGACGAATCCTTCGTCGCCGCATCATTCCGCTACTGACGTTCGTGCAGGGCTCGTGTGGCAAGCCACCCGGCGCTTCAAGCATCCAAAACGCTATAACGCAAACGAGAAAGCGCCAGCAGGTTTATTCCTGATACGCACCTATTGTCACGCTGCCACGAGCTTCGTCCAGAATATCTGCTGAACTAGCGCCACTGGTTGTACCTGCACCGATTGCGGGGCTGGCAGATTGGACCGCGAAGTTACCACCGCTCGCAGGGGACGTTACATTCACCAACTCGGGGTTTGAAGTAAGATTATTCACCAATGTCCCGCCTTCCATCTGATTGCCCCCGGTATTTGAGTAAGTAATGTTGTTCGAGTAAGTGTTATTCGAACCCATGGCAACACCGCAACTGGCAGCACCACATTCGTAAACGCCGTATTGCGTGTTATTGGACACTATGTTGTCATTGAAAACCATGTTGCTGACGCTGTAACCAGAGTCGGCGCCAACGATGTAGCCCCAATAGCATCCGACCAAGGTGTTGTTGGAGATGAGACTGTTACTTGGCTGGTGATAGGCCTGAATGCAGCCTGCAGATGCGTTGTAGACAACATTGTTCTGTATCGTGCCGTAAGGCGCGGCAGTGTAAATGCCGTGGGTGTAATGGTTGCCGCTCGGTCCAACGTTCCAGATAATATTCTCTGACCAGTTATTGTATGTGCTTGTTCCGATCTCGCCGACGATTCCGCCGCCACCTACTCCAGAGCCGCAGGAGTAAGCACGGGAGCCATTGTCGATATCATGAATTCTGTTGTAATAAAGGTTTGTGTACGTTCCATTCGGGTAGACACCCAGGCAGCCTTGTGGGTTGGTTATATCGAAGCCCACCAGATCGACGTAGCTCCCTGTGATCCAGATCGCAGGGTCGTTCGCATGGTTGTTTGCTGCAACCAGGTAGGAGCTAGAATACGCGGTGGCAACGTATGCCGTATGGCAGCTTGATGTTCCGCTGTTAGTAATCTTTGCCACGCGGCTAGTCGATACCGAATAGGTGCCTGGATCCACCAGAACCAATGCGCACCCGGAAACAGTTAGGGCTGCATGAGTCAGCGTCGCCCACGGTAAGGTTGTGGTGCCCGTATTGCTGTCACTGCCTGTAGGAGAGACATAGTAAGTGTTGGTTACAGTGTAATTCGAGTTTGAGGTGTAGTTGGCTGCGGAGAATGCTGCATATGCCATTGCAAGTGAAGCGGTTTCAATTACGGTAATCGTAAGACTGCCGGAAGTTACTGTTTGAGGCGGGGTCTCTGAATCGTTGACGCTGACGCTGAACGAAGACGTCCCGCTGACCGTGGGCGTGCCGCTGATCGTCCCACTAGTGGAGAGAGTCAATCCTGAGGGCAGCGATCCGGAAGTAAGACTCCAGGTATAAGGTGTGATTCCTCCGGTTGCTTGCAAGGTCGCGGAGTAAGCAATACCAACGGTGCCATTGGCAAGAGAAGACGTGGTCAGGGTCAGTGTCGCGGGTGAAGCAATGGTAAGTGTGAAGGTGGAAGTTGCGGTCATTGGTGTGCTCTCAGCATCCTTGACGGTGACGCTGAACGAAGATGTCCCGCTGACCGTGGGCGTGCCGCTGATCGTCCCACTAGCGGAGAGAGTCAATCCTGAGGGCAGCGACCCGGAAGTAAGACTCCAGGTATAAGGTGTGATTCCTCCTGTTGCTTGCAAGGTCGCGGAGTAAGCAATACCGACGGTGCCATTGGCAAAAGAAGACGTGGTCAGGGTCAGTGTCGCGGGTGGAGCAATGGTAAGTGAGAAGGTGGAAGTTGCGGTCATTGGTGTGCTCTCCGCATCTTTGACCATGACACTGAACGAAGATGTTCCGCTCGTCGCAGGTGTGCCGCTGATGATACCGGAGGTGGAGAGGGTTAATCCTGAGGGCAAGGCTCCAGAAGCAACGCTCCATGTATAAGGTGTTGTTCCTCCGGTGGCTTGCAAGGTTGCTGAGTAAGCGCTGCCGACGGTGCCGCTGGCAAGAGTAGTGGTGGTAATTGTTAGAGGTGGGGGGCTGCTCGCCTGAACCGTGATTGTCAAATTGGCAGAATAGCTTCCACCTGTGGAGATCGTTGCCCGCACGATAATCGAGTGCGTTCCGCTGGAGATAGCGACGCTCGTGTTCAGGCTCGCCGACCTGTTCGAATAAACCTGGACCGAGTCAACCAAGATGGCCATCCCTGTAATTCTAGACCGGCCCGTTGCAGTGGCGCTGGCAACAAACTTTACAGGCGATTGTACGGTGGACCCATTTGTGGGTGAAGTGACAGTAATACCGGCAAACGCAGCTACTGTCATAGCACTGAGCAGAGTTGAAATTATAAGAAAGGAACTAGCTCGCTTGAAAGTGAACCAGATGAGTAAGCTGTGACTCCTCACCTTAACGGTAGTCCGCAGACATTCAACGTTCACTTCTTTCCTGCGTTGACCTAGATCGGAATGCGAAATCATGCGACAGCTCTCAAATTTGCCACTGTCTAACAGCTCGAGCATCTGAGTGGCATTGTCATACGGTTGCTTATCACCACGCTGGTCGTGGCGCGCACTGCTGCATTGCTACAACTGCACTGCTATCGAGTCCAGTTCTTTCAGTTCAGGGGCTTGCTCTCGTCCAGTAATTGCCTTGGCAAGCTGTTCCGTTTAAAGTCGAGGTCGCCCAGCATGACCGAAGCTGGTGTTGTGATGTAGCCGAAAAAACAGTTTGTTGCAGAACTCATCGTCTGGCCGAATTTACTGCATGCGTCTTTGGGGCTGACAATGCGGAAGCTGCCGATGCGGAAGTTCGCGGCGGTGCCGGGCCGCGTGAGCGGCAGCGCAGCAGTACTTAGGTTCAACACGGTTTCGATCTTACGAACTACATTGTTGCCCGTGTCCCCAATATAGAGATTGCCCGCATTGTCTATGGCGACGCCCGTGGGGGCGGCAAGTTGAGCGTTTATTGCCGGACCGCCGTCGCCGCTGTATCCCTGGCTGTGGTTGCCAACAATTGTGGTGATCGTACCGCCCGGAGTCACCTTGCGAATTACGTTGTTGCCCGTATCCGCGATGTAAAGATTGCCGACCACATCCACCGCAACGCTATAAGGACTGTTGAGCTGCGCGCTGTTGGCGGGGCCGCCGTCTCCGCTATAGCCGCCCACAGGTCCGGTACGCGAGACAAAAGCATACTTGCCAGCGATCGTTGAGATCATACCGCCCGGAGTTACCTTACGGATCACGTTGTTGCCGGTGTCGGCGATATAGACATTTCCAGCTCCATCCAGCGCGATGTCCCAGGGAGCGAGAAGTTGGGCACTTGTTGCCGGGCCACCATCGCCGCTGTAGCAGATGTTGAGTTCGGGGTCAGGGCAGGGGCCGCTGCCCGCGATTGTCGTAATCGCCCCGCCCGGCGTGATCTTACGAACCACGTCATTAATCCGATCCGCGATGTACAGATTGCCAGATGCATCCACTGCGACTCCCATGGCTCCTGCACTGCCGCCCGGAAGTGCGGTGATCGTCCCATCCGGCGTTAACTTCCAGATTGTGTCGTTTAAGGCATACAGATTACCGGCGCCGTCAACAGCAGCGCCCGTATAGCCATCCAGTCCGCCATAGGCTAAGACCGTTGTGATCGTCCCGCTGGGCGTCACCTTGCGAATGACGTTGTTTCCTCCGTCCACGATGTAGAGATTGCCAGAAGTACCTACCGCAATGTTTTGGGGGGCTCTAAATTGTGCGCTGGCAGGCAAGCCACCGTCGCCGCCATACCCTGGGCCAAGGTTGTGATTGCCCGCAATCGTCGTGATGGTTCCCGGCCCAGCGGCCACCAAGGCTCCGCAAAGGGCGAGCACAAAGAAACAGATGATACAAATTGGTGTAGTTCCTCTTAGCATCACGTTTTCCTGAAATTGGTTATCGACGCTGGCGCTATCGGCGTGTGTACGGAAAAACAATAGACTGCTTGTGCTCCGGCAAGGGTTGCTCATGAAAGTGGAACAATCGCGAGTAGATTCTCAGCTCGGTACAATCGTTCTCTCGATCAGAGCCGTATTCGGAGAAAGGGATCGGTGCAGAAACAGCGCGGAAGTCGAATCGCATCCAAAACGCATCGTGTCGATGCATTCTCGCGAAAGATTCTATACGTTTACAGGCAATATGCAGAGGTTCTAGCCTGTTAAAGTTTTGCCGGCGCGGCGAAACCATGCTGTTAGTCGCCGCGCCGCGACTAACACTTAAAGATTGAGAAAGAACTCTCGGTCGCAAACAGGAAACGTGAAGCTCGAGGCACGCGGCGATGACCATCGCGTCTGTATTCCTTCAAGTCCTCAAACGATGACAAAGTGTGGTCTGACCTCCACAGAACCGACTCTCTCCTACCTAATCAAGCAACTGTTCAGAATTGCTGGACATCTACTCAGGTATGATCCGGAGATCTCTTCGTCTGAGCCTTCGCAGCCACGAACTATCAGAGACTGATCCTTTCTCCATTTTGCGTTCTCAGGCGCCAAAAGCCGATTTGGACAAGTGTGATTCGCCGTCATGAATAAGCATTCCAGTTCTGGCCGAATCCGCTGGGGAATTCTGGGAACGGGATATGCTGCAGCCCGCTTTGTCGAAGGACTACGCTTCGTTGCGGATGCGGAACCGCTAGCAGTGGCCTCCCGCAGCGAGAGTACAGCGCGAGAATTTGCGCAACAGTTCGGGGTGCAGAGGGCCTACGGCGCGAGCGAAGATCTTGTGCGGGACAAGGATGTCGATGTCGTCTACATCGCCACCCCGAACAGCCTGCATTACGGGCATACGATGCTTTGTCTTAACGAACGTAAGGCTGTGCTGTGCGAAAAACCCTTCGCGCTGAATGTCGTGGAAGCTCAGGAAATGGTGGATGCGGCGCGCAGCCGTGGCCTGTTTTGCATGGAAGGGATGTGGACGCGTTTCCTGCCGCTCATGCGCGACGTGAGGCAAATCGTGTGTGAAGGTGGCATCGGAGAGATCCGTATGTTGAGCGTCGCACTCGGGCACCCGATGCGGATGCAACCGTCGGGCGGTCTTTTCAGCCTGGAGCTTGGCGGCGGATCGCTACTCGACCTCGGGGTCTACGGTATCTCCCTCGCCTACAACCTGCTGGGACAACCTTCTGCAATTACCGCGTGCGCGACCACTGGAGTAACAGGAGTGGACGAACAGAGCTGTGTGACCCTTGCATACCCTGCAGGGGCGATGGCGGTGATTACGGCCAGCCTTCGAACGCTGGGACCGAACCACGCGGTCATCATGGGCACGACCGAGAGGCTGCGGATTCACGAACCTGTGATCAGTCCGGTGAAATGTTCGTTGAGAAGGTTTAAAGATGCGACTTTACAGGCGAGCCCCCGATCGGGCTTGTTGAACAGGATTGAATCGTTTGCAGCAGTTCGCAGACTTGCGCAACCGCTGATGTCAAAGCTGGGCGAACGCTCAAAGATGCGTTCGTTTTATGGCAATGGGAAGAACTATGAGGCTGAAGAAGTCGTCCGTTGCCTCCGCGAAGGCAGAGCTGAGAGCAAGGTCATGCCGTTGAGGGACACCGTCGGAGTCCTGCGGATCATGGACGAAGCAAGGAAGCAATTCGGGCTCAGGTATCCCGGGGAGAGCGACGCGGCGCGAGTCGAGCCAATCATGGTACCGGCAAAGGAGAACTGATGAAGCCAACGCGCATCGCCCTCGTCGGGTGCGGATTCGTAGCGGACTATTACATAGGCACAATGCCGGCTCATCCCGAACTGGAGATTGCAGGCGTCATGGACTGCGAAGCCGAGCGATCGGCGCACTTCGGTGCATATTACAAACTTCCGACCTACTCATCGCTTGATGATGTGCTGAAGGACCCATCTGTCAGTATCGTGGCGAACCTGACGAACCCGCGGAACCACTACGAGGTTTCCCGCAGGTGCCTGGAGGCGGGTAAGCATGTGTATTCGGAAAAGCCCCTGGCAGTTCGACTGAGTGAGGCCGAGCAACTTGTCGACCTCGCACAGCGAAAGGGACTCCATATCTCTTCGGCGCCTTGCAGCGCTTTAAGCGAAACAGCGCAGACGATTTGGAAGGCGCTGCGCCAGAACGAGATTGGCAAAGTCTTAATGGTGCGGGCGGAGCTTGATGACGGGTTCCTGGCTGCGACACGGTATCGGCAATGGAAGAGCAGAAGCGGCACGCCGTGGCCATGGAAAGATGAACTGACAGTCGGCTGCACGTTGGAACATGCTGGATACTATCTGACGTGGCTCGCAGCCTTTTTCGGCAGAGCGGAGAGCGTGACGGCATTCTCATCCTGCGGCATGCGTGAAAAATGGGTGGCGGATGGCGTCGAAGATCCTGGGCCGGACTTTTCTGTCGCCTGCGTGCGTTACGAGTCTGGCGTGGTAGCCCGATTGACGTGCAACATCGTCGCGCCGCTCGATCGGAAGCTGACAATTATTGGCGAGAATGGCATTCTTCGAACCGGTGACTCCTGGGATTATCGTGCCCCGGTCTACATCCAAAGGCGAGATTTCTTGAGCCGCGTTGCGCACAGATTCCCATTCATGTCGAAGCTGCCGGTGGTGGGCGGACGCAGGTATCCGCTGCTGAAGGGCAACGGTGCGAATAGTTATAGGCAGGCTCATAAAATGGATTTTGCCAGAGGCGTGGCAGACCTTGCCGAAGCTATTGCGGGAGGCAGGCAGTGTCGATTGTCGGCACAGTTCTGTCTGCACGTGAACGAACTCGTTCTCGCGATCCATAATGCCGGTGAAGACGGCGCACCGTATCGTGTGCGGTCAAGCTTTGAACCGATGAAGCCGATGTCTTGGGCGGGCTTAACGGAAGAAGAACAAGTACTAGAAGCAGTTGCGTAACCCAACGCCAGGTACTCAGTGGAGTGCCCGAGTTGTCCGTCATAATTTCCGTCATAATTATTGACAGGGTAACGCCCAGCAACTCAAGACGGACGTACCCTGCTCATCCAGTTCACCTGAAATTCTTGGAAGCGGTCCGATTCCAGTACGGGACAGACTTAAGGCAAACTTCAACTCTGGCGTAAGCTGCAGGCATCCCTCACGCCCTCAATCCCACCTAATTGTGAGTGTCTGACGAGCTTTCATTCTGCGCGGTCCAGGTGAATACTTATGAGCGCCACATTCATGCCGGCTCCAGAGTTGCATCCACTGCCAGATTTCAAAGCAGTGGGTAAGTTTTCTGTAATCATCCCTGTATTCAATGCGATGCATTATCTGCGGGCCTGCCTCGACTCGGTCCTCGTGGCGATGGCGAGCTACGGGAACACCGAACTTATTGTCATTGACAATGGCTCGACGGATGGCTCGTACGAGGTGTTGCTGAACGAGTATGGCAGGTACGCCCGGATTTTGCAGATCAGAGACATCACGGTGGCCGCTTTGCGGAATCGCGGCGCAGCCCTGGCGCAAGGTGAGTTCTTGAGCTTTATCGATTCCGATTGCGTTGTCGGGCCAGACTACTTTCAGCAGGCGTTGCATGTCCTGCGCACGCGGGCTGACGCCACCGGCGCAAAATACGAACTGCCGACATCACCACACTGGATCGAAAAGACGTGGTACAACATCCACGCCCGCTCACACGATGGCTTCGTCAACTATCTCAACGGCGGGAATTTCTTGGTCAGGCGCCAGGCCTTTCAGGCTGTCAATGGATTTGACGAAACCTTGATTGCCACCGAAGATTCTGAGTTGTGTCAACGCCTCAATCAGAGTGGTTTCAAAGTGTTTGAGGCGCACGCCGTCCGATCGATCCATTTAGGCGGAGACAAGAATCTGCGCGTCTTCTTTCGCAAGACTGCATGGCGAAGTATGGGCATGTTAGGCATGCTCAAACATTCCTGGATCTCTCTGCCGCTTTTTACCTCCTTCGCTCACCTGCTTTTGTGCCTGGGGGGTATTCTGAATCTGTTCATCACCCCGTCGTCATTAGCTGTCCGGGTGGCACTTTCGATCGCACTGTTCAATCTCGCTCCGGTTGTCACGGTTTTGTACCGCGGCTGGCAGCTCAAGCGCCTCTATGCGCCTTTGCAAGCGATTCTGCTGTACCACGTCTATTTTCTAGGGCGCTTCTATGCGCTCTATAAGCTGATGTTCTCTGGTCTCTATCGCGATTCGAAGAACGCGGTCAAACCAATAGTTGCCGTTGCGCATATTGTCCCCAAATGTCAGGAGCGAGAAGCGAGCCAGATCGGAACCGAGGATCTCTTCGCCAACGGCCCCGAGTACTGGGATAGTGCGGTGCGCCCGAGCAATGCGCCCATAATCCCAATGAAATCAATGCAATTATCCCCTCGGTTGACACAAACAGTTAAGCCAGAGTTCGCGGGGCGACGAACATCGTCGACCGCAACACAAATTAGAGCAGAGTGAGAAATAGACAGTGCTGAGGCTGCCGCCGAAGCCGTTAAAGACGATCTCCTCGCCGTCACGGTGCGTAGCTGTGCAACGAGAACATTACTCTATTGCTTGAAGACCAACGGAGGCCCGCTCACTCGATGGGCGTTAAGGTCAACAGTGACCTCGACGCGATCGGCGATCTTGATGAAGGGAATTCCTTTCTTCATCCCGTAGTCCTTGCGGTCGAAGGCCATAGTCCCTTTAATCTCGCCTGACCCTGTTCCCGCGCCGGAAACCGTTAGCGTCAGCGTCTCTGGTTTAGTTACTCCGCGTATCGTAAAGTCGCCCTGCACCTCAAAGATGGCCCTCTGTACAATCTTCTTTGACACAAACGTGATGAAAGGATCGTTCTTGACGTCGAAGAAGTCTTTGCTCTTCAGTTTGCCATCCTTCATGCCGCTTCCGGTATCCACGCTGTCCGCATGAATCTTGATGTTCAAAACGCCTGTCGTAACATCAGGAG
>CAVTVE010000013.1:0-67451 GCA_963738165.1 uncultured Acidobacteriota bacterium
CTTTACCGGGAACTGCAAGGTTCCCTGCTCGGGCTCGGCAAAGGCCAGCGCGTAGAGCTTCATCGAGCCTTGGCTGAAGAACTGGAAGAAGATTGCGGGCAATAGAAAACACAGGCGGAAGAAGGCGGTCAATGCCTCCCCAGCATGGTTGTGGCACGCCTCGAGATAAAACAGGCACTCGCCGCGAATCTCCTGGGTGCGACCATCGGCGCGCTCACGGGGTCACCGCCGATTGCATCTGCTCCAGTCGGTGCGATGAAAGCCCCGGCCGCCGCAATCGCGGCAAGGGTCGCCGTGGTAGACGTGGCAGACCCGGCACTCGCCGGTCTTCCGGTCAATGTGGCCCGCACAATCGACATCGCTCGCGTGCTCTTTGGGCGACTGCGGGAAGAGTGCGTCGTAGACCTGGAGGAGGCTTGGTTCAGGGACTCTGGAATCGTGCTCGCTTGCGTTTGCCATTCGTTCGCTTTCCCTTTCGTGCCCCGGAGGCTACTTAGTCCCGGATGCTTGTTGCTGTTATGCATGTTATGCACTATTTAGGCAGTGCATGTCAAACACTTTCGTAAATAAAAAAATGCCGCCCATGCAAAGGCGGCGATTCGAAGCGATTTTTAGAGTCTAAAGGTGACGCTTACTGCTGAGGAGAGGGTTTACTGAGATCCGCTGTCAACCAGCTGGACGCGATAGGAAATTGCCATCGCATAGAGATCGAGGTTTGCTCGAGCGTAGAGACTAAGCGTGTTCTCGGCAGTGGGCGCCGCCACAGCCTGGGCGGCCATATTAAACCCGAGCTCCCCGAGATGATCGGTGATTCCAAATGAACTTGCACTCGGTCTCTCGATTGTGACCACATCGGTCAGGGGATTTATATGTGCCAGGCAGGATGCGGTAGCTGATTCAGATTGGTAGGCGCGGTTGATTCGAGCTTCTCCCTGTTGGCATAGATACACATGCCAGCAGAGAGCTGCGGCAACTGCCAGAGCTGATACAACGAACAGAGGGCCTTTCGCTGTCACGCTGCCTCCATTGCAGGGCCTTATCGTTTCCTATACTTCCGGTGCTCCATCATGGTGCCGACGATCCGTAAATGTGTAAGATCTGAGCGCAACGTCGGATAGTCCGGATTTAACGGCACTAGCTCAAACACTTCGTTGCCGGTTTCGTTCAACCCTCGGATACGGTATTTCTTGAAGATTCCCTGCCCGGAACCGTTGCTCGCCACCACGTAGTCTCCAGGGCGCGGCGGAACAACAGGGTCCACCACTACGATGTCGCCTTCCTCGAACTGCGGCAACATCGAATCGCCCTGAATGCGCATCGCGAAAGCGCGGCCGGACAGTTCCAGCGTCGTGAGCATGTATTCGGAAATATCGGAGTCAGAACGGGTTTCGATCACATCGGTCCATTGGCCCGCCTGCACATAATCCAGCAAGGGAACCCGCCTGGTTCCAATAACGGCTGCCTCAACATTGCTGCTTTCAGTAAAGAGTTCAAAGGCGGGCACTCCTAAAGCTTTTGCCAGCTTGCTCACTACTTCTTGCCCGTACCCGGCGATACCCCGTTCCAACTTCGACAGATAGCCAGAATCCATCTCAGCCCGTGTGGAGAGGTCAAGGATGGTCCACCCGCGCTGCTTTCGGAGCCTGCGAATATTGGGGCCAATGATCATCATTGCCCATTCTCCTTGACTGTGCATCAAATGCAATGTACTGTATGCACATCTGTAAACTGCATGTACGGCATTTTTGACAATAAGGATTAAGCATGGATGCTCCACTGAACACGCCACTGAAGGTAGCACGCGAGAAACGGAAACTGACCCAACGGAATGTGGCCGATGCGGTTGACATTGATCCGACCTTTTACGGAAGGCTCGAAAACATGAAAGCCGGAGCGTCGGCGGAAGTAGCGGCCAAGCTCGCGAAGTTCTTCGGCCACGAGGTCACAGAGATGCAGATTTTATACCCCGAAAGGTATGTAGACAAGGACGGCGATACGGAGCAATCCGCATGAACCGCTACCGTGTGACCTTCCCGATCTCGCAGGATGTGTCGGTCAGCATCGTGCTGGAGTGCTCGGCGCATCCCATCGCTCGCGCCGCCGAGACGATCCGGCGCCACTACCCGCGCTTTGTCCCGGACGTGGAAGCCGCTTTGGGACGGGCCACCGCGGAGGCGCTATGAGCAGCCAACCCATACCGCCATCCGATGTCGCATTAGAACAGCATTTCACGCTCGGCGAGGTTGCCAAGCGCCTGCATCTCAGCGTGGCCACTACAAAATCCCTGTTTGAGAACGAACCTGGTGTATTGAAGATCGTGCGCGAGGGAACCGCGACAAAGAGGCGGCACACCACCATTCGCGTGCCCGAGTCCATCGTGATCCGGGTCCATCGCTCCCTGAGGCCGGCATGAGCGAGACCAAGCCCGTAGCAGAGTGGATGAAGAATTTAGCGAACGAGTTGGTTTCCGACCCGAAGCCGACGCGATACGAAACCATCTTGCATATCATCGCGGCCCATGCGCCGAGCCCAGCCGAGTGGAGAATCATGGCGAACGCGCCGAAGGACGGCACACACATCCTCGTGATTTCCGACTCAAACCTGATTCCTACACCCGTTCACTGGTTCGATGGTGGCTGGCATCTCAGTTCGAATTGGGACGGGAATCACAGCGAATATACGTGGGGAAGGCCTACCGAATGGCAACCCATACCGGAGGTTCCGAGATGATCGGAGAACCGTCTTGTAAAGGCTGCTATATCTCAGGGCATCCACATCTGGAGACGTGCCGCCATCATCGTAGGGTCAATATGGAAGCACTGGCACAAGAATTAGAACGTGATCCAGAGCTATTCCCGGTCTATGACGAGGGCGGGAATCTCGTCGTCTTAATGAAGGGGAAGTTGAGAAATACGCGAGAGGCGAGCGAATGACCGAGGCAACCGGAGAGATGAACGCAAGAGAGTGGGCAGGGAAACTGACGCGGGATAATCCCCTCTCCTGCATTCACGAGTACAGCGGCCCGATACAGGACGACATCTTTAACTTCGCAGATCATTTTGCCTGTCACTTCGGAGAGCGCCAGTCCGAGCTACACGCCGAGCAACTTGCCTTGAAGGACAAAGCCTTCGAAGTTCTCTTGGCATACCATCGGAAACTCGAAGCTGAGCTACAAGGTTCGGACATTGATTTTGTGCGATGGGTTCGAGAGAAGATTTCCAAATGTTGTCCTTGGGTTTGCCGAGCTCCCCGTACTGATGAACTAGTGGCAACAAAGTACGAGATTATGGGTTGGATGCACGTACTATGTGCGGAACTCAGCGCCGGGAGAGGCTGCTATACAGACATCGCCATCGAACATCAAACGAAGGCCGACGATGCCAATGAGCGCGCCGATCGTGTCGAGGCTGAGAATGTAAGCCTTCGCGCCAACCTAACAGAGACCTTGGCGGCGGCACTGGACGCACAGCAACGATGCGAGAAAGCCGAGGCCGAGAATACACGCCTGAAGGGTGGTAAGTTTAGCGACCGCGATTACACCGCCATGAAGTCGCGTGCTGGACAGGCAGAGGCCCGATGCGAGCAGCGAGCGAGCAGCGAGCGAAGGGACTGGCGCTGTTTCTGAATCCGGAGGCATGGCTGAAGGATGGGATTTGTATCTGGTGCGGTCGAGGTGCGACCGACGAGAACTGCCGGATTATCCATGGGCCAGCGTGTCGCATCGCAGAGGCCCGGGAACTGCTCACGAATACCGCGAGTATTCAGATTTGATTCAGTGACCTAAAAACATCGATTTTATGCGGGTTTTTGATGGTGGCCAGGGAGGGAGTTGAACCCCCGACACGCGGATTTTCAGTCCGCTGCTCTACCAGCTGAGCTACCTGGCCATCCTGAATGCACTGAAGAAAAAGTGCTACGGAGGGGGTTGCAGAAGCAAATACTGCTTGCTGGAACATTTTGATTATAGCAGCCCGAGAACCGTTCGCAAACCTGGGGTTGTGGATAAACGGCGCGGATCGATCCCTGAAGCATCGGCTCAGAAGACGTCCGCAAAGCGCCCAGCCATCATCACCGCCGCACAGTGATTTCCCCCGAACCAGTATGCGAGTTCGCGGTAATCGTCCAGTTCGAAGAATGCGAGGTCGGCATCCTTACCCGCCTCCACGCTTCCCTTCTGCTCGCCCAGCTCCAACGCGTGGGCGCCGTTGATGGTTGCCGCCGTCAGCGACTCCTCCACGGTCATTCGCATCTGCGTGCATGCCAGCGACAGCACCATTGGCATGCTGATCGTCGGCGAGGTTCCCGGATTGTAGTCGGTTGCCAGTGCCACGGGCGCACCTGCGTCAATCAGTTTGCGCGCTGGTGGGTACTTCTTTGTTGCCAGAAAGTAATTGGCGCCGGGGAGCAGCGTAGCCACGGTTTCGCCCGCCGCCAAGGCTTCGACATCGGCTTTTTCCAGGCAGTCCAGATGGTCGGCCGACCGCGGGTTATGGACGAGAATGGTCGCCAGGGGAGTGTTCGTCAACTGGCCTACGTGTACCCGCGAGCGCAGGCCGTGGCGCTCGGCCTCACGCAGAATGCGCTCGGTCTGCGTCAAGGTGAATGCACCGCGCTCGCAGAAGACATCGACGTATTTCGCCAGCTTCTGGCGCGCGACCTGGGGCAGGATTTCCGTGCACAACAGCTCGATGTACTTTTCCGGTTTTTCCTGGAACTCCGGGGGCGGCACGTGCGCGCCGAGAAAGGTCGGCACCACGGTTCCCGGCCATTGCTGGGCCGCGCGGCGGATCGCCTTCAGGCTTTTGATCTCGGAAGCGGCGTCCAAGCCATAGCCGGACTTCGCTTCTACCGTGGTCGTTCCCTGCGACTGCGCCTGCCGCAACGCGGAGAAGACGTGGTCTGCCAGGGTGGCTTCACTTGCCGCGCGCACGCCCTGGATGCTGGAGCGAATGCCGCCGCCCGCCTCCGCGATCTCCTCATAGCTGGCGCCGGAGACGCGTCGTTCAAAGTCGATCAGCCGTGGCGCCACAAATACCGGATGCGTGTGAGAATCTACAAAGCCGGGCAGCACAACTTTGCCGCGGCAATCCAGTTCGATGACCTCGGCGCGATGCTCTTTCAGCCATGGGTGGCGAAGCACCTCGCGGCCTTTGCCGGCGGCGGCGATCTGACCGCCGGAGATCAGCACGGCTGCATCTTCGATGAGCCCGATTTCGCGCATCTGACGCCCGCGCCGCTGCCCCGGCTCGCCGCCCATCGTCACCAGTTGAGAGATGCGATGCAGCAGCACCGCCGGTTCATTTGCACCTGTATCTTCTGCGACCTTCGTTCTTGCCATCGCTTGCCTCGTACTCTTACTTTTCCGCCATTGGAATTCGCACGCCGGACTTTTCGGCAAAGCGGATCGCCTCGCCGTAGCCCGCATCGACGTGCCGTAGTACGCCCAATCCCGGATCGTTGGTCAGCACGCGCTCGATGCGCCGCGCCATCTCATCGGTGCCGTCTGCCACGGTTACCTGGCCCGCGTGTTGCGAGTATCCAATGCCCACGCCGCCGCCGTTGTGGATGGAAACCCACGACGCGCCGGAGGCGGTGTTTACCAACGCGTTGAGCAGCGGCCAGTCGGCAACCGCATCGCTCCCATCCTTCATCGACTCGGTTTCACGGAAGGGCGAAGCCACGGAGCCACAGTCGAGATGATCGCGCCCGATCACGATGGGAGCCTTGATCTTACCCTGCTTCACCAGCTTATTGATCGCCAAGCCGAACTCGGCGCGCTCGCCGTAGCCGAGCCAGCAGATTCGCGCCGGCAATCCCTGGAAGCGAATCCGCTTGCGCGCCAGGTCGATCCAGCGGGCGAGCTTGCGATTCTGCGGAAACAGTTCGAGCACAAGATCGTCGGTCACCGCGATGTCCTCGGCGTCGCCGGAGAGCGCAACCCAGCGGAACGGCCCTTTGCCCTCGCAGAAGAGGGGTCGAATGTACTCCGGCACAAAGCCAGGAAAATCGTAGGCGTTCTTCACTCCCATTTGGAAGGCGAAGGTGCGGATGTTGTTGCCGTAATCGAAGGTGACCGAGCCCATTTTCTGCAGGCGCAGCATCCCTTCGACGTGCCGCGCGATGGCCTCAAGCGACCGCCGCTCGTAGGTCTTCGGATCGCGCGAGCGAAGTTCCAGCGCCGCTTCGAGAGTCATGCCGTTTGGCACGTATCCGTTCAGCGGATCGTGCGCCGAGGTCTGGTCGGTCAAGATATCAGGCACCACGCCGCGCTCGGCCAGCTCCGGAATTACGTCGGCGCAGTTGCCCACCAGCCCGACGGAGATGTTCTGCTGGTTGCGCTGCGCATCGTGCACGATCCGCAGCGCCTCGTCGAGCGAGTTCACCATGAAGTCGCAGTAGCCGGTCTTGAGGCGCCTCTGGATGCGCTCGGGATCAACGTCAATGCCGAGGAAGGCCGCACCGGTCATGGTCGCTGCCAAGGGCTGCGCTCCGCCCATGCCGCCCATGCCGCCGGAGACGATCAGTTTCCCGCGCATGTCGCCGCCAAAGTGCCGCTCGCCGGCGGCGGCAAAGGTTTCGTATGTGCCCTGGATGATTCCCTGCGAGCCGATATAGATCCACGACCCGGCGGTCATCTGTCCATAGGCCATCAGACCTGCGCGCTCGAGTTCGTTGAACTTTTCCCAGTTGGACCAGTGACCGACAAGGTTGGAGTTGCAGAGCAGCACGCGCGGCGCGTAGTCATGGGTGCGCAGGATGCCGACCGGCTTGCCCGACTGAATCAGCAGCGTCTCGTCATTTGCAAGCGCCTTCAGCGAGCGCACGATGGCGTCGAAGGACTCCCAGTTGCGCGCCGCCTTTCCGGTGCCGCCATAGACCACCAGATCGCGCGGGCGCTCGGCCACCTCTGGATCGAGATTGTTCATCAGCATGCGCAGCGCGGCCTCCTGCGCCCAGCCTTTGCAGGAGAGCTCATTGCCGCGAGCTGCTCTGATGGGAGTGTAGCTGCGGGCTGCTCGTTCCACTTCGAGTGACATACTTGCCCCACGCGCCTTCGTGTCCGAAGGCGTGACGCAAGATCGTAGTTCGTGAGGAGGGCGGTTGGCAAACTCAAATGCCGAAGCGGCTAGGTGACTACGCTACAACTTACTCAATCCACCCGCCGCCCACTACCTCATCGCCGCTATACATCACCACTGCTTGTCCGGGGGTCACCGAGCGCTGAGGCTCGTCGAAGGTGACGAGCACTTCATCTGCGCCCGCCGGTTCCACGGTCGCTGCGGCCGGGGGATGGCGATGGCGGATCTTCGCTTCAACGCGCATGGGGGCGTCGAGTTTGGCGATGGAGATCCAGTTCATGCGCTTTGCGCGCAGGGTCTTTGAGAGCAGCGCATCGGCGGCGCCGACTACGACTTGCTTGCGGTCTCCGCGGATTTCTACGACGTAGAGGGGCGATCCGGTGGCAACGCCGAGTCCCTTGCGCTGGCCGATGGTGAAGTTGTGAATCCCTTCATGGCGGCCGAGCACCTCGCCGTCCTCGGTCACCAGGTCGCCGGAGAGATCGGGCAGCCGCTCGCCCTGCTCTTCCATGTAGGCGTCGAGGAATGCCTTGTAATCGCCGCCGGGCACGAAGCAGATCTCCTGCGAGTCGGGCTTTTCGGCCAGCACGGTCAGGCCCTGCTGCCGCGCCTCCTCTCGCACGGCGGGCTTGCACATCTCGCCCAGCGGGAAGAGGGTGCGGCTCAACTGCTCCTGAGTGAGGCCGAACAAAAAGTACGTCTGGTCCTTGGCGCGGTCGGCGGGACGCTTCAAGATCCAGCGGCCGCGCTCGGCGTTCCACTCGTTGCGCGCGTAGTGGCCGGTGGCGATCACGTCCGCACCTACCGAACGGGCGGTGCGCAAGAGTTGGTCGAACTTCAGGTGGTTGTTGCATAGCGAGCACGGAATCGGCGTGCGTCCCGAGAGGTAATCCTCCACGAACGGACGCACCACGTCGCGCTCGAAGCGGTCTTCCTGATTCACGACGTAATACGGAATCGCCAGTCGCTGCGCCACCGCGCGCGCGTCATAGACATCGTCAAGCGAGCAGCACCGGCCCGCCTGGGGTTCGCCGGATGGGTTTGCCTGGGGCAGACGGCGCTGATTCCACAACTGCATTGTCAGTCCGATGACGTTGTAGCCATCGCGCACCATCAGCGCCGCAACGGTCGATGAGTCCACCCCGCCGCTCATGGCCACCGCAACTGTCTTCCACTCCTGCGACACTTCCAAACTATGCCTCGTCAATCTCACCGCTATGGCTTTGCTGCCCACGCAGGACTCAGCTCGCGCAGCTTTGTTACCACCTCTGGAATGCGCGCGAGCACGTACTCCACTTCCTCGTCGGTATTCTGTTTCCCAAGGCTGAAGCGAATCGATGCTCGCGCCTCTTCGGGGGTGAGTCCCATGGCGGTCAGCACGTGCGAGGGCTCAATCGCGCCGGAGGAGCACGCCGCGCCAGTGGAAACCGAGATCCCCTTCAGGTCCATGGCGATCACGAATCCCTCGCCCTCGATTCCATCGAAGACGATGCCGGAGGTATTCGGGACTCGCTCGGCTGCGGCGGAATTCACCCGCGTGCCGGGAACTGCGGACAGAATTGTTCGCTCCATGTGGTCGCGCAGCGAACTCATGCGCTCTGCGCCGCCGGTAGACAGCCACTCCATTGAAAGCTCGGCAGCTTTGCCCATACCGACGATGCCGGCCAGGTTTTCGGTCCCGGCGCGCCGTCCGCGCTCATGGCGTCCTCCGAGCTGCATTGCACGGAGCAGAGTTGCACGGCGGACGAAGAGCGCGCCGACGCCTTGCGGGCCGTGCATCTTGTGCGCGGCGATGGTCAGCAGGTCGCAGCCAATCCGCTCCACATCGATGGGAACCTTGCCCGCCGCCTGAACGGCGTCGGTGTGGAAGTAGACGTCGGCCTCACGCGCGATGGCTCCAATCTCCTGCACCTTTTGCAGCGCGCCGGTCTCGTTGTTTGCCATCATCACGGAGATCAGCTTCGTCTCCGGCCTGAGCGCCGCCCGAACGTCCTCGGGCCGCACCACCGCATCCGCGTCGCAGGAGACGTAGCTTACGGCCACGCCCATCTCCTCCAGCCGCTTGCAGGAGTTCAGTATGGCGTGGTGCTCGATGGTCGAGCTGATTACATGATCGCCCGCGCCTACGAGTCCAAAGAGAGCGAGATTATCGCCCTCGGTGCCACCGGAGGTGAAGACGATCTCGCTTGACCGCGCCCCCAGCAGCTCCGCTACCTGTTCACGTGCGCCTTCCACGGCCGCCCTCGCCCGCTGGCCTTGCTGATGGATCGAGCTGGCGTTGCCGAAGCTCTCCAACAGATAGGGGCGCATCGCCTCAAGGACCTCTGGCAGCAGAGGCGTGGTCGCATTGTTGTCAAAATAAATTCGCCGCATCGCTGCACTTATTCTATCTCCGCTTCTTGGAAAACGAATTTTCAATCCGCGCATCCATAAAGGAATGCCGGACCAGTTGCCACTGCCGTCTCCGGATATCCCCCCGCGTCCGCGCTGCCGCCCTACCCCGTCGCGGGTCGGGACCCTCTGCTTCTGGGTGGCGCTCGTGCTGTTTATTATCGCCCTTATCCTGATCTGGCGGCTCGCTATCAGCCACAACCCGAGTCGCTGGAATGCACGGCTTGGGAGCGGAGGCGATGTCGCTCTCGCACTCCTCGGCAACGGCAGTGAACATATCCACTTTATTGGATAAGGGAATTCGTAGATCAGACACATGCAATCGTGCATGCTCTAGCTTTTTCCATTTTTAAAAGTAAAAAGCCCGGACGGCCTCTCCGGATTTCGGAGCCGCGCGTCCGGGCTTTGCAGCCTGTGTTTGCGGTGTTTTAATGACGCTCGTCGATCGGAATCCACGGCGCGGGATAGGCGGGGCCCACGTATTCGGCACGGGGACGAATGATGTGGCCTTCGGCAAACTGCTCCATGATGTGAGCTGTCCAACCCGCAATCCGCGAGACGGCGAAGATGGGGGTGAACAGGTCCACATCGATTCCCAGGGTGTGATAGGTCGAGGCCGAGTAGAAATCCACATTCGCATTCAACTGCTTCTCAGCGATGATGAAGTCCTCAATTGCCTTCGAGTATTCGAACCACTTGATCTGCCCGCTGGATAGGCCGAGGTCATGCGACATGCGGCGCAGGTGGGCTGCACGGGGATCTTCCGTCTTGGTGTACACGCGATGTCCAAAGCCTGGGATCTTTGCCTTCTGCGCCAGCAGGCCCTTGATGTAGCTCACCGGGTCTGCGCCATTGATGTCGATCTCCCGCAGCAGTTTGTACACCGACTCATTGGCGCCGCCGTGCAGTGGGCCTTTCAGGGCTCCCAGTGCCGCAGTGACGGCCGAATGCATATCGCTCAGCGTGGCTGCGGTTACGCGCGCAGAAAAGGTGGAGGGGTTCCATTCGTGGTCGGCGTGCAGGGTGAGCGCGATATCCAAGGCCCGGATCGCGGTCTCGCTTGGCCGCTCGCCGGTCAGCATCAGCAGGAAGTTCCCGGCGTGCGAAAGCGTGCGGTCGGGCTCGACCAGCGGCAGCCCCTTGCGAATCCGGTCGTAGGAGGCCACGATCATCGCAATCTGCGAGAACAGCCGCTGTGCCTTATGGTAGTTCGCATCCTTGGTATTCACCTTCTCTTCCGGGTCGAAGAAGGAAAGCGAGCTCACAACCGTGCGCAGCACATCCATGGGCAATGCGTGCTTCGGAATCTGCTTGAGGAAACTGATGATCTGCGCGTCCAGCTTGCGCTCCCGCGACAGTTGCAGTTTGAACTCCGCTAGTTGCGCTCGCGTCGGCAGCTTGCCGCGCCATAGCAGGTGGGTGACTTCCTCAAAGGTTGCGTTATCCGCGAGTTCATGAATATCGATTCCGCGATATGCCAGAATTCCTTTTTCGCCATCGATGAAACAAATCGACGACGTACCTGCTATCACGTCTTCGAGACCCTTGTTTACAGAATTAGTCGTACTCGTGGACATCGTGTTCCTTTCCGCGTTGAGTATTGAATGGTAAAAAAGATTCCAATGCAAGTTGCTCCCGCACACTCAGGGAGCCGAAAAAGCTGCCATCTTCCGCTCTCACGGCGACCGCAGCGCACCTTTTATACCACATGCTTCGCTCATGAATCGCCTACTATTTGCGTAGCTCGGGTATTGCTGCGGAAGGCAGAGGTGAGGATGTGCGAGACCGGAACGTACTCAAGCCGCCATTTATCCGGCCAAGCCCGCTGTGCGGGCGGCGCGGAGTGCGCGAAATGAGGGCGGGCGGCAAGTACGCTCCGGCCCCGGTAGGACGTCCGCGTGCATAGTACTCCCAAACGCATTTGTGTCCACAAAATATCTCCGATTTTTTTGCCTGATGTCCCGCATTGGTCCAATTCTGGCTGCTTCAGCGGCATAGCTCCGTTACAATGCCACAAACCCGTTGGAGGTTCTTCGTGCGCAAACTGCTCTCCGCCACTCTGCTCCTTGTCGCGTTGCTGACGCTCTCCGCCGCCGGACTCGCGCAGGCTCCGCCCGCACCCGATCCAAATAAACCCTATGTCATGGAGTACTACTACAAGACGCACTGGGGGCATCAGGAAGAGTTTCTCGAACTCTTCAAGAAGAATCACTACCCTCTGCTGCAGAACGAGATCGCGCAGGGGCGCATCCTGTCGGTGCGGATGGATACTCCCGCCTTTCACATGCCTGAGCAGGAGCGCTGGGACTACCGCGTCACTATCGTCTTCAAGAACGCGCAAGCCGCCTACACCCCGGCAGATGAGCACGCAATTCAGCTTCGGCTCTTTCCTGACCAAGCGGCGTTCAAGCGGGAGGAGCAGCGCCGCTTTGAAATCCTGGAAGCCCACTGGGACCTCGCGATCTCGCAAATCCCGCTTGACCAGAAGTGAATGCGGCAGAGCCGACTTCGCCGGAAATGAAAAGCCCCTCAATGCGAGGGGCTTTTCATTTCCGGCGACTTTGCTTCCGGTGCTACGCCGCGGCCTTAGCTGCCTTGGAGCTCACCAGCTCGCGGATACGCAGCCGCGCCTGGTGCAAGCCCCTGCGCGAGTCGTTCTCGGTGATTCCGAGGGTACGTGCGATACGGGCGTGATCGTAGGCGTCCCCGTCATGCATGCAGAAGATCATCCGTTCGGTGTGCGGCAGTTGAAGAATTGCGTTTTCCAGTTCCACACGTTTGGTATTGCCGCGCACACTGCCTACCTCATGTACCGTCGCGCATTCCAATTCCAGCGGTCCCAAGGTTACCGACGCCTCGTTCTGCAACTCGCGCAGTAAGGCGCGATCGATGGTTTCCTCGCCCGGACGATCGCTCAACGAGAAAGCCCTCAAAAACGTCTGTTCGGAGACAATCTCTGCCATTGGCTCGCTATCGGTCATCCAGAATGCAAACGAGTAGACACGATGCCGGTTCGCCTCGTATATCGCCCGTTGAAGTTTAATCCGCTTGCTCCTTGCACTGGGAAGAAACTGCACGATTGCGGTTGGCAGTACACCCTCGAATGGGTTTGGCACTCGTTGCCCCCTTAGACGCTCAGTTCTCAAGAGGGCTGAATTGCCCTCAAAAGCTTGCCTTCGCCTTGACAACCGACGATAAGCTAATTCCGAACTGGAATCAACGAACCGTCAAGTACGGTTTCTAATGCAATCGCCCTGCCCAAGTTTTCGTGGAGCAGCTTCTCTGTTTTGTGGAAATCATGCAAACCTGTACTGAGCATTTGGGTTACAGACCTCACAATTTTCTTACTGGGTGATCCCCGAAGTAGTTTATTTACCTTACGCACTACTATTCATGATTCTAAAGTGGAGTTATTGGGATAAATATGAGCACTTTGATGCTCATATTTGAACCGGCTGCGCAAACAATACGCGAGTCGTGTGCAGCTTTTGCATTGGCCGGATTACGGAGATTGGCACCTCCGGGCGGTGAAATCACCTGCCGAGCATTGCGAGATTGCCTCCCGATTCGAGGCTCCAACGGGCAATTGACCGCCCTCGACCGGGAGTTTGACCTGGAAGACAGCGCCCCCCTGCTCGTGATTGAAGGCGACGATGTCACCGCCGTGCTCCTTCACGATCCCGTAGCAGATGGAGAGTCCGAGGCCGGTGCCTTTGCCGATTTTCTTGGTCGTATAGAACGGATCGTAGATCTTCTTTGGTTCCTTGAGTCCCAGACCGGAGTCCCGGAATTCGACGCAGGCCCGGCCACCCTCCGAATACGTTCGCACCCTCAAACTGCCGCTCTGCGCGCAATCCATAATCGCATCCACGGCATTGTTGATATGAGTGTTACGTTGGGCGTCGACCTGAACAACGGCCTCTATGCCTTGGACTCCACGACTATTGATCTCTGCCTCTCCTTGTTCCCATGGGCCAAATTCCGTGAGCACAAAGCTGCTGTCAAGATGCACACGCTGCTTGATCTGCACGGCAACATTCCCACGTTTATCCGCATTACTGACGGCAAAGTGCATGACGTAAACATCTTGGACGAGATCATGCCGGAACCCGGCGCGTTCTATGTGATGGATCGCGGCTACATCGATTTCCAACGTCTGTTTGTGTTCACGCTCAGCTCGGCTTTCTTCGTGGTGCGCACCAAGTCGAACGTTTTGATTCAGCGGCGCTACTCGCATCCGGTCGATAAGAGCACAGGCGTTCGCTCCGATCAGACCGTGCTTCTAGCATCTTTCGAATCGGCCTCTGCCTATCCCGATCCACTGCGACGCGTGAGTTACTTCGATGCGGAGACCAATAAGCGGCTGAAGTTCCTGACCAACAACTTTGCGCTCTTGATGATATTGAGAAAGACCTGCTCGAGTTGATGTGCATCGCCGGTTACGAACGGAAGCTCAGAGTCGTAATCCCGCTCCACCGTCACATTGTTCAGCTTCAGATCTAATTCGCGAAACGCCAGACTGTCTTCCAGCGGGCGGCGCAGATCCATCTTTGAATGAATCGGCTTACGCTGACGGGAGAACGAGAGCAGATTCTGCACCACACGATGAGTGCGCTGGGTCTGCTGGAAGAGCTTGCGCACAAAATCCTGCGCACGCTGATCGAGCGGCTCTGATTCGAGCAACTGCACGTAGCCAAGGATGGCCGTGAGCGGATTATTCAACTCGTGCGCCACTCCGGAGATGAGCTGTCCGACGGCGGACATTTTCTCACTCTGGAGCACTTGCTCCTGTGCGCTGCGGAGGTTCTCATAGGCCTGCGCCATCTCCTCGTAGAGCAGCACCTTTTCGACCGAGCTTCCGAGCTGGCGTGCGATGGCGATGGCGAGATTGTGGTCGTTCGCGGTGAACTGGTTCGTGTTTTGGCTACTGATGAGCAAAATTCCCAAGGTCTTCCGCCGCGAGTACATCATGACGGCGACAAAGGATCCGTAACCGCGGTTCACGATCCATGATCGCGCGGGCTCAGGCACCCTCGGCAAATCCAGCTCTGTGAGAATTTCGCTCTGCGTCCGGGCAATATATCGAGCGAGTTTGCCTTCCAACAGCGTTCGTATCTCTGCAAATTCCTCTTCCCTGTTCTCCCGGTTGCTTTCGCTGCGCAATAGGCATCCGGAATTCAGGTCAAAGAGCAGGATATTGCACTTGTGGGGGAACAACTCGGTTGTCCAGTGCAGGGTGTTCTGTAGAATCTGGTCGAGGTTGAATGTGCCGGCGGGGGTCGTCGCCATGGCGTTGAGGGCGGACAGTTCCTGGTTGCGCCGGCGCATCTCTTGCTCCACCCGCTTTTTATCGGTGATGTCTACGAGGAAGCCCTGATATCGCTCGATTTTTCCCTGCGCATCGCGCGTCGCAAAGCTATTCTCCATCAACGTCACAATCCGGCCGTCCTTGCGGCAGAGCGTGACCTCGTAGTTGCGCATAGAACCGAGGCGCGCCATATCCTCCGAATGTGCGGCACGCTGCTCGAGGCTCAGGAAGAGTTCCTTGCCGATGTCGATGCCGAGCATTTCCTCTCGGCTTGCGTAACCAAGCATCGATGCGAAGGCGCGATTACAGTCAATCAGCCGCCCCTCGGGAGTGGAAACGAATACACCCTCCTTCACGGACTCAAAGAGGAGCCGGTACCGCTCTTCACGGATGCGGCGTTCGGTGCTGTCGCAGATGACGTGGACGGTGCCGGCCCTGTCCCCCTGACCCTCGAGGTAGTAGGAAGAGGTGGAGATCAGTGAGTATCCCCCAAAACAGGGATCGGAGACCTCGCCGGATGCCTGCTGCGCCAACTCGCAATACGGGCAGCCGAGCTGTGCGCCGGGCAGAACCGAGGCTAGTGGCTGGCCAATGAGCTCCGGCAGTTCGCGGCCCAGGCGGTGCGCCAGTGCGCGGTTCATGCGCAAGACGCGAGCCTGGGCGTCATGCACCAGAATGGAATCCTGAATGGAGTCGATGGTAGCCAGCCACTGCCGCTGCGATTGCAGAACAAGCTGGAAGAGGCGAAGGTTTTCGCTCGCTACGCCCAGTTGCTTCCCGATTGTGGTCAAAAACCGAAGCTGCTCCGAGTTAGACCATCGCCGGCCAGTGAGGCCAAAGGCGAGAATCCCCACGAGCGCGGTCTCTCCCATGACGGGAACCAAAAGCAACTTCCGCATGCCAGCCCGCTGCAGGTCATCGCGCAACTCCGGAGCCAGGCTTTGGACACCCACCCTCCGGGCCTCGCGTCCATTCAGCAGCGGCATGACAACGCTGTCGCGAACAGGCACCCTGAGGCGAGCCTCAGTGATCCATTCCGGCAGTCCCACATGATGTTTTAGAACGAGTTCGTCGGCCTCCACTATCTGGAACCAGGCGAACCGGGCGCCCTGGAGCCGGCATATTTCATGCATTGCCGTCAGCATCACGCCGCTGTGGTCGCGCGCTCCCGCGGCGGCGCTCGTAATGGCGCTCATTACGTGCAGACGCCGGGCCAGTACCTGCTCGCGTATGCCCAAGTAGGCGATCAACCCGGCAAGCAGCAGGCCGAGCGTAGTCGCCCACTGCCCAGCCAGCAACAGGGACGCTGTCGCCGGAGTGCCCAGCCAGCCGACGTTGATCATCTGCTCTCCCGCCTTGCTGTATACCACACAGACGTTCTACGATCCTCAGGTATTTTGCGGATGTAAGCTAAAAACATCCAGAGTACAATGGTAATCGGTCCCAAATAACCTACGATTGCCGCCCTATTGCGAAGTTCACGAGGCGAACCCGATGCCGGTCGAGCGAATCCTTGTTGTCGATGATGAAGACCCGATCCGGGAAGTGGTCTGCGCCATGCTGCAGAACGCCTCTTACCGCTGCGAGCAGGCCTGCTCGGGAACCGAGGCGCTGCGAATGCTGCGTGATGACAGCAACTTCCAGCTCGTGCTTACCGACCTGATGATGCCGGAGTTGGATGGCGTGGGGCTGCTGGAAAAGCTCAGGAAACAGTATCCGGATCTGCCCGTCGTGATGGTCACCGCCGTACATGACATCTCCGTGGCGCTTGCGGCGATCCGCAACGGAGCCTATGACTACCTGTTGAAACCCTTCGAGCGCGATCAATTGCTTGCCGTCGTCCGGCGGGCACTGGAAACCAACCGCCTCCGGGCGGAGAACCGGAGCTATCAGTCTAGCCTCGAGGCGCTGGTGGACCAGCGCACCGCGGAACTTCGCGAGACCATCGCCGAACTGGAGCGATCTTATGACGTCACTCTGGAAGCATTGGGCGATGCGCTGGACCTAAAAGACGCAGAAACCGAGGGGCACTCCCGGCGCGTGACCGCCTTTACAATCCAAATCGCGCGCGCCATTGGACTCGATGCGCCTACGATTCACATACTGGCCCGCGGCGCCTTTCTGCATGACATCGGAAAGATGGCAATCCCCGACGCCATCCTGCGCAAGCCAAATCATCTGAATGAAGAAGAAGTCGCGATCATGCGGGAGCACAGCTATCTGGGGTACCGCATGCTGAAGAAGATTCCATTTCTTGCCGAATCCGCCGACGTGGTGTATGCACACCAGGAACACTGGGATGGGAGTGGATATCCGCGCGGGTTGAAGGGCGAGGAGATTCCTTTGGGCGCTCGAATTTTCGCGATTGCCGATACCCTGGACGCGATTACCTCAGACCGGCCGTATCGCGCCGCGGGCAGCTTTGAGGCGGCTCGCGACGAGATCGCCGCATGGTCGGGACGGCAGTTTGATCCGTACGTCGTCGGCATTTTCCTTTCGATTCCCATCTCCGTGTGGGAACGTCTGCATCACGGAACCAGCTCTGCCAATACCCCCTTCTGTTATAGTGAGCATCTTTCCACGCAGCCTGACTAGGCTGGAAGGAGCTCGTAAGATGGCGGTGAAACTGGAACGACAACAGGTAGCCGAAGGGTTACAGAAACTTCCCCATTGGACTTTGCAGGGAAACCAGATCGAGCGTCTCGTGACGTTTGAAAATTTCGTGGACGCCATGATCTTCGTGAACAAGCTTGCCGAAGTAGCCGAAGAGGAAGGACATCACCCGGAGATCCGTATCGTGTACAACCGCGTTACACTCGCGCTGACCACCCAAGACGCGGGCGGACTCACCCAGAAGGATCTCCAGATGGCGCGCAGAATCAACTCACTGATTTCTCCGCAAAGCGCCGGGTAGAACACACCCCCGCCTCCACTGCCCCGCGGTCATTTCAAATTCAAAGAGGCAATCGTTCGTCTTTTCAGGCGACGTGCTAGTTTTTGGCTACGCGCTCATGTTCCACGGTAATGGGGCGCTCCAGCACCATATCGACCAGCGTGCCACTCTCAATGCGCACGTCCGGCCCGCGAGTCAGCAGAACCGACGCCAGACCGGCTCCGGCACCCGCTAAGCCGCCAATGCCGGCTCCTTTGGCACCGCCTGCAACGATCGCGCCCAGAGCCGCTCCGGTGCCCGCGGTGGTTGCGACCGTCCCGACATCCTTGCCCTTGGTGCTCTGGCTTTCGATGCCGCCTTCCTTTGTGTCCTTCATCTTCGTCTTTTCCGCGCCAGGAACGTTGTCAAGGGCTCCGGGGAGCAGCAAGGTATAGCCGGAGGGAAAGATGAGGGTGTTGAAATGAATCACCAGTTCCCCGCGCCCTTTGACCCGTCCGGGACGCTGCGAGCGCTCGATCACTCCCTGCACGTAGGTTCCGACTGGAATTACGATGCGGCCGTTTGAGACAACGGGGAACGAGGTCTCCGCATACACCGGGTCGTTCACCCGCGCGGTTTTGGTGGAGATCGCATGCTTGAGAGTCACGGCAATTCGCGTTCCCGCCTCCAATGTGTATGCCTCGGCGCTGGGTGAGGAGGCCGGGATGGAATGCACGCTGGGCGAAGGAACCGGGGTCGCCGCCGGATCGACCAGCGCAGGTGAGACAGGCATGACCCGGCGCGAATCCCCCACGGAAGGTTGCTGAGCCGCGGCAAAGATCGAAAGCAACAGGAGTGCGAGAAGTATGCGCATCGTGATCACCTCACTAAGGTATCGGATACTACTTATCAGATACGAAATCACACGATGATTTTGTACCCCGGTTCCGCGCTTCGCAAGCCCGATCAGGCATGAGCCCCGGCTCGTGGGGCGATTTTCGCATCCTCGATTTCCAGCCGGCGGGGCGCTGTGGCACTATCGGAGGTTGCAAGCGAGGAGCGACCATGTCCTACATCATCGTCGAAGTCAGCGGAACGATTGGAACGATAACTTTGAACCGCCCCAAGGTCAACGCGCTCAGCGAAGCGTTGATCGAGGAGATCACCTCGGCGCTGGAGTCGATGAAGGCGGAGAACCTGCGTGCGGTGATTCTCCGCGCCCAGCGTGGCGTCAAGGTCTTTTCTGCCGGACACGAGATCAGTGAACTGCCGACCAATGGCCGCGATCCGCTCACCTACAACGATCCATTGCGCCAACTGGTGCGCGCCATCCAACTGCATCCCTGCCCAATCATTGCGATGGTCGAAGGCTCGGTGTGGGGCGGCGCCTGCGAGATGGTGATGAGCTGCGACCTGATCGTGGCCGGCGAGGACACCACGCTGGCAATCACTCCGGCCAAGCTTGGTGTTCCCTACAACCTGTCCGGAATCCTGAATTTCATGAAGGTCTCCGACATGCACTTCATCAAGGAGATGATGTTTACCGCACAACCGGTCGAGGCAAAGCGGCTGATGGAGTGCGGAGTGATCAACCACGTGGTTCCCCGAGCAGAGCTGGAATGCTTTACTCACAAACTGGCTACTCCCATTGTGGAAACCTCGCCGCTGGTTCACCGCATCCTAAAGGAACAGTTGCGCGTGCTGGCCGCGGCACATTCGATCACGCCGGAGGCCTACGAGCGCATCCAATCACTACGCCGAGAGGTGTACGACAGCGAAGATTATCAGGAAGGTGTCCGGGCGTTTCTGGAGAAGCGCAAGCCGGATTTTCAAGGCAAATAGCAGGGCCAACCACAAAGGGTGGATTGGGAGTTGCGTAGAGGTGTGCTTTTTGCAACCTTTGCAAAGCTTCAGCATCTGAACCGCTATACATACAGTGTGTCGCAGTGTGCGCTAAGCTGGAGACTTCGATTCAAATGGCCAAGTCGCGTGCCAGAAATGATTTACCAGATCCGGAGGAACCAACGGACAGCAGGACGAAACAGCAGACAGCTCTCTCGGAATTAAGTCAACTTGCGCTCCAAAGCGGCGAGTTAGCCGGCCTGCTTGAGGATTCCATGAGCCTGGTCGCCGAGATATTGCAGCTTCGCTTCTGCGAGGTGCTGGAGTACGAGCCTTCCAAGAACGAGCTTTTCTTAACTGCTGGACTTGGCTGGAAGCCTGGAAACGTAGGAGTGACCAGCATTCCAGTGACTCGCGAACACCAGGCCGGATATACGTTCCTGACCAAGCGCCGCGTCGTGGTCGAGGACTATAAGTCCGACACGCCCTACGTCCTCTCTCCCTTATTGGAGAAGCACAGCATCCGCAGTGGTGTCACAATTCACATCCCCGGACACGACGGCAGCTATGGAGTGCTTGGGGCCTACAGTTCGACCGTGCGTAGCTTCACTCAGGACGACATCAGCTTTTTGCGATCCGTCGCAAACATCATTGCGACGGCCATGCAGCGCAAGCGAGACGAGGAAGCTGTGCGACGAAGCGAAGCCTATTTTCGCGGACTTTTGGAATCCGCGCCCGACGGCATGGCGATTGTCAACAGCGAAGGCACCATCGTTCTCGTGAATAAGGAGAGCGAACGGCTCTTTGGCTACGAGCGGTCGGAATTGATCGGCAAAAAAATCGAAACTCTCGTTCCCGAACGTTATCGCCAATACCACGGCGGGCACCGTGGTGATTTTTTCGCGTCTCCGCGGCCCCGTCCGATGGGAGTCGGACTGGAGTTGTTCGGCCTTCGCAAGGATGGCTCGGAGTTTCCGGTGGAGATCAGCCTGAGCCCGATGCAGACGCCGGAGGGCACGGTTGTCACCGCGGCGGTTCGTGACGTCTCCGAGCGCAAGAAAGCCGAGGCGCAGATCAAAAAGTTGAACGCGCAATTGGAGGAAGCTCTGCGCCGCTCCGAACGACTGGCCGCAACCGGACGCCTCTCTGCGAGCCTGGCACACGAGATCAACAACCCGTTGTCGTCACTCACCGATATTCTCTACGTGCTCACTTCCCAGGAGGGGCTGAGCGACGACACCAAGACGCTGCTGCAATCGGCGAAAAAGGAAGTCGACCGGCTTGCCACCATCGCCAAAGAGACCCTGGCGCCGCATCGCAGCTCTGGAGAACGGGTCAAGATCAAGGCAATCGATCTGGTCGATACCTCGCTTGAATCTTTCCGTCGCCAGATCGATCAGGCACACGTTCTGGTTGAGCGCCACTATGATACCGACGCGCTGATCGACGTGACTCCGGGAGAGCTGCGCCAGGTCTTCACGAACCTGATCTCAAACGCAATCGACGCGATGCCGCAGGGTGGCTCGTTGAATCTGGAGGTTTTTTCGGACGGGCAGGATGTGAAATTGATTTTCTCGGACACCGGCACCGGCATTGCGCAGGAAAAGCTGGATGATATCTTCGAGCCGTTCGTCACCACCAAAGGCGAAAAGGGACTGGGAATCGGCCTCTGGATCTCGCGCAACATCGTGGAGAAACTGGGCGGCACGATTCACGTGCGCAGCACCACGTCGGAAGCCGGTCACGGCACCCACTTCACGATTTGTCTTCCCGCAGCGGCGCCGGCGCGAAACACTCAAAACAACATTCGCCTGGTTGGGTGAGGCTTTGCATAGAACAGATAGGAAAAGAGCGCGAGCATGAAGCCCGCGCTCTTTTTGTTTCTTGCTGAATATCTACTGTTCGCCCGGTTCGCCGCCACCCTGTTCTGAATCTTGCGATAGAGATGGGCCGCCAGCCTGTTCTGGGGACTCTTGCGATGGAGCCGGACCTTCGGAATCTTTCTTGCCCTTCAGGCGGACCACGATGACCTTGGCAAAGCCTTCGTCGAACTTGGGAGGCCGCAGCTTCTGTGCCATGCGCAGCATCACGTCGTCAGGAACGTTGCGAAGGCGCTTGCGATTGCGCTCCATGCAGACCTCGGTGGGCACGTCAAAGAAGACGGCATGAGCCTCGTAGCCGAAATCGTGCGCCATCTTGATCCAGCTGTGGCGCTCCTTGGGCGAGAGGTTGGTGGCGTCGATGAAATTCATGGGGCGGCCCGCGATCAGGCGCGCGCGCAACAGCGAACGCAACGACGAGAAGACCAGATCCTGGAAGCGCTGCTCGGTGGCGTCATCGAATAGCAGTCCGCGCACCAGATCGCTGGAGAGAGGGATGATGTTGTGCCGCTTGAACCATGAGCTCTTGCCGGAGCCGGGAAGGCCGATTGCCAGAACCACCGCGCCCTTCTTGCCCTTGTGTGCAGCGGGTTTGCGCGGTTCGGCGTCGGCGGCATTCGCTTCCGGAGCCTCGGCGGCGGCCTCAGGATCTTCGATCTCAGCAGCTTCGCCGGTGGCCTGGCCGGGAGCGATTGGGAGGCCCGGAGTGGCGGCAGAAGACTGTGCGGCCTTTTGCTGCTGGTCGGTGCGATTGCGCCCTCGTCCACTGCGGCCTCTGCGGCGCGAGCGGCGGCCCGGAAAACGGTCGCCGGAAGTGCTCTCCGCATCGCCATCAAATGGATCTTTTTCGGGCTGTGCCTCGTAGACCGGCTGGGGTGCGCTCTCGGCCGTGCTCCCGGCGGGAGCATCGGCGTGCCCTTCGCTGGGTTCTCCCCAGGAAGTTGCACGGTCGAGAAACGTCGGCTGGAGGGGAGCCGGCCCCTGCTGTGCTTCGTCGGACTGCTGCGGGTTCTTATTTTTCTGATTGCGACGCTTCACGCGATCGCGCATCCATCTGCGCATAAGGGACTTATACCACGTCCCGCGACTTCGGGCGAGTCCCCGCCCACTAAATTTAACAGACGCGTTCCGTTATTCGTGCAAGTTACTTATTTGTCAGCTGGCTCATCTCGACACCCGCGATCCGCCCGCGCACAGCTCCGAGCACACCCGCACTCGGCAATGAAAGGGGAGCAGCGCGTCCCAATTGCGGAATGCGCTGCGCGCGGCGGAAGGTAAGTTTCATGGGTTCCGCTTACAGTTTGCTCCGGAAACGAGGCGGTGCTAGCATTTCTTTCGGTTGCAAAGAGCGCGGGCGGAGCTGTGCCATCGACACCGCGTCTATGCGTCTGCTAAATGCCTGGAGGCAAGAATGGCAATTAAAGTTGGTATCAATGGCTTCGGCCGTATTGGCCGTAACGTTTTCCGCGCATCCCTCAACGATCCGAACATCGATATTGTCGCTGTGAATGATCTGACCAGCCCGAAGACACTGGCGCATCTGCTGAAGTACGATTCAATCCTCGGCAATCTTGAATGCAACATACAGGCTGACGGCGATTTCATCGCGATCGATGGCAAGAAGGTGAAAGTTTTTGCGCAGAAGGACCCCGCCCTGTTGGACTGGGAGTCGCTTGGAGTTCAGGTTGTAGTGGAATCGACGGGCCGCTTCACCAATGCCGAGGATGCGAAAAAACATCTGCGCGGCACGGTGAAGAAGGTCATCATCTCGGCTCCGGCGAAGAATGAAGACATCACCATCGTTCTTGGCGTAAACCAGGACAAGTACGATCCGGCGAAGCACAATGTCATCTCGAATGCGTCGTGCACCACGAACTGTTTGGCCCCCGTCGCAAAGGTTTTGCAGGACAGCTTTGGCATCGTCAGCGGCACTATGACGACGATTCACAGCTACACCAACGATCAGGTGATTCTGGACTTTCCGCACTCCGATCTGCGCCGCGCCCGCGCCGCCGCTCTGTCGATGATTCCTACCTCGACCGGCGCCGCCAAGGCGATTTACCTGGCGATCCCGGAGCTGAAGGGCAAGCTGGACGGCTTCGCCGTACGCGTCCCGACACCGAACGTCTCGGCCGTGGACCTGGTCACCCAGGTGGGCCGCGATGTAACCGTGGAAGAGGTAAACGCTGCGATGAAGACCGCCAGCGAGAAGGCTCCGCTGAAGGGTTACCTGACCTACACGGATGAGGAGCTTGTTTCCTCCGACTTCAAGGGCGATGCCGCTTCCTCGACTCTGGACTCAAAGCTGACCCGCGTCATCGGCGGCAACCTGGTGAAGACCTTCGCCTGGTATGACAATGAATGGGGCTATAGCTGCCGGGTAAAAGACCTGATCACCTTCCTTGGTCAAAAGGGACTGTAAGAGACCGCAACGGGTTGGAGGCAATTGCCTGCGACCCGTTTTTCACGATCTGTAACACGCACGGCACAAATTTTCAGCAGTAACGAATCACTTCAGGTGGGCACGCCACATGGCCAAGCTTTCGATCCGCGACCTGCAACTGAACAATCACAGAGTTTTAATGCGGGTGGACTTTAACGTCCCCCTCGACAACGGCCGAGTCACGGATGACACGCGCATCCGGGAGACGCTGCCCACCATTGAGTACGCATTGCGCCACGGCGCCAAACTGATTCTGGTTTCGCACCTCGGCCGCCCCAAAGGAAAGCCCGATCCTGCATACAGCCTGAAGCCGGTGGCCGAGCGCCTTCGCATCCTGTTGGATGAGCGTATGGGACGGGGCCAGAACGTCGGCTTTTCGCCGGACTGTGTCGGCCTGCAAGCCTGCGAAATGGCCAGCCTGTTGGAACGCGGACAGACTCTTCTGCTGGAAAACGTTCGTTATCACGCCGAAGAAGAGAAGAACGATCCCTCCTTCGCCAAGCAACTGGCGGGCCTCGCCGAGCTCTACGTCAATGACGCGTTCGGCTCGGCTCACCGCGCCCACGCCAGCACCGAGGGCGTAACTCACTTTATGGCCAAGAACGCCGCCGGCCTGCTGATGGAGCGCGAGCTGGAGTACCTCAGCAAGGCGACCGAAAACCCGGCCAAGCCTTACCTGGCGATTCTGGGCGGGGCCAAGGTCAGCGATAAGATCGGGGTCATTCGCAACCTGCTGCCCAAACTTGACGCGCTGATCATCGGCGGCGGCATGGCTTATACGTTCCTGAAGGCCCAAGGCCAGGAGGTCGGCAAGTCCCTGCTGGAGGCCGACAAGGTTGAACTCGCAGCCGAGTTGCTCGCCGAAGCTAAGGCGAAACACGTGCGGCTGCTGCTTCCGGTGGATCACGTGGTGGCCGATAAGTTTGACGCCGCAGCGGTGGGCACTGTCATTCCCAAAGGCACGTCGATTCCCGCAGATAAGATGGCGCTCGACATCGGTCCGGAGACGATCGAGCTCTTCTCGGAAGAGATATCCGGCGCGCGCACGATTGTGTGGAACGGGCCCATGGGGGTCTTTGAGTTCGACCAGTTCAGCAAGGGCACCACGAAAATTGCTGAAGCTGTGGCCGACAATCCGGGTGCGACCTCGATTGTGGGCGGCGGCGATAGCGTGGCGGCGGTACACAAGGCCAGCGTTGCCGATAAGATCACTCACATCTCCACCGGCGGTGGCGCCTCGCTTGAATTTCTGGAAGGCAAGAAGCTGCCCGGCGTGGAAGCGCTGACCAACAAATAGTCGTGAAAAACTTGGTTCGGCTCGACCTCGGAGACGGTGCGCAGGTTTTCTTCGAGGCCGGCGACATCACGGAGCAGGCCACCGACGCCATCATCAACGCGGCAAATTCCACCCTGATGGGCGGAGGCGGAGTCGATGGTGCGATCCATCGCGCCGGTGGTCCGGCGATCCTCGCAGAGTGCCGCAAGATCGTCGCGCGCGACGGTCACCTGCCTCCGGGCGAAGCCGTGCAGACCACGGGCGGCAATTTGCGCGCGGCGTTTGTGATTCACACGGTTGGCCCTATCTGGCGCGATGGGATGCAGGGCGAGAGCGGCATCCTGGCCAACGCCTATCGCAACTCGATGCGCCTGGCCGACCGACTGAGCCTGCGCTCGGTAGCCTTTCCGGCAATCTCTACCGGAGTGTATGGATATCCGGCCGAGGCGGCCGCAGCCATCGCGGTTTGCACCGTGATCGACGAGCTGGGCCGCGCACGCAGCGTTCACCAGGCGCGCTTCGTGTTGTACGGTCCTGAGATGTTGTCCGTTTTTATTGAAGCTGCGAAAGACGAACAGCGGCGGCGCAATGCCACCGGCTGGAGCTTCGTAACCATGCCACTGCACGGAATCACTCCATCAACGAACGAGGAACTATGAGCCGCCAGAAGATCATTGCCGCCAATTGGAAGATGTACAAAACCCCGCAGCAGTCGTGCCAGTTCATGCAAGAGTTCGTCCCCCTGGTGGCCGGGCACGACCGCGACGTGATCGTAATCTGCCCACCCTTTGTGGACATTGCCGCCGTGGTCGAAGGCGCTAACGGCACAAGCATCGAAGTGGGCGGACAGAATGTGTACTGGGAAAAAGAAGGTGCATTCACCGGCGAGATCAGCGGCGAAATGCTGGTGGGAGCCGGCTGCAAGTGGGTCATCATCGGCCACTCCGAACGCCGCCAGTACTTTGGCGAAACCGACGACACGGTCAACCGCCGCCTGAAGGTGGCGCTCGAAGCCGGACTCGCGCCCATCGTCTGCATCGGCGAGGTCAAGGAAGAACGCGAGGCCGGCATCACCGAAGACGTGTTGCGCCGCCAGTGCTCGCGCACGTTCAGCGGCATCTCCGCCCGCAAGGCCGCCAAGATGGCCATCGCCTACGAGCCGGTGTGGGCTATCGGCACCGGACTGACGGCGACGCCTGAGATGGCCAACGAAGCGCACCAGCTCATCCGCCAGGAAGCAGCGAACGAATTCGGCGAGGAATTTGCACGCCAGCTTCGCATCCTTTACGGCGGCAGTGTGAAGCCGGAGAACGCGCATCAGTTACTCTCGCAGGAGCAGATCGACGGCGCGCTGGTTGGTGGCGCAAGTCTCCAGGCGGAGTCGTTCGCGAAAATCGTGAAGTGGTAAGACCGGAGCGGCGTCTGTTGGCCAGCAACCCACATCTGCTGAAGGCGGCAGATGTGGGGCACATACGTTCCCGGCTGCGAGATGAGCGATTTGCGATCAAAAACGGCCGGAATTCCACAGGTATGTACAATCAGGGCGGGCCGAGGCTTCCCATCCGCGCTGAGTTTGTTATACTCAATTTGCCTCTGTATACGTTCTTTGGAAGCTGATGAGTCGTTGCGCAGCCGAGCCCGGCGCGCGCAGCGATGGCAGTGCGGAAGTGGTGGAATTGGCAGACACACCATCTTGAGGGGGTGGCGCCGAGAGGCATGCGGGTTCAAGTCCCGCCTTCCGCACCATACGTCCTCGCCCGCTGAGTCAAGCGGAGTTGTACGTTCCAGATCGTCCCAGGCAGGTAGGTAAAGTTCAGCAATGTCCGGCGTGACAAATCGCCGGGAAGGATAAGCATGATTGTCGTTCTGGTCACCATCGTTCACGTTATTGTTTGCCTCTTTCTGATTGCGGTCGTTCTGCTGCAGAGCGGCTCCAGCGCCGATCTCGCAGGTGCCTTCGGCGGCGGACTGGGCAGCCAAACGGCCTTTGGCCCGCGTGCGGGAGCCAACGTTCTCACCAAGGCCACGACTTGGTGCGCGATCATCTTCATGCTCACCTCGTTCACCCTGGCCATCGTCTCGGCCCGCCACGGTGCTGGCGGCGGTTCGGTGCTTGACAACAGCAAGTCTGCTCCGGTGAAGACTGCCCCGGCGAAGTAGATTCAGTCCTGAAGAAATCCCCGCCAAGGCGGGGATTTTCGTTTGCCTTCAACTTCGCTACTTCTTCGCTACTTCCGCAGAAACGGATTCTCCTCGCGCTCCTCGCCGATCGTAGTCAGTGGCCCGTGCCCCGGAACCACGATCACCTCGTCGGGCAACGCGAGCACCTGGGTGTGCAGCGAGCGCAGAATCTGCTCATGACTTCCACCGGGCAGATCGGTGCGCCCAATCGATCCGGCAAAGAGCGTGTCGCCCGCTATCAGCGTCTTCTGCGGCGCAAAATACAGGCAGAGCGAGCCCTCGGTATGTCCCGGCGTCAGCAGCACTTCCCCGCTCAAGGAGCCCGCCGTAACCTTGTCTCCGCTCCTCGGACTCTCGTCGATCTCGACCCTGCCGGGATCGGGCATGCCCAGCCATTGCGCCTGCATGGGCAGCATGGCCACCAGCGCCTCGTCATTTTCATTCAGCAGAATGGGCGCGCCGGTTGCCTTCTTCAGTTCCATCGCTCCGCCGATGTGATCCATGTGCGCATGCGTGACCACGATCTGCTTCACCTGCAGTCCATGCCGCGCCACAATGGCCAGAATCTCGGAAACATCCGCGCCAGGATCGATCACCATCGCCTCGTGCGACACCTCGTCGCCAACGATGGAGCAATTGCACTGTAGCGGCCCAACCGCAAGAATCTCGTGAATCATGTTGTGATGATAGACGTTGGAGAGAAAGGTTTCAAAGGTTCATTCGCGTGTCAGTTCCCGAATTGCCGGCTGAGTACAAGGTTACATTCGCCGAGCATTGCATTCAGGTCTAAAGACAAGCCTGTGCTCCGTAATGTAACAACTGACAGTTCCACGGATAAGTATCCCATGGTGCACTATGTGCGTCCTAAAGCTTTGATTGCCGAGGAGTTCTTCTCAATGCCCGAAGGTCGTGATTCCAACATTGAAGTCGCCCAACACCTCAGCGAACGCAAAGAATCGTCGCAGTCTGTGGGACTCGAAATACTGGAGATCGCGGAAGCCTTGGTGCTCGCCATCGTCGCTATCGCCACTGCCTGGAGCGGCTATCAGGCAGCACTCTGGAATGGATATCAGGCTGAACTTTATGGCCAAGCTAGCAAACTGCGGGTCGAAGCTGAGGGAACCACCACATCCGCCAATCAACTCCGTCTGTATATCTCCTCGACCGCTGTTGAGTGGTTGAAGGCCGAAGCCCACGGAGACAAGAAGCTCGCCGACCTTTTTGAACGGCGCATCTTTCCCGAGTTTCGTCCCGCTTTTGAAGCATGGAAGAAGACTGATCCAGTCAACAACCCCAATGCTCCGGCGGGGCCTCAGTGGATGACGGAATATCGGAACTCCAAGGCGGAAGAGGCTGCCAAGTTGAATGACCAAGCCACAGAAGCCTTCGAGCAAGGCAACCAAGCCCGGCAACACTCCGACGAATACGTGCGAGTAACCGTGACGCTGGCAACCGTGCTGCTGTTGATTGCGATCAACCAGCGATTCAAGATTCGTAGTGTCCGATCAGGACTGCTAGTGATCGCGGGTCTTCTGCTGTGCTTTCCGGTTTATCACATTCTTACGATGCCCCGACGATAAATTGCCTGTGTCTGCATGAGAGTCACGGACATCCGGAGAGTGCAGCGTGGTCGAGGCATCACGTCTTGCGAGTAACACCCAGGCACCAATCGCGAGCGAAGGGTCGAGAATCGCGAACGTCACCAGCAAATGAGGGAAGACGCCGGTTATCGCCAGGGGCAGGACCACCGCAGGAACGGCCAAGCGGTCGAAGACGGAAGCAGCGACGAATTGTCGCGCACCCGAACGACCGCCGAACAGGTAGAACCAGCCGATGACAACCACCGTCATCCCAAGCACACGAATGAGCGCTTTCTCGTGACCAACAAACGCCGCATCCATGAATATCGTCTGCGTTGCACCCGGCCAGGCGAGGAGCAGCGCTCCGATCCCGAGATAGAGCAACCCGTTCGAAGCGGTGTACCTGGACGCGGCAGACAAGGTGACGGGCTTTTCGAGAAGATCCTTGATGAGTGGCATCGTGCATTCCCTTCGCAACGAGCGGCGCGCACCAGACGGCGCTGTCGGCCGTCTGACGACTGATTCGAAGTCTGCTGTACTCCACACTGATTGTGGTGATTTGGAAACTGTCATAAAAGACAGTGGCAATACAGAGACTCGCGAGGTTTTTGCATTGCTCAGAGATGACCGGCTATTCGGAAACTGCCCGCCGAGTCAATAGTTCACACCGCCTCATCGAGTGCCCTCAGCATTCGCCTCACTCCTTCGCGGAAATCCTGCTCCGGCGCGATCAGGCTGGCGACGAGGAAGCCTGCGCCGGGAAAGTCGAAGAAGTGACCGGGGTGGATGAGCACGCCTTCCTGTTCCAGCAGCGCGATGGCCACGTCCTCGTCGCTGCGCGTTGCGGGAGTGCGCAGCACGGCGTACCATCCTGCATCGAACTTTAGGCGGGTCGTCATTCTTGCCTTTGCAAGCTGCGCATCGAGTTCGCGCAAATTGTGCGCCGTGCGCTCGCGGAGTTGGTGCTGGATTCCCTCTCGCGTTCCGAGCAGTTCGGCAATCGCCCACTGCACCGGCGCGTTTGGCGACAGATAGGTGTCGGCAATGACTTCGAGGCGGTCGAGCGCCGTGCCCACAAGCTCCGGCAGGCCGCTGACGGCAATCCATGCAACCTTGATTTGTGGCAGCGCGCAGATCTTTGAGAGCCCGCTCAGGGTAAACGTCAGCGCGCCTTCATTGGCGGCGAAGCTCAGCGGCGTTTCACCCACGTCGAGTCCCGCGCCGTTCAATCCATAGTCGAGAAATACCTCGTCGGCCACCAGCGCCAGTTCGTGTTCGCCGCAGAGCGCGTTCAGCCGCTCCAACTCCCAGTTCCGCGTGTAGTGCCCGGTGGGATTGTTGGGATGCACCACCATGATCGCCCGCGAGCGCGGCGTGATCGCGCGCCGTAGCGACTCGAACTCGATCTGCCAGCCGTGGTCATAGACCAGTTCGTAAGGCACCAGCTTCACATCCTGAATATCAGCGAGAAAATCAAAAAGCGGATAACTCGGCGACGGCACCAGCACCTCGTCTCCGGGATCGCACAGCAGCCGGAAGCAGTACGAGTAAGCCTCGCTGGTGCTGACGGTGAGGATGATCCGCTCAGGCGAAAGTGCGATGCCGCGCCCGGCGTAGTACGCTGCGACGGCCTCGCGTGCGGGCAGAATCCCCTTGCAGGCGGGTTCGTATTCGAGCGCCTGTGGATGCTGCAATGCGCGCAGAATGCGCTCGCGCTCGTAGTGCAGGCCCACGGTGGTCGGGTTCCCGGCGGTGAGGTCGAGCAATGCGCGTCCGCCGCTTACTGCGCAGTCCCGCGCCCGCTCAACGGCGAGCGAGAAACGGTTGGCGGAAAGGTTCCATTCTGTTCTGCGCGCAAACATGCTCTCTCACGTTATCTCGCAAGCAAGCATCGTGCAAACCGGATTGACCGCACCGAGCGAGGAATGTAGGCTTGGTGCGAGAACATTGATCGAGAACAAATCGTCATCGGGATGCGGTGCAAAAAAGCGTCAGGGAAAATCATTGAACGCTCTTCGCCAGTTCTTCCAGATTGAAGCGCGCGGCAGCAGCTTCCGTCGCGAGATTCTCGCCGGCATTACGACCTTCACCACGATGTCCTACATCATCGTGGTCAATCCGGCGATCCTGAAGACAGCGGGCATTCCTGCGGGCCCTTCGATGACGGCGACGATTGTAGCAGCCGTTTTCGGCTGCCTGCTGATGGGTCTCTACGCGAACCGGCCCTTCGCCATCGCGCCCTACATGGGCGAGAACGCGTTCATCGCCTTCACCGTCTGCCTCGGCCTGGGCATTCGCTGGCAAACCGCACTGGGCGCGATCTTTCTCGCCGGCCTTGCTTTCATTCTGCTCACCGTGCTGCGCCTGCGCCAGTGGCTGGTCGAATCGATCCCGACCTCGCTGCGCTACAGCTTCGCGGTCGGCATCGGACTCTTTCTTACTTTCATTGGATTGAACCAGACCGGCATCGTCGAACTCGGTGTACCGGGTGCGCCGGTCAAGGCGGGTGCGCTAACGATGGCTCCGGTGCTGGTGGCCATCTTCGGAATCCTGCTGATCTCCGCGCTGGTAATCCGCAAGGTTCCGGGAGCGATTTTGATCGGCATTGTCACCACGGCGCTGGTGGCCTTTGCAACGCGCGTTGCACCGTGGCCGTCTGCGATCTTCGGAGCCCCCGCCGGACTTGCGCCCATTTTCGCGCAAATCGACCTGCGTGGAGCGCTCTCACCCAAGGCCCTGCCCATCGCACTCACGATCTTCATCATGGCTTTTGTGGACACCATGGGCACGCTCATCGGACTCTCTGCCCGCGCCGGATTTCTCGACGAGAACGGTAATCTGCCGCAGATCGAGCGTCCCATGATGGCCGATGCGCTGGCGACGACGCTGGCGCCTCTGCTCGGCACCACCACTTCGGGAGCCTTCGTTGAATCCGCCACCGGCATCGAGGCCGGAGGACGCACAGGGCTGACCGCTATCGTGGTCGCCATCGGATTCGCGCTCTCGGCCTTCACCGCGCCCTTTGTGGCAGCGATTCCGGCGCAGGCCTACGGCCCGGCGCTTATCATCGTCGGCCTGTTCATGCTCGCGCCCATCGCGAGCATCGATTTCACCGACTACACCGAGTCGATCCCGGCCTTCGCCGTCGTCTCGCTGATGTGCTTCACCTACAACATCGCTGTCGGCATCACTGCGGGATTCCTGCTTTATCCGTTTTGCAAACTGGTGCAAGGCAAAGCCCGCGAGATTCGCGCAGGTCTCTGGGTGCTGGCGGCAGTTTCGCTGCTGTTCTTCATTTTCTATCCGTATCGGTAAGCGGTTTTCTCGTTATTCCCACATTCGCCGAAAGAAGGAGGATGTGGGCCACCGAACGTCTCATTCCGGCGACAGAAGATCGGAAGCGCGAGTAGTTGCATCTGATGAATGTATGTTCAACCGGAGGTCAAGAGGTTCGGTTGGCAGGAAAGGTCAATATTTTGCGTGGATTCATTCTGGGTGTCTTCATAACGCTATTGGTACTCTTTGTCGGCGGTTACCTTTTCGTGCGTGGCGGCGGAATTCCCCTGGCGGCTACCGCTGCACCGCTTCCGCTGGAGAAAACGATCGCCAACATGGCGCTCCGCGCAAGCATTGGGAACGCAGCGGAGCAGAAAAACCCACTGCCGTTCGACGACAACAATATGCTGGAAGGCGCAAAGACTTACAAACAGCGCTGCGCAGGTTGCCACGGCGCTCCAGGACGACCCTCGGGGATTTCAAAAGCAATGTTCCCTCCGCCGCCTCATCTGTTCGAAAAGGAAGACATGGTGACCGATGATCCGGAGGGCAGGACGTATTGGATTGTGACACACGGCGTCCGGCTATCGGGCATGCCTAGCTTCGCGGAGATTTTCTCGGATACACAACGCTGGCAGGTGACGATGTTGCTGGCGCATGCCGATAAACTTCCCCCGGAAGCGCAGGCGGTCTTCGAACAGACCGCTGGACACTAGACCACGCAGGATGGGCGCTCCTATTCCGTCCCTTCCAGCGCCTCGCTCAGCTCGGCCCACTCGCTTTCGAGGGCCTCGAGGCTGCGCCGGTTCTCCTCCAGCAGCGCTGAGAGCCGCTGTGTCTCCCCTGCGCTAACGAAGTTGTTGAGCGACTGCTCGGACTCGGCAATCACCGCCTCGGTGTGACTCACCTCGGCCTCCACTTTGGCCAACCGCTCCGCCATTTGTTTGCGCTTCATCGGATTGACGCGCTTCTTTGGCTCGGCAACCGGCTCTGTGACCGGCTCGGCAACCGCCGCAGATACCGTCTCGGCACCTGCGATTGAGCCCGCGCTTATGGAAGCGCGAAGCGACTCTTCCATCCTCTGCGCGCCATTCTGCTTGCGCCACAGGTAGTCCTCGTAATTTCCCGGATAGATATTCACCGCGCCGTCGGCCACCTCGAAGACGCGTGTCGCCAGGCGGTCGATGAAGTAGCGGTCGTGTGAGACGAAGACGCAGGTGCCAGAGAATTTCTGAAGTGACTCCAGCAGCACATCCTTGGCCCGCAGATCGAGGTGATTCGTCGGCTCGTCGAGCAGCAGAAAGTTCGAAGGGTGCAGCAGCATCCGGGCCAGCGCGTAGCGATTGCGTTCGCCTCCGCTAAGCACGCCAATTTTCTTGAAGACATCGTCCGCACTGAACAGAAAGCTGCCAAGTAAACTGCGCAACTCGGTCTGCGAGCGCGGCGCAATCATGTTCAGGTCGTCCAGCATGCGCGCCTCGGTATCCAACTCCTTGTACTGATCCTGCGCGAAGTAATCGACGTCAACGTTGTGGCCCAGAGCGTATTCGCCGCCGGTCGGAGACTCAGTCTGCGCCAGCATCTTGATCATCGTGGATTTGCCCGCGCCGTTCACGCCTACGAGCGCGATGCGTTCGCCGCGCTCAATGGTGAAACTCACGTTGCGCAGCACATGTTTTTCGCCATAGCTCTTGCTGACGTTCTTGAACTCCGCGACGATGCGGCCGCTGGGCTTGGGCTGCGGGAAGGTGAAGTGAATCGTCCGCTCATCCTCGGGCACCTCGATGCGCTCGATCTTCTCCAACTCCTTGATGCGGCTCTGTACCTGCTTGGCCTTGGTCGCCTGGTAGCGGAAGCGGCTGATGAACGCCTCGAGTTGCTCGATGCGCTCGCGCTGATTGCGGTAGGCTGAGGCCAGCGAATCGCGCCGCTGCTGCTTGTCGCGCAGATACTTGTCGTAATTTCCGCTGTAGAAGTGCACGCCCTTGTTCCAGATCTCCACGATCTTCTTCACCGTCACATCGAGGAAGTAGCGGTCGTGCGAGATGAGAACGTACGCGTAGGGATAGTCGTTCAGATAGTCTTCGAGCCAGTTGCGCGTTTCAAGATCGAGGTGATTGGTGGGCTCGTCGAGCAGCAGCATGTTCGGTTTTTCCAGCAGCAGCTTGGCCAGCGAAATCCGCATCTGCCAGCCGCCGCTGAACTCTTCGGTCTGGCGGAGCCAATCCTCTTTGCCGAATCCGAGGCCGGTCAGCACGGTGCCGACCTGCGATTCCAGGGTGTAGCCGTCGCGATGCAGAAACTCGCTTTGCACACGATGGAAGCGGTCGCTTACCTGTTCGTACTCAACGCTCGCCGGATCGATCTCGCTCATCCGATGCGTCAGCGTTTCCAACTCGCGCTCCATGGCATGAACGTCGTCGAAGACCGAGAGACATTCGGCAAAGACCGAGCGTCCACTCAGGTTCAGTCCGTCCTGTGGAAGGTAGCCGGCGCTCACTCCCTTACCGCGAGTGATGTTGCCGTAATCGAGCGATTCGATCTCGGCCAGCACCTTGAGCAGAGTGGATTTTCCGGTGCCGTTTGCGCCCACCAGCCCGATCCGGTCCTGGGGAGTGATCAACCAGTTCAGGTTCTCAAAAAGTAATTTGTGGCCGTAGCGTTTACCGGCATCTGTAAGCTGAATCATTCAGAAGTGAACCACACCGTGAGTTGTCTTCTCATTCTCTCACGGATGATGGGCTTGTTCTTTGGCGTTTTGCGCCAGGCGCAGACGCAGTTCGAGCGCGTTCTCGGCCTTAGCTTCCTCAGCACGACCCTCACCGAGCAAGGACTCTGAAAGCACGGAGTGATACCCCACGCCGTTGAAGTCCAGACTCAGGGCAGTTCGCGCATAGCTTTCGGCTTCCACAAAATTCTTCGCCGCAATATCCAGTTCCGCAAGTCGATACGCGGCGCTTGCCCGCAGACGTGAGGTAGCCCCAGCCTGGACCGCCTCTCCCGTCGCAGGCTCGGTCACCTGCATTACCCTGAGAAACGCCGCCCGCGCCTCACCGACTTGCTTGCTGTCGTAAAGAATGTCTGCCTTGGCCAGCCAAAGGTTCGGCGAATTCGGACGGTAGAGAAGTCCGGCTTCCAGTGTGCTGAGAGCTTTGGGAGTATTTCGATCCTCATCGTAGAAGTAGGCCATCCTGATCTGCGCCTTCGGTTCCGAAGGCGAAATCTGAAGCACGCGGGCCCACAGAGTTCTGTCGCAATCCCAGTAGCCCAGCTCGTGCCAGCTCAGCCCTGTCCAGAGCGCCACAATGCATGTCGCCAACACGAGACGCGCCTTCACCGAAAGACTTCCCAGATACAAAACAGCCCACGAGACCAGGGCGCAGAACGCGAATGAGGGCAGGTAGAGATAACGGTCGTGCTGCAGCACCATGGGAGCCACAACGACCGCCGGCGCCAGCGTGAGCACAAACCAGAAGATCAGGAATGCAGCTGGCTTAGAACGCCGAAAATTCCACAGCCACACGGCTGCCGCGAGAAGCAGAAGTATCCCGGCCGCAGGAAGAACGAAGCCCCAAAAAGTTGGGTACTCCAGAACCTTCCTTGCATACTCCACGCTCAATCCCCACGGCAGCAGCAGGTGCCGGATGTACCACCAGATCGCATAGGGCGCTGTCCACAGATTGGCGAGTGTGAAAGTTGGATGAATATATTCGGCGCTCGCGCTCGCCGGGCGAATCACCTGGTGCCGGACCGCCATATACCCGATCCACACCGCGCCGTATGGCGCCAGTGTCCACAGCATGCGAGAAAGCCGCTCTGCGCGTGGGGTATTAAGCCAGAGGTAGACCGCGATCAGCATGGGAATGAAGACCATCGTCTCCTTGGTGAACATCGCGCCTGCAAACAAAACCACGGATGCCGCCAGCCAACCCGCCGCCACGCTCTCGCGCCATTTTAGAAAAGCGATCAGCGATGCGAAGAAGAACACTGCGCACAATCCATCCACACAACTGGAACCGATCCAGGCAACGCTCTCCACCTTGGTGGGATGCAGCGCAAACAACACAGCTGTCAACATGGCCAGGCGCTCGTCGCCGAACAAATGGCGGCCGAAGAGATACGCCAGCAGGATCACCGCGAGATGCAGCAATATCGCGCTCAGATGCATCCAGCCGGGTGCTCCCCCGGTAATGACGGCTATTAAAAATCCCCATGTCATCGCTACCGGGCGGTAGTAAACCGAGTGTGCAGTCCCATCAGAACCGAAAATGTCATGAGTAAAAAACTGATGTATAACGTGCGATGAGTTCCATGAGCCGATCACGTTGTCGTCATAGACCGGCGCGAATGCGATCGCGCGCACATAAAGGCCCAAGGTCAGAAAGAGCGCAATCCGGCCCAGCCAGCGCGCGCTAAGCAGCGTGGCGGCAATTTCCGACGAGCGCGAATGCCCCCCGGCGCTGGAAATAGCCGCGCCCGGCTCCAGCCCGCTCATCGCCGCACGGGCTGCCGTCGGCTGTGCTGAAAGCTTTTCGATAGGCATGATTTTAGACTGAAGTGTAGCTCAGGACAGGCCGGTTTTCGAAGCTGATTCGCCGCAGCTACGGCCTTCGTGTGTTACCAAAGCTGCTGAATTCACTTCTTGGTGAGGGTTTGCCCTTGGGCTCCTAATTTCCGCACAACTGAGTCCTCGGCGTCTGCTTCCTCTACCCGGCCCTGTTCGCGCAGGCTCCGAGAGAGTATCCTATGATTGTTGATAGCCTTTGGGTTGATACTGAGCGCGGTGCGCGCGTAGTACTCAGCTTCCACAAAGTTCTTTGCGGAACAATCCAGCACCGCCAACTGATAAGCAGCTACGGATCGCAGAGAAGCGGCAATGACTCGCCGCGTGGGAGCGCCGCCCTCGATAGCTTGCCCCGTTGCTGGGTCGGTCAATTGCATGACTTTGAGATACCCAGAGCGCGCCTCATCAACTCGCTTCTCGGCCTGAAAGATCTGGGAGCGCACCACCCAGAGATTCGCCTCGTCCGGGCGGTAGCGCAATCCGTCATTCAGAATTGTGAGGGCTTTGGCGTAATCTCCAGCTTGGCTATAAATTTGAGCGGTGTGCATCTGCGCCGGCAAACTATCAGGAGAAACTTCCAGCGAGCGTGCCCACAGTGTCGCGTCACAGTTCCAGTAGCCCATTTCGTGCCAGGTGAGCCCAGACCAGAGAAGCACAACACAAAACGTAGCGATCACGAACGCCTTCTCTGAAAGCATTCTTAGCTGCAACAACATCCACGCGACGAGCGCGCAGAATGCATACGCGGCGATGTAAAGATAACGGTCATGCTCAAGCACCATAGGAGCCACGATCACCGCTGGAGCCAGCGTGAGCACAAACCAGACCATCAGGAAGGCAGCGACCTTCGAATGCCGGCGTCGCCAAAGCCATAAGGCGGCCACCACCATCAGGAGCAAGCCCAGTACAGGCAGGACGAATCCGGACAGAGTCGGGCGATCCAGAGTCTTGTCCAGATACTCCACGCTTAATCCCCATGGCAAAAGCAGGTGGCGGATGTACCACCAGATCGCATACGGCGCCGTCCACAGATTGACGAGTGTGAAAGTCGGACGAATGTATTCGGCATTCGCGTTAGCCGGACGAATTACGGTATGCCGGATCGCCATATACGCGATCCACACCACCCCGTACGGAAGCAGCGTCCTTACGATTCGCGGAATACGTCCCTCACGGGGGAGCCTCAACCAGAGGTAGACCGCGATCAGCATGGGAATGAAGACCATCGTCTCCTTGGTGAACATCGCGCATGCAAACAAAAGCACCGAGGATGCCAGCCAACCCGCCGCCGCGCTCTCGCGCCACTTTAGAAAAGCTATCAGTGATCCGAAGAAGAACACTGCGCCCAATCCATCCACACAGCTGGAGCCGATCCAGGCAACGCTCTCCACCTTGGAGGGATGCAGCGCAAACAAAACAGCCGTCAGCACCGCCAGGCGTTCGTCGCCGAACAAACGGCGGCCGAAGAGATACGCCAGCACCATGACAGCCAAGTGCAGCAATATCGCGCTCAGATGCGGCCACGCAACTGTGCCATGGCTAGCCAGGCCCACCAGAAATGCCCATGTCTGAGCCACCGGACGGTAATAAACCGAGTGTGCCGTTTCGTCAGAGCTGAAGAGGTCGTGAGTAAAAAACTTGGGCACATCGCGCAGCGAATTCCAGGGGCTGCCCACATTGTCGTCATAGACGCCCGCGAATCCAACCGCGCGCACATAAAGCCCGAAGACCAGCGGCAGGGCAACCAGACCCAACCAGCGCCCGGTCAGCATGGAAGCAACTCTCGACCAGCGCGAAACGTCAGCGAGAGCCGAAAGGCCGACGCTCCGCTTCACCTGAACCGACCACCTACCCGCTGCTGTGCGAGCCTCTGCCGGCTCTGCTGAAAGTTTTTCGGAAGACATGATTTGAGATGAAGTTTAGCTCAGGACAGCCTTCTTTCCGAAGCAGATTCACCCGAGCCTTGCCGTCGTTTGTTACCAAAGCTGCGGCATACGGTTCGTTCGCGATATAATGAACCAGCATTCCTGAGTTTTCGTTCCCTCGCTTCCTAACCGAATCGTGTAACGGACTCGCGGCAGAGTTTCCTGCCCTACTCGTGCGCCGCCACGCCGCGCCGCCCACGCAACCAGTTCGCCACACAATAAGGATGAATTCGCTTGACCAACCAGATTCGCAACATCGCCATTATCGCCCACGTCGATCACGGAAAGACCACGCTCGTTGACTCCATGCTGCGCCAGAGCGGCGTATTTCGCGCCAACCAGGAGATGGTGGACCGCGTCATGGATTCCAACGATCTCGAACGCGAGCGCGGCATCACCATTCTCGCCAAGAACACCGCCGTCATTTACCACGATTTCAAGATCAACATCGTGGACACTCCCGGCCACAGCGATTTCGGCGGCGAGGTCGAGCGCGCTCTGAAGATGGTCGATGGCGTTATGCTGCTGGTTGACGCGAGCGAAGGCCCGCTTCCCCAGACTCGTTACGTGCTCGCCAAAGCCTTGGAAGCGCACCTGCAGCCCATCGTGGTCATCAACAAGATCGACCGTCCTGACGCCCGCGCCCAGGAAGTGCTCAACGAGGTCTATGACCTGTTCATCGATCTCGATGCCGAAGAGTCGCAGCTTGAATTCCCGGTGCTCTACACGAACGGCAAACTTGGCACCGCAACCACCGACCTTGCCAAGCCCGGCACCGATCTTCAGCCGCTCTTTGAAGCCATCGTCAAAACCATTCCCGCGCCCGCCGGAGATAGCGCCGCTACCCTGCAAATTCTAGTCGCCAACCTCGATTACAGCGACTACCTTGGACGTCTGGCGATTGCGCGTGTCTTCAACGGCACGCTGCGAACCGGCGAAGAAGTCGGGATCGCAAAGCTGAATGGCGAGATCGAGAAGGTCAAGATCACCAAGCTTTTCAGCTTCAGTGGCCTGAAGCGCACCGACATCACGGAAACCGAGCTCGGCGATATCGTCGCCATCGCGGGCGTCACCGGCATCACCATCGGCGAAACCATCACCAGCTACGAGACCCCCGATCCGCTGCCCTGCATCGTTATCGACGAGCCCACCATTGCGATGCAGTTCATCGTGAACACCTCGCCGTTCTGCGGACGCGAAGGCCAGTACGTGACCTCGCGCAACCTGGGCGAGCGTCTCGAAAAGGAGTTGCTGACCAACGTCTCCATCCGTGTCGAGCAGACCGCGCCGGATACGTTCACCGTCATGGGCCGTGGTGAGTTGCAGCTTGCCATCCTCATCGAAATGATGCGGCGCGAAGGTTTCGAACTCGCCGTCGGCAAGCCGGAGATCGTCACTCGCACCATTCACGGCAAGCTCATGGAGCCGGTCGAGATGCTAACGGTTGACATTCCCGAAGAGTACATCGGGGTTGTCATCGAAAAGCTCGGAGCGCGCAAGGCCGAGATGCGTAAGATGCACAACCATGGCTATGGCCGCGTGCGCATCGAATTCCGCGTCCCCAGCCGCGGCCTCATCGGCCTGCGCAGCGAGATGCTGACGGAAACGCGCGGAACCATCGTTATGAATTCACTGTTTGACGGCTACACCGAATGGCTGGGAACCATCCCGCATCGCGCCGCCGGTGTTCTCACCTCGGATCGCAACGGCGTCACCACCACCTATGCCCTCAATGGGCTGCAGGAGCGCGGGGAGCTATTTGTCGGCCCCGGTGTGGACGTGTATGAGGGGATGATCGTCGGTCAGCACTCACGCGAGAACGATCTCGATGTCAACGCCGTGCGCGAAAAGAAGCTCACCAACATGCGAGCCTCGACTTCCGACGAAGGGATTCGCTTGGTCCCCTTCCGCACTCTCAACCTAGAACAGAGTCTGGAGTTCATCGCCGACGATGAACTGGTGGAAATCACGCCCAAGTCGCTCCGGCTGCGAAAGAAGATTCTGCAAGCCGGCCGCCGTCCCCGCAAGGGAATCGAGCCAGTCGCGTCGGAAGCATAAAACAAGCAATGTGCCGCAAGAAAGAGTCCCCCGGATTCTCCGGGGGACTCTTTTTTGCTTGAACCAGATTTTATGAGGGTGACCTCGAAGGACACGCTCAGGCGCCCGGAATCACCTCAGCTTTCGCCGCTTTTGGGCACGCACTGCTTCATATTTAGACGCTCCCGGCGGTTCTCAATCAGGATGCGCAGAATGTAAAGCACAACCACCGTATTGCCCAGCAGCACTGCGATCCTGATCCATTGCGGATGTGCAATGACCGCTGCTAATTCAAAGGGCAGATAAAGTGCGCCCGAGATCACCGCGAACCACTCCGCCCAGTGCCGCTGGTGCCATAATCCGTAGGCCTCCACAAAGCGGCACGTTGAATAAGCAAACCCCACCGAAACAGCGGTCCAGATTCCGCGTCCTGTCGTGCGGTCTGCCAGATCATAGAACCAGTCCGCCACCCGCGAATCTGGATTCAGCCGCAGCCACTCCGTCAGGTGATCCACAACCGAATCCAGATCTTTGTGCAGCAATGAGAGCAGTACGAAGCAGAGCGCGATCACTGCCACGCCCTTCAGTGCCTCCACCACGGCCACCATTCGCAGGCCGTACTTGTGGCTCAAATTCGCCATTCGCTGCACTTCACTGTAAGATTGCCATCAGGGTACTAAGTCCAATTTACACGACCGCGCCAAACTCGGCACATAAGAATACGATCACCGCAACCATGCTATCGGTTGCGCGCCGCTCCGGTTAGGATTGGACGTGTTCCAAACCCGGTTAGCGGAGACTCCAGCCGCCGCTGACTTTGTGCGGTTCATCGCAACCCGCTTTCAGGCTAAGATACATTGATGAAGGTCCTTACGAAATTTTTGCTCTCGGCCTATGCACCCGAGCATTTCCCTCCCGCTGAACTGCCTGAGGTCGCCTTTCTTGGCCGCTCCAATGTCGGCAAATCCAGCCTGATCAACTCACTGGTGAGCGCCAAGATCGCCAAGACCAGCAACACTCCGGGACGCACCCAAGCCATCAATTTTTTCGAGATTCGCTGGCCTGGCCGCCCTCGTCCGGAGCTAATCTTTGCCGATCTTCCCGGCTATGGATATGCGCGCGTCCCTCGCGAGGTCTCCCGCAGCTGGCCGTCCTTTATCGAGCCCTATCTTGCCGAGCGCCGCTCGCTGAGCCTATGCCTCTGCCTGGTGGACGCTAATATTCCTCCTCAGGCCTCGGATACAAGCATGATCGACTACCTGCGCCAGACCCAGCGCCCTCTGGTCGTAGTTGCCACCAAGGCCGATCGCGTCGGAACGCGCCTTCAAGCCTCCCTCAACGCCCTTCAGAAAGCCCACGGAGTCGATTTCGTGCTTCCATACTCGGCGAAAAGCGGACTCGGACAGGACGAACTCTGGAAGCGGCTGCGCGCCGCCAGCTCCGCCGTGAGCAGTGAGAGCGCCGGAGGCTGAGTTAGAGCTGAATTTTCGGCCAGTAAAACCTGGGAGATCTTTCTGCATTCCCAAAACTTCCCTATTCGGGAATCGTTTTTCGCATATCGGCGATTATTACTGATGTGCATTCTCGCAAGCAACTCTCACAAAATACGACATTTATCCGTTCGCCAGGAACTCCGGAAGCTGTGCACCTGCTGATAAGTGGCAATTTTCCCCCGTTCCGTAGTATCATGGGTCGATATTGTTTCCCGTCGGACTCAATTTAGACCGGGTGGGTTTTAAGCGAGACGGATGACTCGCGGAACCGCTCCAAGGCTGCGTTCAGGCCAGCGCGGATCCGCCAACCTGATGTGCAATGGGTTTTGACTCCAAGACGCACTCATAGATACAGGATCCCACTCGGAATATCGCATTCCATCGCAGAGGTAAGGACAACTTCCATGGCTAAGAGACGTGGTAATCCCAACTGGGGCAAGCCAGAACCAATCGGCCCCGTAACTCCCACTATCACCGAATTCGAGCAGGTCGTCCGCGAATTCAAACTGACCCCGGACCAGTACCTGCGCTCCACACGGCTGCGTGAGTGGGCGCGCCGGAACAAGAATTCGAAATACATTCCCGAGCCGCTTCTCGAAGCCTGGGGTTTTGAAATCGAATCCACACTGTAACCGCTGAACTTCGCAACACTGAACTCTGGGGAGTTCAGCCTTGACGAGGCCGCCTTCGTGGCGGCCTTTCACTTTGGCGTTGCACGCCAGTCGGAGGCATTGTGCATATCTCCGGATCCTGGATTCTGTTGATCTTCATTGCCGCCTCCACTGCCCTGATTCTTCTGGTGCTACACCTGACGCAGCTAGGTCTGCTGATTCATCAGCATATTCCGGAGCGGCCGCACCGGCGGCTCTTCCTGGCATCCGTCAGTTTTTTCATCACCTTTCTTGCGGTTCGGCTGCTGGTCGCCTCGATCACCCATCATGTCGGGCCGTTTGGCTATGTTCAGATGGGCGGGCGGCACATCCACCATTTGGTTTGGGGAATCCTTCTCTTGCTGATTTGCGGCTACGCAGAGCTCGCAGAAGTAGGTAGGGGCAGCGGCGCGCGCTCAATTCTTCTGAGCCGGTTGCTGGCACTGAGTTACGGGACTGGCGCGGCGCTGACACTGGATGAATTTGCACTTTGGCTGAACCTGGATGCAGCAGCCTACTGGTCGCGGCAGGGGCGCGAGAGCATTGATGCCATCGTGCTATTCGGAGCGTTGCTCGCCATCGGAACGTGGGGTGCGCCACTGTTTCGGCGCCTGCTGCAATCCGGCACGGCCCAGCCTCCGACAAGAGCAGGCGTGTAAGTCGGGAGGGCATATTCTGTACGCATCTCCGGCAGCTCCACCGCAATGCTAGAATCCAGAGTGTATGAGTCCACATCCTCCATTCTGTGATGTTCCCGCTGCGCTGGAAGAGATGCGCGCCGGACGTATGGTCATCGTCGTCGATGACGAGGACCGCGAGAACGAAGGCGACCTCACTATGGCCGCAGGTAAAGTTACACCCGAGGCCATCAACTTTATGGCCCGCTACGGCCGCGGACTCATCTGCCTCTCGCTGACCGAAGAGCGCTGCGATTACCTGCGCCTCGGCCCCATGACCCACGCCAACGAGTCTCCCTTCGGCACCGCCTTCACCGAATCCATAGAAGCTCGCGAGGGCGTCACTACCGGCATCAGCGCCGCTGACCGCGCGCGCACGATCCAGGTCGCCGTCGATCCCGCCTCGCGTCCCTCGGACCTGGTGCGCCCCGGCCACATCTTTCCGCTGCGCGCCCGCAAGGGCGGCGTCCTAGTCCGCGCCGGGCAGACCGAAGCCTCAGTGGATCTTGCGCGTATGGCCGGACTCGATCCTTCCGGCGTCATCTGCGAGATCATGAGCGACGATGGAACGATGGCGCGCGTACCCGAATTGACCGACTTCTGCCGCCAGCACAATCTGAAGATGATCACCACCGCCGAGGTCATCCGCTACCGTATGGCGAACGAGCGCCTAGTTGAGCGCCAGGGCGAAGCGATCATTCCGACCCGTTACGGCGAGTTCCGCATGATCGCCTACCGCTCGGCTCTCGATGGGCAGTCTCACGTTGCGCTGGTGCGTGGCGATATCGAGTCCGCGCAAGATTCGCCGGCGCTGGTCCGCATGCACTCCCATTGCCTGGTGGGCGACGTTTTCGGAGCCACCTGGTGCGAGTGCGGCGCCGTCCTCGACCAGTCCCTGCGACGAATCGCCGAAGAGGGCCGCGGCGCCGTCATCTACCTGCACCAGACCTCGCTGGGCTTCTCCGTCGAGCCGCTTGCGGGCAAGCCCACCTTGCAGTTCCACCAGGACCACGCTCTGCCCACGCTGCCGGAAAACCAGCGCACCCGCCAGCGCGATATCGGAATCGGCGCGCAGATTCTCGCAGATCTCAAGCTCCGCCGCATCCGTCTGCTTACAAATCATCCCCGCCGTGTCGCCGCCCTCGAAGGCTTCGACATCGAGATTACTGAGCACGTCTCCCTGCGCACCACAGAGGCGGCAAAGAAGTAACTCCTCCGCACTAGGGTTACGAGACACAAAGGCCCACGGTGGAGCGCAGATATCTTCTTGCGAAAACCTTCCATCTTCTCTTCGTATCAAAGAGGTGAATGGCTGCGTGCGGCTGTGCAGAGCACAATCCTGCCATGGAGGTTCGCCATGAATACGACATATCAAACGGGGCTCGCTCTTCTGACCGTAGTCGCCATGAAGGTGCTGGGAGCGATCGTTATCTGGTTCGTTGGACGCCTCTTAATTCGATTCGCGCTCAAAGTGACGGGTCGAGCGCTGAACCAACAGAGCCTGGACCGCACGCTTGTGACTTACGTGCAGTCCGCGCTTGGCATTCTGCTGAATGTTGTACTCGTCGTCGCTTTGCTCGGCTTCTTCGGCGTTCAAACAGCATCGTTTGCAGCACTGCTGGTCGGCGTCGGCCTCGCAATCGGTGCGGCGTGGAGCGGGCTGCTTGCAAATTTCGCAGCCGGGTTCTTTCTCCTGGTTTTGAGGCCATTCAAGATGGGCGACTATGTTGAAGTAGGCGGAGTGACTGGTACGGTCGAGGCAATTGGTCTATTTACCACCACACTTAATACGCCCGCGAACGTCGTGGCAATCGTCGGCAATGGAAAAGTCTTTGGCGATACAATCCAGAATTACACGCGCAATGACTACCGCCGTGTAGACCTGACGGTCGACCTCTCGCATGATGCTGATCCAAATCAGGCTATCGCACTGCTGAAAGAAGGGATCGCACAGATCGCGAATGTACTTCCTAGCCCGGCTCCCGTCATCGAGGTGTTCGAGTTCACTTTGGCCGGGCCGCGATTGGTTGTTCGCCCATTTTGCGCGAACGAGCATTACTGGCAAGTCTATTTCGATACCAACCGGATGATCCGGAACAGCTTCGCCAAGGCTAATATCCCGGCTCCGGAATATCATCACGCTGTTCGCGGCAACCTCGAAGGTGAGGAAGCGCGGAAATTGAAATCTGTGGCATAGAAATCGCGGACAAAAGAGGCCACGGCATCCCGTGGCCTTACTGTTTCAAGTTCCGGCTACTGTTTCTTCACCCGCAGGTCGTGCCCTGTCATCTCCGCCGGCTGTGGCACGCCGAGGATTCCCAGCACGGTTGGTGAGATGTCCTGCAGCGCGCCGTCGGGGCGCAGCGAGAACTGGCTGGCCGCCTCGGCAACGTACACGAACGGTACCGGGTTTGTAGTGTGCGCCGTGAACGGGCCGCCTGTGGCGGGATCGATCATCTCTTCGGCATTGCCGTGATCAGCCGTCACCAGCATTACCCCACCGTGGCGCTTTACCGCCGCGTAGATTTCGCCCAGGCCCGCATCTACCGTCTCCACGGCCTTCACCGTCGGCTCAATTCTTCCCGAGTGCCCGACCATATCCGCGTTGGCAAAGTTCACCACGATCACGTCAAAGGTGTTGTCCTCGATGTGCTTCACCACCTGGCTGGCAACCTCCGGCGCGCTCATCTGCGGCATCAGGTCATAGGTGGCAACCTTCGGAGACTGCACCAGTACGCGGTCTTCACCCGGAAATGGCTTCTCCACTCCGCCGTTGAAGAAAAACGTGACGTGCGCGTACTTCTCCGTCTCGGCCACCCGGAGATTGCGCATGTTTTGCGCCGCCATCACGTTCGCAAGGATGTTGTTCAGCCGCTCCGGCGGAATCACCGTCGGCAGTTTGAATCGCTGGTCGTACTCGGTCATGCAGAGATAGAACAGATTTTTCGGCAGCTCGCGCGCGGGAATCTCCGCCTCAAGTTTTTCGGCATCCGGCAGGTCGCGTCCGTTCTGCGGTGTAATGCCGCTCTCCCGCGTCAACACCTGCGTAATCTGCCGGGCGCGATCCGCCCGGAAGTTGAAGTTGATGACCACATCCTCGTCGCGAATCGTGGCTAATGGCTCGTGCTTATCGTCCACGCACACAAACGGAATCACGAACTCATCGTAGACGCCACGGCTGTAGGATTCCGTCACCGCCTTCACCGGATCGGTCGCGACGCCGCCCTCGGCTTTGCCGTGCACCATGGCGTCGAATGCCTTGCGCTCGCGCTCCCACTTCTTGTCGCGATCCATCGCGTAGTAACGCCCGCTTACAGTGGCTACCTTGCCCAAACCGTACTCGCGCATCTTCTGCTGAAGCTTTTCCAGATATCCCGCGCCGGAGTCCGGCGGCGTGTCGCGTCCGTCCAGAAATGCATGAACAAACGCGCGCTCCACGCCATTCCGCTTCGCCATCTGCAGCAGCGCATACAGGTGATTTTGATGCGAGTGTACGCCGCCATCGCTGAGCAGCCCGATGAAGTGCAGGCGCCGCCCGTTCTTCTGCGACTGCTTCATTGCCTCCAGCAGCAGCGGATGCTTGAACAACTCGCCGTTCTCAATCATCAGGTCCAGCCGCGTAATGTCCATGTACACAATGCGTCCGGCGCCGATGTTCAGGTGCCCCACTTCGCTGTTTCCCATCTGCCCTGCCGGCAGTCCGACAAAGCGCCCGCTGGTATGCACCAGCGTGTTGGGAAACTCGCGCAAAAGTTTGTCGTAGGTTGGCTTGCGCGCCAGCGAAATTGCATTCGATTTGGAGGGCGGAGCATAACCCCATCCATCCAGGATGATGAGCACCAGCGGTTTCGGTCGAGCCATGATCGTTCGAAAACTCCCCGATTAAATGGTGAAGCACTGCGCGCAGGTGGCGCGCTACTTGAACTTCTCGTCCGTAGTCTTTGATTTATTATCCGCGCCTTTGGTCGTATCCGCCGCCGGCGTCTTCTGCTTGTCGAACTCTGTCTGGAAGGACTGCAACTTTCGCTCCAGCTCTTCGCTATACGCCGCCAGTTTCTGCTGCACCAGTTTTCCGCCGCTCTCGTTGGCCTCGTGAATAATTGCCGGCATTTTTTCCAGCATGCGTTTTCCAGCGTCAGAGGAGTAGAAATCGATTCCGGCCTGCACATCCGAGGCGCTCAGATTTTTCTCGTATGCGGGAATCAGCGCCTCTGAAACCGCCTCAAAGCTGAATACCGGCGTGCTGTCGAAAACTTCGTCGAGCTTCTTCAGGGTCGCCGCATCGGCCTCAGGATTCTTCTTCACGAACGAGCTGCGCGCCGCGAGTTTTAACTTCTCCTGCGTCTTTTGCAGCGAGGAATCAATGCTCTGCTGAACCCCCATCGCTGACATCAGCTTCAGCACCTGTGCCCGCGAGGGCGGGGTGCTATCCAGGGCGACCTGCTGCCCCAGTCCCACACCACACATCGCAGCCATTAACAGAACCAGCACACCCATGCGACGAAGCATCAGCTTCTCCCGAAGAAAACTTTCCTCGCCGGTTTTAGCCCGACGAGGAACTCAGCATATTCCTGGACTCTCGCAGCCATCCACCCGCTCTGCCCGAAGAGTCCCGAAATTATTCGTTTGCCGCTGCTTCCAGCAGTTCGCCTTCGTAGTTGAGCGCGCTGAAGCCGAGGAAATTCGCGCCCGAGCCCAACTCTTCTTCGATCCGCATCAGTTGATTGTACTTTGCAATGCGATCGGTGCGGCTGGCCGAGCCAGTCTTGATCTGCCCCGCTCCGGTGGCCACCGCCAAGTCGGCAATGAACGTATCCTCACTCTCGCCCGAGCGGTGCGAGATCACGGCCGTGTAGCCGTTGCGGCGTGCCATCTCGATGGCCTCCAGGGTCTCGGTGATCGTTCCAATCTGGTTCAGCTTAATCAGAATCGAGTTCGCCACGCCGGTGTCAATGCCGCGTGCCAGCAGCGCCGTGTTGGTCACAAAGATATCGTCGCCCACCAGTTGAATCGTACCGCCCAGTTCGTCGGTCAGAAGCTTCCAGCCGTCCCAGTCGTTCTCGGCCAGGCCGTCTTCCAGCGACACGATCGGATACTGCCGCACCCAGTTGGCGTAGAACCTCACCATGTCTTCCGAGCTCTTCACCGACTTGTCGCTCTTCTTGAAAACGTACTTTCCGTTCTCGAAGAATTCGCTCGACGCCGGGTCCAGCGCGATTGCAATGTCCTGGCCCGGCTTATACCCGGCCTGCGTAATCGCTTCCAGAATTACTTCGATGGCTTCGTCGTTGGACTTCAGCGAGGGAGCAAATCCGCCCTCATCGCCGACCGCCGTGCTGTAGCCACGCTTCTTCAGCACGCTCTTCAGGCTGTGGAAGGTCTCCGCACCCCAGCGCAGCGCCTCGGAAAACGACGGCGCGCCGACCGGCATCGCCATGAATTCCTGGAAGTCCACACTCGAGTCCGCGTGCGCGCCGCCGTTGATGATGTTCATCATTGGCACCGGCAAAATGCTCGCGTTCACTCCGCCCAAATAGCGATACAGAGGAATTTCATAGTGGTTGGCCACGGCCCGCGCGGCCGCCATGCTCACTGCCAGGATCGCGTTCGCCCCCAGCCTTCCTTTGTTCTCGGTGCCGTCCAGCTCAATCATCTCGGCATCCAGCTCAGCCTGGTGCGAAGCATCCAAGCCCTCCAGATGCGGACCGATCACGGCGTTCACGTTTTCCACCGCCTTGAGCACGCCCTTGCCCAGGTAACGCGAGCTGTCGCCATCGCGCAATTCAACCGCTTCATGTTCGCCCGTCGAGGCACCGCTCGGAACAATCGCGCGCCCCTTGGCGCCGCTGCCCAGCGTCACCTCGGCTTCCACCGTAGGATTACCCCGTGAATCAAGGACTTCCCGTGCATGTACCAGATCGATATCGGTCATAGATTCCTCTTCGCTTTAATTTTGGGGAGACTGATTTTCAGTATATAAGCGCGTTCGTGCGCGGGACGGCCCAGGCTCCGGCGGCATTGCTGAATCGGCAAATTGGAGAGAGGTCGCCAAACCTAGAGAATTATATGCTAATCACGGCCCACAACCGGTCAGTTCAGTCGCGCGCCAAAAAACAGCGTTCTCATCGCGTGCAAGGATCGAAATGTATGAGCGGAGCCATCCCAAGCTAAGAGGCTTGTCTGCAAACCACGGTCTGCGATGCACATACACCGCAAACTCAGCCGGGTGCCTCCGAATTGGAGGCACCCCGGCAGGGACGTTCAGAAGCGAATCATAGGACCAGCGGTTATGCGGAGGTTGCTGGTTGCCCCGCCTCCCGCTACCCCACAACTTTGCCCAGCGCCTCGAAAAACTCCGGAAACGAAACTGCGACCGCCTCCGCATTCTTAATTGTGGTATCGCCTTCGGCGCGCAGCGCGGCCACTGCGAACGCCATCGCAATTCGATGATCGTCGAAGCTTTCGATCTCGGCGCCGTGCAGTTTTTGTCCACCCGGAATCCGCATTCCATCCGGAAACTCTTCCACCTCCGCGCCCATCGCACGCAGGTTTCGGACCACGGCGTCAATGCGGTCGCACTCCTTCACGCGCAACTCGGCAGCATCGCGTATCTCAACCCCTTTGGCGCTGTATGGAGCCACAGCGGCAATGGCCGGCAACTCGTCGATCAAGGCCGCGCTCTGGGTTCCGCGAATCACTCCGCCCTGGAACACTCCCCCCTCGGCCTGCATCGTGCCAATCAGCTCTCCGTACAGCTCTTCGACCTTGATGAAGTTGATCTTCACCCCCATGCCCGCGAGCACATCCAGCACCACCGACCGAGTCGGATTCAGCAGTACCGAATCGACCACCAGGTTCGATCCCGGAAAGAGCGCCGCCGCGCACAAAAAGAATGTGACCGAGGACAGGTCTCCCGGAACGTAGGCCTTTACCGCGCGCAATCTCTGTCCGCCGCGCACACTCACCCGCTCGCCGTTGCGCACAACCTCTCCGCCGAATGCCTTCAGCGCCACTTCGGTATGATCGCGCGTGCGCACCGGTTCGATGACGGTTGTCTCGCCCTCGGCAAAGAGTCCGGCCAGCAGCACGCAACTCTTCACCTGCGCGCTCGCCACAGGAGGCTGATACTCCATCCCCTTCAGCTTTGCGCCATGAATTGTCAGCGGCGCATGACCATCGTGCGATTCGATTCGCGCCCCCATCTTCTGCAGTGGTTCGATCACTCTTCGCATCGGCCGCTTACTCAGCGATGCGTCGCCGGTCATCACGCTGGTGAACGGGTGCGCCGCAACCATGCCGCTCAACATGCGCATCGTCGAACCGCTATTGCCGCAGTCCATCTCCCGCGACGGAGCCGACAACGCGCCGCCAACTCCATCCACCTCCACATGATTGCCATTGCGCCGTACCTTTGCGCCCAGTGCTTCCATGCAGCTCAAGGTGCTGGCGCAATCCGCCGAGGTTGAGAAGTTCTCGAACTCCGATGTGCCTTCGGCAATTCCCGCCAGCATCGCGTACCGATGTGAAACCGACTTATCTCCCGCGGTCCGAACGCTGCCCCGGATCTGTTTTGCCGCGTTTACTTTTACATCCATTGCGTTGTCCTCATCTCTGCTCCGGCGCGGCTGATTACGCCGCCTTGGGTTGTCCACGTAAATGAAATATAAATCCTGCTCCGGCCGTAAAAAAAGCCAACTCATGCCCATACGCCCGTTCTCCAACCGACCACCACGACTGGAAACATTCGCGGCGAGTGCAACACAGCTCCCAAGCTAACGGCTTTTCGAATTGCGCAGCACTCGGATTCTTCGTTCAGGATGAACGCTATTCCAGGATGAACGATATATGCTTTATCGTTTCACCGCCGCTTCTCTCCTTCTGTTCTTCGCAAGCTTGTTCCCGGCCACCGCAGCTGCACAGAGTCGTCCCGTTTCCAAAGAGGGCACGCCCGAATTCTCCTCCGATGCTTCCGCCACCGGTGTGGGCTTCGGGAGCATCACTGGAAGCGTTCGCACCTTCGACGGACACGGCATCGGCAACGCCAACGTTGAGGTGCGCAGCATCGGACGAGGAGGCCGGTTCTACACTGCCCGTTCGGATTCCAGCGGCTCCTTTGCACTCTACAACATTCCGCCCGGCGACTATGAGGTCACGGCATCGGCTGGGGTCGATGAGGCCCATGAACGGGTGCAGGTAAGCTCATTCGCGGACAATACAAGCGTCGATCTGCGCATGAGAGGCACGAATGACGGGAAAGCCGTAGCCGCAGGCGGTCCCTCAGTCTCACTCTCGGAAATGCGCGTTCCCGCTAAGGCCCGGTCGCTCTACGAAAAAGCAGCCCGGTCCATGAGCCGCGGCAAACTCGATGATGCCCTCAGCAAAGTGAACGCAGCTCTGGCGATCTTTCCCGAGTTTCCCGAGGCGCTGAGCTTGCGTGGAGCCTTGGAGGCAAATGCCGGCAAACAAAACGAAGCCATCGCGGATCTTCAAAACGCACTACAGTTGGATCCTAACTATGCCCTCGCCTTTCTCACGCTGGCCTCGATTTACAACTCCAGCGGACGATTTGCCGATGCCCTTATCGTCCTCGGTGAAGCCGAGCGCGTTGCGCCTAACGCCTGGCAAACCTATTACGAACTTGCCCGCGCCCAGACTGGCACCGGCAAATTTGCAGACGCTCTGCGTAACGCAGAGCGAGCCTCCGAGCTTCAGGGCGGCCCGCAAAAGGAACTGCCCGAATTGCATCTGGTTCGCGCCAACGCCTTCATCGGACTCGGAGAGCTACCGCGCGCGCGCCAGGAACTTGAAACCTTTCTGGCACATCAACCCAACGGCCACCTTGCTGACGAGGCCCGCGCAGTACTCGATCAGCTGCGCGCCAGCTCTGTGACAGCAAGCCGGTAACCAGCTCCCTTTCGAAGCAACGATCCGAGCTCGCCTTCTAGCGCCCGTTCCGCTCCAGGAATTCACGTACCAGCGGCCCCACTTCGTCGGGCTGCTCAAGGGCGGCGTAGTGTCCGGCTCTGGCCACTATTTTCAGCTCAGCCTGCGGAATCCCTCGCGCCAGCCGTTCCAGTTCGCTCACAGGAGAAAGCGCATCGTCTTCCCCGCCCAGCACCAATGCAGGCGCATCCATAGCGGCCAACGTTGTTGTGCTGTCGGGGCGCTCGGCCATGCCGCGCTGGAAGGCGGCGATCCCGGCGGCGCTGGCCTGCCGCATCGTTGCCTTCGCCTGCTCTACCACGTCCAGCCGCGAGTTCATCGTCACCGGCCCCAGCAGCTTCGGCATGAGCTGCTCGATGGCCCACTCCGGCCCTTTCTGCAACACATCTTCCGCATTTTTCAGGCGCGCTGCACGACCCTCATCGGTGTCCGCGCCGGCCTTCGTGTCCATCAGCACCAGCGCCTTCACCCGCTCGCGCGAGCGGCGCCAGAACTCAAACAGGACGTATCCTCCCACCGAACATCCCACGAACGCGGCGCGTCCAATCTTCAACTCATCGCACAGCCGCAGCACATCCGCGGCCACCTTGGCCATCGTGGTTGCGCCCTCGCCAACGCCGGATCGTCCCAGCCCGCGCAGATCGGGCAGCACCAGCCGGAAGCGCGACTCCAAATGCCGCGTCAGCGGCAGCCAGTAATTGTGATCCGAGGGAAACGGATGCAGCATGACCACATCCGGTCCTTCGCCTCTTACTTCATAGAATAGGTCGATGTCATCGCTTCGTAGAATCATGCGCAACATTCTAACCTTCCAGCAATCCTGGCTCCTATCTTAATCATTTCGCCACGCCCGCAAATGCCCGGTTGCTCCGCACGAATTGCTAAGAAATTCGCTCCTGCTCCCAAAGCGGAATCGTCTTTCAAAACGGCTTCACAACGATAGGAGACCAGCGCAAATGGATGAGCGCCGTTGCGATCCGTGGTACATCTGAGATGTGAGTACCTCTCCACAATCCGGACCCGATCTCCGCTGCCCGCCCCAGCCTCTCATCGTCTCCGAATCCGGACCTTGCTTGCGCTACGTCGCACGCCAGCCGATCTTGAATCGCAACCAGGAAACTTACGGATACGAATTGCTCTTCCGCTCCGGTCCCGAGAACTTCTTTCGCTGCGACGATCCCGACCTTGCCAGCTGCCAGGTAATCGAACTGTCCCTGTTCATGGGCTCCGCGGCGCTCACCGGGCCGCACCCCGCCTTCATCAACTGCACGCGCAACATCCTTCTACGTGACACCATCACGCTGCTGCCGCGCGACCGCGTTGTGATTGAGGTGCTGGAGCATATGCCTGCCGACGAGGAAGTCATTGCAGCCTGTGCCCGCTTACACCGTTCCGGATATCGAATCGCGCTCGATGATTACGTTCCCACCCCTGACACCATGCGCCTGTTGCCCTTCGCAAACATGGTGAAAGTGGACTTTCTGGCCAACGACGCAGCGCGGCAGGCCGGGATCGCCGCCGAGATGCGTCGCCGTGGCATTTGCCTGGTGGCGGAGAAGGTCGAGAGCCGCGAGCAATTTCAGTTCGCGATGCGCCTCGGGTATCACTACTTCCAGGGATATTTTTTCTGCAAGCCGCAATCGCTCACGATGCAGGACATTCCCTGCTCCAATCTCTCCTACATTCAAGTGCTCAGCATTGCCAACTGCGAGTGCTATGACGTGGATGAGTTGGAGCGGGCCATTCTGCGGGAGCCCTCGCTCTGCTACCGCCTGCTGCGCTACTTAAACTCCGCCGCATTCGGACTGTTCCCGATCCGCTCTATCCGGCATGCGCTCTCGTTACTCGGCCAGCGCGAGATCCGTAAGTGGATTTCTATCGTTGTGGCTATCTCCATTTCGGGCAGGCGGCCAAGTGAATTGATCTCCTGCGCGCTCACTCGCGCGCGAGCCTGTGAAGCTTTCGCCACGGCGTCGGGCGATGACTCCAGCGGCGCGTTCATTGTTGGCATCCTGTCTCTGATGGATGCACTCCTCGATTGCCCGATGGGAGTTGTAATCGCGCAGCTCCCGCTGACGACGCAGTGCAAGGACGCGCTCCTTGGCGGAAACGACTCTCTCGGCAAATTACTGCGGCTGGCCATCTGCTGCGAGCAAGGCGTATGGCAGGAAATCGCGGCCATCGCCGGCGAGCGCAAATTTTCTGAAGAAAAAGTATGGGAACTTTACCGCGAAGCCTGCCGATGGAGTAGTGAGATTCTGAAGGAAAACAGCAGGCGACAGTAGACGAGATTGGGTATTCGCGAGACTACTGGCCGGGCTCGCGCTTTGCCCGCGGCTCTTTGCCGGGAAGCGCCGCCGGATTTTCATGCGTCCGCTCACGGAATCGCGCACTCATTCCACTTGCCAATGAGACCGCCGATTCGCCAAAGCGATCACGCAATCCATCGACGACACTCATCGCTTGTCTCAGGCGAGTCTGCTGCGCGCTGGCCAGCAAATCCAACTGTTGGCTGACGGCTTCGAGCGCGCTGGCCTGAACGCCTATCAGGCGCACGGTGCGCCCCTGCTTCCAGTTGGCATGAAAGAGCTCGCGCACGATTTCCAGCACGTCGGCATCGAGTTGGGTGGCGCGCTCCAGGGTGCGCCCGCGCGTGTAGGTGGTGAAGTCCGAGTAGCGCAACTTGATCTGCACCTTGCGCGCGTGCAGTTGATGCTCGCGCAGGCGGCGGCAGACCATCTCGGTCAGCCGCGCCAGCATGGAATCGAGCACCGCAGGATCGCGCTCGTCGCGATTGAAAGTGTGCTCGTGGCTGATGGACTTCGGCTCGTCGTCTCCGCCGACCTCCTGGTCATACCATCCGCCCGCGTCGTGTCCGCGCGCCTTTTCGATCAAAGCGGCGAGGCCCTCGCCGATCCTGGAGCCTAGCGCAGATTCAGTGAGCCCGGCGAGATCGCCGATGGTGCGCACGCCGAAGTCGCGCAGCCGCTCCTCGGTAACCTTGCCGACGCCGGGCAATCGCCGCACAGCGAGCGGGGCAAGGAAGCTGGCTTCGAGCCCCGGAAGAATCTGCAGCACGCCATTGGGTTTGGCTTGGTCACTGGCAACCTTGGCCACCACGCGCGCGGAGGCGATGCCGACCGAGCAGTTCAGACACGTCTCGCGCTTCATCGTTTGGTGCAGTAAATCCGCGGCCTTCATCGCGGGTCCGTGCAGCCTCTCGGTGCCCGTCATGTCGAGATAGGCTTCGTCGATGGAGGCCATCTCCACCGCCGGGGTGAACTGCAGGAGCACGCGCCGCACGGCCGCAGACGATTCGCGGTAGCGCTCCGGATGACCTTCCAGGAAGACTGCGTGCGGACAGAGCCGGGCGGCATGGCGCAGCGGCATCGCCGAGTGCACGCCGAACTTGCGTGCCGCATAGGATGCGGCGGCGACCACTCCGCGCTGATCTGCGCGTCCGCCGACGACGACGGGCTTGCCCTTCAGTCCAGGATCGTAAAGCTCCTCGACCGAGACAAAAAAGGCGTCCATATCGACATGGAAGTAGGTGCGCAGCATAAATCCGGCTGTCACCGATTGTAGCCCGGAGCGGAGCAAACGGTTGGCCGAAGTGATAATCGTTTCCGGGCGAAACGTAACCATTTGAGCAATCGTTGGTACGGATTGACAAGGCGGTCATTAACCGCGAAGTGATCTCTTGATGGAAATGATTGTTGAAATTGTTAATCGTCGTGAAAGCGAAACTCGCAAAGGCATCCGGTCGTTGAGCAGACCCACTCAAGCAACTGAGCTTGAGTGTGCCGAGGGTCGAACTACCCCACCCTCCGCCCAAAAACGGGGCGGAAGGGTAGGGCACCCAGTTCGTCGCGGAGTCTCACCTCGGGGGATTGCGAATTTACTTTGTGGCCGCGGACTTCGATTGATGACCGTTCCACAGTTCCTCGGCGAGAGCGTCGGCGTGATAGATCTTGCGGATCGCCTCGACGATCGCACGCGAGTCCACGGAGATGGCCCGGCCCTGGCGGTCGTCGTAGGCGAAGTCCCAGGAGAGCGATTGGATGTTGCCGTCGAAGATGATGCCCACGATTTCGCCTTTCCTGTTCACCGTGGGCGAGCCTGAGTTGCCGCCGATGATGTCTGAGGTGTGGACGAAATTCAGGGGCGTGGCGAGGTTGAGTTTGCTTTTGGCGGATTGCCAGCTCTCGGGCAATTGGAAGTCGCCTTTGTTGCTGTGGGCGGCGGCGTGTTCAAAGGCTCCGCCGATGGTGGTGTAGGGCGGAATGAATTTGCCGTTCTGCTCGTAGCCTTTGATGGTGCCGTAGCTGAGACGGAGGGTGAAGGTCGCGTCGGGATAGCTGCTGGTGCCGTAGACGGCGAAGCGCGCTTTGGCGATCTTGGTCGAGTTCAGGCGGATGGGCGCGTCGACTTTGTCGTCATACTGCTTGCGCAGTTCGCGGGCACGAGGATCGATCTCGCGCATGAGGACGATGAGCGGATCGGTGCTGGCTTGCACGGCGGCCCATCCACCCTCGTAGAGTTGCTTGCGCACGGCGGGGTCGTCGAGTTTGCTGCCGTCGATGTAGGCCTTGGCGGCTTGGGCGGGAGTCTTGTCATCGAGCGCCTGCTTGACGGTCGGATCATCGGCACCGAGTTTATCGCGCATGAACTCCAGCGACTCGGTGAGCGTAGCAACGTCCAGCGAGCGATAGACGGGAACGGGGGAGAACAACTGCTGCTCGATCGAGGGCAGACGCGCTTCAGTGTATTCGCGCAGACGCTGCGAATTTGCCTTCTGCTTCTCAGCGGTCACGCGCACGAGGGTTCGCGCATACTGTGCGAGTGTGGCATTGAAGCCAACGGCGCGCTCGACAAACGTGTAGGGGAGGAAGAACTGCTTGCGAAGCACCACGGCCTTGGCAATGTCGTCCCACGCCGGGGCATAGGCGGACTTGAGCTTGGGGTTGCGATCGACGGCGGCGCGCAGCTTTTGCTCGTCGGCGGCCTTCTTGTCCATCAGTTCTTTATCGTCGAGGCCAGCGCGACGCCCCTTGTATGCTTTGAGCGAGTTTTCGACTCCGAAGATATCGTCGCCGGCAACGCGCGCGTTTTCCGGACCCTGCGCGGCGTATTCGAGCAGCACTTTGTCGCGACGGGTCAGCAGATCGATTACGAACGGGGTCTGCACATCCTTGAGATAGTTGAGCTCGGCCATGGTGAGCTGGCGCTCGGTGCCGCCGGGATTTCCGGAGACAAAGACTAGATCGCCGGCCTTGGTTCCAGTGTGCGACCAGGTCAGGTAGTCGGCGAGATGAACGGGCTTGTCGTGCTCATAGATTCGGAAGTAAGTGATGTCGAGGTCGTAACGCGGATACTCGAAGTTATCCTGGTCGCCGCCGAAGAAGGCCATCTGCGCCTCGGGCGCAAAGACGACACGCACGTCGGTGTACTTCTTGTACTTGTAAAGGTTGTACATTCCGCCGCCGTAGAGGGTCACGACGTCACAGCGCAGGCCGCTTTTTTCCGCGCACTCCTTCTCGATGGCCGACATCTTCTCGCGCTGTTGCTGCGCGCCCTCGGCATCGCTCATGCCGGGCTTGGCCGCGGATTGCACCTCGGCGGTTACGTCTGAGATATCCACCAGGACATTGAGTTCAAGGTCGGGACATTTGCCTTCGTCGGCCTGCGTCTTGGCGTAGAAGCCGCTCTTGACGTAATCGACCTTTTCGGTGGATAGCTGCTGGAGGCATTCTCGCCCAACGTGGTGATTGGTGAAGGTGAGTCCGTCGGCGGAGACGAAGGAACCGGAGCCACCGTTATTGAAGCGCACCGAACCGAGACGGAGATGGTTGAGCCAGGGATTGGTGATGGTGAAGTCGTATTTCTTTTTGAGCTGCTCTTTGGGCGGAGCGTTAAAGAGCCACATGCCTTCATCGGCAGTGGCGAGTGCGGTAAGAGCGCATAGCAATGCAAGGATGGCAAGGAAGCGACGGGTCATTCACTCACTCCTGGGGTGAACAGCGAGAGTCAATCAGCAAACTGAACATCGTATCAGGAGGCTCGTTATGAGCGGGAGCGAGTTTTAAAGCGGGAGAGCGAGATCAATCTCGTCTCCCGCGTGTGTGGTGGTTACGACCGCCTGCTACTGATTGTTGGCTGGGGCGACGGCCAATGGAAATGGCGATCCGGTTTGGACCAGATTGTTCTCTCCCTCGAAGGAGGATTGGATGCCATTGTTGGTGTTGGGTGAGGGGTCAGCGGCCGTCGGGAATGGGGACCCGGTTTCGATCGCATTGTGCCGCTCTGGGTATGCAACCGGGAAGTTCTGGTTGATCGCCATGGAAGGTGGCAAGTTTGTCTGGTCTGCTACCGCCGGGGCGTAGGTGCCGTTCTGCAGAGCTGGATTAGCACCCTGTGGAAATGGCAGATTCGAATCCAATTGCTGGCCAAAGGCCAGCGTGGTGACGAGCAAGAGTGAAGCAAGCACTCCAAAGATAGTTTTCATGAATGTACTCCTTCCGCATGAATGCGAACTAACCCTAAATGGATGGCGGGAGCCTGATTGGTGGATGCATGGGCGAAAAAGAAAGTCGCGGAATTATTGCAGGCTGGCGCGCAATTATAACTCGAGGGCACCTACGTGTAGTTGGGCACTGGCGTTGTTTGCTGTGCAGAGTTGCCGGGTACATGAAAGGCAACTTCGGGAGAATGCGCCGCCTCTGAAGGACCGGTACCCTGCGCGCGGCGGGTACTCTCCCCGCTGAAGCGCAGCTCTCATTCAACTGCTCCCATTCCCGCATTGGAGACCATGCAAGATGGGAGACACATTCAAAGGCCAGCCAGATCGACGCAGTTATTCGCAAGAGGAGGAACCATGCCGAAGATAACAGGCCAGATTACGTTCAAAGCCATAACGCAGATGTCAGTCGGTTTGAATGACACTCCCGGACACGAACTCGTGATTCGTGCAAGCAGCGGCCCAGAAAGATCGAACGATGCTCTTTTCAACAACAGTGTGCATAACTCGTATGGAACGGCGGATTTGATCCGCGGCAACGGCCAGCAGCATGGGTACTTTGTCATCGAGCACCACAACAGCTCCCGCGCCTGCGGGACCTATGAAGGCAGGATTTCCACTGTCAACGAAGCGGTGACTGTGGAAGGAACATGGAAATATACTCACGGCACGGGCGAGTTCGAAGGCATCTCCGGCGATGGCACGTACAAGGGACGGATGACTTCGCCGACGGAGCTGGAAGCATCTTTTGAGGGCAGTTATCAACTGAAGTCAGGGACGCGGGCAGCGTAAGCGGTTGCGCGGGCGGTTCAGTGCCAAGAACAAGAAAAGGAGCGGCACTGGGCCGCTCCCTGGATCTTCGTCAGACTGGCTGAAGGCTACCGCTGCGCGTAGCTGGAGAGCACCTTCATGTAGTTGGCGCGCTGGAAGGCTTTGGGGTTAGGTACGTTCTTCTGGTTCATGCTGCCCTGCATCTGCTTGATGCTGTCGTACTCGTGCAGTTCCAGCCATTTGTCGAGCTGATGAACCAGCGGACGCAGGTAGCCGATGCCGTTCTGGAAGAGCGCCGAGGCGAGCATGGTGACCTTGGCTCCGGCCATCATCGACTTAACCACGTCTTCGACCTTGTGGACGCCGCCGGTGATGGCGACGTCGGCATGGAGGTGACTTTGGAGAATGGCCGCCCAATGCAAGCGGAGCAGCAGTTCGGTGCTGTCCGAGAGAGTGAGCGAGGGCTTGACCTCAAGCGCATCGAGGTCGAAATCCGGCTGGTAGAAGCGATTGAAGATGACGAGGGCGTTGGCCCCGGCAGCTTCCAACCGCTGCGCCATATTGGCGAAGGAGCTGAAGTAGGGCCCGACTTTTACCGCGACCGGGATGGTGACGGTGCTGCGGATCTCCGCAACCAGATCGATGTAGAGTTTTTCCACTTCATCGGAGGTGGAGCGGGGATCGGCGGGAACGAAGTAGATGTTTAGTTCCAGGGCATCGGCGCCGGCCTGCTGCGCGTCGCGTGCGTAGCTGACCCAGCCTCCGCGCGAGACTCCGTTGAGCGATGCGATGACCGGAATGGAGATGGCTTCCTTGGCTTGGCGGATGTGTTCGAGATAGCCATTCGGGCCGATGTTGTAACTGTCGAGAGCGGGAAAGATCGAGGTGGCCTCGGCGCCTACATCGGCGCCGTCCCAGAGAAAGCGGTCGAGTTCATTGGCCTCGATGTTGATCTGCTCCTCGAAGAGAGAGTGGAGAACGACGGCGCTGGCGCCGGCGTCCTCCATGTGACGCAGATTCGCGATGTCCTTGCTGAGTGGCGAGGCAGCGACGACCAGCGGATTACGAAGCTCAAGTCCAAGGTACTTTGTGGAAAGATCGATCACGAGTTGCCTCCCTTTCCGGTGGTTGCAGCTGCGGCCTCGGCGGTTGCGGCCGCAGAGGAGGCTTGCGCCAGCGACTCGTAACCCTTCCAGCGCGCAGCAACATCCTTCTGGGCTTCGGCGAGCAGTTCCTTTGCGGCCTCTGGATTGCCCTGGCGAAGCATGGTGTAGCGGGTTTCATTGTAGATGTACTGCTCGAGCGGAATGCTGGGCGCACGGCTGTCAAGAACGAAGTTGGCCTGGCCAGGCGCGGCATCCGGGTTGAAGCGGAAGAGCGGCCAGTGACCACTCTGCACAGCGAGCTTCTGCTGCTCGAGTCCGTGCACCAGGTCATAGCCGTGTGCGATGCAATGGCTGTAGGCAACGAGGATCGACGGACCATCGAAGGCTTCCGCCTCATTGAAGGCCTTGAGGGTTTGCGCGTCACTGAAGCCCATGGCGATGCGCGCCACGTAGGCCGGATAGCTGGAGGCGATGAGGGCAAGATCCTTCTTGGGACGGTTCTTGCCTCCGGCGGCGAACTTGGCGACGGCGGCCCGGGGAGTGGCTTTGGACATCTGGCCGCCGGTGTTGGAGTAAACCTCGGTATCGAGAACGAGGATGTTGACGTTGCGACCCGAGGCCAGGACGTGATCGAGGCCACCGAAGCCGATGTCATAGGCCCAGCCATCGCCACCGACGATCCAGACCGACTTTTCGACCAGTTGATCGGCGACCGCAAGCAGGGCGCGGGCTTCGATGGAATCGATCGTTGCCAGTGCCTTCTTGAGCTGGACGACGCGCTGGCGTTGCGCGGCAATGGCGGCTTCGCTGCGGTCGGACTTGGTGAGCAGAGCCTTCACCAGCTCTTCGGGCAGCTTTGCGGCGAGGCGGACCAGCAACTCGCGCGCGTACTCGCGGCTCTTGTCGATGGAGAGGCGGAGGCCGAGACCGAATTCGGCGTTGTCCTCAAAGAGCGAGTTGGACCAGGCAACACCGCGGCCTTCGTTGTTGGCAGCGTAAGGCGTGGTGGGCAGATTGCCGCCGTAGATCGAAGAGCAACCGGTGGCGTTAGCGATGACCGCGCGATCTCCGAAGAGCTGGGTGAGCAGCTTGATATACGGAGTTTCGCCGCAGCCAGCGCAGGCGCCGGAGAACTCGAAGAGCGGCTGGAGGATTTGCACGTCCTTGATCTGGTTGACCGAAAGCTGCTCGCGCGGCGTCTCAGGCAGGGTGAGGAAGAAATCCCAGTTGCGGGCTTCGCGCTCGCGAATCTCAGGCTGGGGGACCATGTTGATGGCGCGGTGCTTGGCTTCGGTCTTGGACTTGGCCGGGCAGGCTTCGATGCAGAGAGCGCAGCCGGTGCAGTCTTCGGCCGCAACCTGCAAGGTGTACTTGGCCTTTGCAAACTGCTTCCACTTGGGCTCAGCGGACTTGAAGGACGCCGGGGCCGAGGCCAGCAGGTCGCTGGGGTAGATCTTGGCGCGGATGACGGCGTGCGGGCAGACGAGCACGCACTTGCCGCACTGTATGCAGAGCGCCTCGTCCCACTCGGGAACTTCCAGGGCGATGTTGCGCTTCTCCCATTGCGCGGTGCCGACGGGATAAGTTCCATCGCAGGGCAGCTTGCTGACAGGGACGTTGTCGCCATCGCCGAGGATCATGGAGGCCAGGACATCCTTCACGAAGGCGGGAGCCTGAGTGGGAACCGGCGGACGGAGCTCGACCTTGCTGGTGGTCTGAGCCGGAACGTCGACACGATGGAGATTGGCGAGGGTGCTATCGACGGCGGCAAAGTTCTTCTCGACCACGGCGTCGCCACGCTTGCCGTAGGTCTTCTTGATCGCCTTCTTGATGGCGGCAATCGCCTCATCGCGCTCGAGGACGCCGCTGATGGCGAAGAAGCAGGTCTGCATGATGGTGTTGATGCGCTGGCCCATTCCCGTTTCCTTGGCCACGCTGTAACCATCGATGACGTAGAACTGCAGCTTCTTGCTGATGATCTGCTGCTGCACGGGACGGGGCAGCTGATCCCAGACTTCATCCTTGCTGAAGGGGCTGTTGAGGAGGAAGACCGCGCCTTCCTGGGCGTGACGGAGCACGTCGATGCGCTCAAGGAAGTTGAACTGATGGCAGGCGACGAAGTTGGCGCGCGTGATCAGGTAGCTGGAGCGAATCGGCTTGGGGCCGAAGCGCAGGTGCGAGGTGGTGACGGAGCCGGACTTCTTCGAGTCATAAACGAAGTAGCCCTGGGCATAGTTTTCGGTGTCTTCGCCGATGATCTTGATGGAGTTTTTGTTGGCGCCCACAGTGCCATCGGCGCCGAGTCCGAAGAAGAGGGCGCGAACGGTGCGCGAATCTTCGGCGGAGAAGGCGGGATCGAAGGCGAGCGAGGTGTGGGTGACATCGTCGTTGATTCCGACGGTGAAATGATTCTGCGGGATCGGCCTGGCAAGGTTGTCATAGACGGCCTTGACCATTGCGGGAGTGAACTCCTTTGAGGAGAGACCGTAACGACCGCCGACGATGCGGGGCAGTGCGGCGAGCTTCCCGGCAGAGACGCTCTCGGCGAGGCCGGTGAGGATCTCCTGATAGAGCGGCTCGCCGACAGAGCCGGGTTCCTTTGTGCGGTCGAGGACGGCGATGGTGCGCACCGAGGCGGGAAGCGCGGCGAGGAAGTGCTCGATGGAGAACGGACGGAAGAGGCGAACCTTGAGGACGCCGACCTTTTCTCCTTGGGCAACCAGGTAATTGACGGTCTCCTCGGCGACATCGCAGCCGGAGCCCATGAGAATGATGACGCGTTCGGCATCCGGTGCGCCGGCGTATTCAAAGAGCTTGTACTGGCGTCCGGCGACCTGGGCGAAGCGGTCCATCGCATTCTGCAGAATGGTGGGCACGGCGATGTAGTAGGGATTGACGGTCTCGCGCGCCTGGAAATAGACATCGGGATTCTGGGCGGTACCGCGGAGGACGGGATGATCGGGCGAGAGGGCGCGAAGGCGCTGCTGGCGGATGTACTCCTCGGGCAGCATGGCGCGCATATCGTCCATGGTTAGCTCCTCGACCTTGGAAACCTCGTGCGAGGTGCGGAAGCCGTCGAAGAAATGCACGAAGGGAATGCGCGCCTCAAGGGTGGCGGCCTGAGCGATGAGCGCGGTGTCCATGACCTCCTGAACATTGTTGGAGGAGAGCAAGGCCCAGCCGGTCTGACGCACGGCCATGACGTCCTGATGATCGCCGAAGATGGACAGGCCCTGGGCGGCGATGGAACGCGCAGCCACATGGATGACGCACGGGGTAAGCTCACCGGCGATCTTGTACATGTTGGGGATCATGAGCAGGAGGCCCTGCGATGAGGTGAAGGTGGTCGCGAGACTTCCGCCCTGCAGGGCTCCGTGGAGCGCGCCCGAAGCGCCGCCCTCACTCTGCATTTCGATGACCTGGGGAATGGTGCCCCAGATGTTTGTCTGGCCGTCGGAAGACCATTGATCACTGAGTTCGCCCATGCCGGACGAAGGGGTAATGGGGTAGATAGCGATGACTTCGTTAGTCTTATGCGCGACGTATGCAGCGGCTTCGTTGCCGTCGATGGTCACTTTATTCCGACTCATGAATCGGGGCCTCCAGGGGATTTGGCGGAGTTGCAGGTCAGAACCGCACAGAACATCGTTCAGGGCTGGTTTTGCGCTTCTTTTTCCGCTGCGTCTTGAGTTCGCAACGGTCATTCGACTACGGCGGGGGCGAATAAGGCTGTGACCTATCTCACAACCGGTAAGAGAATTGTAAAAAATCCGTAGTACGGGTGGGAAGCAGGGCTGGCGGAAGGGGTAGAAAAGGTCAACCACCCGAGGACACAGTCAACTACAAAGAACAAAGTCATCTACCCCAGGTTAATAAGCGCGAAGGGCCGCTCCTCTGAGCAGCCCTTCGCGCGTTCTATTCTATGAGCGGGAATCGATATAGCAGGTCTCGGCGATCTTGCTGGCCTCGCTCACGCTGATCTGTTCACCCGAATCCGAGTCGGTCCGCGATGCCATCGCACCCGGCAGCGACACATCCCCGGCCATAAGGAAACCGAATACGCGAATCTCCGTGCCGATCATGCCGGCGAGCTTCGACGTGTCGCCGCTCAGCTGATAGCTTTTGCCCGAGGTTTGCACAATCACGAAATTCCCCTCCGAAACCTGTCGCAGGCAACCCTCGATCGTCGCGTGAGGATAGTCGTTGTTTGGGGAGGGAGCCTGACCCGGCGCGCCCTTCGTCTGCGCCGCAGCGGCAAGGCAGCAAGCCAACAGCAGTGTTCCGGCCATGATGATGATCTTCACAATACGCACCTCGTGCAGCCATAGATGCAACGAACCCGCGTTTGTGGTGGCCAAATCTTGGCTCGGAATGACAGCGTAGGAGCAAGAGCAAGGGCAGGGGCAAGAGCAAAGGCAACAACCCACCTAGCCGCGAGCGCCGGGGCCGCGCAACGCCCGGAATGACAGCGTGAGAGCAAGGGCGACAACCCACCTTAGCCGCACAAGAACAGCACGTCGAAGGTGGGGCACCCGGCACCCGGCGTGAACAGGCAACGGGCAAAGCCAAGGCAGTTGGCCGGGGATTCGGATACAATCGAGCTTTCCGGAAAAATTTGCGTCCGGCCATTCCAGTTCTTCGGAAATCTTCTTGATCACTCTGTTTGCGGCCATGATCGCCATCGCACCCCGGCCGAGCCCGGTTGTACAGTTTCTGCAGAAGCAGACCAACCCTGCCTTCAAGGGGCTGTACCACGCCAACGGCTTCGACCTGGCAATGCTGATCCCCTACTTCATCGTGCTCGTGATTCTGGCCAGCTATGGCTTCCACCGTTATCAGCTTGTCTGGATGTACTACAAGCATCGCAAGGCCAAGACGACGACGCCGAAGTCTGTCTTCACGCAATTGCCGCGGGTGACGATCCAGCTGCCCATCTTCAACGAACAGTTTGTGGTGGACCGGTTGGTGGAGTCGATCTGTAACCTGGAATACCCGCGCGAGTTGCTGGATATACAGTTGCTGGACGACTCGACCGACGAGACGGTGAGCGTGGCCGAGAGCGTGGTGGCCCACTATCGTGCGCTGGGCCACGACATTGTTCACATCCACCGCACGGACCGCACGGGCTTTAAGGCGGGCGCGCTGGAGCATGGGCTGAAGACGGCCAAGGGCGAGTTCGTCGCGATCTTCGACGCCGACTTCACTCCGCCGAGCGACTGGATCATGAAGGTCGTCCACCACTTTGCCGAGCCGCATATCGGGATGGTGCAGACGCGCTGGACGCACATCAACCGGCATTACTCGTTCCTGACCGAGGTGGAAGCGATTCTGCTGGACGGGCACTTTGTGCTGGAGCATGGCGGGCGCTCGCGCGCGGGGGTTTTCTTTAACTTCAACGGTACGGCAGGGATGTGGCGGATACGGGCCATCGAAGAGGCGGGCGGCTGGCAACACGACACGCTGACCGAAGACACCGACCTGAGCTATCGCTGCCAGCTGAAGGGGTGGCAATTCCTTTACCTGCAGGACGTGGAGTGCCCGGCAGAGTTGCCGATTGAGATGACTGCCTTCAAGACTCAGCAGGTGCGCTGGGCCAAAGGGTTGATTCAGTGCGCGATTAAAGATCTGCCGCGGGTGATGAAGTCGAAGGTAAGCGTGCGGGAGAAGATTGAGGCGTGGTATCACCTGACGGCGAATTTGAGTTACCCGCTGATGATCATGCTCTCGGTGCTGCTGCTGCCGGCGATGATCATTCGCTTCTACCAGGGCTGGTTTCAGATGATGTACATCGACGTGCCGCTGTTTCTGGCCTCGACGTTTTCGATCTCGAGCTTTTACCTGGTTTCGCAGAAAGAGCTGTACCCGACGCGCTGGTGGAGGACGATTTTCTACCTGCCGTTCCTGATGGCACTGGGAATTGGATTGACGATTACGAACTCCAAGGGAGTGATCGAAGCGCTGCTGGGGAAGCAGTCGGCATTTGCACGAACTCCGAAGTACAGCGTGCAGAGCAAGGGGCAGAAGAGCCTTGCGGCGCAGGCGGCAAAGAAATACCGTAAGCGGCTGGGTGCGATTCCCTGGATTGAACTGGCGGTGGGCTGCTACTTTGCGATGACCGTCTGGTATGCGATCACAAATGAAAACTACATTACGGTTCCCTTCCTGGTTCTGTTTGTGTATGGGTACTGGTACACGGGATTGATGTCGCTGCTGCAGGGACGCTTTACGATGTTCGGGAGCGGCTCGGGGAGTAATGCCGAAGAACATATCAAGCCGTTTCCGGTGGGCGTTTAGCGGGGAGCGCAACGCGCCGTTCTCCTGAGTGCAGGGGCGCTGGTTCCCACCTTAGCCGCGCAACGGCGGCGCGTCGGAGGTGGGGCACCCGAGTTTTACTCAGTTGCAGGGAGTCCGAGGCGCTGTGGTTTACGTTAGCCGGGAAAGTGGAAGCGCAGTTGCTGACGCGAGACGATGGCCATGCCGTTGAATTTGGCGGGAACGTAAATCCACCTGCGTAGGGTCTCGACGATCTCTTTCTCTACTCCGTTTCCAACGCCTTGCAGAACTCCCACCTCAACGATTGAGCCTTGATCGTTGATGACCACATCCATGACCACGTCTTTGCCGCGGGCGAAGTCTGGAA
>CAVTVE010000014.1:0-367829 GCA_963738165.1 uncultured Acidobacteriota bacterium
TCGAACCGACGACCTCTTCCATGCCATGGAAGCGCGCTCCCAGCTGCGCCACAGGCCCACTCTGGTTGGGATCACAATCGCTTGTGACTCATTCATTCTCAACCAGCGCGGGGTGTTAAGTCAAATTCGCGCATACCCGCATGTTTCCTGCTTCGCAAACGAGTTTTCCTCTGCCCGGACAGTGGTGGCGAGCGCGGCCATGCCGCCGCCACCTACAATCCTTGTACTCTGCGGCTTGCGCCTGACTTATACTGCTGCATCATGGACAACTTACGAACTGAAATCGAGCGGTTGTTTGCGTTGGGTACGGATGCGAAGAACGAGTGCGGGGCGCTGGATACGTTTGTGGCGTTTCGCGAGGCGCTATCACGTGGCGAACTGAGGGCGGCAGAGAAGCGCGATGGGCGCTGGCAAGCCAACGTCTGGGTGAAGCAGGGCATTCTGCTGGGCTTTCGTCTGGGTCACTCCGAGGAGACCCATGCGGGAGATACATTCACATTTATCGATCGGCATACCTATCCGGCGCGGCACTTTAAAGCCGAAGACGGCGTGCGGATGGTGCCGGGCGGTTCGACGGTGCGTGCCGGGGCCTATCTTGCCAAGGGCGTCATCTGCATGCCTCCGATGTACATCAACACAGGGGCGTATGTGGACGAGGGAACGATGGTGGATTCCCATGCGCTGGTGGGTTCGTGCGCCCAGGTCGGGAAGCGGGTACACGTAAGCGCCGCCTCGCAGATCGGAGGCGTGCTGGAACCGGTGAATGCGTCTCCCGTGGTGATTGAAGACGATGTGCTGGTAGGTGGCAACTGCGGTATTTACGAGGGGACGCAGGTGCTGCGGCGGGCGGTGCTTGGCTCGGGTGTTATTCTGACCCGTTCGACGCCGCTGTTCGATACGGTCCGGGGAGAGATTTATCGTGCCTCCGAGAGCGGGCCGCTGGTGGTTCCCGAGGGCGCGGTGGTGGTGGCGGGCGCACGGGCGATCACCAAAGGCAAGGCTGCCGAGTGGGGGCTGAGCGTTTATACGCCGGTGATCGTGAAGTATCGCGACGAAAAGACCGACAAGGGCGTGGAATTAGAGGACTTGCTGCGGTAGAAGCAGGTCTCGCCCCGGGAACAAAATAATTTTGTGGTAGACAACTTATTTGCCCGGCGTGAGTCTAACAATTTCAGAGCCTCTTGAGACGGACACGTTCTGAAACGAACGTTCTCAGAGGAAACGGTGACCCACCGGCTGAGCAGCCGGTGGGATTTTTTGTGGCTGTGGCTGTGGCTGTGGCGCATACGAAACGCGCCGCCTACTGCAGCTTATCTTCGGCTGGCGTCCGGTCGGAGATATAGGCGTCAATGCAGCGGGCAAGCGAGTCCTGAGCTTTGAGGATGTACTCAACCGCATCGCGGACGGCGCCCTCACCTCCACGATGGTCGGTAATTACGTGGGCTTCGTCCTTGACGTCCTCGCGGGCGTTTGCAACCGCGAAGGCCAGGCCGCAACTGCGCATCACCGGCAGGTCGATGATGTCGTCGCCGACGAAGGCGGCTTCTTCAGGCTTGAGATTTTCTTTCTCCAGAATCTCATGGAAGGCGCTGAGTTTGTCGGCTGCTCCCTGAGAAACGTGCTCGATCTTGAGCGCGCGAGCACGGAGGCGGACGGTCTCCGAGACGCGCTTCGTGATGATCCCCGTCTTGAGACCACCGAGGCGGGCGAGCGAAAAACCGGTGCCGTCGTGGGCGTGAAATCCCTTGACTTCGACTGTGGCATCGCCACCCGTAGGAATCAGGAAAAGCTGGCCGTCGGTCATGACCCCATCGACATCCAGCAACAGGAGCTTTATCTTCTTTGCACGAGGCTTCGACATTGCGGGATTGTAGCATCTGTGTGGGAGTGCCGGTTCTGATGAGGTGTATGCAATTGAAATTGAAGTTGTGGATGGGGGCTCTGCTGCTGATGATGGCGCTGCCCGTGGCAGGACGCTTATACGCAGAGCAGCTTCCAGGGCAGCCATATGCAGGCCAGGTAAGCGCAGATCACCCAGGGTGGCTCTTGCGGGTCTCTGCGCGCCGAGCCAAGCGCGCTAAGTCGAAACCAAGGCCCGTGGCCGTCTCACAGGCGCAATTGGAGCTCTCGCGCCAGATGGTGCGCAACGCGTACGCGCTGGGGCGTGGGCTGCCGATCCGGCAGAGGGTGGCGCTGATGACCCGGCTGCTCTATACCACGCGTCCCGAGGTGATGGCGGCTGAAAAGGAAGAGTGGGCGGAGGAGTTGTTCGAGCTTGCGCAACAACTCCCCGGCGGCGGGTATGCGGCGATGGTTACCGCTCCGGCCACTGGTGCTGGCGGGTACGCGGCAACGGATGCCGCTCCGGCCGCAGCTGGCGTTGGCGGCTCTCCTGAGGCCGAGAGTGCGCGCAATGCGGCGATTGCGACGGCGGCAGCCCGGCTGGCGATCTATGATGCGGACCGGGCGCTGGAACTGCTGGATTCGCTGCCTTCGCAAGGTGGCCAGCAGGAAGATGCGCGGATGATGGCCGCGCGGCTGGTTTTTGCCGTCTACATGCAGCACCACGGCGCGCCGGGAGCGCAGACGCTGCTCGCACATGGGCGGAGATGGGGCGAGCACGGGGGCTTTCCCTATAGCGCCAGCGCGATCGTGCTGGCCAGGCTGCGAACCAACGAAGACGCGGCGGAGTATTTCTTTCGTCAGGTGCTGGTGAACTTTGAACGCGGGCAGGACGGGCTCTTCGGGGTCTGCGATTTTGCTTCTCTGCTGGAGCGGGCGGCGGCCATGGAAGCAATCTCTGAGGACTCGGCCGAAGAGGCAGGACACAACATCGTGCTCCAGTTGCGCACGCTTGCCTCTGATGGAGAAGGTCAGGGCGCATGGAGCGTTGAGCAGAAGTCGCAGGTGCTCGAGGCACTTAACAATGTGCGTGTCTCAACTCCCAAGGCCTATGGCGAGGCGGAGAAGAATGTGCCGGGGCTGCTGGCGCTCCGGGTAGAAAAGGTTGCAGCGAAGGTAGAGATTCCGAGTGTGGATACGGGGCTGCAAGCCGCCTTCCACGATCTCGCCGAGGCGGTGCGCGAGCGGCGCGGGCCGGAGGAGATGCACGCGATGGTCGCCCAGGACTTGCAACTGGTGAACGCCCGCTACACGGCCGGACAATGCGCCGAGTGCTCCGCGCCGGATGCACAGTCTTGGGCGCTGGTCTCACTTGCAGCCTACGCAACTCCGATGACGATTGCGACGCAACTGAGCGGCATTGTTGACCCCTTCTGGCATGCGTACTTCCTGGCGATTGCGGCACAGCAGGTGGGAGAACCAACCCGGGTCGCCGATCCAACGCGGAAGTTGGTAGAGAAAGAAGAGGCGGAACCGGAGTAGGGAAGGATTTCAGCAGCAGTAATGCTTCACACAGGCGAGAGCGGAGCAGGGAAGCCTTCGGGCTGCTGCTTCACGCCGCCTCGCGAAGATGCACTTGTAAAAAGCGCCGGCCGACCAGCGAACGCTCTCATGCGTTGACTTTCCGCAGAGACGAGGGAATTACCTTAGGAAATGTGGACCTGAGTTGCTGTGCTACGGTCTTTCGCCAATTCCAATCTTCAGCTACTCAGGATAATTTGTAAGCAGTGGAATGTTTCGTCTTGACTACATTTCGTGTCTGCTGACCGTTGTATCCACAATTCTGGTTGGGCGCCGAATCTGGCAGGGCTGGATCGTAGCCGGAGCCAACAGTGTGATTATTTGCCTGATCGGGCTCAAAACGGCACAAATCGGGTTCATCCCTGCGAACCTCTTCTGCCTGGGGCTGTACGGCTATAACCTGGTGAATTGGCGAGCACGCGGGCAGGAGAACTCTACGCCGGATGCATCTGATACGCTGATGCCTGCGCACTCGCGTGTTTCCCGGGATTTCTGCCATCCAGTGCGTAGCCGGGCGACAGACAATGAACGATCAAACCGATACAGCCATCGAGTTCGTCCACGTCGATTACAACTTTAATGGCACTCGTCCCCTCATTTCTGACCTGAATCTTGAGGTACGTTCCCATGAAATCCTCATCCTGCTGGGCAGGAGCGGCTCCGGCAAGACAACAACTCTCAAGCTGATAAACCGTCTTCTTTCTCCGACTCGGGGGGAAGTGCGCGTAGAAGGCCGGGCTACCCATCAGTGGGACCCCATTCAGTTGCGCCGCAGGATCGGATATGCGGTTCAGGATGTCGGCCTCTTTCCCCATTACACGGTACAAGACAACGTTGCGCTGATCCCGAAGTTAGAAGGCTGGGACAGAAATCGCATTCAACGCCGTGTAATGGAAATACTCTCACTTGTGGGATTGCCTTACGAGCAGTTTGCGCAACGTTATCCTAATGAGCTTTCTGGCGGTCAGCGGCAGCGGGCCGGACTGGCTCGCGCGCTTGCTGCAAACCCGCCAATACTGCTCATGGATGAACCTTTCGGAGCCCTCGATCCTTTGAGCCGCGCAGAATTGCAACGGGAGCTCAAGCTGCTCCAGAAGCGCCTTGGCACAACAGTCGCTTTCGTTACGCATGACGTAACCGAGGCTCTCTTGCTGGGCGACCGAATTGCCCTTATGCAAAACGGAGCTTCCGTCGGAGTGTTTACGCCGGGAGAGTTTCTCAAATCGTCCAATGAATACGCGAAGGCTTACGTCGAAATCTATCGCTCTAGCTTCCAACTGGCGAATGAGTGACCTATATGTCATTTCTTGAATTTGTCGTCAAACATCGCGCTGAGATCATGACGCTGTCCGGGGAACATATCCGTCTCGTTCTCTGGTCCATGATGTTTTCGCTTTTGATCGGCATTCCGGTAGGCGTGCTTTTGGCGAGGCGTCCGAGATTGAGAGCGGTTGTACTCGGAACGAATAACGTGATCCAAACCATTCCGAGTTTGGCGCTCTTCGGATTGCTTCTGCCGATGCCTTGGCTTGGCGTTCGGGCGGACCGTTTGACGATTACAGCTCTGACGCTCTATGCCCTGTTGCCGATTGTCCGCAATACCTACACCGGCATCAGCGGAGTAGACCCATCGGTCCTTGAAGTTGCGACGGGCATGGGACTGACCCCACGGCAGATTCTATGGCATGTCGAGATTCCTCTGGCCTCCCCGGTGATTCTCGGTGGGGTACGAGTCGCGACCGTAATAACGATCGGGGTAGCGACAATCGCCGCAGCCATCGGAGCTGGTGGTCTTGGCGAGTTTATCTTCCGCGGCTTAGCCATGGTGGATAACAATGTCATCCTCGCGGGTGCAGTCCCAGCTGCGCTCATGGCGCTCATCGCGGACGGAGCAATCGGCGTGCTGCAAAGGGCATCACGATGGCGGCGCCGATAAGATGGATCGTCGCACGTTTGTAAACGGCGTCGCTGCGCTTTTGCTTGCAGGTTGCAATCCTCCTGAGCGCCGCGTATCGGTGGGCTCAAAGAACTTTACCGAACAACTCATACTCGGAGAACTTCTCGCTCAAGTACTTGAGACCCGCATAAACGTTCCTGTCGAGCGTCGCTTTTATTTGGCGGGGACGTATATCTGCCAGCAGGCCATTCTTGCTGGGCGGATCGATGTCTACGTCGAATACACCGGCACGGCTCTCGCCGCCATACTCAAGCAACCCGTAATCTCAGATTCAAAAGCAGTCTTTGACATCGTACAAAACGAATATCAGCGCCGTTTCAATCTCACCGTGCTGCCATCTCTCGGCTTCAACAACACCTTTGCGATAGTAATGCGCACTGATGAAGCCAGTGCCGATGGGATTACGAAATTGTCAGAGCTAGCCGCCTATTCGCCGCGGATGCGAATCGGTGTTGGATATGAATTCCTTGAGCGTCCTGATGGTTTTGTGGGACTGGCAAAAACCTATGGCCTGCGATTTGCTGCGCCGCCAAGCGTGATGGATCTGGGTCTGCTTTATCGAGCGCTTCAGGCTAAACAGGTGGATGTTGTCGCCGGCTCCAACACGGATGGGATGATCGCCGCGCTCGGCTTAAGGGTCCTGCAAGATGACAAACATTACTTTCCGCCCTATGACGCGGTTCCGATTGTCAGGCCAGAGGCTTTGCAGAAGTTCAATGGTATGAGAACGGCACTGGAGCAACTTAAGGGGCGCATTTCGACCCAGGACATGCGTCGCATGAATTACGCGGTAGACGGCGAGAAGCATGACGTCTCGGATGTCGTACACGATTTCATTAGACGAGAAAAGTTGATCTGAACCACCTCGCGGGAGTAGTAACCATCCCTCGTATGTTAAGTCTTCGCCCCGGACGCTCTCCTTTCGCCGCTGATCTTCTTTGCGATCATCTCGCCGATGGGAATGGCTGAGGTGGCGGCGGGAGAGGGCGCGTTACAGACGTGAAGCATGCGCTCGGTTTCCAGGAATAAAAAATCATGAATAAGAGCGCCGTCCCTCAAGACGGCCTGCGCGCGAATCCCAGCGTCACAAGGCGTGAGGTCTTCGAGCTGAAGACTTGGGCAATATTTGCGGCACTCCCGCAGATAACCTTCCTTGAAAAGTGAGTTCTTCATCTCCTTGATGCCATGCTTGAGGTTCCGCCCCATCGTTTTCCAGAAGCCTGGAAACGCAGCAAATTCTAAGACGTCGCGAAGGTTGAACGAGAGTTTCGGATAGCCTTCTCGAGCGAAGCCAAGTACCGCGTTGGGGCCAACCGTCACGCTGCCATCCATCATTCGCGTTAGGTGAACGCCCAAAAAAGGCAGCTCCGGATCGGGGATCGGGTAAATAAGATGCTGCACAATGTGGTTTTTAGATGGAGGCAGCCGGTAGTATTCGCCGCGAAACGGCACGATCTGATGTCCGGTTTCAATGCCCGCCATTCTTGCCAGCCGGTCCGATTGCAGGCCCGCGCAAACGACTAGCTTTCTGGCCTGCCACTCCTGCGCGCCTGCCGCGACAATCACGCTCTCTTGCGTCTCTCTGATGGCAGTGACCTTCACACTCGTTTCAATGACGGCGCCGACACCGCGGATAACACAGGCCATGCTTTCGCAGATTCGCCTATAATCGACGATGCCGGTTTCCGGAATAAAAAGTGCGCCGATGCCGTCAACATTGGGCTCTAGCCGCCTCAGTTCGGCGGCGTCCAGACTTTCGACTTCGATCCGATTGAGCCGGGCCCGCTCGATGAGGTTGTTCATGCGCTCGAGCTCCAGTCGGTTCGTCGCGACAAGCAGCTTTCCACAACTCTCGTATGGAATTGTGTACTTCTCGCAAAATGCTTTTGTAGCCTTCGAGCCGCAACGGCACAATTCCGCCTTCAAGCTCCCGGGCGCATAATAAATGCCCGAATGGATAACGCCGCTATTGTGTCCGGTTTGATGTTTCGCCAGGCCCGCTTCTTTTTCGAGCAACACGAGGCTCGCGCCCGGTTGCATCTCCAGGAGCTTCATCGCCGTCGCGAGGCCGACGATTCCGCCGCCGATAACACAATAGTCGTACATCATCTGTAGTCCTTTCACCGCTGAATAAGCCTACAAAAAAAGCGCTCGCAGGCACACTACTCAAAAGCACGAATTAACCCTTCGTGATTCTAGTCAAAATATCCGATTTGTGTTTTGCTGTCAGATTGTCCGTGCCGCCGACGAGCCTTACCGCGCCTCCACTCTCATCGGCATCCCGCCCCGAGGGCGCAGTGTAAACAGCGGCTCGGCAATTACCGTGTGCCGCTCGTCGTGCCGCATCCTCCAGCGTTGCGCTAATGTTGCCAGCACCAGCACGCCCGCCATCCAAGCAAAGGCCTCACCGATGCACTGCCTCGGACCCATCCCGAATGGGCAGTATGCGCCGCGCACGCGCGCCGCCTTCGCTTCCGGCGTATGCCGCTCCGGGTCGAAGCGCAGCGGGTCAGGGAAGAATCGCGCATCACGATGCAGAACGTATTGGCTGGCCAGCACCGTCGTCCCCGCCGGTAGCCGATACTCGCCCAATTCGAAATCATGCAACGCTAGCCGGCCCATCGCCCACGCCGGAGGATACAGCCGCAACGCCTCCGCCAGTACCATCTCCGTGTAACGCAAGTTTGCCAGGTCCTCAAATCCCGGCAATCGTCCCTGCAGCACGCGGTCAATCTCCTCGAACATTTTGCGTTCTGCCTCCGCGTTCTGTGAGAGCAGATACCACGTCCACGTCAGTGCAATCGCCGTTGTCTCATAACCGGCCAGCGTCACCGTCATCACCTGGTCACGCAGGTATTCATCGCTCCAACCCTGCGCTTCCTGTGCCTCCAGCAACATCGTCAGCAAATCTGTCCCGCTCGCGTCCGCGTCCTGCCGCCTGTGTTCTGCAATCAACCGCTCCATCGCCCGATGTAGCTTCGCCCGCGCGTGCACAAACTTGCGCAACGGCGTGAATGGAATCCGCAGCAGCAATCGGATACCGGGCAGCAGCACAATCGCGTTGTACACCTCCATGATGTCGTACATGGCATTGTTGAGCGCGTGCACCTCGTCTCCCAACTCCGTGCGAAAGACCGTCTCCCCAATGATCCCTAATCCCATCGTCATCATCTCGCGATGAACATCATGCAACTCACCCGCGCTCCACTCCTTGCGCAACACAGAGGCGCGGCGCACAATCTTTTCCGCGTGCGCCGCCATCCTCTGCCGGTGGAACGCCGGAGCCGCCGCCAGCCTCTGTTGCCGATGCCGGGCTCCATCGGCGGTGATCATGCCTTCGCCCAGCAGCAGCTTCGCCCTCTGCTGCGTGCGCTCTTTTACAAAATTTGCATGTTGTACCACGAATACTTGCCGCAGGTATTCCGGGTGGTTCACAAACACAATGTGCCTGCGCCCCAAGCGGTAGTGCGCAATGTCGCCGTACTTCGCCGCCAGACGGCTGAAGTGCGCAATCGGATCCACCCATCGCTTCTGCTGCAACACGGACGTGAGCAGGTTTACCCCCGGCCCTGGAGGCAGCCGCAGCCCCTCGCATTCCACCTTCGTCACAGTTTTGCTTTCCGCTGCCATCGTTTACGTTCGATGCTCGACCAGGATTGATCGCCGCAATCATTGCTGCTGTCCGGGCTTTGTAGCGCCTTTCGCCGCGGCTTACGTCTCAGGAGTTTTTGTAGAAGCCATCTCCCGTGGGGATCAGGTGGACGGTGTATTTTCCTGCGACCCGTTGTACTCTGCATCCGTAACCTGCTCGAGCCACGCCACATCGACACCCTTATCGTCCGCCTCCTGCATGGCAAGGTGAACCATCGTGTGGTCGGGCGCCGCGCCGTGCCAGTGCCGCTCACCCGGTTGGATCAGGACCGTGTCGCCGGGGTGTACCGTTAACGCCGGTCCGCCATAACATTGCACTCGCCCAACTCCAGACAGAATGTGTAGCACTTGGCCAAGGGGATGGGTGTGCCAGGCGGTGCGAGCGCCGGGCTCAAAAAAGACGCGGTAAGAGCGCAACCGCGCAGGCGAGGGAGCAACTGCGATCTGGTCAAGCCAAACCGTTCCGGTGAAGTAGTCTGCGCGTGCGCGCGCTGTAGCCCGTTGTTCGCTGCCGATAATTTCCATTCCACTTCTGATGCGCGATGCTTGCTTCTCGTAGCAGGGAATCGTCAGAAGTCTTACGTGAGTGACAGATTCAGTGGTAGAAGCGCTCGCGTGCGAACTCGTGCTGCCATACAGTCGCTCTGCTCATCGAATCCCAGATCTTGCATAGCCTTGCAAACCAGCTTCCTGACAGTACAATGCGATAGAGGCATTCTGCTTCTTTCGCTTCTCGTGGTCATTGTTTTTCAGTTGAGGGTGATCCTATGCGTATTCTTGCGGCCATCTGCGTCGTCGGGCTCCTGTCATGTACGATGCTGGCACAGACGCAATCTGCCAGCAGTTGGCACGTCGTAGATCCTGCGTCCATGGACAAGTCCGTCGACCCCTGTGTGGATTTCTACGCCTACTCTTGCGGCGGATGGATGAAAAACAATCCGATCCCACCAGACCAAGCTGCCTGGAGTGTGTACTCCAAGCTCCAGGAGCAGAACCGGGCTCAAGTCCGCCAGATATTGGAAGCCGCCGCCGTACCCACTGCCAACCGCAACGTCATCGATCAGAAGATCGGTGACTACTATGCTTCGTGCATGGACGAGAAGGCAATCAATGCTGCGGGGCTGGAGCCCCTTCGCGCCGACCTCAAGCGCATTGACGAGATCGCTTCGATGGACGACATGGCCAACTATCTCGCGCGCTTCCATCCCCAGGACCTCGGTATCTACTTCGGCGAGTCGTCCCTGTTCTCCCTCGGCTCCGAACAGGATACGATGCAATCCACCGAGACTATCGCTGCCGTGGACCAGGGCGGGCTTGGTCTCCCAGACCGCGACTACTACCTCAAGACCGACGCGCACTCCGAACAGTTGCGCAAGGACTACGCCGCCCATGTGCAGAAGATGTTCGAGCTGCTGGGCGACACACCCGAGGTGGCCGCAGCCAACGCACAGCTTGTGCTGCGCATTGAGACATCTCTTGCTAAAGGTTCAATGTCGCTCGTCTCGCGCCGCGACCCCGCTGCGGTCTATCACCGCATGTCGCGCGCAGAGCTGGCAGCTCTTGCGCCCTCTTTTCCCTGGGACCGCTACTTCGCCGACCTCGGTCTGTCCCAGGTAGCCTCGCTCAACGTCGCCGCGCCGGAGTTCTTCAAAACGATGGAGACTCTGCTGAAAACTGAAAAGCTATCCGCGTGGAAGACCTATCTGCGCTGGCACCAGATTCATGCGCAGGCGCGCTGGCTGCCAGATGCCTTCGTGCAGGAGGACTTCGACTTTTACGGACGCAAGCTGACCGGAGCTCGCGAATTGCAGCCGCGCTGGAAGCGCTGTGTGCGCTACGAGGATCGCGCTCTTGGAGAAGCCGTGGGACAGGCTTACGTAGCGCACTACTTTAGTGGAGACGCCAAGCAGCGCGCGCTCAAAATGGTGCAGAGCATTGAGGCTGCCATGGATCGCGACATACGCCAGTTGCCGTGGATGTCGGAATCCACAAAACAGCAGGCCCTCGCAAAGCTCAAACTCGTGGTCAACAAGGTCGGCTATCCCGACACCTGGCGCGACTACTCCGCACTCACCATCGTTCGCGGAGACGCACTGGGTAACGGCGAGCGCTCCAACAGCTTCGAGTTCCACCGCCAACTTGCCAAGATCGGCAAGCCTCTGGTGCGGGGCGAATGGTATCTCACTCCGCCCTCGGTTAACGCCAACTACGACGCACAGATGAACGACATCAACTTTCCCGCCGGTGTACTGCAACCTCCCTTGTTCGATCCGAAAGCCGACGACGCGGCCAACTTCGGGCAGACCGGCGCTACCATCGGCCACGAGCTGACTCACGGCTTCGACGACGAAGGCCGCAAGTTCGACGGCCAAGGCAATCTGCGCGATTGGTGGACCGCAGCCGACGCAAAAGAATTCGAGCAGCGTACTGCTTGCATCGCCAAACAGTATTCCTCATACACGGTGGTGGATGACGTGCATGTCAACGGCGAGCTGACGTTGGGCGAAAACGTTGCCGATCTCGGCGGACTCATCCTGGCTTACAGCGCATGGGAAGAGGCCGTGCGCGGCGCCAAGTTGAAAGCCATTGATGGACTGACTCCCGCGCAGCGTTTCTTTGTGGCGTACGCGCAGGGCTGGTGCAGCAACCAGCGCCCGGAACTTCAGCGCATGCGCGCGGCCACTGACTTTCACGCGCCTGAATGCGATCGCACCAACGGCGTTGTCGCGAACATGCCGGAGTTCCAGAAAGCTTTTTCCTGCAATCCCAACGCGCCCATGGTTCACACCCCCGCGTGCCGGGTGTGGTAGGGGCGAGGGCACAGTTACAATAGGCGTAGTTGTTCGAAATGAGGATACATAACTCTAACTTATGAAGAACCCTACTCCTCCATTAATCGAGCTGCGCAACATCTCAGTCGTCCGCAATGGCCGCGTGGTTTTGCACGACTTGAATTTGCGCATTGAAACCGGCGAGCACGTCGCGATCATGGGGCCGAATGGCTCGGGTAAATCAACTTTGATCAAGACCATCACGCGTGAGCTTTACCCGCTTTACAACGAGGGCTCATCCATCAAGCTCTTCGGACAGGAAACCTGGGACGTATTCGAACTGCGCTCGATGCTGGGAATCGTCACCAACGACATTGCAGCTTTTTACTCGCGCCCCATTACCGGGCATGATGCGGTTCTCTCTGGATTCTTCAGCAGCGTTGGCCTCTCGCGCCATCAGCACATCGAACCCAAGATGTGTGACAAGACTGCGGAATTATTGGCATGGCTGGACATCGCGCATCTGGCCGATAGGGTCATTGGTGAAATGTCGTCTGGCGAGGTTCGGCGAGTGATGATCGCCCGTGCCCTGGTCCACGACCCGAAGGCCTTACTGTTTGACGAGCCGAGCAACAGCCTCGACGTCTCCGCGCAAACCGAACTGCGACGCATCATGAGCAAGCTGGCGCAATCCGGCATCGCCCTGCTGCTAATTACGCATCACCTGCCTGACGTTGTCCCGGAGATCGAGCGTGTCATCTTCATGCGCGACGGCCGAATTGTCGGTGATGGTTCGAAAACCGAGCTGCTGAACACGAACCGCCTCGGCTCACTGTTCGGGTGTCCTTTGCATATCACCAAGCACGACGGGTATTACCACCTGGTTTCATGAGGCGGGCGCGCCTGTAGATATCGGGCAAACATTGATGGCGGCTACTGCCTGATCAACCACAAGTGCGCGCCACCTCGGACTTCCCTCCGTCGCGGCCTCCCCGTCCTGCCCCTCGCTACACGATTCGATAAGGGTTTTCGCTGGAATCTAATTCCAAAGACCACAGCTGAAACTCTCGCCCCGCTTGTGTTCTTACCTATTTTCGTTTGAAATCTGACTGCGCGTCGGCCCTGATCTCGCCCTCGAAGCCCATGATTTTTCAACGGCGTAACGGCGCCGGTACGTAGCTGTCGTTCTTCTACTTAGACCTCCGCACACTAGTTCTACCGCAAGTCACCTAGTTGGAAATACCTAAATTCCCTAGGGACTTCAGCCGATCCTTTTGTCTCCCACGCTCGCCGATAGTGGAACTGTCAGCGCACACGACGTTCCTCGCACTGACCAGATTTTCACTTGGGAAACAAATGAACAAAACTCTCTTCGGCACACTCATTCTTGGTCTAACTCTCAACGTCGCTTGCGGTAGCGGCCATGCCCAAGGTGGGCAGTCGAGTGCAATTCCCTCCACTTCAAACACAACGCCAACCTCGACCACATTGGCCGCTGAAAACGGCAATAACACGAGCGCTTCGTCGAGCTTCACTGGCTGGTCAAACGGCGATATAGCGCCCACCAACGTCAGCAAGGTGGATGTCCACAAGCTGTTGTATGCTGGGACGACCTCCAAGGTTTATGCGCATCTGATGCCGTGGTTTGGCGACGCCTCGCACAAGAACGTCGGCTATACCTCCTGGAGCGCCTCGCAGGTAGCTCTCCAGGTCAACGATATGATCTCCCGCGGAATCAATGGCATGGTCATCGACTGGTTCGGACCGAACAATACCAACCTCAACACCACGACCCAATTGATCTTTCAGGAAGCCGTGAAGCATCCCGGCTTTGAGGTCGCAGTCATGCTCGACGCCGGTAGCGTTTCCGGTGATCCGACCACCTCGGTGGTGGCCTCGCTCAACTACATTCGGACCACATACCAAACTTCTCCGGCTTATATGCTCAAGGGCGGCCGCCCGGTCGATGGTTTCTTCGGGGTAGAAGCTCTTGCGGTGAACTGGGCGACCGTGCAGGCCTCGGTTCCGGGCAATCCGGTCTACGTCTTTGAGAACGCTCCGGGCTTTACCCAGGCCACTTCTGATGGCGCCTTCAGTTGGGTGGGCAATTTTGGCAATCCCGATGATTGGGGCCAGAGCTATCTGCAAGGTTTCTATAGCGCCGCGCTTTCGCATCCGACCGAGCACACCTTCGCGTCGAGCAAAAAGGGCTTTAACGACACCATGGCTGCCTGGAGCCTGAACCGCGTCATCAATCAGAACTGCGGTAGCACCTGGCTCAACACCTTTAAAGAAATTAACAACTTCTACTCACAGACGAATCAGTTGGAATCGTTGCAGCTTGTTACCTGGAACGACTACGAGGAAGGTACGGAGATCGAGACTGGCATTGACAACTGCATGAGCGTGAGCCAACCGACGGTCAACGGATCAACACTGAGTTGGAGCGTGGTGCCTAGCAGTTCATCGGCATCGGTCGATACGATCGATCATTTTGCGGTGTACGCCACTACCGATGGCAGCAACCTGACGCTGGTAGCCGATAACATCCCGAACACCGCAACCTCGACCAATCTCTCCCAGTCCGGCGCTCAGAGCGGCGCAAAGTTCTACGTGAAAGCGGTCGGCGTAAGCTCCATCGTGAACCACATGTCACCCATTAGCAACTGACGGATCTCGCACGGTTACGGCTAAGCAGGCCATCGATTTCGATGGCCTGCTTTACGTTTTGTGACTCCCTCCAACAGCTTTCTCTACAACGCCCGCGGCGCTTGTGATCACCTTGGGGGGTGGTGCCGGTCACAGACTTCCCCAGCATGCCTCACCATAATGGCTGAGCTAGGCGTGTAACCGATATCGATCCGAGTGGTTCATATCCGGGAGTAAGCAGATGCCTTTGCCAACCAGGGAATTCGAAACGCCAGAGCCGGCTGTCTCTGATGAGCGCCAACTTCAAGCGCTTGTAGAAATATTCGACTGCATCAGCTGTCACACGGATCTACAGGAACTCTTTGACGACCTCGCATGCCGCCTCCGTCGACTCGTCCCGTTCGATGCCCTTTATGTGAGCCTTCACGATCCGGTTCACGACGTAATGAGGGTTAGTTTCGTCGAGACCACCACCCCAATGTCGATTCCTGTCGGGCTTGAAATTCCGATAAGCGAGTCGCCCTCCGGTGTCGCCTGGGAGACTCAACAAACGGTCCTGCTTGACGGCCTCGCTCACGAAACCCGATTTCCCACTGCGACACGAGTCTTTCTGCAAAGCGAGATTCGCCGTCTGTGTCTGCTACCGCTCACTACCGCAAGCCGCAGGCTGGGTGCCGTCGCCTTCGGACGAAAAGATGACATCGCTTATTCAGGCGATGAACTGCAGTTTCTGCAGATGGCAATTTCAGAGGCCGCCCTGGCCGTTGACAACCACCTGCGTTCTCAAGAGGTCGTCTCTTACGAGAAACAGTTACAACAAGAGCGGGACCGGACGCTTCTGCTTCTCGATGTTACAAACGCACTTGTAAGGAACCTCGAGCTGGAGGAACTGTTCAACACGATTTCTGTCTCATTGCGCAGGATCATGCGTCACGATTATGCCGCGCTGATCCTTCCCGACGGACCCGACACTCTCCGATTGTATGCAGTTGATTTCCCCGAAGGCTCAGGTTTGGTGCATCCGGATCTGCCCTTCCCGAGCGAGGGCTCACTTGCCGGTCGAGCTCTCAAAAGCGGGATGCCGCTTCTAGTCAGCCGGCAGGATGTTACTCAATACCCGGCAGAAGTAACTAGGATGTTGTTCGCGGAAGGAATGAAATCCATCTGTTGTCTGCCACTGCTGAATCGGGGGCGCACAGTTGGCGTGCTGACGGTCGCGAGCCGTGAACGTGCGTTCAGCATGGATGACACCGATCTGCTTCGGCAGGTTGCAAATCAAGTGGCAATTGCCGTTGATAATGCTCTGGCTTTTCGTGAGATCGCCGAACTGAAGGAAAAGCTCGCCGAAGAAAAGTCATATCTCGAAGATGAGATCCGCACCATCCTTAACTTCGATGAAATCATCGGAGAAAGCACCGGACTGAGAGAGGTTCTACAACACGTGCAGACGGTCGCGCCCACCGATGCCGCCGTCCTGATCCTTGGTGAAACGGGCACCGGAAAGGAATTGATCGCTCGCGCAATTCACCGGCTCAGCCGCCGCTCGAGCGGGTCTATGGTGAAGATAAACTGCTCTGCCATTCCGACCGGGTTACTGGAAAGCGAACTGTTTGGACATGAGAAAGGAGCATTCACCGGAGCGATCTCTCAGAAAACGGGCAGACTGGAATTGGCAAATAAGGGAACCATATTCCTGGACGAAATTGGGGACATTCCGCTGGAATTACAGCCCAAACTGCTACGCGTGCTGCAGGAAAGCGAGTTTGAAAGGCTGGGTAGCTCTCGAACCATTCATGTGGATGTGAGACTGGTCGCTGCAACAAACCGTAACCTCGCCCAAATGGTGGCCGAGAATCAATTTCGCAGTGACCTGTACTATCGTCTGCGGGTGTTTCCAATCATCGTGCCTCCGCTGCGCGAGCGACAACACGACATCCCGCTTCTTGTACAGCATTTCACACAGAAGTACGCCCGCCAAATGGGAAAGAAGATCAAGAAGGTTCCCGAGCAATCGATGGTTGCGCTTTGCAAATGGCCGTGGCCGGGGAACATTCGCGAGATGGAAAACTTTATCGAAAGGGCCGTGATCCTCTCCCCGGGCCCCGTATTGAATGTTCCAGTCCACGAGTTGAAAGACCCCACAAAATCTGATTCCGAAACCGAAGGGACACTCGAATCTGCCGAGCGTGATTACATCATGCGAGTCCTGCGAGAGACCGGGTCGGTAATCTCCGGCCCGCACGGAGCCGCGGCAAAATTAGGCCTGAAACGAACCACTTTGCAGGGCAAGATGCGAAAGCTCGGGATATCGCGCCGAGACGTACAGAATCCGCAATAGGGTAATGCACGTCGTTGGCAATCCGCCTTTCCGGAGTTCCCGGCAACACAACGCGCATCCATGAACTGCCCAAACCCTGTCAGCCTGCCGAGGTTTGGGCGGTAATCCGGCAATCGCAGGTGCAGAGTCGCGAATGCGGTTACGGCTTTGATACGGCATTTCGGCGGTTTCTCCGCCCATTTCGACCCGCGCACCGCATCCGGTCCGAATTGGAAACCAAACTGCTTCTACCTCCTTCAGGAGAGGCACTAATATGCTAAGAATCACGGTTCAAGACCAACCCGATCTCAGAATCATCCTGGAGGGCAAACTCGCCTCTGCTTGGGTCAATGAGTTGAGGGACGTTTGCAACAACATGCTGTCGCGTCCGCTTTCAAAGGACGTATCTGTTGAACTGGCGGATGTTTCCTTTGTCGATGCCGCCGGCAAAGAGCTTTTGGCTGAACTGAGTTGCCAGGGCGTTCACCTCATCTCCGATGATTCTGCGATGAACGCTCTTGTGGAGGACATCGAAAAGAGCAGCGTCTGTGGCTGGGAATGGGCGAGGTGATGGAGGCGTCAGTCCCGTCGCCTTCGCGACCCGGATCGCCCCGGCAACCTCTTCATCGCAGATGAATTTTGCCGAAACATCATTTAAACCTGCACCTTTATCCGGTCTCGATCGGTGGCCGATCCTACACTGAGAACGACTTCTCAGCGCGTTCAGCCACCGCCAAATTTCTTCTGCCAACAGAGCTTGCTCGTATTTCTCCCCCTCCAAATCTTTGCGTGCACTCCCAGCCTCAACTCTGCTCTGGCAAGCCCAACGGGCAAACATTTGCGATGCCCAAGTTTGATCAAGATGCCCAAGGATGGGCGGATCGGTTACGCAACCAGCGCGGCCCCGGCAGCAAGGTAAGCCCATTGAATTAGCTATCCATCTGAAAACACAAGCCGATTCTTTTAACCAGAGGCCTCTCGCTGAGTGGAAATCAAACTGCCTTTTGGTATCGGGTACGAGACGGCAAGACGCTGAGGATCTGTTGAAGCGCAACCGTGAAGCGTTTTTATAGGAGGCGACCATGCCCGCAACTCTTGAACTGACCATGCCGATGAAACCGACCCTTGGAAGCATAGCGACGGCAACGATTGAACTCCATGCCTTTATGTTTCTTTCCGATCTTTTCAAGGAGAGACATTGGAGCAATCCGTGCCGGTTTGAAGTAGATCACGAGACGACGGGACAAGAACTACTCGCTAATCTCGAAATCCCAGCGGCACAAGTCGACGCAATATTTGTGAACCACAGACTTTTCAAACCTGCGGCAGCAATCATCAATCCAGGCGACCGGGTGGCCTTGGTTTCCCCTGGCGCCCCAATGCCGTTTTGAGAACGCATGTTGTGAAGAATCAATCAGCGTAAACGAGAGGTGGCACGGATCGCTATCCTGGCGGCATGGAGGTTGCAGTGCCGCCAACACCTCCTCGTCCGTAGCTCGAACATATGGTTCCCGCGAAATTGCTGGTGCTTCGCTGCACGCGAAGCAATAAGCAGCCTTCGCGAACAAATGCACTCGCCGCTTAAAACTTCTTGTATGGCAAAAACTTTCCCGACATCGTCACTTTGACCCGGTCTCCCTTCGGGTCAGGCTCTTTATCGATGTGAAGGCTAAAGTCAATGGCGCTCATAATTCCGTCTCCGAACTTCTCATGGATCACCGCCTTCATAGGCATTCCATACACCTGCATAATTTCATAGAAGCGGTAAACGAGCGGATCAGTTGGGACTACCGGACCAATACCTTTGTTTGGGAACTGCATAAGAGCGTCTTCCACATCATTACCGAGCTCCAGCACAGAGATGAGTTTCTTGGCTTCCTCTTCATCTGCCCTAGCCTGTCCGTAGAACAGGGCTGCCACCCACACCTCGTCACGCCCAATTAACTTCCCCAGTTCGGTAAAGGTCATCCCTCTCTCGCGTTTTGCCTCAAGTAGTTCCCTGGTTACAGCAGAGATGTCCATGGCTTATCTTCCTTTCGCAAACATCCTACGGCTAAGAGCTTGAGATGCAGACGATATAGAGCAGAGAATCCAGAATCGTGGGGATTTCCCGCCGGCGAGCGCTGTAAGTACCAGAAGGGGAGCGATTGCTTTCGTCAGCATACCGGCTGGCGGGAGTAGGAAGTTGCAAAGATCGAAGCCGGTCAAGGTTGCAAAGGTGATGATGTTCAGGGGCCAAGTTGTTTCAGTTGACCCGAGCCGAGGGTTTGGCAGCGTCCGGCACCGGGATCGGCCCGTTCTTTGAAAGCCGAAGTGTAATAACGTTCCCAGTCACTTTGACCTCGGGGTGCATCTGCTGCGCACAGCGAGCACATAGCCATATGTACTCCGTCTTCCGCTCATTCCCGCCGGTCTTATTGCCCAGGTTAATATCTAAACGAAACAGCTTGCCCTCATCGCGATGACGGGTTGTGGGACACCAGCTGTTGGCACATTTTCCGTCCATAACACGTCCTGACATAACGAGTAGAGTGCGACCGTCCAAAAGAAAAATTCAGTCTGAAAAAATCTGTGAAATTCGATCCAGCAATTGCTGCGGGGGAACCGGCTTGGACAGAATCTCAAAGCTGAAGCCCTTTGCAATCGCGTCTCCCATAAGGTCCGGGCAACGTGCATTACCCGAGACGAAAAGCACCTTGCACTGGGGCAACCCGCCCAAAATCTCTATTGCCGCATCAATGCCATTCATCGCCCCCATCGTTACGTCGCTCACTATACAATCGGGCCTGAATGAGATGGCCACTTGAACCGCCTCCTCTCCGCTGAACGCTGTGGCCGCCTCATAGCCTTGAGACCGAAGTATCGTGGCGCGAAGAGAGACGATAGCCCTCTCGTCATCAACCACTAGAATCTTGTGCCTCTTATTCAGCAGAATCGTCTCCTCTTGTGGCCTGACCCACGATGACTGCGTAAAGCTACTGCCGAAAACGGAGAGCAGGGCATGCACAGCTTCATGGGCAATCGTATTGCCGTTGTAAGCAGCTGCTCCAAGTTTCTCGTTGAAATTCCCCTAAGCTCTTAAAGACAAAACCTACAAGCCGTCTTCTTTAGCAACACAATCCAATTGGCTTGCGAATCGTTAGACTGCAATAGTGTGGAACCTAACCCAGCTTCGAACGTGTGATTGGCCATATTACTCACAACAGAATGGCGGCTTTCTCGTCGAATCCCAGCTCAAAAGACAAATCACATCAGGGAGTGACTACTCTCACTTCCATAAGTAGTTTGTGTCACTGCGACGAGTAGCTGCGCGACGTAATATGCGCCTGCAATCATACCGGCGGACGCCGCTGTCATCCTTCTCACATTTGTAAGGTGCACGCCGCAACCTGATTTATGAGAGCGTGCGCTATGCCCTTCGTATACAGAATCCTCTTTGTGGACGATGAGGAGCGACTAAGGGTCACGACCAAGGCGATCTTGGAATCGCAGGGATACGACGTCCTGTGTGCCAAAGACGGATTGGACGGACTTTCCGCTCTGAAAGAATGGCACCCTGATCTCATCATTTCTGATTTGCACATGCCGAACATGAACGGCTTCGAGTTCCTTTCAGTGATTCGGCAACGGTTCCCGAATCTACCCGTGATTGTGATCAGCGGAGAGTTCTGCGCCGCCGATGTCCCGAGCAGTCTTCTAGCCGACGCATTCTTTGAAAAATCAGAGTACACTCCCGCTCAACTTATCGCACGAATTGCCGAATTTGCGAGGAGAGCTCCGGTTCACCGCCCCAAGAAAAAACCGAATACGGCCATCCGCATTTCCCATAGAGCAAATCACGGCATCGCGTAGTTAAGGCTGAACTCGCCACCTTGGCTGAGAGTGCTCTGTGCCTTTAATTACGCGCTCGCGTGACTTGTGTCACCGCCGCAGACCGCTACCTGGTTCACAATTGCGGCGTTCAGGGAGGTGCCAGATGACTCACGGCACCAACTCAGATCGAACCCGCCCCGCCGCCACAATGGATTGTCACTGCCCCACACCAACGTTTCTCCACGAAAAGCAGCATCTCTCAATCCTTTGCGCACCCATTACCGAAAGCTCTCTCTTTAGAGGAGGTATGCCATGTCAAGCTCCGCCCAAACGTTGCTTATGCCGGCATTGAAAAACATTCTCTACGCCACCGACTTTTCGCCATGCTCGCAGGCCGCTCTCCCCTGTTTGCGCGCCATCGCCGAGCGCTACGGCGCCACTCTCCACGTCATTCATGTTCTCCCTCCAGAACCGGTAACCGGGGTTCCGTTGGATACTTTTCCCGAACTGGATGCGGATCGATACGTCGCACAATCTGCGATGAACGTCCTGCTGGCCGGCGAACCTTTCGTGAATATTCCGCACACGGCGACCATCGAACGAGGACAGCTATGGGAAGTTCTCGCATCATTTATTAAGGAAAGAAACATTGATCTGATCGTGCTAGGCACGCATGGCCGGCGCGGGTTGAAGAAACTGGTACTCGGCTCCGTGGCGGAACAGGTCTTCCGCCATGCTTCGTGCCCGGTACTCACGATTGGCCCACACGCCACCCCTGAAGCAACCGCGAACGCTTGCTTCAAAACGATCCTCTTCGCAACTGATTTCTCTTCGGGCTCTGAACATGCCCTTTCCTATACTGTCTCTTTGGCGCGGGCTAACGGCTCGCAACTCGTCCTGCTGCATGCCCTTCCGCCTGGCGTAGGGGCACTGCCGGGAAGTATGGATGCGATGATCGCCGATTTGGAAGTTTCCGCCGAGCTGGCGGCGGAGGCTCTTGCCGGTGCCCGGCAGCAGCTGAATGACATGATTTCCGCCGAGACCATGCAGGAGTTGCACCCGGAGATGATTGTCGAGTGTGGATCAGCTGCTGAGATGATCCTCCACGTGGCAGAAAGCAAACAAGCGGCTCTGATCGTAATGGGTGCGCACCGCGCGTCGGCCCATTCGGTCGCGGCGCATTTGCCGTGGGCGACCGCTTCCGCCGTAGTGTGTGAGGCTCATTGTCCCGTGCTAACTGTTCGGAGCTGAGCAGGAATGTTGTAGCTTCTTAAGCGTGCCCTCAACGTTTGAGGCGGAGGCCTGCCGCATGGAGCGCATCGAGAACCTCACGTTTGACGAATTGAAGGTGGGTGATGTTGCCAGCATCGCCCGCACACTTACCTACAGAGACATCGAACTCTTCGCCATCATGTCCGGCGATGTCAATCCAGCCCATGTCGACGCGGAATACGCGAAGAGCGATATGTTCCACAAGATCATCGCCCATGGCATGTGGGGCGGCGCTCTGATTTCAACCGTCCTTGGCACGCAGATGCCTGGCCCCGGTGCGATCTACCTCGGTCAGTCACTCTCCTTCCGGCACCCGGTGTGTGTTGGCGACACCATAACGGTTTCCGTCAAAGTGGCCGCGAAGTTCGAAGAGAAACACCGCGTAACCTTCGACTGCCTGGCTACAAATCAATGCGGCGAACTTGTCATCAGCGGCACCGCCGACGTGATTGCGCCCAGCGAAAAAATCTCACGCCCGCGGGTAACGCTACCTGAAGTCAAACTGCTGGAGAAAGGCCGTCAATACCGCCAACTGGTTGAGAAAAGCCGTGGATTGGAGCCAATACGCACAGCCATCGTGCATCCGGTGGATTCGCTCACGCTGCTCGCCGCCGTCGAAGCCGCGAAAGCCAACCTCATCGTCCCCGTCTTCGTCGGTCCCGAGGCAAGAATTCGGGCAGCCGCCGCACCGGCGAAAATTGATCTTTCAGCATTCAAGATTGTTCCCGCCGAACATAGTCACGCCGCAGCCGAGTACGCCGTCTGCCTGGCTCGCGAGCTGAAGGTCGATGCTCTTATGCGCGGCTCTCTGCATACGGATGAGTTACTGCAATTTGTCGATTGCCCCAAAGGGCTGCGCACGGAGAAGCGGATCAGCCATGTCTTCGCGCTCGACGTGCCTTCGTCCGAGCGGGTTTTGTTTCTGACCGATGCTCTCGTGAACATCGCTCCGACGCTGGAAGATAAGCGAGACATTATTCAGAACGCGGTGAAACTCGTCCATGCGCTCGGGCTCGCTGCACCCAAGGTGGCTATTCTGTCTTCGCAGGACATCGTTTCCTCGAAGCTCGGCTCAACTCTTGATGCGGCCGTGCTCTGCAAAATGGCAGACCGCGGCCAAATCACCGGCGCCGTGCTGGACGGGCCGCTTGCGTTTGATGTTGCGATCTCCGAAGAAGCGGCCAAGGCAAAAGGCGTCGTCTCGCCCGTTGCCGGAAAGGCCGACATCTTCCTGGTCCCCAATATCGAATCGGGCAATATTCTCGCAAAGCAACTTGAGCAATTGGCCGACGCGCAACTGGCAGGATTAGTTCTCGGCGCCAAGGTTCCTATCATCATCAACGGCCGTGCGGAGAACATGATCGCCCGCCTTGGCTCCTGCGCGCTGGCGCTGCTGCTGGTACGCAATAAGGAGGTGCCAGAGCTTCCGGCCAGCATTAAATGTTGACCTCAATCTTCATGCCGTCCCGAACCGCGCTTTCCGGATAGCACTCGCGGGATGGCCATCCGCGGCATCTTAAAACGCACTCAGTTGCAAGCGTCCTGCTCGGAGGCTGTCTGCATGTTCGACCAAGAGTTTTCATCGCCTCGCTCACGCGCCGCGGCCTTCGCGAATCGTCTGGGGATTCGCCTGCCGATCCTTCTGGCACCCATGGCCGGAGCCTGTCCTCCATCACTCTCGATTGCGGTAGCCAATGCAGGCGGGCTTGGAGCGTGCGGCGCTCTGATGATGAAGCCGGAGGAGATCAGCGCCTGGGACGCCGAATTTCGCCAAGGCAGTCGGGGAGAGTTTCAGATCAATCTTTGGATCCCAGAGGCACCGCCGCCACGAGACATTGAGCTGGAAAAGCGGCAGCGGGAGTTCCTTGCAGCGTGGGGCCCCCCTGTTCCCCCGGAAGCTGGAGATGCATCACTCCCGGATTTTGAGGCGCAGTGCCAGGCCATGCTGACCTTGGCCCCGAAGGCCATTTCTTCGATCATGGGACTCTACCCACCAGCATTCGTATCGGAAATGAAAGCGCGCGGGATCTTGTGGTTTGCCACCGCCACGACCGTGGCTGAGGCGAAGGCTGCTGAGCAGGCGGGTGCCGACGCCGTCATTGCTCAAGGCATGGAGGCCGGTGGACACCGCGGAGCCTTTCATGCCGATGAAGCCGAACGGCAGATGGTAGGTCTGATGTCTCTCTTACCGCAGGTCGTTGATACGGTCACCGTGCCGGTCATAGCGACGGGCGGGATCGCCGACGGGCGGGCAATTGCCGCGGCGCTGATCCTGGGAGCGAGCGCGGCACAGATCGGAACCGCTTTCCTGCGATCTCCGGAGGCAAAGATGCATCCGGCTTATGCCGACAGACTCGCGCACACCGAAGCACACGAAACTATGATCACGCGTGCATTCAGTGGGCGGCCAGGGCGCAGCGTTGCAACCGCGTACGTCCGGGCGGCGGATGCCCCGAATGCCGCTCGTCCCGCACCGTATCCTATCCAGCGCGGGTTAACTCGCGCTATGCGAGAAGCAGCACAGAAGACGGGAGATGCTGAGCGCATGCAATTGTGGGCAGGACAGTCGGCTAAGCTAGCGAGGAAGGAACCGGCCGGAATGATTCTTCAGGAACTGTGGGAAGAGGCATCACGACGACTCATGTAATTCGGTATACAAATCGCGGGATCTCCCATGTAGCAACATAAAGGTACTCTCACCTTACTTGTACCTACTCTCGCCTGAGTTTCTGGATGCCGCTTTTCTAAGCTACTCTCACCTTAGTAGCTATATCACCTTAGCTATTCAGCTATATGAAAATAAAAAGCTTGTGCATTACCCCTAGAAGCAGTCCAGCACGAATTAATAGGAGAACTTAGAACATCTCCTGATGTGACAGGCGCGAGCAGAACCGTATCGTGGATTCATGAAACGACTGCTCGCATTATCTTTCCTTCTACTTATCACGGCTCTCATCGCGGGTTGCGGCTCCGGCTCTGCCAAAGTTCAGTCAGCAACAGCCTCGACCCCGAAACCAACCTCGACCTCGACAGTATCCGCCCTGCAACTTACAAACACATCCCTTGCCAGCGGAAGCGTGGGGAGCAGCTACTCGGCGTCGCTGACCGCTAGTGGCGGAACTTCGCCCTACACCTGGAGCCTGGTTTCCGGTTCCTTGCCCGCAGGATTGACCATGTCCTCCAGCGGCATCATCAGCGGCACACCGGCCGCAACCGGCAATTTCTCCTTCAGCGTCGCCGTGAAAGATGCAGAAAGCACCCCCGAGACCATCACGTCCGCCCTGAAACTTACGATTGCCGCGGCCACTACTTCGTCCACATTGCCGCCCGCTTCGTCCACATTGCCGCCCGCAGCATCCACAGCAACAACCTCAACTGGCAGCGCAACGCTTTCGAGCGGCTATAGCTCACTCATAGCAGCGGCGTACACGTCCAACTCGAATTACACCTCCGCGAACACCTACTACGTATCCGCTTCCGGCAGCGACTCAAACTCCGGTACCTCTGCTTCGCCCTGGGCAACCGTAGCTCACGCGGCCTCTACTGTCTCTGGCTGCGCCCTCGTCTTGGTTGGGCCGGGAACCTACACCGTATCCAGCGGTCGCACGGCGAAGATTACCAACAGCGGCACGAGCACTTGCCATACCGCTTACGTGGCGACGGCATACGGCAGCTCTATTTTGAACACCCCCAGTGACAACGCCAACGACCCGGCAATCTGGATCACTGGAAGCTACGTGGATTTGGTCGGATTCGACATCAACAACCCTGGGGGCTGCATGGGTGTGTACTCGAATGCAAGCTATGCGAACATCACCTACAACCGCATCCATGACGTTGCCAACAACACGAGCGCAGGGTGCGGCAATGGCGTGGGCGGCGGCGGAATCCTTGGCGCCATCGGAGTCAGTACCTATAACAACTGGTCGGATAACGTGGTCTGGAATGTGGGAACGATCGGCAATCACTACACGCATGGCCTTTACACCGCGGCGGCGCACAACACGCTGCAGAACAATATCGTGTATGCCGCTGGGGGAGCCTGCATTCAGGCATTCCATCAGCCCAGCTATGACGTGATTACGAACAATACTCTCGTCGGTTGCGGTTATAACGGCTTCCTCTTCGGAGCCGATTCCGGGTACTCGTTCAGCAACTCAGTGTTCAGTAACAATGTCCTGTCAGGTAACTCCGGCTATGACATTGACGCTTGCGGTTCTGCTTGCGGAGTTGCGATCGGGTCGGGAAACACCTTCTCCAACAACGACACTTCGAGCAGCGGCGGAAACAACATCGGCGACCTCTCCAGCGTCGGTCAATCGCTGACGAACAACATCACCTCCGCCCCGAACTTCGTGAACGTAGCATCCCCAGCTAGCGGCGGCAACTTCGACGTAAACCCAGGCTCGCCGCTGATCACTGGCGGGACCGCGAACAATGCACCGGCGACCGACATTCTAGGAACTCCGCGCAACACGGCTGACCCATCCATCGGAGCCTACGAGAACTAAATCATTACTGAAACGGCGGCAACGTCGTATCGGTCTGCACCACTCGACCAATGCCGTGAATTAGCTCGCCAGGTCTCAGGCCTGGCGAGATTTTTGTTCGCTCGTGATCCCGTCTACCGTCATCCGTTTGCATCCTCTCCCACTGCTCCGGCTGGCTCACATCCAGTTCGGTTGCTCTCCGCTTTATAAACCGTAGACAGTAAGCCATTCGTTTCAACCGCGCCTCTAAAACAAAAAGACGCGTTATGCGAATACTCCGCCACTCTATTTCAATTGGGTGCCTCTGCCTCTCGATTGCTGCAGCTTATGCCCAGCCTCCGAATCTTGAGCCGGATCGTCCCCACTTTAAAGTGGTTCCAACCGTAACTTTTGAGCGTGTGTACCTCAATTCGACATCCGCGCACTATTCCATTGCAGTGGATTCCTTCGGGAATGCCGCCTGTTATTCCGAGGAACTCGCCCCCGGAGCTAGGCAGGAGATCCCGACCGGGGAACCATACATTCTCAAATTCACCATCTCCGACGCCACCAGCATGCGTATCTTTCAACTTGCTCAACAGGCAAATTATTTTAAGCCCAGCCCCAGTGCCGCCAACTCTGCCCCGAGTCCCGGCAACAAAACCCTGAGCTACGCTGAAGGCCCAGCCGATTCGTTCGGTCACTGGACAAACGGCGTGCGTAGCTATGTCACATATAAGGACTCGACAAACCCCGCGATCCGGCAACTCACAACCATCTTCGAAGGCATTTTTAACTCAATTCAGTTGGGTCGCGAGCTTGAGTATTTCCGTCGCACCAGCAAAACAGCTCTCGACCCGATCCTCAAGCGGGCCGAAGATCGCGCCCGCGCTCAATACCTCATCGAACTTCAGGCGATCACTCCCTCTCTGAAGGATGTAGCCGAAGACCCTTCCGTTACTCCAATCGTTCGCCGGCGAGCCCAGCACCTGCTTATGCTCGCCCACTCTTCTCCTGCGCAATGATCGTCGCGTACGCACCCGCCTGCCATTGCGCTCGAAGCTGGAAATTCTCACCTCTGGAGAACACGGCGAATCGGAACTAAGATGAATGAGAGGCCTTGGTGGGCATGAAAGCGCTTGAGGTGCGTACGGATGCAGCCGTGAAGAACCCCAATCGCGTCCTGCTGATCCTCGCCACCTTCGCATTGCTTCTCGCTGGCTTCTGGCTGGAGTCGCGCTCATTTGCGCTGCCACGCCCGCAGGCTTTTGCCTTTGCCGGATTCGCTCTGCTCCTGGCCCCGCTATGGTTTTTTGGATTTGTGGCTGATGCGCCTCTGCGCGTGCTCTTGCAGAGCCGCTGCTTTCTCGACTGCAGAGTGACGCGGGTTGCGGCATCAGCCCTGCTAGTTTTGCCGTACCTCATCTACGCATTGCCGACCGGGGAGTTTCAATGGCGTTTCGGCTTCGCGCTTGCACTCACGCCCGTAGCTCTGAGCGGATTGCTTGAGCTCGCTCCGAAAGCACAAAAACTCCTCTGGCAGGATGCGGTTGTGCTCTTCGCTCTGGCGCTCATCCTTGAGTTGCGCCTGTTCAGCGGCGCATGGCCGCATCCCGGACTCGGTAGCCTGCCCAAGCTCTACCTCTGCGATGTTGCGCTTTATCTTTACCTCGTGGTCAGGGGCTTGGAGGGCGTGGGCTACTCGTTCATTCCAAACCGAAACGCCTTTGTCGTTGGTGTGCGCGAGTGGCTTTTGTTTATGCCGTTCGCCTTAGGCCTGGGCTTCGCGCTGCACTTCATCAGCTTTCATCCGCGTGCTCACTCGGCGGCGCACATTGCGGCGGAGATGCTCGTAACCTTTCTGCTCACTGCCGTGCCGGAAGAGCTGTTCTACCGCGGCCTCTTGCAGAACCTGCTGGAGCCGCATCTCGGGCGCCTCCGCGCGCTGGTAGTCGCCAGTCTGCTTTTTGGCCTCTCTCATTTCCACAAAGGCGCGAGCTTCAACTGGCGTTACGTCCTGCTGGCTGCCATCGCCGGAGTCTTTTACGGACGAGCCTGGCGTGCGCGGCGGCAGTTGCTCGCCTCCAGTGTCACGCACACCCTGGTGGACGTTGTTTGGTCGCTTTGGTTCCGGTAAAGAGCTCGCAAATCCGAACGCTGGGTGGGAGCTGCGCAGGGAACCCAGGTGCAGACGAACCGCCGGCGTCTCCGCGGAAAGTAATCTTCGGCAACACAGGCCGGCCGCTCCCAACTGAGCTCTGCAACAATCCTTTGGGAGTAACATATCGAAGTATGAACGTACACGAAGACTCCGACCGCGCGGCTGTCTTATTGAACCCATCATCGCTCAGTGATGATGCGCTGGGCCAATTGTTCCGCAAGGCGAGAACTCATTCCTTCTGGCTTTCCAAGCCCGTCGATGATGACACTTTGCGAACTTTGTATGACCTGATGAAGTGGGGACCGACAAGTGGCAACGGTTGTCCAGCCCGCATTCTATTTCTGCGAACACCAGAAGCCAAACAAAGGCTCGTCCCCGCACTCGCCCCGGCCAATGTTGAAAAGGTACTGGCAGCTCCGGTGACGGCCATCATCGGATTCGATTTTCGCTTCTATGAAAAGCTGCCGAAGCTGTTTCCTCAATCGCCCGGCTTCAAAGACATGTTCGAAAAATCTCCCGAACTCGCCGATACCACAGCACGCCGCAATTCCAGCCTTCAGGGTGCGTACCTGATTCTTGCCGCCCGTGCTCTCGGCCTGGATTGCGGGCCCATGTCCGGCTTTGACAATGCGAAAGTCGACGCGGAGTTTTTCGGTGCGGGAAAGGAAATTTCAGATTGCGATCAGGAGTTCTTTCCGTCCACTCACGTTCGCTCGAATTTCCTGTGCAACATCGGCTACGGAGATCATTCCCGGCTCTTTCCGCGCAACCCGCGCTTGGATTTTGAAGAAGCATGCGCTCTGCTCTGAACGGCTGGTAAGAAAGTCGCGCAACGGGGCGGCGATTGCGCGAGGATGGTGGTGACAAGATGAATTCTTCGTTTATTGAAGCACTCCGCTCAATTGTCGGCGCGGGCCTCATCACTGCTCGCGACGAACTGCGTACCTATGAATGTGACGGCCTCACCAATTTCCGTGTGGTGCCGCTCGCTGTCGTCTTGCCCTCGAATGCAGAGCAGGTGCAAGCCATCGTGCAACTCTGTGCGCAGCAGCACGTTGCCTTTGTCGCACGAGGCTCCGGCACCGGACTTAGCGGGGGCGCGCTTCCCGTCGAAGGCGGAATCGTGATCAGCCTTGCCCGTTTGAATCGCATCCTGTCAGTGGATATCCCAAATGCGCGGATGGTCGTCGAGCCCGGCGTCATCAATGCCGCTGTTACCCAGCGCGTCGCGCCCTACGGATATTTCTATGCTCCCGACCCGTCCTCGCAATCCGTGTGCAGCATCGGCGGCAACGTTGCGGAGAACTCCGGTGGTGCGCATTGCCTCAAGTACGGCTTTACCACCACCCATGTCCTTGGACTCGAGGTCGTGCTGCCCGACGGCTCACTCGTGCAACTCGGAGGCAACACCCTCGATACGCCCGGATATGATCTTCCCGGCGTGTTTGTCGGCTCCGAAGGAACCCTCGGCGTGACCACGAAAGTTACGCTCCGAATCGTAAAGCGCCCAGAGGTGATCCAGACGCTGCTCGCCGCCTTCGACTCCACCAACACTGCCGGAGCCGCTGTAAGCGACATCATAGCCTCGGGAATTCTGCCTGCTGCAATCGAGATGATGGACAACCTCGCTATCCAGGCCGCCGAAGCCTCTGTCCACGCCGGCTACCCCAACTGTGGAGGTCTCCTGCTTGTCGAACTCGATGGCCCCGCCGCCGAGGTAGAAGCCCTGATGACCAACGTCAAAGAGAAGTGCTTGCACCACCAGGCATCGGAGATCCGCGTCGCGCAGAGTGAAGCCGAGCGCATCGTGATCTGGAAGGGGCGTAAAGCTGCCTTCGCCGCCATGGGCCGCATCTCTCCCAACTACATCGTCCAGGACGGAGTAATTCCACGAACCGCTCTGCCGCAGGTGATGGAAGAGATCGTACGTCTCAGCACCCAGGCGGGACTGCGCGTTGCAAACGTCTTTCACGCCGGAGACGGCAACTTGCACCCTCTCGTTTTGTATGATCGCCGCATCCAAGGACAAGAGCGGGATGCAGAACAACTTTCGGGCGAGATTCTAAAGCTCTGCGTGCGGGTAGGCGGCTCCATCACAGGAGAGCATGGCGTAGGCGAGGAAAAGAAGATGTTCATGTCTGACATGTTCGCCGAACCTGATCTGCAAACCATGCAGTTGGTTCGATGCGCATTTGATCCTGAGCATCTGTCGAACCCCGGCAAAGTGTTTCCGCGTACTCCGTTGTGCGCGGAAAGGCCAGGCCCATACGTTCCGCACCCGCTTGAAGTTTCTGGCGAGGCGCAATTGTTCTAAGCAATGCCCGGATAGAAGCCATGCCTGGATTCGCAAAATCAACTTCGGCGCAAGCACTCGACGCTCTTCGCTCAATCGTCGCGGAAGGCTCTGTGCGCCGCGGCCTCCCCGCAGACCAGGTATGCGGAGTGACGCCCGAGCTCTACCTCGAGCCCGCCAGCGAGGCCGAACTCGCACGGGTGCTGGAGTACGCAAACCACTCCGGAATGCTGGTAGCTCCGCGTGGCGGCGGCACAAAGATGGAGTGGGGCATCGCACCACAGTCGATCGATTTAATGATTTCGTCAGCAAAGTTCGACCGCGTCCTTGAGTACGCACCGGCAGACATGACGGTCACAGCCGGAGCCGGAGTTACCATCGCGCAGTTGCAAGGTGAACTTGCCCAGCATCGCCAACGGTTGGCGCTCGACGCCCTGTGGCCCGAGCGCGCCACCCTCGGCGGAGTCATCGCGACCAATGACAGCGGCGCCTTGCGCTTGCGCTACGGTGGCGTGCGCGATCTCATCATCGGCATCACCCTGGTCCTGAGCGATGGCACCATTGCCACCAGCGGCGGCAAAGTGGTGAAGAACGTCGCCGGCTATGACCTGCCCAAGCTCATGACCGGCGCACATGGCACTCTGGGGATCATCACCCGCGCCGTCTTTCGCCTGCATCCTCTGCCAGCGCAGTCCCAGACACTGAGCTTTCATTTTCGCACTCGCGAAAAGGCAAACGAGTTCATGCTCGCCGTCGCCGACTCAGTTGTCGTTCCAACCGGCATGCAGATGAGGACCGGGGCCACAGGAACCATCGCGGTCGATGTTCGGATCGACGGCATTGCTGCTGGAATTGCCGCGCAAACGCAAACAGTGTGCAAACTCGCCCGCGAGGGTAAGCCCTCCGAGGGAGAACACAACTTCGACCCGTGGCAGGCGCGTGAGCAACTCTGGAACAGCAGCGCCTCTGCAACCATCTGTAAGCTGAGCATGTTGCCAACACAACTAAGTGCGACGGCTGAATTCGTTCGCGAAGGTCTAAGCGACAATGCCGACTGGACTTTGCTGATGCACTCAACGGGGCTCGCCTGGCTGCAAGCCGATGCGACTGATTGCGAACAGATCGCGGACTTCATTGCATCGATCCGAACGTTTCTTGCTCCTTCTGGCGGAAGCGCGGTCGTGCTGAAGGCGCCTTCGCTGCTGAGGCAGCAGTTAGATCTTTGGGGCCCTGTCGGCACCGCGCTACCTCTAATGAAGAGGATCAAGGAACAGTTCGATCCTCGCGGAATTCTCAATCGCGGAAGATTCGTGGGTGGCTTATGACGCAGCGTATGGTCGAGCGTAAGACAAAGCGTAAGTCGCAGCAACCGGGACCGCAGACCATCCTGGTCGACTCGATCGAACAGCACGAGGCTTCGAGCGCCTACGATTCACATCATCCTCCCTCGCTGGAGTTGATCGACCAATGCGTGCATTGCGGCTTCTGCCTCCCCACTTGTCCCACATACCTGCTCTGGAATGAGGAGATGGATTCTCCTCGCGGGCGTATTTACCTCATGAAAATGGGCGCCGAAGGCGGCATTGCGCCGATGGACAAAAAGTTTGTCAGCCATTTCGACAAGTGCCTCGGGTGCATGGCCTGCGTTACCGTATGTCCCTCTGGCGTGCGTTACGACAAACTGATCGAGGCGACCCGTGCGCAAATTGAGCGCAATTACAAACGTCCGTTGCTCGACCGGATCTTTCGCAAGCTGATCTTTTCATTGTTTCCGTATCCGAAGCGCCTCCGCCTGCTGATGCTTCCAATCTGGTTTTATCAGCGCTCCGGCTTGCGCTGGCTTCTCCGCAAAAGCGGGCTGCTTCGCCTGCTTCCTCCACGCCTGCGCTTAATGGAATCGCTCTTGCCTGAGCTTCATCTTCGCGCTCTCTTTGCGCCTATCCCGCGCAGCGTTTCCCCGGCTTCGCAACGCAAGCCGCCCCTGCGCGTCGGTGTGCTGCTGGGCTGTGTGCAGCGTGTTCTGTTTAGTAACGTGAATGCGGCCACAGTCCGCGTGCTTGCTGCGCTCGGCTGCGAAGTTGTGGTGCCGCCGGAGCAGCAATGCTGCGGCGCTCTGATGGCGCATGCTGGACGCGAGCCCGAGGCACTCAATGCAGCGCGGCGCATCATCGAAATCTTCGAGCGCGCCAACGTCGATGCCATTGCCGTCAACTCCGCTGGCTGCGGTTCCAACATCAAGGAATACGCCCACCTGCTGCGCGATGACCCTGAGTTTGCAGAACGCGCGCAAGCCATCTCCGCGAAGTGCCGCGATGTCAGTGAACTGGTCGCTGACTTAGGGCTTGAGATTCCGGCCCATCCGATCCGGATGAAGATCGCCTATCACGACTCCTGCCATCTGCAGCACGCGCAAGGAATCCGCACCCAACCGAGGCAGTTGTTGAACGCAATTCCCGGCCTTGAAACTCTCGAACTTCCGGAGGCTCCGATCTGCTGCGGCTCTGCCGGCGTATTCAACCTCATTGAGCCTGAACCGGCGCGTCAGCTTGCCGACCGAAAAGCCCAGCACATCCTGGGCTCAGGAGCGCAGGCCTTGGTCTCCGCCAACCCAGGCTGTCTTCTTCACATCGCAAGCGGACTCAGGAGAGCAGGCCATCCCATGCCCGTCTTCCACCTGATTGAGTTGATCGATGCCGCACTCACCGGCAAGCCAGAGACGATTCCTGCCGCAAAGATCGGTTGAATCCGAGTTCATGAGGCCAAATCGGACAGTGCTCGAATTTTAGTACTTCGGAAGCGCAGGATCGATTTTAGTACCCCACGCCAGAATGCCGCCGGTCAGGTTGCAGGCATGTTCGAATCCCGACTTGCGCAGGAACTCCACTGCCTTCGCGCCACGCCCGCCGGCTTTGCAGTGCACAACAATTTCGCGTCCGGAATCCAGTTCATGCACGCGCTTAGGCAGGTCGCCGAGCGGGATGAGATGACCTCCGATGTTGCAGATCTGGTATTCATTGGGTTCGCGAACATCAAGAACATAAATGTCCTCGCCCGCGTCTAGACGGCGTTTGAGTTCTTCGGGCTGAATTTCCGGAATTATTTCGTTCATGGACCTCTCCTTCGCGAATTCCGCATAACTTATGTAGTCGATCAAACTTACGTTGGACTTCTTCCAGGTTCCGCCTCTTCAAACTGAATCAGTTCATCCTCAAAATGCTTTGCTTGTTCCACGCCTACCAACAAAAACGAATTCGTCCGAGCAGCTTTTCCCTTGTCGACGCTCGTAATCACATAGGAGCATCCGGTCCAATGTGCCTCAGCCAGATCGGTGCTGGACCATAACGCAGGATGATCGGGATGGGAGTGGTAAAAGCCGACGATGTCATAGCCCTCCAACTCAGCTTCGTGCTGAACCCGCACCAAATCGATCGGATTGATCTGATAACGATTCTGAGGAGAATCCACACGCGTGTTCCCGCATCTCGCAACGGTTTTGACCGTTTTGTCCCCCGATTCCTCAAACTCGCCAACCAAAACGCCGCAGCACTCGTTCGGATAAGTCTCCTCCCCGTGCTGCCGTAATGTTTCCAGAAGCCTCTGGTCAATTCTCAGCGTCATACATTCTCGTGCACCTCTGACCATTTTAAAGATGCGGTTGCGCCTCAAACGGTTCGCGAACACACAGCAATGTAGGGCATCCCGGAGTGAGCCCGGCGAAATGGGCTACAAATAGATTGCGGCGGCCGTGTGTGACGGCCGCCGCAAGTAACATCGTTCCTCTGGCTAAAACGCGTATTTGAGAGAGATCGTTCCCATGTTGGCATGGAAGTTTCGTGGGAGTGCCACCAACTGGTTCGGCGACACATTCCCTTCCTTCTCGTTGTAGTCGTAGTAGCCGTAATATCCTTTTAATGTTATGCCCTTCGCGACCTCAACTGCAACGCCGCCATTCACCGTGTGGTAGTTGAGGTCCTGTGAGGCGAGGGGTTGATCTGGAAACGGACCTAAGAAGGCAATGGTACCCGCACTGGTGGTGGGCCCAGTAATTACCGTCCCAAGGTTGCCAGGAATGCCTGGTGAATTGCCAAATGCGTCGCCAAGCACCATCAAGGGCAGGCCATTATCGGCACGTAGCCAGTCGTTGTGACCAGAGGTGCTGGTAATGTTATAACCCAGATTCAGGGTAACGCGATGGACTGGCCGGAAGGTGAGAATGACGAACCCGGTATTCGTGTTCTCCTGATACACCTGAGTCAACGGAGTTGTACCCGCCCCTACGTTGAGCGTGGCTGGTACGGTTGGTTGATTCGTAGTGATGGGACAGGCAGTCGGACCACCGCCCGCTACCACGCCGGCTGTCAGCACCATGCAAGCCGGGATGCTGTAGTACTGGTCCATATAGGTCCAGCCAAAGTCAATGCCTGTTCGCTGGTTGGGCTGCAAGCTTACTCCCAGCGTGTAGTATCGGTCATGGCTCTTGGTGCCGTAAGCGGGGGTATATGTGGCTGGAAACAAATTGATGCCCGGACCGCCGAAATTCTTGGCCCAGTCATTCCTGGATTCAATGATATGCACACCACCGTTGACGCTGGACCAACGGTTCACCTTGTAAACCGTATTGGCCCGCACCCGCTGCTCGTGACGCGGTGCAATCTGTGTGAATCCATTATCGGCACTCAGAAGCTCTGCATCGACATTGACTCGCCATTTGATCGTGGGACGCAGAACGAGACCTAAGAGCGCCGTGTTTAGGTTGATCTTATCGGTAGACAGCGGACGGGTTGCTGTAGACGTCGCGCCCGCCGGCCCGACGAGACCGCCTGCCAGGGTAGGAGAATTGGTGGTTGCTGAGAGGAAGGCAGTCCTCAACTCCCGACGTCCGTAACGGTAGCCAGCATAAGCGCTGAAGTGAAGGCTCGGAGCCCAATTCAAGATCGCTGTGTTGAAATACGTGCGCTCAGCTTCAAGCGTACTGTAGTTGGCTGCCGAAATCGCGGCGGGGCCCGCAGGTGCGAATCCGACCGTGGGTATTCCCAGAACGCCGCAGGGAGCACCGGTCGGAGTCGAAAGGGTTCCGCCGGTAGCAAGGTTCGAGTAACAATTGACGGTCAATTGGTTGAAGACTCCAGGATCGCGCCAATCCAGCCAGCGGAACTTGTCTGAAACGCTCCAACCCTTGGTGAGATGATAAGTCAAGCCAAGATCGGCGCTTCCCGAGACTCGATTCGTATTCGCCGGACCAGTGACCTGGTAAACGGTGTTATTAGTTCGCGAGACTAAGCCATGGAAGAGATCATTATAATTCTCGACCTTGGAGTTTCCTGAACTGGTCGTGCCGTCCGCGGTGATGTCCAATTTTCGAAAATAATCGGACCGCAACGACAACTGCGAGGTCGGGATGAAAGTGCGGACATTGTCCCGTCGAGAGTAACTAAAAACACCGGTGTTGCACAATGGATTCAGAACGCCGGGGGCAGTGATGTAGGGTTGAGGCGTCCCTGCTACGGTAACAGCACAGGGTGGGTAATAAAGAGGAACAGTGACACTGGGGCCACCTACTCCCAACGTGTATGAACTCGCAAGGTTGTTCACGTAAGCGTTATCGACCTTGTCGTGTTCGAAGAACTGATCAAAGCTCAATGTGGTCCGCGCGAACGGTCGCACGTCCACGCCGAACGAATAACGATCGGAACGCGACTGTAATTGCTGCGTCAGATCGATGTTCACATCTTCCAGGCTGGAATTAACCGTACCGTCGTTGACGTTGCGCGCAAAGCCCAAGCGGACGTCCACTTTGGACTGGGGAAACAGGGTCAGGCTGAAATCGCCCATGTTGCGGGTAGTATCTTGCAAGTGCGGGCTATTCGAGTAGAAGTAATTAGCCTTTGGGTTGAACGCCGCCGTGCAAGGTCGAATTGCGCCACCGGCGACGGTGCTGCAATTGGTAATGCCCGGATTCAGCGTCAGCGGATTCGCAAACAGGTCGTAATCGAAGAAGTTCTGGTCGCGTCGGTAGAGAGCGACGAAGTTATAATATTTGCCCTTCTCGATGCGTAGCCTCGCCACGTCATTCGGATCGCCGCCGAATCCGAAACTGCTCAGATACAAGTTGTCGAAGAGCCCTCCGCCGCGGGAAATTGGGCTCATTGACAGCTCCTGCCCAAGGAGGCGGGGACCGGTCTGCAGGTTGACAAGCGTGTCATACATCTGCGAATTGCCACTGACCGCAGTGATGCGCCCGCCGATTTCGATCGACTGCCGCACCGTGTAGTTGCGCCAAACGTGTCCAGTCGAGGCGCTATTGTCGCCCTCTCCGATTGCCTCTTGCCCCCTCGCCAGCGACGGAACGAGCAGCACCAGAACGGCAACAGCCATCAAGCATCTTTCACTCATATGACAGCCCCCTTGCAGCGGCGGTTCTCTTCTGGAAAGAAGAAGTCGCGGCGAATTGTGATTTGTATTTGCCATACTTTCTCCTTTTCTTTATTTGAAGAACACGTCACTCAAGTTTGAGCCGTGGATGTTGGAGTGGCAGGCGATGCATTGCTGAAGCCTCGTGTTCTGAGTGTGCGCAATGGCAGACGTGGCTGCATGGCACTGTAAGCACAGCGAGTTCGTGCGCGCGCTCGTCAGCATGCGAGGATTTGTCGAGCCATGCGGGAAATGGCAAGACATGCATCCCTCAACCTTGACAGGTTCGTGTTCGAAGACGAACGGCCCACGCTTGTCGTAATGGCATTTGAAGCAAATCGCGTCCTGATCCGGCGTTGCCCGGAGCTGGCGCGCTCTCACCGTCCCGTGCGGATTGTGGCAATCATTGCACTTGATCAGCCCCTCTTCCACGCGATGATGGAACGGCTTCTGGAAATCGGCTTTTTGTTCGGCGTGGCAGGAGAAGCACAACGGCGTCTGCTGCTGTACCAGTAAATTTTCCAGCTTGGAGTGATGAATGGAGTGGCATGACGTGCAGGTAACGCCATTCAGGTTGTGGGTGGAACGCATGAATTGGCGTTGCTGGGGATTCGACTCGTGGCAAGCCATGCAGCGCTTTGTGACTTGCTCCGGTTTTACTCCCTTAAAAGAGAATATTTTGGTCTTGTCGCCGCCTCCAGCCACGTGAGCCGCACCCGGTCCATGGCACGATTCGCAGCCATGAACCTCTTCGCCCCGGACTTTGCCCAGGTTGGTTCTGTAATGCGGGCTCGCTTCGATGCCTTTGTAATGATCTTCGTGGCAGCCCTTGCAAACGTCGGTGCCAACATACTCCGAGCTGCTGGCTTGCTGCGATCCGCTGGTTGGAGCGGCAACGTTCTGCGCGTCAGGCAGCTTTGCCGTCGCGCCCTGTGCCGACGCAGCAAAGATGCTCAAACCCAGAATTATCCACGCGAACTTCATTGGTCGCCGAAAATCTTGGCGATGAGAGATCGTCGTCTCATCAGGTATTGGCTGTGGATCTCGCCTGTAATAGTTCACGAATTTCCTCCCAAGAACGAGAGTTGCACACATACTTTGAATTGGGCCATTAGAACCGAGAAAAATGCGCGAAGATGCCGAGCTTTTGAACAAAAATGAAAATGTTCCGGATCGGGCGCGAATTGGTTACCTTTCTTTTTGTCGAGTAACCTTCTTAATTGCGCGCGGGGAAAGAAAAGTTTGCAATCCATGTTACTTTCTCGTTACGGCAATACAACTAACCCATAACAATGAGACAATGCTGCAAAACATGGTCGTACAACATCGTTGGTTGTGGTGCCGTCAGAAAAATACTGCGAAAAAGGGGAGACAATGCGTGCATGGTTGATGGATTCGTATGAGGGTGTTGAGAAACTGCGACTCGATGAGGCTCCCGATCCACAGCCTGGTCCCGGACAAGTCGTGCTGAAGATGAAGTATGCCGCGCTCAATCCGGCGGACACGTTTCTTGCCCAGGCGCAGTATCCTGCCAAGCCGAAGTTACCCCACGTCCTCGGGCGCGATGGCGTCGGCGAGGTCGTGGCCATCGGCGCGGGAGTTCAAAAGTGGAAGCCCGGCGACATCGCGGGCATACTCCGTGGAGACAACGGCGTGGAGACCTGGGGCACGCTCGCCGAAAAGACGGTTGTCGATTCCGCCCTTCTGATCCCCATACCCGCTGGCTGGTCGCTGCAGGAAGTTGCCGGCGCACCCCTGGTCTTTCTCACAGCCTGGCAGGCTTTGACGCAGTGGAGCGATCCTATGGCTCCGCTCGCGCCAGGCTCCGTGCTGTTGATAACTGGTGCCTCCGGCGGTGTTGGTTCGGCATCTGTGCTGCTTGGCAAGTCGATGGGGCTGATCGTTGTGGGACTTTCGCGCAGCGCGCAGAAGGCCGAACAACTCAAGCAACTCGGCGCGGATTTTGTATTCGACCCCTCCGCACCGGGACTGCGCAAACAAGTCCTCTCAGCCATCGCTCCCCGGCGTGTGGACATCGCAGTCGATAATGTGGGCGGCGCGCTCTTCAACGAGGTCATCGCCATGCTGGGTTATGCAGGACGCATCAGCGTCGTCGGCAGGAGCGCTGGCGCGGTTCCTGAGTTCAACACCGCATCCCTGTTCTTCCGCAGAAACCGCATCGGCGGTGTCTCGGTGGGGGACTACTCACCCGAGGCCGCACAGGCCGCCTGGAGCCAGATTGTCGCCCGCCTCGATGCCTTGGGCAAGCGCCCGGTGGTCGACGCAATCTTTCCCTTTGCCGACGTGAAGGCCGCATTTGAGCGGCTGAATCAGGGGCCGATGGGCAAGGTGCTCGTCCAAATCGCCGGCGAGTGACGCTCTGTCGCGTACAACAGAAACCCTGGAATCGGGAGGCGGTTCCACTCGGGCCTCCCGCTCCGGTTCTCCCGCGCAGTCGCGAAACTTTTGTCTCTGTAAAGCGATCTAAAATGCTAACCTTGTAGCCCGCGTAGACGCAGGAGCATCGAGGAATCGGGTATGATACGCTTCGCGTGGCGCGGCCAGTTGCAGTGGAGTAACTGCCGTTGAGTGGACCCCTCGAACGCACCGGGCGGTGTAATCCGCAGTATGTCTCGCATTTCAGTTTAAGCCGGCAGTGAACCCCTGCGGCCACCTAAGGAGAATGACCATCATGGCTTTGAAGGAAGTACTTACCCAGAAGGTCGAGGAGTTCCGCCCTCGTACCGCAACGCTCGTCAAGGATTTCGGCGGGATAGTGATCGATCAGGTGACAATCGACCAGGCCATAGGCGGGGCCCGTGATGTTCGCTGTCTGGTGACCGACATCTCCTACCTCGATCCGCAGGAGGGTATTCGCTTTCGCGGCAAGACCATTCCGGAGACCTTCGCGGCGCTGCCAAAGGCCAAAAACTCACAATATCCCAGCGTCGAATCTTTCTGGCACTTCCTGCTTACAGGCGAGGTTCCGACCCAGGCTCAGGTTGATGACGTGCTCGCCGAATGGAAGGTTCGCCAGAATGTTCCTTCCTATGTATGGGATGTGCTCCGCGCTATGCCGCGTGACAGTCACCCGATGGTGATGCTCTCCACCGCCATTCTGAATATGCAGCGGGACTCAAAATTCGCGGCCTTTTACGGCTCTGGTAAGTTCAACAAGAGAATCGCGTGGGAATATGTCTATGAAGATGCCTTCGACCTCGTCGCTCGCATCCCCATCATCGCCGCTTTTATCTACAACCTGAAATATCGCAACGACGTCCAGATTCCGATCGATCCCAACCTCGACATGGGCGCAAACTTCGCCCACATGATCGGCCAGCGCGAAGAGTACAAGGATGTTGCCCGCATGTACTTCATCCTTCACTCCGATCACGAGTCCGGCAACGTCTCCGCCCACACCACTCACCTGGTACACTCGGCCCTCTCCGATCCCTACTACGCCTACTCCGCCGGACTCAACGGTCTGGCTGGCCCGCTGCACGGCCTGGCAAACCAGGAGGTCTTGGACTGGACCCTGAAATTCCAGGAGAAATACTGCAAAGGGATGGAGCCGACCAAAGAACTGATTACTGCGGCTCTGTGGGATACCCTCGACGCTGGCCAGGTGATTCCGGGTTATGGCCACGCCGTTCTGCGCAAAACCGACCCCCGCTACATGTCGCAGCGCGAGTTCTGCCTCGCCACTCCGGGACTCAGGGACGATCCTCTCTTCAAAGTGGTTTCCATGATCTTTGAAGTCGCTCCCGGCGTTCTGACTCAGCAGGGCAAGGCCAAGAATCCCTGGCCCAATGTCGATGCCCAGTCCGGCGTCATCCAGTGGTACTTCGGCCTCCGCGAATGGGACTTCTACACCGTTCTCTTTGGAGTCGGTCGCGCTCTTGGCTGCATGGCCAACATCACCTGGGACCGCGCTCTCGGCTACGCCATCGAGCGTCCGAAATCGGTCACCACGGCAATGCTGGAGCAGTGGGCTGCCGAGGGTGGCCGCAAGTCGGCCGCGCCGGAAGCTGCCAAGATCGAAAAGATCTTCGCCCAGGCGCTCGCGATTGCGACCCTTGCCGCCGCCGCAAGCGACTAAAAGCAAAACATAAAGCTGCAGCCCAGCAATCCCTGGGCTGCAGCTAACTTAATGCCACAAAAGGGCCGGAACCATCGTCCAGCCCAGCGCCTTGTCCCCAGCACCTGTCCAAAGTGAAATGCGAGCGATTCAGGGTTCGAAGGAGAACCTGCAATGAGAACGGCGTTACTGTCACGAACGCTCTCGCTGTTCCTGATATTAGTTGCCGCTCTTCTGCTGAACGCATGCGGCGCGTCAAACAGTACTCGTTCCAGCTGGACAAGCATTTCAGAGCGGACCAGTTGTGAAGCGCTGAATCCGAGTTCGTGTTCGGGCCTCTATGGTTTCACAATCGCTAACTCTGGCCAGTTTGTGGCTGGTCCGTCGCCGGATGGAGTGGTCACTCGAGGAAGTATCACCGCGAACGAACTAGACGCGCTGTTGCTGGCGGCAAATCAATTTCTGAGTTCGATTACCTCAACGGCAGCTTGTCCTTTAGCTCCAATCACGCCCGGAGTTGGAGACGGAATCAGCATTCTCACAGCTTCCGGTCAGTCTTTTGTCGTGCTTTCCTCGAACGCCTCCCCTTCCGGTAACTGCGTAATCGCCGACCCACAGAAGGCAACTATGCTTGCAACCACCGTCCAGCAGCTTCGGCTCAAGTACTATCCCCTCCCATTTTCATAGCACGCGAACTTTAAATCCGCTGCTTTAAAACTACGTCGGCATCGGCTCGGGTTCCGGCAGGGCAGGAGAAACAACATCGGGTTCGGAACCAGGTTCTGGTTCCGGATCTGGATCAGGTGGCGGCACTGGAGCAGGATAATGAGGGGTTGAAAAACTTTTCGGCGGAAAATTGAAGATCGTAACCATAATCGCTACGATGCCGTAGTGATCCATCAGGAAGGTCTGAGAAGTGTTTTTGGTTTCGGCGTAAGTCTTTCAGAATCATGGTGAGCGCGCTGGGACTCGAACCCAGGACCCACGCCTTAAAAGGGCGTTGCTCTACCAACTGAGCTACGCGCCCACACAAATCTAGCCTACCACAAACCCTGCTTGCTTCAGCAATCGCGCGAAGCAGAAAGGCACCGCGCCGGAGCCTGTGCTCTCAACTTTCATCTTCAATTATGGCTTGTGCTTGAACAACATTGCCGCCAGCAGTGCGGCCACCGTAGCCAGCAGCCACTCGATCCGCCATGTCTGCACGGCCTGCCACTCCGCAATCGTCGAGGTGTTGTAGACCAACCCGGTCATCACCGATGCCACTGCGAATATAGCGGCCGCCAGCACGCACACCAGCGAGGTCGTGGAAAGCCCCAGCCGTGCCCGCGCCGCGTCCCAATCGAGCCAATCCTTAAGTGGATTCCGCTTTTGAAGCGCATCCTCGCGGCTCACTCCGCAACTGTGGCAGAAGTGCGCCGCGATCGCGTATGGAGTACCGCAGATCGCGCAGTATTTCTCATTCGCCGGTATCGGCCCCGCGCGGAATGAACTGTCCGCACTCGGCGCAGGACGCCAGTACTCATGTGACGGCCCGCGTGTGATGTCTGCCATACTCAGCTCCTATTGCTGTGGCAGCACGTGTTGGGCCAATCAAATTTTGCCGTGATCTGCAAGCTGGGCGCTGTTTCGTGCCCATGCCGGATGAGAATAAATTACTCTCCCTGTGAAGCAAATATCCCGCGCTGCGCTTAGTCTCTGGAGGGCATGGCCAGCACGTTATGGCCGCGCTCAGGCTTTGCCCAGACCGAAAGTAAAAGCAACTCGGCATGAGTGAATTCCAAAACTCCCGGTCTCGGGTGCTCCGGGGTGAAGACGTTTTTGTCCAGGATTTCGTAAAGGGCCTCTAAAGAAATGCCCAAAGAGTGCGCGGCCTCAGTTTCGCTGTAGTACTGCTTCATCGGTTTTTTTAAAGTCAACATGAGTATGGCGTCCTGCAACTCCAGAGAGACGATTCTTTTGTACTCTGCCCGGACGACAGTGCATATTAGGTGAATTGCTCATTACCGTGTAATTCAGCTACTTACCATGAAAAAAATACACTTCGGCAGGCTCCTATACTCGCGGTGCCAGCAACGTCGGCAGATCAGCCACCGAGGCCAGCAGTATTTCCTGCGGCTCACAGATCAGCCGCTCCCGCCGGAATTGTCCGCTCAGCACCCCCACATTCAAAGCGACTCCGGCGTTTGCCGCCGATTGCAGATCCAGAGGCGTGCTTCCGACATTCACAACCTCCTGTACCGCACGGCAGCGGCAGCGCTCCATAGCGCGGAAGATCAGGTACGGCGCCGGGCGGCCGGCCGCGACTTCGTCGCTTGAAATTGTTGCCGCAAACCACTCCTGCCACCCCAGCCGGCGCACAATCAACTCCAGCGTAGGAGTGCCAAAGCCGGTGGTCAGTGCCAATTGCATTCCGCGCTTCCGCAATGACTCGAAGACCTCTTCCGCGCCCGCGACCGGTGCCAGTTGCTCTTCGTAGCGTCCATTCACCAGGCGGCAGAAGTCGTTGTAAACCGCTTCCACCGCTTCCTCGCTCAGCGCCTCGTTCCGCTTGCGCCAGCCGAAGAATCGAATCACCTCACGATTGGCCGCGCCTGCAAACTCGGCCAGCTCTTCGCTGCCGACCCCAATTCCATATGCTGCGAGGGCGTCCACAAGCGACGCCACCGCCTCGCCGTGATCTTCAATCACGGTCCCCGCCACATCAAAGATCGCCAATTTGAGTTCGTGCATGGATTTAAAAAGCGCGCATCCACCAACGCGCATTCCCCTCAGCTTACCGTAAAACCCCGCGCAGGTTACCGTCGCCGGCTTTTGCTGACCAAAACTTAGAATCTCCTCTGAATCCCGTTCGCGTCCATTCGTTGTAACATCTATCTTATTATTCATAATGTGTTAGGAGCCGCAATGGAGCAATTCGACGTTCTGATCATCGGTGCCGGGCCAACCGGACTTGCCTGTGCCATTGAGGCGCAATGTGCCGGCTATTCCGCGGTGGCAGTGGATAAGGGCTGCGTGGTCAATTCGCTCTATAACTATCCGACCAACATGACCTTCTTTACCACGCCGGAGCTGCTGGAGATTGGCGGCATTCCCTTTGTCAGTGCGCAGCAGAAACCCTCGCGGCAGGAGGCGCTGGAGTACTACCGTAAGGTCGCCGAGTTCTATCGCCTCGATGTGCGTCAGTACCACACGGTCACCCGCATCGAGGGTGCCGACGGCGCATTCCTGGTTCATTGCACCGATATGCTCGGCCGCTCCACCGAGTTCCTTGCCCGCAAACTGGTAGTCGCCACCGGCTACTATGACCTGCCCAATCGCCTCGGCTGCCCAGGTGAGGATTTGCCCAAGGTCACCCATTACTATCGCGAGCCGCATCCTTATAATGGCTGCGATGTGGTCGTCGTTGGGGCGAAGAATTCCGCAGCAATCGCCGCCCTGGAGTTATGGCGTCACGGAGCCCGCGTCACCCTTGTGCATCGCGGCCCCTCCATCTCGCCCAACGTCAAATACTGGATCAAGCCCGACATCGAGAATCGAATCAAGAATCACGAGATCGCCGCCCATTTCAATGCCTCCGTACGCGAGATCACCCCGGGCTCCATCCTGATCGATACCCCAGAGGGCAAGCTGAGGATGGAAAACGATTTCGTCCTGGCGATGACCGGCTATCATCCTGACTTTGATTTTCTGCGTGCCCTCGGGGTCGAGCTCTCCCAGCAGCGTTCCTGCAAGCCCGTGGTAGACGCCCATACCTTGGAGAGCAATGTCGCGGGAATCTATCTCGCCGGCGTAATCATCGCAGGCATGAATAGCAGCGAAATTTTCATCGAGAACGGACGTTACCACGGGCGGCAGATCGCCGAAGATCTCCGCCACAAACTGGGCGTCCCCACCACCGAGCCATTCATCCCCGAGCACGCACGCAGGGCTGCCTCCGTCGTCGCTCCGCCCGCGCACCTGCGCAATACCGAATAGCCCCATGGAACGAGGCGGGTGGCCCCACATCCGCCCGCTTTTGGCGAATGTGGGGAGTCCGAAAACTGTGGATTTCCTAGCTCAGCGCCACGGCATTGCCTGTCTGCTGCGTGAGCAGGCGTGACATCAGCGGCAGCAAAGGCTCGCCGCTCTGTCCATGTACAAAGTCAGTGTAGGATTCGCTCCAGTCCAGCTTGAAGCTGGTCGACAGCGCCGAGATCCAGATCTGCCGCGCCGACGAGTTCGGCGCTATCACGAAGGTCCCCGGCGGCTCCTCGAAATTCAAGTGCAACGCTCCGCCGCGCTCTTCCACATCGAAGCCCGCCGCTTCTTCTATCGCGTAAAGAGCGCGTGTCAGCCGCTCCATGGATTCGTCTGCGTGCTTCTGGAAGTTCTTTTCGTCCATACCCGTGATCATACGACAGACTCCGCCAATTTCAGCTCCTGCATCCCCGTCCGGCGCCTTCCACGTTGGTCCCTTCCTCATAGTCGTTCCAGGTCTCGATCATCAGGAAGGGAAGTGGCCGGCTGCCATCGTAATAGCGCCGGAACATCTGCAGCGAATCCTCCAGGGTGCGCCCACAGCGCGGGTTCATGCGCCGGTTCTGGCTCCAGGAGGCGCGCGTGTCATTGAAGCCCGGCCACGCTCCTCCCACCGCAAGCTTGTGCGGATAGCTGCGCGTCATCGTGGTGTAGAAATAATCGAGATACTCCTGCCCCCAATTGCTGCCGTCGCGTTTCCAGCCGTCCTTGCCGGGCTGTACCCATGCATAGAAGCCGTCAAAGGCTCCCGCCCACTTTTCGCTCGGGTCCTTATAAATCAGCATCGGCCGTTCATCCCAGCTATCTACCGCCTTCCGCACCTGGTTCCAATCGGTGTTACCCCCCTTGGGAAAGATAAAAACCACCGGCCGTCCGTCATAACGCAGATACGCCGAACTGGGCACCTGTGATGCAAGCGAGATATAACGCCGATACGCGTAATTCAGGTCGGCCAGCACCGCCTCGGTTGCATTCGCCGGGTCGCTGTCATCCTCGTCGTACATCAGCGCCACCCGGAAGCCGTCGCGATCCTCGTCTGCAATCTGCTGCAACATCGCGTAAGACGAGTCCTCGAACGAGTGCTCTCTGCCATACCAGTTCACCACGAATCCTGAGATGCCAAGCTGCTTGGCGTCGCTGACCTGCCGCTCCAGCACAATCCGGTCCTGCGACGAGTAACCCACGTCGATGTGCCCCTTTCGTCCGAACCAGGGCTGATATGCCGCCAGCATCACCGGCTGATGGCTGGGAGAAAAGCCGCCCGCGGCAACCCCGCTCTGCTCCCGCAACGAGTGCTTGTAATCGGCGTGGCCGCAACCCACGCAAAGCGCCAGCAGAATTACCGCGCCATTCGCATACAAAAAAGGTTTCAAGGTTCGAGGCAGCATAGCTCCACGCATCTGGCATTCGGCATACCGGGAGTTAGATGTACCTTTGCGCAGCCCTGTTGGTCTCCCGGTTGCATCCGCATCTACGCCAAGCGAAGCTGCCGCTTTCCGGATCCCCCTTATGCCGCTATAATTGCGTGAATCGAAGCTCTAAGTTCCTGCATCGAAGGGGGTACATGACCGACTCAAAGCAAAAACCACGCGTGCTTGTGGTCGATGATGAACATGTTATAGCCGACACGCTGGCGATCATCTTGAACCAGGCCGGTTTCGATGCCTCCGCGGTCTATACCGGCAACGATGCTGTCGATAAAGCCCGCAGTGAAAGGCCCGATCTCATCATCAGCGACGTCATCATGCCCGACATGAACGGCATTGAAGCCGCAATTAACATTCGCACATTCCTCCCTGCCTGCAAAATCCTGCTCTTCTCAGGACAGGCCGCCACGGCGGATCTGCTGGAGAACGCCCGTGCGCGAGGCTATGAATTTCAAATCCTCGCCAAGCCTGTCCACCCTCAGGACCTGCTCGCCAAACTTCGCGAATAAGTTCACAACTAGAATTCCCGATTCTCGAATAACACCTCGGAATTGCGCTTTTCAAAATAACCTCCCGAAATACAGCTTTCAAATATATGCGTAAGAAAAAGCCCCGCGATCGCCGCAGGGCTTTTTCGTGTTTTCAGCACTGGATGACTACATCTCGCGCCGCCCCTCGATCGCTCTCTGCAGGGTCACTTCATCGGCGTATTCAATATCCCCTCCAGCGGGAATCCCGGTTGCAATTCGCGTAACCCGCACCCCGGTCGGCTTCAACTGTGCAGCCAGGAAGGTAGCCGTCGCTTCGCCCTCCACCGTCGGATTGGTCGCCAGGATCACCTCATCGAGCGCGCCGTTTTCGGCCCGCCGCATCAGGTTTGTAATGCGCAGTTGCTCGGGACCCACGCCATGGATCGGCGATAAGGTTCCGTGCAGCACATGATACGCTCCGCTGTAAGTGTGTCCCTTTTCCACCGCGGCGATATTCGTCGGCTCTTCCACCACGCAAACCACGCGCTGGTTGCGCGTTGCGCTTGCGCAGTAGACGCACGGATCGGTGTCGGTGATGTTATTGCAGACCGAGCAGAGCCGCAGCGCGGCCTTGAGCTCACGGATCGCCTCCGCCAACCGCTCCGCGTCCTCGTCCGAGCCGCGAAGAATGTGGAACGCATAGCGCTGCGCGCTCTTGCCGCCCACCCCGGGCAGCTTTTTCAACTCGTCAATCAGTCGAGCCATCGGCTCGGCAAACTTGGACATGACTTCCTACAGATCAAAATGTGAAAAAATCTTAGAGCACAGTAATACTTCCGCGGCGAGCATAAAAACGGCCTGCAAACATAGGCGCCATCCCACGTTCCCGCGGCGGTTTGCTATCAATAGCACGAACAAGAGTAGCCACATAGGCGCTAGGCAGTAAGAAAGGAATAAATCCCCGAAAAACAGGGCACAGGCGGGCTCATAAAGAGGACCCCTCCCGTTTGGGTCCAACCGCAGGTATCCCAGAAAAGCGATAGAAAGTAGAGGTGGGCCGAGCACAAGCGCAAACCACGACACGCGCAAGAATCTGGGCAGACTCGCAGACCAATGCTCGGAGCTACTAACGTCCTCAGTCATTGCGCTCTCCATGCGGCGTTTTAAAACAACCCCGGCGGCAGTCCCATCCCGCCCAGCATTCCGCCCAGTTGCGATTGCATTGCAGCGTCCACCTTGCGGACCGCCTCATTCACCGCCGCCAGTATCAGATCCTGCAACATCTCCAAATCGTTTGCCGCGTCTTTTTCAATCTTCACAGAGATCAAAAGTTTTTCGCCATTCATGCGTACCACAACCGCGCCGCCGCCAGCCGAGGCCTCAACCTGCGTTTCGCGCATCTTCTGCTGCATCTGTTGCTGCATCTCTTGCGCGCGCGTCATCATCTCCTGCATCTGTTTCATATCCATATCGCAGTCACCTCTCTGACCGGTCCATAACAATGCGGATCTCCGCACCAAACTTTTCCATCATCTGTTTCACTACCGGCTCGTCCGCCGCCCGAGTCTTGATGCTCTCGCCGCCTGCCAGCGGAGCGCCCGACCGGCGCGGCTTCACCTCTGCCGCGCTCGTAGCTCCGCCCACCAACTTTACCTTCACCGCACGTCCCGCCACCCGGGTCGCTGCCTGGTTGGAGAGCCTCTCCTGTTCCCGTGTGTAACTTAACTCAATCATGCTCTCCGACATCCCGACCTGGATCGAAACCTGGTTGCCCTCGCCGGACCAGTGTCCCTCCTCCAGCGCGTGAACCAGCATCTGCGAGCCGCCTGCTTCCATCGCCTGCAACACCGCCTCGCGAATCGCATCCACATTGATGACCGCGTCGGCGCTATGGCTCTCCAACTGCGGCGCAACCGCCAGTGCGCTGCCATTATCAAACGATGAGCCTACCGTCTGCGCTCCCGCCGCTTGAATTGAAGCTATGCCTTGCGGACCCATCTTCGCAGGCCGCACGCCGAATGCTCCCGGCATTGGTTGACCGCCCTGGCTCATGGGCTGGTTGGATGTCGCCGGGGTTATATGTGTCTCCGCCCCGGCAGACAGATCTTCGCGTCCCTTGCGCGCCTTATCGGCCTCAAAGGGAGATGGCTTAGATGCCGGCTGTCCAAAGGGCGATCCACCTCCACCCATCGGCGGAACTCCCGGTGGCCGTGGAGTAAATGCCGGAGGTGCAGCCTTGTTCGTCGCAGCTCCCGTTGATGCCGCAGAGCGCTGCGCAGCCGCCGCCGGCGCTCGCGATCCAGCTCCGGACGTAGAACTCGCCGCGCTTGCCGCGTCGATCAAATTCACGCTGCTCAGCAGTTGTTCCAGCGGGAGCAGTCGCTGTGCGTGAACCATCTTCAGCAGTCCCAACTCGAGGTGAAAACGCTGCTCCTGTTTGTAACTCACGTCGCCGTGCGTGCGCAGCATGATCTGCAAAAAGCGCGTCAACTCTTCTTCGCCAAATTGCGCGGCAACATTTGCGACTTTTTTCTTTTCATCGGCGCTGATCTGCAGAATCGGACTCTCTGTTCCGACGACTTTCGCCACCAGCGCATTGCGCAGAAAGCGAACCGTCTGCCGGGCAAAGTGGGTCGCGCTCTGGCCCTCTACCATCAGCTTGTCCACAATCCGCAGCACCTCTTCGCTGGAGTTCTCATGCACCGCGTTCATCACCCGCTCCAGCACTTCGGTGCTAACGCTCCCCACCAGCCCACGCACAATCTCCGCGGTCACCGTGTCGCCGCAGCAGGAGATCGCCTGGTCCATAATGCTGAGCGCGTCGCGCATCGAGCCGTCTCCGGCCTCGGCCAGCAGCGCTAGCGCGTCCTCATCCACCTTCAGCCCCTCGGTCAGGCTGATCTCGCGCAAATGATCGACGATCTCCTCAAAGCGAACCGCGTGAAAGCTGAAATGCTGGCAACGCGAGCGGATCGTCTGCGGTATGTCCTCCGGCTGTGTCGTAGCCATCATGAAGACCACCCACGAGGGTGGCTCTTCCAAGGTCTTCAGCAGCGCGTTGAAGGCAGCGTCGGTTACCTGGTGAGCTTCGTCCAGGATGAAGATGCGATAGCGGTCGCGGGCCGGCTCGGCAGAGGCCGTGGCAATCAGCCCTCGCACCTCTTCAATGCCGCGATTAGTAGCGGCGTCGATTTCAATCACATCCATCGCGCCCACCGAGCCGTCGCGAATCTCGCGGCAGGAGTCGCAAACGCCGCAGGGTTCGGCCACCGGGCGATCGCTGGATTGGCAGTTCAAGGCCATCGCCAGGATGCGGGCGATCGTGGTCTTTCCAATGCCGCGATGTCCGCTGAAAATATAGCCGTGGGCGATGCGCTGTTGCTCCAGCGCATTCTTCAATGTGCGCACAACGTGATCCTGACCGATCACGTCGGCAAACTTCTGTGGACGGTATTTGCGCGCCAGCACGGTATAGCTCATGGGAGAATTGATTATAACCGCCCGCCCGTGATCAGGTGGCCCACATCCGCCCTGCTGTTGGGCGAATGTGGGGGCAGCGCGGCAGCTTATCTATTTTATTGGGAGTCTTGGAATGCAGACACTTGGCTCGCGCGTCGTATATCGGAATCGCTGGATGACCGTGCGGGAGGATGAGATCCGCCGCCCCGATGGCTCCAATGGAATCTTCGGCGTAGTAGAAAAGCCCGACGCTGCCATGATCATTCCCATCGAGAATGGCCGCGTCCACATGGTTCAGCAATTCAAGTACGCCGTGGGAGCCCGCTTCTGGGAATTTCCGCAGGGTACCTGGGAACTGGGCAGCAACTACACCATCGAGGAGTTAGCCCGCGGCGAACTGCGCGAGGAGACTGGCCTCGTTGCCGCCCAACTCGAATTCCTGGCCCGCATCTACATCGCTTACGGTTTTCTCAACCAACCCTTGCACGTCTTCGTTGCCACCGGACTTACTCAGCTCGAACCGCAGCCTGAGCAGGAGGAACAGGACATCGTTCGCGGAAGCTTTAATTGGAGTGAGTTTCATAACATGGTACAAGCCGGACAAGTTGCCGATGCTCACACCCTGGCCGCACTCTCTTTGCTTCGGCTCAAGCATCCCGAACTGGCAGGGTAGATTTGTAATCTGCGCTCGTACGAATCCGGTTTCTGTCGGGCCGTGTTGTAACCTCGATAACTAAATAGAGGCATAACTCAACTCACGTAAGTTATTTTTTGCTACACTGTCAGGATGGCAAACCAAGCGATCAGCTCAGCAGTGCAACAGTTGAAGCAGGAGCACATCCGGCTTTGTAAAGAATTAGCCCGTGTTGACGAGGCGCTTTCCGCTCTGGGTAGCATGGATGGCGTGCAGGTTGTCCCTGCAAAGCGCGGCCGGAAGGTCAAAGCTGCTGCCGAACCTGGCAAGCGTAAGATCTCCTCCGCCGCACGCAAGAAGATGTCAGAAGCTGCGCGCGCCCGCTGGGCCGCTCGCAAAAAAGAAGAGAAATAAGCGGAAACTCGCTCCGTCTTATCCGCACATTGTCGCGCCCCCTCGCCGGGAGGCGTGAACAATGTGCTTTCCTTTTTGTGCCGGAACTCGGCACGCGGAACGCTACTTCTTTGCCGCCTGCATTCCTCTGCCATTCTTGCTTGCCCGCTCCCCCGCCGCCCGCTTCCGTTTTCTCAACTCTTTGGGAGAATACATTGTGCCCCGGCATCTCTCTGCGCCGCAGGTACAGGGCGCGTCCCCTTCGCCGTCATAAAGGCAGTAGTCGTACACCAGTTCCTCGCCCGGTTCAATGTCGCGAATAGCGCGAATCCAGACGACTTCCTCTTCGTCCTCTTCGGTTTCGCAGTTCGGTTCGCAGGAGTGGTTCAGGTACATGGCCATGCTGAACCCATCTACCACAAACGTCCCATCGCCCACTCCGAACAGGTAGGTATAAGGCCGCTCGTTGTAAAGGTGGTCGGCATCGTCATGTTTCATTCGTGTACCGGTGTATTCCGCAATGAGCGTCCCGTTTGAGATGGGTTCCAACGTAAAGACACCGGCGGCATGGATGGCGGAAGAGCGTACGATCAGGCGCATGATGAACTGGATTGTAAATCCTCCCGGCCCCAGCTAGAAGAGTTTCGTCCTGACGGTCCTGCCGAAAATCAGCAACTTTTTCACTCCATCCAACGATTGCCCACTCAAGATACTCCTCCACGCCTCAACGATGAACCAAAACCTCAATGCCTCAGCAAAGCTTTGCAAACCGTGCACTTTTTAATTTGCTTGTGCGCACGGTCACCAAAACTAAAACGAGAGCTCACCGGCTATGAAGCGGAAAATCACGATTTCCGGTGATGGTAGTCACTGCCCGTTTGGGTGTAATGGCGGATAAACAAGTCGCGACACTCCAGTTAACTCAACGCATGTGTTACGGGTATTGCGGCGAGCTTAGACGTACTGAACGATCCTTGGTTCGGATCAAATTACAGCTTTATTGAGCAGTCATTCGGATTACTTAATAGTACGGATTCAGCAAATGTCACCGCACAGGATATGACATGGCAAATGACGCTATTAAAAAGGAAACTATAGCCCAGAGCTTGAAAGACGCGGGCTACTCGCGGCGAGACTTTCTGCAGCTTTGTACCACCCTCGTGGCAACCGCCCCCATGGGACTGGCCCTCACCGAGAAGGCTACCCCGGCGGAGGTCGCCAAGGCTGTCGCAAAGGCAAAGAAACCCTCGGTCGTATGGCTTCACTTCCAAGACTGCACCGGGTGTTCGGAAACCCTTCTCCGCACCACCAAGCCCGACGTTGCAGACCTCATCCTCAACGTAATCTCCCTCGACTATCACGAGACCCTCATGGCGGCCTGTGGTCAGCAGGCCGAAGACGCCCTCAACTCGGCGGTCTCGAACAACGCTGGAAAGTTCGTGCTCGTCGTTGAAGGCGCGATTCCGACAAAAGAGCAGGGAATTTACATGAAGCTCGGAGGCCGTCCGGCTCTGGAAGTCCTCAAAGACGTGGGCTCCAAGGCTGCGGCCATCATCGCCATAGGCTCCTGTGCCTCCTGGGGCGGAGTCCCCTCGGCCGATCCCAATCCGACCGGAGCGACCGGCGTGGATTCGATCATCGCCGACGTGGATACGGTCAAGAACGGCGTGGATTCGATCGTTGCCCAGAAGCCAATCGTCAACATCCCTGGCTGCCCTCCCAATCCCTATTCGCTTCTCGGCGTGGTGCTCGAGTTTGCCGTGATGGGCAAACTGCCGGCACTGGATTCCCTTAAGCGTCCGAAGTTTGCCTATGATCGCCTGATCCATGACCACTGCCCACGCCGCGCGCATTTCGATGCGGGCCGTTTCGCCGGGCAGTTCGGCGATGCCAACCATCGCGAAGGCTATTGCCTCTTCAAACTCGGCTGCAAAGGTCCTGTTACCCATGCCGGATGTCCCACGCGCCACTTCAATGAAGTGGTGGATGCGTGGCCGATCGGTGTCGGCGCACCGTGCTTCGGTTGCACCGAGCAGGGGGTTGGCTTCCACCTTCCCGCATTCGAGCGGGTTGCCGATGTCCACCTCGCGACTCCACCTGACACTTATGCTCCCATCTCCACCACGGTTGGCAAAATCGGCGCTGTGGCTGCGGGCCTGGTTGGACTCACGGCCGGTGCGCTGGGTGGCGCCACATGGGCGGCTTCGCAAAAACTTGTCAGCAGCGAAGAAGCGATTGCCGAAGAAGATCGGAAGCCGACGATTGCCGGAGGTAAGTAGCCATGGCAATCACGCGCCGCGAGGTATTCACGAATATCGCCAAGGGCAGCCTGCCGATCCTGGCGGCAGGTTGCGTGACCGCCGGTTTTTCAGAGGTCGCCCACGATGATGAAGTAGTTCCCGTGCCCAAAGGTGCTCTGGGCCTGCTCTACGATGCTACCAAGTGCGTCGGATGTAAATCGTGCATGGTGGCATGTTCGCAGGCTAATAACCTGTCGCCTGACACCCGCACCGACGGCATCCATCAGGCTCCTCGCTCACTCAACTACTTCACCAAAAACATCATCAAGCTCTACCGCACCGAGGATGGTTCGGATCACTCCTACTTCAAACAGCAGTGCATGCACTGCGCCGATCCTACCTGCGTGACCGCTTGCATGTTCGAGGCCATGCGAAAGGACAAGGAAACCGGGGTCGTCTGGTGGTTAGGCTCCAAGTGCGTTGGTTGCCGATACTGCGAGATCGGCTGCCCCTTCCACATTCCGGCTTTCCAGTGGGATGGCTTCAATCCCAAAATCGTCAAATGCGAGCTTTGCCGCGAACGTCTCGGCAGAGGTCTGGAGCCGGGCTGCACCACAGTTTGTCCAACCCAGGCGGTGATTTATGGACACCGTGACGTTCTGCTTGCAGAAGCCAAGCGTCGCATCGCCCAGAGCCCTGGCCGTTACTTTGAAAACCGAGTGTACGGCGAGACCGACGGTGGTGGCACGCAGGTTCTTTATCTCTCTCGCGTTTCCTATCGCAAGTTGGGATTGCCCAACCTTGGCAATGACCCTGTGCCTGAACGGTTGAAATTCCAGCACAAGATTTACAAGTGGTTAGCATTGCCGACAGTACTCTATGCCGGCATGGTTTTCTTCGCGGCTAAGAACTTCAAGCAGCACGCTCATCACCTGGTCGAGGATCAGAAAAAGACCGGATTGAGGCCACAACTATGACCCGCTGGGAGAGATGTGTTCCTGTCTATGGTGTCCCTGTTGTCAATCGCGGATTCTGGGGCCTGCTGATCATATTCCTGATCGGTTGTGTATTGACCGCTTTCCGCGAAGTCGTCGGCCTGGGACTCACCTCCGGAATGTCCGACCCTTACGCCTGGGGTCTCTGGAAAACCTTTAACGTGATGGTCCTGACCGGACTTGGCTCCGGCGGCTTCGCCATCGGCATCGCCGCCTGGATCTTTAACCGCACCAAGTTGCACTCGGTGATGCGCGTTGCGCTGCTTACCAGCTACCTCGCCTACTCCACCGGTCTTGCAATGCTTGGCGTGGATGTGGGCCGCCCCTGGAACTTTTACTGGATTATGCTTCCCTGGAAGTGGAACCTGCATTCTCCGCTGCTGGAAATCGCCTTCTGCATGTCGTTGTACGCAACCCTGCCGTTGTTTCTGGAAAACATGCCGCCAATATTTGAGTACGTGATTTACGAGTATCCCAAATGGGGCTGGATTGCCAGGCTCTGCGAAAAAGCCATGGCGAAGGTTTATCCCTTTATCATCGGCCTTGCCTACATCCTGCCCATCATGCACCAGTCTTCGCTGGGCGCACTGATGCTGCTCGGCGGCAGTCGCGTTCACCCGCTCTGGCAGACGCCATTCCTGCCCCTGATTTACGTCTGGGCAGCTGGCTTCCTGGGATACAACTGCGTCGTTCTCTGCCTGCTCCTGGCCAATGTCACGTGGAAGCGCGGCCTTGACCTTGAGGTTATGGCCGAGCTGAACAAAATTACCTGCTGGATCGTCTTCACCTGGGTCGCCTTCCGCTTCGCCGACATTCTGGTTCGCGGAAAGATACTCTTGGCCTTGACTCCGTCGTACTACTCCGCCCTGTTCTGGACCGAGACCATTCTGATTGCCGGATCGGCCTTCGTCCTTTCCTCGGAGAAAGGCAAAAAGCTACATGTCATGTTTCTGGCGCACGCAGCATGCGCGCTCGGCGGCATGATCTATCGCTTCAGCCCAACGACGCTGGCCTTCCGCCCTAACCGCGGAGCGTTCTATTTCCCATCTACCATCGAGTTGCTCGTATGCATCGGCTTCGTTGCAATCTCAGTGTTCGGCTACCTCCTTGCCGTTAAAAAACTGGCGATTCTGCCAGGCACGAACGAGGACTGGCTCAAGATGGCGAAGTATGAAGAGAAGGTAAACCCTGGAATCCAGTTGACTGGCTACGCACCAGTGGAACATTGATCACGACATCGACGGGAAGGTTTCCAATATGGCGAAAATAACGATTGACCCCATCAGCAGAATCGAAGGCCACCTCCGTGTTGACGTGGAAGTGGAAAACGGATCAATTTCCAATTCCTGGGCCTCTTGCACCATGTGGCGTGGCATCGAGAACATTCTCAAGGGCCGCGATCCTCGGGAAGCCTGGTTATTTACCCAGCGCTTCTGTGGCGTGTGCACCACGGTGCATGCAATGGCCAGCGTCCGTTCCGTGGAGGACGCACTGAAGCTTGAAATTCCTCCGAACGCCCAATACATCCGCAATCTTATTCTTATCAACCATGGACTGCACGATCACATCGTGCACTTCTATCACCTGTCGGCCCTGGACTTCGTTGACATCATGAAGATTCCCGCCGCCGACCCAGCCAAAACTGCTGCTCTGGCCGAAAGTCTTACGCCGTGGACCAACAACTCCAAGAAGGAGTTTCTCGCCGCCCAGAACAAGGTCAATGCCGTGGCCGCCAGCGGACAGCTCGGTATCTTTACCAATGGATACTGGGGGCATCCGGCCATGAAGCTGAGCCCCGAGGTCAACCTGCTCGCCTTCGCGCACTACATTCAGGCCCTCGAATATCAGCGCAAGTCGGTGCAGGCCGTAGCCATTCTCGGCTCCAAGAGCCCGCACATCCAGAACCTCACCGTCGGCGGCGTCTCCAACGCCATCAACCTTGACAGCCTGGCGACCCTCAACATGGATCGCCTGGAAATGATCAAAAAGCTGATGGACGAGGTCAAGCCCTTCGTCGAACAGGTGTATCTCCCCGATGTCTGCGCCATCGCCGCGATGTATTCCGATTGGTTCAACTACGGTGCTGGTGTTACCAATTACCTCGCCTCTCCGGATCTGCCGACCGACAGCAAGAACACCAAGTTCGACCTCCCCGGCGGCTACATTCTGGATGGCAACCTCTCCAGCGTTCACCGCTTCGACGGATTCCGCGACAAGGTCTTCACCGAAGGAGTCACCGAAGAGACATCGCACGCCTGGTACAAGGGTGACGCGCCGCTTGCTCCGTGGAAGGGCGAAACCGACCCCCACTACACCGACTGGAATGCGGAAGGCAAGTACTCCTGGGTCAAGGCACCGCGATTCCAGGGCCGTCCGATGCAGGTCGGCCCTCTGGCCCAGATCCTGGTGGGCTACGCCTCCGGCGACCCGCTCACCCGCAAGCACACCGACAAGGCACTGGATCTGATCTCAACCATTGGTGGCCGCAAGGTCGGAGTGGCTCAGCTCCAGTCCACCATGGGCCGTCACGTGGCTCGCGCCATCCGCGCCTCCATGCTGGCCGAACTCGGCGAAAAACACTGGCAGTTGCTGGTCAACAACATCGCCTCAGGCGATGTTGCCATCCACAACAATCCGGAGTTTCCCGCCGGTGAGATCAAGGGCGTGGGCGTGCATGAAGCTCCCCGCGGCTTGCTCTCGCACTGGTCTGTAATCAAGGCCGGCAAACTGACCAACTATCAGGCCGTCGTGCCCTCCACCTGGAACGGCTCTCCGCGTGACGCCAAGGGACAGCATGGTCCGTATGAAGCATCGCTGCTTCATAATCCCATCGCCGACCCGGCTCGTCCGCTGGAAGCTATCCGCACCATTCACTCCTTTGATCCTTGCATGGCCTGCGCCTGCCACACCTTCGATCCTGAAGGCAAGCCGGTCGCAACCGTAAAGGTGCTGTAGTTATAAGTGTGATGTTGTGAGTGTATTTATGAAGAAGATCAGGATCTGCGGCGTCGGCAGCGTTCTCCTCGGCGATGACGCCGTAGGGCCTTACACCGCGCGTTGGATTGCGGCCAATTACGAGTTCGGCGCGGGTGTCGAGGTCGAAGACCTCGGCACGCCCGGCCTCGATCTCATTGCCTACATGACCGGAATCGATGTGCTGATCCTGATTGACTCGGTTGAGAACCGCGAGCCGGCTGGCACGGTGACTGTCTATGACAAGGCACAGATCACTCGCCATCGGCCCGCCGTTCGGCTCGATCCTCATTCCCCCTGCATCACAGAATCCATCTTCATCGCCGAACTTGCCGGCGACGGCCCGGAAGATATTTACCTGATCGGCATAACCGGCGAACAACTGGAAGTCGGAGCCCCGCTCAGCGCTTCCGTGCGCAACGCCATCCCTCTCGCGGTCGAAACCATCCTCGCGCGGGTCGTCCGCCACGGCGGAAGCTATCACAAGCGCGAAGTTCCCGGCGATGCGCAAATCTGGTGGGAGCAGGCAACGGTATCCGTCTAGCTCCGCTCGAGCGCGCCTCATCCAACTTGCCCCTCACCTCGCCTCGATTTATTACTGCGTCTCCGTCAAATCCTGTTCCGCAGCAATGGCCAGCGACTCCTGTGTGAGGCCATCCACCCTTCGCAGGGCAGGGAAGAGCCAACTCCACAAGCCGACAATCACGATGGTTCCAACTCCTCCGGCAACCACCGCCGGCACCGTTCCCATCCATTGCGCTGTGATTCCACTCTCAAACTGTCCGAACTCATTCGAGGCGCCGACGAACAGCATATTCACCGCGCTCACCCGTCCGCGCATCTCGTCCGGGGTTGCCAACTGCACCAGCGTCGAACGTACAATCACCGACACCATGTCGGCCGCCCCCACCAGAAACAGCGCAAACATTGACAGATATAGATTTCTGGAAAGTCCGAAGACCACCGTCGCCGCACCAAACGCCGCCACGCAACAGAGCATCTTCAATCCCGCGCGCCGCCGCAGAGGTACATACGCGATGACCAGCGCCATTAGTCCGGCGCCCACCCCGGGAGCCGCCCGCAGCAGGCCGAGCCCGCGGGGCCCCGCGTTCAAAATCTCGCGCGCATATACCGGGAGCAGTGCCACGGCTCCGCCCAGCAGAACCGCAAACAGGTCCAGCGTGGTCGTGCCGAGAATCAGCTTGTTGCGCAAGACGTATTGAAAACCCGCCAGAAACGTATTCCAGTCGCGTCCCCGGCTCAATTGCTGAACCCCTTCCACGCGGATCGCCAGCATCAGCACAATGCTGATCCCGAGCGCCGTGGCAGCCGTCACGTAGACCGCAGCCGCGCTCCCCCGCAGCGCATACAACACGCCCCCGATCACCGGTCCAAGGATCGTCGCCGCATTGAACACCGAAGAGCCCCAGGCGGCGGCGTTCGGGAACACCGCCGCAGGCACCAGCAGCGGCGAGAAGGCCTGTCCTGCCGGACCGTTGAAGACGCGCACGAATCCCAGTGCCACCAGCACCGTGTACACCGGCGCGGTGCCGTGAACTCCACGCAGGGTGATCATCAGCAGCGCCAGCGAGCACAGTGCAAAGCTCGAGTAGCACGCCAGCAAAACGTGCCGTCGGTTGAAGCGGTCTGCCACATGGCCGCCAAGCAAAAAAAACAGCAAACCGGGTAGGAACTGCGCCAGACCCACCAGGCCAAGGTCCAGCGGCCGTCGCGTGATCTCATAGATCTGCCAGCCTACGGCCACCGACTGCATCTCCAGTCCGGCAACCATCAGAAAGCGCGCGCCTTGGAAGAGGCGAAAATTCGGGTATTGGAACGCGGCGCTTGCCGCGCGATGTTCCACCAATTCGGTCGTCATGCGTGTTTCTACTTTGCCACAGCCGGCCAGCTTTGCCACCCGGCTTCGGATTTCCTCGGTCGGGATGCCATAATTGCATCATGTCTCCGTCCAACCGTCCGTCGCTTACTTCCGCGGTCCTGCGCTGGCAGCGCGACTCCATTCGTGCCCGCGGCCTCGTGGGATCCTTCCGCTACCTCGCCACCCAGGTGGTTGAATGTGTGAAGGACTCCCTGCCCGAGCGCCGCCGCAGCCGCTTTGGAGACATCGACTACGACTGCGACCACGCCGTAGATACCACCTGGGCGCGGCTCCCCGTCTCCGTGCGCCTGCGCGAGGTCTTCAGCGAGCGCCTCTACCAGCCTACCGTCGAGGAGGAATTTGCCGCGATCATGCAGCACCTGGCGGCCGTTGATTTTCAGACATTTACGTTCATCGACCTCGGCTCCGGCAAGGGCCGCGCCTTGCTCCTGGCGTCCATGTATCCCTTCGCACACATTATTGGGGTCGAGGTTCAGCCTGAGCTGGACGTGATCGCCCGCCAGAACATCGACCGTTTCTGCCCTCCCGGCCAGCAGTGCAGCCGCATCGAGTCCGTTTGCGCCGACGCCCGCGACTATGACTTTCCGGGCACAGACATTGTTCTTTACCTCTTTAATCCGTTTCCGGACTACGTTCTGCGCGAGGTCCTGAACAACCTGGTCGCCTCGGCGCGCCATCATCCGCGCTCGATCTTTGTCCTCTACAACGCCCCCTTCGAGAAGCACGAATTCGAACGCATTCCAGAACTGAAGCAGACCTTTGCAACCTCCCAGTATCAGCTCTATCGGATCCAGATTACCGAGTCCAGATAAACGGGCACTCCGCCACGCAAGGTGCTTATTATGGGTGCTTTGCGGGCGTCGCAACCGCAAACCTCGAACGGTGCTTCAGATCACGTCATAGTGTTTACGTCACATGTGACTGTGACGCATGCACTTCCCAAATGTGCGAGCCAACCCTTACAAGCTATCAATGGAACATGTGTGTCCGGAGCTGTCGTTTCATCTCCACGCTTTATCCGGGCGCAACATGCAGAAGTGAACAGGTGTGGCTGACTGTAAGTTTGCGGCACTGCTAACCGGCTCCGGAACTCGCGGGCTGAATAGGGAGGTATACCATGCTGTCACCGTATGGCTTGGATATAATAGAGAGTTGCCTCACTTGCAAGATGCGGGCCGATCAGATCTTCTGCGATTTGCCCGATGCTGCCGTCCAATCCTTCGAACAGATCAAGTACGCGACCGCCTATCCCAAGGGTGCAATCCTCTTTGTCGAGGGGCAGACGCCGCGCGGCATCTTCGTCCTTTGCAAGGGAAGGGTGAAGCTGTCCATCTGCTCGACTGATGGCAAGACGCTGATTTTAAAGATCGCCGAAGCAGGCGAAGTGCTTGGACTCAGCGCCTCGGTCAGCGGCAAGACATATGAACTCACTGCCGAAACCGTCGATCCCTGCCAGATCAACTTCGTCAAACGCGATGATTTCATGCGCTTCTTGAAGGAGCACGCCGACGCCTGTTTGCGGGTCGCCGAGCAACTCAGCGAGAAGTACAACGCCGCCTGCCGGGAAATTCGCTCCCTCGGGCTGTCGCACTCCGCCGCCGAGAAACTCGCCAAACTTCTGCTGGAGTGGTCTGCCAAGAACGGCGAAGGCACCAAGCAGGAACCCCGTATCAAACTCGCCCTCACCCACGAGGAAATCGCCCAGATGATCGGAACCTCGCGCGAAACAGTTACCCGCCTCTTTGCGGAAATGAAGAAGCGGCAGATTGTCCAGTCCAAGGGCTCCACGTTAGTGATCCGCAACAAAACTGCTTTAAAGGCATTGGCAACAGCGTAACTTCATAAGTTTTAATACATATTCGTGTACACAAAGGTTCGGCTCCCGCCGAGCCTTTTGTCTTAACCTGGCGTCTTCCCAAATCTGACGTTCTCGCGCGTTCGATCCAGAACGGAACCGGGTCTGTGGCAGGACTCACCTAGCCGGGTGATTGTAATCACTGCGTCCATTGGCGGTGAAAGATAGAACTTTCTATGGAGAAAGCTATGCAGCCTAGTGGCAACCACGCATCCCGCTCAGACGGTCCGTTCCGCGAGATGTCGCCCGATGCGCTCCGCGAATTCGACCTGATCAAGGAGCCGTCCCTTCTCGGAAAAGGCGCGATTCTTTTCGCCGAAGGCCGTCCGGCCCACGGAGTTTACCTGCTCTGTGAAGGACGCGCAAAACTCTCGATCTGTTCGGAGAGCGGACAGCGCCTCATGTTGCGCGTGGCCGGCCCCGGCGAAGTCCTCGGCCTCGACGCCACTTTGAGCGGCGAGCCCTACGAGGTGACCGCTGAATTGCTGGATGCCGCGCAGGTGGTCTTCGTTAATCGCAAGGATCTCCTCAAGTTCTTGCGTGACAATCCGGCGATCTGTATGGAAGTGGTGCGCCGCCTCAGTGACGATTTACACAGCGTATACCAGCGAGTGCGAGCCATTGGACTCAGCCGCGCCCGCCGGGCCCGCGCGCCGCGCGCGCGCCGCATGGTCTGTTGAGCCAGTGTCGAGGTACTGCGAAGATCCAGGAGGGCCGCCCCGTGCGGCCTTCTGCTATTCAGGGCACTATCCTGCTGCGGCGCTGAGCCGTTGGCCCACTCAGCACAGGAAATTCCTTGCAATCTGCTCGCGCCGGGTTGATCATTCCAAAGAACTGCTGGAGGGAAATCGGCATTTCCAACGGTTTTTAGGCGAACCAAACTGGTATGTCCCTGCAGCGTCCCCAATCGCGCACGCACGCTCGGTCGCCCCCAATACAGGCCTCAAAATCCTTCTCCGACCGCCGTTCCGCAGCCGACCATGTCCCATCCGGATGTGATGGATATCACAAGACATCGTGAGATCACTCACTGCCCTAGGTGCGCTGCGGATGCGAAAACCATTATGTCCTGTAAAAGTTGGCAGAAGTGTGTCTGAAAGTCCGCCGCTTTCAGGAATCTAGAACAAGACAGGTGACTAGATGAAGAAATTCTTTGCTTTGGCAGCGGTTGCCACCATGGCGATGCCGCTGTTTGCTGCAGATGGTGCTGCGACCTTCAAGGCCAAGTGCGCTGGTTGTCACGGTGCCGACGGCCTTAAGGCAATGCCCGCAATGGGTGTCAAGCCGTTGAACTCCCCGGACATTCAATCCCAGTCCGAGGCTCAGTTGGCCGCTGTGATTACGAGTGGCAAGGGAAAGATGCCGGGATTTGGCGGCAAGCTTTCGCCCGAGGAAATCACCTCTCTCGCAACTTATGTGAAGAGTCTGAAATAAGAGTTTATCTGTCAATTGTTGAACTGGGCTGCCTAGGCTTCATGCCTGGGCAGCTACTTGAAAATTGTACTAATTCGAAGGTGAAGGCCTCGTGAAGAAGCTAAAACTGTTCCGTATGTTTTCCCTTGTGCTCGCTTGCGCAGGACTTGCATACGCAGGCAGCACTCCAAAACTTACCAACGACGACTGTCTCAGTTGCCATAGCGACGCATCGCTGGTCAACGGCAAGCAGGTGCATGGGGACGCTTTCAAAGCGTCGATCCACGGTTCCATGTTCTCCTGCGTAGATTGCCACACCACCATCAAGACCCTTCCGCACGAGACTGGTCTTGCCAAACCAACTTGCGTCACCTGTCATGCTGACGAACAGAAGGTGTACGACAAGGGTGTTCACGGAAAAGCGCTAGCTGCCGGAAATAGCAACGCCGCAAATTGTGAAAACTGCCACGGCAATATTCATGAAATCTTACCTTCCAGCAGTTCCCAATCCCTGACCGCCAGAGTCAACATTCCTAAAACCTGTGGCGTCTGCCACTCTCAGGCTATGCCGGGCGTTACCGGCAAAATCGCGGTCGCATATCAAGAGTCGGTACACGGAAGGCTGAGCGCCTCCGGAAATGAAAGAGCGGCGGTCTGTTCAGATTGTCACGGCAACCACGACATTCGCCCGCCCAGCGACCCCACTTCGCCGGTCTTCCACAGTAATATTCCCAAGACCTGTTCCAACTGCCATGTCGGCGAAGCTGCAATCTTTAATAACAGCATTCATGGTAAATCGTTGGCTGAAGGAAACATCCACGCTCCCGTTTGCACCGACTGCCACGGGGTTCACATCATCAAGGCCGCCAACGACAAAGCATCGATGGTTTCCCCAAAAAATCAGGGCGATATGGCCTGCGCCCAGTGCCACAACAACGTAAAGATGACCCAGGAGTTTGGCATTCCGGGTGGCCGAACTGACAGCTACAATGCCAGCTATCACGGCATGGCGGAGGCGGTAGGCTCCAACAAAGTCGCAAGTTGCTCGTCCTGCCACGGAACCCACAACATCCTTCCCGCGTCCGATCCTCAATCTACGATCAACTCGGCAAACCTGGTTAGGACCTGCGGACAGTGCCATACCGGTGCCGGCCCCAATTTCATCAAGGGCAAAATGCACGCTTTACCGGGTGCAGCGGTTGCCAAAGCTGATTTCGGAACCAAGTTGAACGCCTGGGTTCGCAGCGCCTACATCCTGATGATTATTTCCGTCATCGGCTTTATGGTTCTGCACAACCTCATGATCTTTGTCCGCAAGCTGATAGATCGGGGCAAAGGCGGTGGTGGCCATCACCCCAGCGGTCCACGAGTGGTGGTGCGCTTGACCTTGGAACAGCGGGTTCAGCACTTCATTCTGTTGATCTCGTTCATCACTCTGGTTATCACCGGATTTGCACTCAAGTTTCCGGACGCCGCGACCCGCTTCATCTTTGTCAACGAACTCGGCCGCAGCTACGTTCACCGTTTCGCCGGCACTCTGCTGGTCGCGGTCGGCTTCTACCACATCTTCTACGTCGCTTTCTTCCGCGAGGGACGCAGTTTCCTGATGGCGATGCTGCCAGAATTGAAGGACGCTACGGACATGGTGGATGTCTTCGCCTACTACCTAGGATTCTCCCGTAAGAAGCCGCAATTCAAGCGCTTCAATTACGCCGAGAAGATGGAATACTGGGCGTTGGTATGGGGCACGTTTGTTATGGCTCTCACCGGCCTGGCGGCGTGGTTCAAGGTCATCTCGTCCGATGCCGTTCCGCGCTGGGTTATCGACGTCGGCATTACGATTCACTTCTATGAGGCGATTCTGGCTACGTTGGCCATCATCGTCTGGCACTTCTATCAGGTTATTCTCGACCCCGACACCTATCCTCTGAACTTCGCGTTCCTGGATGGCAAAATGTCGGTCGAGCATTACCAGGAGGAACACGGTCTCGATTCCGCTACCCTGTCGCAGTATGCAGGCGCTGCCGGAGACGCGGTCAAAACCCATCACGTAGTCACCAAATAGTAAGCGTGCAGCAGACCGCTGGAGCAGCGGTCTGCTGACGTTCCCGCTGTGCTCCTTATCTGCAATCAGGAAAGACCCATGCGGCAATATAGCTGCAGGAGATTCGAATGACGTTTTCCGGGCAAAGAGAAAATTTTAAAATACAAGATAGCGTGGTCATACTGAGTGAACGTGCCTGGCAGGCGAGTCAGACGCCAACCGAGCCAGCCGCGCCACAACAATCCCGGCGTCTACCCGGCCTTCCAGCATTGAGCCTGCGGGCCCTGCTTCCTGGATTGATCGTGGCTTTAGCCATGCTGCTGCCAACGGCGTCTGCCTGGGCGGCCGGCGCATCGGACAGCGCAACCTGCCTGGCATGCCATGGCGACAAGGGCATGACGAAAAAGCATGGAGCGGCTGTAGTTTCGCTCTTCGTCGATGGCAAGAGATTTTCGCCCTCCGTTCACGGCAGTGTCGGCTGCACCGGATGCCATTCCGATCTCGACGTCGACAAACTGCCGCACGGAAAGCCCGCAAAGGTCAACTGCGGAAACTGCCACACGCAAGAGCAGGAGCTGTACTCCCGCTCGTTGCACGGCAAAGCGGCTGCCAAAGGCGACTCGCTGGCGCCGCGTTGTGTGAACTGTCACGGGAACCACGATATTGTGCCAGTCAAAGATAAGGGATCCTCGGTAGCTCCGCTGAAAATTCCGTTCGTCTGCGGCAAGTGCCATCAGGAAGGCACGCCTGTACAAAGTACGCGGAATATCGGCGAGCACGATATCATCGCCAACTACACCGAAAGTATTCACGGTGAGGGCGTACTCAAGATGGGGCTTACGGTGTCGGCCAACTGCGCCTCTTGCCATACGGCGCATAGCATCCTTCCGCCCTCCGACCCCGCTTCGTCGATTGCCCGGCGCAACATCGCTGCGACCTGTACCAAGTGCCATTCGCAGATTGAAACCGTGCACCGTAAAACGATCCGCGGCGAACTATGGGAGAAAGAGGCGAACGTCCTCCCCGCCTGCGTGGATTGCCACCAGCCGCACAAGGTGCGCAATGTCTTTTACGACAATGGCATGGCCAATGCGGACTGTATGCGTTGCCACGCCAACCCGAGCCTCAAGGCCAAGGATGGCCGTTCGATGCGGGTGGACGAAATCGAGGTCGCCGGCTCGCGCCATGCCAAGATCGCCTGCAGCCAGTGCCACTCCGATGTGACGGTTTCGCACGTGCGGCCATGCGAGACGATCACCAAAAAGGTCGATTGCACGAAATGCCATGAAGCCGTTGGTGAGGATTTCGTACGAAGCATCCACGGACAGCTTTCCGCAAAGAACGATATCAACGCTCCCAATTGCAAAGATTGTCACGGATCGCACGGAATCCTCGGAAAACAGGACCCGAGATCGACGACTTTCCCGACCAATATTCCAACCCTTTGCAGCAAGTGTCACTCTGAGGGCAAGAAAGCCGCGCTGCGTTACACAGGAACTCAGCACGACATCATCAAGAATTACACCGAAAGCATTCACGGCAAGGGTCTGTTGGAGAGCGGGTTGACGGTTACGGCGACCTGCACCAGCTGCCACACCTCACACCGCATCCTCCCGGCGAAGGATCCCGAATCAACGGTCAATCCGAAAAATGTGCCGTCAACCTGCGGTAGGTGCCATAACGGCATTGAAGCGATGTTCGTCAACAGCGTACACTCGCCCACCGTCACCCACACCGACAAGGCACTGCCGGTTTGCAGTACCTGCCACACCGCGCATACCATCAAGCGCACGGATGATGCCGGCTTCGAACTCGGTATCATGAACACCTGCGGCAAGTGCCATCAGGAAATCGCCAAGACCTACTTCGAAACCTACCATGGCAAGGTTTCGCGCCTTGGCTACACCAAAGCGGCAAAGTGTTACGACTGTCACGGTTCGCATGACATCGCAAACGTCAATGATCCGCGGTCGCACCTCAGCCGCGCCAATGTAGTCGCAACCTGCCGCAAATGCCATTCCAGCGCAACGCGTCGTTTTGCCGGCTATCTCACCCATGCCACTCACCACGATCCCAAGAAGTACCCCATCCTGTTCGGGGCATTCTGGGCAATGACCGGGCTGCTGGTCAGCACCTTCGTCATGGGTGGTGTTCACACTCTGTTGTGGCTGCCGCGCGCCTTTGAGATGCGTCGCGAACTCAAGGAGGCCGAAGCCAGGGAAGAAGCTGCTCTCCTTGCCGAAGCCGAAGCCGAAGCGGAACCGCCCAATCCGCCTTCCGAGAAGGAGTAACAATGTTGAGCAAAAATCAGGCGAGTGCAACCTTGACCCCAGGTCGGCCCGCGCATGAGGAAGAGCATCATGCCGGACTCGAGTTCGTGCGCTTCGTTCCGTTGGAGCGGGGGATTCACGCGACCATGGTCGTCTCCTTCATCACCTTGGCGCTGACAGGGATGACGCTCAAGTTTTCCTACACCCCTTGGGCGCGCGAGGTATCACGGATGCTGGGCGGATTTCAAACCGCCGGCTACATCCACCGTACCGCCGCCGTGGTCATGTTCACTATTTTTGTGACCCATCTGGTGTCGCTGCGGAATTTGAAAAACCGCAAGTACGGCGGCTCTTGGATCCAGCTGATCTTCGGGCCGAACTCCATGGTGCCGAACTTGAAGGATGGTAAAGAGTTCGTCGCCACCATGAAGTGGTTTCTCGGAAAAGGTCCGCGTCCGCAATACGGGCGTTGGACCTACTGGGAGAAATTCGACTACTTCGCGGTCTTCTGGGGCATCTTCATCATCGGCTCTACCGGTCTTACGCTCTGGTTCCCCATCTTGTTTACCCGGATCTTGCCGGGATGGTTCATCAATTTGGCGACCATCATTCACAGCGACGAAGCTCTGCTGGCGACCGGCTTTATCTTCACCGTGCATTTCTTCAACACCCATCTCCGGCCGGAGAAGTTCCCCATGGATGTGGTTGTGTTCACCGGACAGATGCCACTGGCGGAGTTGAAGCGCGACAAACCGATGGAGTATGAAGCCTTGGTTCGCAGAGGGGAACTCAAGGCCCACATGGCGGAGCCTCACCCTGCTGTGGTCGTGAAAGCGATTCGGGCCTTTGCCTGGGTTGCTCTCAGCCTCGGATTCAGCATCGTCATTTGTATAATCTATGCGATGATTTTTGCTTACCGGTAGAACAGTTTGATGGCGATGGGTTGCGGGCTGAGTCATCCGCGTCCATCGCCATCTTCGGGCAGTTCTATCGAGGAAGAACACGGCTCAATTCCGCTGTCTGCCGCAGTACGAATGGCGATGCTGGAAGCGAAGTCAAACCAATCACGTAGCCCCAAGTAGTAGGCAGGGCGGCAGCACCAGGTTTGCTGCCGTTCCACTCTGTTCCTCTGTAAATTAGGGCAGACCGTGCCACATTACAGTTGCAGGAGATTCGAATGACTGTTTCCGGGACCAATGCGCCCCAATCCCCACAAATCGAGGGGTTCTCCTACAGATCGTTGGTGCGTAACTATATCAGTCTCTCTGGACTGGCGTTGGCGGGCATCGCACTAGCCAACATCCTCGTCCTTTTCTTTATCGACGCCACCTCCGCTCAACCCAATCCGTACGTTGGCATTCTGGCGTACATGGTGCTTCCCGGCTTCCTGGTGGCAGGCCTTGTGCTTACCGCTTTTGGCATATTTCGTGAGCGCCATCGCCGTCTTCTGGCCATCCCAGGCTCTCCTTTGCTGCCCAGGATCGACCTCAACCAACCCAAACACCGACGCCGCCTTGCCGTTTTCGTCAGTTTCGTGGTGGTCTTCGTCATGCTCAGCGCCTTCGGCAGCTATCGCGCGTATGAGTTCACTGACTCCACAACCTTCTGCGGCCAGCTCTGCCATACTGTGATGCACCCGGAGTCCGTCGCTCACGATCACTCGGCGCATGCCCGGGTCAGTTGCGTGGAGTGCCACGTCGGCTCTGGCGCAAGCTGGTACGTAAAGTCGAAGCTTTCCGGCGCGCGCCAGGTCATCAAGACCGTAACCGACAGCTACCCGCGTCCCATCGAGACTCCCGTAGCCAACCTCCGCCCCGCCTCGCAAACCTGCGAGCAGTGCCATTGGCCGCGCCGCTTCTGGGGAGCGCAACTCAAGGTCTTTAACCATTTCGCTTCCGACGAAGTAAACACTCCACGTCAGATCCGGTTGCTCATCAAGACCGGTGGCGGCGATCCGAACTTGGGCAGCGAGGCCGCCGGAATCCACTGGCACATGAACATCGCCAACAAGATCGAGTACAGGAGCGATCCCAAGCGCCAGAACATCGCCTGGGTTCGCAGGACCGATCGCAACGGCAATGTCACCGAGTACACCGCCGCCGGAACCGATGCCGCTGCGATCTCTAAACTCGACCAGCGCCGCATGGACTGCATCGACTGCCACAATCGTCCCACGCACGTCTATACGCCTCCGGACCGCGCCGTCGATCAGGCCTTGGCCGCCAACCGCATCAGCACCACGCTGCCCTTTGCCAAACAGCAAGGCGTGCAGATCCTGACCGCAACCTACAAGACCACCGCCGAGGCGCAGGAGGCCATCGCCAAGAATATTCCGGCCTTCTATCAGGAGAAGTATCCTCAGATCGCCAAGGTTCACGGTGGCGACATCCAGAACATGGTGCTGGAGCTGCAACGCATCTTCCGCGAAAACATCTTCCCGGAGATGAAGGTGGATTGGCGTACGCACCCGGATAACGTCGGCCACTATTACTTCAACGGCTGCTTCCGCTGCCACGACGGCAACCACGTCAGCAAGGATGGCAAGGTCATCTCCAAGGAGTGCAACTCCTGCCACACCGTCCTCAGCGAGGAAACAGGCGTGCTGCCTCAAGCCGTAGTGAACACGGCGATGACGTTCCAGCACCCCATCGATCTGGGTGACCTGAGCTCAGTCAACTGCTCCGACTGCCACAACGGCGGCGTCGGACCGTAACCGGAAGAAAACCTCGCCCCGGTGGATACTCTCCGCCGGGGCCGTTTCTTGACTAATCACTAACTATCCTGCGGGATTACACTTCCAGGCGTTGTGTGACGCGCGTCACAACAGTTCTGTGACTAGAATCATTGGTCGTCCTTTATCCAGTGCCGTATCTTAAGTTTGCGGTCTGAAGTCAGGATCGTTTATCTAGGAGAACTCATGAGCGCGAGCCCTCATACCGGCGGCGGCAAGTATCTGCCCCGCCTTGTTTTTTGGGAAGTCACCAAAGGTTGTAATCTTCGTTGCGTGCACTGTCGTGCCACGGCCACCGAGTTGGCCTCCCCTTCTGACCTGCCGACGGCTCAAGCCCTGAGCATCATCGATCAGATCGCCGAGTTCTCCAATCCCATCCTCGTGCTCTCCGGCGGCGAGCCGCTCTATCGCCCGGATATCTTCCAACTCGCGCAATATGCCACGGACAAGGGGTTGCGCGTAGCGCTTGCCACCAATGGCACCCTGGTCACAAAGGAAATTGCGCAGAAGATTGTCGACTGTGGCGTCAAGCGCGTCTCCATCTCCCTGGATGGCGCCAATGCCGAGACGCACGACACCTTCCGAGGAATTCCCGGAGCATTTGATGCCGCCATCTACGGCTTCAGAAACCTGAAAGAGCTCGGCATGCCGGTGCAGATCAACATGACCATCGCGCGCCACAATGCCGTCGAACTTCCCAAGGTGCTGGAATTGGTGCGCGGCCTCGGTGCTGACGCCCTCCACACCTTCCTGCTCGTTCCCGTCGGCTGCGGCGTTGATATCGCCGAGTCGCAGATGGTTGCCGTCGATGAGTACGAGCGCATTCTCAACTGGTTCTACGATCAAGCCGCCACCGGCGACATCGAGCTCAAGGCCACCTGCGCCCCGCACTACTTCCGAGTGGTTCGCCAGCGCCGCGCCGCAGAGCGCAAGCAGGAGGGCTACGGCGCCACTCCCGCCGCCACTGAAGCTGCCCAGCCCGCTATCGGCGCCACTGAAATGACGATGCCCGGCTCCACAGGCATTGCCTTTAAGACCAACTATGAGAAGTTTGGCAAAAGCGGTCTTCGTCACGACGGAATGCCCCATCCGCACGGACATCCCGGCGGAGACCCCAATGCCATGAACGCCATGACCAAGGGATGCCTCGCCGGAACCGGCGTCTGCTTCATCTCCTTCGACGGCGAAGTCTTCCCCTGCGGATACCTCCCCGCCATCGCCGGCGATCTCAAAAAGCAGCCGTTCTCTGAGATATGGAACGATGCCAAGGTCTTTACCGACCTGCGCGACACCGAAAAACTGGAAGGCAAGTGCGGGTGCTGTGAGTTCCGCAACGTCTGCATGGGCTGCCGCGCCCGCGCCTACGCCGTCGACGGTAATTACATGGCCGAAGAACCCTTCTGTGTCTATCAGCCCAAGGCGCTGGCCACCAAGGAATAACGCAACAAACGGCACTTGCTTCTCGATCAACAACAACGGCGCGGGTCATTCCCGCGCCGTTTCTTTTTTCGCTAAGAAAGTCGCGCCCGGCGGCCGCCCGCATTCTCAGTCGTCCTGTTGCCCTTGTTTTTGCCTTTGTTTTTGCCTTTGCTCCTAAGTTGTCATTCCGAGCGCAGCGAGGAATCCCCCGCACCGCTCAAATCTCCCGTGCCGCCCCAGAGTCAACTCAACCGCAATCGATTTTTTCCTCCCATGCGTTCACATATGCACCGGCTTTTCAGTCCTCAACCTCCGCGCTGAATCCCTTTACTTCTGCGGCTTCTCGAACTTGGCGTTCAATTCCATGTCGTTAATGACGAACACCGCCCGCCCGTGCCTCCGGCGCTGTAGCCATCGCGGCCGCAGCAATGCCTTTCACCGGGTGCGCCGCTCCGGTCTTCGCCTCCGGAGCAGGAATGGCAATGTCGACCGGCGTTACCGGACCGAGCGCCGCAAGTTGCTTTTCAAACCCGCTGGCGTTACCCACCACCAGCACCTTCAACTCATCTTTGTGGACGTACTTGTTGGCGACCCGCAGCACGTCCGCCGAGGTCACCTTCTCCACGCCCGCGCGATACCGTTCGAGGAAGTCGCTCGGATATCCGTAAAACTCATAGGTCTCCTGCTCACGCAAAACCTTTGCAGGCGTATCGAAGTTGAAGATAAAAGAATTCAGGATCGCGTCCTTCGCGCGCTTCATCTCCAACGCGCTCGGCGCTTCTTTCTTCAGCAGGTCAATCTGCTCCCAGAGTCCTTTGATCGCTTCGGTCGTGGTCTCCGTTTTGGTTCCAATCTCCAATACGGTCAGCCCCGGATGGTCCCAATTGCTGCCCACGCCGCCGCCGACCGCGTAAGCCAGTCCCGCCTTGGTGCGCAGGTTGACGAACAGCCGCGACGAAAATCCGCCGCCGAAGATCTCGTTCATTACCTGCAGCGCAAAGTAGTCCGGGTTCTTGCGTTCGATTCCCATGCCGATCATGCGAATCTCGCTCTGGTTCACGTCGTTCTTGTCCACCACGTAAATGCCGGGTTTTGCCGGCTCAATCGCAATCTTCGGCTCCTTGATCTTTTCGCCTTTAGGCCAATCGCCAAAGGCCTTCCGCAGCGTCGCCTCCATCTCCTTCGAGTCGAAATCGCCTACGATGCCAAAGATCATGTTGTTCGGAGTCGTATGCTGCTTGTGCCATTGCAGCAGGTCTTCGCGCGTCACCGCTGCCACCGTTGCATACTCGGGAATCCGTGCATACGCGCTGTTCTTGCCATATCCCAGAATGTCGGTCTGAATCTGTGAGATCCCCTCGGTTTCATCGTTGCGGCGTGAGATGCTGCTGTACATCTGCTTCTTGGTCAGCGTTAGCTTATCTTCCCGGAATGCCGGGTTGCGCAGCAGGTCTACAAAAATTCCGAATACGTCCTGGAAGTCAGCCTTCAGGCAGTTGAAGCTGATCGTCGTATCCGAGTCGCCGCCGCCGGTCTCCACCTTGGCTGCGCGAGCCTCGAGGTAGTCATCCAATTGATCGCCTGAAAGTTTTTCCGTGCCCCCGATACGCCACGTTCCGCCGTATATCTCGACCAGTCCGGTCTTATCCGCCGGTTCGGAATCCGACCCGCCGCGGATCATCGCCGAGCCCGAGATCAGCGGCAGTTCGTGATTCTCGGTCAGAAACACGACCATGCCATTCGCCAACTCCACCCGTCTCGGCTGCTTTGGATTAAACGGAGGCAGCGCAGGAATCGTAATCTGTTTCCAGTTAGTCGCGATCCCTTTGCCTACACCGGGAGCCGCTTTCGTCGCATTCCCCTGCGCCTGCATGGACCCCAGCAACAATGGGTATAACAAGGCGGCGCTCATCGCCGTCATCAGAAACTTCGTCTTCATTGCTGTGCCCCTTTCGCAGCTCTGGTTGTTTCCAGGATTCCAACCGTGCGATTGTTCTCCACGAAAATCTCATTCGCCACGCGCTTTACGTCCTCGTTGGTCACTGCGTCAATCTTGTCGATGCGGCGGAACAACTCGCGCCAGTCGCCGTACTTCAATTGGTTCGAGGCCAGGTTACCTGCCAAGCCTTGATTGTTGGCGAGGCTGCGCAGCAGTGCGGCTTTTGAGCGCGTCTTCACCATCTTCAATTCGTCGGCGCTCACTCCTTCGCTCTTCAGCTTTTCAATCGCCTCGTGGATCGCGCTGCCCATCTCGTCTGCGCTGTGTCCCTGTGCGGGCACCGCATAAAACGCGTAAAGGGTGCGGTACTTGTCTCCCGGGAAACCGCTGAAGCCCTCCGCTGCCACCGCAATCTTCTGGTCGCGCACCAGCGAGCGGTACAGGCGTGAGGTGCGCCCTTCGCTCATCACGCCGCTGATCACCGAAAACACAACGTCGTCTTTGTCTCGATAGTTCGGCTTCTGGTAGCCCTCAATATAGAAGGGCTGCGAGGCTTCGTGCAGTACCACCCTGCGCTCGGAAGTCTGCTTGGTCTGCGCCGTTTCGTACTCCTCCGGCTTGGGACCGGAGGGGATTCGCCCAAAATATTTCTCCACGATTGCGAATACCTTATCCGCGTCCAGATCGCCCACCACGGCTACCACCATGTTGCTCGGAACATAGTAAGTCTTGAAAAACCTTGCCGCGTCTGTGGCGGAGAAGTGCCTCAGGTCGCTCGCGTAGCCAATCCCCGGACGATGATAGGGGCTGCCGTCGTAAGCAACCGAGAGAAACTGCTCCACCAGGCGTCCCGTAGGCGATGAGTCGGTGCGCATGCGCCGCTCCTCCATCACCACGTCGCGCTCCTTATAGAACTCGCGCATCACCGGATGCAGAAAGCGCTCCGACTCCAGATAGGCCCACAGTTCCAGCCGGTTCGCAGGCAGCGAGTAAAAGTACTGGGTGTGGTCCAGCCCTGTCGAAGCGTTCAGTCCCACTCCGCCATTGCGCTCGATAATCTCTCCGAACTCATTTTTCACCACGTACTTGTCGGCTTCTGCGCGAGCCTTCTCCCAGGCCGCCTTCAACTCCGCAATTTTCTTCTCATCGCGATTCACCACGCGATTGTTTTCCTGATCGTAAGCCGCGTAAGCCGACTCCACCTTCGCCAGGGCCGCCTTCTCCGCCGGATAATTCGTGGTGCCAATCTCGTCCGTGCCCTTGAACGCCATGTGTTCCATCATGTGCGCCAGTCCCGTCCTACCGTCGGGATCTTGCGCATCACCCGCATCCACCAACGTGAAGAAGGAGAAGACCGGCGCTTGTGGCCGGCTTAAGAACAGAACGGTAAGTCCATTGGAAAGCTTTTTAACGTGAACTCGTTTTTCAAATGAAGCTAAATCCTGCGCCAGTACCGTCTGCAGAGCGCAGAGCAGCACAAACAGAGGAAGGTAGGCTTTCAGCCGTCTCATCGTGCCTCCGCGGAAGCCTTGCAAGCCTCCGAACTTTCGAGTTTACAGCCCCGCAGCGGAGACTGTCGAACCCCGGGCCGGGCACGATTCCAGCGCTCAAACGTCAAAAAGCCGGTATGGCGTCAAGACTCCATTCGCCCTTAAAAGTGGCAGCGCAACGTTGTGTACAGGAACACCCCCTGTAGTCTTGCCATCTGGCGAGCCATGGTGTGCGTGGCCGTGCAGCACCAGGTTCGCGCCTTGCCGATCCACCACCTCAGCAAGTCGAGAATTTCCGAGGAAAGGATAGATCTCCAGCGGTTCACCTTTCGCCGTGTCGCCGACGGGTGCGTAATGCACAACCACCACTCGGCGTTCGGTGCGCAGTTGCGCCATCGCGCGCTCCAGCTTCAATCCCTCGTTAATCGAGCTCTGCACAAACGCCTTTACCTCAGGCTCACCGAAGGCGGTGAGCATGCCGCGTCCGAAGCCCCCTGGAAACCCCTTGGTCCCGGCAAAGCCTACGCCATCGCGCTCATAGCCGGTGCCATCCAGCACCTTGATCCCTTCCGCCGCCATCACCTTCATCAACTCGTCTTGTTCGCCGCTCTCAAAGTCGTGATTGCCCAGCACCGCGACAATAGGAATGCGCAGCCGCACCAGCATGGTCAGCAGGGAATCCATCTCGGCGACCCGCCCGTAGTTGGTGAGGTCCCCGGCGAGCACCAGCACATCGGCGTCGTCGCGCACGCGCATCATCTGCTCGCGAATCTTGTCATAAGTTTGCGGACTGTAATGAAGGTCTGCAACTGCCGCGATTCTCATTCAGCTTCCTCGTGGTCTTGCTGGCAGGGTGGGCCCCATCCGCCAGCAGTTGGCAAAAGTGGGGATCAGTCTAGCTCTTACCCCGCGCCGTATTCCTTGCACTCCTCATCTGCTGATTCAGATTCGCCATCCCCCACTCGTTGCTGTCGATGGCAAACATATTCTCATCGATCAAGCTTCCACGGAAATGTGCGTTCGGATCGGGGTGCTCGAGTTCATTGCGCAGCCGCGATAACAGCTCATTCCATAGTGAGCGCGGCACAAACTCCGAATGCGCGGGATAGACGTATTGATAGAGAATCAGCGCCCACAATAACATCGTCCAGTGTTCGCCGATTAATTGCAGAATGCGGTCCCAATCCAGCTTTCCGCCCGTCCCATGAATCACGTGCACAATGTCAGCGCCGTCAAAGCGCTCGCGGCGAGTGACAAACAACTTGGATGCGATCAGCTCCTCCGCCGCCAGAACCTTCACCGGGACTCCTAATACTTCGGCGTGACTCGCCCGGTCGATCCACTCCTTTTGCACCGTGATCACCGCATTACTCATGCCGGTGATGAGGTCCACGTAAAAGTCTGCGCGTCGCGCTTTGCAGAGCCACACCGGGTCGCACACTTCCGTTTCAAAATCTTCGGCGGCGAGCAGTTCCAGCGCGCGTGGCACTTCTTCGTGAACGAGAAAGAAATCGAGGTCCTTGGTGTCGCGCCAGATTCCAGTGTGCTGATGCAGGGCAAAGGCTCCGCTCACCGCGAATGGGATGTGATGCGCGATAAACAGCCTGAGTACTTCAACGAACAGGGCTCGTTGCTCGGCCGCAAACACCGGGGGAGTGGAGCTGCTCATCGGCAGCGCTCTTTCATCGGCCTCAGGCATGAGCAATTGGATGTTGATCAGGGGCAGTGTGTTGCGGGTGAGAACGACGAGTATTAGTAAAGTCCTGGTGCGCCTGCAGGACGAGTCTTCCAGCGTCGATGCACCCAGAGCCACTGATCGGGATGGGCACGCACCGCTTGCTCAATAGCAGTGGTGTAGTTCTGAGTGTTGGCAACCGCATCGGCGTCATCGTCTCCGGTGCACACGGTGGGAATCGCCGGTTCAAAGCGGATGCGGTACTTGCCTAATGATTCGTCCCAGATCGTGAAAGCCGGAAGCACAGCAGCCCCGGTACGCATGGCGAGCCGCGCAATTCCGCCCGCAGTGCACGCCGGCACTCCAAAGTAGTTCACGAAAACTCCCTGCGGCGGAGTCATGTTGGTGTCCATCAGGGCGCCGACCGTCTCCCCGCGCTTCATCGCGGCCAGCAGCCCGCGCGCGTACTCATCCTTTGCGAACGTTTTATTGCCATGCAACGTGCGCAGACGGCGGACCCAGCCGTTGAGCAGGGGATTGTCCAGGTCGCGCACCACGATGTTCAGGCAATGACCGTGCAAGGAGTGGACAAATGATCCAATCTCCCAGCCGCCCAGATGCGCCGTCATGAACAGCACGCCCTTGCCCCGGTCGCGCGCCGCAAGATAATTCTCCAAACCGTCGTAGACAGCAACGCGCTCTACATTCTCCAGCGTGTAGTCGGGAAACTTTGGAATCTCGGCGAGCAGGCGCCCCAGCGAGAGATAAACGCCCTTCAGAATCCGTTCGCGTTCGGCAACCGTCTTTTCCGGCAACGCCAATTCAAGGTTGCGCATTCCCACCCGCCGCAGCCGCGGGTGGCACGAATAAAATGCAATCGCGATACCACGGGCAACACTGCGCGCCACCGGACGCGGCAGCCATCGCAGCGTCTGTGCGATGAGCCAGACAGGAAGATACTCCAACCAAACACGCATGAGTCGAGCTTTGACCGTATCAAACCGCAACTTGCAAGGTCAACCAATTGGACGCGAGTTGCTGGAGAAGGTTTACGCGGTAGACAGCGAAATAAAAACCCGCCCCAATGATGCGGGCGGGCGTTCTTGGACTAGCTAACCCAATTCTAAACTGCCGAAGCGAAACTTTGCGGCTTTACCTTCCCGCGTACTTCGCCAGCGTACCGCGCCAGAGCTCTGCTTCTTTGGGAGCCTCAACCTTGCCCGTAAGGATGGTTCGGAAGGGCACCATTTTGCCATAGAAGTCGCGAGTGTCATCCTTGTGCTCGGTGAGCACGGCGCCATTGAGCGAGATGCCTGCGAAGAGGCCGCGGGTACGGGAGTAGGTCAGCACCTCGGCCCGCATCTTCCAATCCGTCGATGCATCGGCATGGCGGCCTATCGGACCGGCGGCAACGCTGGCGTCGCCGCCCAGCTTGACCTTGCTTTGCAGCAGGCCGTCCATACCACGATCGTTCATGATCAGCATCACGATGTCGGCGGCCTGTCCTCCAATTTGAAGGCCCCAGCTTCCGCCTCTCAGTGAGAAGAATGCGGGCGCGCTCCAGCCCGTCTCCGTGCGGCAGCTAGCCACGCCCTTACCGTAGGCTCCGCCAAACACAAATGCCGCCTTCAGCATGCTGGGTATCACGGCGATGCACTTGGCATGGGAGATTACTTCGTCGGGTATGCCGCTGTCGGGAGCCGACATAATCTCCTTTATTACCGTGGCGCCGCTCTCCAGACGATCGATGTCATCGCCGCGGTCAGCCAGGGCCGCGGTGGTTGAGAGAAGAACGACGAGCGCAATCAAACATTTCTTCATGGTGTTTCCTTCCATACAGAGTTAAACCCGCACTGCTGAATCATAACTCTTTGTCATTGGATAAATGTGTACTGGTCGTGTACTGCTCTAACGGGCCACAACCCGCCCGATTGCCGTTTCCAGAATTTCTCTCGTGATAATTGCGCGCGATGTCTTCCTAGTCCGTTGGCGATACAGTGCCGTGGTCTGGCAAAGCACCACAATATCTTCAATTTCCGCAGGGTTCACAACACAGTCAAGAATGCGCGACCTGAATTCGTCCTCGCTCACCCCTTCCAGTTGAAAGCCTCCGCGCTGTGCTTCGGAGAGATAAAAGTGAGTAACCTCGGATAAGACCCGCGCTGCATCACCGGAGATTTCCGGCCGGTCAGCGGGATTCAGGCCGGCGCCGGGAAGCGCAAGTTTGATGCCGAATATGTTATCCAGATCGCTGTCTGCCGCAAACCGCACCGTCGTCGCCACCACCAGAACATTCGGAGCCTCCGACATGCTCTCAATCAGCGCATCGAGTTCAGCCAGTAACTCCGGATCGCCCGTCTGGTACGCCAGGTCGATGCGCGGCAGCAGCAGCATAACTTTCTTGCGCTTGTGGCCGCGCACAATATCCTTGGCTTTGGCCAATGCGTAACTATCGCGCGGGTTGTACACGGTCACCAGGCGCTCCATGCCCGCCATCTGCGCGATGCGCTGCGCCAGGCTCTTCTTCCCGCTCTGGTTGGGCCCGATGATGAGCACCTCATTGCCGATCTTCAGATCTTTATAGGCCGACGGCGTCCTTGCCCGATCCACCAGATCGGCGATGCCTTCAAGCAAGTTGTCCAGGCCCGCCAGGCGCGGACTCAAAGTGCTGACCGCAACATCATCCAGATTTAGATAAATGCGTTCGCGCCGCTTGCGGTAATCGGAAATAAACTCGATAAAGACAGGAAGCGCAGCGATAGAGCCCACGATGGTTGCCAGCACGAGGATCTCTTCGGTCAGCAGTAACGCGGAATCGCTATCAGCAACGGCGAACATAGGCTGAGAATAACACCGGGCGAATTTGAAGTTGTAATTTTCGCGCAAGCAATCATGGTCACCGCGCGGGTGACCATGAGAGATACCTTGATAGGAATTGCTTTATCGGCTGGATGAGACCAGTGAGTGCGTGATGGCATGGACCGAGAGCGCAATGCGATTCTGCACCCCGACCTTGCGCATCAGTTTCGCGACATGTGCCTTCACCGTGCGCTCCTCAATTCCCAATGCGGAGCCGATCTCCTTGTTGGAGCGTCCCGCCACCAGCAGTTCGAGGACCTCTTTTTCGCGGTCGGTAAAAGTCACGCGCCCCGCCGGAAAAATTCTTCCCGGAGAAGATGTGACCCGCTCAATGAACGTAGAGAGCACGCGCCGCGGAGCCCAGACCGAGCCCTGGTGAACAATGCGGATCGCCATCGCGAACTCGTCAGGACTCGCAGCCTCATCGACGTATCCCTTCGCGCCGGCTGCCAGTGCCTTCAGGATCATCTCGTCGTCGACCCCCGCTCCGGTCACCAGAATGCGCAGATCCGGCCGCGTCGCCTTCAGTCCCGCCATCACGTCGAACAGATTCTGACCGCTGCGGCTACCGAGCAGGATCAGATCGGCATCGGCGTTGCTGGCGATGTCGCTGGCCGAAGCCGAGACCAGTTCCATGTCCGGCTCGGAATCAAAGAGCGCGCGAAAGCCAATAAAGCGCAGAGGATCGCTCTCGACCACTGCGATTTTCACCTTCCTCGATGCGTGCGGTTGGTGCTCGGGAGGAACCTCTGTACCCTTCCTCTTCGCTGCAACCGGCGGCTGAACCTTTGAGCTCGGAGCATTTGCCATTCAGTAAGCATACGCAGCTTTGCAAAGAAAAAACACGAAAAATTCGCCTTTTCATCATGTACGCAGGGACACGGCCAGTAGGCCAGCATTTCTCGCCGCCTGGCGGCCGGAATCCACATCCATACGTGGCCAACCGTACGCCTCGGAGCCGTACTACCACACTCCCAGAACTAAGGAGAAACTCCTTGAATACCTAGGTGCTCCCATGCATTTCCACGCAGGCCCGCTTAGGGCAAACTCTCTCCATAACCTGAACGAAAGACGTTTGGACGAACGCTCTTCAGTGAGCCGAATTCTCTGGGGGAATACACGCGCAGGGGAGAGTCAAGTCCAAGGAACACAGGCCGCGGAACTCAAACCAGTCTCCCGCGGCCTGTCCTTCCATATTCGGCGTTCTTCGGGTCTTCACTGGTCCAGCAGGAGTCATGACGCGCCGCCACGTACTCGCCGGATTATTGCTATCGTCACTTTGGCCAGCATCGGTCTTTGCTGCCGCGGCGCCCAGCACTTCGTCTCCAATCACGCAGTCTGCTATTACCCAAACTGTCGTCACACAATCTGAAGTCACAGAATCTGCAGTTGCGAACTCCGGCGCGCACGATTTTGAAAGCCTCTCACTGCAGTTTCTCGCCAGCCGGAATCCGGAGCAGCGCAAGCAATTTGTCAGCGAGCTGAAGGCCTTGGCTGCCGACGGCACCGATAACGACGCTGCCGCCCTCAACGCGGCAGTCTCCGCCATGCTTCCCGCCTCCGACTCCCCGCAGCAGGCCGAATTGCTGATGCAGATCGCCGCCGCCCATCCCGTCGGACGCCTTGCGGGCGCGCCCGAGCTGCCCGATGACAGCGAGTTCCTGGTCGATGCCCGACACGCCGCCCAGGCGGCAAAGCACGCCAGCGGAGACATCGAGGCCCTCGCCGACATTCGCATCGATCGCCTGCGTAAAGACAGCCTGGGGCGCGACGGCCTGACCTCGGCGCACGTGCAGCAGGTGTGGCGAATCAACACCGCGCAGGGCGCAAGAAACTTTTCCACCCATTCGGTGATGTATGCCGCCATGAGCGAGACGCTCTGCATCGTGCGGGCGCGGGTGCTCAAGCGCAATGGCAGCGAGCTTGCCGCCATCGTCTCCGCCGACCAGCCGGTCGAAGAGCGGGCCTCGGCGATGTACTTTGACTCACGCTCGCGCGATCTGCGCTTTCCGCAGCTGCAGCCGGGCGACCTGGTCGAGCTCGAATACCGCCTGCTGCCCGCCTCGGCGGTCAACCCCTGGGGCGGCTACTACGCGCGCATGGATCTATTCCGCGATGGGTATCAGACCCGGCTGCGGCGGCGCGTGCTGATCGCGCCCACGGCAATGAAGCTCTATGCGGTCGAGCATGGACTGCCCGCGGCCACGGTGCGGCAGACGGCCGAGGAGACCACACAAGTTTGGGAGATGCACGATATCGCCGCACAGCCCTATGAGGCGCTTTCGCCGGGAGCCAGCGTCAGCGGTCCCTACCTGCATGTCTCCAGCATCGGCTCCATCGAGGATTTTGGCCGCTGGTACAGCAGCCTGCTCGAGCCGAGCCTGAAGCTGGACGACAAACTGCAAGCCATCGCCGATCAGATTTTGGCGCGCAACCTGAGCACGCAGGGCAAGGTGCAGGCGGTGTATGAGAGCGTGCAGCGCGGCACCAAGTACGTTGCCTTCGAGTTCGGCGTACACAGCTACCAGCCTTATCCGCTGGCCATGGTAGAGCGGCGCGGCTTTGGCGACTGCAAGGACAAGGCGGCGATGATCGTGGCCTTGCTGCGCGCGGTTGGCGTGCCGGCCGAGTTTGCCATGATGCGCACCCGCTCGGCGGGCGATGTGGACCCGGATGCCTTCTCGGTGCAGCTGTTCAACCACGCCGTGGCCTACGTTCCCGAACTCAGCCTCTACCTCGACGGCACCGCTGAATACGCCGCCCTCGGCGAGCTTCCCCCCGACGACCAGGGCGCCCTCGCCATGACCCTCGACGCCGAAGGAAAAGCCACCCGGCACACTGTGCCCTTTACGCCTCCCGAGGCGAATCGCATAACGCGCCAGGTAACGGCGCAGCTCGCGCGCGACGGCCAGGTGCAGTTCTCCTCGGAGACTAAATTTTCGGGATATTTTGCCGCCGAGCAACGGCGCACCAGCGAGTCCGACGACCTTGCCGGAAGCTATCGTGCAACTCTGGCCCAGTTCTATCCCACGGTGAAAATCGCGCACGCGGTAGCCGAGGGTACGGCGCGGGCTTCGCACGAAGTAGAATTAAAAATCGAGGGGTCCATCGACGCGGCGCAGGGTTCGCGCAGTTTGAGCCTGCGCAGCTCGCTGAATACAGCCGGCCTGACCAGGAAATATGCGACTCAGCGCATGCGGCGGAATCCTCTACTGGTGCCCGCCACGCCGAGCGAGCACGAGGTGTTTGATTACGAGCTCCCCGAGAACGCCGGAGCCGTGCTGCCAGCCAATACCAGTCTGCAAACGGAGTTTGGAAGAATTGAAGTCAGCTATCAGCGGAACGGGCGCAAACTGCGCGTTGAAACCTACACGGAGCTTGTGCCGATGACCGTCAAAGCCGAAGACTATGCGGCCTTCCGCGCATTCTGCCAGGCTGCGGACGAGGCCTTGCAGCGCGAATTCAGGATTGCATTGCCATGACATACCCCAGTGCCAAGACGGGTTTGCCGCTGATTCCAATCCTATTGGCCGCCGCAATCGCTTTGTCTGCGCAGTCCTTGAGTGCCCAGGACGTGCAGACGTCGAGTACAGATGGGCAGAGCTATTCCGAGAGCACGGCGATGCGCTCCACCACCGGTTCGTACTCCGGAGACAAGCCGGATGCGAACATGCGTATCGAGGAGTTGCTGGCGGACTCGCGTGAGGCCGGACTGCTTACCGACTGGCATCTGTGCGGACGATTTGGGCGTGGCGAAAAAGATCTTGAGCGTGAATTTGCGCCTGAGAAAGAAGCAGTGAAAGCCGCGTTGCGACCCCATCAGATGCAACACTACGAGATGGTCTTTCCCGAAGGCAGATTCGCTTTGCCACCTGCTCTGGCCTCGCACAAAGGCGTCTTTTACGCCAGCTCCAGCACCTACCTGAGCGATAGCGGGGAATGGAATGTCTACTTGGAGAGCAGCGCCGAGGCCATCGTCTTCGTGGATGGACGAAGGGTCGTTGAAAGCAGGCCGAATGCGCCAGGAGTCTTGCGTGCAACCATTCACGCCGAGAGCGGCTACCACTCCGTGCTGGTGAAATTCACCGCCCAGGCAGCCCCCTTCCGCGTGGCCATTCTGCCGCCGAATTCAGGTTCGCGACGCAAGAACAACACTCCCTACCTGCAGGCGTCGCCCCCCTCAGAAGACATGATGGCAATGCAGATGGGCGAGCCCGATGGTGCCCCCATATCTGCCGCAGTTAGCAGATGTGGGTCTTTCGAGAAGGCGCCTCTAGTCGCTGAATCTATGCACCTGCTCATACGAGTCGACGCTGCGGCGCTCGACTTCTTCCGCGAACTTCTCGCTTAATCGGCTCAGCGTCGCAAAGATCTGGCTGGCACGATCGACGTATTCGGGAGCATTGTCCCAGATCGCTTCAAAGCGTTCCGGGTACTCGCTGGCGAGCATCGCGAGCCCACTCGCAATCGATGCAATCCCAATCTTGCGGTGGCCGGTGAGCGCCAGCACTGCGCCCGCTCCAACCGCGCCGTAAACCAGCGCTTTCTTCCAGTTCTGCATGATTTCCTCCGCCGCTGATTGACCGGCATCAACCCCGGCAAAAAGCAAATTCCCGCTCTTAGACTGTCGAACCCGTAACCGCTGTTGCTTTTACATTGCGCCCCGAAGAACGGCGCCACTGCGACTCTCGCTTTGATTCTAACTCCATATTTATCCCGATGTTTTATCCATAAACAGAGGATTGCGTCTTTACGCGGTACGTCGGCTTCGGCTCGCCGTGCTTCGTTTGCGTGCCGGCCTTACCGGCTTGCGCATCGCCTCCGGTTGGCTTGCGCTCTTCGCACGCCGTGGCGCAGCGTCACTCTCCGCAAACTCGGGCAGTTGCTGGTGCAGCGTGAGCACCGGAGCGAAGAGGTCGCCGTGCCGGTCCACGCGCTCAAGCACCTGGGGAGCGGTGAATTCCAGCTTCGCCGGATCGTTCGATTGCAGACAGCGGCTTACCTCCGCCCAACTCACCGGAGTCGAAACCGTGGGGCGCGGCCGGGCTCGCAGCGAGTAAACGCATACCGTGGTTTTGTGCTCGTCGTTCTGGCTCCAGTCCACCAGAACCTTGCCGGTCCGGAGCGATTTCTTCATGTCGCTGACTACCAGTTCGGGATGCTTGCGCTCCAGGCTCAGCGCAAGCTGGTGAGCAAAGGGCTTGGTTTCCTCATAGCTCGCACCCGAATTGATCGGAACGTAAACCTGCAATCCCTTGGAGCCGGAGGTCTTGGCAAAGCTCCGCAGTCCCGCGCGCGAAAATGCGTCGCGCACCCAGAGCGCCACCTGGCAGCACTGCACGATGTTCGCCGGCTCGCCCGGGTCCAGATCGAAAACCATAAACGAGGGATGCTGCATCGCCGATGCCATCGACAGCGAGGTGTGCAGTTCCAGAGAGGCCAGGTTGGCCGCCCAGACAAGGCTGGGCAGGTTTTGCACCACGCAATACTCCATCCAGCGGTGGTTGCCCTCGCTCCAGATCGGAGCCGTCGCCACCCATTCCGGACGCTTGCGCGGGCAGTTCTTCTCGTAGAAAAACATCCCCCCAACCCCATCCGGATACCGCTTCACCGTGAGCGGCCGTCCCGCCAGATGCGGCAGCAGCATGGGCGCCACCCGAACGTAATAGTCGATCACCTGTCCCTTGGTGAAGCCGGCCTCCGGGTACAACACTTTTTCCAGATTGCTCAACGAGAGGCGGCGACCCTCAATCTCGACGATAGTTTCGCGGCGAGGCATAGTTCGCTTAGATGCATGCGAGCAGACCAGAGTTCATGAGAATCGTCTCGAAAGAGAATCGCAGGAGTGGTACAACGGACGTATGAAAACCAGTGAACTAGCAGAACGGATTGGCGCGGTCTGCGAAGGCGGTGACGTTGAGGTAAGCGGGGTTGCCAGCTTCGCCGCCGCCACTCTCCAGAGCCTCGTCTTCGCCGAGCAGCCGCGGGCTCTGCAAGCCGCCTTCGCCTCCCGCGCAGGCGCTGTCATTGTCCCCGTAGATGTTGCGGATGGGGTTTCGAATAACGCCGCGAATGACGCCGCGAATAACGCCGCGCCAGCCACCAACCTCTCCGGTAAAGTTCTCCTGCGCGCCCGCAATCCCCGCCTGGCCTTCGCCCGCGCCGCTGAGGAACTGCGCCGCCACCAGAACACCGAAGAACTCCCCGCCGGAGTAGCTCCCTCGAAGCCCAAAACACCACGCGTCCACCCCTCAGCCGTCGTCGATCCCACCGCCGAGCTGCACTCCTCCGTCTCCGTCGAAGCCCTGGCCGTCATCGGTGCCGGAGCAAAGGTCGGCGCGCATACCCGCATCGGTCCCGGATGCATCGTCGCCCCCGGCGTCTCCATCGGCGAGGACTGCCATCTCATCGCCCGCGTCGTGATCTACTCCGGTACCACCCTCGGTGACCGCGTGATCGTAAAAGCCGGTGCGGTCCTCGGCGGCGACGGCTTCGGCTTCGTCCCCGACCCCGCCACCGGCCGATACCACAAGTTCCCGCAGATCGGCCGCCTCGAAATCGGCAGTGACGTCGAGGTCGGAGCCAACACCACCATCGACCGTGGCGCGCTCGACGCCACCATCATCAGCGAAGGAGTCAAACTCGACAACCTCGTGCAGATCGGCCACAACGTCCATATTGGCCGCAACGTCGTCATCGCCTCACAAACCGGCATCAGCGGTAGCACCGTCCTAGAGGATGGCGTCATCGTCGGCGGACAGGTCGGCATCGCCGATCACGTCCATATCGAGCAGGGCGTAATCCTCGGAGCCCAGTGCGGCATCCCAAGTAAAAAGGTGCTGCGCGGCAAAGGCGTCCTTTTCTGGGGAACTCCCGCCCGTCCCATCGCCCAGTACTTGAAAGAGCTGGCTACCCTGGCGAGGCTGACGCGAAAGAAGTAAGCGGCTCTGCTTTTGAACGGAGATTTTCTGATAAAAGGGGCTTATATGGACCAGACCTTTTCTTGGGTGCCCTCCTCGGAATCGATACGGAAATCGAACTTATACGCGCTCATGCAGGAGCAGCGCGCGGCAACTTACGCCGAGATACATAACTGGTCAGTCCGGAATCCCGAGGCCTTCTGGGAACGCACGATCCGCAAATTAAATATCAAGCTGCGCAAGCCCTACACCCGTCTGCTCGATCTTTCCCATGGAGTGGCTCACCCTGAATGGCTGAAGGGCGCGGAGCTGAACATCACGGAAAGCTGCTTCACCGGCTCACCAGAGAGCCCTGCCATCATCACCCGCCGTCACGACGGGCGTCTTGAAACCATCACCGTTGGACAACTCGACCGCCTCAGCAACCGTGTCGCAAACGGACTGCAGGCGCTCGGCATCTCCAAGGGCGATGCCGTAGCCATCGACATGCCGATGACGGCAGAATCCGTCGCCGTGTACCTGGGCATCATCAAGTCTGGAGCCGTTGTCGTTTCCATTCCTGACAGTCTCCCTCCCGAAGAAATCGCCAGGCGTTTACGCATCGGAGATGCAAAAGCAGTCTTCACCCAGGATGAAATCCTGCGAGGCGGAAAATCCCTGCCAATGTACGAAAAGGTCTGCGAAGCCAACGCGCCCACCACCATCGTGCTCTCCGGCAAGCCCAACACGCAGCTCGAACTTCGCCCTGGCGACCTGCGATGGGACACTTTCCTGAGTTCGAATGAGCACTTTCAACCCATAACCTGCGCCCCCGCGGACCCTACCAACATCCTCTTCTCTTCCGGCACCACAGGCGATCCCAAGGCCATCCCATGGGATCACACAACCCCAATCAAATGCGGCTCAGACGCCATGTACCATCATGACATCCACTCCGGCGACGTTGTCTGTTGGCCCACCAGTCTCGGCTGGATGATGGGCCCCTGGTTGGTCTATGCCAGTCTGTTGAACCGGTCGGTGATTGCACTCTACGAAGGCGCTCCTACCGAACGCGGCTTCTGTGAATTTGTGCAGAATGCAAAAGTCACAATGCTGGGCCTCGTTCCCAGCATCGTAAAATCCTGGCGCAGTACCGGCGCGGCCGATGCCCTCGATTGGAGTTCGATAAGAACCTATAGCTCCAGCGGCGAAGCCTCCAATCCCGATGACTATGCCTGGCTCATGCAACTCAACCAGCCCGATGAGAGCTCTCGCCCCATCATTGAATATTGTGGAGGCACCGAGATCGGCGGCGCCTATGCAACCAGCACCTTGATCGAGCCGCAACGTCCTTCGGAATTTAACGCCATCGCCATGGGTAACGAGGTCGTCTTCTTGAATGAGGAAGGCAAGCCATGCGCCCCCGGTGAGACCGGCGAAGTCTTCATCTGCAATCCCTCCATAGGCCTTTCGACCCACCTGCTCAACGCAGACAATGAGGCTGTTTATTACACAAACTGTCCCGCCCTTGAGAGCCGTCCCTTGCGCCGTCATGGCGATCAGGTGATCGTCCACGATGGTGGCCGTTACCGCTCCGATGGCCGCACCGACGATGCCATGAACCTCGGCGGTATCAAGGTCGGATCAGTCGAACTCGAGCGCGTCCTCAACAAACTCGCTGCAGTATTGGAGACCGCCGCAGTTGCCGTACCACCCCCCGGCGGAGGCCCCGACCGCCTGGTCGTCTTCGCAGTAATGAAAGAGGAGTCGAAGCCCGTGCGCTTGGATGCATTACGAAGCGAAATGCAGCGGGCGATCAAAGATCACCTGAACCCACTCTTCCACATAGAAGAAGTTGTACTCGTTGACAGCCTGCCGAGAACCGCCTCGAACAAAGTAATGCGAAAAGTCCTGCGCAAAGTAGTAGTAGCCGCCTAAGTATATTCACGCGTGGCCCATGCCTGAATGTGGACGGACGGGTGGCCCACATCCGCCCGCAGTTGGCTAATGTGGGGCTGTTGACGTTGTCCTTGTCACGATTTTTGTTTCGGGATTGTTGGATACCTGGCGATTCATGAACAGTTATCACTTATGAAGGGCGTTGAGTGGGCCGCCCCCCAGTAATCGGTGCGACGGGGATCAGAGTTTGGGGCGGCTCTTCCATTCGACCACCGAACCGAACGCGGCAAGGAGACCCACTACAATAAACGGAAAGTCGAGGCATAGGGCTTGCAGCGTATGGCCCTGCGAGCAGTGCCAGTAAGCCATGCAGGCAACGGCCAAGGCGGCAAGCAGATAAAGCAAGGCGCACAGCAGCAGATGACGGCGAAAAAACTCCTTGACCTGCCAGAGAACTCTCCTCATTCGCTTCCTCGGAACCAGATGATCTCGCGGCACTCGCGCCTATCAGAATAGCAGCAGCTTTTAGGAAACACGATCGGTGGCCCACATCCGCCTGCAGTTGGCGAATGTGGGGCTGTTGACTCTGTTCTTGTCATAGTTTTCGTTTCGGGATTGAGTATGACGCAGAGCCCTCCGTGCATGTCGCCTCCGCACTGAGTGGCTATTCGTGCAGATGAACGTAGTGCCGGTGAGAAGCACTCTTGACCTTTGCTTGCTGTACTGAACCTTTTTTGAAGGGTTCGGTTGGGCAGATGAGGAAATCGGCGAAAAGGAGAACCATGGAGGCAGGGCTGGCGTAATGTCTTTCGGATTCATTTACACCAGCTTCGAGCCATTTTTCCACGCGTGCCCCGGACGATTCATCTGGTTCGTAGTCGTGGTGAGTTCCGACATGCCAGATGCGAATCCCGCCATCGCCGCCGTACAGATGTGCGCGACCATGAATGACCATGCAAGGCTCCGCTGCATGGGCTGGAAGAACCGCAAAAGCGGTCAGGTAGAGCAACACAAGTATGCGCGTGCAGTGTTGGCCGACGTTCACAGTGATGTACTCGCTTATCGCTAATATTGTGGCACCTTACGCTGAAGCGCAAGAGACCTGTCGCAGACAGGGTTTTCGCCTCACTGTCTCACCTTGAGATAGTGAGCTACATGGCGATTTTGCGACAGCAAATCATCTACAAGCAACCTTCTATGTACTCAACTGACGCAAATCGACCTGCATAGAAGGAATCAACTTTACCTTTCGCAGTCTCAAATCGAAGCCCAACCTCACCACTACGAACTGTCAGGTAGTGGCCGCTTTCCTCCGATGTGTAGGCGTGGGGCCCAACTTTTACAGCAGCTCCATAAACCTTCCTAACCTTTTTCTCCGAATCTCCTACTTGAATTCCCCTGTCCGTAGGAACGCCGCGACCATCAATGTCAATCCTTGAGACCTTGCCATGCTCAATCATGAATGAGACGTGCGGGTGGCGAAGGGAGGTTACGTAAAAGCATCCTTGCTCATCCCGCGCTTTGGGCATCTTGAACTTCTCTTGCAACGCAGCATTCAATTGCGAGAGGCTCATCCCGACTTTGACCGGGCCGATACCATCAAAGTGTAGAGTCCATGCGCGCTGCAATTCTCCGACTGGCGATTTACTTTGTGCTGCAATTGTGCCGGATCGCGATGTCGCAAATAGTAGGACTATGATGGCGAACAAGCTCACGCGGTTCATGGCCCATAGGTTAGTTGATCGCCTGCTAAAACCCAATGAAATTCTGGAGCTTCAATGTAGCGACTGACATAGTTGTCTATAACAGGGCAAGTATCCAACTATCTAGAATCATCCCTCACAACTCGCGCGTCTTCCCCACCTCGTAAGTGCGCAACTGTGCCTGCCCCTGAATCAGCTCCGGGAACTCCTTCATGAACTCTTTAAAATGCGGCGTCTGAAAATGAAAATCTATAGCCGCTTGGTCCGTCCACTCTTCAAAGAACAAGAACTCATTGTTCGCAGGCTGTTGTTCGTAAAAGTTGTAGCTGATGCAGCCCGCCTCCGCCCTGGAAGGCGCAGCCACCTGGGCAGCCAATCGGATAATGTCACTTCTCCGCTCCGGCTTCCCCACGAATTTCGCCGCAAGTACAATCATGCTCACTCCCCAATCCATCTTTAAATTGGTAACTCGGAGAATCAGCTCCGGAAAGCCGTCCAAGATTAGAGTCTCACTGAAATCGATGTCAAGCCTACCGCGCTGCGCCGCCTCATATCTGGCGAAACGATTACCCGTCCAGTACACTCTCGATCTTCAACCATTCACCATTGCGCCACTCCTGCTGCACCAAATCCGGTGCAAACACTCCTAAACGCCGTCTTCGTACCCTCCCCAAAATGCGCTTTTTCCTCTCTAAATTTCACTTTTTCGCCCTGAATCTCCCCATCCTGCACCCTTGTCAAGCAATAATTCTTTCAATCTCATCCCAACCCGCTGATTCCACACTACATGCACACCACTCCCAAGTGAGGGTATTGCCCCCAGAAATTGCTATCCTGAAAGTAGGAACCAAGTCGGCCCTTGAGAAACCCAGCCGTAAGTATCCTGTTTTCAAATTTTTGGCCGGATATATAGGGGGGAGGGTACGCCGCGAAAAATGCGTGCCTTCAGCGCCTCTGGAGAGAGCCTTTCATGACGCTTTCTTCCTCGGGAATTTCGGTTCAGTCTTGGCCTCGGCTTCATCCGACAGAAAGGCATTGAGGCGAAGATTGCCGCCTTCAACAGCGATGCGGGCAATGCTTACGTTCAGCAGGGAACCGGCAAGACTCAAGGCGAACATGTTGGTGACGCGGATGAGCGAGCCCGCTTCGCTCTGGTTCATGCCCATCTCAACCAGGTCGCTGGAGTTGAACTCGACCGGACCGGGAAGTTCGCTGACCATCGCCAGCGCATCCTCTCTCATCGAGCTCTGGCAATACTGAAATAGCTCCGAAACGGCGATAGGCTTGATCGAGCTCCAATAGCTGTGGAGAAAGCCTGGCCAGCGTGCGAATGCCTGATAAACCGTATGAGTGACTTCGGCGTTGGTGGCCGTCCGGATATCCGCATAAACGCTCTTCACGGCAGGAGCAGCGCTCTCCTCGTCTACTAATTCAATGCTGCAGCGGAGCTGAGGTTTGGCCGCTGCGGTGCGAGGGATATCAGGGCTTCCAGCTGCTCCTTCAAAGGACTCGGAGAGAAGTGACGCGAGCTGAAGGCTCATCGGGATCGAGTGACAGAAGAAGTTGATGCACTCCCTCAACTCTTCCCCTGCGCCGGGAATGAACTGCTGGCGCGTGACCTCGGACTTAAGATTTGGAACCTGGAAATAGCTGTGGACGCGCGTGTAAGCGTCGGCGCGCAAGCGGTTAGCGCAGGAGAAGAACGCTTGCGACTGAACGATCGGGCGCACCGTTCCCCAGAAGTGATCGAGAAAGCTTGGGTGAGCGCCGAGGAACTGGAAGAAGCTGCTGATGTGCGGCACGCCGAAAACCTGCTGCATGTCCTGATAGATCTCGAGCACGTGTCCCGTAGCCTGCGAGAGTGGAACTAAACGCACCGTCTGACCTTTTTTCCAGCTAGCCATAAGAGCTAAGATGACAAATCCAGAGCAGAGGTTCCCAGTTCGGATGACAAATCCGCATCACCTGCTGGCGCTGAAGCGGCTACAGCCGAATGCAGGATCCGGAAAGAGCAGACGTGTATGATTACGGGCGTCATGCACGAGTTCCAGGTTCTGTTCGATCACGGCGAATCCTCCCCATCGCTGGATCCAGCGATGGCGCGCTACGGCAAGCTGGCGTTCCCCGCTCCTCCGTCGGACAGGCCGTGGATCTATGCCAACTTTGTGCAGACGCTGGATGGCATCGTTTCGCTGCTGGGCGATGAGGCGGGCGGAGCTGACATCTCCGGACTTCCCGAAGATCGCTGGCTGATGGACCTGCTGCGGGCCCACGCCGACGCCGTGATCCTGGGCATGGGAACGCTCCGCGAGGAACAGAGGATGAAACGCCCCCGAGCCCGCGGTCCGGTCTTCCGCGTCATGGACCCAGGAATCCAACAGCTTAGGACGCGTCTGGGCCGCGGCAGAGAACGAAATGTACTGGTGACCGCGCGAGCCGATTTCCAGATGAGCGACTACGCGGCCTTCGACGGTGAACACGTGGACGTTACGATCCTGACGACACAGCAGGGAGCCGGGAGGCTGGAGCCACAGCACGAATCCCACCCCTGGGTGGACATCATCGCCATAGACCAGCCCGCCCACGGCGAGGGTGTGGACTTGCGGAGCGCAGTGGCAATCCTGAAAGAGCGATACGGGATCACCTACCTGCTATGTGAGGGGGGACCCTGTCTCTATTCGGGCATTCTCACGGCAGAGCTGATCGATGAAAAGTTTGTTACAGTTTCGCCTATGGAAGTAGGCCTCTTGTCCGCGCAAGGCCTGAGGCCCACGGTTCTGCCGCACGTTGGTTTCAGCAAGGAGGATGCGGTGCGTTGGAGTTGGTTGAGTTGTAGAAAGGTAGGCGATTACCAGTTCCACAGATTCCGCCGCAAAGTGAACAGCCGTTTGTTAGACTCTGAATTGTGAAGGGCATCCACAAGAGCGCCTGGTTGCTGGCGGTTGTCTCCGGGCTGCTGCAGGTGCTGGTTTTTCCCCGACCTAATTTGTATTGGCTGTGCTGGATTGCTCTGGCGCCGCTGATGTACGCTTTGCTGCGGGCGCGTGAGGCGGACGCGACTCAACTGCTCACGGACGAAGCCTATTCGTTTCTGGTTCCCGCACGGGTCTGGCAGGGCTTCCTGTTGGGATGGGCCTCGGGAACGGTCTTTTATTGTGGGACCTGCTACTGGGTGTACTCGGTGATGCACTCCTACGGCGGGCTCTCGCCAGTGAGTTCGGTCCTGCTGCTGGTACTCTTTTCGCTCTATATCGGACTGCATCATGGTATCTTTGGCGCGCTCGTGGCATTGGCGGGAAAATCGCGCGCCGGCTTCAGCCGCAAGGCACTGGTGCTCGCGCCGTTCCTGTGGGTTGCGGTGGAGCTGCTGAGGGCCTACGTGGTGAGCTTTCCGTGGGCGCTGTTGGGAACAGCTCAGATTGACAACGTGCCCCTGGCGCGGCTGGCTAGCGTGACCGGCGTCTATGGAGTGTCATTTGAAATTGCGCTGGTGAATACGGTATTCGCGGCGACGCTGCTGGTGCATCGCAAGCGGAGGATTCCGCTGCTGGTGGCGGCGCTGGCCGCAGCGATTGCGCTGCAGACCACTGCGCTGGTGAAGATTGAGCCGAGTGACGTGGAGGCGCACGCCACCCTGGTGCAGCAGAATGTACCCATCGAACGGCGCTGGACCTACGAACAATACAAGCGGCTGCTCGATGAGCTGCGTGCCATGAGCCGGGCTCCCCAGCCAGCTCAGGACGCCAGCATCGCACCGCTGATTGTGTGGCCGGAGTCTCCCGCGCCATTTGAGACCGATGACCGGTTATTCATCGAGACCACAACCGCGCTGGCACGAGAGCAGCGGTCATGGCTGCTGGCGGGAGCTACGGCGGTGCAGCCGGCGGCTCAGCCCGGGGGACCAGAGCAGCTGTTCAACGCGGCGCTGCTGATCTCTCCAGAGGGAACGATGGTTCAGCGGTATGACAAGGTACACTTGGTGCCCTGGGGTGAGTACATCCCGTTTTCATGGGCATTCGGTTTTGCAAAATCATTGACCCACGAAGTTGGAACCTATTCGTCATCCGGAGCGGAGCGCAGGCCGCTGGAGGTGGGCTCACACCGGTTTGGGGTGTTTATCTGCTATGAGTCGGTGTTTCCACAAGAGGTCCGGCAGTTTGCCGAGCACGGAGCGGAAGTGTTTGTGAACATCTCAAACGACGGATGGTTCGGGGAGTCGGGCGCGCCGCGGCAACACCTGAATATGGCGAGGATGCGTGCGGTGGAGAATCATCGCTGGCTGCTGCGCGGTACAAACACAGGGATCACCGCGTCCATCGATCCGCTCGGACGGGTGGTTGCGGTCGCTCCACGGAATGAGCGAGTCGTGCTGGATGCACCCTACGGCCTGATGAACGATACGACAATCTATACGCGCTACGGCGACTGGTTTCCAATGCTATGTGCCATAATCTCAATCACGGGATTGCTCTGGCGCGACCATGGCAGTGCGCACATCACTCGCCCAGTTACCGTATAGGAGTAGAAGTCACATGATTGATCAACAGCTCGAGCAGGAGTTCGCGGGATTGCGCGATAAGGTTCGCGAGCTACAGGAGTATCTTTGACTCGCCTAAGGTGAAGGCTGAGTTGGAGAAAGTGGAAGAGCAGACCGCCAACCCGAATTTCTGGAATGATTCCGAAAACTCACAGAAGACAATGCGCGAGCGCAAGCGCCTGGAGGACGCATTGGCGACCGATAGCGAATTGACGCGCCGCGTGGAAGATATCTGTGCCTACTTTGAGCTGGCCAGCGAAGGCGAAAAAGTGGATGAGGAAGTGGCGCGCGAGATGATCGGGTTGCGCGAACTGGTGGAAAAGCTGGAGACAGAGACGCTGCTCAGTGGGGAACTGGATCGGAGCAACGCCATTGTGACGATTCACCCCGGCGCGGGTGGCACAGAATCACAGGATTGGGCAGAGATGTTGCTTCGCATGTTCCTGCGCTGGTGCGAACGCAAGGGCTTTGATACCGTGGTCAACGACCTGCAGCCCGGTGATGAGGCAGGGATCAAGTCAGTGACTTTCAGCGTCTCCGGCGAGTTTGCGTATGGATTGCTGACCAGCGAGATTGGCGTACACCGGTTGGTCAGGATTTCGCCCTTCGACCAGCAGGCGCGGCGGCATACGTCGTTCGCCAGCGTATATGTATCGCCGGAGATCGACGACAGCATCGAGGTAATCATCAAGCCGGAAGACATAAGGATCGACACCTATCGATCCGGCGGCAAGGGCGGGCAGCACGTGAACACGACCGATTCGGCGGTACGGATCACGCACTTTCCAACCGGAATAGTTGTGGCCTGCCAGAACGAACGCTCGCAGCACAAGAATCGCGAGCGTGGATTCAAAATGTTGCGCTCGAGGATCTACGAGTTTGAGCTGGAGAAGAAGAGGGCACTCAGCAGGAAGGTAGAGGATTCAAAGCTGGACATCGACTTCGGCTCGCAGATACGCTCCTACGTTCTGCAACCATACCGCATGGCGAAGGACCACCGCACCAGACTGGAAGTTGGCGATGTGGATCGGGTGCTGGATGGAGATATCGATCCGTTCATCCGCGCGTACCTGCAGATGCGCCGGGCAGAGCAGAGGTAATAGGCTGATGGGTAAGCTGCCGAGCCCCGATGCTGAGGAACCTTTGCTGCGGGGGCGGTTGAGCTCGCGCTTTGACGAAGCGCTGGTAATGGCCTCGTCGCTGCACCGCGCTCAAGTTCGCAAGACGAGCGGTGTGCCCTACATTGCACACCTGCTCGGCGTCGCTTCACTGGTATTGGAAGATGGCGGCAGCGAGGACATGGCAATTGCAGCCCTGCTGCATGATGCAGCCGAAGACCAGGGTGGAGATGCAGTGCTGGCGGATATCTCCAAGGCGTTCGGAGCCAATGTTGCGCGGTGGGTGCGCCAAGCAAGCGATACTTTGACCGTTCCCAAACCAGCCTGGGAGACGCGAAAGCGGCATCATCTGGCCGAGATTCCGGGGGCCGACCGGGAAGCGCGGCTGATCATGCTGGCAGACAAAGTACACAATGCCCGCGCGATACTGGCGGACTACGCACGGGTGGGGCCAACGGTATGGGAGCGCTTTAGCGTTCCTCGCGAGCGTACGATGTGGTACTACGAAACGTTGCTGGAGGTGTTTGAGCGCGGGCTCTCGCCGGTGCTCTACGACACTTTGAGCGATTGCGTGGAGCGGATGAAGGAGCTGAACTGAATGCCGCGGATGGTGGATCTAATCCGCGATGGGAGCGCGCCGGCCTCGATGATGCGACGGGCTGCCCAGGGTGGGTTATCGCTGCCGGCAGCGGAGGCGATTGAGATCCTCGTGGCGCTTGCCGGCCATCGCGAGCTAGGAGCAGAGGCGGAGAAGACGTTGGGGAGCTGGAATGAGGTTTCGCTGGTCGAAGTTGCCTCTGATGCAGCTACCCCGCAGGAGGTGCTGCTGTGCTTGCTGAGCCTCCACGCGCATCGGCCCGCTGTGGTCGAGGTTCTGTGCGAGAATCCCTCACTTGCGCTGGAATCCTTGGAAGCTGTTGCGAGCCACGCCGGGGGTGAGGTATTGCGAACGATGTTACGAAACAATCGCGTGCGCAACTCAAGTCGGCTGCTGGAACTGATAAGTGCGAATCCTGCGGCGGAGCCTGAAAAGGCCCGCGTGGACGAATGGCTCGCAGAGCTTCAGGGCGAGGAGATACAGGATGCCGCCGAAAATTTCCTGACTGAGCACGCAGAAGAGATTGCTCGCGGAGAGCAGCCATTCGAACTGGCTTCAGCCACTGAGGTTGAAGACGATTCCTTGGACAAGCTGTTGAATTGCGCCAAAACAGGCGACAGTGCGGCAGAGCCCGAATTAACCAAACAGCTCTCATTACTGCAGAGGATTGGCGCCTTGCGGGTGGGCGAACGCATCAAGTTGGCGATGCGCGGCAATCGTGAAGAGCGCATGGTCCTGATCCGGGACCGCTCGAAGCTGGTCTCACTGGCTGTGCTGGAATCGCCAAAGGTGAACGACAGTGAAATGGAAACGTTTGCGGCGATGAAGAACATACAGGAGGCAGTGCTACGGGCTATCTCCACCAAACGGAATTACATCAAGAACTATGGAGTGGTGCGGGCCTTGGTGAACAATCCCAAGACGCCGCTGGATGTTGTGCTGCCATTGCTGGCGCATTTATTAGTGAAAGACCTGCGGTCTGTTGCAATGAACAAGAATGTGAATGAAACCGTGCGCAAGATGGCACTGAAGAGTTTCCGGACCAAAACCGAGAACAACAAAAACTGATCGGGGAAAAGCTTGGAAGATCAAGTACTGGAGCTGTTGAGGCAGGCCAAAACTGTTGCAGTCGTAGGTCTCTCGGACAACCCCGACAGAGCGAGCTACGGAGTTTCCGCCTACCTCCAGAGCAAAGGATACCGGGTGTTGCCAGTCAATCCGCGGGTGAGAGAGGTTCTTGGCGAGAAGGCATATTCTTCCCTTACCGAGGCTGCCCGGAAAGAGCGGATCGACATTGTGGACGTGTTTCGCCGCCCTGATGCCGTACCGGCAATCGTGGACGAGGTGCTCGCACTGGGAATTCCCGCTCTCTGGCTCCAAGAGAGCGTAGTCCATCCCGAGGCCGCCGAGAAGGCGCGTGCGGCTGGAGTAGTCGTGGTGATGGACAGGTGCATTCTGAAAGAGCATCGGAGATACGGGCTTTAAAACGCATTGGCGGCTTAAGTCTTTAACGAAATCGCCGATCAAAAGAGTAGAACGCGGTCAGGGTCGGGCGGCTAAGAGCGCCAGACCCTGAAGCGAATCTCCTTGCACATCGCAACAACGCTGCCCTGTCGCTCCGTGCGGCAGGGCGATTTTGTTTTAGATAAGGATTTGCGTTTTTCAGATATTGGAAAGTAACCTAAGCCGCTTGCGTCACATCGAATGGTAGGTAAGTATGTGGGTGGCGGTTGTTGCCGGAGAAGCCCACCAGAATTGCTCCAAAGGGTGAGGTTTCCATGTTCCGCGAATTCAGCTCTTGGGTCGGGGCTGTTGGACGGGTCGCGTTGTCCGAAATCAGGGTTTCCCGCCACTGGATGGGAAGACTTGGGTTACGTTTTTTTTTATTGCTCGTTATCGCAGCTTGTTCGGGAAGTCTGCGTGCGCAGAGCGTGTCATCGGAGAACTCTCCAGGGCAAGTTGCCCCGTCATTGGGGCAGAATAATCCCGGATCCGCTGCTGATCCGAGTGCTACCCGCGACGCTCCCACCTCCGCTCCGGCCAATGGTTCTTCGGCGCAGAAGTCCATGCCCAAGGCTGCCGATGGAACTGCCGCGCAGGCCGCCCAATCGGTCGCGCCTGGAGTGGTTGCTCCGGCGATGGCCACGAAGAGCACGCAGTCCGACTACGACGAAGTGCATGTGAAGCCGTTAGTAAAGTCTGAGGACGCGGCGAAGTTCGATCCGAATTCCTCGGCCAAGGCGGAATCAGAGGTCGATGCGTCCCTCCGGACCCACACGAAGCCAATTCGCGTGGATGTCGATCTAGTGCTGGTTCCGGTGACGATCACGGATCCGATGAATCGGTTGGTAACGGGACTGCAGAAGGAAAATTTCATTCTGCTCGACAACGGAGAGAAACAGGCAATTGAGCATTTTTCGAGCGAGGATGAGCCGATTTCGCTGGGTGTGATTTTTGACACGAGCGGTTCGATGTCCAACAAGATAGAGAAGGCGCGAGCGGCGGTGGTGGAGTTCTTTAAAACAGCGAATCCGGAAGACGAATTCTTCATGGTCGCGTTTAATGACAAGCCGACGCTGATCTGCGACTTTACAAACAGTGTGGAACAGGTGCAATCACAGATTGTGTACACGGTTCCAAAAGGACGAACGGCGCTGCTGGATGCGATTTACCTCGGGATTGCAAAGATGCGCCATGCCAGACACCAGAGGAAGGCGCTGCTGATCATCTCCGACGGGGGCGACAATCGCAGCCGGTATACGGAGAACGAAATTAAGTCGATGGTGAGAGAAGCTGATGTGCAAATTTACGCAATCGGATTATTCGATCAGATGCCGCGCAGTGACGAGGAACGATTCGGGCCACAGTTGCTTTCCGAGGTGACTGAAATTACTGGCGGTCGAGCATTTGCGGTCGAGAACCCGAACCAGTTGGCCGATATTGCGACTAAGATCGGCGTGGAACTGCGCAATCAGTATGTGCTTGGCTATCGCCCTTCGAAGCCGGTTCACGATGGCAAGTGGCGCAAGGTCAAAGTGAAGCTGGCGATTCCGAAAGGGTTACCGCAGCTCTCGGTATACGCAAAGACGGGATACTATGCTCCAAATGAATAGTAGAGGTAACCGCGCAAATGCCTGGGTAGCTGCATTATGTTTGCTGCTTGCACTGTGCGCCGTTATGGCAATTGCGCAGAGCTCCAGCTCCGCGGGCTCGCAGGGCGCAACATCGCGTCAAAAGAACGCTACACCACCGCAAAACGAGGATGATGTACTGCTACCTCCCGAGGGCGTGAGCCCTGACACACAGCAGGCAGAACCAACTACGGCCCAGCCCTCAAACCAGCCCGGCAACACGGTGAACCTGCCCCCCCAAGGACAGGAGGCGCAGAAGAACCGTAGCGGAACGTTTGTCTTCAAGACCGAGGTGCAGGAAGTGACGCTGCACGCCACGGTTGTTGACGATCATCAGCGTCCGGTTACTACTCTGGGCCGGACTGCGTTCCAGGTCTTTGAGGATGGACAGCCACAACGGATCACCTCTTTCCGCCGTGAAGACATTCCTGTGGCGCTGGCAATCGTGATCGACAATTCCGGCTCCATGCGCGACAAACGGCCAGGCGTGAACACCGCGGCACTCAATCTGGTGCGTTCGAGCAATCCACAAGACCAGGTGTGTGTGATCAATTTCAACGACGCGTATTATCTCGATCAGGATTACACGGGCAGTGTCCCCCTGTTGCAGGAGGCCTTGGAGCGGATTGAGGCACGTGGAGGGACTGCGCTCTACGATGCCCTGGTCGCAACCAGTGATCACTTGATGAAGAGCGCGAAGCTGCAGAAGAAGGTTATCCTGGTGGTGACCGATGGCGAGGACACCGCAAGCCGCGACACTCTGGAACAGGCGGTTCGGTCGATTGCTGTGGACGGAGGACCGACGATTTACACCATCGGACTATTGGGACAGGAGCGCGAAAAGAAAGCGCGTCGGGCGCTGCGAATTCTAGCCGAGCAGACAGGTGGAGTCGCGTTCTTTCCTGCAAATGTAGGCGAAGTGGAATCAATCTCGCAGCAGATCGCACACGATATTCGCAACCAATACACGATCGGCTATAAGCCCTCGACGCCGAAGACCGTAGGCGGCTATCGGCAGGTGAAGGTGGACGCCGTTGCCAGCGGCTATAAGAAGCTCTCGGTGCGAACCCGCAGCGGCTACTACGCGACCGCCGACCAGACGGCCTCGGCCAACCCTTAGCGCTCAATCCCAATGCGGAAGAGGAAGGGCTCGGGCTGCGGCTTCGAGCTTTTTTCATGAGCGGGAACTGAGGGTTAACGGAAGCCATAGCTGAAGTTTTTCAACACAGAGGTTACAGACAGGATTCTCTTTGATGAAGTGCTCGATGCGGGTGGTGGACAGTGTTCTGGAGTTGATTGGATCAACGCCCATGGTACGGTTGAAAAGAGTTGTGCCGCCCGGCGCCGCCGAGATATGGGCAAAGCTGGAAGCACTCACTCCCGGCTTCAGTATCAAGGATCGCGCCGCCTTGGGGATGATCGAGCAGGCGGAGCGCGAGGGCGTATTGCATCCGGGAGACACAATTGTAGAGGCCACGGCAGGAAATACCGGCGTAGCGCTGGCGCTGGTGGGAGTGCAGAAGGGGTATAAGGTGGTGTTCTTTGTACCGGAAAAGTTCTCGAAAGAGAAGGTCATGCTGATGGAATGCTTCGGCGCGAAGGTGTACCGGACGCCGACAGAGGAGGGAATGGAAGGCGCGATCAGCCGCGCCAAAAAGCTGGCACAAGAGAACGAGCACTTCTGGTTCGCGGCGCAGTTCTCCAACCCTGGGAATCCTCAGATCCACTACGCCACAACCGCGCGCGAAATTTGGGAGCAGACCGAAGGGCGCATCGATGCATTCGTCTGCGGCGCTGGAACGGCGGGCACATTTACTGGCGTCGCACGGTATCTGAAAGAGCAGAATCCGAAGATTCTTACCGTGCTCAGCGATCCGCAGAATTCTGTTTACAGCGGACAGGCCGCGGGTGAGCACGATGTGGAGGGAATTGGGGCGAGCTTCATCCCAGAGGTCTTCGACCGCGCGGTCTGCGATGAGACGGTGATCGTTCCGGACGTTGAGGCATTTGCAATGGTGAAGCGGCTGGCGACCGAAGAAGGCGTGCTCGGTGGTTCGAGCTCCGGATGCAATGTCTGCGGCGCAATCGCGATTGCCAAGCGGCTGGGCGAGGGAAAGCGAGTGGTTACGCTGATTCCGGACTCTGCCGAGCGCTATCTTTCGAAAGATATTTTTAATTACCGGGGCCCGGTGCAGCCGAAGCCGCAGGAAGTTTCAGACTAGAGGCAACGATGACGACAGAGCGCAAAGGATTTGCCACGCGGGCCATTCATGATGGGCAGGAACCAGAGGCACTGACCGGAGCAGTGGGCGTGCCGATCTATGCCACATCGACCTACCGGCAGGACGAGCTCGGAAAACCGCGGCTTGGATACGAGTATTCACGGGTTTCAAATCCAACGCGGGACCGGCTGGAGACAAATCTTGCATCGCTGGAGGGTGGAGTTGCGGCGCGCGTCTTTGCCAGCGGAATGGCGGCGGTGACCGCGTTCTGCCAGATGATGAAGGCTGGCGATCATGTGGTGGCCGGAGACAATCTTTATGGCGGGACTTCGAGATTCTTCAACCAGGTGATGGCAAAGTTCGGGGTCGCATTTACATATGTCGATACAAAGAATCCGGAAAACGTGGCATCGGCACTGCGAAGCAACACGCGTTACGTCTTCCTGGAGACACCGACAAATCCAATGATGGCGCTGACGGATATCGCGGAGGTGAGCGCGGTCGCCCACGCCATGGGTGCCGAGGTGATCGTGGATAACACCTTCATGTCGCCCTACTTTCAGCGGCCGCTGGAGCTGGGCGCAGACTTGGTGCTGCACTCGACGACGAAATTCCTGAACGGACACAGCGACGGACTGGGCGGAGTGATCGTCTGCTCGACCGAGGAGCAGGCAGCCGATCTGGCATTTCTGCAGAAAGCTTCCGGAGCGATCTTGTCTCCCTTCGAGAGCTGGCTCATCTTGCGTGGGGTAAAGACGCTGGCGGTGCGGATGAAGCAGCACGATGTAAACGGCCGCGCAGTGGCCGAGTATCTGCAAAAGCATCCCCGCGTGGAGAAGGTGATCTACCCGGGATTGGCGCAGCATCCGCAGCATGAACTGGCGAAGCGGCAGATGAAAGGCTTCGGCTCGATGATCACGATAGATACCGGCTCGCTGGAGAATGCGAAGAAGATGTTGAAGCAGTTCAAGGTGTGCGTGCTCGGCGAGTCGCTGGGCGGAGTTGAGACCCTGGTCTCGCATCCGGCGACGATGACCCATGCCGCAGTCGGAGAAGAAGGGCGCGCAAAGATCGGGCTGACCGACGGAATGGTGCGCCTCTCCATCGGGATCGAGGATGTGGACGACATTCTGGCAGACCTGGAGCAGGCGCTGGCAGCGATGTAACGGAATCAGAAGCGGCAGCTCTATTGGATGAGTCCGTCATTGTGAAGCCCAAGTGCCTGGCGGTCCGAGCTGATGTGGCCGTCGAGCAGTGAATCTAGAAAGTAAAGAAGGTCAATCACCGCGGAGGGATCATCGGCGCTCTTGCCTCTTAAGAAGAACTGCAACATTGAAAGCTGTTCCGCGTGTCTGGCACAGCAGCGTTGATAGGCCGGGGAGTGGCGATGTTGCAGAATCTGTTCTTCGGCTTCGAAATGTTCGCGAATGAACGGGCCCAGTCGATTCATGACATAGCCTGCCACCTCTGCCCCGCGTCCCTCCGACATCGCCTGGTTGAGTTCGTTTAGCATTGCGTACAGTTTGCGGTGCTGTTCATCGATGACCGGAATCCCGAGATTGTTTGATTCACTCCAAGGCACGAGCATGGCGTCGCTCCTGGAAGTCCAATCGGCAGCGAAACGGCCACACTTGAATTAAGTATTCGTTACCTATGGACGGATGCTGCAATCCAGTCGAGATAGGATTGCGCGCCAGACTCGATCGTGAACGATATCAATTCGGGAAGCTCGTAGGAATGCAGTTCGCCAAGCGCGTCTTGAATCGGGCGGAGCTGGGCTTCCGTCGATTTAATGAGGAGCAGGAATTCTTCGGAGTTTTCAATCGCGCCCTGCCAACGGTAGACAGACGAGATCGGCCCGAGAATGTTGACGCAGGCGGCCAGGCGCCGGGAGACGAGTTCGGATGCAATGGTGTTGGCTTCCTCGCGGGAAGACACGGTGGTTAACATCAGGCGCTTGTCAGTCATCGGCGATTCCTGTCATGAGTTGGGGATAAGCTACCGGAGGCGGAGCGCCACGGCAAGAGCAATTCGACTACCCGCGCCGGAGAGCACACCGCGCTGTTAGAATTTGTGTTGTCCACACACCGCCGAATGCCGTTGAAGCTGTGCGCTACAGATGCTGGTTGAGAGGTTTACATACAATCTCCGGGAGATAGAAGAAAGATGGCGACACAGATCAAGTTCGGAACCTCTGGCTGGCGGGCGATTGTGGCCGACGAGTTTACGGTGGCAAACGTGAAGCGCGCGGTCACCGGAATTGCGCGTTATGTGGCGGGCTCAGGCAAGATCGGTCCGAAGTTGGTTGTGGGACGCGATCCGCGATATATGGGTGAGACGTTCGTGGATATTGCGGCAACAATCCTTGAGAGCTATGGGATTACTCCGCTGGTGATCTCCGAGCCGGCGCCGACGCCAGCGATTGCGTGGGAGGTGATTCGACAGAAAGCCGATGGCGCAATCAACTTCACCGCCTCGCATAATCCGGCAGAGTACAACGGAATTAAGTTCTCAACTCCAGATGGAGCTCCCGCGCTGCCGGAATTTACGCAGCAGATTGAGGCGGCGGTCGTGAAGTCCGACGAGGACGGCGATGCCGCTCCGGAGGGCGCGAAAAGGGCGGAACGCCGGGCGATTGAGGTCAAGTCGCACTATCTGAATCAGATCAAGGCACTGGTTGACTTCAAGACGATTCGCGAGCGCGGGCTGAAGGTTGCGTTCGATCCAATGTGGGGCGCGTCGCGCGGCTACAGCAACGTAGTGCTGGCCGACGAAGGGATTGCGTGCTCAGTGGTTCATGACACTCGCGACGTACTCTTTGGCGGGCACGCGCCGGAGCCGGATGGAGAGTTGCTCGACGAGTTGCGCGACAACATGAAGGAGACGGGAGCGAAGATCGGCATCGCCTGCGATGGCGACGCGGACCGCTTTGGAATTGTGGACGAGGACGGGACATATATCTCGCCGAACTACGTTATCGCCATGCTCTTCGACTATTTGGTGGAAACTCGCGGCTGGAAGAACGGCGTCGCCAAGAGCGTTGCGACCACGAACCTGATCAATGCGGTTGCGGAGCATCATAAGATCGAGTTGTACGAGACGCCCGTGGGCTTCAAGTACATCGGCGAACTGATCAAGCAGGACAAGATCGCCATTGGCGGCGAAGAGAGCGCGGGTTTGACGATCCGGCATCACGTACCGGAGAAGGATGGCGTGCTGGCTGGACTGCTGCTGTGCGAGATGATGGCCAAGCGGGGCAAGAGTCTGGGCACACAGTTGAAAGAACTATTTGCTCAAGTTGGTTCCTATTACCCGGAAAGGCAGAACTTCCGCTTGACGGAGGAAGCCAAGACGAAGTTCACTACAAAGTTGGGGACGAATCCAAGCGAATTTGCGGGGCGCAAAGTTTCACAGATTGTGCGGACCGACGGATTGAAGCTGGTGCTCGACGATGGCTCGTGGGTCTGCTACCGGGTGAGCGGCACTGAGCCTGTGGTGCGCGTCTACACGGAGGCGCGGAGCCAGGAAAACTTGGCGAAGCTGAGCGCGGCAGCCAAGCGCTGGGCTATCGAGTAGTTGAGGATTGACGATACGGTGAAGCGGTTACGAGAGTTCGTGAAGAAGGTGGTGCAGTGGCGCAGACTGCTGGCCAGTGCTGTGTTCCTGGTGATCGCGGGCTGCATCTGTGCGCACGTTCTGCTGGGAAGTAATGGATGGATATCCTATCGGCAAAAGAAAGCAGAGTACCAGAAGCTACAGCAAGATCTGAAGCGGATGGACGAGGAAAACCGGCGACTGGACACCGAGATCAAGGCGCTGAAGAGCGATCCGAAGGCGATTGAGAAGGAAGCTCGCGAGCAGTTGCGTTACGCCAAGCCGGGCGAGGTGATCTACCTTCTTCCCGAGCAGCCGGGACAGAACGCTGGACAGCATCCGCAGCAGACCGAGTCCGCACGCAGATAAGCGACAGACCTCAAAGTACGAGAGCCGCTGGAATTTCCAGTGGCTTTTTCTATGGGCCATAGCTAGCGGAAGTTGAAGTAACGTTTAAGGCCGAGGATTGGTTTTTCGAAGCGTACCCACATCAGCGCCGCAACGCCGATCGCGGCCGCCAGACGAATCGCGACAATCGCCAGGTTCCCGGCAACGCCGAAGCGTTCCAGAGGCTTATCCACATAGCCGCCAAGAATGGAGAAAACGAGGATGTGCGTCACGTAGAGGCCGTAGCTGACCTTTCCGATGAACAATAGCGGAGGAAAACTGAGGGCTTTGCAGTAGAGAGTCGCACGCGGTGCGGCTTGGCCGAGCAGCGCTGTGAGCAACATTCCGCCAAAGCCAAAGGCGAGCAGTGTGTCCGTAAACGGGGAGCCGCGATAGAGCATAAGTGCAACGCCCGCAGCACCGATGGCTAGGGCTGCGCGTGAGATCCACTTCCATGCCGCAGGCGGCCAGGGGAGCACGCGCAGGGCAATGGCCAGAAGCGAGCCGATGGCGAGACCGTCCAGGTGGGTGAGCGTGTTTGTGGGGGTGAAGCGGTCTCCGTATAACCAGCGCACCACAGGCGAAATGGCCAGCATCGCGGAGGCGGCCAGGAGCAGCCAGCGGGGAGGAGTGCGACGGGCAATGGGAGTCCAGAAAAGATAGAACTGCTGCTCGATTGCAAGGCTCCAGGTTGGGCCGATGGCTCCAGGCAGGGCCACGGGCCAGAGGTTCTGAACGAATAGCAGCAAAAAGAGCCAGGGCGCGGCGCCAGCGTCATGGAGCATCCAGCGGTAACCGCTGAAGACGAATGGGAAGAAGAAGTAGTGGAGGAAGAGCAGCAGCCAATATACCGGCCAGATACGAAGAAAGCGCCGGGCGAAGAAGTTGGAGTAGAAGCGCGGCGCGGACCCGGAGTCGAGAATGATACCCGTGATGAGGAATCCGGAGAGGACGAAGAACAGACTCACGCCCGCCCAACCCCACGCTGCGAATTTCTCGATCCATGTGCCATGCAGGCAGGGAAGGCAGTGGTAGAGGAGAACAGCGAGAATTGCGATGCCGCGCAGTCCGTCAAAGGCAGGAATGAAGGCGGGCAGCCACGCCGGGCGCTGACTAAGAGCCGGAACCGAGGGTGCCGCTTCGGCTCCGCTCGTTGCGGTGGCTGCCGAGGCCACTACCGGGAAATTCCTTCCATGGGCGAACTTGCCGAAGCGTAAAGTTTGCGGGGCATTCGGCCAGCCAGGAATCCTTCACGTCCGGCGATGATCGCGTGTTTCATGGCCGAAGCCATGAGAACCGGGTCCACCGCGCCAGCGATGCCGGTATTCATGAGTACGGCGTCATAACCGAGTTCCAGGGCCAAGGCAGCATCGGAGGGAGTTCCTACACCGGCATCGACGATAAGCGGGACAGAGGTAATCAGCTCGCGAAGAATGCGCAGGTTGGCCGTGTTCTGAATTCCGAGACCGCTGCCAATGGGAGCGCCAAGCGGCATGACGACAGCCGCACCGGCATCTACCAACCGAAGTGCAACCACTGGATCGTCAGAGGTATAGGGAAGGACCGTAAAGCCTTCCTTCACCAGCACGCGAGTTGCCTCAATGGTAGCGGCAACGTCGGGGTAGAGAGTCTTCTGGTCTCCGATGACCTCGATCTTCACCCAATCGCTCAGACCGACCTCGCGACCAAGGCGAGCGACGCGAATGGCTTCGTCAGCGGTGTAGCAGCCGGCGGTGTTCGGCAAAAGAAAGTATTTCTTTGGGTCGATGAAATCAAGCAGCGATTCTTTGCTGCGGTCCAGATTGACGCGGCGCACGGCAACGGTGACAACCTCGGCGCCACTGGCCTCAAGAGCAGCGGCCGTCTGGGGGCCATCCTTGTACTTTCCCGTGCCGACAATAAGGCGGGATTGGAATGATTTTCCAGCGATGACAAGAGAGTCCATGGAAGTATTGTAAACATTTCGCCGGGACAAAGGTTGGATTTTGTCTCGCTTAAGCTGTGCGAGCGCTGTCAGCCGGAGCGGGTTCGGCATAAAGCTTGTCGATCTGCTCCTTGTAACGGCTCTCGAGGTTCCGGCGGCGGAGTTTGAGAGTTGGAGTGAGGGTTCCGGCTTCGATGCTGAGTTCCTCCGTAATGACAAGAACCTTCTTGAGTTGCTCATATCGTGCCAGATTGCGATTCACCTGCTCGACGATGGATTCGTAAAGCAACTGGACCTGGGGATCGGCGACCAACTCCCGGCGCGATTGGAACGAGAGGCCGTTTTGTGCAGCCCAGTCCTCCAGGGCAGCAAAGGCAGGGGCGATGACGACGGCAGGGAAGTGGCGGCGATCCCCGAGGATTGCAGCTTCAGCGATGAAGCGATTGGCTTTGAGTGAGTTTTCGATGGGCTGCGGCGCAATGAACTTGCCGCCCGAGGTCTTGATCAGGTCCTTCTTACGGTCGGTAATGTAGAGGAACCCCTGGGCATCTAGTCTCGCAATGTCTCCGGTCTTAAACCAGTCGCCATCAAAGGCAGCGGCGGTCTCCTCGGGCATGCTCCAATAGCCTTTGAAGACGCTGGGCCCGCGAACGAGCAACTCACCATCCTCGGCGATGCGCAAGTCGATATTGGAAACCGGTCGGCCCACGCTGCCGAGTTTGTGGACGTGGGGCGAATTGATTGCAATAACGGGCGAGGTTTCGGTCAGCCCGTACCCCTCATGAACAAGCAGGCCGACTGTGGCATACCATTCCGCAAGTTCCTTCCCCAGCGGAGCGCCGCCTGAGATGAAGAGGCGAACCTTGCCACCCATTGCCTCCAGCACCTTCGAAAACAACAGCCGATTCGCCAGCCTCCAGGCGAGCGACGAAGGGCGTCTGCCGGCGAGCACCTTGCCAACATGCGCAACTCCGATAGAGATGGCCCAGCGGTATACGGATCTTTTGAAACCACTGGCAACGGCGCGCTGCACTTGGTTGTAAATCTTCTCGTACACGCGGGGGACGGCGACAAAGATGGTGGGATGGAGCCGTCGCAGGATGCGCGGCAGTTCCTCGATCAACGGACAATAGGCGATGGTGACACCACGATAAAGTTCGGCAAAATCCACATGGCGCGCTGTGATATGAGAGAGCGGCAGAAAGCTGATAGCAAGATCGTTGCCGCCCAAGTCGAACTCCGCCAGCGAGACCGAAAGATTCGATGCGATGTTGCCGTGAGTAAGCATGGCGCCCTTGGGAATGCCGGTGGTGCCGCTGGTGTAGATGACGGTGGCGAGATCGTCCGGGGCAATGGCGTTAGCCAGTTCGTCGAGTTCCGGCACGCGTTCTCGGGGACCGGCATCCATTAGAGCGGACATGGAAAGCGGGTCGGCGTCCCGGGCTGTGTCGTCCATAAGAATGATGGTTTCGACGAAGGTCTCGGATTGCACGGAGCGCAGCTTTGAGAGCTGTGTAGCATTGGAGACAAAAGCCGTCTTTGCGCCGGAGTGACGGAGCAAAAACGAAATTTGCTCGGCATTGAGAGTGGCGTAGATAGGTACCGTGGCAGCCCCGGAGAGCAAAATGGCAAAATCGGCGATGGTCCACTCGGGACGATTCTCGGCGAGAATGGCGACACGGTCACCGTGCGAGACGCCCAGCGCTCGAAGCGCCTTGACGACGCCCATGACACGGCAGTAAAGCTCCGAGGAAGAGATCGCCTGCCACTCGGCGCCGCGCTCGAAGAGCATGACGTTGGATTGGCCCCGCTCCACTACCTGAAAAAAGACATCAGCCAAAGTGCGTGCAATGGGTTTAGCATTCATAGCTTCGTCCCTTCACCGCAATAATGACGAGCTTACCTTTCTAATCCCATGAAATGACGAATGCGGCGTCGGCCAAAGCCTTCTTCAATGGCTATATTCTTTGATGCTGAATCGTATCCCCAAGAGTGTCTTTATCTTGGAAACCGCCAGCATTCCTCGCGAAAAGATAATGTAGAATGCCGCCAATGGCGGGCAGAAGTATCGCACCTTTCCAGATTGCCTGGTACGGGTCAACCCCGGTAATGGCGTACTCATCCAATTCTGCGGTGCGTCACTCCCGCGCTGACGGCGTGGTGTGACCGGAGCGCGCAGCCAATAGAACGCTTGAAGTTTGTGGAGCAGACAATCCACGGGCAGCGAAAGGAAGTTCCGATTCAAAGATGACACCGCGCTCGGCACCTACCTGGTACAAAGACGCCATCATCTACGAAGTACACGTACGAGCCTTCTATGATAGCGTGACCGATGGGATCGGCGACTTCGGAGGATTAACCCAGAAGCTGGACTACTTGGTGGATCTGGGGGTTACGGCGGTGTGGCTGCTGCCGTTTTGTCCCTCGCCGTTACGCGACGACGGATACGATATCTCGAACTATAACGATGTACATCCTCACTACGGCACGCTGAAAGACTTCCACCGCTTTCTGAAAGAGGCGCACAGGCGCGACCTGCGAGTGATCACCGAACTGGTGCTCAACCACACCAGCGACCAGCACGAGTGGTTTCAGCGCTCGCGACGCGCGGCTAAGGGAAGCCGTTGGCGGAACTTCTATGTCTGGAGCGACACCCCGGAGAAGTATGCGGATGCCCGGATCATCTTTAAGGATTTTGAGACCTCGAACTGGACTTGGGACCCGCTGGCAAAGTCGTATTACTGGCACCGCTTTTACTCTCATCAGCCCGACTTGAACTGGGATAATCCAGAGGTAAAGCAGGCGATGCTGGCCGCAATGGATTTCTGGTTCGACATGGGAGTGGACGGGCTGCGGCTGGATGCCGTGCCGTATCTCTTTGAGCGTGAGGGCACGAACTGCGAGAACCTGGCGGAGACACACGCAGTGCTGCGCGAGGTGCGGGAACACGTCGAGGCGAAGTATCACGACAAGATGCTGCTGGCGGAGGCCAACCAGTGGCCGGAAGATTCGGTTGCCTACTTTGGAGTAGGCGACGAGTGCCACATGGCGTTCAACTTCCCGGTGATGCCGCGGATGTTTATGTCGTTGCAGATGGAGGACCGCTATCCGCTGACCGACATCATGAGGTTGACCCCGCCGATTCCCTGCACCTGTCAGTGGGCGCTGTTTCTGCGCAATCACGACGAACTGACGCTGGAGATGGTGACCGACGAAGAGCGCGACTTTATGTACCGCAGCTACGCGCATGACCGCCAAATGCGGATTAACTTAGGAATCCGGCGCAGGCTGGCGCCGCTGCTGGAGAACGACCGGAGAAAAATTGAGTTGATGAACGCGCTGCTGCTCTCGCTGCCAGGCACGCCGATCATCTACTACGGCGATGAGATCGGCATGGGAGACAACGTCTATCTCGGCGACCGCAATGGCGTGCGCACGCCGATGCAATGGAGCGCGGACCGCAATGCTGGTTTTTCAAGGGCGAACCCGCAGCGGCTGTACCTGCCTGTGAACATCGATCCGGAGTACCACTACGAGGCCGTGAATGTGGAAACGCAGCAACGCAACCCACACTCGTTGCTGTGGTGGATGAAACGATTGATCGCGCAACGCAAGCAGTTCCGCGCATTCGGGCGTGGCTCGCTGGAGTTTCTTTACCCTTCGAACCGGAAGGTGCTCGCATTTTTCCGGCAATTTGATGACGAGCGGATCTTGGTCGTGGCAAATCTGTCGCGCTTCAGCCAGGGAGTCGAACTAGATTTGCAGAAATTTCAGGGGGCGATGCTGCAGGAGATCTTCGGCGTCACCCGTTTTCCGCCAATCACACAGGAACCATACTTTCTTTCGCTTGCCCCATATTCGTTTTATTGGTTCAAAATGCTTCCGAAAGAAGCGGGTGAGGAGTTAGTAACCGAGGGCGAAGGCCCGGCGCAAATTGCGACCATCGCAGCCGAGTCGATGAAATCGATTTGGAGCGAAAGCACGCTGGACTCGATCGCACAGATTTTGCCACGTCTCTTGCGCGAGCGCCGATGGTTCCTCGGACGCAACCGGACGATCACAGGCATCGTAATCGACGATGTGATTCCGCTGCGCCGCCAGGACGTGGCAATCCTGCTGATACGTGTTGAGTACAGCGATGGCGAAGACCATCAATACACGATCCCACTAGCTGTTGCCGAAGGTGTGCAGGCGGAGGAAATTTTGCGCGACCAAAAGCAGACAGTATTGGCAAGGCTTGAGTTCCGCGATCAGAGCTGGGTGCTGCTTTACAGCGCGCTGATTGAGTGGACCTTCAGCGACGCGCTGTTGACCGCAGTTCTGAAGCGCAGCAAGTTCAAGGGCACGCGGGGAGAAATGGTGGCTGGGCACACCAAGGCCTTTCGCGATGTATGGGCGCACATGCGCTCCAATCGCGAGCCACAGGTGCAGTCCGTGGATTCACCAAATACCTTCGTGAATCTGGGCGAAGACTTCGTGGTGAAGCTATACCGCAAGGTCGAACCGGGTACCAACCCAGATCGTGAGGTCGAGGAGTTCCTGACCGAACGAACCAATTTTGCGCACATCCCAAAGGCGCTGGGATGGTTTGAGTATTGCGTCCGTCAGGCCGAAGACGTACAGCGTACGACCCTGGGGCTGCTCACCAGCTATGTCCGTGACGCAACCCCGGGTTGGCAATTCACGATCGATCACCTGAGCCTGTACTTTGAGCGCGCGCTGGCGGTGCAAGACGAAGACGCACGAGCAAAAGAGGTGATCAACGGCAGCCCCCTGACACTGGTGCAGAGTCCGGCGCCACCACTGATGGCGGAGTTGCTTGGAGCAGTTGAAAGCATGGCGCACCTGCTCGGGGTGCGCACGGCAGAGCTGCACGAAGCCTTGAGTTGCCGCCCGGAGGTGTACGAATTCTCGCCGGAGCCATTTACGGACTTCTATCGCCACGGGCTTTATCACGGGATGCTGGGCCAGATGGGGCGTTCGCTGGATGCACTGCGCTTACGTTTGAAGACATTTCCCCAGGAGTTACGCGCAATGGCCGAAGAACTGCTCGCGAGCGAAGCCGCCATTCGCAATGGAGTGTTGCCGTTGCGCGATCAGCGGATCTCAGGGGCACGCATCCGGATTCATGGGGACTACCAGCTCAGCAACCTGCTGTTTACCGGCAACGATGTAATCATTCGAAATTTTGACGGACCAGCGGGCAGGCCGTTGAGCGAACGCCGCATCAAGCGCTCGGCCCTACGTGATGTGGCGAGCATGATACGTTCGCTTCACTACGCGGCCCATGCGGTGTCGTTCGGCTTTGTGCCTGGAGTTGTGAAGGGGCGGGAGCAGGTGGCGCGCATTGATCGCTGGGCGGAGCATTGGCATGAGTGGGTTTCCGCAATGTTCCTGCAGGGATATCTGGAGAAATCGCAGGGAATGAATTTTCTGCCGCGAACGGACTCCGAAATGCAAATCCTGCTGCGCGCACACCTCATCGAAAAAGCGTTGCTGGAGATCGCGTACGAACTCAAAAACAGGCCGGAGTGGGTGGAAATCCCCGTACATGGGCTGTTATCAATGCTGAAATGGTGAACCAGTAGAGCGTGCAGGCGAGGGCGCAAAGATTTCAGATTCGAACACGCCATAGCAGGACCACTTGGAGGGGCGAAAGCCACTCCTTTTATTGTCCTCAAGTGTCACCGATGCCCTGCCGATGGTTGAATCAGGAGCAAGAGGTGTGTCCGAGGTTGAGGCCTATCTTTTTCGAAGCGTTATCGATGCGATGCCTAACGGCGTCTGCGTGGTGGACTGACAATGTTCATCATCATTGGCATTGTCGTGGTGTTCGGCTCAATTGTCGCCGGCTATCTTCTGGAGCATGGAAACCTGAGGGTTCTGCTTCAACCGGCGGAGTTGATCATCATCGGAGGAGCCGCGATTGGAACTTTGCTGATCGCCAATCCTCTGCACGTCGTTAAAAAAATTGGAGGCGGAGTAGTTAGCGCCTTCAAGGGTTCCTACATCAATCAAGCGTTTTACCTGGAAACGCTGAAGATGTGCTACGAGATCCTGAACAAGGCAAGAAAGGCGGGTTTGCTGGCGATCGAGTCCGATATTGAAGAACCGGAGACCAGCGAGGTGTTTACCAAGTATCCGCGTTTTCTCAAGGATCATCATACGCGGGACTTCGTCTGTGACACTCTGCGGATGGCGGTAACAGGCGGCATCGACCCGTTCGATCTCGACCAGATGATGGACCTCGACATGGAAGTGTCGCACCGCGGAGATAATGCACCGGTTTCAGCCCTGAGCACGGTGGCCGACTCGCTGCCCGGATTGGGCATTGTGGCAGCGGTGCTTGGAGTAGTCATCACCATGGGCGCGTTGGGAGGCCCACCGGAAGAGATCGGGCGCAAGGTGGCGGCGGCGCTGGTTGGAACGTTCCTCGGCATTCTGCTTTGCTACGGCCTGGTCGGTCCGGTAGCGGCGAACATGGCAAAGCAGGCGGAGGACGAACATGCCTACATCTACGTACTGCGGGTGGTGCTGATCTCATTCATCAAGGGTGCTGCTCCCATCCAGGCATTGGAATTCGGAAGACGAGCCATTCCCAAACACGTCCGGCCAAGCTTCATCGACATGGAGAAATCTTGCAAGGAGGGCGCAGCGGCCGCCGCCACGGAGGAAGCCTAAATGCGAAACGCGCCCATCATCATCAAGAAGATTTCAGGACATGGCGGCCATAACGGCGGGGCATGGAAGGTTGCGTACGCCGATTTCGTGACTGCGATGATGGCGCTGTTCATCGTGCTCTGGCTGCTCAACTCCAGCAAACAGGTGCAGGTGGCCGTGGGGGGATATTTCAGGGATCCGTCGGGTAATTCCAAACAGGTGGGAAGCACGCTGCGCGGCGCCGGGGAGAACTTGGATCTTAAAAAAGAAGATATGTCGAAAATTAAGGAAGCTCTGCTGAATCAGATCAAGTCGCTGCCCGACTTCGAAAAGCTGAAGAGCCACATCGACATGACAATCACCGATGAAGGCCTTCGGATCGAATTGACCGAAGGCGAAAAGGGGACGTTCTTCGAGTTGGGCAGCGCCGTGCCAAGCCCCAGCGGCAAGGAGTTTCTGCTTTCCCTGGCGGATGAGGTTGGAAAACTTCCCAATCACGTTTCCATTGAGGGGCACACGGATTCCAAACCTTATTCCGGAGGACTGACCGGCTACAGCAACTGGGAGCTTTCTGTAGATCGCGCCAACGCGGCCCGCAAAATTATGCAAAGCTCCGGACTGCAGCAGCAACAGGTTTCGCAGGTGCGCGGATTCGCGGATCAGCGTCCGCGACCCAATAGCAGCCCAGACGATCCCGCGAATCGAAGGATCTCGCTCATTGTGGAATACCTCTCCAAGGAGGTGCCCGCTGGCGAAAAGTCCAACGCGCCGCAAGGCGGAATTGTAGTAAAAACGGCGGAGCCCTGATAGCTCCGCCGCATTCTCGGGCAAACGCCCGAAATTAATTTAGGACCGCCAATTCGGCGATGCGTTCCTTCCACTCGCGCGGCCCCGTCTCGTGTACGGAGCTTCCCTTGGAATCGACGGCAACGGTCACCGGCATGTCTTCGACCTCGAACTCATAGATTGCCTCCATTCCGAGATCCGCAAATGCCATTACCTTCGATTTTTTGATCGCCTTGGCAACCAGGTACGCAGCACCGCCGACCGCCATCAGGTACACGGACTTGTTGTCCTTGATCGCCTCGATGGCCGCAGGCCCGCGCTCGGCCTTGCCGACCATGCCCAGCAATCCAGTCTGCTCCAGCATCTGGCGGGTGTACTTATCCATGCGCGTGGAGGTCGTGGGGCCTGCAGGTCCGACCGCTTCATCGCGCACCGGGTCGACCGGGCCAACGTAGTAGATAAATCGATTGGTAAAGTCGACGGGAAGTTTCTCGCCGCGGTTCAGCATATCGGTCATGCGTTTGTGCGCCGCGTCGCGCCCGGTCAGCAGCCTTCCGTTGAGCAGAATCACCTCGCCGGGCACCCACGACAAAACCTCTTCGCGTGTCACCTTGTCGAGATTGACGCGGCGGGCGTTGGCCGGGCTGTAGGTGAGCTCGGGCCAATCCTTCAGTGATGGTGGCTCAAGCGAAACCGCACCGGTGCCGTCGAGCGTGAAGTGCGCGTGGCGGGTCGCGGCGCAGTTGGGGATCATTGCAACCGGCAGATTGGCCGCGTGGGTGGGATAGTCCTTCACCTTCACGTCAAGCACCGTGGTGAGACCGCCGAGGCCCTGCGCGCCAATTCCAAGAGCGTTGATCTTGTCGTAGAGTTCCAGACGCAGTTCTTCGGCCCGGGTCTTGGCCCCGCGGGCTTTCAAGTCCTGAATGTCGATGGGCTCCATGAGCGCTTCTTTGGCGATCAACATTGCCTTATCTGCAGTGCCGCCAATCCCGATGCCGATGATTCCGGGAGGGCACCAGCCGGCGCCCATGGTCGGCACGGTCTTCAGCACCCATTCGACGATGGAGTCGGATGGATTCAGCATGACAAACTTGGTCTTGGCCTCCGAGCCGCCACCTTTGGCGGCAACAATCACATCCACTTTGTTGCCCGGCACGATGGAGACGCAAACCACGGCCGGCGTATTGTCCTTCGTGTTCAGGCGCTTGCCCGCCGGGTCGGCCAGCACGGAGGCGCGCAACTTATTCTCCGGAAGCAGGTAAGCGCGGCGGACACCCTCGTTTACCATCTCCTCCAGGCTCATAGTGCCGTTGAAATGGACATCCATTCCGACCTTGAGGAAAACGGTCACGATGCCGGTATCCTGGCAGATGGGGCGATGCCCCTCGGCGCACATACGCGAGTTAATGAGCAGTTGCGCGATGGCATCCTTAGCAGCGGGAGCCTGCTCGCGCTCGTAGGCTGCGGCAAGGCTCTTGATGAAATCGGTTGGATGGTAGTAGGAGATAAATTGTAATGCGTCGGCGACGCTCTGGATCAGATCTTCCTGCTGAATGATGGTCATGGACATGACTCCAAATCTTTCGGCGCTAAAAGCGGAATAACATTATCAAACAAAGCCGCCGGGTGGGAGCAGAATGTTCATCAAACGGCCGAAGGCTTGATGACGCGGGTGGAAACCCCTCTCTCAAGCGAGAAAAACGGGCATCCCGTGTCGGGGTGCCCGTTTGATCTTCAGAATCAACTTTCGAAGCCAGTTTTCAGCTCAAAAGTTTGCCTGTTTATGCATTCACCACTTTTCCGCTAGGATCTTTCTTCGCGGTGCTCTTGGTGGCGTCGGGCAGCCAGTCCATCATGCTCCGCAACTTGGCACCGACCTCTTCGATGGGGTGCTGCTTTTCAGCCTCACGCAGGGCATTGAAATGCTTGTTGCCGCCACGATGCTCGGCAATCCATTCGCGGGCGAACTCGCCCTTCTGAATCTGGTCCAGAACCTTCTTCATGGCCTGGCGGGTGGCATCACCGACCACAACTTCGCCGCGGGTCAGGTCGCCATATTCGGCGGTGTTGGAGACGGAGTAGCGCATACGAGCCAAGCCGCCTTCGTAGATGAGATCTACAATCAGTTTCACTTCATGCAGACACTCAAAGTAGGCGATCTCAGGCTGGTACCCGGCCTCGACGAGGGTCTCAAAGCCCTTCTTGATCAGCGAGGTGAGTCCGCCGCAGAGCACGGCCTGCTCGCCGAAGAGGTCGCTCTCGGTCTCTTCCTTGAAGGTGGTCTGCAGAACTCCCGCACGGGTCGAACCGATTCCATCGGCATAAGCCAACGCGAGTTCCTTAGCATTGCCGCTCGCATCCTGATGGATCGCGATCAGCGCCGGAACGCCGCGGCCTTCGGTGTACTGGCGGCGAACCAGGTGACCGGGGCTCTTGGGGGCGATCATCACCACGTCCACGTCCGCCGGGGGCTCGATGGTCTTGAAGTGAATCGAAAAGCCGTGTGAAAAGCCGAGTACCTTCCCTTTTGTCAGGTAAGGGCGGATGGACTCTGCGTAGAGTTCGGCCTGGGTTTCGTCAGGCGTGAGGATCTGAAGATAATCGGCGCGCTTTGCTGCTTCAGCGGGTGCAAGTACCTCGAAACCGTCTTCGCGGGCGCGCTTTGCGGTGCCGCGCTCGGGATCCAGACCGATGATCACGTTGTATCCGCTCTCACGCAGGTTGAGCGCCTGGGCATGACCCTGACTGCCGTATCCAAAGACGGCGATGGTTTTGCGCTTGAGCGCGTCGGGATGGGCATCGTGGGCGTAAAAAATAGTGGCCAAGGAGGCTCCTTTTGATATGAAAACCGACCACTTGGCCGATTTTCTATTGATGCTCTGCCATTTGGGCATTGTATGTCAATGGCTAATCGAAAAAACTAATAGCATCAGAAATGTGAATAGAAAGCACTTCCGGGCCTGCCTCTCCGGCAGGATCTATGGCTTCAGCCCCGGACAGTGCATAATGGGTCCGTAATGATGATAGCAAAGCAAGCCCCCCGACTGACTTTAGAGGACTACGAAAAGCGATTCCAGGACCGCCACCTGCTCCACGCGGCGGTGGAGAAATGGGCTCGCGAAAAGCCCGGCTCTGTGGCCATAATCGACTCGGAGCAGCGCCGCGCGGTTTCGTGGGCGGAATTCGACCGCATCACCCGCGCCTTGGCGATGCTTCTGCTGAAGCGAGGCTTTTCGAGGGGAGACTTTTTCGCCAGCTTGCTTCCGCTCACCCCTGAGCACGTTTTTTTAGAATACGCGTGCTTTCGGATTGGAGTGATCTTCGTCCCACTGGATCTGCGACTTAGCCGGGAAGAGTTGATGCGAGATTTGAACCTGGTGAAACCGGCGGGATTTGCGTTCGTGCAGGCTCCCTGTGTTCCCGACGCGGTGGCCCTGTGCGTTGAACTGCGGAGCAAATTTCCACTGAAGTTGGCGGTACACTTTGCCGCGCCGGAGCACTGCGCCGACGGCGCGATCTCGGTAGGCGAACTGGTCGGCGAGGCTATGCGTCTGGCGCAGGCGGGCCAAGAGCAGGAGCAGGCGCTTCGAAAAAAATATGAGGAACAAACAGCGCGAATTTCGGAGAACGATGGCGCGCTGGTGATATTCACGACGGGTTCGACCGGTTCACCCAAACCGGCTCTGCTCTCACATCGGAACATCTCGTGTCAGGCAATGTGCCTCAGTCAGGGGCTGCTGCACGGCTCAGAGAGGGAATTGGCGACACTCGTCAATCTGCCGCCGAGCCATGTAGGTTGCCAGACCGAGCTGCTGATGAGCACAATCTTCGATGGCGGCTGCGCCGTGCTGGTTTCCATCTTCGACCCGCTCCGCTCCATGCGCGCCATAGCCGATTACAAGGTCACGGCAATGGGACAGATTCCGGCGATGTTCCAGTTCGAGTGGAGATTGAAGGACTTTGCGAACTTCGACCTCTCCAGCCTTGAGTTTGCAGCCTACGGCGGGCAGCAGGTCTCTCCGGCATTTGTTGCAAAGATGGCGCAGATGGCGCCAAACGTAGGCACCGGGCTGGGACTGACCGAGGCGGCGGGATTCTGCACCTATCTCCGCGTCGCCAGCAACCGTGCTGATGAATGCGCAGAAAGCCTGGGCTTTGACATGCCGGTGTATCCGATGACAATCCGGGCGGAGATGCAAGCCGACGGGTTGGCTGGGGAAGAGTTGCGCAATGGGGAGCTGGGGCACGTCTGCTTCCGCGGCCCGCAGACGTTTCTCGGATACATCAACGACGAGGCGGCAACCGTGGCGGCCATCTCAAGCGACGGCTATCTCTATACGGGAGACATGGGCTTTCGCGATGACAAGGGACTGCATCTGGCCGGACGCGCGAAGCTGATCCTCAAGCCATCCGGCTACCAGGTCTTTCCCGGCGATGTTGAGAACCACTTTTGCAAGCTGGAAGGCGTTGCCATGTGCGCGGCAGTCGGTGTCCCACACCCGGTCATCTCGGAGGCAATCGTCGCCTTCGTGGAAACGACCGCGGGAGCCAGTCTCCAGCTCTCGCACTTGGAGCGTCACGCCCGCTCGCTCGCGACCTACATGCGTCCGCATCATTACGTGTTGCTCGAGGCTGGACAGATGCCGCTGAATCGGGTGGCCAAGGCCGACTACTTGCTCCTAAGGGAACGCGCGAAGCAGGCAGTGGAGGCGCTGAGGGAGCAAGGGCGATGGATGTCATCGCCCGAATAACTGCCCGGAACACTACCTGCCGCCCGCATGCTTAACGAGCGAGCGGCAAAGTGAAGGAGAAGACGGAGCCCCGCCCCGGTTGGGTCGTCAAGGTTATGGTTCCGCCATGCGCTTCGACAATTGCTTTTGCGATCGCCAAGCCCATTCCTGTCCCTTGCACGCTCTGGCGCTGTCCGCGTCCCCGATAGAATTTGTCAAAAATCATGCTCTGATCGATAGCGTCGATCCCCGGTCCCTGATCGGCCACGCTGGTCACCAGCATGTTTCCCTGTACCTCCGATGTGATTGTGATGGGCGTGCCGCGCGGGGAATACTTGCCGGCGTTATCGAGTAATTGAGAGAGAATCTCCTCAGTCTGCCGCAGATCCATTTTCACTCGCGGCAGTGAGTCGCTCAGGACTAATTTCACCTCGTGCCGTGCAAGAATGTTCTGATTCGTCTCAAGTGCGGCATCGATTGCCTCCTGAATGTGATGGAATTCCAGGTTCAACTCCACCGCGTGGGCATCAAGCTGCGCCATTTGCGCCGCTTCGCCCACCAGTCGGTCCAGCCGGTCGCTCTCTTCATTGATCACCGTCAGCAATTCTTTCCTTGCAGTATCGTCCAGTGCGGCATCGCCGAGGAGGGCTTGAGCCGAAGCCTTAATGGCCGTAAGCGGCGTACGAAAATCGTGCGTGACCGAATCGAGGAGAATGGAGCGAAGCCGCTCGCTTTCTCGTCCTGCCTCAGAATGTGCCAGCTTTTCCACGGTTCCGGCGCGCTCGATGGCGATGGCAACCAGGCTACCAATGGCCTCCAGGCTTTCAGTCGAAAGATTCCCGCCGACCACTGCGAGAGCTCCCACCGAGCGAAGCCCGATGCGCAGGGGACGGATGCGAACGTTATTTTCGCTGACCGGCTCCCCCCGGCTGCAGACTCGCTGCAGAGCCTCGCTGGAAATCAGATTTTGAGCACGCAGGTCGGAGTAATAAATCTTTTTGCTGTGTACTGAAACCATTCCGGCGAACTCCGCGCCAAAGATATCGACCACCTTGACGGGAATTACATTGACGAGGGCAAGCACGTTGTCGGCTGTCAGCATCTGCTGGCTGAAAGCGTAAAGCTGCTCGAGTTCACGCCGGCGGCTGTTTGCGTTTAGGGCTTCCCGCCGCGCACGGTCGGCGAGCTGGCTGGCAATTACGGAGGTGAGCAGGAAGGTAAAGAGCGCGATCCAGTTCTGAGGCTCGGCGATAGTGAAAGTGCCAACCGGCGGCAGGAAGAAAAAGTTGTAAGCCAAGGTTGCAATGACAGAAAACAGAATTGCGCAACGCAGTCCCCATGTGGCAGAAATTGCGAGTACAGCAAGTAGAAAAGCAAATCCGGCGGTACTGGCATTGGCGTGCAGGAAGCGGCACAAGGCAACCAGGACAGCCACAAGGACACAGCAATAGAAGTAGCGTGCGGTTTGGGTCTGCAGAAGCTTGTTCACAGCTCGGAATTGTAACGTATTCGACATTTGTTGGTTCTTGCTTGAAAATAGGCGCGAGATGCAAAAGACTCCCGAACAGTGGCTGGAAGAAACCGCGCCAACGAAGAAGCGAGGACTATTCAAGCTTTTCCTTGGCTATGCTCCCGGAGTTGGTAAGACCTACAATATGTTGAGCGAGGGCATCCGTCGTTACAGCCGCGGAGAAAACGTTGTCATCGGGGTGGTGGAAAGCCACGGCAGGCCAGCAACCGCCGAACTTGCAGCACGGTTACCAGCGGTGCCGCGAAAACAACTCGTTTACAAGGGAACCACCTTCGACGAGATGGATGTCGATGCGATTCTGCAACTCCATCCCGAAATCGTGTTAGTCGACGAGCTGGCCCACACCAACATCGAAGGCAGCAAGCATCGCAAACGCTACGAAGACGTAATGGAACTGCTGAACGCCCAGATCGATGTGATCTCGACGATGAATGTTCAGCACATCGAGAGCGTGACCCCGATGGTGGGACGTATCACGGGAGTAGTAGTGCGAGAGACCGTTCCGGATTGGGTTATGCAACGGGTCGACGAGATCGTTCTCGCCGATCTTACGCCGGAAGCTCTGCAGGCCCGCATGAAGCGCGGCGATATCTACCCTCTGGAACGAAGCGATCGTGCGCTCTCGAACTTTTTCCGTCCTGGAAATCTAATCGCGCTCCGCGAACTGGCGTTGCGGCAGGTCGGCAGTGTGGTGGATCGCAGTCTCGAAAGCTACATGGAGAAAGAGCATATCGAGAACCGCACTCCGATTACGGAGCGGATCGGGGTCTGCATCAGCTCGAATCCAGTTGCGCAATATCTAATTGCCCGCTCGGCCAGAATGGCGGAGCGGACCGGGGCGGAGTTCTATGTGATTTACGTAGACATTGGCCGGGACGACGCCCCCGAATATCGTCGCTCACTCGAGGAAAACTTCCGCTTCGCGGAGAACCTCGGTGCGAAAATCATAAAGACGCGGGGCAAGAAGGTCGCGGAAGAGGTCGCAAAAATCGTGCGTGAGAAGCATCTCACGCAAATTGTATTTGGCCGCTCTGCGCTGACCGGATGGAGAAAATTTCTTTACCTTTCCGCCATTCATGACTTTCTTCGCGATGCTCCCGCTGTGGATGTGCATATCGTGACCCAGGTGCCGAAATGACAACGAATGCCAACAGTTCGCAACGCAATATCTTGGTGGTGGATGATGAGTCGCAGATTACCCGCGTGCTCAGGACCGCGCTCTCCGGCCACGGCTACCTGGTGAGAACCGCAGGCGACGGCGATGAAGCGTTGGAAGTAATGCGGCAGTGGACCCCGGATCTGGTCATCACCGATCTTTCAATGCCGAACATGGGAGGGCTGGAGCTGTGCCGCAGAATCCGCAGCAAGTCCGCGATTCCCATCATTGTGCTCTCAGTCCGTGGCGAGGAGAAACCGAAAGTCGAGGCGCTTGATTCAGGCGCGGACGATTACGTCACCAAACCTTTCAACATCAATGAACTGGTGGCTCGCGTTCGTGCCGGCCTGCGAAGGGCAAGCCTTCCTCAGCAGGATGAAAACGCAAGTAAGATCGAAGTGGGTGATTTTCAGATCGATCTGCTTACCAGAGTCGTGAAGGTGCGAGAGCGCGAGGTCCGGCTGACTCCGAAGGAATTTGATCTACTCACCTACCTCGCCAAGAATCCAGGAAGAGTCATTACCCATCACACGTTGCTTGCCGCGGTCTGGGGTGGCATGAGTACACAACAGCCGGAGTATCTGCACGTCTTCATGAATCACCTCAGAAAAAAACTTGAGCCGGAAGACGGATCCGTTCGTTACATCGTGAGTGAGAAATGGGTCGGCTACCGCTTCGAACCGGGTGATCACAAGTAGTTCGCCTGACAGAGCCGTGTATCGAGCCCGCAAGTTTTCTTCAGAGTCACTCCGTCTCCTTATCGCTGCGTTTAGAAAAAATTAAGGCACTCTTTATTCGTGGTTTAGCCCAGACAATATCAAATCGAACTGAAGGCAGGATGACGTAGTAGTCCACGCACACCCGCCCTAGGAGGTTTCGAATGTTTGTACTGGCGACGCTCATCGTAATCTGCATCGCGGCAGTTGCTTTTCTGCTTCGATTCCTTTTCGCGCTACAGTCCGAGATCAGCTCTGCAAAGCGCTCCGGGGCGTTCGTTGAGCACATCTGTACGTATCGAATTCCCATTGTGGACCGGCCTTACGGCCCTGCGCCCGCACTCAGCTTAGTTCGCTCCAACTCGGGTATCGCGATCCGCGGATCTGCGGTTTCATTTGGCTGGCACTCGGAAGATTCTCAGGTCAAGAAAGCGTAACAAGCATTACTGCTTCGGCCAGTTACAAAGAGTCTTTCGCAAGGTGAGCACATTTAGGAACTTTTTAGGAATTCTTTAGCCGGGTGTAACGGCGAATCAGTTTCAATTAAGGCGAGCAGCCGCGTGGGTTATACCTCGGCTGCAACGTAGGAGAGCAAGTATGCAGGATTTAGGGTTCGTGTTAGCCTCGGTTATTTTCTTCGCGCTATCGATTGGCTATGTTCACTTTTGTGAGCGCATTAGATAAGGGAGATGGACAGTGGAAACGTTTGTGGTGCTTGCGGTGACCGCGCTGATGATGGTGTACCTGCTCTACGCATTGTTATATCCGGAGAAATTCTGAGATGACCATCAACGGATGGTTGCAAATCGCCTTTTTCCTGCTGCTGATTCTGGCCGTAACCAAGCCACTCGGCTTATTCATGGCGCGCGTCTTCAATCGCGAAAAAACATTTCTAGACCCGGTGCTGCGGCCGATTGAGAAACTGATCTACCGCACTACCGGTGTGGACGAAGATCGCGAAATGGCTTGGACCGAGTATGCCATTGCGATGCTGCTGTTCAGCGTCGTATCCATGCTGCTGCTCTATCTCATCCAGCGCGTGCAAGGCTTCCTGCCGTTCAATCCGCAGAAACTTGGAGCCGTGAATCCGCCGGCTCTGGCATTCAATACGGCAGCATCATTTACGACGAATACGAACTGGCAGGCCTACTCGGGTGAAGCGACGATGACCTATTTCACCCAAATGGCGGGCCTGGCATATCACAACTTCGTTTCGGCGGCGACTGGCATCGCGCTGGCGATTGCGTTAATTCGCGGTATCGCGCGGCGCGAGATGAAGACGATCGGAAACTTCTGGGTCGACTTGGTTCGCTGCACATTGTGGGTGCTGCTCCCGTTGTGCGTGGTTGGCGCGCTGGTGCTCGTGTCGCAGGGAGTTGTACAGAACCTCAAGCCCTACGACACGGTGAAGATCGTGGAGCCGCAGCAGGTTCCGCACCTGGGAGCGGATGGCAAGCCCGCGGTTGATGCCAGTGGAAAGCCGGTGATGGACACAGTTACCGAGCAGACCATCGCGCAAGGGCCGGTGGCTTCGCAGGAGTTTATCAAGGAATTCGGAACCAATGGTGGCGGCTTCTTTAACGCAAACAGCTCTCATCCATTTGAGAATCCAACACCTGTCTCGAACCTGATCGAGATGTTTGCCATCTTCGCCATCGGTGCCGGCCTTACCTACACGCTGGGCCACATGACTGGCTCGCTCCGGCATGGCTGGGCGGTGTGGGGTGCAATGGCAGCCCTGTTTTTGGCGGGTGTCACTGTCGCCTACTGGGCAGAGGCGCGGGGCAATCCGCTATTGCATGGCGTGGATCAACATGCCAGCGCAATGCAACCGGGCGGAAACATGGAAGGCAAGGAGGTGCGCTACGGCATTGCCAACTCCGCGCTCTGGGCCACCGTAACCACGGACACCAGTTGCGGTGCAGTCAATAGCATGCACGATTCGTACACTCCCCTCGGCGGAATGGTTCCGCTGATCAACATTTCGTTGGGTGAGGTTGTCTTCGGCGGGGTCGGCTCCGGCTTGTACGGCATGATAATTTTTGTCGTGCTGACCGTCTTCATCGCAGGCCTCATGGTCGGACGAACGCCGGAGTATCTGGGCAAGAAGATTGAGGGATACGAGGTGAAGCTTGCAATGCTGTTCGCGCTCATCTTCCCGGTCATCATTCTGATCCTGACCGCGATCTCCAGCGTGAAGCCATTCGGGACCTCGTCTATCGAAAATCCTGGACCGCACGGGCTCTCCGAGATTCTCTATGCGTTCATGGAGGCAGCTGGGAACAACGGATCGGCCTTCGCCGGCTTAAACGCGAACACCACCTGGTACAACGTCGCGATTGGATTTGCGACGCTGGGCGGCCGCTTCTTAATGATCGTTCCGATGCTGGCCATTGCGGGTAGCTTGGCGAAGAAGAAATACGTCCCGCCGTCAGTAGGTACGTTTCCGGTTACTACGCCACTATTCAGTGTGCTGCTGATTGGAGTCATTCTCATTCTGAGTGCGCTAACGTTCTTCCCCGCGCTCAGCCTTGGCCCAATTCTTGAACACCTGTTGATGAATGCAGGAAAGGCCTTCTAATGTCGAGCACATCGAAAACTCGCAAATCTATCTGGGATCCAGCCATCGTCCGCAAAGCGGCCATTGATTCCGTGCTCAAACTCAACCCTCGTCACATGATGGCGAACCCGGTCATGTTCGTAGTTGAGGTGGGCAGCGTGATCACCACGATTCTGCTGATCCTGCGCCCGCACGAGGCCTTCAAGTTCAATCTGCAGATCACGTTCTGGTTGTGGTTCACCGTGATGTTCGCCAACTTTGCCGAGGCCATGGCCGAGGGCCGCGGCAAAGCGCAAGCTGATACGCTGCGTAAGGCTCGCTCGGAAACGATTGCAAATCGCCTGCTTGCCAGCGGTGGCGTGGAACAGGTTCCAAGCTCCGCTCTGCGAGTGGACGATGTGGTGCTTGTCTCCGCCGGAGAATTTATTCCCGGTGATGGCGAGATCATCGACGGCATTGCTTCTGTTGATGAGTCGGCGATCACCGGCGAATCAGCTCCGGTGATTCGTGAATCCGGCGGCGACCGATCTGCGGTAACCGGCGGCACGAGAGTGCTCTCCGATCAAATCAAGGTGAAGATCACCTCCAACCCCGGCGAAACTTTCCTGGATCGAATGATTGCCCTGGTGGAAGGCGCGGAAAGACAGAAGACGCCGAACGAGATTGCGCTGAACATTCTGCTTGCCGGACTGACGATCATCTTTCTGCTCGCGGTGGTCACGCTGCAGCCGTTCGCAATCTACTCCGGCGCTCCGCAAACCATATTCGTGCTGGTCTCACTGCTGGTCTGCCTCATCCCGACGACAATCGGCGGCCTGCTTTCTGCGATTGGAATCGCGGGCATGGACAGGCTGGTGCAGCATAACGTGCTCGCCATGTCCGGACGAGCCGTAGAAGCCGCGGGAGACGTCAACACTCTGCTGCTTGATAAAACCGGCACCATCACTCTCGGCAATCGTCAGGCCTCGCGTTTTGTGCCAGCGCCGGGAATTACTGAGAGCGAACTTGCGGATGCGGCGCAACTCTCCTCGCTCGCCGACGAGACGCCCGAGGGCCGATCCATCGTGGTGTTGGCGAAAGAAAAATACGGCCTTCGCGGCCGCGAGATGCACGACCACCACGCCGAGTTCGTCCCTTTCACGGCACAGACCAGGATGTCCGGCGTCAATTTCAATGGCTACCAGATTCGCAAGGGCTCAGTGGATGCAATTGAACGCTTCGTGCACGAGAGCTCAAGCGTGTTTGCACCGGAGGTCCGCGCCCTGGTGGATGAGATTGCTCGCGCTGGAAGCACTCCACTGGTTGTTGCAGATCGGCAGCGCGGCGCGCTCGGTGTCATCGAACTGAAGGACATTGTCAAGGGTGGAATGCGCGATCGCTTCGACCACCTGCGCTCGATGGGAATCCGCACCGTCATGATCACCGGCGACAATCCATTGACTGCCGCGGCGATTGCAAACGAAGCCGGTGTCGATGATTTTCTTGCCCAGGCTACGCCGAAGGACAAGATGGATCTCATCCGCAAGGAACAGGCCGAGGGAAAGCTGGTGGCGATGACCGGCGACGGCACCAACGATGCGCCTGCGCTGGCCCAGGCAGATGTTGGAGTGGCAATGAACTCCGGCACACAGGCAGCAAAAGAGGCCGGAAACATGGTCGATCTCGACTCCAATCCGACCAAACTGATCGAGATCGTTGGTATCGGCAAGCAACTGCTGATGACACGCGGCGCGCTCACCACGTTTTCGATTGCAAACGACGTTGCCAAGTACTTCGCGATTATTCCCGCGATGTTTGCGGCGACGTTCCCGGTGCTGAATGCGCTGAATATCATGCATCTGAAGACGCCGCAGTCGGCGATCTTATCGGCCGTGATCTTTAACGCGATCATCATCATCATGTTGATCCCGCTGGCGCTAAAGGGAATCAAGTATCGTCCGATGGGTGCCGCGGCGCTGCTACGGCGCAATCTGCTCATCTATGGCGTGGGTGGAATTATCGCTCCCTTCATCGGCATCAAGTTGATCGACATTCTGATTACAAGCTTCGGGCTGGCGTAAGGCGGAAGGTGGAAGATGAAACGTAATATCATTACTGCGATTTTGATGACCGTAGTTACGACCATTCTGTTCGGGCTTGTTTACCCGCTCATAGTCACAGGACTGGCGCAGTTGCTGTTTCCCGACAAGGCGAATGGGCAGTTGATCACGCAAGGCGGAAAGGTGATCGGCTCACGCATTATCGCTCAGCCATTTACCGGCACGGGATATTTTCATCCGCGTGCTTCCGCCGCGGGAACGAATGGATACGACGCTGCCAACTCTGGTGCGACCAACTACGGTCCGACGAACCAGAAGCTGATTGACCGGGTAAAACAGGATTTGGCCGCGGCTCAGGCTGAAAATCCCGGCAAGCCGGTCCCCGTAGATTATCTGACTACATCGGCTTCCGGTTTGGACCCGCATATCACACCCGCTAATGCCGAGTTCCAGGCGCCGCGCGTAGCAAAAGAGCGTGGCATCAGCGAAGGCCAATTATTGCAGCTGGTCCGTCAGCACACCGACGAGCGGACCTTTCACTTGCTGGGAGAGGTACGGATAAACGTGCTTGAGTTGAACCTGGACTTGGACTCGAAGTACCCCTTGCAGAAGCGCGCATCGCGCTAGGGTTGAACCCGTCAGTGCTAGTAAGGGAATGGCCTCTCGACGGGAGGCCATTTTTTGTATGTTTGAATGTAACTCCATAAGGGTGTATGTTCAGCCCTGAGATGGCAAACCTTCTAAACTCACACATCGGCACCGCGAATGAGCGGCGGGCTCAAGGCGAGGCACGGCGCAAGCAAATCAGGCGGCAGTATCACGCTCAGTGGGACGCAAAACTACGCTGCCACGACCCACTGAAACTGCTGCGAGAAAGTATGCGCGGGCGCGTCCCCGCGCTGGTTCCGCTGAAGTATGAACGCATGCTTGCCTCGCCATTCGGTTACTTCCGCGGAGCTGTCCCTGTCATGGCTGCCGACTTGTCGCGATTGCCCAACACCGGAATTGTCAACCAGATCTGTGGCGATGCTCACGTCAGCAATCTCGGAGCCTACGCGGCGCCGGATGGCCGGCTGGTCTTCGATATCAATGATTTCGACGAGACGACCCGCGCGCCTTTTGAATGGGACTTGAAGCGTCTGTCTGCAAGCCTTGTGCTGGCGGGCAGGGAAGCGGGCGCGAAAGACAGTCTCACGAAAGGCGCAGTGCAGGCGTTCGTTGCGCGCTACAGGAAATTCGCGCGCATGTTTGCCGATATGGCTGTGCTGGAGATGGCGCGCTACCAGGTGCATCGTCTGATGAAGGTGGCGCCGGTTGCGGACATTCTGCTGAAAGCCGAACGCGCAACTCCGATGCACACTCTTGAAAGCCTGACGGTTGCGGCGAAGAAGGGAACCGGACGTATCTTTCGCGAGCACAAGCCCGTACTCTCACGGATTAGCGGTGCGCAGAGACGCCAGGTGCTGGCCGCCATGAAAGAGTATCGCGAGACTCTTTCGCCTGTGCGGCAACATCTACTGGCGCAGTACCGCCCAATCGACGTGTGCTTTAAGGTGGTCGGCACCGGCAGCGTAGGAACCCGCGACTATTGCATCTACATGGAAGGCAATGATCCCGGCGATCCGCTCTTCCTGCAAATCAAGGAAGAGGTAGGTTCGGCGTACCTGCGTTATCTAAATAGTGCCGCAAAAGACTCGCACTGGGGCCGTCTGGTCGCGGAAGGTCAGCTTGCGATGCAGATGCAGTCCGACGCAATGCTGGGCTGGACGACGATTGCGAATCGACATTACCTGGTGCGCCAACTGAACGATCATAAAGCTGCAATTGAAGTGGATGCGCTGAAAGGCCCCGGTCTGGAAGCTTATGCGGAAGTCTGCGGAGAGTTGCTGGCGCGTGGACACGCACGCTCCGGAGACGTGCAGATGATCGTGGGATATATCGGCAGCGGGGACAGCCTCGCGGACGCGCTGGTGGATTTCGCCGTAGCGTACGCCGATCAGACAGAATCGGACTGGGAGCAGCTGCGAAAGTCGAAGCATGCGCCGCGCGGTGCGATGAGGGCCGCCGCGGCAAAGAAGTGATGCGGCCTGCGCTCGGCATTACTGTGGCAAACCGTACCTCGCAGCGACCAAGGTCACCTGCAGCCCCCAACCTTTGTGGAAAGCAATACAATGGGGCATAAAGACACGCAAGGGGTTTTGAATTGACGACTGAACGTATTGATCTGGCTGCGATCCTGCAAAAGACAGCCCTATTTTCCAACCTCTCTTCCCCGGAGCTGAAACTTCTCGCCGCGAGGACCACAAGAAAGTTCTTCGAAATGGGAGAATCTCTGTTCTACGAGGGCGAAGCCTGCAAGGGATTGCACATCATTTTGCGGGGCCGGGTGCGGATATATAAGACCTCGGCAAGTGGGCGCGAACAGGTCCTTGGCGCCAATTGCCCCGGCGATACTATCGCCGAGGTTCCGGTCTTTGATGGAGGCCCTTATCCGGCCTCCGTGGTTGCCTTGGAAGACACTGAAATTGCATTCATCTCGCGCAAGGATTTTCAGGATTATTGTCTCGAGCATCCCGAAGTTGCTCTCAAGGTGCTGGCCGTCGTCGGCGCGAGGCTGCGCGGGCTCGTCAACATCATTGAGGAACTGTCCTTCACCACCATTCGCCAGCGGCTGGTTGCGATGTTGGTGCGGCTGGCGGAGAGTGAAGGCAAGCGCGGCGCGCGAGGCATTGAAGTCCTTCTGCCCGGCAGTCATCAGGAGCTAGCCAATCAACTCGGAACCGTGCGCGAGTTAATCTCGCGCAACCTGATGCGCCTTCAGGCAGAGGGCCTGCTGGAAGTCGATGCCAGACAGATCGTGATTAAAGATGTGAAAGGCTTGGCGGCGCTGCTCGACCCTGCGTAGCCCGATGCGCCGCCAGGTTTAGTTCTGTGGCGAAGTGTACCATTGGAGTTTCGAATACGCGACGCTGGGTACTGGCGCCGTAGGCACCGAGGGGATCACGTTTGCGTTCACCTGGGTAGACGGGAACCAGGGCGGCGCAAACCCCGGGATAAGGAATCGTCGATCATAGTAGGTGTTAGACGTGCTTATGTTCACGCCGTGCGCGTTGGCTTCCATTCTTCCGCCCACTATGTTAAGCCTATTGATATTGCCGTTGGGAGTTGAGAGCCCGCAACTGGAGGAGGGGCAACTGCTGCCGAGGGCCGCCATGGCAGCATCGATTTCCAGATTGTTATTGGAATACGGGCTGGTAAGCACGAGATTTCCCGACTGAGTATACAGCCCGAGAACCTGGTTATAGTTATTTGCCGGAATCAACGTGTCAGCGGTGGTGAGGGTGACAGGCTCCTGTTTATACATGAGGTCGCCGACAATGTTGATATCGCCATTCGCGACTATCGTGACCTGTACACCATTCTGAATTGCGGCTTGCCCTTGGCCTGGGCCGCTAAGTCCGGTAACCGTCGGGTTAAACCCTCCGCTGCTGCCGCCAATGTCTCCATTCGCATACACCAAAGTCTGAGGTGTCGGCGACCCCGTGACCTTATTCATCGGGACGCCGGAGACGGTGGTGGTTTTGGAGCCGTTGTAAACCGTCGTAGTATTTAGCGCGATGTTGGTGGTGATCGTTGTCGTGGTGCTACCCTGCACAATCGTGTAAATCTGCGTGGGGTTATGACTACTGGTACTATCCGTTCCAGGGGTCAGCGTGATCGAGTCCGCACCACCTTCTAAATAGAAGCCCCCGCCAGTCATAACCGCCGGATTGGAGCTACTCCCAGGGACTCCGGTGTAGGGAAGGTAGACTCCCGTACTCGCGCCGCCCGTGCTGTAGGCAGTGCCATTGATGTCCTGAAGGACTGCGTGGAGGTTGGCATTGGTGATAGCGGGCGGATTCGGGCTCGTAGGGACGCCACATACGTTGCTGCCCTCCCCGCATCCCATCCCATCAAGAACCGCCCACTTCTGGGTGGAGTCACTCGTGGGCAAAGGAGCGGCCGTCATTCCTACATTCACACCTTGCTGAAAATTAGGCGCGATCGTTGTGCCGCTGTACGTAGCACTGGTGTTTGCGGTGTCCACGTAGTGGTACCCGCCACCGCTGTTGAAATCATAAGAGATCTTCGCGCCGGATTGGCTGACTGGATCTGTAAAGGTGTAAGTTCCTCCCGAGCCAAAGTTCCACGAGCCATTTGTAAACTGCGGGCCGGTGATGGTGCCATAGACAAGTGGTGAACTGTCCGCGGCGAAATTGCTGATGAATGCTCCAAATGAGGCAAAACTTGTCGTCATCGTAGTGCCGCCGCCAGAGCTGGTACCGGCAGCAATGTTCAGCGTCAGGTATCCCATCTCCGTGGTTTTGACCTGTTGTAGACCGGCGCCTTGTCCTAACGAGACGAGGTTGTAATGAAAGATATAGGTACAGGTAGTGCACGGCAAAGTAGGAAGCGTCGAAACGGTGAATGCAGAACTGGGCGATAACATGAATCCGCCCGGCCACGATCGTGCGGACTGTCCTGAGTTGCTAGAGTTTGAAGATGTGCTTCCCCAGCTATTAAAGCTGCTGCCCCATGTTGAGGTAACAGCATTGAGAACGTTGGTTGCGGCTGTACAAGTTGTCGTGGAAGCGCAATTAAGGGGTAACGATGTGCACCCAGTACCGTAGGTAGGCCCCCATCCCAAGCATGGAGTCGCGATGACCTGCGCTTGGATCTGGCTTATCAGAGCTTGGCGGGCCACGTTTATTCCGGTATCTGCCGCGTAATATGCGCTCCGGTAATTCCCGTAATAGCCGTTAATCAACATGTCGGAATTAACAGCGAGCACCATTCCCAACCCAAGAATGCTCATCAGAATCAGCAGCAGCAGGCTCGTGATTAGAGCGATGCCTTGCTCGGTTCTGTTACGGACCAAAGGGGAAGTGCCCTTCACTTTTCTCACAGAAGGCCTACGAAAACATGCTGGCGTATTCGTCATTGCATTATCCCATTCATGTTGCGCGGGTTGACGACCACAGCCGCCCCCTGGACCTGGTACGGGCCGGAGTCGAAGGTGTTGCGATACACATAATTCTTTGTGTAGACCGGAACTGTGCGTCCGATCATAGAAATACGGATCGAGCGCAGTAGAGTAAAGTCATACGCATTCGCACTGGCTACGCCGGGATTCAGTGTGTAAGACGACGAATCATAATTGTAGTTTGTGATGTCGACGCCGAGCGAATTTGGGTCATTCCAGATTGATCCGCCCACTTTGAATCCAATCACCTGTTCCATCACGGTGGAGGTCACTCCATTTGCCGTTCGGGTCAGAGTAGGATTTTGGTTCCCGGCGTAATCTTTCGCCGAAGAATTGACCTGGTAGGTGATAGGCGCAAGCTTGAGAATCCAGTCGCCCGCCACCACTCCCACTCCCCCTCCACCGCAGAACGAATTTGTCAGACGAACATTTGCAGCGGGTACACTGTTTGGGGGGCAGGGCGTGGTGCCACTGCAGGCTGCGATATTCAGCGGATCAGTCGCGTTAATCCCCTTAAACGTCCCGACGCTGTTCGTTGTAGTGGTCGTTGCATTGAATGTGAATTTAACGGCCGAGCCCGAAACTGTCGGCACCGCCGTCAAAACAACCGAGGTAAACAAAGTGCCATTATTCCTTATCAACAACAGCTGATCGCCGACTTTATAGAATGCCGCGGTCTGCGCAAGGGTCTCCGTGGTTGGTGTGAGGGAGGCCGGGTTCAGGACGCCTGCCTGTCCATACGCAACTCCGGTGTTTGTATCGGAACAATTCCCGGTTCCGTTAGCTCCGGTACTATCCGTGGCATTCACCACGGGATACGTGCTATCGACCTGAATAATGTTGAGTTGGTCGAAACAATTTGTGCCATAGTTGCCCAAGGGAGCGCCCCCTGTCGCAGCCGTATAGCAGCCCGAACCCGAAGTCGACGCAACCACATGATTGACCATGGTTACGCCAAGAGCGCTGGTTGAGATATTTGTGTCCTGGTAGTAGTTGCTGCCGGCGTTCGCCAGATCCATCTGCAACATCGAGAGTGTGTTGCGAAGCGCCATATTCAGTCCTACCTGTCCATTCAATCCTGTGGATGCGTTTTGCTGTTGGTTGAGCATCATAAAGGCTGAGGTACTGATGAGCAGGAAGATCGCGACCGCGATCATCAGCTCCAGCAGTGTTGTGCCACGTTCAGCGGTGTCGCGCCGCGCTCCAATGATTTTATTCATGGCCGCACCAAGCTCATCTGGAAGCTGACGACCCCGGGTGAGACCGATTTATCCAACAGTGTGACCAATACGGTAATGCGCCGAACCCCAGTTGCTACGCTCCCTGCTATGGTCGGATTGGCCTCAATCATCCACTGCCTGTGAAAAGTCATATTGCTGGGAGGCGTGGCGGATGACACCGGAGGACTACTGATTGTGCCGTTCGGGGAATGGTAAGTTGTGTAGTAGGTTGTGGTGCCACCTGTCGTGGTCGAAGTGGTCTCCGCGAAGCATCCGCTGCTTCCGGTGCTGCAGTCGCTGGCGGTATTGGTAACGTCAATATTCACATTATCGGAATAGTTGACGGTCTCAGTTACCCCGGCGCAGGTGATGCTTGTCGGCGGGGCGTCCGTGCCAGGGGTGATGCTGCCTTCCGTGGAGCCCGCGACAAAATTTGGCACGCAGATTTCAGGATCGCTATTGTCTACACCGGCGGCCTGGACGGGAGGCGTGTTCCAACGACTCAAATCTTCCAGCTTCTCCGACGCCAAGGTTCCGGCCAAGCTCATGTATTTCGATTGGCGGCCGCGGGTGAGCATCGAAGCCGAAAGGGCTGCCATAGCGGACATCCCGACGCTAAGAATCGCAATCGAGATTACCACTTCCAGCAGCGTAAAACCCTGTGAGCAGCTCCGTTTAAGGAGCGGTGACCTTGACATAACCCACTCCTGAGACATTGACGGTCTTGGTTTGGCCTGCATTCGAAGGTGAGAGGACGAGCGTGAAATTGGCCGCTACCCCACCGGGGGTCGTGGAAACTGTTCCGTTCGGATTGAAATATAGACTCACACTTGGGATTGAGCTGCTGAGGGCGACCCCGTTTACGGTGGTAAGGGTGATATCCGGACTGGTAAAAGGAACCGGACACGACACACACGCGGTGGGGTAATTGATATAGTTACTGAAGGTTCCGGCGCATGCAGGCGGGGTTCCGGTGGGAAGATAGGTTGATAACTGATAGTTTTGCTGGCCTGCCGTTCGGGCGAAGAGTAAAGCGATTTGAACCGTGCATCCTGTCGAAATTGCCTGGTAACGTGCGCTCTGAATTCCACCAGCCAGAGAATTGGCGGATGAGCCAAGATGCAGGTCGGTCATACTGTTATTAATGGTAGGCAGCGCAATCTTGAGCATAATGAGAATGATCGCCAGAACCACCATGATTTCGAGGATGGAATAGCCGCCGTTTGAATTCGGAGGCTGTGCTGGCCGCCTAAGCGTGGCCAGTGACAAAGTTCGTGAATACTTGATTCTCATAAAGCGCCTATCTTGGCGATTGCGTTCGCCAGGGAGCCAGACACCGGCTCTCTAGCAATCGTGGGTTGCTCAATCCCTTCCCGATTACCTGTCCTCCGAGGCGCAAATGCTCGGGCCGGTCCGGAAGCCTTGATTTGCTCGGCATCAGCGCGAGCTGCCGCTCATAGAAACACCGCGAAAGACGTGAAGCAGAGTCTCTCGTGAAGCAGTGTACACCCAAGTTAAGGCAAACAAAGCTCTAAATAGCGCATCGTAGTACCTTCGTAACGAACGGCTGCCGCAAACTCGTTCTCTTTGTTCTCGTTCTCTTTGTTACGGATTGTTGGAAACAGACGCGAATGACTGTTTGCGACCTCCCTGTCCCGAGTAGAAAGAGAGTTCTTCGAATCTTTTCCCGTTACTCCGTTCCCGCAACTTGGCATCCCCTCAATTAAAGAGACGCATCCTTCCTTTAACGCGCATTCACTCGAAACCAGAAACTTGCATAGCCAACAACCCAGCCACTCTCGGAAACAGAGGTTCGTCTCGGAGACTTTGTGATTAGCGGAAAAAGAGTTGCCGTTGTTATGCCCGCCTACAATGCGGAAAAGACACTTGAAGCGACGGTTCGCGAACTCCCCAATCTGGTTGACATTCGCATTCTGGTGGACGATTGCAGCTCTGATCGGACGGTCGAAGTCGCCGCACGTTCGGGCATTCGGGCTTACGTTCATGACAGCAATTATGGCTATGGCCGAAATCAACAGACCTGCTATCGCGAAGCGCTCGCTGCCGGGGCCGACGTCATCATCATGGTCCATCCCGACTACCAGTACACCCCCTTGCTGGTGACAGCCATCGCCAGCATGGTTGCCTATGGTGTCTACGATGTCGTGCTCGGGTCGAGAATCATCGGAGGCCAAGCCATGAAGGGGGGCATGCCAATCTACAAGTATGTCGCAAACAGATTGCTGACGGCCTTCGAGAATCTCTTCCTGGGCATCAAGCTCTCGGAGTACCACACCGGATATCGGGCGTTCAGCCGGGAGGTATTGGCGTCGCTGCCGCTGCTGGAAAACTCCGACGACTTTGTCTTCGACAACCAAGTGCTGGCTCAGTGCGCGTACTTCGGTTTTCGCATCGGAGAAGTGTCGTGCCCGACCAAGTATTTCGAGGAAGCTTCATCGATCAATTTCCGGCGCAGCGTCCAATATGGATTCGGCGTGCTCGTGACCACCGCCGAGTTCGCGCTCCAGAAACTCGGGCTGATCAAGCTTGCGCGTTTCAGCGCGCTAGGCAGGAAGCTCGACTTGGGCTATTACAGGTCCGCTGATCCTTCCACCACGGAGCAACAATCCGATCAAGCTCAAGCAGCTTGAGGAAACCACCTTCCCATGAGCGAAAAACGTGATGAACCAGTGTTGCGTGATGCTGTTACCGCCAGAGCCGATAGGATCAATGGCCGCAGCAACCGGATACGAGAGATGCTAGTTCAGCGCGAGCTCTGGATCTGGTTCCTGGCAATGGTGATCGCCTGCCTGCTGAACATGCGCGGTCTTGAAGGAGTGCTGTATAACGACTCCTATCAGTATCTGAGTATGGCTCATAACTTGCAAAATCAGGGCGAGATTGCAACTTCCATCATAGAGTTCGATACAGAGCGTTCCAAGGGGAGAGTGCCGGCTCCGGCAACCACGGTCGCGCCTGGGTATCCGGTGGCGATCTGGGCAGTTGAGTGGACTGGCCTCAGCCCGGTAAAAGCGGGATCACTGATATCGGTTGTGAGCATGGCGGCAGTGGTGCCCCTTTTGTGGCTGGGCTCTGGATTGCTGGGCGCGACGCGCAACATGAAGAGAGCCGTCGTCCTGTGCTGGGCTATGAACTCCGTAGTGATTACGCTTGGCACTAGCGTGCTGTCCGAAGGACTCTTCATTCTATTGTCGTGCGGCGGAGTCGTGCTGTTGTTGTATTACGAAAAGGCCGGAGGGAGCAGCCGTAACTTTGCCGTACCAGTTGGTATGGCATTGATCGGCTTGTCCTATTGTGTGCGCTATGCGGGAGTGTTGGTGGTGGCCGCTCTTTGTGTGTACACCGCATGGAGAGTTCTGTTCCGTCGCGATCATGTCATGCTCTGGATCTCGTCTCTCGCCGGCTGCCTGGGCATTGTCACTTGCGGCATGATCCGCAATGCGGTGATCTCCGGTACTTGGCGGGGAGGAAACGATCTTGTCGTACACACGGCGGCATCGAAGGTACTTCATGACACTGCGAGCAGTGGCTACCATCTCTTATTTGGATTAACGAGTAAGCATATCGGAATCGGCATGGTGATCTCGGCGATGGCGGTAATATTGGCAGGGATTCTGCTGCGCCGAAGTGTGGCGAAAGCCGCCGGTGGATTTTGGAATGATTCGGCCATTCACCTGTTGTTTGTGCTCGTTGGTGGATATGTAGCAGGAATGATCTACCTGGGCATGACAACGATGATCATATACGACTACAATCCGAGATATTTTCTGCCGATTCTGCCCGAAGTGCTCCTGCTTGGAGCAGCCGTATCCGCTGCTGTGTGGCCATTGCAGACGGATGCGCGTAAGCGGCGTCTGATTGGCGTTCTCGTGGTAGTTGCGCTCAGCGGGTATGCAGTAGAAAACATCCGCGCTCTTCACAACTCCGGCTACTACCCCGGACATTTACTGGTGGCCAGCTATTTCCGGGAGCCCACGGATGAAAGCACACCACTTGAGCAATGGGTGAAATCCCATATTCCGCCTGATGGCATCGTGCTGGCGACGGATGGACAGGCTTCCGCGTATGCCCTTCACCGCAAAATGGTTTCACTGGTATCGCCGCGGATGAGCCATGGTAGATGGGATGAGCAAGAGGTGAGGCAGACGATGGCAGCATTCCACGCGCGCTATTTGATCACGTATCCTGGCATGCCATATGAGCTCGCACCTGAGCAGGACGATTCACCCTTCCTGCATAGCTTACTGCAAGGGGAACATCCCTCATGGCTGGTGGTGGCGGCGCATAACTCTCATGTCGCTATCTTCGAGGATACGGAACTTAAGGAAGACGTCCAATTGAGCTCCGCGGGCAGGTAAGTCCAAGATGGCTGCTCGTGAGCAGCGATTGGCGAAATAGATAATCGTTCTCCGGCCCTCCGTAACCGTCGAGGCAATGCTTTGGCGAATTTGCAAAGGATTGCTTTACCACTCAACTTGCCTGGTCATCATGTTGCGTTCCTGGTTATCTCCACGGGAGTATATCTATGCTTCCGGTTGCCACAGACAACCTAACCACTTCTAATGGTCTCAAGGAGAATTAAGAAGAAGCCGGTTACGGCCTTCGAGTATTTGCGGGCACACCCAGTTCAGAAGAGCATGGCTGCAAATGGAGCGGAATGGTCCATGCAGACGTGAGCACAGGCGATTCCATTTGCGTGAAGGAGAGTTCCGTTCTATAGTTTCCGGCCAGAGTTCATGCGGCTTCAGATCTGATTGCCGCGAACTGAATCGTCGTACCTGGAACCAGGAGGGTTTATGAATACCTTTCCGATCCTACTCGGCGCACTCTGTGTCTACGCCTTTGCCTACAGGTATTTCAGCGCATTCATAGCGGCCAAGGCGATGATGCTGGATGACCGCCGCATCACTCCTGGAGGCGCGCGATTACCTATCCACCTACTTGAGGCCGGTCCAGCAGCGTCCGCAAGCACATTTGGAGAACGGCTATGAACAAAATCATTGACAACACTACGTCCGGCGTCTGGAACAAGTTGTTATGGGCGGCCGTGATTGCGCTCTGCGTCATTTCGTTCGCCTTCGTTGCCCTGCATCGAGGAGAATCCGTCAACGCCGCCTGGCTTGTTATCGCTTCGGTGTGTATTTACCTCATCGCCTACCGCTTCTACGGACTGTTGGTTGCACGAAAGATGCTCGGCATCGATCCGACACGGCAGACTCCGGCCTATCGCCACAACGACGGGCTGGATTACGTACCGACGAACCGCTATGTGCTCTATGGCCACCATTTCGCAGCAATCGCCGGCGCGGGTCCGCTGGTTGGCCCTGTGCTGGCTGCCCAGATGGGCTGGCTGCCGGGAACGTTGTGGATTCTCGCGGGCGTGGTTTTCGCTGGCGCGGTGCAGGACATGACTGTGTTGTTTTTGTCGACACGGCGCGACGGCCGATCGCTAGGGGACATGGTGCGGTCCGAGATGGGACCGGTCACTGGCACGATCGCGGGGTTGGGCGTGCTTCTGATCTGCGTGATCATCCTCGCGGTGCTCGCGCTGGTTGTCGTCAAGGCCCTGACGGGCAGCCCCTGGGGTACCTTCACCGTGTTCTGTACCATCCCGATTGCGCTCATCATGGGAGTCTATTGCCGGTTCATCCGGCCTGGCCGCATAGCCGAGATGTCGATCATCGGCGCGGTGCTGCTCCTGGCGGCGCTCATCTATGGGCGTACGGTCTCCGAGACACCGGCGCTTGCGACTCACTTTAACCTATCGGGCACGTCGCTCGCCCTGATCATCATCGGTTACGGCTTTGTAGCCTCGGTGCTGCCGGTGTGGCTGCTGCTGGCCCCGCGGGACTATCTTTCGACCTTCCTCAAGGTCGGCACGATCTGTCTGCTGGCGGTCGGCGTCATCATCGTTCATCCCTACCTGCAGATGCCGTCGGTCACGCGCTTCATTGACGGAACGGGCCCGGTCTGGGCGGGCAGCCTTTTCCCATTTCTCTTTATCACAATCGCCTGCGGCTCGGTTTCAGGCTGGCACGCGCTGATCTCGTCGGGAACCACGCCGAAGATGATCGAGAATGAGAACCAAATCGCGTTCATCGGTTATGGCGGCATGCTGATGGAATCGCTGGTCGCAATCATGTCCATGATTGGGGCTTCCGTGATCCATCCGGGCATCTATTTTGCGATGAACAGTTCGGCGGGACTGATCGGCACCACTGCTGGCCATGCCTCGCAGGTGATCTCGTCCTGGGGCTTCACTGTGACCCCGGAAATGTTGACGCAAATCGCGAATAAAGTCGGCGAGACCAGCATCCTGTCGCGCACTGGCGGCGCTCCGACGCTTGCTGTTGGCATGGCGACCATCCTGTCCAGCTTCCTGGGCGGCGACGTCATGATGGGGATCTGGTATCACTTCATCATCCTGTTTGAAGCACTGTTCATCCTGACGACGGTCGATGCCGGCACCCGTGTCCTGCGGTTCATGATCCAGGATCTCGTCGGCAACGCCATTCCTGCCTTCCGGGAAACCAAGTCTTGGACGAACAACATCATCGGCTCGGCACTTGCCTGTTTGCTTTGGGGGTATCTGCTCTATGCGGGAGTCATTGACCCCTATGGCGGCATCTATACAATGTGGCCGCTATTCGGCACGGTCAATCAAATGTTGGCGGCGATCGCGCTCATATTCTGCACTGTGGTCCTGTTCAAGATGAAGCGTGGGCGTTACGCCTGGGTGACCATCGCGCCGGCGATTTGGCTGCTGGCATGTACGGTGACCGCAGGCTTGGAAAAGGTGTTCGATCCTGATCCTAAGATCGGTTTTCTGAGCCATGCAGCGAAGTTTAGCAGTGCTCTGGCGGCCAATACGGTACTAGCGCCCACCAAGACGCTGGTTCAAATGAAGCGGGTTATCTTCAGTGACTATCTGGATGCAGTACTGGCGGCCCTGTCCGTTGTGATCGTTTTAGTCATGGTGGTGAGCGCCGTCATCGAGATCCGCAAGTCACTGAGAATTCCGAAGAGCACCGCGGTTGAGATCGATAAAGTCGCTGTTCCGGCAGGAGGCAGCAGTGGGGACTGAAGAAAAGGTAAAAAGGCTCAACCTGTTTTGCGAACGCGTGGTACAGACCGCACGCCTCATGGTCGGTGTTCCCGACTACGAGAACTATGTTCAGCATCAGCGGCGGGCGCATCCCGGCGAGCCGATCATGAGCTACGAGCAATTCTTCCGGGAGCGTGTGGAGGCTCGCTACGCAATCGGCAAGGGCAGGTTCCGGGGGTGCTGCTAGCGGTCTTTCACATCGGCGTCACGCGTGTTGCTTACCGTTGTTTGTGCGCTAGTTGTCATAATCCTCATCGAGAGACCGCAAGAATGCGGCCAACGCGGCAACGTCTTGTTCGTCCAGAGAGATGCGGCTGAGTTCGGGATCTGGGTTGCGAAGCCGTCCGTCTCTGGCGAGCGCCGAGATGCGGGAATAAAAGTGGAGTACATCTTCGACTGTCGTCAAACGTCCGGTGTGCAGATAAGGCGCGGAATGTCCCAGGTCGCGCAGACCTGGAGTTCGGAAGAGGGCAATGGTGCGCGGCAACTGGAGCTTTGGATCGCAGGGACCATTGCCGCAGAGCATACGGCGCATCTGGCTCTGCACCTCCGGATAATCCGGGTTGGCGAAGACGTTCCACATCCCAAGATCGGTCGCCGAAACGTTGCTGCTTGTGGGAATTGAGCGAAAGATGCCGGTGGCGTGCGGATGGCTGGGAGTGGCGGGAAGGTAGCGATCCGGATGGCGGCTGCGCTCCCCATACGATGGCACCGGGAGCTGAGCAAAGCTGCCCGCGCCATGAACCGAGTCATACTCTTCCTGAGCGGCACCCGTGTTGTGGAAGCGGGTATCGGTAAACTCCGGGGCAGGATGGCAGCGGAAGCAGTTGCCCGCGTGAGTGATCGTGTCGGAGTGCGAGTTTGAAGCCTGTCGCGCGCTTTGCCGGAGGAAAAGTTTGAGGCCGGTGAGCTCCTGCTTGCCGAATTGCGCTACATGGGGATGAAAACGGAGCCAACGCTCGTAGGCCATTACGAACTTGGGATTCTGCAACTCATCAAGCTTCTGCAAGAGACGTTGCGAGTACTCCACGTCGCTTTCGCCCGGCGCGGGCTGAGCAGGAAGATTGTTCTTGGCGAGAAACATGTCATATGCGGAGCCGCTGTGAATTCCTTCGGCGGTGCGTTCCAAACGAAGCGAGTCCAAGTAGGCACTGATCAGCCGGGCAACCTCATTAAAAATCTGCGGGTCGCTCGCGGTGCTCACGTCGATGCGGAAATCACTTGCAAGGCGGAACTGATCCGGAATGTCAGGCGCGCTTCCCATCATCAGCTTTGCGTATGACCCGCCGTACTGCTGGCCCAAATCGTCCCGGCCGTCGTCCTCACGAATTACTTTTGCGACGTGGTGAATTGCCTTACTTTGTTCGTCGGGCAGCCAGCCCATGTCTCTTCCCGTTAGCGTGCCCTCGACCAAGCTGTTTACGTTCGCAAATTCGCCATCACCGTGGAGCAGGATCGCAGCGCGATGAGGAGGAAAGTCATCCACCATATTTCGTGAGTTTCTGATGGTGACAGTTTGTCCGTCGCCGCGATCTGGAATGGGAGTGCGCGGCAAAAAGTCGCAATAGGTGCGGTTCACTCCTCCAATCAAAGACGTAAATTCATCGACAAAGTGGCAGGAGCGGCAGTTGATCGACCTTCCAGCAAAGGGCGATGGGTAGGAGACGCCCGCGCGCGGATTTTTAACTTGGGCAACCACCGGATCGCCGTTTGCAAGCGGGCGGTTCACCTCGCCATTCGAGTATGCGGCAAAGTACTGCGAAAAACGGGTTTCGAGAAACAGACGCTCTCCGAGCAATGTCTCTGGCGTGTCCTGTGGTCTTTTCTTTTCGACCTTGCGCACCGTTGTGTGAGGAGATGTGCGCGACAACGACTGAGCTAAACAGAGTAGCGATAGTCCAGAGAAAAGGAATGTAAGAACGCAGATGGAAACGTTGCGGGCAATGTTAGCGGCTGACATCGAAAGTTGTTCCGGAGCGCGAATTCAGCATGCGAAACGCGAATCCATTTGCTGAACTTAGATGCAATTTGGGACAGTGATCACGCTCCGCCGCTTAGAATTTATGTCACTGGCCAACATCACACGTTACCCCCCGCATCGTAATTAGCCTGCAAAGTAGAACCTTTAGTGAGGTGTATGCTGCAATGTCGTATCGCCGTTGTTCTGTTATTGCCTCAATTATTGTTAGCATCGCGGTCTGGTCAGGTTGTGGATCGGGATCGGGTGCAAGTCCGACTTCGAGCAGTTCTAACGGTAACAGCGGCTCTGGAGGTAGCGGCAGCAGCGGCGGTTCGGGAGGCACCGGCAGTTCAGGAGGGAGTACCGGTACACCGACTCCTACGCCAACTCCTACGCCAACTCCAACACCAACGCCAACTCCGCCAGTTGCAACGCTGCAAACGTCGGTGCAGCATATTGTCATCATGATGCAGGAGAACCGCGGCTTCGATGAGTACTTCGGGCACCTCAACGAATACCGCACGTCGCTGGGTTTGCCGGCAGATGTCGACGATCTGAGTAACGCCGGGACGGCATCGATTCCCAGTTGGAACGGCACCGGCAACATTCCTTCTTACCACATGATCACTCAGTGCATTGGAGACGTGACCCCTTCGTGGCAGGAATCGCACAACGATATAAACCTGACGAGCCCGGACGAAGGCCACTGGGGCAATCCACCGCCGATGAATGGTTTTGCTGCGATGGCGGGAGGCTATGCCACGCACGATCCAACTTCTGGCGGTTTTGACGTTGCTGGAAAGCGCGCCGTTGGCTACTACACTTCCTACGATCTACCGTTCTATTACTGGGCGGCGACGACCTTCGCCACCTCGGACCGCTGGTTCAGTCCGGCTCTGACGCGCACCCAGCCGAACCGTATGTACATGTTGGCAGCAACCTCCAACGGCTATGCGTATCCGGGAGGAGGCGGCGACACCACTCATCCAGTGCTCGTCATGAATGGCGTGAAGAGCATCTTCGAACTCCTGCAGGAGAACAACATTACCTGGAGGGTTTATGTAACCGACAACTACCACGCTGGCGATGTGGGAAGCATGGATACCTATGCAAACTATTTTTCCTTTGTATACGGATATCCCGAAAATTTTGCCGACGCAAAAACATTTCCCACCGATGCGGCGAATGGAACACTTGCGCAGGTTTCTTTTATCGAGGGTGGCTACACTGAAACGGGCTCCGATGAGCATCCTCAGAATCCCATCGACAAAGGAGCGCAATATACCGAATCGCTGATCACGGCGCTGATGAACAGCCCTTCGTGGGCAAGTTCGGTTTTCTTCCTTACCTATGACGAAGGCGGCGGATTCTATGACCACGTCCCACCGGCTCCCATGCCCAACCCGGACGGAAAAAAGCCTATCCTCGCGGCGGACGATCCGACCGGGGACTTTGACACGACAGGCTTCCGCGTGCCATTGATTGTGATCTCACCGTTTACCAAGCCCGCCTACGTTTCGCACAACAACGCCGATAACACGGCGATACTGAAATTCATTGAGACGCGCTTCGGATTGCCATCGTTGACCAAGCGCGATGCGGCACAAATTGATATGACGGAGTTTTTCGACTGGAGTGCGCCGAACCTCGCATCCACGGATCCGCCGCCACAGCCATATCTGCCGTGTTACTTCGACGCGTTGCCATGAGCAAGCTTCAGGGCAGGTCTGTGGAAGTCTGACGCTTCAACTCGGAAAGGGATAATCGATGGCTGGTTGAAAAGCTTGAGACGGCGCGGAAGATTTGAGCAGTGCTGGGGTCTTCCGCTTCTTTCAAGATGACACCTGAACCAGGATCTAGTGAAAATCATGGGAGCGGAGTTCGGCTTTGCTGATCGCAAGCGGGCGAATCTCGCGCGCTTTTACTGAGATTACGTTCTCCTGGTTTTGCAGCTCTCCTTCAATCAGCAGAAACTTCTGGTAAACCACCACCTGTTTGAACTGCTCATAAACAGCAGGCGTAATGATTGCGTTGGCAATGCCCGTTTCATCTTCAATGCTGAGAAAGACAAATCCCTTGGCGGTGCCCGGACGTTGGCGCGCGATCACGCATCCGGCGATGCGTGCCGCGCGTCCGTGAGGAAGCTTCACAAGATCAGAGGCTGCGAGTATGCCCATCTGCTTCAGTTCGGCGCGATGGAAGGCCATGGGATGCTTGCCTGTGGTGACTCCGGTGCCAGCAAAATCCGCGATCAGGCGTTCTTCAATTGTCATCTGGCGCAGCGGCGAGGGTGCCGATTCCTGCTCTGTGGTGAGCTCTGGAAGTTCGTCCAACAAGGGGCCGGCGGGACGTCCCGCGTACTCCACCTGCCACAACGCATCGCGGCGATGTGCCACCTCTCCGAGTGAGTTGAGTGCGCCAATTGTAGCCAGCAGCGCGAGTTCGTTCTTGCGCAGCTCGGGCACGCGCAACGCGAGCTCTTGAATCGATGGGAATGCGTGCTGCTCTCTTGCGGCGGTCAACGCGATGGCCGCCTCGTGGCGCAATCCGCGCGCGTAACAGAGGCCGAGGCGCAATGCGAAGCGATGTGGGTTGCCAGGCTCGGCTTCCAGCGTGCATGGCCAGTCGGAGTGCTGTACGTCTACTGGCTTTATGCGCAGGCCGTGGCGTTGCGCATCCTTGACGACGGTGGCAGGTGAGTAGAATCCCATGGGCTGGTTGTTGAGCAGCGCGGCGGTGAAGGCCGCAAGAAAGTTGCACTTGAGATAGGCGCTGGCATAGGCGATGAGCGCAAAGCTGGCCGCGTGCGACTCGGGAAATCCGTAGAGCGCAAAGGACGAGATAGACTGAATGATCTCATCCTGCACCTTGGGAGCGATGCCATTGGCGCTCATGCCGCGGCGCAACTTACCATCCAGATCCTTCATGCGCGCCATTGAGCGCCGCATTCCCACCGCGCGGCGCAGCTCTTCTGCCTCGCCGCCGGTGAAGTTGGCGACGATCATCGCCATGCGTATGAGCTGCTCCTGAAAGAGCGGAATGCCGAGTGTGCGCTTGAGCACGGGCTCGAGCAGCGGATGATAGTACGTCACCGCTTCCTTGCCGCATCGCCGCTTCATGTAAGGGTTCATCATGTTGCCCACGATGGGGCCGGGGCGAATGATAGCAACCTGTACGACGAGATCGTAAAAGCATGTTGGATGATTGCGTGGCAGCGCCGCCATCTGGGCGCGGCTCTCGACCTGGAACATGCCCACGGTGTCTGCGCGTTGCAGAGCGCGATAGGTGGGCGGATCGTTTTGCGGAAGCTGCGCAAGATCGAGCGGCTCGCCGTAGTGCGCGGGCACAAGCGTAAGGCAGTCCTTCAGGACGGCCATCATGCCGAGTCCGAGCAGATCGACCTTGATGATCTTCATGTCGGCGCAATCTTCCTTGTCCCACTGAATTACAGTGCGGCCGGACATGGAAGCCGGTTCGATCGGCACCACGGCGTTGAGATGGCCGCCGCAGATCACCATGCCTCCCGAGTGCTGCCCGAGATGGCGCGGCAAGTCTTGCATGCGCTGGCACAGCTCGACGTACTTGGCAATGCGGTGGTGCTGAATATCGAAGCCCGCGTCATGAAAGTTGCGGCCGAGCGAATCGTTTTTATCCTTCCACTCCCAGGCGCTGACGAGTTTTGTCAGGCGGTTCAAGGTCTCGGCATCAAAGCCCAGAGCTTTGCCTGCTTCACGTGCCGCCGAGCGTCCGCGATAGGTGATAACGTTGGCGGTCATGGCCGCGCCGAGTTCGCCGTAACGCCGATAGACGTACTGAATCGCACGCTCGCGCTGCTCGCCGCTGGGGAGGTCAAGATCGATATCCGGCCACTCGCCGCGCTCCTCGGAGAGAAAGCGCTCGAAGAGCAGATCCATTCCAACGGGATCGATGGCGGTGATGCCGAGAGCGTAGCAGACGACGCTGTTAGCGGCCGAGCCGCGCCCCTGCACGAGAATGCCCTCGCGTCCGCAGAATTGCACGATGTCCCAGACGATGAGGAAGTAGCCGGCAAGGCCGAGTTTGGCGATGAGCGCCAGCTCGCGCTCTGCCTGCTTCTGCGCACGGGCTAGGAGTTTGTCATCGCGCTTCGGCAGATAGCGGTTGCGAATGCCTTCCCAGGCGCGCTTCTCCAGGAAGGACTGCATCGGCTCGCTGCGTCCATCGACACCCCTTGGAACAGGGTAGTCGGGAAAGCGGTAGCCGGGATCGCTCATCTGATAGGTGAGCCGGGCGGAGAGCCCCTGTGTGTTGGCAATCGCCTCGGGCAGATCGCGGAAGAGTTGCTGCATCTCGCGCGGCGAACGCAGGTAGCGCTCGGCATTGGGTGAGAGCAGGCGGCCTGCGCTTTCCAGCGTGCAGTGGTGGCGGATGGTGGTGAGTACGTCGAGCACCTCGCGCTCATAGGGCGTGGCGTAGCTGACGCCGTTGGTCGCCAGCAGCGGCAGATGCAACGTGCGTGCGATTCGCACCGCAGCCTGATTGCGGTACTCTTCTTCGCGATCGAAGTGGCGCTGCACTTCGACGTAGACATTGCGCGGGCCAAAGATCTGCACCAGCCGCTCGACCTCGCGCATGGCGGCCGGATATCCTCCGCGCGCCAGAGCCGCAGCCAACGGGCCTTCGTCGCCGCCGGTTAAACACACCAGGCCCTCGGCGAACTCCGCGACATCGGCCAGCAACGCGGAGCCCTCGGATTTATGTGGCTCGCGCAGCTTATAGCGGGTGATCAGGCGGCAGAGGTTTTGGTAGCCGCTCTGCGTCTCAGCCAGCATCGGCCAGCGCACGGGCTCGGCGGGAATGTGGTGCGGCAACCATCGCGGAGGCCGCGCGCGCTCTCCTGCATTACGCACGGCGATTTCGGCTCCAATGTGTGCACGCGTTCCGGCGCGCATGGCGGCCATGTGGAAACGCGGCGCTCCATACAGACCATTGCGGTCGAGCAACGCCATCGCGGGCATCTCAAGCTGCGCACAGCGGGCCATCAGCAACTCGGGCAGCGAGGCTCCTTCGAGAAAGCTGAAGGCCGAGCGCGCATGAAGTTCTACATACATCGCGGTATTCCTCAGTCGTAAATTCCAATTACGTACCAGCCGGTGTCAGCAGTTGGAGGCCCGGTGTAATGTGTCTGATCTCCGGCGCTGGGGTCGTGCGCCAGGCGCAGACAGCGCTGTGGTTGTTCGTTGAGCACAACGTCCCACTCTTCGCGACACCACGCAGGATGCGTCCACCAGGCACCACTTGCGCGCCAGGGGCCTGAGCCGGATTTCACCGTGAGCCGCCGGCCTTCGTAATGGAGCGCAGTGGGAACGTCTCCGCGGAGCTCGATGGCGACTGCGCGTGGCGGACGCAGTATTCGCAGCGCCGAGGCGTGGCGTGGAGATTCGGGTGCATAGGATGCCGCAGACTGGCTTGCTGAGTGGCCAATTTCGAAGTTCGCAACCCGGAATGCCTCGGGCACGTGCGAGTCGAGCAACTCCGGCGCACCTACGCGCCCTTCGCCCACCAGCTTGCGCAAGCGCGCTAGCAGGATCGCCATCCGTCCTGCCTCGGGAGCCTGTGCCGCAAAGAGGCCTTGCTGCGCCCTTTGCGGAGGCGCGGGATGTGCTTCGATTCGCAATGCGATGACAGCGCCGCCGGGCGGATGCAGTTCCAGATCAAGCTGGATGAGCTTGAGCAGCGTGTGTCGATCACGTTCGGGGAGTGCGGGCCGCACGGTGCGGCGATGCTCGGGTCGTGAATGGGCCAGCCCCGTCCCACTCAAGCCAAAAGAGGGCTTGAATGGGCCACTCGTCGCGTTTTCTTCGATTGCATTTCCTTCGAGCACGAAGCAGGTCTCTACCGAGGCGATGGCCAGCGCACGCTGCGCCGCGCGTTTGGTAACCTGCTCCAGCATTTGGCTCAGCAGAAACAGCAAAGGTTCCAGCAGCTCGACCGGATGCTCCAACTCGATGGTTTCGCAGAGCATTGCATCGGCGGGCTCTTCGGTGGGGACAAGCAGACGGCTGTACTCTCCGCGTGCCTGCGCCTGCAAGCGGAAGCCGATCTGCCCCACGCGCGCCACCAGGGACTTTGTCGGTAGAGCGGCCAATTGTCCCAGGGTGTGTATACCCCACGTCTCGAAGGTCTGCGCCTCGGCATCTTCGAGTTCAAGAACATCGAGCGGCATCGGCGCCAATGTTTCCGCCTCGTCTCCCGGTGCAATCGCCGTCACTCCCGGTATGCCCCGAGCCGCCAGCACGGCCGCACAGGCGTTACGCCCAGCCGCCACGCTGGACTCGTATTCCATGCCGCGAATCGATTCGCGCAGCGCTTCGGCGATCTGCCGTGCGCTGCCGAGCAATCGCTCCGAGCCGGAGACATCGAGGACGAGAGTGGCGCCGCAACTATCTTCCTGCGGTGAGGCAATGGTTTCAATCCGCGGCGAGAAACGCTCTGCGCAATGCATCAATTCCGCGAACGCCACCTGCTCCTGCTGAGGATCGCGGCGTAGGAGTACGACCGGGAAGGATTCGGCCTGCACTCGGCTCATGCCTGGCGCCAGCCCCAGATTCCGCGCCTTTGGATTGATGGCAAAGGTGCGCTCCAGAGGCGGATCACCACTCAGGATCGCGACGGCAGGCGAGCGCGGGGAAATATTGGAAATCCCGCGAGCGCGAGTGAGCGCCTGTGCGGCGAAGTCGCGTAGATGAAGACAGAGATACAACGGGGAAGGCATCACTCATCTCGACCATGCAGGAGTGCTGCTCCAGACTGCTTCGGCGGCAGCCGCCGGCTTTTTGCGCAGGGGATCGACAGCGCGGTGGCGCTCCACGTTGAGGCGGTACCGCAACGCGGCGAGCAGACGCGGACTGGCTTCGGCTGCCTGCTGCCATTCGATTGCCGCCTGTCGACAGTGCAGAGAGACGGCGGCGCAGCTGTTGGCGCAGGCCACGCGCGTCATCAGGAGAAAGAGCATGCGGGATTTCTCGGCTTGAAGGCGGAATCGATACCAGGTCGCCAAGGGCACGCGGCGCGCCTGCTCGGGAGGCACGTCTGCCATGTCGAGCACGAGGGCGCGAAAGCCTCCGGTACTCAGCAGAAGATTGGTGGCGCGGAGGGCTTGGTCGAGCCTTGTCCACGAGGTTTTTGCCCGAAACAGGCATTGTGCGCCGTGCGCGCTGGGATGTGGAATGCCCGATTCTGCGGCGCGCACCCAGAGCAGGCGGTGCAGGTCCACGCCCAGGGCCGCCGCCGAGGCCGGATTCAGGGCATCGGAGACGTCCACATAGGCACAGTTTTCGCCCTGGTGCGTAGCGTCATTCGTACCGTCATTCGTAATCTGGGCCATCACGGAGAGCGCAAAGGTGGTGCGTCCGGAAGAGTGAGCACCGGTCAGTTCGGTGATTGCGCCGAGCGGCAGGCCTCCGCCGAGCACGGCGTCCACCTCCGCGACGCCGCAGGGAAGCAGCTCAGGGGAGATGGGCGGGCGGAAGGAAAGGGCGGAAGGAATGCGGTCGGCGAGCGCCGATTCGAGCTGTCTCCGAAGTTGTGCCGCGCTGCCCATGTTCGCTGTTTGTTCGCCTATGTAACGTTAGGCGAGATCGGGCGCGCTTGTCAATTCGTGCCCTGAAATTGTGCAGAACTATGTCCAGCTAAAGATGTAAGTAGGTCAGTAAGATAATGGTTTAGAGTTGAAGTGAAACATTGATCAGAGATGCGAAGGGTTAACGCGCATTACTCCCGCGACAGTTTTTTCCCCAGCACCTCTTCCACGTCCTTCACTTTTCCCTCAAGCCTTCCGGTTGCACCCTTGCGGTCGTCGATGGTGATGCTGGTCAGCACGCGTGGCGCGAGCTCCAGCATCTTGCGATGGCATCGCATGATGACGTCCATCACCTGTTCGGCGTCGCCCTCGATGGTGGTATGCATGGCGCCTGCTTTGTAGGGGAGGCCCGAGGCGTCTACGATGGCCAGGATCTCGGCGACCAGCTTCTTCACTCCATCACCGGTTCCCATGGGGACCACGGCAAAGCTTGCCAGCATAAGTTCTCCTTACGGGCCGCCCCACATCTGCTAACCGCGGCAGATGTGGGGCACCGAACTTGCGAATTAGAAGGCGATGGCGGTGGCGCGCGCGGCCTGGGCGAAGAACTCTTTTTTCCACTCCGCCCCGGAGAGTTTTTGGGCCAGTGCGATTGCAATGTGCAGCGGTTCTACGCCCACGTCACGGCTGCGTCCCAGGCCTTGCACGCAGGCGGGGCAGTTGGTTAGCACGGTTGCTTTCTTGGCCTCGCCGATGGCTTCCACAAAGGCTTCGCGCTTGCGGTGCAACATGGAGTCGGTGATGTCCGGACGCGAGAGGGCGAGCGTTCCTGCCTCCGAGCAGCAGTGCGGGACGGCCTGTACGGAGCCAAATCCGCCGAGTTGTTCGAGCACCTTGAGCGCCTTGCCGTCGAGGGAGTCGTGACAGGGTGCGTGGTAGAGGAAATTGTCATCGCCTTCAAGGCGCAGACCGCGTTCGAGCAGGTATGCCGCCACGTCCACCACACGGCCGAAGAGCTTGGCCGTATCCATCTGATCCAGGCCGTCGCGGCAGGTTCCGCAGGAGACAACGCAGCCGTCGAAGTCGAGATAACCGAACATGGCGCGGATCTGGCTGAACAGGATTGTGTCTCGCAGCACGGTGCGCGAGTGCATGCTGGCTTGTCCGTTTGCCTGGGCAGGGAAGCCACAGCACAGGAATGGAGGTGGCAGTACCACTCGCGTTCCAAGCTTGAGCAGAAGGTGAAGCGTCGCCATTGAGATATCGGAGTACAGGCGTTCGGAACCGCAGCCGGGAAAGTAAAAGACGGTCTTGCGCTCGTCGCCATTTCCGTTCTTATCTGGTTCAAAGACGAGCGCCTGGTCGGGTTCACATGCGGGCAGAACATCGCGCAGCGTCTGGCTGGGAACCGGCGCGACCGAGGAGCGCAGCAAGCGTAGAGGATAAAACGCGGAAGCTCCGTCGTCGGGCTGGAAGGGAGCCGCCAGTTTGCTGACTACGCGCTGTGCCGCTCCGCCAATCTGCACAATCGAGGTGCGGAAGACATTGTTGAATGCAGGCGAGCGGCTGTCCAGATATTGCAGCGTGAGCTTAGTCGGCAGCGGCGTGTGCTTGTAGCCCAATTCAGAGAGAATCTGACGCTCCAGAATGGAGACTGCACCGCTGTCGATATCGACGGGGCAGGGCGCCAGGCACTTGTGGCAGAGGGTGCAGTGGTCGGCAACCTCCTCCAGCCATTGCAGCAGTTCGAAATTGGTGGAGTGCTCGCGCTGCGCATCGTAGATCAGCGCCTCGATCAGCGAACCGATTGCGAGGTTCTTGTTGCGCGGATGGTAGAACATGCCGCGCGCAGGATGATAGACGCAGCAATCCACCTTGCACTTGCCGCAGCGGACGCAATGCGCGATCTTGCGCGAGAGCTCTTCAAGGCGGCCGTGCTGAAGAATGCGCGCTTCCAGTTCGAGCAAATTGAACGAAGGCGTGAAGATGTGCCGCAGCGATTGCAGGTCTTCGAGCTTGCCGGGGTTCATCAATCCGGCCGGGTCCACCTCGCGGCGGTAGGCGGAGAGTTCGGCGATGCGCTCGGGCTCAAGATATTTGAGCTTGGTGAGGCCGATTCCGTGCTCGCCGGAGACGACGCCGCCCAGCGAGATGACCTTCTCCATCACGCGATCGATCACCTGGTCGGTGCGCTCCAGCATGGGGCGGTCGTTGGAGAGCACGGGCACGTTGACGTGTACGTTGCCGTCGCCCGCGTGCATGTGGGTCGCCAGCACGATGCGGCGGTCACGCACCTCCTGGTACGCTCGCTCTAAGGCGGCCAGCACCGCCGGATAGCCGCGCACCAGCTTCGTGAGTCCTTCGCGAAACTCCTGGAGATGCGTGAGTCCGCGCAGGGCCGGGATGGAGATGGTCTGCAACTCATGGCGAAAGCGCGCGCAGAGCTCGAGGGCGGCAGGCGTCTTCGCGGCAATCTGCTCGCGGTCGTCTTTCGCCTGCGCTCCGGTGAATACCTCTTCGGCGCGCTGCGAGAATCGAAGCTGCGCATAGCGCTCCTCTTCGACGTTCATGCCATCGATGAAGCGCGCGAACTCGGCCAGCGTATCCAGGGGGATGACGATGTCCTCGTTCATCTTGAAGGCGTTGGTGCGGCGGGCGATGGCACCGAGCTTCTTGCGGTCGGCCCAGAAGCGCTTGGCCTCGTCGGCGTCCTGGGCGACGAAGACTAGCGTGTTCGGATGCTGTTCCAGCAGCGTGCGTATGCGTTGCACTCCGCGCTCGGCCAGCTCGGCGGTGTGGCTGGCGATGTCAATCAGCAGCGCGGCCTTGGGTGTCTCGGCGCGCGGAGCCTTGACCTTGTAGTCGATGGCTCGGATGTACTCGTCGTCAAAATGCTCGAGCGCCAGCAGCGCCTCGGTGCCGTCGGCGGGCAGGGGGAAGATGCGCGAGAGCTCAAGGATGACGCGGCTGGCCTCGTCGAAATCCGGCCCGAAGAACTCGAGGCAGAGTGTCTTCTTGGCCTCATACTCGGGGTAGAGAATGAAGACCGCCGAGGTGATGATGCCGTCCGTGCCTTCCTTCTGCAGACCGGGCACACCACCGAGCGCCTTGTTGGTGATGTCCTTCCAGAGGCCGTTCTTGCGGATCTCGGTGCCGCGCAGTTCGATGTGCTTGACTAACGTCTCCTGCTCGTCGAGCACATCGAAGATTACGGTGTCTTGCGGCAGAATTTTGCGTAGCTGGTGATTGGTGCGGCGCACCGTCCAGCGCGCGCCGGAGGGCATTGCCATGCGCCACTCGATGAGGTTGTCGATGCAGGTGCCCCAACGCACGGCCATTTTGCCGCCCGCGTTTTCGGCGATGTTGCCGCCAACGGTGCACGCCCAGGCGCTGGTGGGATCGGTGGCAAAGACCAGCCCCTGTTCGGCCGCGTGCTCCATCGCCTTTTCGGTGATGACTCCAGCCTCGGCTTCCATGAGATGCGCGGTCTCGGTGTGGCCGTCTGCGAGGTGAAAGTCGCGCTGGCTGATGGTGCGAATATGGTTAAGCTTTTCGGTGTTGATGACGACGCAACCGGAGCGCAACGGCACCGCGCCGCCCGTCAGCCCCGTTCCTGCTCCGCGAGGAACTACCTTGAGGCCGAGGCGCGCGATGGCCTGCAGCAGCGGCGCGACCTGCTGCTCTTCGTCCGGTGTGACCACGGCCAGGGGCAGGTGCAGACGCCAGTCGGTGGCATCGGTTGCATGCGCCACCAGGGTGAAAGGATCGAACAGAATGTTATGCGCACCGGTGATTGCAGACAGCTCACGCTTGATGCGATTGCGCAGCTCAGGAGTCTCCTCGATTTCGGTGCGGAAGGCGGCGATCAAAACGCGGCACTTGGTGAGGATGTCGAGGACGCGCGGATCGGCTTCGGCCTTGGCGGCGATTGTCTCCAGATCCCTACTTGCATGTTCAAAGAAGCGCTTGCGGCGTGCGGCCGAGGTCACCAGCTCCTGATACAGGTAAGGATTGCGGCGATGGATCAGCACTTCGCCGAAGAGGCGCATGAGGATGCGGGCCGAGCGGCCGGTAACACGGGCGCTGCGCAGCTCTTCCAGGGTGCGAAGGGCTTCCTCTCCCAGCAGGAACGACACCGCCTGACGGTCGTCGGCGGATGTGTAATTGAACGGGATCTCTCGGGGCTTGGGGGCCGCGCTTGGCTGCGTGGTTGGGTCCAACTTAGAGGACATAGTTCAGAGTAGCAAATCTGGGGCGTAGGTAAGAAGCTTTTGGCTGCGTAATTCGGCCCGGAAGGTGCAGATACAGAAAAGCCCGGAACAATTGTCCCGGGCTTTCGCTAGTTCAATCGAGACTGCTTACAGAACCTGTACGTTCTCTGCCTGGAAGCCTTTGGGCCCCTTAACGACGTTGAACTGGACTGCCTGGCCTTCTTGAAGGCTCCGGAAACCATTCGACTGAATTGCCGAAAAGTGCACGAAGACATCTTCGCCGTTCTGGCGGCTGATAAAGCCAAATCCCTTTGCGTCGTTAAACCACTTCACTGTTCCTTGTTCCACTGTGTTTGTACCTTTTTTCTTGATGTATTGAATTTCCTGCTGAGAAGATCGGATGCTACTGAGAGTGGGACGCGGAAGTGATTCGGCGGTTCCAGCTCAAAATCGCGTACGTTCCAACTTAGCCAGATTTCGATTAACCCGATTATAGGACAGATTCAGCTCATGCGCACATAAATATTTTTCCCTTGAACAACCCGCCCCGGGCACAGCCACAATGAACCAGACAAAGAGGCGTTCCGGAATAGCCTCTGCTAATAAGATATACTGCTGAAAATTTTCAGCATCCTATGGGAGCTCTATGAAAGCAGTGATCTTGGCGGGTGGACTGGGAAGCCGCCTCAGCGAGGAGACAACGCAGCGCCCCAAGCCCATGGTTGAAATCGGCGGATTTCCCATGCTCTGGCACATCATGAAGATTTACTCAGCACATCAGGTACACGACTTCATCGTTTGCCTCGGCTACAAGGGCTACTTCATCAAGGAATATTTCGCGAATTACTTCCTGCACTCCTCCGATGTGACCTTCGACCTCGCCAAGAACAGCATGAAAGTCCACCAGAACTTCGGCGAGCCATGGCGCGTCACCCTCATCGACACCGGTGGCGAGACTATGACCGGTGGCCGCATCAAGCGCATTCTCCCGCACGTCAGGGATGAGGAATGCTTTTGCCTCACTTACGGCGACGGCGTAGCCGATGTCGATATCACCCGCTCGATCGAGTTCCACAAGCAGCACGGACGACTGGCCACTCTGACCGCCGTGCAACCGGCAGGACGCTTCGGTTCGCTGGTGATGAAGGACGACAGGATTCTCGATTTTCAGGAGAAGCCCGCCGGCGACGGCCAGTGGATTAACGGCGGATTTTTCGTGCTCTCGCCAAAGGTGGGCGAATACATCGCGGGGGACTCGACCCCGTTCGAGCAGGACTCACTGAAGAGGATTGCCAAAGACGACCAGTTGCGGGCCTTCCATCATCGCGGATTCTGGCAGCCGATGGACACCTTGCGCGATAAGAACCATCTCGAAGAGCTGTGGGCCACCGGAAAAGCAGCATGGAAGAGCTGGGAGTGAACTTCTCTGGGGCGTTCTTGAAGGCTGCGTTGTAGCATAAATTGCCGTGTAGTTGATCGAATCGTGATGGAGCGTTGCTATGTCAACCGTACTGGCTGGAGTTGAACCCCGCGAGGTCTGGCGACAGTTCGAGGCGCTGGCCGCCATCCCGCGCCCTTCCACCAAAGAAGCCGCGGCACGCGATTATGTGCTCAAACTGGCCGGAAAGCTCGGACTACAGTCCACGGTGGATGAAGCCGGCAATGTCGTCGTCCGCAAGGCTGCCTACCCTGGCCGCGAAGCCGCGCCAGTCACGGCTTTGCAGGGCCATCTTGACATGGTTTGCGAGAAAAACGAGGGCACGGACTTTAACTTTGACACCGACGGCATTTGCCTCGTGCGCAAGGAAGATTGGCTTTACGCCGACGGAACCACGCTCGGCTCCGACAACGGAATCGGCGTGGCTGCCGCACTTGCGGTGATGGAGAGCAAGAACATTCAGCACGGGCCGATGGAGTTTGTCTTCACGGTCGAAGAGGAGACGACGCTTGGCGGCGCTTCGGCCTTCAAGCCCGGTGTACTGAAGGCTCGTTACCTGCTGAACCTTGACAATGAAGAGAAGTCCACGCTGTGTATTGGCTGCGCGGGCGGCATCAACACGCGAGCGCGCCGCAAGGTTGCGTTCCAGGTGGGCGGTGCGGGTTCCGGGTACCGGATCAAGGTCAGCGGCCTTCGCGGCGGCCACTCCGGCGTGGATATCCATCTAGGGCGCGGCAATGCCATCCGCATTCTTGGCGGCACGTTGCAGCTTGTTATGGAAAAGATTCCGGTGGAAGTTGCGGACCTCAAGGGCGGCAGCGCCCACAATGCGATTCCGAGGGAAGCTTCGGCGCTGCTGATGGCCAATGCCACGAACGAAGCCCAGCTCAAGGCCATCGTCGCGCAGTATGCCGAGGATGTCAGCAACGACCTAGGCGCCTTCGACCCTTTTTTGCAGATTACGGTGGAAAAGGCCGAGCGTCCGCGACAGGTTATCGCCCCGGGAGATGCGAAGAAGGTGGTCGATCTTGTTGCCAGCCTGCATCACGGCGTACTGGCCATGAGTCCCGACGTTCCCGGACTTGTGCAGGATTCCACCAACGTCTCTACGGTGGCGCTCAACGATGGAGTGGTGGAGATCGTCACCAGCCAGCGTTCCGCGATCGAGGGGAGCAAAAATATTGCGAAGCGCCTGGTCGCGACTTCCTGCCGGCTGGCGGGCTTTGAGGTTGAACACACCAGCAACTATCCTGGATGGAAGCCTGAGCCCAACAGCGAGATCGTGCGCAAGTCGAAGGCGGTCTTCGAGGAGATGTACGGCTCGACGCCCAGGCTCATAATCATGCACGCGGGGCTGGAAACGGGGGTGCTCGGCGTTAACTATCCGGAGATGCAGATGATCTCCTTCGGCCCGCAGATCGAACATCCACATAGCCCCGGGGAACGGGTGCAAATCTCTTCGGTGGCCGAGTTCTGGAAGTACCTGGTTGCGGTGCTGGAGAGGCTCTGATTCCAGTTCTGGCACGAGCTGCTCTTTTAAAGCTGGGTTTTCATGGCGCGGTCCCATTTTTTTTCATCTATTAATATGCAGTGAGCTGGATTCAGTGGTGAATCCAGCACCGAATTCTTTTTCGAATCGAGACATACATGCAAGCTTTGGTAACCGGAGGAGCAGGATTCGTGGGCTCCCATCTTTGTGAGCGGCTGTTGGCCGACGGTCATTCTGTGCTCTGTGTTGATAACCTGCTGACCGGCCGGACCGAAAACCTGCAAAGCTTTGCCAACGATCCCCGTTTCAGCTTCGAATTACATGATATTTGCCATCCCTTTGACTTTGGCCGGGTGGATTTCATCTACGAGTTCGCCTCGCCGGCAAGCCCTGAGGACTATATGAAATGGGGCTTGGAGACCTTGGAAGTCGGCTCATCGGGCACTCGCAACTGCCTGGAGCTGGCGCACAAATACAAAGCGGGATTCCTGATCGCTTCCACCTCGGAGTGCTACGGCGACCCCGATGTGCATCCCCAGCCCGAGTCGTATTGGGGGCACGTCAATTCCATTGGCCCGCGTTCGGTCTACGACGAAGCCAAGCGCTTTTCCGAGGCGCTGACCATGGCCTATCACCGCTATCGCGGCGTGGACACTCGCATTGTGCGGATCTTCAATACTTACGGCCCGCGTCTCCAACTCGACGATGGCCGCGTCATCTCCAACTTCATGAAGCAGGCTCTGCTCGGCGAAGCGATCACCATTTACGGCGATGGAACCCAGACCCGCAGCTTCTGCTATGTGAGCGATGAAGTGGATGGAATCGTGCGCCTTGCGGCCTCCGGCGAGCACATGCCGGTGAACATCGGCAACCCAGGCGAGTTCACCATGCTGGAGTGCGCCCATGTCGTCCTGGAGGTTACGGGTTCGTCCAGCAAACTGGTCTTCGCGCCGCTTCCGCAGGACGATCCCAAGCAACGCTGTCCGGATATTACCAGGGCAAAAGCCCTGCTTGGATGGGAGCCGAAAATCGACTTGCGAACCGGCCTGCGTTTGAGCCTCGACTACTTTCGCGAGAGTCTTGTGGCTGACGGCCGGGGCTCCAATCTCACCATGCCCTCGCGAGCGGTGTGACGAGCTGATTCACAACACCAAGCGTCCCGCAGTCGGAGCCGCGTCCGGTACTGACGCCGGGCTGCGCTGCCTCCCACCTTAGCCGCGCAAAAGCGGTGCGTCGAAGGTGAGGCACCCGGCTTTTGGGATGTGGAGCGACAGGGGAATTCAGACCTAGGGAACTGTGATTACGACTTTTCCTATCTGCGCGTTTGATTCCAGATATTTGTAGGCTTCCACGCTCTGCGAGAACGGAAATGTTTTTGCAATTGTCGGGTGAAAGCGTCCATCCGCCAAACGGTCGTAGATATACTTCTTCGCTGCCGCGAGCTTCTCCGGATGGAGAGTAATTTCCATTAGCATATAGCCGCGGATGCATAGTCCCTTCGTAAGCGCCGTAACTAGCGGGAAGGGTGTGGGCTGCATCGAAAGCAAACCGTATTGAAAGATGATCCCGCCCGGTGCGGCGGCCTCAGCCAGTTTTTCCAGAAATGGACCGGCAACCGGATCAAAGGTAATGCGCGCGCCTTTGCCGCCGGTAATCTCTTTCACCCGGGCCACGAAATCTTCTTCCTCGGTGACGATGACGTGGTTCGCACCGAGGGAAAGCAGCTCAGCTTTCTTATCGCTCTTGCGCGTCGTCGCAATGGAAGTTGCACCCTCGGCTTTGGTGATTTGAATCGCGGCGATACCTACACTGCTGGACGCAGCCGGAATCACCACGAAATCGCCTTTTATAAGGTGCGCAATCGGAATCAGTGCCCCATAAGCTGTCATATACTGCATCCAGATCGCTGCAGCCTCCACTGGGGAGAGCTTTGCTGGATACTCACCGAGTGCAGAGGCGGGAGCAATGGCCTCTTCGCCCAGCATGCCATATTGGTTCATGGAGAAGGACGGAATGGTGGCGACGGGTCTGCCGATCCACGAGCTGTCCACATCTGGACCGACCGCCTCCACCGTACCCGCGGCCTCATAGCCGAGCCGGGCAGGCAGCTTCGCATTTTCAACATATTGACCACGGATAAACAGCAATTCTGCCCGGTTCAATCCCACGGCTTTCACTCGTAACCGAACCTCGCCTCTACCGGGCTGCTTTGAGGATTCCTCCACAATTTTCAGAACCTCGGGTCCGCCTAACTTTTCAAAACGAACGATCTTCGGCATCGACATATCTCCCCGGGTTTAGATCAATGGCCGGCCAGGGAGGATTCGGGAGTCAACGTGTGCACCAGGCCAATTCCGGGACGCTGGACCCATTTCCGGATTACCTGCCGGAAGTTATAATCAAAGCAGCCGCGAATGGCCCGCGTCTGCCATCTTTTGCGATTGCAGGGCCAATAGGCACGGCAGAAAGTTTTTTTGGAGGACGTTTCCTTGGGATCTCAGCTGACGACCGTATTAAACGATTTTAAAGTTGCCGACCTATCTCTCGCCGAGTGGGGCCGCAAGGAAATTTCCGTGGCAGAGTTCGAAATGCCCGGTCTCATGTCGATCCGGCGTAAGTATTCTGCCGAGAAGCCGCTGCAAGGGGTCCGCGTCACGGGCTCGCTGCACATGACGATTCAGACCGCCGTGCTGATCGAGACGCTGGTCGAGCTTGGCGCGAGCGTCCGCTGGGCGAGCTGCAATATTTTCTCCACCCAGGACCACGCCGCCGCCGCCATTGCGCAGACCGGCGTTCCGGTCTTTGCCTGGAAGGGCGAATCGCTTGAAGAGTACTGGGATTGCACCCTGCGCGCCGTCAGCCATCCCGATGGCAATGGCCCCGAATTGGTCGTGGACGACGGCGGCGACGTCACCCTGCTCATCCACAAGGGGTATGAGCTGGAAAACGGCTCCGACTGGGTCAACAGCCCCTCGGGATCGCACGAAGAGAAGGTCATCAAGGACCTGCTCAAGAAGGTGTACGCACAGAACCCGCAGCGCTGGCATCAGATGGTAGCCGCCTGGCGTGGCGTCTCCGAGGAGACCACCACCGGCGTGCATCGTCTGTACCGCATGAAGGAAGAGGGCACGCTGCTGGTTCCGGCCATCAACGTCAACGACTCGGTGACCAAGTCGAAGTTTGACAATCTGTACGGCTGCCGCGAGTCGCTCGCCGACGGCATCAAGCGCGCGACCGACGTGATGGTGGCGGGCAAGGTCGCTGTCATCTGCGGCCACGGCGATGTAGGTAAAGGCTCGGCGCAGTCGCTGCGCGGCCTTGGCGCGCGCGTCATCGTCACCGAGATCGATCCGATCAACGCGTTGCAGGCCGCCATGGCCGGCTATCAGGTCACCACGATCGAGGACACCCTCGGCATCGGCGACATCTACGTCACCACCACCGGCAACGTGGACATTATCCGCCTTGAGCACATGGAGCGCATGAAGGACCAGGCCATCGTCTGCAACATCGGCCACTTCGACAACGAGATTGAGGTCGATCGCCTGAACAACGCGCCGGGCGTTGTCCGCACGAATATCAAGCCGCAGGTCGATATGTACACCTTCCCCGACGGCCACTCGATCTTCCTGCTCGCCGAAGGCCGCCTGGTGAACCTGGGCTGCGCCACCGGACACCCCAGCTTCGTTATGTCCAACAGCTTCTCCAACCAGACGCTCGCGCAAATCGACCTCTGGAAGAACCGCGACATTTATGCGAAGGATGTCTACACGCTTCCCAAGAAGCTCGACGAAGAGGTGGCACGGCTTCACCTTGAGAAGATCGGCGTCAAGCTGACCACGCTCACGAAGAAGCAGGCCGACTACATCGGCGTTCCGGTCGAGGGGCCGTATAAGCCGGATACGTACCGCTACTAGGGCGGGGGACTCTGCCCAGCGGAACTACCCCACTCAAGCCAACTACTACGGCTTGAGTGGGCCCCTGCCCGCTCGAAGGCCGTTCGCTAGTGGCTATGAAAGCGTCGCTCGGGCCAGAGCGGTGGTACGATTCAGATATCGGCTATGGACACAAGCTTCTGGAAATCCCGCAAGGTTTTCGTAACCGGGCATACTGGGTTCAAGGGCAGTTGGCTCTCCATGTGGCTGCTTTCGATGGGCGCCGAAATCTGCGGCTACGCGCTCGATCCTCCGACAGAACCAAGCCTTAACCGGTTGCTTGAGCTTGACTCGCAGCTCCAGTCGGTTCGCGGAGATGTTCGCGACCTCGCTGCGCTCGAAGCCGCCATGCGCGGCTTTGCGCCCGAGGTCGTCATTCACCTGGCCGCGCAGCCGCTGGTGCGGCTCTCCTACCAGAGTCCGGTAGAAACCTACTCGGTCAACGTTCTCGGCGCCGTCCATCTCCTCGATGTCATCCGCCGCACGCCTAGCGTCCGCGCCGTTGTGGTCGTCACCAGCGACAAGTGCTATGAAAATCAGGAGTGGCACTGGCCGTATCGCGAGCACGAGCCGATGGGCGGGCATGATCCATACAGCAGCAGCAAAGGTTGCGCCGAGCTGGTTACGTCCGCCTATCGCCGGTCTTTTTTTTCCGCCGACCAGTACCCACAGCACCGGGTCGCGGTGGCCTCTGCGCGCGCGGGCAACGTGATCGGCGGCGGCGACTGGGCGCTTGACCGCCTCGTGCCGGACATCATGCGCGCGTTTTCCGCAGGCGAGCCGGTGGTGATCCGCAACCCCGAAGCCGTCCGCCCCTGGCAGCACGTCCTTGAGCCTCTCGCGGGATATATCGAGCTGGCCGAGCGCCTTTACGCCGATGGCCCGGCTTTCGCAGAAGGGTGGAATTTTGGGCCTGCCGACTCCGATGCCCGTCCCGTCGGCTATCTGGTCTCCGAGCTGGCAAGGCTCTGGGGGGACACAGCCCGTTGGCAATCCATCGCGCCGGAAGATGTCCACGAAGCGCACCTGCTGCGCCTGGACTCCTCCAAGGCTCGCGCCCGGCTGGGCTGGAGCCCGCATTGGAGTCTCGACGAGACCCTTGTCCACATCGTCGAGTGGTACAAAGGTTTTCATCTCGGCGAGGATGTCCGCACCATCACCCTGAATCAGATCCAAACATTTATGCGGCAATCGAACCTTATACCGAAGCCAAAGGTACAATCCGCGCCGGATGTGACTGTATGACGACAGAAGAGCTACGCGAACAAATCCTGCAACTGGTTACGGAATACACGAGGCAGCGGCACGGCGCGCGCCCCTTCGTTCCGGGCGAAAGCGTGATCCCACCCTCGGGCAAGGTCTTTGGGCCCGAGGAGGTTTGCAACGCGGTCGATGCGTCGCTTGATTTCTGGCTTACCACCGGGCGCTTCAATGCCGATTTCGAGCGCAAACTCGCCGACTTTCTGGATGTGAGCTGGGCGGTGACGACTAACTCCGGCTCTTCGGCCAACCTGCTTGCGATTGCCGCGCTCACGTCGTCGAAGCTTGGCGATCAGGCGCTCCGTCCCGGCGATGAGATCATCACCGTCGCCGCGGGCTTTCCAACCACGGTGAATCCGGCGGTCCAGTACGGCCTCGTTCCCGTCTTCGTCGATGTCGATATTCCGACCTACAACATTCAGGTGAAGCAGATCGAGGCTGCTGTCACCTCGAAGAGCCGCGCCATCATGGTCGCGCACACCCTCGGCAATCCCTTCAACCTCACCGAGGTCATGCGCATCGCCGAAAAGTACAATCTCTGGGTGATTGAGGATTGCTGTGACGCGCTTGGCTCCCGTTACAATGGCCAGCTTGTCGGTTCGTTCGGCGACATCGCAACCCTTAGCTTCTATCCCGCCCACCACATCACCATGGGCGAAGGTGGAGCGGTGCTGACAAACGACAGTCAGCTTAAGGTTCTCATCGAATCCTTCCGCGACTGGGGGCGCGACTGCTGGTGCGATCCTGGCAAGGACAACACGTGTAGCAAGCGATTCCAGTGGCAGCCCGGCGATTTGCCCTTCGGCTATGACCACAAGTACGTTTACTCGCACATCGGCTACAACCTCAAGATCACGGATTTCCAGGCTGCCGTTGGGCTTGCGCAACTTGCGCGCGCCAATGACTTTATCGCCCGACGACGCGCCAACTTCGTCTATCTTCGCGAAAGCCTCAAGCCCTTTGAGGAATTTTTGATCCTTCCCGAGGCTACGCCGAACTCGGAGCCCTCATGGTTCGGCTTTCCGATCACCGTGCGCCCTGAAGCTCCGTTCTCGCGGTTGGAGCTGCTCACCTTCTACGACGCGGCAAAGATCGGCAGCCGTCTTCTGTTCGCCGGAAATCTCACCCGCCAGCCCGCCTACAAAGATGTGCCATACCGAATCTCCGGTGGGCTCCAGAACACCGACACCGTCATGAATCAGACCTTCTGGCTTGGCATCTATCCCGGCATCAGCAAGGAGATGATGGACTTTGTGGCCGAGCGCACAGGGGCTCTGGTGAAGCGGGCTAGCGCTCGTTCTGTCAAGGCCCGGTAGCAGGGAAGGGTTGAGCAACGGCCTGCGCACTTCACCCTTCGTAACCTTTGTTGCTGCTGCAAGCTGGTAGCATAGAAGGCGAATCTCTAGGAAATGTGACTTGGACGTTCTAACCAGTAGCGCACCGCGCAGGGAATGTGAAACGGACGTTCTGGCCGGTACCTCATCGCGCCGCCTCGCCTGGGCCGCGGTATTTCTCCTGTTCCTCGCCGTTTATCTCGGCTCAGCCTTTTCACCTGCCCTGCAGGATGATGTTGATACATCACACGCAGAAGCCGCCCGCGAGATGATCACTCGCGGCGACTACGTGACCTTGCACATCAATGGCGTGCGCTATCTGGAAAAGGCGCCCCTGATGTACTGGCTGGTTGCCGGATGCTATCGGGTCTTCGGCGTTAACGAATTTGCGGCCCGGTTGCCCACCGTTATTGCCATGTTTCTGCTCGTACTGCTGGGCATTGTATGGGGGTGCCGCGCCTTTGGAGCGCGTGCCGGGCTCTACACGGGACTTTTCGTTACGACCGGCGTTGGATATTTTCTCTTTACCCGCGTGCTCATTCCGGAGGCGATTCTCAGCCTCCTCATTGCTGCCGCATTCTATTGCATCGTTTCCGCCTTGGAGCGTCCCGGCGCGCGCTGGGCCTGGTATGCCGCATATGCCCTGCTTGCTCTCGCGGTGCTCACCAAGGGCCTGCTGGCCCTGGTTATCGTCGGCATCACCCTTGTCGCTTATCTTGCGATTACCGGGGAATGGCGGCGCTGGCGCGAGTTCCATCTAGCTTCCGGACTGCTTCTGTTTTTCGCTATTGCCGCGCCCTGGCATATCCTGGCCGGGCTGCGCAATCCCCCTGTTGGAGATCATCACGGCTTCTTGTGGTTCTACTTCGTCAACGAACACTTTTTGCGCTTCCTCGGTAAGCGCATTCCCAAGGACTATAACAAGCTCCCCGGTTATCTTTACTGGACGCTGCATCTGGCCTGGCTCTTCCCTTGGAGCTTATATCTGCCGCTGGCGCTGCGTAGGTTATGGGTGGAGATGCGGAGCGGTCGGGTTGCCCACCTTGGCCATTCCCCGCATCTGCTAAACGCGGCAGATGTGGGGCGCCAGCGAGGGGCTCTCGATTTCACTCGCCGCACACGCTGGATCTGCATTCTGTGGGCCTCGGTGACACTGCTGTTCTTCTCCGTCTCAACCAATCAGGAGTACTACACCTTCCCCGCCTATCTCGCGCTCTTCCTGCTGCTGGCCGCCGCGCTTGCCGGAGAAGAGGAGGAAGGCCGTCAGCCCTGGCTGGTTGCGACCTCGGCCGTCAGTGTCACGGTGCGCCTGCTCTTTGCCGCTGTCCTCATCGGCGGCCTCTGGTCCTCGCGCCACCTGCCCTTTGTGCCGGATATCGGCGAGGTACTGGCGAAGACCAATCTCGATAACGACACGCTCTCAATGGGCCACCTCCTCGATCTCACCGGGCAGTCTTTCGCCGCGCTGCGCTTTCCGGCGATTCTCGCCGTCGTCGCGCTCGTCTTTGGCTCGCTGGCTGAGATTGTCCTGCGCATAAAGCGCAAGCATTTCGCCAGCACCTGGGCGCTGGCGGTCACTGTCACAGTCTTCCTCGTCGCCGCCCATGTCGCGCTCATCCGCTTCGATCCCTACCTCAGCTCGCACGTGCTGGCCATGCGCATCGAGGAGCAGGTGCAGCCGCAGGATCGCGTCCTTATCTACGGCGATCAGTCCTTTGGTTCGTCATTGGTGTTTTATCTCCGGCACCCTGTTGGGCTGGTCAACGGGCGCACCACTTCGATGTGGTTCGGCTCTACCTTTGCGGACGCGCCCCACATCTTCCTGGAGGACACCGATCTTGTCCGCCTCTGGAACTCCAGCACCCGGGTCTTTCTCTTTGTGCCGGACTTCGAGCAAAAAACGGTCGATGAAGTACTGGGCGCAAACAAGCTGGTGTACGCCTCTAGTTCGGGGAAGATCGTTTACACCAACCACAACTGATGGCTCGCCTGATTTTTGGTTCTCAATAAAAAACGCCAGAAGCTTTTGGCCTCTGGCGTCTTTACAACTATCTTGGAAGCTTACGCGAAGATCTCGCCCGGCAGGCTGTTCAGCGTGCGCGACTTCAACGTATTGGTGTTCTTCCGTGATTGAGTGATTGGAATCGGCATGTTCCGCTGCTCGGAGGCCTTCATTTTGCTGAGCTCCTTGCGTTCGATCCGCAGCTTCAGTGTGCGTTCAAAGCGGCGCAGCTCGATCATCTCGGCTCCGCTGACGATGGTGGATGCCATGCCAGTCTGGCCTGCGCGTCCGGTGCGGCCCACGCGATGGATGAAGTCCTCGGCGATCGAGGGCAGATCGTAGTTCACCACGTGCGCAACATCGCCCACGTGAATGCCGCGCGCGGCCACATCGGTCGCCACCAGCACCTGGAAGCGGCCTGCTTCAAAGCCTGCCAGTGCCGCCGAACGCTGGCTTTGGGTGCGGTCACCGTGGATCATTGAGGCGGCGAATCCGTCGCGCATCAGGTCCTTAGCCAGCCGCTCCGTGCCACGCTTGGTGCGAGCAAAGATCAGAGTCTTGCCGCTCTCGTTGTAGAGCAGCTCGCGAAGAACGTTGCCTTTCTGCATCAAGGGAACTTCAAAGGCCTGCAAGAGCACGGACTCGGCGGGCTTCAGAATGTTGCCGAGGGAGATGCGGACCGAGTTGCGAGTGCATTTCTGCAGCAATCCCTGGACTGATTTTTCCAAGGTTGCCGAGAAGCAAAGGGTCTGCCGTTCTGTCGGAAGGGCGGCGAGGATGCGGGTGATTGCGGGCAAAAAGCCCATGTCCAGCATTCGGTCCACTTCATCCAAGGCCAGAACGCGTACGCTTCGCAGATCGACGATCTTGCGGCGCATGTAGTCTTCCAGCCGGCCCGGTGTTGCTACTACGATCCGAGCTCCCGCGCGGAGGGCGCGGATCTGAACTTTCTCGCTGAGTCCGCCGATGACCAATGCTGCCGGCGGAGCTTTCTTCGAACGCAGTGCTTCATACTGCTCGTGTACCTGGATGGCGAGTTCGCGCGTGGGCACCAGCACAAGCGCGTTGATCTTTCCCGCCGGCGTTGCGGCCAGCATTTCCATCACGGGAATCAGGAAGGCCAGCGTTTTACCGGTACCGGTCTGCGCTGTCGCAATCACGTCTTTGCCTTCAAGGGCGGGAGGAATTGCCTGAATCTGAACTGGGGTGGGGTTTACAAAGTTCTTTGCCGCAAGCGCCTGTTGTAATTGCGCCTGTAGGGGCATTTCTTGAAATGTACTCATTCTATGGTTTTCTTCTTCTCTCTATACTGAGCGCGCGAGTTGGATGTGTGCGCGCGGAAACACATATCCTGCATTCTTTGTCGGAGGAGATTTTGAGAAGGAATCGCAGTGTTACCAGGCGGGGTCAACTCAGAATCGCGCATCCAAACTTCGCGAGATACTGTTTGCATAGTATCACAAGCTCCGATGATGTCATCAGGTATTCTCACCTTTGTCTCTGGAGAGGGGTATCCAGAGTGGTGCGTCATTGCCGTTTTTCGCTACTCTGGCGCTTGTGCAATTTCGAAAAATCTGCGCGATAATTTCCTTATCTTCGTTGACTCTGGACCAGTCCCCGGTGTAATCTTTAGTCACTAAATATGATTCACTTGGCTACACCCCCGCTTACAACACCGCCGGCGCTATTGGTGCGCACAACATGCGTACTGAAGCGAATTAACACCCGGTAGCGGGGGAATAGAGTCAGGCAATCTTAAGCAGCCCGAGCACTAATCACCCGCCGACTACAAGCTAGGCGGGTTTCGTGTTTATAGCCTCAGGTTCATGGCGTGGATTTCAGCGGAAGACGCGCAAACGGGAGAGCAATGCGAGAGAATAACGATTGTAACGACGAAGGCCGACAGGGACAGCACGCCAGCGGATTGCCGCCCGCACAGGGGCTCTACGATCCGGCAAATGAGCATGACGCCTGCGGTCTCGGTTTTGTTGCCAGTATTCGTGGCGAAAAGAGCCACTCCATCGTAGAAAAGGGAATCGAGGTGCTCACGCATTTGGAGCACCGCGGAGCCTGCGGTTGCGATCCTGAGACCGGCGACGGCGCCGGTGTGCTGATTCAGATTCCGCATGAATTTTTCGTGCGCGAGTGTGCCGCCCTGGGCATGGCTTTGCCCGAGGCCAGCAGCTACGCGGTGGGCATGGTCTTTCTGCCCGTGGGCAAGCCAGAGCGCCTGCAATGTGAAGGCGTGGTCGAAAAGATTATTCAGGAAGAGGGATTCGAGGTGATGGGCTGGCGTGACACGCCCATCAATCCTACTGCGATTGGCCGCATCGCGCGCGGCTCCCAGCCCTACATCGAACAGATATTCCTCAAGGCATTGCAGCCCATTTCGGAGGCCGATTTCGAACGAAAGCTCTATGTGGTGCGGCGCCGAATTGAAAACGAGATCCTGCACAGCGATATCGAAGGCAAGAGCCACTTCTACATTCCATCGCTCTCCTGTCGCACCATCGTATACAAGGGCCTGCTGCTGGCACCGCAGATTACCAAGTTTTATCCAGAGCTCGGCGATCCACTGGTAAAGAGCGCGCTCTGCATGGTTCATCAGCGCTTCTCTACCAATACGTTCCCAAGCTGGCCTCTGGCGCATCCCTTTCACCACGTTGCGCACAATGGCGAAATCAACACCGTGAAGGGCAACATCATCTGGATGAATGCACGCCAGAGCCTACTGCAGTCGGATCTTTTTGGCGAGGACCTGAAGAAGCTCTTCCCGATCGTTACTCCCGGTGGCAGCGACTCGGCCTCATTAGATAATGCCGTGGAGTTGCTGTTGCACGCCGGACGCGAGCTGCCACACGTGATGGCCATGCTGATTCCCGAAGCTTGGTCTCGCAATCCGCACATGGATCCCGCCAAGCGCGCGTTTTATGAGTACCATGCCTCGCTGATGGAGCCCTGGGATGGGCCCGCGTCGATGGCGTTTACCGATGGCCGCGTGATCGGCGCAACGCTTGATCGCAATGGACTTCGCCCTGGGCGCTACATTGTTACCACCGACGATCTCGTGGTGCTCTCCTCCGAGGTCGGCGTGCTGGAGTTTTCGCCCGAGCGTGTGAAGTACAAGGGGCGTCTGCAGCCCGGCCGCATGTTCCTGGTTGACACCGTTGCCGGACGCATCATCAGCGACGACGAGATCAAGGCGCAGCTTTCTGCTCGCCAGCCCTACGCCGAGTGGATCAAGGAGAACCAGATCACGCTCGAGCAACTGCCCGAGCCGACGCGAGTCCACGGCCCCAGCCACGAAACCATCATCGCGCGCCAGCGTGTCTTCGGCTACACCGAAGAGGACATCAAGATCATCCTGGAGCCGATGGCGCGCAACGGCGAAGAACCAGTCGGCTCCATGGGTGCCGACACGCCGCTGGCGTGTCTCTCGGATCAGCCGCAGCTTTTGTTCAATTATTTCAAGCAGCTCTTTGCGCAGGTCACCAACCCGCCCATCGATCCCATCCGCGAAGATCTGCTGATGTCGCTGACCAGCTACATTGGGACCGAGCGCAACATCCTTAAAGAGACTCCGCTGAACTGTCACACGCTCAAGCTTCCTCAGCCGGTTCTGAGCAACCGCGATTTGGAAAAGCTGCGCCGCGTTTCCAGTGGAGATCTGCTGGCGACCACGCTAACGGCTTCCTTCCGCGTGGGGGATGACGGAGTCGGACTCAAGCGCGGACTCGAAGGTCTGTGCCGCCGCGCATCGCTCGCCGTCGAGAACGGCTACACCCTGCTGATTCTCTCCGACCGCGGCGTTGACAGGGATCATGCTCCGATCCCATCGCTGCTGGCTCTGGCCGCGGTGCACAACCATCTCGTCAAGGAACGCTCACGCACCAAGATCGCGCTGCTCGTCGAGAGCGGCGAGCCGCGCGAGGTGATGCACTTCGCGCTGCTGATCGGCTACGGCGCTAGTGCGGTCAATCCGTACCTCGCAATTGAGACGCTGGAGGACATGGTTCATCGTGGTCTGCTTCCGCCTGAGATCACGGCGGAAAAGGCAGTCAAGAACTTCAGCAAGTCCATCGACAAGGGATTGCTGAAGACCTTCTCCAAGATGGGCATCTCCACCCTGCAGAGCTATCGCGGCGCGCAGGTTTTTGAGGCGATCGGCCTCAATCGTGAATTCGTCCACGACTACTTCGCCGGCACTGTTTCTCGCATCGAGGGCGTCGGACTCGATGTGATCGCGCGTGAATCGATTCTGCGTCACGAGCACGGCTTCAGCCCACGCACCGAATCGGAGCTGGAACTGGAAGTCGGCGGCGCATACCGCCACCGCATCGGAGGTGAGTATCACCTTCTGAATCCGCAGACGATCAGCACCCTGCAACATTCGGTACGACAGAACAATTCCAAGACTTTCCGGGATTACACCGATCTCATCGATCAGCAGAATAAGCAACTCTGCACCTTGCGCGGATTGCTGCAGTTGAAAGAGAGCAAGAACCCGGTGCCGATTGAAGAGGTCGAATCGGCAAAGGAGATTGTGAAGCGCTTTGCCACCGGCGCCATGTCGTTCGGCTCCATCAGCAAAGAGGCGCACGAGACCCTTGCCATTGCGATGAACCGTATCGGCGGCCGCAGCAACACCGGCGAAGGCGGCGAGGACGCGGAGCGTTTCACGCCCGACGAATCCGGCGATTTGCGGCGCAGTTCGGTGAAGCAGGTCGCCTCGGCGCGCTTCGGCGTTACCGCGCATTACCTGGTCAATGCCGACGAGTTGCAGATCAAAATGGCGCAAGGCGCTAAGCCCGGCGAGGGCGGACAACTTCCCGGTCACAAGGTGGACGAGACCATTGCGCGTCTTCGTCACTCGACCCCCGGCGTCACTCTGATTTCGCCGCCACCTCACCACGATATTTATTCCATCGAAGATCTGGCGCAGTTGATTTACGACTTGAAGAACGTGAATCCGCAGTCGCGCATCAGCGTCAAGCTGGTTTCTGAGGTGGGCGTCGGCACGGTTGCCGCTGGAGTTGCCAAGGCACACGCCGATGTGGTGTTGATCAGCGGTGACAGCGGCGGCACGGGTGCCTCCCCTCTCAGCTCCATCAAGCATGCCGGCATTCCGTGGGAGCTTGGACTTGCCGAGACGCAGCAGGTGTTGCTGCTGAACGATCTTCGCAGCCGAATCCGCGTGCAGACCGATGGAAAGCTGCAGACCGGCCGTGATGTTGTGATTGCTGCTCTGCTCGGCGCCGAAGAGTTTGGCTTCGCAACTACGCCGCTGATTGCGTTGGGCTGCATCATGATGCGCAAGTGCCACCTCAACACCTGCCCGGTCGGCATCGCCACGCAGGACCCGGTGTTGCGCGCACGATTTGCCGGACAGCCCGAACACGTGGTCAACTTCTTCTTCTTCCTCGCCGAGCAGGTGCGGGAGTACATGGCTCGTCTGGGCTTCCGCACCTTTGACGAGATGGTGGGTCGCGTTGACCGCCTCGAAGCCCGGCTCGCCACCGATCATTGGAAGGCCAAGGGCATCGACCTGTCCACGATTCTGTATTCTCCGGCGATGCCAACCCGCGTTGCGCGCCACTGCATTCACAAGCAGGATCATGGACTGGAGCAGGCGCTCGACCACGATTTGATGAGTGCCGTAAAGCCTGCGCTGGACGAGGCCAAGCCGGTCGATGTGTCGTTCAAAATTCGTAATATCCACCGCTCCGTGGGAACCATGCTGAGCGGTGAGATCGCGCGCCGCTACGGCGCCGATGGGCTGCCGGATGAAACCATCCAGCTACGACTCAACGGCTCGGCCGGGCAGAGCTTTGGCGCATTCCTCGCCAAGGGAGTCACGATGACTCTGGAAGGCGATGCCAACGATTACGTGGGCAAGGGCCTTTCCGGCGGACGCATCGTGGTCTATCCTCCCCGCGAATCGCGCTTCCATCCGGAGGAAAACATCATTGTCGGCAACGTCGTTCTCTATGGCGCAACCAGCGGCGAGGCGTACTTCAGTGGCGTCGCCGGTGAGCGCTTTGCGGTGCGCAACTCAGGCGCGACGGCTGTAGTCGAGGGCGTGGGTGATCATGGCTGCGAGTACATGACCAAGGGCGTGGTCGCGGTGCTCGGCCCGTGCGGCAGAAACTTTGCAGCCGGCATGAGCGGCGGTATTGCCTATGTCTACGACGAGCGCGGCGACTTCCATGAGAAGAGCTGCAATCTTACGTCGGTCGATTTAGAGCCGATGACGCATGCCGAAGACGTGAGCCTTCTTAAGGCGATGATTGAGGAACACGTACGGCGCACCGGCAGTCCTCAGGCGACAAGGATTCTCGCCGATTGGGATAGCGTACTGCCGAACTTCGTGAAGGTCTTTCCACACGAATTGAAGCGTGTGCTGGGCATCGAACGCACGGTAGTGAATTACAGCCCAGCGCGCCAGATGGCCGCCGTGGCCGTGGAGGTGCAGCGTGGGTAAGCCAACTGGGTTCCTGGAATTTGAAAGAGTGCTGCCGACTCGACGTCCGGCGGAGGAACGCGTCAAGGACTGGTTCGAGATTTACCAGGACTTCCCGCGCGCCAGCGTGCAGCAGCAGGGCGCACGCTGCATGGAGTGTGGCGTGCCTTTCTGCCACACCGGATGCCCGGTCAATAACCACATTCCAGACTGGAATGACCTGGTCTATCGTGGGCGTTGGGAAGAGGCAGTGAGGCGTCTGCACTCCACTAACAACTTTCCGGAGTTCACCGGACGGATCTGCCCCGCACCCTGCGAGGCCGCCTGCGTTCTGGGAATCAACCAGCCTCCGGTCACCATCAAGCAGATCGAAAAAACCATCGTGGAGCGTGGCTGGGACGAGGGTTGGATTCATCCCGAGCCCGCGCATGAACAGAGCGGCAAGAAGGTTGCCGTGATTGGCTCGGGTCCGGCCGGACTCGCCGCCGCACAGCAGTTGAGCCGCGCTGGACACGCTGTTACAGTCTTTGAAAAGGCTGACCGCATCGGGGGACTGCTGCGTTACGGCATTCCGAATTTCAAACTTGAGAAGCATTTCATCGACCGTCGCTTGGCGCAGATGGAGGCCGAGGGCGTGAAGTTTGTGACCAACGCGCATGTCGGCGTCAACATGGATGTGGAGCAGTTGCGCAGCGACTTCGACGCGATCGTGCTCGCTGGAGGCGCAGAGGCGCCGCGCGATCTGAAGGTGCCGGGGCGCGAGTTGAAGGGAATACACTTCGCCATGGAGTTCCTGCCACAGCAGAACAAGCGTGTGCTCGGCGATACCATACCCGCGGATGTTTCAATCCTCGCCACCGGAAAGAAAGTTGTGATCATTGGCGGTGGCGATACCGGCGCCGATTGCCTGGGTACCAGTTTGCGTCAGGGTGCGGCCAGCGTGCGCCAGTTTGAGATCATGCCCAAGCCGCCGGAGACTCGCTCCGCGCAGACGCCCTGGCCGCTGTGGCCCTTGCAGCTGCGCACCGAGGCAGCGCACGAAGAAGGTGGCACCCGCGAGTGGAGCCTCGGCACCGTGCGCTTCGAGGGTGATGCCGATGGAAACGTCGCGCGCTTGTACGCGACTGAGGTCGGGCCGCCACCGAAGTTCGAGGCCATCGCCGGAACCGAACGCGTCATCGAAGCCGATCTCGTGCTGCTTGCGATGGGCTTCACTGGGCCGGTGCGCGACGGGTTGATCGAGCAGCTGGGTGTTGCTCTGGATGGCCGCGGCAACGTGGCTACCGATGAGCGCAGGATGACCTCGGTCGAGGGCGTCTTTGCCGCCGGTGACATGCGGCGCGGACAGTCGCTGGTGGTATGGGCGATTGCCGAAGGACGCGCTGCCGCCACTGGCGTCAACGCGTACCTGGGCACAGCCAAGTCCGCTGCTGGAGCGCACTAAAACCGCAGCATAATTTACGCGCATGAAGAAGACGGCCCGCAAGCCGTCTTCTTTGTGCGTCATTTACGCTGAGTGTCGATTGAAGCGAGCGATTGAATCCGCCGTTTCGCTAGAGCTTCCAGCTACCCGCGGTTTCCACGCACCAACTGCGCGCAGGCAGGCTTGGCCGCGGGAGGCTGTCAGCCGGATGTACCTTGAGCGTCTGAATGCGGAAGGGAATCGACTTACGAATGTAAATCTCTGAGAGCAGGGCGCTCACTCCGTCGTGATTCTCTTGCACAAGCGCCACCACCGAAGGGCCCGCACCGCTGAGGCAGACGCCGAGCAGGTTCGGATGGCGCAGCTCCAGCGCTTCCTTCAGGCCGGGAACCATAGAAGCGCGGTACGGCTGATGCAGGCGGTCGTTGAGCGCCTCGCGCAAGAGCGTGAAGTTTGAAGAGCGCAAGGCCTCCAGCAGAAAAGCCACGCGTTGCACGTTGTAGATTGCGTCGGCGCGCGAAATCGTCTCCGGAAGAACCGCGCGCGATGCTTTGGTCGCCAGATATTGCTCCGGCGTAACCACGACGAAGGCAAGCGATTCCGGCCAGATTGCGCGCAGCACGCGCAATTCGCCTGGAGTTTCACAGCTCACCGTAAGGCCGCCGAGTACGGCTGCCGCGATATTATCGGGATGGCCCTCCAATTCACAGGCCGCGTTCAGCATCTCGCGTTCATCGAGCGGACCGGCGACCGCCTCGTACAGACGCAGGCCCGCCACGGTCGCGGCGGCGCTGCTGCCGAGTCCTCCCTTCATCGGGATCTCGCTCTCCACCTTTACCTCGAAAGAGGGAATCGGAAAGTTGTGGCGACCGGCGATAAAGCGAAACGCGCGCTCAATGTAGTTTTCGCCTTCCAGACGTTGATTCACGAACTCAAAGCGCAAATCATCCTTGCCCGGGAGCAACCGCACACGCAGGGTCAGGTAGAGCTGAACTGCAACCGCAAGCGTGTCAAAGCCCGGGCCAAGATTGGCGATCGAGGCCGGCACGCGTATGACTATTTCGTCATTAGTGCGCATGTGCTTCCTCTCGCTGATGAGCGCGGATGATGAAGTTTGTATCTTTCAGGACGTGGCCGGTGAGGATGGCAACGATGCTCGCCTCCTCGGGAATCTGCTTGCTTGCGCGCAGCTTGCGCAGTCCAGCGAGAGTTGCGGCTGACGCAGGTTCGCAGCCGATGCCGTCGCGTCCGATGATCGCTTTGGCCTCTGAAATCTCTTCATCGGTTACGTCGAGCACCTGGCCCGCGGTGTTCCGCACACCACGCAACGACTTCTTCCACGAGCGCGGATTGCCGATCCGGATCGCCGTCGCGACCGTCTCTGGCTCCTCAACCGGCGAGAGTTCTTTTGCACCGTCGCGCCATAGCTGCGCGAAGGGATTGGCTCCCGCCGCCTGCACCACGATCATGCGCGGGGCCTTGTCGATGAATCCATAACGCAGCAGCTCCTCAAATGCCTTGCCGAACGCAGCCGAGTTCCCCAGATTGCCACCCGGAACTACCAAGTAGTCAGGCGACTTCCAGTCAAGCTGATCGAGCAGCTCAAACATTGTCGTCTTCTGGCCCTCGATGCGGAACGGATTGATCGAGTTCAGGAAGTAAATACCCTCGCCGGTCTTCTCCAGCAGGGTGTTGAGTGCGTCGTCGAAGCTTCCTTCCACTTCCACGATCTCTGCGCCAAAGTCCAAGGCCTGCGCCAGCTTATTCAGCGAGACTTGCCCGGCGGGAAGATAGACGCGGCCGATGACTCCGGCGCGGGCGGCATAGGCGGCGAGCGATGCCGCCGTGTTTCCGGTCGAAGCGCAAGCTACAACGTTGGCGCCGGTATGCACCGCTTCGGTCATTCCCACGGTCATCCCAAGATCTTTGAAGCAGCCTGTAGGATTCCACCCAAGGTGCTTGAATTGCAGATCGGAGACCCCGGCCCATGATGCGCTTTTATGTCCACGCACCAGCGGTGTGTTGCCCTCGCCGATGGTTACGATTTCATGCGCCGGATACGCCGGAAGAAATTCCCGGTAACGCCAAACGCCGCTGACATCGCGGGGATCACGAGACCTCCGGCGCTCGCTCCAGAGTTCTTTCAATGCGGAGGCGTCGAACGTGGAACCATCCACATCGACTTCGAGCAGCCCTCCGCAATTGGGGCAGGCGAGCGCAGGCGCGTGCAGGTCGAGCTTCATTGCACAATCAGGATCAAAACAGCGGAGTTGCATTAAAGCTCCTTCGTGAGAATCGGCATGGACAGTGGAGCGTGAAGCAGAAAATCAAGTTTACTAATATCGCGGATCGCCGCTTCCAGTTGTTCGGCAGGGCAGGGCTCGAGGGTGACGACGAAGGGCAGCGCATTCTTATCGAAGCCAGGATTCTGCAGCAGCGCGTCAATGTTGATGTTGTGCACCGCCAGCGCATTGGCAATCGCCGCGACAATGCCGGGACGGTCGCGCACGGTGAAGCGGAGGTAGTGCTTGGACTCGAAGTTTCCGGTGATGGGCATGGGTACGGCGAACGAACGCGGACGCGCCGTTCTCTCCGAGCGTGCGATGGCAAGCAGGTCACTGACAACGGCGACGGCCGTCGAGTGTCCACCTGCGCCGTGTCCGCTGAATGCGGTCTGGCCGCCATATTGTCCAGTAGAGACCAGGAGGTTCAGGCTTCCGGTGATGTGCGACATGGGCGAGTCGATCGGCACCAGCGCGGGCTGCACCGAAGCATAAACGTTTCCGTCGCGCCGCTCGGCCCGTGAGATCTGGCGAATCGTGCAGCCGAGCTCATGGGCGTAGGTGAAGTCCACGGCTTCGATGCAGCGGATCGATGTGCAGGAGACCTGCTCAGGTTGCACGATGACCTTGAGGCCGATTCGGGTGAGGATGACCAGCTTGGCGCGGGCGTCGTAGCCATCCACGTCGTCGGTAGGGTCGGCTTCGGCAAAGCCGGCGGCTTGCGCCCCGGCGAGGGCCTCGGCATAGGAGACGCCTTCGCTCTCCAATTTGGTGAGAATGTAGTTACAGGTTCCGTTGAGGATGCCGCTGATTTTGAAGATGCGGTCGCCGGCCAGGCCTTCCTGCAGCGCGTCGATGACCGGAACGCCACCGGCGACGGAGGCTCCAAAGTAGAGTGCGCCGCCGTGCTCGCGGGCCAGCGCGGAGAGCTGAGGGCCGTGCTGCGCGATCAGCTTCTTGTTGGCCGTAACCACGAATTTACCAGAGGCCAGCGCGCGGGAGACCCAGTCGTACGCGGGCTCGATTCCGCCGATCAGTTCGACGACGATGTTGGCATCGGAGGCGAGCACCTGCTCAACATCACTGGTCCACAGTACATCGTCTGCGACCCAATCCACGCGCTTGCGCTCCACGTCACGATTAAATACGTGGGTCAGCCGCAGATAGGGGCTTGCGGGCTGATCGCAAAGTATGCGGGCGACCGCGCTGCCAACGGTGCCGAATCCCAGGATGGCAACCTTCAACGCGGGAGCCTGCGTCGCGGAAGCCTGATCGAGTGCAGTGATAGTAGACAATCTGTTCTCCAATCCTTCTGAACACAAACTATGCTTGTGCTGTTTCAAGCGACGGAACGCGCGCGGGCCGGGGCGAGGGCTCCTCGAAAAGATGACGATGCAACTCCTGCACCGACCTTACCGCATCCTTCTCGTCCACAACGAAACTCACGCTGATCTCAGACGATCCCTGCGCGATCATCCGAATGTTGATGCCATCGGCGGCGAGCACACCAAAGACCTGCGAGGCAATGCCGACGCGTCCGCGAATGTCCTCGCCAACCAGGCAAATGATCGCCTGCTCGGGCTGGAAATCCACTTCGCCCAGCGTTTGCAATTCCGTGACCAGCTTTCCGAGCTCGCGGTTTCCCTCCACCGCGACCGATGCCGTGGCTCCGGAGATGGCGACAATCTCGCTCTGCAAATGATGCCAGCGCAGCAGGCTGAACAGATCGTCCAAAAAGCGCAGCGAACCGACGTGGCGCGGCGCACGCACGGTGAAGACCGAGACGTTCTTCTTGAGCGCGATGGCGCGGAAGGCCGAAACGCCCTGCGCGGCTTCGGCGCGGATGATGGTTCCCCCGTCGTCGGGCTTGTGCGAGTTCAGCACCGCCACTGGAATATCGTGTTCGATGGCGGGCAGCAGGGTCGCCGGGTGCAACACCTTGGCGCCGAAGCAGGCTAGCTCGGTGGCCTCATGGAAGCTGATCTCCTCGATGCGCTGGGCCTTGGGGCAGATGCGAGGATCGGTAGTCAGAATGCCGCTGACGTCGGTCCAGATCTCGATGCGCTCCGCCGAGAGCGCCGCGCCGATGATGGCGGCGGAGTAGTCCGAGCCGCCACGGCCCAGCGTCGTAACCTCGCCGGACTCACTGGACGCGATAAAGCCGCCAAGTACAGGCACAAGGTTCTTCTCCATCAGCGGTGGGATTGCTTCCAGAAGTTTGGTGCGGGTTGGAGCCGGCAGAGGCGTTGCGGCGGGATGACGGGCATCGGTGACGACCAGCTTTCGGGAGTCGGCGTGAGCGGCAGGAACTCCGAGCGCGGCGAAGGCCGCAGCCACCAGAACGCTTGACAGCAGTTCGCCGAAGGCGAGCATCGCTGAGTGCTGTGCGGGCGAGGCCGAACCCTGCTCGGCGACCTGGCTCACCAGCGCCCCCGCTTCTGCGAGCTTCGCGTCCAACTCTTCGGTGAACGCGGCTGCCGCTGCCTGGTTCAGCATCTCACTGGCGGCCAGGACGTGCTTGGCCCGAATCCCCTCCAACAATGCCATCGCCGGGAGCAGTTCGCCGCGTGCTGCGGTTTCGGCTACCTGCACCAGCTTATCGGTCACGCCGCCCATGGCGCTGACCACGACTAGAGGCTGCTCCGCCAGGCGCGGAGCCACAATCGATGCCACCCGCCGAATCGCCGTAGCATCCTGTACCGAACTGCCGCCAAATTTCATTACAATCATACCGGCTCCTTATGAATCAAAACGTATGCACAAAACAAAAGAACCCATCGTCTGCCGGACGATGGGTTCTCGAAGGGTGCGAATCAGTTTGCCTTAGCTGATCTCTTCGCGGAACTCGCATGCGCCCGGGAGCAGGCCTGTAATTGTGCCTGTTGTTGTGGTCCGGGATCTGTTGGTAATTCGCATGCAAGTGCCTTTAACGATAACGAAATCACACCCGTGTGTCAAGCACGGAGTGTGGAACAGCCGGGGCAAAGATTACTACCGAATAACAGTGCGTTGGGTGTCCACTTCTGCTACTTAGCGGCAGTAATCGAGCTTACGGTCATGGTGTCGCCCTTCAGCTCGCCCTTTACACTCGCCTTCTTACCGGCCAATGTGTTTACTTCCGATGTTGTGCCGGCCAGGTGATAGACCTTTCCGTCGGCCAGCACGGCAAACTTCGCTCCGGCCTTTACGCAGGCGCGGATGCACTCGGCGTCCGATTTTCCGGGCATCATGTGCTTGGCTCCGCACATGTCATCTGTAATCAAGCCGGTCAAGGTCGTGGTGGCGGCCATGGTGGGCACTGCGCTTAGTGCGGTCAGAATCATCAAGCATGTGAACTTCTTCATTGGCTTTCTCCTGGATAGTTAAGCTTGTTTGTTAAACGTCCACAGTCGTGTGTATTGGATCTAAATCCTCACAGGGAAGCTCAGCCGAGCGTTGCATTGCGGGTTTCACCTCCCAGTTCCACTTCCAGATGGCGAACAATGGCGGGTACACCACCAGCTCCATGAGAAACGATGTGATGATTCCGCCCACCAGCGGCACCGCAATGCGCTTCATCACGTCTCCGCCGGCTCCGTTCGACCACAGGATTGGCAGTAATCCGAAGATCATGCACGCCACGGTCATCACCTTCGGCCGCAGCCGCTTCACTGCGCCGTGCTCAATCGCTGCGTGCAACTGGCTCAGGGAGGACAGCTCACCGCGGGCGGCAGCTTCGGCGCAAGACAGATCCAGATACAGCAGCATGAACACTGCCGTCTCTGCATCCACGCCCAGTAGCGCGATCAGCCCCACCCATACCGCGACGCTCATGTTGTAGCCCATCCAATGAAGCAGCCAGATCGCTCCAATGCCGGAGAAGGGAACCGCCAGGAGAATGATCGAGGTCTTGGCCACCGAGCCCGTGTTGGCATAGAGCAGCAGAAACACCGCAAAAATCGTTATGGGCAGCACCATCTTCAGTCGCTCGCGTACCCGCTGAATCGACTCATACTGACCGCTCCACACCAGCTGGTATCCGGTCGGCACGTTTACCTTGCCGGCTACTGCGCGCTGCGCGTCGGCCACGTAGCTGCCCAGGTCGCGCCCCGCCACATCGACAAAGACGTAGCCGCTTAGCCTTCCGTTCTCATCGCGAATCATTCCCGGCCCCGAGCGCATCGAGAGCGAGGCCAACTCGCCCAAGGGCACTTGCGCGCCGCCCGGAATCTGCACCAGAACCCGCTCCAGCGATTGCAGATCGCTGCGGTATCCGCGCTGATAGCGTACGCTGACCGCATACCGTTCGCGCCCTTCGATCGTAGTGGTGGCGGTCTGTCCACCCACGGCGGACATCAGCACGGACTGCGCATCGTCCACCGTGAGTCCGTAGCGTGCCAGCGCATCGCGTTTCAGATTGAAGTCCAGGAAATATCCGCCCGTGGTGCGCTCCGCGTACACGCTGGCCGTCCCCGGAATGCTATGAAGCGTCTGCTCCACCTCCTGGCCGATGTGCTCGATTTCTGCCAGGTCGGAGCCCAGCACCTTCACCCCAAGCGGCGTGCGTACGCCCGTGGTCAGCATGTCGATCCGTCCTTTGATCGGCATCGTCCACGCATTTGTCACACCCGGCATGGTGAGCGCTTCGTTCAATCCGCCCATCCCGTAGATCAGCTCGTTGGTCGTCTGCCGGTCCGGCCAGATGCGTGCCAGAGCCGCGCGTGTCCAGTGCGGCATCTTGTGTGTGTACCAGCGCTCGCGCTCGGGCCATTGCTCGCGAGGCTTGAGCACCACCACGGTTTCCATCATTGAGAACGGCGCCGGATCGGTCGCGCTCTCCACACGTCCCGCCTTGCCAAACACCGACAGCACTTGCGGAAAGCTGCGTAGAATGCGGTCCTGCTCGCGCAGCAGCACATTCGCCTCGCCTACTGAAATTCCTGGCGTCGTCGTAGGCATGTACAGCAGAGTGCCCTCGTCGAGCGGCGGCATGAACTCCGAGCCAAGCTTGTTGTAAACCGGAATCGTCACCGCCATCATCAGCAGCGCCACCGTAATCGGTATCCATTTGTGCTTCAGCGAAAATTCCACCACCGGCTGATAAATCTTCATCAGTGGTTTGCTGATCGGATGCTCTTCTTCGCTGCGAATCTTTCCCACCAGCAGCGCGCTTGCCGCCTTTGCCAGCCACTTCGGTCGGAAGTTGAAATCCTTCACCCGGGTCAGCAGCAGGCGCATCGCCGGGTCCAGGGTGATCGCCAGCAGCGCCGCCAGTACCATCGCAAGCGTCTTGGTCAGCGCCAGCGGCTTAAACAGACGGCCCTCCTGCGCCTCCAGGGCAAACACCGGCATGAATGAGACGGCGATCACCAGCAGAGCGAAGAAGCTTGGGCCTCCCACTTCCTTCACGGCATCGATGACAACCCGCCGGTAATCCTCCTTGCGCCCGCCGGCCTCCCATTGCTCCAGCTTTTTGTGCGTCTGCTCTACCACCACAATCGCCGCGTCCACCATTGCGCCAATCGCAACTGCGATTCCGCCCAGCGACATAATGTTCGCCGTCATCCCCGACAGTTGCAGAGGAATGAACGCAATCAAAACCGTGACCGGGATGGTGATAATCGGAATCGACGCACTCGGAAAGTGCCAGAGGAAAATCAGTATCACCAGGCTGACAATGATCAACTCCTCGATCAACGTGTGGCGCAGATTCTCCACCGCGCGATCGATCAACTCCGCGCGATCGTAAACCGGCACAACCCGAAGCCCCTTGGGAAGGGACGGTTGCACCAGCGCAAGCTGCGCCTTCACCCGCTCGATCACTTTTTCGGCGTTCTCGCCGACGCGCATGATCACTACGCCGCCCACGGCTTCGCCGCGCCCATCCAGGTCGCTGACGCCGCGTCGTAGCGCCGGTCCATAGGTCAGCGTCGCCACGTCTCGCACCCGTACCGGAGTGCCGCTCTGCGCATTGCCCAGCAAAACGATATTTCCAATGTCGTCGAGCGAGCGCAGATAGCCGCGTCCGCGCACCATGTACTCGCGCCCGCTGAACTCAACCAGCCGCCCGCCGACATCGTTGTTCGATTTGCTGATGGCGTCCGCGACCGCACTGACCGGCAGTTTATAGGCTTGCAGCCGTATCGGGTCCAGATTCACCTGGTACTCGCGCACAAAGCCGCCCACGGGCGCAACCTCCGCCACTCCAGACAGCGACTGCAGCGCGTAGCGCAGATACCAATCCTGGTAGCTGCGCATCTGGTCCAGGCTGTACTGCCCGCTATCGTCCACCAAGGCGTATTGATACACCCATCCCACCGCGGTTGCATCCTTCGCCAGCTCTACGCTTGCTTCCTTGGGCAGGCGGGCGGTGATCGCATTCAGGTATTCGAGCGTGCGGGAGCGCGCCCAGTAAATATCCGTACCTTCGTCGAAGATGATGTAGATGTACGAGTAGCCGAAGTCGGAGAAGCCGCGAATGTCCTTCACCTTCGGCATACCCAGCAGTGCCGAGGTGATCGGATACGTAAGCTGGTCTTCAATGATGTCAGGGCTGCGATCCCACTTTGCGTACACGATCACCTGCGTATCGCTCAGGTCGGGAATCGCATCCAGCTTGGTGTTGCGCATGGCGCGATATCCGAAGATCGCGGCCACGGCTACAAGGATCAGCACCAGCGCCCGGTGACGCGCGCTGAATTCGATGATGGCACCAATCATTTCGTGCCTCCCATATCCATCGGAGCATTCAGCTTCGTATCGGAGTCGAGCAGGAAATTTCCGCTCTCCACAACCGTTTCGCCCTTCTTCACCCCCGAGGTCAGGATGGTCTTGCCATCGACGGTTGCGCCCATCGTCACCATGCGCGGCTCGAAGGTCGCGTCATCGCGTGCCAGAAAAACCGTTTGCATGGTGCCGCTGTTCAACACCGATTCCGCGGGCACCACCACATGCCGTCCGTAATCGATCCGCAACTCAACATCGGCCAGCATGTTCGGCTTCAATACCAATCCTGGATTCGCAACCTCGATACGGATCTTCGCCGTGTGCGTCTGCGGATCGAGCACCGGATAGCTGTATCCGACGCGTCCGGTGATGCCCTTGCCCGGTGCATACGGAAAATGAATCACCGCCTGCTGGCCCACCTTCACGTAGGGCAGGTCGGCTTCAAAGACATCGGCTGTCACCCACACACGCGAAAGATCCGCAATCGTGTACAGCTCCGTATCGCCGGACGTCGATGTGTTCGGAAACGCCTTGCGATCCGTGATGAAGCCCGCCACGGGAGAGTACACCGTGATTGTCTTGCTCACCTCTCCGCTGCGGTCCAGCTCCGCAATCTGCTGCTCCGTAAGGTCCCACAGTCTCAACCTTTCGCGTGCCGAATCCAGCAAGGACTGCGAGCTCTTCGCCACTTCGTCATACTGCGACTTTCCAAGTTGCTGCTGTCCGCGCCGCGCAATCAGATACTCCTGTTGCGTCGCCACCAGGTCCGGGCTGTACACGGTAAACAGCGGCTGCCCTTTGTGTACAAGCTGTCCAACAAAATTTGCGTAGACCTCTTCCACCCAGCCTGCGGTCTTCACGTGGACGTGGGCAATGCGCGTCTCGTCGGCGGTCACCACCCCGGAGGTTCGCAGCGTGCGGCTCACGCTCTGCTCCTCCACGGTGGTCAGCCGCACACCCAGCGCGCGCTGCTGGCTCTTCGGCATGTGGATCAGCCCCGCATCCGCGCTGGCTTGCTCTGCCGGGCTCTTCGACTCATACATCGGCACCAGTGCCATCCCGCAGTCCGGAGCGATGCCCGCTTTGTCCGAGTGATACGCGGGATGCATCGGGTCATACCAGTACAGAATGCGCTTCTGCGGCTCGGAAGAGTCCCTCGTTGCCGGTGTGCCGGCTTGGGCTCCGTGTGCGACTCCAACTTCAGACAACAGCCGCAAACCGGCGCGCCTGCCCACAACCAGGAATCCAATCAGAGCCACAGCGACTATCAGGGCTGTCCAGCGAATGATCGTGCGAATGTTGTTTTTCATCAGTGTGCCTCCGCAGCGTTCGGCGCGTTCAGTTCGCCGGTCAGCCCATCGCCGGTCAGCCCGTGGATACGGGCAATCGCGATCTCGTAATCGGCGCGCTGCCGGTTGTAGTCAAGTTCATAGGAATAAATTGCGGTGTAGCTGGTGAGCACGGTAAGAAAGTCCACATTGCCCACCTTGTAGGAGGCCTGAGCCGAATCCCGCGCCAGCTCTGCCTGCGGCAGAATCGCCTGATCGTACAGATCCACCATCTGTTTCGCCGTCTGGGCCGCAGAGTAGGCCTGCTGCAACTCATAGCTCAACTCCAGCCGTCGTGCCTGCTCTGCCTGGTTGGCGGCGCGTACCTTTAACTCGCCCTCGGCAATCTCCTGCCGTAACCGCTCGCGGTGGAAGCTCGGCAGATTTACCGTGAACTGCGCTCCGTGCATGTCCGGCAATCCGGTGCGCTGCTGATACATGTAGCCAACGTTGAGGTCCGGCGTGCTGTCCTTTCGACTCAGGGCCAGCGCCGCGCTCTCGCGCTCGCCCATTCGAGCCTCGCGCGCCAGCATCAGATCGTTGGCTTCGGCCTCGTACGCAAGAGCTTTCATATCCGGCAGCGGGCTACGTGTAGGCTCAGCCGCAGTGGCCAGAGGTGCGCTTGTGGGCCGTCCCATCAGGGTGTTGAGCCGCGCCGCGGCCGTCAGCTTTTGCTGCTGCAAGGCCGCCGTGCGCTGCAGCAGCATGGAAATCTCCAGCCGAGCCCGCAACACGTCCTGCTGCATCGCCTTTCCCACCCGATAGCGTGCTTCGGTAATCTCGGCAAGCTGCTCCAACCGCTGCTGATTGTGCGCCGTGATCTCCAATGCCACCCCGTAGTAGTGGTATTCGAAGAAAGCCGCACGTGCCTCGGTCACCAAATCTCTGCGCGCCGCACTCTCCGAAACCTCTTCGACCGCAACATCTTTGCGAGCCACCGCGCGTTGCAGTGCGCGCTTGCCGCCGAGCGGTACCATCTGCATCACGGTGACTCCGCGATAGCTGGAGGGATCGTTATCCATTACCTCGAACGGCACCGGATTTCCCATCCACGAAACGGTCAGTGTCGGATCGGGCAGTACGCCCACCTGCGAAACATGCGCGCGCTGCGCGGCCACCAGCGTAGCGGCGCGTCCCAGCGCAGGATTGGCCGCCAGTACCTCGCGTACAACATCCTCCAGGCGAAGCTCACCTGCCGGCCGGCCTGCTCCAGATGCAGTTCCAACCAAGCCCTGCTGGGCCAGCGCCAGCGGTGCCAGCGCAATTAATAAAAATAATTTGCGGAACATCGTTCCTCTCTCTTCCTTGCAATGGCCAATAGACGCGCACGTAGGCCCATGCCCAGGCGCAAGTCAGCGGCAGGGAAGAGATCTCAGATACGAAGTGTGCAGAGGAGTAATAAAGGAGAAGACAAATGTGGAGATACAGCCAAATTCTCGACGCCAAGCGCCGTAATCGCCGACAGCATTGCAACCGGAGCTGCCGCTGCCATCAACCCAACCTGCACCGGTGCCACGATCTGCGCGGAGGACTCGGCCATGGCCGGGAGTGGAGCCTTGCGTTGGCAACAGGGAGCCACCGGAGCCGAAGCCGGAGCACGATGACCGTTCATGGCGCTTTGTGCCATGCCGCAAGCCATGCAACCAGCTTTGCTGGCCGGAGCCGCAGAGACACACACTGCCAGACCCAGCACCGGTGCCAATAGCACCGTGACCAGTAACCAGGAGGCGATGAGTCCGCGCGAATGCATGTACTACTTATACACCCTATCTCGCCATAGGTGAACCGTATATTGATTTGAGTGCCTGAAAATATTGCAAAAAAGCCCCACGCTTTCGCGCAGGGCTCTCTATCTTGCGTTTGCAGAGTTTAGTACATGCCGCCCATGCCGCCGCCGCCGTGAGGCATCGCCGGTTCCGACTTCGGTTCCGGAATCTCAGCAACCAGGGCTTCGGTGGTCAGCATCAGGGCCGCAATCGATCCTGCATTCTGCAGGGCGGTGCGGGTCACCTTGGTCGGGTCAATGACGCCGGCCTTCACCAGATCAACAAATTCACCGGTCTGGGCGTTGTAGCCGAAGGCGATGTCCTTGTTGTCGCGAATCTTGCCGATCACCACTGCACCTTCTTCGCCGGCGTTGGCGACGATCTGGCGCAAAGGCTCTTCAAGGGCGCGCTTCACGATGTTGGCGCCGATCTGCTCGTCACCGTGCAGCTTCAGTGCGTCCACCGCCGGAATGCAGCGGATCAGGGCCACACCGCCGCCCGGGACGATGCCTTCCTCGACTGCGGCGCGGGTTGCGTGCATCGCGTCTTCCACGCGAGCCTTCTTTTCCTTCATTTCCGTCTCGGTGGCAGCGCCCACCTTGATCACCGCAACACCGCCGACGAGCTTCGCCAGGCGCTCCTGCAGCTTCTCGCGATCGTAGTCGCTGGTGGTCTTGTCGATCTGGGCGCGGATTTCCTTCACCCGTCCGGAGATGTCCTCGGGCTTGCCGTTACCCTCGACGATGGTCGTGTTGTCCTTGTCGATGGTGACCTTCTTGGCCTGGCCAAGGTCGGCCAGCGTGATGTTTTCCAGCTTCAGGCCGAGGTCTTCCGTGATCGCCTTGCCGCCGGTCAGGATCGCGATGTCCTGCAGCATTGCCTTGCGGCGGTCGCCAAAGCCAGGAGCCTTGACGGCAGCAACGTTCAGCGTGCCGCGGAGCTTGTTCACCACCAGCGTGGCCAGTGCCTCACCGTCGATATCCTCGGCGATGATCACCAGCGGACGGCCGCTCTTGGCAACCTGCTCGAGCAGCGGCAGAAGGTCCTTCATGCTGCTGATCTTCTTTTCGTGGATCAGGATGACGGCGTTTTCCAGAACCGCTTCCATGCGCTCGGCGTCGGTCACAAAGTACGGCGACAGGTAGCCGCGATCAAACTGCATGCCCTCGACCACTTCCAGCTGCGTCTCCATGGTCTTGGCTTCTTCCACGGTAATTACGCCGTCCTTGCCGACCTTCTTCATCGCTTCGGCGATGATGTGGCCGATGGTCTCGTCATTGTTGGCCGAGATCGTACCCACCTGGGCGATCAACTCTTCGCGGTCCACCGGCTTGCTCAGCTTGTCCAGCGCGCCCGGAACCCGGTTGCCTTCGCTGTCCACCGTGCCGTTGACGGCGGTGATGGCCTTCTCGATGCCGCGCTTGAGCGCCATCGGGTTCGCTCCAGCAGCCACCGTCTTCACGCCCTCGCGGAAGATCGCCTGCGCCAGAACGGTCGCGGTGGTGGTGCCGTCGCCGGCGATGTCGCTGGTCTTGCTGGCGACTTCCTTCACCATCTGCGCGCCCATGTTTTCGAGCGTGTCCTTCAACTCAATTTCCTTCGCCACGGTCACACCGTCTTTGGTGATGAGCGGCGAACCAAACTTCTTCTCGATAACGACGTTGCGGCCCTTGGGGCCGAGTGTGACCTTTACCGCGTCTGCGAGGACGTTTACGCCCCGAAGAATTGCCTGACGGGAATCTTCACCGTGAACAATCTGCTTTGCCATTGCGAATAGCTCCTTCGATCTGTTTTGAACTGTGTTCCACCGCGCCGCACCCGGCGTCGCCTGTGGATGAAAACTCAAATGGCGGCCAGATGTGGGCCGCCAGAACTTACTTTTCCAGAATGCCGAGGACTTCTTCCTCGCGCATGATCAACAGCTCTTCGCCGTCAATCTTGATCTCCGTGCCGGCGTACTTGCCGAACAGAATGCGGTCGCCCGGCTTCACTGCCAGGGGGAACACCTTGCCTTCATCGTTAGACTTGCCCTTGCCGACGGCGATCACTTCGCCTTCCTGTGGCTTGTCCTTCGCGGTATCGGGGATGATGATGCCACCACGAGACGTCTCCGCCTCTGCAATGCGGCTTACGACAATACGATCATGCAGCGGGGTTAGCTTGGTGGTAATTGCAGTCTTTGTCGCCATTCTTGGAACTCCTTTCGGGATTGAGGGGAACTGCTGCGGCGGTCGCCGCGTCTCAAACGATGGCGAGAGCGACACCTGTGGAGGATGTTGTTAGCACTCTCGCCATACGAGTGCTAATTTATCTCGCCCCTTTGGCGAATGTCAAGCGCCCATGAGCGTAATTCACTCAGATTTCATACTATCCAGAGCTGAAAATTTCCGGTCCCGCCAGCTCAGCCGCCCAGCTGATCTCGCGGGACCGGATCTGTTCTATGGCAGGTAGTAGCGGAAGGACGTGAAGAGCATCCCGTCGATGCCGTGCGGCGTTCCACCTACACCCGACCAGGCGTTGCGTGTCACGTACGAGTACTGCATGCCGAACTGGAACCTGCCCCTGGGACCGTTAGCGAAGCGGTACCAGAAGCCGCCCGTACCCTCGATCAGGGCGCGCGTGTCTGCGGTGCAGTTGGCGAGCGCGCCCGGAGTGAAGCCGGTGTTCACGGCGGGAAGGGTTTCGGTAAAGCATCCGCTGTTCACAAACAGGGGCGCGCCATAACCAACTTCCTTGCCTGAGATAGGATCGGTTTGCGCCGTCCGGCTGGCATACTCTGCCCCGCCGTACAGGTATACGTCGAGCTTCGAGCCGTGCCACTCGATCGTGGTCAGACCCTGATAGCCTCGGATCAAATTGACGGTGCCGTTGGCTTGAATTGCAAGGTCGGCGAGCTGTCCCGCGCCGTAACGGCCCACTCCGCTGCCTCCGAAGCCGTGCAGGCCAAAGACGAGATGCTTGTGGTAGAAGTTCCAGCGCGCATTGGCGCCAATGCCTCCGCCGCTTTTCGAGGCGTTGTAGGCTCCCAGAGCATTGACACCTGGCGTAGTGCTGCTGCCGCAAAACGTTTTGGCCGTGGCTACCTCGCCGCAAGGAAATACGCGGTCGGTGAAGCGGTCGAAGACGCCGAAGACCTCGTAGTGTCCAAAGCCCGGATCGAAGGCGGCTTTGGCGATGATGTCGGGGGAAGGATTGAACGAGTAATTTGCCAGTGAGTTATAGCTCTTGCCATCGCCCACCTCGCCGAGCAGGAAGTTGTCCGCATTGTTGTGAGTTGTCAGCGTGGCCTGCGGGTTCTCCATGGCGACCGCGAGCCAGATTTTGTTGCCGAAGTCTTTGGTCACGCGAATGCCATACTGGCGCGCGAAACTGAATCCGACGTTGTATCCCGAGTCGATCGTCTTAGGCCGGGCATCATTGGTTTTGCCGGCGTCATCGCTGGGGCGGATTCCCGCCAGATTTTCAGTGACAAGGCTCCACGTCTGACCGCCGAGGAAACTCCAACCATTGCTGAACTTCGCCTGTCCCCATGCCTGGCGCAGGCGGAAGGTGTAACTGTTGGTCTGGGTGGAGGTAGACGTGACGCCAGCCGAGAGAAAGTCGCCAGAGATATAGCTGGAGAGTTGTACTCCCTTCGCGGGGGCGAAAAAATATACAGTCGGACGCGACTGGCGGGCCGAGCCGAAGAACTCCGATTGCTTGCTCTGCGAAGCGCCTGGCAGGGGCAGCGCATTAAATGGGGTCGTGACATCGGCTCCGAGCGCCCGCGAGCGCCGCACAAATTCTGCCGCCACAAAGCCACCAGGCGTGATGCTGACGCCCTTGAAGCGAATCGTCAACGGGCCTTCCAACTCCGACTTAGCGGTTTGCTCCGTCTCCTGGGCGATCGGCGTGGCCGTATCGGCGCTCGTCTTAAGGTCTGTCACTCCCTTCAGTTCCGCGACAGTCTGCTGCGGCGGGTTGGCAGGAATTTGCGCAGCAGTCGCTTTGGTGGCTGAACTGGTCGCGGCGGCTTGTGCCGGCTGCCACTGATATTGCAGCAGTTGCGCATGATACTGCTGCAATTGCTGGCTCAGTTGCTGGATCTGCTGCTGCTGTGTCGCCAGCGCATCCTTCAACGCCTGAATATCGGCAGCAGATACAGTCGATGTTTGTGCAGATAGCGTGGGGGCTAAGAGCAGTAAAATTGCAATGATCCTTTTCATGTACATACCTCAGCGAAATGAGATGTACGCAGGCCTGGAGGGAAGCGCTCTCATCAGCGGCTATTCAGTTGGAATGAAAATTAAGAAAGCTCTCGCGAAGAACCGCGCAGCTTAGCGACAACAACAACAGAGGATGGTTGGAAGGACCGTTGTCTGGGTCATGGTGCCTTCGTTTATACCACAAATTCAGCGGAAAACAAGAGAGCTAAGCTTCGAGATCACGCCGGCTTCCGCATACAATGAATTGATTCCGGACGCTCGCCGGCCGTAAGCAGTTCTCGCTTTGAGGAAATGGAAGATGTTTTCGTTGAGGAAGATACCCGTGAGGAAAAGATTCAATCCCCGCATTGCCGTCCTCGTCAGCCTGCTGCTCATCATGCCGCTGTGCCTGCCAGCGAAAGACAAAAAGAAGCAAGCGCCCGAGCCGCTCTGCAGCCTCAGCTTTGTCGTGCTCAGGGACTCAGACGGTAAGCCGATCAAGTACGCCAGCGTGATCGTTCACGCTCTCAGCAAGGACGGCCGCCAGGAGAGCGAAGGTTTCCAACTCAAGACCGACACCGACGGCAGAGCCTCCATCGATGGGGTGCCGTACGGGACCCTGCGCGTGCAAGCCGTCGCACATAGCCTGCAAACCTACGGCGATGACATTGAAGTGGATCAGCCGAAGCAGGAGATCGTGATTCGCCTCAAGCCTCCAGCCGGCCAGATATCCATCTACTAGGGACCTTTAACGCAAGAATGTGGAGAGGATGATCGCGCGTGCTTCCTGACGGTCCATCGCGCTCGTGGGCGCAAACGTAGAAGCAGCCGCAAGAAAAAGTACGGAGACACACATCAGCAGGAAGGCGACTGCGGCGGGGACGAATCGCACTGAAACGGGCCGGGACATGGCTCTATAAAACAACAACTCCGCCCATCTGTCGCGTTACGAAAGGTGAAGATTTGTAGACGGGCGTAGGCGCTCTCACAGCGGCCAGTTTTCGTGCCGCTCCATGTACTCGCAAAGCAATTCCAGCGGGTCTGCGTTGTGGCCCTTGCCGCGGATCATCAACGCTTCAACCACACACGGTCCGCGCAAGTGGCGCGCATTGTGCAGCGCTTCGGTTGCGACCCGGTAGGCGGCAATGGCATCGTTTGCATCCAGACTGAAGACCGGCACGCCAAACTCTGCGTAGAGCGTGCGCAAGTCCAACTCCTGCTTGCGTCCCTGGGTGAGGCGATTCGCCACGAGATAAATGATCGGAAGTTTGTGGCGTGCCGCAAAGCCGAAGGCACTGCCATAATCCTCACGTGCTTCCGCTTCTCCGTCTAGCCTTCCGGCGCAGACCAACGCGGTCGCTTTCGCATCTTCGATCAGCGCAGCCACTGCCGCAAGCGTTGCCGAGCGCAGCCTGCCGCTCTTTACAAGCTTACCGGCAGCAATCGTTCTGCCCTTGCGCACTGCGCGCGCACCGCGCGCATCCGATGCCAGAATCACCGGATCATTCTCGTCCAGCGCCAGGCAGAGGGCGACCTCTGCAACTTCGGCACCGCTCGCGGAGCTTAACTTCGAAGGTTTCAACGCGGCCAGGGTTTTATACATCTGCTGTTGTGCGAGGGCGGGCACCAGCGAAAATCGCTTCGTGCCTCCGCCACTCTCGGGCGATTTTGCAGGCTTCATAGTCGGCATGTAAGTTGGGCTCAGTCATTCTAACCTAAGTTGCGCACTCCCGGCCTTTGTGCCTTCCCCGCCTTTTTCAACACAAGTGTGGAAATGCCGGTGAGGAACCTTCCTCGACATGCGAATGGGCCAATGTTCATGCGGTGTTTTCCAATCTGCACCGAACGCGTTGCGTCTCGTAATGAACGTGAAAAGTTGCAGGCGGCAGGCTATCTAGCGTGCTCCAATCTTTTCAACACAAGTGTGGAAATACCTTTGAGAAACTCCCGCTCTGCTGCGAATCAACCGCTGTTCATGCGATCTTTTCCACTCTGCACAGGAGGTGGTGCTACTCTGGATGGCGTCCTTGCCCACGCATTCATCACGGCACGGATTACAATTTTTGTTGCCTGGCGGGGGATGTTTTCAACACATGTGTGGAAAATGCGGCAAAAAATCCAGCAGAGTACCTTTCACCTTACTGTAATGATTGGCTCTCCTCCGCTTTGCACAAAGTACCCGGTGCGAAGCTACCCACACGGCCATGTCCGACCGTGTTTACGTCTTCGTCTGTGGCATGGCTGCCGCCCACACAAGAGAAGGGAATAAGGTGAAGAAGCGAATTGACATTCTTCTGGTCGAACGTGGCCTTGCTCCCACCCGTGAGCGGGCGCAAGCCATGATCCTCGCCGGACGCGTACTGGTTGACGAGCAGAAGGTTCAGAAGTCCGGCCATGCGGTCGCCGACGATTGCCAACTCCGTCTGCTCGGCACCGACCTGCGTTACGTCAGTCGCGGAGGCCTCAAACTCGAGGCTGCGCTTGGCCACTGGAGCATCGCTCTCGATCGCGCCGTTTGTATGGATGTCGGCGCTTCCACCGGAGGTTTTACCGACTGCATGTTGCAGCACGGCGCGGCCAGCGTGCTCGCAGTCGATACCGGTTACGGGCAGATCGATGCCCGGTTGCGCGCTGACCAGAGGGTCCGTTTGCTGGAGAAGACCAACGCGCGCTATCTCGAAGCCCAGCAGGTCCCCGAGCCCGTCGAGTTCATCTCCATGGACGTTTCCTTCATCTCCGCAACCCAGGTGTTGCCTGCCGTAATTCGCGCCGCCTTTGCCGACAAAGGACAGCCCCGCCGCGAACTCGTTCTGCTCATCAAGCCGCAATTTGAAGTGGGCCGCGAACTGGTAGGCAAGGGTGGCATCGTCCGCAGCGAAGCGGCGCAGCTCGGCGCGGTAGAAAAAGTGCGCGAAGCCGTCTCAGCACTCGGCGGAAACGAAATCGAAGTCATCGACTCGCCTATCCTTGGCACCGAGGGAAATCGCGAATTCCTTTTACACGCGCAATTTCTTCGTCCCATTCAGGTGGAGTAAAGCCCTGCACTGGAGTACAAATAGACTGTGAAGATTGCCGCCGTCGTCTCCAAACCTGCCAAGGCCGAGCTGACTGAGATCGTGCCCGAGGTTCTGCGCTGGCTCGCCGCACATGGCTATCGCGTCTACCTCGACCAGCAGACCGCTGCCTACCAGACCAATGAATTTGTGGTTCCCCGCAGCGAGATCGCGCGCTACCAGCCCGAGTTCGTCCTTGTCCTTGGAGGAGACGGCACCCTGCTCTCGGCGGCCCGCGCCGTCGGCGACTCCGGTATTCCACTGCTCGCCGTCAACCTGGGCTCGCTCGGCTTTCTTACCGAGGTACGTCTCGAAGAGCTCTACCTCACGCTCGATGCCGCCATCGAAGGCCGCTGTCCTACCGAGTCGCGCTCGCTAATCGAGTGCCGCCTTTTGCGCGACGGCAATGAGATCGCGCGTTACCATGCGCTCAACGACGCGGTTATCAAGAGCACCGTGGCGCGCCTCATTGGCTTTGAGCTGTGCGTTAATGGCCAACACGTCGTGGAGTACCAGGCCGACGGCGTAATCGTCGCCACCCCCACCGGCTCCACTGCGTACTCACTGGCCGCGGGAGGCCCGGTCCTCATGCCCAGCGTCGAGGCCATCCTGCTGACCCCTATCTGCCCGCACTCGCTTACCCATCGTCCCCTGGTCGTAGGCGCGGACGCTCACATCTCGGTTCGGCTGGACAGCGGCGCGAATGGCGTTCTGAGTGTCGATGGTCAGGTCGGAATGCCGGTTGTGCAGGGAGACCAGCTCGAGTGCAGCAAAGCCGCATATCGGATCAAACTCCTGCGCATGCGCCGCTCCTTTTTCGAACTCCTGCGCAGCAAACTGCGCTGGGGCCAGCGCTAGGGACGCGACAGCTTCTTAGAGGCTGTCGCTTTCGCCCTCATCCCCTTGCGGCGGGAGTGTGATTTCGATCGCGCACATCTCCGAGAAGAGCCAGAAATTGCCCTCGATTTCACAACGCCGCGAGCAGAAGAGCTTGGCGCTTTTTGCCGGCATCACGTTCTGGCCCAGCTTTGCGCCGCACCAAGTACAACGGTTCAGCGCGCCGTCATCGGGAATAGGTTTGTCAGATTCCATTGTTTGAACCAGAGTAGTCACACAATGTACATCGGACAATCCGGCGATTCGCTTAATTACTTTAGATCAGATTTCGAGATTAGATTTCGCTGCGAATCAGGTCCTCAAAGGTTTCGCGACGCCGCACCAGCCGCGCTTTCTTTCCGTCCACCAGCACTTCGGCGGCGCGTCCGCGGGTGTTGTAGTTGGAAGACAAGCTCATGCCGTAGGCTCCGGCATCGAGAATCGCCAGCAGGTCGCCAGGCGCGACCGGAGGCAGTTCGCGCTCGCGGGCAAAAAAGTCTCCCGTCTCGCAAACCGGTCCTACCACGTCCATCACGCCGCCGCGGGCTTCGGCAGAGCTCTCGCGCGGTGTGGCCGGGATGATTTCATGATGCGCTCCGTAGAGCGAGGGCCGAACCAGATCGTTCATCGCCGCGTCCACCACCAGGAACTGCTTGCCGCTGTTCTCCTTGGTGTAGAGCGTGCGAGTCAGCAGCGCTCCTGAGGCGGCCACAATCGAACGCCCCGGCTCCAGCAGCAGGTGTAGGCCGGTGCGCCGCAGCGGCTTCATCAGCGCCGCCGCGTAGGCCTTTACGCTGCGCTCAAACTCGGCAGGGCTCGCGTCGGTGCCGTTCGAATTTTGGTAGCGGATGCCGAGACCGCCGCCGGCATCGACAAAGCTGATGTTCAGGCCGTCCTCTGTCAACTCGCGCACTAGCCCCAGCACCCGCTCCATGGTTTCGCCAAACGGCTTCACGTCGGTAATCTGCGAGCCAATGTGTACGCTGACGCCCACCGGGTCCAGGTACTCGTAGGTTGTGGCCTTGCGGTACAGCTCGCGAGCCTTTGAGATGGGAACGCCAAATTTGTGCTGGCGCAGCCCGGTGCTGATATAGGGATGGGTCTCCGCCCGCACGTCGGGGTTCACGCGAAAAGCGATCCGCGCGGTCTTCTTCAGCTTTGCGGCGCGCGCTGCTAACAGCCCAAGCTCCGCCTCGCTTTCGACGTTGAAGAGCAGAATTCCGGCCTCCAGTGCCGCGTCCATCTCCTCGGGGGTCTTGCCCACGCCGGAGAAGACAACGCAGGCCGCCGCCTGCTTGCCGACGTGAATCACGCGCTGCAACTCGCCGCCGCTCACCACATCGAAGCCGCAGCCCAGCGCGGCCAGCATTCGCAGCACCGCCAGATTCGAGTTCGCCTTCACCGAGTAGCAGATCGTGTGCGACTGTTTTTCAAAGGCACGCTCAAAGGCGGCGATCCGGGCCCGTATTGCGGTTGCCGAATAAACATACAGCGGAGTTCCAAAGCGCCGGGCCAGGCGCTCCACCTCAACTTCATCGCAGCACAGAGTGAGACTGGAACTGCCGCCTCGATAGGTAAAAGCCGGGGGACGCTCCTCAAGGGAGTCTTTGCGGATAGTCACTTTTTCTGTTTCCTTATTCGACGATTCGAACGATTGGGAGCACGCACCACGACCGCATGGCGATCAGACGCTTCAATCCCGGATTCTATCATCGCCGTCTGTCTCCGGGTATGGAGACGCCGCCCAGCCGTGGGGTTAGAATGTTGGCGATGCCCAGAGCTGAACTGATCGGCTCGCTAGCAACGGCTCCCCGGGTCAATGCAACCAAACACGGTGTACGAATCACCCGTTACGAGGAAAGACAACGATGGCAATCTATCTGACTTGGCTCGGTCACTCAGCGTTCAGGGTTGAAACCCCGGAAGGCAAGACTATTCTCATCGATCCCTGGATCACGCAGAACCCGCTCTGCCCTGAATCTGAGAAGCATCAGGCAAAGGTAGACGTGCTTCTCTGCACCCACGGCCACGGTGACCACATCGGCGATGCCGTTGCCATTTGCCGTGAGCTTCAGCCCACTGTGGTTGGAATTTACGAGCTGGCCACCTGGCTTGGTGGCAAGGGCGCACAGAACATCTCGCCCATGAACAAAGGCGGCACACAGGAGGTGGGCGGCGTAAAGATCACCATGGTTCACGCCGTGCATTCCTGCGGCATTCAGGAGGAGGATGGCTCCTTCATCTATGCCGGGGAGGCTTGCGGTTACGTACTGGAGTTCAGCAACGGACTCAAGCTATACCATGCCGGTGACACGGCGGTTTTTAGCGATATGCAGATCATCCATGACCTGTACCGGCCCGACGTCGCGCTGCTTCCGATGGGCGATCACTTCACCATGGGAATCCGCGAGGCCGAGTACGCCTGCAAACTGCTTAGGCCTCGCATTGTTGTGCCGATGCACTTTGGCACGTTTCCCATGTTGACGGGAGATCCTCACCAGCTTCGCCCGGCTGCGCAGAAGCAGAATTTTGAATTATGGGAGATGCAGCCCGGCGTCCGGCGCGAACTCGTCCTTGATTAGAAATGTACGGCCCTGGAGTTAAAATGCGCGGCTCTGGCGATCCTAGCGGACCAGAGCCCTGGAATTAGCGCGGCTCGACGGACGCCTGCACGTCCACGGAACCTCGGTGAGATGGCCCGTTTTTACGTCGTAAACAAAGCCCCGCAGGATGAGTTCCTTGCGTATCCATGTATGCGAAGCCAACCGTTCTAGCTGCTGGTGAACATTCTTCGCGACGTCCTGAAAGGCATGGAAGCGAACGGGAAAATTAGGAGGGCTTCCGGCTCTTTCTTCGATCAGGTCGTGCATCTCTTTTTCGCTGGCTTTCTGCAATCCGCAGTCGGTGTGATTGATCACCATCACCTCCTGAGTTCCCAGCATGTAATGCGAGACCAGCAGCGAGCGGATTGCGTCCTCGGTCGCAATTCCTCCGGCGTTGCGGATGAAATGAGCGTCTCCGAAATCAAGTCCGAGTGCCAGGCGGGATAGGCGGGTATCCATGCACATCAAAACCGCGAGCTTGCGCCTCGGCTCGGGTGAGTACAGTGAGGCGTCATGGGTTTCTTTGTACGACGCATTTGCGGCAAGAACTTCGTCGATCACGCTCATTAAGGTCACCTATTACCGAGTCGATGCAGAAGCTACTTTTTGCGCTCCACCAGGTAACGCGCAATTTCCTTTAGAGTGTTGGAACGCTCGCCGAAGCTGTCTAGCGCCGAGCACGCCGTACGAGTTAGTTGCGCCGCCATCTCTTCAGCCTTCGCCAGTCCGAAGAGCGCCGGATAGGTGACCTTCTCTGCCGCCAGATCTTTCCCCGCGGTCTTCCCCAGCTGTTCGCTCGTCTGCGTAACGTCCAGAATATCGTCTGCGATCTGGAAGGCGAGTCCAGCCGCACGCCCAAACTCGCGTACGCGCTGCACTTCCACAGGAGTTGCGCCCACATAGTAACAGCCCGTCAGCAGAGAGGAGACGATCAGCGCTCCGGTCTTGGCGCGGTGAATGTATTCGAGGGTAGCCAGGTCGGGCTTTATATGCTCCGATTCCAGGTCCACTACCTGTCCGCCGATCATTCCGTCGATGGTTCCCGTGCCGTGTGCCAGCTCTTCGATGATGCGCACTCGCGCCTCTGCCGGGCACTTCAGCTGTGCCATCACTTCATAGGCCTGGGTCTGGAGAGCGTCGCCGGCAAGGATCGCCGTAGCCTCGCCGAAAGCCTTGTGGCAGGTGGGTCGCCCGCGGCGCAGGTCGTCGTTGTCGAGCGCCGGCAGGTCGTCATGTACCAGCGAATAGGTGTGGAGCATCTCGATGGCCGCACCCAGCTCGTCGACGCCTTCCGGAATTGCGCCGCTTACCATCCGTGCCGACTCCATGCACAGAATCGGGCGCAGCCGCTTGCCTCCGGCAAATACGCTGTGGCGCATAGCCTGGTGAATGGAGCTGGGATATTGCTCCGCCACGGGCAATAATCTCTCCAGCGCCGCGTCGGCAGTCTTCTGACCTTGGGATAAAGTTTCTTTCAGCATGGACGCTAAGAAGTGTACCAGTGCTCTCCGTTGCGGGGCTACCCAGGGCTAGAGTTCCGGCTTAATTTCGCAAGAGTTCTCTACAAAACAGAAGCCCCGCAGAGGGCGGGGCTTCGGACTTATCTGACGTTGCGGGGCAATCCTATGCGGCAACTGCCCAGTGCTGCCTCGGTGCCATGCGCGATGCGCGAAGTATGCTGTGGAGGTCGAGGGGATGACAGAATTCAACAGCTCCGGCATCCATTGCAGCCATCCACATTGCTTCGTCCGGCGAGCGATGAGTGCAGACAATAGTCAGATCGTCAAAAATGCGTGCCAGTTGGCGTACATCTTCCAAACTCAATAATTCCAGATCGAGCACTGCTACTCGCGCGTCATGGCGGAGCAGTATTACGCGCAGTTCCGCGGCGTTCGCCGCAACGGCTACCCGGGCAAAATGCGCGTGAAGGTCGTTCGCTAGTTGCATGGATATGTTTGGGTCGTGCTGTGCGATTACGATTGTTGGTGACGGCATATGATCTCTCCGTACGGCAACTGCCCGCGCCTTTCGGCGTGGCGGTCGGAAAGAGTTTTCTTGCTTTGCTTGCGGGGAACGCCGTCTTACTTATTCTCGCCGCTCACCCCAAACGCTTCGGCCCGCAAGCTCCCATCTTCTTTCAAGAGTATTTCAATCCTGTTTTCTGCCTCTTCCAGTTCCTTCCTGCAGGAGGCTGAAAGAGCAACGCCTTCTTCAAAGAGCTTCAACGACTGATCCAAAGGTAAATCGCCTCTTTCCATCTCCTTGACGATCACTTCCAACCTTTGTAGGCACTCTTCAAATTTCGGCAAGCTCACCTCCGTGCTGGGCACATTCTACCCCAATAACGCCCGCGCAAATCGATGTCTCAGGTTAAAAACGAGAGTCATCGAAAGCTCAACGGGCCAACGTCGAATCGCGCAGAAAATCATAATTTCCGGCCGGGGTAAGATGTACGTTTTCCAGCCTGCGCGTGTGTACCAGTACATTGTCTGACCACCAGAGATGTACGTAGGGCAAATCGCGATTGAGCGTCTCCTGAATCAAGGCGTATGCCACCGCCCGCTGCCTCTCGTCTACGCTGCGCCGGCCCACGGCGATGAGGCGGTCCACCTCGGGATTTGAGTAGTACCCGCGATTGGCCCGCTTGGGAGCAAAGCTGGCGCTATCGAAGACGTTCTCGAAGACATCCGGATCCTGGTTGCTGCCTCCCACCCATCGCAGCGAATATAGCTGGAATGCGCCTTTGACCACGTCGGCATAAAAGGTGGCAAACTCATAGCTGCGGATGTCGAGTGCAATCCCCACCTGGCGCAGTTGCTGCTGCAGCACGGCGCAGAGAAGGCGCGTGCTTTCGTCCGTGGAAGTCTTCATCACTAGGTGGAAGCGCACCCCGCTGGCGTCAGGGCGGTATCCCGCCTCGTCGAGCAACTTGCGGGCTTTCGCCGGATCGTGGGGATAGATTTCCGCGTTTGCGTCGTAGGCCCAATGCTGCGGTGGCAGCACGCTGTTTGCGGGACGCGCCATATCATGCCAGAGGTAGTGAATGATTGGCGTCCGGTCGATGGCGTACGCAAGCGCCTGCCGCACAGCGATATTTTTCAGAATCGGATCCCGCAGGTTCATCGCTAGATACTGGTAGCTGGTTCCCGCCGCTCGCTCCACCACAAGTTGCGGCTGCCGCGCCAGAGCTGGAATCATATCGCCCGGCAGCGCGTTGATCTCCGCGTCGGCTGAACCTTTGCGAAGTTCCAGCGCTCGGGTGGTCGCATCCGGAACCACGTTGAAGCGAACTCGCTCCACTCCCGCGGGTTTGCCCCAGTACTGCGGGTTTCGCTCGATGACCACCTCGCGATCCGGCGTCTCGGATACGAAGCGGAATGGTCCGGTGCCGAGCGGGCGCCGCGCCAGCTCTTCGCCGGAGCCGTCGGGAACCACTCCCATCGCCCCATCGGAAAGATTCCAGAGCAGTGCCGCATACGGTTCCCTCAATCTGACTACCACAGTGAACGCATCCGGAGCATCGACGCGGTCAATGTACCGATAGGCGCTGGTCTTTGCCGAGCGCAGCTTTCCTTGCAGCAGCGAGTCGAGCGTCCACTTTACGTCCGCGGAGGTCATCGCACGGCCGTCGTGAAAGCGCACGTCGTGGCGCAGATGAAAAACGTAGGTAAGCGGGTCAGGAATTTCCCAGCTCTCGGCGAGCCGCGGCTTCAGTTCAAACTGTTCATCGCGCTTCACCAGGCCTTCAAAGATCAGCTCGCCGATCCGCTCTGACTGTGCATCGGTTCCGATTCGTGGGTCGAGGTTCAGGGGCGGGCTTTCGATGAGCATGACCGCCGTAGCCGCATCGGGTTTCTGCCGCGAGCCTGAGCCCAGAACGCCCAGCACAAGGCAAAGGGCAAGCGCGGAAAAAATGAGCGCAAAGCTACGCATAGCTCACCTTGCCCAAAATCACCTCGCGTTCGGCTCCCGTAGCTCCAGGAATGTTCGAGGCCTTGCGATGCCAGCTCTGATAGGCGAGCACGGCGAATGCGATAGCCTCCTTCGCCTGCGCGGGAACTCCCGCGGCATCGGTCGGCAGCACCTCGATTCCGAGGTCAGCCACCTCGCTGCGAATCATCTCCATCAGCGTCAGGTTGCGCGTGCCTCCGCCGGAGACAAACAAGTCGTCGTATCGGTTCTTCTTTGCCAGCCCACGCACTGCATCGGAGATTGAGCGCGCAGTCAGCGCCGTCGCCGTCGCCAGCACATCGTGCTTGTTGGCCCGTCCGCACTGTTTCAAGAACTGGCTCAGGAACTCACGCCCAAACTCCTCGCGTCCCGCGGTGCGAGGCCCTTTGCGCCGCAAGAATGGATTTTTCATCTGTGTGGCCAGCACCGCAGGAAGCACGTTTCCCTTGGCCGCAAACTTTCCCCGGTCATCAAAGGCCGCGCCAAAAAGTTTCTCGCAGACTGCATCAATAACCATGTTGCCCGGCCCGGTGTCGAACGCACAAACCTCTGCGGCGCCTGCCCCCGCCGGAATTGCCGTCAGATTTCCGATTCCGCCGATGTTCTGCACAATGCGGCCCCGTCGCGAATGCCGAAAGACGAGCAGGTCGAGAAAGGGAACCAGCGGCGCGCCCAAGCCTCCGGCGGCCATATCGGCGGGACGAAAATCGCTCACCACGGGAACTCCGAGGCGTGTAGCCAGCACCGAGCCGTCGCCAATCTGCCAGGTGCAGGCGATGCGCCGCCCCAGGAATTTCGCGGCCTCGCCCTGATGATAAATGGTCTGCCCGTGACAGCCTATGAGATCGCAGCTCAGGCCTGAGCTGCGCAGGGTCCGCTGCACGCAATCGGCATAAATCTCGGCCAGCAGAAAATTCAAACGCGCCAGCTCACTCACCGCAATCGACTGCGCATTCATGGCTTTCAGGACCGCCGCGCGCACCTCGGCAGGGTAGGGAAAGGCGCGATGCGCGAGCAACTCAAAGCGTGTCCGAAGGCGCCGGCCAGCCAGGCGGACGAGGGCCACATCCACCCCGTCGGCAGAGGTTCCGCTCATAACACCGGCAACAATCAATTCAGCATTCCCTCGGGCGTTCTTACTTATTGCGGAAAACCCGATTGTACTAGGTTTCAAGGTTGAAACCCCAGCCTCGAATGCAAGCCTACCTGCGCGCCAGTGCCTGCGCTTTGGCCGCGCAATCGGTGCAGAAGGTCTGCTCTTTGAGGTCGATCCACTCCACCGCGTGCGAGCTTGACATTACGCAGCGATAGTCATCGCAGTGGTGCAGCTCCAGGGTGTGTCCCAGCTCATGGATCGACTCGATCAACAGGCGGCGCGAGAGCAAGTTCATGTCCGTAGGCAGTCCGTAGAACTCCTGGCGCAGCCGCGCATAGGAAACTACCGAGCACTTTCCGCCAAGCTGTGCCTCTCCGAAGACGAAGGTAAGGATCGGGATATACAGATCGACCGGGGTTACGCCGAGGACGCGCCAAGTCTTCCAATTGGCATACTGCTGCATTCGCCCCAGCAGTTCGCTGGAGTGGTACTGGCCGCGTTCGGAGTGGAAGGCGAAGTCCGGGCGCAGCGGAGGGCTTATCACCTCACAGCGGATCGAAAGAGCCTCCGAGAGCTCCTCGCGCAACCAATCCAGCAGCGGTGGATGTGGGCCTCCGATTGGTAATAGCTGTAATACCTTCATCGAGATTCGGGCGCAGCCAGGGCCTGCTTGCTCCATCCATACTTTTTCAGTTTATGGTGCAGCGTCACGCGGTCGATCTCCAGGATTTCCGCAGCCCGTGTCTGGTTGCCTCCGCACTCGTCAAGAACCCGGAGGATGTGCCCCTTCTCGATGTCCTCCAGTGAACGAGCGTCGGCCAGCGGCGCGGCCGTGGTCGCATGGGGCTGAATGGTGAAGTCGCGTTCGCGCAGCTCAGGCTCCTGCGAAACCACCATCGCGCGCTCGATTGCATTTTCCAACTCGCGGATATTTCCCGGCCAGTGGTAATGCTGCAGAAGATCCATCGCCCGCGGATTCACCCGCAGGATCTTCTTATTCATATCGCGTGAAAACTTGCGCACAAAGTGGTCCACCAGCATCGGAATATCGTCTTTTCGTTCGCGCAGTGGTGGCAGTTCAATGCGAAAGACATTCAGGCGGTAATAGAGATCGGGGCGGAAGCGGCCCTCGTCAATCAGTTGCTCCAGCGGTTTGTTAGTCGCGGCGACGCAGCGGAAGTCTACCTTGATCGAGGTATTGCCGCCGACCCGGACAATCTCGCGCTCCTGCAGCACGCGCAGCATGTCGGTCTGCGTTCGCAAGCTGATGTCGCCGATCTCGTCGAGAAAGACGGTGCCGCCCTCGGCCACCTCGAACTTGCCCTTCTTGCGATACTGCGCCCCGGTGAATGCTCCCTTCTCATGTCCGAAGAGTTCGCTTTCGAGCAGCGTCTCGGTCAGCGCTCCGCAGTGGATCGCCACCAGCGGATGATAACGGCGCGGGCTGGCAAAGTGGATGGCTCGCGCCACCAGCTCTTTGCCGGTTCCGCTCTCGCCGGTGATCAGCACTGTGGCGTCAGTGGGGCCAACGGTTTCAATTGCCTCGAAGACCTTCTTCATCGCCGCGCTCTGTCCGACCATATTTTCAGGCCGCGCGACTTCGTCCACGGTCTGGCGCAGGCGCAAGTTTTCGTCCCGTGCCAGCCGGTGCGAGAGCGCGTTCTGCATCAGGTGCGCAATCTCGTCCGGATCCAGAGGCTTGGTCACATAGTCGTAGGCGCCATTTTTCAGCGCTGCCACTGCCGTCTCCACCGAGGCATAGCCGGTCATCATAATGACAATCAGATTGGGATCGAGTTCGTGAATGCGGCGCTGCAACTCGATGCCGTCGGTCCCCCGCATTTTGATGTCCAGCAGCGCGATGTCCCATGGATGCTCGGCCAGCCGCAACAGTGCCTCGCTGGCGTTCTCCGCGGTTCCCACCTCGTAGCCCTCTTCGCGGAACCATTTGTTCAGCGAATCGCGCACACTTAATTCATCATCGACAATTAGAAGACGGCCCTTGATCTCGCTCACGTTCCTGCTCCCGCGCGATCGCGCTTAACTGCTTGATGCCTCCGCATGCAGGACCTCTGAATGTGCTGCATGCCGTGGCAGAATAACCTTAAATGTGGTCCCCACACCGAGCTCTGAAGCAACCTCGATATGTCCGCCATGCCGTTCCACAATGCCCCTGGAGACCGCCAGTCCGAGTCCGACGCCCTTACCCACCTCTTTGGTCGTGGTGAACGGATCGAAAATGTGCGGCAGAATCTCGGGCGGAATGCCGACTCCATCATCCCGTACCTGCAGTTCAATCTGCTCGCCGCCGGCCACCGTGCGCGTGGAAACCCAGAGATTGCCTCCATGCGGCATGGCGTCGATCGCGTTGATCACTAGCGCAAGCGCGACCTGTTCCATCTGTGCCGAATCGCATTGCAGCGGCGGCAGGTTCCGGTCCAGATCGACCTGAAGCAGAACCCCACTCATCTCTGCCTTGTGCTCTGCCAGGCGAATCGTTCGCGCCACCACGCTGTTCAGATCTGAGAGACTCAGGTTCATCGGCGAAGTGCGTGAGAACGACAATAGGTTGTGCAGCAGCTCGCCGCACCGTTTGCTCTCGGCGGCAATCAGCTCCAGCGACTCGATTGCTTCCTTCTTCTGCTCCTCTCCGGTAAGGCCGCGCTCAATCCACTTCTTCAGCAGCTTGGCGTAAGTCAGAATTCCGGCCAGCGGATTGTTGATCTCATGCGCCACTACGGCCGACATCTTGCCGATCGCAATCATTCGCTCGACCTGCAGCATCTGCTGTTGGGTCTTCTGCAATTCGCTGGTCTTCTGCTCCACGCGATGCTCCAGCGTGTGAGCCCAACTGGTGATCTCGCGCTGCGCTGCCTGTAACTGGCTGCTCATGCCATTGAAGGCGCTCGCCAGCGCTCCCATCTCGTCGGTTGATTCTACTGGGATCTGATAACCAAGTTCACCCTCTGTCAGGTGCTGCGTCCCCTCTTGCAATCGCTTCAGCGGAGTATGCAATACGGTTCGGATTGCGAACCACACAAGGAGAGCGACACAGAGGCCCCCGATCAGCAGCAGCACAACTATGAAGAAGCTGCTACGAGCCAGGCTTGCATCCTGGCTCTTCAGGGAAAGGCCGCTGTCCAGAATTCCGAGGATGCGTTGTGAAGCCGGATGCGCATGGCAAGCCGCGTTGGAGCACTCCGGCTTGTTCACAATCGGGGCGATCACGCCAAGTACGCGGTGTGTGCCCTCTGGATCGCGCACCTCATAGATTCGGAAGTGCTTGTTTAGCGGCGGCTTGTCCGATTCATAATGGCACTCGATGCATTGCGTGCTGTTCCGTCCGATGGCGGCGCCGGCCTCCTGCTTGTCGCTGGAGAACGCCACGTGCCCATCATGGTTGATGATCCGAATCTGCTCGATCACGCTGTGATTGCCGATTCCCTGAATCGATTCGAGCAGACCTTCCCGGTCATTGGCCATCATGGACCGGTTGGTGCAGTCGCGCACAAAGTCGCTGATTCCAACCGCTTCATCGAGTGAGACCTGTTCAAGGTCATGCCGGTGAAGCCGGATGTTGACGTAGCCCAGCACGGCTGAGCCGAATGCCAGGCAAGCCAAAAGTAAAATCAGGAGTTTTGTGCTGACATGCTTCACCCGCGACTCTAGCTGCCGGAACATGGATTCTCCAAGAAGCTTTGGGAGCGCCGCCGGGTTAGGAGGCGCTCCCCGCCCATCGCTTAGTGCACCAGCGTTGGCTGCTGCTGCGGAACTGACTGTTCTGCCAGTCCTTCTGTGTGGGCGCTATGAGAACCTCCGTGATCCTCAAAGATAGGCAGATATTTCACGCACATCGTGAAGACGAAGAAGCCCATTGCGCAGATCATCAGCGAAATGCTGACCTCGGTCCACTTCGGTAGATAGTGATGTCCAACCCAAGTTTCCATGCTGGTTACGGCCACGTTCAGGCGGTTGGTCACAAAGCCCAAAATGGCGCTCAGGGCAGCAAGGTAAGACAGGTCAGGGTTGACGCGGACCTTCTTAAAGCTCAGCATCGTCAGCGGAATCACAAAGGCGAGGATCAGCTCGAGCCACAGGAAATAGGCCTCGTAGCTGGGCTTGAAGATGTCCATCAATACGTGGCGATGGACGTAATCTTGCAGCCGCAGCAGCGCCATTACCCACAGAGCCACGTAGAGCGCGCCGGAAAGTTCGGTGATGACAGATCGTTCCAGGCCGCGTCCGAAGGCGCGTGCGCTGAGTGTAGATTCAAAGATCGTCATCGCCAGTCCGCAGATAATGGCTGAAATGAAGAAGAAGGGCGGCTGTGCCGGCGTGTACCAGAACGGATGCATCTTCTCCGGGAAGATCAGGAAGAGAGAGCCGAGCGAGCTCTGGTGAAGCGTGGAGAGCAGAATGCCCAACACCACCAGCACGGGATAGATTTTCTTGACCCAGCGGATCGGCGCCTGTAGATGGAAGCGCTCCAGCACGTTCGGCAGAAATTCGAGGAAGAGGACCGTGGTGTAGGTCATTACACACAGGCCCACCTCGAGCATGACCGAGTGGAAGTTCTGGTAGACCATCATGTGCCAGATGTACCAGGGACGGCCAAGATCAAAGAGCAGGCCTACGATAAACAGAACGTATCCCAGAAAGGCTGTAAGAATGGCGGGGCGAACGATGGAGTGCAGGCGCTCGACGTGGAAGATGTAAACCGCACCGGTCATGCAGAACGCGCCAGCGGCCAGCATGATGCCGCAGAGGCAGTCAAAGCCGATCCAAAGCCCCCAGGGGAACTGGTCGGTCATGTTGGAGACGGCGCCGAGGCCACGGAAATAGCGAACGAAGGTGGAGTAGATGCCGAGCAGCATGATCACAACAAACAGCACTCTCCAGAACGTCACCTTTATGTTCATAATCGTCATTTCGCACCTCGCATGGCTCTCTCTTCGGCTTCGACTTCAGCGACTTCTTTGCGGCGGTTGGAGACCCAGTACACACCGCCCAGGATCAGCGCCCAGAGAGGAATAAAATCAGGCATCAACTCCATCACCCGGCCAGTGTACTCAGGCAGCGGAGTATCGCCGATACGCTCGGTCTTCGGCAAGCCGAACTGCTGGAAAGGCACTGAGGAGAGCAACAGGACCGAAGTTCCGCCCACTTCCGTCAGGCCATAGATATGAGGAACGTAATTCGAGGGATTCTGGCGAAGCCGGTCCTGCGCCTCGGCAACTAACGCATCCCGATCGCCAAACTTAGTGGCGCCGACCGGACAAATCTCGGCGCAGGCCGTCTGCTTGCCTTCGGCGACGCGGTCGGGACACATGATGCACTTCCGTACACGTGGATTTAGCGCCCCCCATTCGTACTTGGGCACCGAGAACGCGCAGGCCATCATGCAATAGCGGCAGCCGAGGCACTTCCAGACGTCGTATACCACCGGGCCGTCCTTCGTCTTGTGAAAGGCACCAACCGGGCAAACCGAAGCGCAGGCCGGGTGCTCGCAGTGCTGGCACAGACGGCGCATGTACTTGTCGTTTTGGTTAAGGACTACCGTGAACTTGTGCTCCGACTGAACCGACTCCGCCGCAACTTTGTCATCGTAGGGGAGGTTGTTCTGCTGGGCACATGCACCTTCGCACTGCTTGCAGCCGATGCATAGAGTTGCATCGTAAAGAATCGCCTTGCTCATAGGATCTCCGGACCGCTAACGGCTGGCATATCCATGTCAGTCGGATTGAGTTCACCTGGTGGGGGATTGCGGGCTTGGGACGGGCGGAGCCGGTAACCTTGAGCTTCTCTCCGGTTACCTCACGCAGGCCAGCGGTTCGCGCCGCTGTGGACGAGCGTGCGGTGGCTCCGGCCTTCAAACGCCGGATCTCCCACATCGCACTGCCGTACCCGCCGGGAACTTCTCCGGCGTTTGCTCTTCCTGGCTGCCTGACATTTACAGGGCAGAGATCATTGCGCCCCGCCCAGAATCTACTCGCCGGAGTCTGAGGCTCCGGACAGGCTTCCACGATCCAATTGTGGCCATGAAAGCTGAATCTTGTATCGCATCACGCATCGGCTCCGCGATAAGCAAGACAATGTACCGATTACTGCTTGATCGCCGTGATATGCGTCACATCATCACGTGCGCTACAAGCGCCCTTTCTGGTTACATCTGCTGATTTGCGCAACACTAATTGCAAAAGGTCGCGACAGTGTTGAATAAATCAGCAGCCGCACCGTGACGCGATTGCGAACAATCTTTACACCTAAAAATATGCCCAAAATAGGAAAGCTCGCCGTTTCCAGCGAGCTTTCCTTCCGCGATCTTTCGCAACGTTTGAAAATCTATGCCCCGACTAATCTCTCCAGCGCGGGCTTGTTGCGGATCATCAGCGTGGATCCCTTCAGTATGGCAATCTGCTTTTTGCGGAAATCCGCAAGAGTGCGCGTGACCGTCTCCCTCGAGGTTCCGATGATCTGCGCGATCTCCTCGTGGGTCAGAGCGACCTTGATGCGCATTCCGGCCTCGTCGGCTCCCTCGCCGTGCGACCATTCCAGCAGCAAGCGCGCCAACCGCTCCGGTGCCGAGTGCGACAGCCCCAACGAGCGGATCTGCTGATAAGCCGACTGGCAGTCCCGACTCAGGTGCTGCGCTGCCTTCAGGCAAGCATCTCCATGCTGTTGCAGGAAACGAAGAAAATCCTCGCGCTTGATGAAATTCAATTGGCAGGGCTGACCCGACTCGGCGGTAATCTCATAGGGAGTGTTGGAAACCGTGGCATGGAGCCCAAGCACTTCGCCTGGCTGCACGATCTTCAAAATCAGGATCTTTCCGTCACTCGATGTCGTAGAGAGCTTTACCCGTCCCTTGCACAACATGTAGATTCCACGCGGAGACTGCCCCTCTACAAACAGCACCGCCCCCGCCGGATAGGCAGCGGTGAACTTTATTTTCTCAAAGGCTTCCAGCGAGGCCTTGGGGAGACCGCAGAAGAAGCTGTCATTGCGCAGCTTACATATCAGGCAGTTCTCAACCAATTCCAAACCGTATGGTGATCCCAATTGACTCTCCCTTGAGTCACTAGAATGTGAATCTTTCCGAGTCTTGCAAGTTGCGGCGTCTTGGTTCGACTCCTGAAAGTGACTTATATCACATTTTACATGTGACAGCTATTACAGACTCTCGTTCCTTCGTGCAGCCGTGGCCCCCTGCTGGATTTCGCAGCTCTGAAGCCCGACGGGTTGCCTCCATCAGCCGTAATCTCGGACCTCCATACCTCCCCATTTTCTAGGCATCTTCCACGTTCCAAAGGCGCTGCCTCCACGCTTGACCACTCGTAACAATGGGCGCGGCGGCCGCGTTTCTTACCTCCGCACTCTTTTTTGTTTCCTCAGTTGCAGGAAATAGCGATCCATTATATAGTTGCGCGCACTTCGACCCTGGCCTGTCAGTCGCTACTGCGAAGCGAGCTTTTGGGATTAGATGTCGGCTTTGCTGTTTGGGGTGGATGGCAGGGGTGAGGTAGTTTTTGGGGGCTGCTGTCTTTTTCTTAATTCAGTATTGTTAGCCGTTTCTGTTTAAACATAGATCGTTTTCTTAACGGCATCATTTGCAGAGATTTGGCTCCGCCAAATACAGGAGGGGATGTAATGGCAACAATACAAAAGACGAGCGCTGACACCGGGACAAAGACAAAGTGGGACCGTGTGGAAGAGATGGAAGAGTTCCGTTTGCTGATACTGGCAAAAAAAGAGTTCGTAATCCCAGCGACGATCTTCTTCGTCGTCTATTACTTCTTGCTTCCGGTGCTGGTCGGCTATGCTCCGGGGCTCATGACCCACAAAGTATGGGGTCCGCTCAACCTGGCCTATCTCTTTGCCCTGTCGCAGTTCTTTATGGCTTGGGGCGTTGCGATTGCTTATGTCGCCGCAGCAAAACGGTTCGATAAGTTCGGCGCCAACATCCTTGAAACCCTCAAGCGCGAGGGATACGACGACAAACAAGACGGAAAGAGAGGTCTGTAGCCGATGCATTTCGATCTGACATTAATTTTGTTTGTCGCCTTTATCGCCGCCACCCTCGTTATCACGGCCTGGGCTTCAGGACGTTCTGGGTCTGCGACCAGTTACTTTGCCGCCAATCGTTCGATCACTGCCTGGCAGAATGGAGTCGCTATCTCGGGTGACTACATGAGCGCGGCTTCTTTCCTTGGCATTACCGGCCTCATCGCTTTCTACGGCTATGACGGCTTCCTCTTCTCAGTGGGCTGGCTCGTCGCCTATCTTACCGTGCTGCTTATCGTCGCCGAACCTTTGCGTAATTCCGGAAAGTACACCATGGCGGACATGCTGGCCTACCGCATGAATCCACGTCCGGTGCGCGCCGCGGCTGCGACCAGCACGCTCGTTATCAGCATCTTTTACATGATCGCTCAGATGGTCGGCGCCGGATCGCTGGTCGCCCTCCTGCTCAAGGGCAGCCATATCAGCTACTCGCACGCGGTTATCGGTGTTGGCATCCTGATGATCATCTATGTCGTCTTTGGCGGCATGTTGGCCACCACCTGGGTGCAGATCATCAAGGCCATTCTCCTCATGTGCGGAGCCACTCTGCTCAGTATCCTGGTAATGGCTCACTTCCACTTCAGCTTCTGGGAATTCTTCCAGGCCATCGGTCAGGTTACCTATCACACTCCGGATGGCAAGACAGTCGTTAAGGACTTCTTTACCCCCGGCCTGCGTTTCAAGCTTCCTTATGGCCCGATGGAACTGATTTCCCTTGGCGTGGCGCTTATCTTCGGCACCGCCGGACTGCCCCATATCCTGGTTCGCTTTTACACCGTGCCGGATGCTAAGACCGCCCGTCACTCCGTGGTCTGGGCGATGTTTATCATCGGCAGCTTCTACATCATGACTACCTTCCTCGGCTTCGGCGCCGCGACCATTATGGGCCGCGACTTCATCAGCAAGAATGGTGGCACGAACATGAGCGCGCCTTTGTTGGCCAAGGTAATGGCCGGAGATGTCTTCTTCGCCTTCATCTCCGCGATCGCCTTTGCCACAATTCTCGCGGTTGTCGCCGGACTGACCATCACCGCTTCAACGTCGTTTGCCCACGATGTGTGGACGAACGTCATTCACCATGGTGTCGAGCGCACCCCCGGTGAGGAGCGTATGGTCGCCCGCATTGCCGCTTTTGGTACTGGAGCGATTGCGATTGCGATCGCGATTATCCTGGGCCCAACGGCAAACGTGGCCTTCCTGGTTGCGCTGGCATTTGCAGTCGCCGCCTCGGCCAACGTTCCGGTGATCCTGTTCTCTATCTACTGGAAGCGTTTCAACACTGCGGGCGCGGTTTGGGGTCTGATCTTCGGACTTGTGGGCTCGATCGTGTTGATTCTGATCGGACCCAGCATCATGGGCGTCGATGGGCCAGCGGTGGTCGTGCGCCATGCCATCCAGCATGCGCCGATCTTCCCGCTGGAGAATCCCGGTATCGTCAGCGTTCCGATCGGCTTTCTCGGAGCGATCCTGGGAACCCTCTTCGGCAAGCAGGATCCCAATGCTATCCAGCGCTTCGAAGAACTCGAAGTTCGGGCCACCACCGGACTCGGTGCGGAGAAAGCGGTTGCCGGCCACTAAACCCATGCCGGGCGGAGGAAGTCTTAACTTCCTCCGTCCGGAAGGCTTTGATATCACGTCTCACCGTCTTTTCGTTGAACCGAGGCAAAAAGAGTTCATAAGCGCCGACATTTCTATTTGCTTTTAATGGGATAGTTGGACGAAGTTTCAGAGGTGATTTCCCCCCGTATTCACCCGTGAATCGCATTGAGACCGAAATGCACGTGTCCAGCATCTAAGGATTACCAACACGGAGTGCGCGTTCTCCATTCAAGCGAAGGAAACAAGAAAATTGTAGGATCGGGCAGTAGCCGCGCCGTATTGTTCGCGATACGAAGAACTACAGATTTTTCCGGCAAGCCTTGCCATTCACGGAGGAAGCAGCACGCATGGCGAACCAACCTTTAGCGCATGGCGTCAACATCGACTCTCTTTTGCAGGAGAACCGCGTTTTTCCTCCTCCGGCAGAGTTTAGCGCCAAAGCGCACATCAAGAGCCTGGACGAGTACAAGCGCATCTATGCCGAGGCGGACGAGAACCCGGAAGCCTTCTGGGGAAGAATTGGCGGGGAGTTGCACTGGTTCGAACCCTGGACCAAGGTTCTCGAGTGGGACGCGCCGTGGGCCAAGTGGTTTAGCGGCGGCAAAATCAATCTTTCCTACAACTGCTTGGATCGTCACGCCGCCTCATCGCGCCGCGACAAGATCGCGATCCTCTGGGAGGGAGAACCGGGTGATACCCGCACTCTCACCTACACCCAGCTTCTCGCCGAAGTCGAACGCTTCGCCAATGCCCTCAAGCAACTCGGCGTAGCCAAGGGAGACCGTGTCGCGATTTATATGGGCATGGTTCCTGAGCTTGCGATTTCCATGCTGGCTTGCGCTCGCATCGGCGCCATACATTCGGTCATCTTTGGCGGCTTCTCCGCCAATGCCATCGTGGATCGCGTCAACGATCAGCAGTCCACAGTCGTCATCACTCAGGATGGCTCCTGGAGACGTGGTGCGCAATTTCCTCTCAAGAACACGGTGGACGAAGCGCTCGCCAACTGTCCATCGGTCAAACACGTGGTAGTCTTTCAGCGCACCGGAGCAGAGGTGAAGATGCGACCGGGCCGCGACCACTGGTGGCACGAACTCGTCGCCCAAGCCGCGCCAAACTGTCCTGCCGAAGCGCTGGACAGCGAGGACCCGCTTTATATTCTCTACACCTCCGGCTCTACCGGAAAGCCCAAGGGCATTGTCCACACCACCGGCGGATACTCCGTGGCGACCTACATCACCGCCAAATGGATCTTCGATCTCAAGGAAGAAGACATCTACTGGTGTACGGCCGATATCGGCTGGGTTACCGGGCATAGCTACATCGTCTACGGCCCTCTGCAGAACGGTGCGACAACGCTGATGTACGAGGGCGCGCCGAATCATCCTGACTTCGACCGCTTCTGGGCGCTGGTTGAGAAGTACAAGGTCAGCGTCTTCTACACGGCACCAACTGCCATCCGTTCTTTCATCAAATGGGGCGATCAATATCCCAACCGTCATGACCTCAGCAGCCTGCGACTGCTTGGCTCCGTCGGCGAGCCGATCAATCCGGAAGCCTGGATGTGGTATCGCGAAGTCATCGGGAAAGAGCGCTGTCCCATCGTCGATACCTGGTGGCAGACCGAGACCGGGTGCATCATGATCTCTCCGCTGCCCGGCGCCATTGCCACAAAACCCGGCTCCGCCACGCATCCATTTCCAGGAATCATCGCCGAGGTTGTCGATCGCGGCGGTGAAAAGGTTCCGCTCGGCTCTGGCGGCTATCTCGTAATTAAAAAGCCCTGGCCGGCGATGGCGCGCACCATTTACGGCGACTCGGAACGCTACGTCAAGCAGTATTGGTCGGACATTCCGGGCGTGTACTTCACCGGCGACGGCGCGCGCATCGACAAGGATGGATATATCTGGGTCATGGGACGCGTCGATGACGTGCTTAACGTCAGTGGGCACCGGCTTTCTACCATGGAGATTGAGTCTGCGCTTGTGGCACACCCCAAGGTCGCCGAAGCTGCCGTGGTTGGCCGGCCCGACGATATCAAAGGGCAGGCGGTATCGGCCTTTGTTACCTTGGAAGGCGGAATTGTCGCGAGTCCCACTCTGAAGGACGAACTGCGGGCCTGGGTAGCCAAGGAGATCGGCTCGATGGCCAGACCCGACGACATCCGCTTCACCGAGCAACTACCAAAAACCCGCTCCGGCAAGATCATGCGCCGCTTGCTCCGCGAGCTTGCAACCAGTGGCGAAGTCAAAGGGGATATCACTACGCTCGAAGATTTCGCGATCATCAGCAAACTCAAGGGCGGCGAAGAATAGTCTGCTAGCAAGAACAGAACGCAATAGCGAGCTGCCCCACTCCGGCCGCGATCCCGGAGTGGGGCAGCTCTTTTGTGCGCTCGATAGAGCACCCTGTGTGCACTGCTGCGGGCTCCGGATCCACGGGATAAACTCATTTTTAGTGCTTTTTCATCTTATTCACTGATTGCTAATCCGCCCACAGATGCTGGTTTTCTTGTCAACCTCCCAATCGAAAAGCTAATCGAACTGTCCCACAAGCCAAGAGTCCAGCAGTGCTCAAGGCTTGGCAGACCGGAAGATGAGCAGCGGATGCCCCTCTTAACTCCACGGCTATCTTGATGGTTTTATGATCGGGGAGGTACGGATCGTGAAAATGCTGCTGCGACTCATATGGTGCATCAGCTCCGTCGGTTTGATGTGGGTTGCACTGGGATGTGCAACACGACAGGTCCCGAAGACGGAAGCGAATCGGGGGATGGTTCCAGCACCAGCCGCCGATACCCCACACGTGGACGTTCCCAAAAATTGCCAGCGAACGCCAAACGCCGATGGCAGCGTCCTGCTTACCTGCGACTGTGAGGCCTGCGGCCACCCCGAGCCGAGGGACGGAATGAACCCCGCACCATGGTCCTGTACGTTGCGAGGTAAGGCAGTGTATTGCGGTTACGACAACGGCAACGGCCTTAGCGCCAGTGATGGGAGAAACACAACAAGTTTAGAGTATTCAATCCCTGACTCCTGTGATCATCGACTCGATCCATTTCCTCCAGCCGTTTTCTCCCGCTACTCCCTCTTCTGTGCCAAGGGTTAGCTGGGCCGCGCACCCCAAGGGAGTGCCACAAAGCGGCTACGCCGAATCGGTTCTTGTTACGGCTCCGGAGCTGTCGTGCTCGCAACGGGTGCGTCCGGCAAAGCAGGACGTGTCTCAGTGAGAACCTCATGGAGAACAGCTTCGATGACGTTCACTGCATCCCGAACTGGCTCGGTTGCCTGAGGGTTGGAGGCGTAGGTGACGCATTCGATGACTTGCAGCGCGTTACGAATTCGATCATTCATCTCAGCGATTCTTTCGAAACGCCGGAGCATTTCCACCTTTTGATCGCGTGCCGCGGAGCGCGAGCGTACGACAAATGCGAACGTCAGCGCGCCTGCCAAAAAGCTTCCAGTGAAGCGAAGCGGTGCGTGGCTATGTAACCAGTCGTTGTAAATGAGCCACTGCAGTAAGATCGCCGCCAGGAAGACGGCGATAGCAGTGACAAACGAGAAAAGCAAAATCGATGTACTGGAAGGAAGCTGCCGAGACAGAGGGGGTTCAGCTGTGCATTTCATGGAGTAGCAAGTGGACTGCAAGCCGTGAAATTATTTGGTGGAGCTAGTCGGGATCGAACCGACGACCTCATCATTGCGAACGATGCTATCGGCCAATCCTTCACCATTATATCCCAATCACTTACAGTTCCTTGTGTGACAAAAAGCGAAAGAATTTTGGAACGTAATTGGAACGTGATTTGGAACGTGACTTGAAATGTGCGGATACCGGAGTTCGTCTCGCGAAATTACGGTATAGGCCGACAGTGGAAGTGGAGTCATACGCAGAAGCCGGACGCAGCAGGGCAGGGAACCACCACATTAGTTGAACTCACGGCCTCCCTCCCCGCCACCTCCCCCAGCCCCTCCACCACCTCTGATGCCACCTCCACATCCTGCCCAACATCGTTAACGCACCCCATTCTCTAGATTCATAAGGGCGGGATAGGCCGAAGCCAACCCGCCCTAGCTGCCTCACCCTTCCAATGAGTCTCCTCGTTGCCAAGCCGCAGGAGTGCCGCCACTGAGAAGCACTCTGCCCAGTTTCCGGAGGCGATACCGGACTGACGCGCACTCCTTCGCACCGATGCACATCAGACTTGCCGTTTCCTTCCACGTTCCCGTCGTCCTGAATGCTTCCACCGCCATTCTCAGGCCGGTGTCGCACGCATCCGCGATGTCTGCGAACTCCTTCAGCCGGAATTCACTATCACGCTCCTTGAACCTCCGGGATTGAGTCCGCCGCAGTCGAGCCGATTTCTCGTGACAGTACTCATCTGACGCCATCATTGGCTCGTGGGTCTCCACCGCTGTTAGGAACAGGTTATTAGGGTTGGATAGCGGCTCATTCTTCCGATGCAAGTAGATGGTGTTGAACTTGTTCGCGAGGCACCGATTGATGAAGCCCCGAAATCGCGCCTCGTTCGCGCCATGCATCCTTTCCGGATTGAAAAGCTGAATGACGTCCTGCTTCCCAGCCATTCGGTGCTTGGAGGAAGGCGATAGAGAGTGCAGGTGCATCAGGAGTTCCTGTGTCCAGTCCTGAACATCCGACTCAGCCCCTCTCCATCTCAGTCGCTTCCTGACCCAGTTGGCGACGTATTGCGGAAACCGCTCATAGAACTCGGTGAAATCTGCGGGAACGACAAACCCGTCGTGGCCGACGAAATGGCCGTCCTCGAAGGTGAATGCATCGACGTGATCGATAGGAGCGCAAGATCTTCTCGGCAGAAATTGTTTCTCTTGGGTATTTTCCATTGGAACCTCCAGTTCCGAGCAGACCGTAACAAAGGAGGCTGTCAATGGTTAAGGGTTCACGTAAAGGGCGAGAAGAGTTGGTGTCGAGGGTTCAGTCCGTGCTCGGTTTGAGCACAAGGAAAGAGTCCAATTTTCTGGTCGGTGTGGTCATTTCGTGTCTTGAAGAGACGCTCCTCGATCATCTTGAGGAGGACGGATTTTCAATGAAGCTGAACAGCTTCGGGAAGTTCTCTATACACCACAAGCCAGCGATTCGCAGGAAGGTGGGCTTCACCGGGAAGATCACTCAGATGCCAGCAAGGAGGAAGGTTCGATTCGTCAGTCTAGGAATGCTGCGACAACTCGAACCGATGGAGGGGGCTCGTGAACTTGCCCGATGAAATCGAATCGCAGAAGAGCGCAATCAAAGTCGAGTGGCTGGCTTCAAAGCTGAACGTGAGTCCGAAGACCCTCTATAAAATGGCGAATCGAGGAAGAGTTCCTTCATTTCGAATCGGATACTCCGTGCGATTCCCCCAAGGCTGTCGCCGACTGGCTGCGCAGAAGAATGTCTGATTGAGAACGTGCCGGATATTGTCGGCAATTGGTGGACGCGAAATCTATCGCGGCTAAAAATACACAGGAAAGAGATGGAGAAGATGGCATGGCAGAATCATTCGAACCATTTGCGGATGCTGATGTAGTGGCGAAGTTTCTGAGCTGCCCTCCAAGGGTGGTTACGGCTATGGCACGCCGGGGAGAAATCCCCGCTTATCCTCTGACCGGGCGCGTGCGTAAAACATGGCGGTTCAAAATATCTGAAGTCGCCGCTGCCCTGAGCAAGAAGTGAAGCCCTCGCCCCAGTTTAGGCTGGGGCTTCATGCTGCCTCCTCGCCACTCTCCCCGAGCCCCTCCGACCACCACTGGGGCCACTTCGACGTTCTGCCCGGCATCACCAACGTACCCATCCTCGCCAGCCACGGTATTCCACTCAGGATTGAAATTGGGATGCGAAAATGACGGAAATGCGGGTAGACTGCTATTCCGGGTATAAGGCTGACGAGCGACCAGTTCGCTTTCGGCTGGACGGACACGAGTATCTGGTCGAGGAACTGCTAGACCAGTGGTACGGGCAGAACGACGTGTTCTTCAAGGTACGCGCCGACGACGGGAACCTTTATATACTCAGCCACGAATCGTCCTCGCCAGCAGGTCGATGGGGTCTGGTCTCTTTCCGTAAGTCGCCCTGAATGATGCCGTTGGAGCATCAGCTCCGCCACCTTCTCCAGCCCCTCCAGCCATCTCTGGTGCCACCTCGACATCCTGCCCGGCATCACCAACGCACCCAGCCTCGCCTTGCTACCCGTTCTACGTCTCCTCGGTGAGCACATAGACGCCGCAGTCCCTCATCTCGAACGCCCACGCATGATAGGCATGCACCCCATTGCAATGAGCGTCCCAAGCCAACCGTTCATGCCGGACGAACTCAAGGACGGTGGAGTCGATGGTCACGCCGAAGGTCTTCCACCGGAACTCGGTGCCGAGGCGGAGATCAGGTTGAGTCTGGTTCTTGATGTGGATGTCGCGCTATTGGGGTACCACGACGGCCAGAGGCCGGGACGGCAGAGCCACGCCCAGACTCGCTCCAGTTCAACGCTGGGCATCAGGAGTTCGTTTCTGACATGGACTGCGGTGTTCTCGGGCTCGTATGCGAGGCCAGATGATTTCCATGCAGCCTCCTTGGACGGCGACGTCCGCGCTGTTCTGCTTTAGACCTTTTTTAGAAAAAATTTGATATCTATGATGAAGCCGTGACGTAGAGGGATAAATGAGCGAAATAGAACCAATCTCTCCTGCTGCTCCCACCAATGATTTCGGTCTTAACAAAACACAGCGGCTGAAGAATCATCTCGCGATTACCCTTTACAAGCTGTTCGGCGTTGTACTCTGCTTCATTGCTGCTCTGACTTGCGCGAAGGTCTTTATGCAGTCCCCCTCGGCTCAATACGTGCCGCTTGGCTTCGTTGTCATCCTTCTGCTTATTGGCGCACGCTTCGGGACTATCGTGAGCTTTCTGGGGGCGGTTATGGCCGCTTTGGTCTTCGCATACTCTCTTTACCCGCCACTCGGCAGCTTCCATGTGGCAGATGGCAACGCACGCGAGAGCCTACTGTGGATGCTGCTGTGCGCTTTCGTGATTCCGACTCTTCTATTTCCGCCGGACAGCGCAACCCGCCACTGACGATTGCCGCTCAAGATTGCAAAACGACCCCGGTTCCTTGCCAGTTAGGAACCCCGCCTCGTCCGCTACCAGTCAATTCTCCATCGTCCACCCGACACGGGTGCCCATGCTAACTTCTTCAGCGGCGTACCACGCGCATGGTGATAGAGCACGGCGGTGCGCTCATAGAAACCGCGTGTATGCCACGAGTCCTCAAACTTGAACAGGTGGAAGTCGAGATGATGACAGAACTCGTGGCACAGCGTGTTGAGGAACGTGCCGAACGAGGTGACGTCCTTGCGTACCGCTGTCCTCATCCATAGCCGGATATTCATAGTGCCGGGGTCGTAGTCGCCGAACAACTCCGTCGTCCAGTCTTCTCGAACGCGCAGCGGTCTGGCTGCAAGCACGCGGATGCTGCACGGCGGCACCTTGTAGAACTCTGCCGCACGGGCAAGGAACTCAATACATGGTCTCCCGACGTCGGCGGCTTTCCCCGTCTCCATCGCGGACTCGATTGCATTGGCGATGGACGTCAGAAGCGGGTCACCCGGCAAGTCGAGGGTTTTGTTCCGGTCGCTTATATCAAAGCCCGCCCGGTGTCGATCTCGTGGTGGTGCGTCAGTGAGCAGATGTCCCTCCCACAGTCAGTTCTCGAAGACCTCAACCCAAACACTGGCGTCGTCTCGAAGCAATCCGAACTCCACCCATCGGGGAATGCTGGTCGCATCGTCGTAGACCGGGCGAGAAAAGCAGAATGTCCCAGCATTCTCGTAGCAGTACCTTTCCATAAGCCGATAGACCTTCCCTTGCTCTGATATCCCCCGATTCAGATCACGCGCTTGTGAGAAGACGTTCATGTCGAGTCCGCCCCCGATAGCGTGGGCGATGTAATGCCCCTTGTCACGACCGTTGCTATCGCACTCTTCAGGATGCTCCACCCAGTCCTTTGGCAGTGAGCCTCGCCTACGACCGCGCATCGGCAACGAGATTCCAAGAACTCCGACGACGCGGTCTCGCACTCTCTGATCGAATGCAACCTCGCCCTGAGCCTCCCTCCCTGAATAGGAGTCGAAGATGTAATCGAACGTCCCGCACTCGACGTGGATGATGTTTGGGGTATGGGAGGCTGCAGCCGCGTACACTCGCTGCCACTGAATAGGAAGCCGCAAGCGCAGATCAGCTATCAGCTCATAAATTGAGCCCGCTCTTGAAGACCTGTGGAGCCTCCGATAATCAATGCGGGACTGGAGCGGCAATGACGGAATTTTCGCACAGAGCATGCCATCACCACTTGAAGTCGATATTCCCCTGCCCGTACCGCAGCAGAGCCTTCTCATAAATCTGGTTGGCCAGAAAGATACCATCCTCGACGGCGTTGATGACACGCTCCGTCTTGCACCCCGCTCTGGGGTCACGCGCCAGCCGCAAGCCAGTGATGATCGCAGCCAGCACGAGAATTCTGCCGTCCTTCTTTGTTCCGCCGGGAGAGTATTCCATCGAGGTTGATGGTAGGCGAAGGGATGGCGAAATGGCAAACTTCCCGACAGACTCGCCGTCCGTGAAATCTCCTGTTAGCCAAAGGCTGGCGACATCTCCTCTTGGCTGTATCTTGAGTGTGTGCTCTTGATCTTTCTCGCGTGAGTTGCTAGTCTGAGTAGCATGTTGGGCTTCATAGGTTTCGCACTCCTGATAGTCATTCTGTTGGACAGCGGTCGCGCTCTACAGCACACCGGGGAATCGCGAACACCTCGTACGCCAGCAGCATAGCTTCGGTTATCCGATTCTCTACACCACCCGTCACTCACCCCTTCAAACTCGCGAGGAGCCCCGAATACCGACGCTGGGTCTCGTCATTGCGAACCGCGATTCCCAGAGCCCAGAGGTGTGGCAGGTACTCGCTTGGAGGAACGAGGTCAGGGTGCGTATCAGGGCGCAGAAGAGTCCGTTCCATCTCCAGACTCATTGCCTCGTCGGGATTCACGCTGTAGAGGAAGTCTGCCAGACGTTCAAGTTCTGGGTCGGTTAGAGGCTGTCTGGGGTGTGGCATTCGGGAATTCTAACCGGAGCCATCCGAGAACCGTAACCGCCTATTTGCCGACGCTGCCCCTAAGTGAGCTTGGCTTCAATGAACTCCTGAGAATGCTTCCTTAGTTGCAGACCAGCGGGGCAGAAGCATTCTGAGGAGCGCGTTCGAGTAGCGACGGTACGTGCCAATACTCTCGATTCCGCTTGAGCCAGAATAACTTTCCTCGCAGACTGTAAGTACGCGAAAGAAGGTGTGCTCCATGGAAGAGCAATCGGTCGGGCAAAAAGGAGCGGTCAGGATTCTGTTTGTCGATGACGATCCGAACATCTTTCTCATGCTGCCGTTTACTTTGCGGCAGCAGGGATATGACGTGACGGCGGTGCGAACGGTAAGTGAAGCGTTGACTCAGATTAAGACTGCTCAGTTCGACGTTCTCATTTCAGACCTGAACATCGGCCACCCCGGCAATGGCCTCTCTGTTGTCAGCGAAATGCACTGGACACAGCCGACGTGCATCACTTTTATCCTGACCGGGTCTCCGGACGTTGACTCAGTGCTGGAGGCCATGCGGAGCCAAGTGGATGATTACCTCATCAAACCTGCCCCCATCCCACGCTTGCTTAGTATGCTTGAGCGGAAACTACAGAACCCCAAGCCCAGCACGGGTGCGGCCACCAAGCGCATATCCCAAGTTCTTCGTGAGAACATTCTTGAGATTACGCAGCGCACCCTTAGTGAGATGAAGTCCGACCCAGCCTTGGGAGCCGTTCCGATTACCGATGAGCAGCGGATTGAGCACACCGCCCGCACGATTGAGGAACTGGCAGCAATGTTGGAATCAGCCGAACCAGAGCAAGCGGCGAGAGACTTTGTTGAAGGTGAGGCAATGCGTGGGGCGAGACGGTATCAACTGGGCTACACCATCCCGCTGCTGGCGGCTGAGGTGCGCCTTTTGGAAGGCGCCATTTACTGCGTGATCCACAAGCATCTGCTGTCGCTCGATCTCAGCTATTTCATGCTCGACTTGAAGCGGCTCAACAACAGCCTTGGTCTTTACCTAGAGCACACGCAGATAGCTTGTCTGAAAGCGGAGCAACGAATCGGTCATCAAGGATAACGGTTCTAGCGTCAAGTCAGTCCATGCTCTTTATCCCTCACCCACCAGCCCTCGCCGGACAGCTATTCCCCGGCGCTCACTGAGGGCAGTGAGCCGACGACCGTGACCTCCTCGCGGTGCCCCGGCGCTTTAATGCGAAGGACACAGAATCCACTTTCTTCGTTGAAGAACGTGACCCGTTCAATTACGCCGGACAGTTGGGAGGTGGGGGCACTACGTTCTGGGGCGGTGGCGTTCATCTGGACTCGATCATTGTGTCACGGGACGGATTACGCTGGCTTTCGGTTCAGGGCTATACTGCATTGCATGTGTGGACGATTCCGCCTCACCCGCGTCGATAAACTTGCTGAAAGCTTCGGCATCGAGCCCGAAGATGATCGGGTGCCGCGCTACAACATCGCTCCGACTCAGAACGTAGCGGTCATCCGCCAGCATGCCGAGGTACCCAAACGCTTCGGTTCTCAGATACGGTGGGGGTTGATTCCATCATGGGCGAAGGACGCCAGCATCGGATACAAGATGATCAACGCCCGTGCCGAGACGGTGGCCACCAAGCCCTCATTCCGGGATGCGCTGAAGAAGCGGCGTTGCCTCATACCTGCGGATGGATTTTACGAGTGGCAGAAGAACGGCACGACCAAAACTCCGTTCTGTTTCACAATGGCCGACGACTCAGCCTTCGCCTTCGCCGGACTATGGGAGCAGTGGAAGAGTCCAGCGGGGCAACTGGTCGAAACCTGCTCCATTATCACCACCACGCCGAACGCTCTCTGTGCCGACGTCCACGACCGGATGCCCGTCATCCTGTTCGAAGATACCTACGACCTCTGGCTCGATCCCGGCAATCAGAAGACGGATGCAGTGTGCGACCTGCTGAAGCCGTTCGATGCCAAGCTGATGAGGCGGTACGAGGTCAGCAGCCGTGTCAATCTGGTGAAGAATAACGATGCCGCGTGCGCGGAGGCCGTAGTGCGGGAGGCGGCGGCTAGCATGCAACAGCTTTAGGCGTGAGTTCAATCATGCCCAGTTAGCCTTCAGTTAGCCTTCTTGCAAGTGCGGCTACTACTGCATCAGGCAATGCGCATCTGTGCGCGGTCTCCGTGGTGCTGAGTGTACTTAGTCGAGAGCTGTAACCAACTACGCCGGAACATATCTTGCAGACCGACTGCGTCATGGACGCAGCATAGATAAATGTCCGTTGAAACTGCGAATTTTCCTGTGGCATGCCTGAGCCTCAATGTCCGAAGAAACATTGAGTAATGAGAGCACAGTGTCTGATTCGGATGGTTCCATTACTCAGATGCGCTGAATGCGCAGCCCGTCTGCGAAACCCTTGCCCAAACTGAGAATGTTTACCTTGGGACACACCTCGGGCTGGGAGGTTGGGCGGGAATGAACTGCTGGGGATACTTCGGTTTGGAAGGTCTCACGTTGAAGAAGCAGCCTAACGGAAAAGCTGCCGAGTCTGCGGAAAAGCGCCCGGTGTCTATTGCTGTTGTCTGAATAGATGCTCGGCTACTCAGGAGAAGTTGCCCGATTTCCAAAGATCAACGCCCCATATTCGGCATCGGATAGTGCAGTGAGTACCTCGTCAAAATAGCTGCATCAGCAAAATGCAGCGTGGTACATTGTCCACTTCCCGTCTAGGAAAGGTTCTCCGATTGGCCAAGTACGTTCTGGTGGTGGATGACGAAACCGTTAGGGCGGAGGTGCTGGCGCAGATTCTCAATGTGTCAGGTTACGAAGCTGGAGTGGCGGAAGATGGGTTCGAGGCGCTGCTAAGCATAGATCAGCGTCAGCCTGACCTCATCATTTCTGATCTGCGGATGCCGCACATGTCTGGTTTCGAATTGCTATCCGTGGTGCGGAGGCGATTTCCAGAGATACCTGTGATTGCGACAAGCGGCGACTATGACCCGCTCGTGCTTCCACCATGTGTGGTCTGCGATGCTTTCTTTAAAAAGGCTTCTTATCAACCGCCTGAGCTTATGGCGAAGGTTGCTGAGCTGCTGAGTGGGGAACATCGTCCAGCTCTCTGGAAAGGTGCGCCCGTCCCAATCTGGCTTCCGAGAGGCCGCGATGACTACTATATTGTCACCTGCACGAATTGCTTGCGTTCATTCCCGGTTCGGAGCACAGAAGCAGAAGAGGAGCACGCGGAGCGGCACACACCGTGCATCCACTGCCAAACGGCATTGACGTATTACATCGAAGGACGAAGGTGGTTATAGCTGCCGGAAGATGGAGCACCTGTTCTTATCGCCCAATCCTAGCCAGCAAATCTGCCGAGTGGACAGGCTTCGAAAGGGTGTACACTTGACCCCCTACATCTCCATTCGCATCTCTGCCCGCTTGAGCATGCGGTTCATATGCGCGTCCAGATGCCGTTACGGCACAGGAGCAGCTATGAACCCGCCCGCAAGGCAGTACAAGAATCGTGTATTAGCAGCACTACCAAAAGCTGAAATCGACCGACTCACGCCGCATCTTTCACCAGTCACTCTAAAGACGCGAACCCAACTGCTCGATGGCCATGCAGATCATGCATATTTTCTGGAAGAGGGACTGGCTTCGGTCGTGCTGACTCTGGCCAATGGGGCTACAGTCGAGGTCGGAGTTATCGGCGTTGAGGGGGTAGTCGGGCTTCCCATTCTTATGGGAGGGGACGGAATGCCGGGGCAGACGTTTATTCAAGTACAAGGCTCCGGCTATCGCATCGAAGCAGCCCGTTTGAAAGAGGAATTCGAGCGTACCGGGCAGCTCCGAGTTTATCTGCACAAGTACATGCTTGCTCATCTAATCCAGAGTTCACAAGGCTCGGCGTGCAACCGCTTGCACACTATCAGTGAGCGGCTGGCGCGGTGGATTCTGACCTGTCACGACCGTGTGCAATCCGACCGGATGCCACTCACCCACGAGTTCCTTGGCCAGATGTTGGGTGCTCCAAGAACCACCGTTACGCTGGCAGCAGGGATGCTCCATCAAGCGGGGCTGATTGACTACACACGCGGCAACGTAACCATTAGAAACCGTGATGGACTTGAACACGTTGCATGCGAGTGTTACCAGACAGTGCGGAATGAATTTCGTCGTCTTGGATTGCTCTAACTACTGCAACTCCCAGCAGTCTTGCCCAACGGGAGGCGGAAGTGAGCGAACACGACCATGTTGAATGAGAGAAAGAAGATTTTAGTAGTCGATGACGAGCGTGCCATAGCCGACACGCTTGCCATGATACTTGAGGATCGCGGCTACGAGACAGCTACGGCCTACAGCGGGGAAGAAGCAGTTCAAGTGGCCTGTTCATTTCGACCCGACTGCCTCGTTAGTGACGTGGTCATGCGGACGATGAACGGCGTCGATGCGGCGATTGAGATTTTGCGTGCTCTGCCTTGCTGCAAGGTGTTGCTAGTTTCTGGCAACGCTGGCTACGGAGACTTTCTGGAGAAGGCGAGAGCGAAGGGTTTTGATTTTGAACTTCTGCTCAAGCCAGTTCCTCCGGCTGAACTACTGTTGAAAATAGCGCGAACTCTTTTGCACTCAGCCAACCAGACCGCAGGGTGAACGGATGGCACTGGGGTTCTCTGCTATCCTGCCACCTCCATACACGCCATCGCACAAGCATCCCAGCCCTGCACATCGGGATTCCGTTCACGTTCGCGCTCGAAAAGTTCCTCGCGACCAATCCATTGGCTGTAGCTGCGGTTGCGAATCTTGAGCCACGTCTTCTCCCCGTCCGGCATATACGGCGCGAACTTGTGCTTCGCCACCACGCCCTCCAAGTCGTACTCGCACGCCAGCCGGAACAAGTCCTCGCCAGCGGCCCCGATATGGCTGCAATAAGGTAGGCGCTCCCCGTGTTGTGGCAGGACTGAACGTAGCCTGAGCTTTCGGCGAATGAGCGGCTCTTGCCGCAGGTCATGACCTTCCACCCACAACAGGTCGAAGGCGTAGAACCGGGGATCGCCACGCCGGAATAGCAGGTTGCGGAACTGCGACTTGCCCTCGCCGTCGAGGCATACAATCTCGCCATCGAGCACGGCAGACCGGGCAAGGAGTCCGCGAGGGATGGCATCGTTGAGTGCCGGGAATGATTTGAATGCGTTCCCGTTCCGTGAGATGAGGCGGCACTCGCCATCATCAACATGTACGAGTGCCCGGAAGCCGTCCCATTTCACCTCGAACAGCCATTCGGGGTTGCTGAAGGGCTCTGCCCTGCGGCCTAGCAACATCGGAAGGAACTGCGGGAGAGACATTGACACCAGTTTATCGCCATCAGTATAAGGGATTATCGGGAGAAGCCAGCCCCTACGATACAGCCCATAGTCATACTGCATCCGACGAGATGGGAAGAAGTCTATGTTTGACGGATACACGACGAACCAGCTTGTGGAACTCCGCGCTATGTGCGCCTACATCATCGAACAAACCGATGAGATTCAGAAACGAGCGGACACCCTGATTATTCTGGAAAACATAGACGAAGAACTTGCCATGCGTGAACAAAGGAAATCGGCGTAGCCAGAGTTCCCACTTGTTCCCCTTACTGCTTTCTTGCCCCCAAGTGCCGCTTTCCGCCTTCCTAACAATTAACGATTTCCTTGTGCTTCTTAGGCAATCAGTGCCCTCCTCCGTGTCCGGAAGGCTCCCTACAGAGCCCCGCCAAGCGTCTTCACATTTTCTCCCCTGTGACTTTTATCACTGATTGCGGGTCGCTACGGTGTTAACTTCCGCGCCGTAACCGTGCCATGACGCACGAAAGGAAGCGGAATGGCGAAGATGGCCATCTGACTCGCGAGGCTCGGAATGAAGGACGAAAACGCCATCAACCTAGATTCGCCTCTTCTCGGCTTCGTTCGTAAAACTTTGGCGAATGGGCTCACCATCTCTACTTGTCTGCGATGCGGTAGGTCGATTGGCAGTCCTACACCTTACAGTCTGAGAATGGCTGAGGAAAACCATCTCCCTGTCTGCGATTCTCGCACCCTCAAGTGGAGCTGACTGATATCCATTTCCGCCTTTCCCGGCACCCCTGCCCAATACTCTCGATAATCCTTGAACGGGAACAGCTTTCCTAGCAGAATTCGGCTGCGATGAGGAGGTGTTCCATGCAGGAGCAAGAGGTCAGGCAAAGGGAAGATGTCAGGGTTTTGTTTGTCGATGACGAGCCGGGCATCCTCCTCACGATGCCCGCCATTCTGCGGCAACATGGATATGAAGTAACGGCAGTGGGGACAGTGAACGAAGCATTGACTCAGATTACGTCCGCCTCATTCGACGTTCTCATTTCAGACCTGAACATCGGTCATCCCGGCGACGGCTTCACGGTGGTCAGCGCAATGCGCCGGACGCAGCCGACCTGCGTCAAGACCGGGTATCCGGGGTTTGACACCGCACTCGAAGCCATTCGGAACCAAGTTGATGATTACCTCATCAAACCTGCCCCTATTCCAAATTTGATTAATCTCATTGAGCAGAAGCTACAGAATCCAAACCACGACACGGCTGCGGCCACCAAGCGCATCTCCCAAGTTCTTCGTGATGATGCATTCGAGATTACACAGCGCACCCTCGATGAAATGAAGGCCGACCCTGCATTGGGAGCCATTCCGATTACCGATGAGAAGAGGATTGAGTTCATACCCCGGATACTTGAGGATTTGGCGACTCTATTGGAATCAGCCGAGCCGGAACAAGCGATGGAGGAGGCCAATGAGAACGCGAAGATGCGCGGAATTAAACGGTACCAACAGGGGTACACCATCCCGTTGCTGGCGACCGATGTGCGCCTTCTGGAACAAGCGATTTATGACGTAATCCATGAACACATGCGGTCGCTCAACCTCAGCTATTTCATGTTTGACCTGAAGCGCCTCAACGCCTACCTTGGCATTCAGCTTAAACACACGCAGTTGGCTTTCCTGAATGTGGAGCAGCGACTCGGTCATCAATTGGGAGAACGGCGCTAGCGTTTGCACGCTGGGAGTAGCCTCAATCGCCGCGCCTGTCAAAAACTGACACCTCGGGCGGGGAGGGTGGGAGGGAATGAACTGCTGGGGATACGGTAGCGTACATAAATCCGCTGCTGATCAGTATTTAGCCAGTGCCTCCAGCGCAGTCTTATCGCGGATCACGAGCGTCGAACCCTTGACCTGCACGATCTGCCGCTTCTTCATCTTGCCAAACAGGCGCGTCACCGTCTCGCGTGAGGCTCCAATCATCTGTGCGATTTCCTCGTGGGTCAGTCCCAGTGTGACGCGAAGGTTAGCCTTCGCGCTATCGCCGTGTTTTGCGCTCCATTCCAGTAGCAGCTTCGCTAGTTTATTCGCAGCCAAGTAAGGTTCGTGCGAATGAAGCTCCCGGCCAGCCGCGTGGTACTTGTTGCTCAATTGTTCGGCAATCTGAAAGCATGCATCACCGTGCTCATTCACAAATTGCATGAAGTCATCGCGCTTAACGAAGCTGATCTGGCAAGGATCGAGCGTCTCCGCCGTAAGCTGGTAGGACTCGCCGCTCACGCTGGAACTGATGCCTAACACTTCGCCAGTCTCGGCAATCCTCATAATTGATGTTTTACCGTCCAAGGAACCGAAGGAGACCTTGACCCGCCCCTTGCACACCACAAAAATTCCGCGTGGAGCCTGTCCTTCCACGAAGAGAACTGCACCCGCAGGATAGAGGGTTGAGTGTCTTATGGATTCAAATTTGTGCAGTGCGCTGGCCGATAAATCACAGAAAGTATGATCGGCACGCAGTTGGCAACTAACACAGCTCTCTATGAGTCCTAAACCGTATGGAGAATGCATGAATCCTTCTGAGCCCACAGGCGTCGGTACGGAATGAAGGCATGTACTTCCACGCTCACGCTGTTCAGTCCGGCTAAGGTGTATCTCCGTGACTTAAGCTTGCGACCTTTGCCAGCAAGTCTTTCGGGTGAATCGGCTTCGCTAACAATTCAAAATCGTGTCCCTGCTGTTTAACCATATCGAGCATATGCAGCGAGGATGCCATCCCTGAAAACAGAAGAACCTTGCATGCGGGGTGACGCTCTCTGATGAGCACAGCCATGTCAATGCCGTTCATTCCGGGCATCATAACATCGCTAATGACCAGCTCGGGACAGCAAGATTCGATTTGCTCTAACGCGCTCTGAGCATTGTAGAACGCACTCGCCTCGTACCCGGAGTTGCGGAGTATCACTGCCACTGTGTCGGCTATACAGTGCTCGTCGTCCACAACATACACCCGTATCGCCATGACTTCTCACTCTCGCTATCCGTGGCTTGAAAGAGCACTCAGGACAACTGGATGGCTTCTGGCTCTTGACAAATGTAGGTTGATGATTTTAGCGCAGATTCGCGTACTTAGTTTGTCTGGCATCAGACATTCAGGGCAGCAGCCGAGGCAGTCGCGGACACATTACGATTAAAGACCGTGAAGGGCTTGAACATGTTGCATGCGAGTGTTACCAGACGGTGCGGAACGAATTTATCCGCCTTGGGCTGCTCTAACTCACGAGTCTTGCGACTGTTACTCACGGAGACTCTTCTGGCCTCGTGCATCAGTGCATTTGTGCACACTCTCTGCGATGCTTAGCGTGCTTAGCCGAGAGCTGTAACCAACCACGTCGGAGCATATCTTGCAAACCGACTGGGTCATGGACGCGGAGTAGATAAATGTCCGTTGAAACTGCGGATTTTCCTGTGACATGGTTGAGCCTCTATGTCCGAAGAAAACAGAGAGGCCAAAAGCACAGTGTCCGATTCGGATTACTCTCTTGTTGGATGCACTGAATGCGATGAGGCGGCAGGTCGCGCTGAAACTTTGTCGCACCCAGCCCCCCATAACTCATCTCTGCATTCGGAAAAGCCCGTGAGCGGCCAGAATGTTTACCTTGGACACACCTCGGGCTGGGGAGGTTGGGCGGGAATGAACTGCTGGGGATATTTCAGTTTGAGAGGTCTCAGCTATTTAAAGGAGCAGTCCAAAAAAGACTGCCGAGTTTGCGGAAAATTTCGCGGCATAGAAAACCCGGCATGTAACGAAGTTCGTCTCGCACGCAACAAACCGAATCCACACGTTGGAGCACAGACCTGCTCCTCACTCACGCAGTCGGGCGCCCCCCAAGCTCAGCGCTGCGTGTGAGCTGCTTTGCCTCATCAGAAAGACTACCGCCTACCTCAGCAGCCCAAGCTCCGCCTTGCAGAGAAACTGAAAATACGGTTCCACTTTTGCCCGGCTGAACACTGCTGCGCACCCGAATCGAGCCACCGTACTTGTTCACAATTCCTTGCGCCACCCATAAACCCAGTCCGGAGCCCTTGTCGCCCTTCGTGGTAAATAGTGGCTCAAAAATAGTTCGGCGCTGTTCTGGCATAATCCCCGGCCCAGCGTCGGCAACGACAACGCGAACGGCCTTCCGCGATAGGTCATCCCATTTCGGCGAGACATAAAGGTGAATTAGCAGTTTTCCACCGGAGGGCAGCGCCTCCAGCGCATTTACCACAATATTTGAGAATACCTGCTGCATATCACTGGGGACAGCTTCAATGCGCCCAGAGGATGCATAGCGTTTCTGAACCGCGATGTTCTTGTACTGAATCTTAGGATTGTAGAACTCCACGACGTGGTCGAGAATCTCTGAAAGTTGCACCTCTTGGGGTCGGGCGGACTCGCGATATATTTCGAGTGTTTGGTTTACGATGACCCGCATTCGCTCCAATTCAGCGGATAAGGAGTCGAGGCGCTCGTGCGCGGCGTTATCCAATGATGGATTCTGACGTAACAGATAAAACAGACTGAACATCGTGGATAGTGAATTTTTCAACTCGTGAGCGGTCGCCGCCACCAGTTGTCCCCTGACCGCCAGCCTGCGCTGGGTGACGTCCATGGCAATGCCAATCATGCGGACAACCCCCACATGATTGCGAACAAGTTTTCCCGTGGCGGCGACCCAGCGTGTGCTTTTATCCGGAAGAATTATTCGGAACTGGATGTTGTATTCCGTCCCTCGCCGCACAGCCGTGCTGAGTGCCCCGTCCACCCATCGCTGGTCGTCAGGGTGAACACATTCCAAGAAGTTTTCGTATGTGGGATTAAAGGTGCTTGGGTCTTGCCCCATGAGCAAAAACGCTTCCCTCGACCAACAGCATTCTTTCGTGTGCGGGTCGAAATCCCAAAAAGCCACTCCTCCCGCTTCCCGGACGAGCTTTAAGCGCTCCTCTTGCTCCAGCGATTTCTCTTCAACAATATTCTGGTTACGGTTATCCACTTATACCTTTGTTGGAGTCGCGTCAGTCGGCGATTGTTGCCTCCGAGAATCCACGTACACCTTCGTTCGAGAATGCTCTGGCTTCGAAAGGAAATATCTACCGAAACCGAGGTCTGACTCGACTTCGGCCACCATAGCTCTAGCCCTTCCTTGAGCGGCTGGGCAGACCCTCACGCTCAAGCCCCAGTTCCAAAACACCTCTTGAATTGCCCCGTTCAAGTGAAGCCCCGGCCACCGTGGCTTCGAGCATCCAAGCACATGACGATTGTTCACGGGAGATGCTTATGTCAGAGAGAGCCTTCACAATTCCAGAAATCATGCTTGTAGCAGGCACCCGCGCTGCGCTTGGCGCAGGATTGGGCTTGCTGATTGCGGGAAAACTTAGCAGCGATGTCCGAACGGGCGCAGGGTGGGCGCTGCTGGCGGTTGGTGCTTTAACCACCATTCCATTAGTGGTAGATGTGGTCAGGAAACCCCAGCTTGCCGAAAAACGAGCGGCATAGAATCTGGTTGGAAGGCGGATGTTCCTTGCTCCGACCTACATGAAGTCCGCGTAAAATAACCCATCCCGGTTGACGACCTCGCCAGCGTCCACCTTCACCCGCAACTTCCCGAAACACTTGTGGTTTCCTGACTGCGTTTCCTTCCGCTTCGATGCTTTGCGCAATCCGCCGTGAAATCCTCATGAATTTCCTGACACAGATCGTCTGTCCCGCAGCAGCCGTTCTTCTTCCCGTTCTGCCAACGCCCGCGCCTGTTTCTACATCCTACTTTTTACTTCTTACTTACTTCCAATTCTGGAGGTTACGATGGCTCACGAACCGCCCGAAGATTATGATGAACTATTCGGTTATGATCCCGGTGCCCGCCCCCCTATGCACGGCATACGGCCAGCACCGGAGGATTCCGCTGAAAAAAACTTTCACAGCTCCCATCCCGAACACGGGGGTTCCTTGATGTTCACGAGGATGGTTGAATTTAAATGCAAGGCCGGAAAGCTCGATGAACTCGCCCGCCTCACAAGAGAAACGCTGCTGCCGATTTTGAGAAAACAGCAGGGTTTTCAGGACATGATCACACTTGTGTCCGTTACTGACCCCAACCAGATGCGTTCCCTAAGTTTCTGGAATAACCGTGAGGACGCCGAACGCTACCAGCACGAGCAGTTCTCCCGAATTGCAGAGATGCTGCGCCCCTTGTGCGACGGCGAACCCGTGGTTTCAATGTTCGCGGTGAACACATCCAGAGTCCACAACATCAATATAGGAAAAGCAGCATAGGCGTGGAAGAGGTATTGAGGCTAAAGGGCAAGCTTTGCGGCTTGCCCTCGTTTGTCGCCCCGACTCAGACGTCTCAATGGTCCGCCAAGCGCACGGTAGAATCCAAACCCGGTGTTTGGGGATGATTCGTCAGGGAGTAGAGGCATGCGCCGGAAACAAGACTAGCGAATGAAGAACAGAAAGCCGGGTGCCGTGCATTGCCACCCGCTGGAATTCGGTGTTGAGGGTGGTCAGCAGACCGACCAATTCGATATCTCGTTGCTGGCGCAAGAGGTGGAGTGCCCATGCGCTATCTTTTCCGCTGCTCCATGACAAGACGACGCGCTTCATATAACCATGATAATCAATGTTGGATAGCGGAAGTTATCGGCGACGGAAATGTCACTTGTGCAAGAGCAGGTCACAGGAGCCAACGAGTTCGCCCATCAGCGTACAGAGTTCTGCTTGACTCGTAAGCTTCGGCAGGACAGCAAGCGAACCAAGAGCCATGCATTCATCTTTTATCTGGTCGGAATCATCGCTGGTCACAAAAACGACTTTCATGTCGGGAAATTCCTGCCTGATACTCGCCACCGCTTCCAACCCGTTCATCACTGGCATATGGACATCCACGAGCACCAAGTCTGGATGAGTAGACCGACAGACATTCAACAACTCTGCACCGTCTCGTGCCGTGCCAACCAGTTCCGCACGATGACATTCGGTGACCAAGCAAGAACAAACACGCAAGATGAGTCGAGTGTCGTCTGCGATTACAACGCGCATTTTCCTTGCGGGGCTCATAGACTCGACTCCGATGTTGGTGACCAATGATTAGCACAATGATAAACAAGCGACGTGTCAGGATTGTGAATTTAGGCAATAAGAAATATTGATTACGGGTATCGAACGAATTCATTCACAAACATCTTCAATCACTTGCGGCGGCAAGGTATGCGTGCTATTCCATAAAGCTCCGATGACTGGCTGCTGCCCCGCAATTGAGGCGAACGGCAGCGCAGAAAGGAAGGTAAGCGCAATGCCGGGAAGCTCACGCATTCACAAATCGACCTTACTTAGCGATGCGAGCAATAAAAAACTGAATCACTTCTCGCAGGAAGAACAAATTCAGGACGCGAATCTTTGCCCAACTTCTCCAGCATGGCGGCGGTGACCTTCTGCGATGTGGTGGTCTCGCATCAGCCATTCACCGATGGACTGCTGTTCCATGAACTCGTTCACGTCGAACAATACCGCCAACTGGGCATCACCCGCTTCGCCGAGCTATACGTGCGGGGATTCCTCAGCAAGGGCGGGTACGGCGGCATTCCGCTGAAGATGAATGCTTATGAGCTTGGGGGTAGGTTTGAGAGGAACCCGCTGGCTCGATTCTCGGTCGCGGATGAGGTCAGCGGTTGGATAGTGGATGGGCGCTTCTGAGGCTCAGGAGAATTTACGAGGCTTGGACGATGGACAAAAGAAGGACGGACAAGATTGTTTCTCAACCCGCCTTCACCTGCAAAGCCGCGCTCCTACCGCTAAAAGGGAACCTTCAGTAATTCTGAAATCTTGCTCAAAAGAATCGGTGGAGCGGAATCAGCCTTGCAGATGAACAGGTCTGCATGTTCCATACCCTCCGGCGCTTTTACCATTCCCGAAAGGATTGCAACAGGCACGTCGGGCTTCAATCCCTTCATGGCCGTGGCTAACTCAATCCCGGTGCCATCATTTAGGAAATAATCGCTGATGACCAACTGGACTGCCGACGAGGAGAAAAGCTGCATGGCCGTCGCAAAATCGCTGGCGACCAGCACAGAGTATCCCGCGCTTTCTAGTACCAACTTACGAAGTTGGAGTGCGGTTTGATTATCGTCAACGCAGAGGAGCGTTGGTTTGCGCGGCGTCATTTTCATCCCTGACAGAATAGGGTTCTACCCTTCTGTATTCTGACAATCGGCACTACGTCACGCTGCGATGGAGTCCCGCATGACCTCCATCCGATCTAGTTCGATGTAAAGTGCAATGAGCTGACGAGCGTTGCGATCAGCGTGTTCCCGACTAGGTGAATCTTCGCCATGGGATAGTAGCACCTCAATCGGCGCGACCTTGTAGACCACGTAGTCCCAGTGCACGACAGCTTCCGTCGTAGCGCAGAGTGCCTTTGTGACTTCGTACGCATAATCGCCCGTGCGGGTTCTCACGCTAACCGCTTTTCTTTCAGGTAGCTCTCCACTTTGCCTTCCCGAATGGCTTCCCATTGCTGACTCCTCTTGGTTCTTCCCTATGATTCTGGAGCCAGTTCCAGTGGCGAACAACCCTAGATGGAAGCCCGTTGGGCCCACCAAATCGTGTGCCATAAGAACAACTCTTTCGAGGGGGGATGAAGACAAGAACCTCGTTCGCTAACGCCGCAATCGACCAATCCGCCAGTAATTGTGGATGACAAGGGTACCAAAATCGCGGATGCAGAAATTCAGAGGCGGCGAAAGACCGGGCACGGAGTTCGCGAAGAATGCCGACGTTGAGCGCCGGGAATGACTTGAATGCATTCCCATTCCGCGAGATGAGGCGGCACTCGCCATCATCGACGTGCACGAGTGCCCGGAAGCCGTCCCATTTCACCTCGAACAGCCATTCGGGGTTGCTGAAGGGCTCTGCCCTGCGGCCTAGCAACATCGGAAGGAACTGCGGGAGAGGCATTGACTGAAGTATAGCGGTGGGGGCAATGGCAGAATCGCCAGCGCCATCCTGAACACCTTCCACACGGGGATGCAGCGGCAGCAAACATGTGAGCAATCGCACACATCAACAGGTCGAAATGAACAGAATTAATGCACTGCTTGCATTAAGGTTGGAGACCTTCAGAGGCAGGATGTGCCATGGTCAGCAAATGTGGCAATTAGTGTCCTCGGCAGGCGAACACGAAGCAAAGAAGCGGAGTGGACTTTCATTATGCGTAACGATTCGAAGCAACGGCCACGTATCACTTCCTATGACTCTGGCTACGAGCACAGCCTCGATCATTTTATTGAAGTTCGTCGCCTCGTTGCCGAAGCTGACGACGATACACTGCCCGCCACCCAGTTCGCGCAAGTTCAAAAACTATATCTGTCCCAAAAGGCGTCCTAGATTCGATGGGGCGACTGCCGCAGAAGCACGCTGCATTGTGTTTGGCAGTTAGGTACAGCCGGAAACGAAGCGAAGGGAGACGGCCATGTTGAACAAGAAACACAGGATTTTAGTGGTCGATAACGTGCCTGCCGTAGCCGATATGCTCGTTACGATTCTCCGATATGGAGGGTATGAGACGGCTACAGCCTACAGCGGCGAAGATGCAGTTCAAGTCGCCAGTTCGTTTCGACCTGACTGCATTGTGAGTGATGACGTGATGGGGAAGTTGTTATCGATCATCTGAAAACGTAGTTTTCTGAACATCTGCCGACCCTGTTACGATCTTGCCTCTGGCGACACGCCGCAGTTTGAGACGCAAGTACTCCAGATAGTTTTCGGGTGCAGGATTGGTAAGTAGCTCAGCGATGACGGGCTGGAAGTAGGCCAGCGAACGAATGGGCGATAGCTGCGGTGCGTCTGCTGGCCGGAGTAATCGGCGTAGAGAACCAAGCAGGAAAGCTGACTCGACCACGCCCAAAGACACGCCGCGATCATAGAGTTGGCGAGCGCACCTCTGATCCTGGGCGCTTGTGCGCAAGGGCGTTTCGGGCAGTTCCAAGTACAAAGCTAGGACTGCCGAAACGTAACTGATGCCATCGGAGTGGGTTGCCGAGGCGTTCATTTCTTTCTCCTGCGAGCTGCCGCTTCCTGTTCGCTTTCCCGGACGCGATAGCTGTCGCCCTCGATCACTGTCACGTCGACATGATGAAGGAGTCGGTCCAGCAGAGTGGCAATGCAGGTGGCATTGGGAAAGACCTCGTTCCATTCTTTGAATGGTCTGTTGGTTGTAACAATCACCGACTTGCGTTCGTAGCGACGGTTGATGACTTCGTACAACAGGTCGGCGGCTTTATCATCGAAGGACAGATACCCGACCTCATCGACGCACAGGAGATCAACGTTGGCATAGGTGCGAAGCTTGCGGCGGCGCCCCTCCGGGGTCTGGCGCTGGAGTTCTTCCAGCAGCGCCGGCGCGGAACGAAACAGTACTGAGCTGCCGGCCAACACCGCGGCGTGGCAGACATTCTGGGCGATCATAGTTTTGCCTAACCCGTTGCGACCAACGAGAACAAGGTTGCGCGCCTCGTGCAGGAAGTCCAAGGTGAGCGCGCGTTCGATGATGTCTCGCTCGATCTTGCTCGGCCATGACCATTCATAGTCCGCCATCGGTTTGAAGCTCTTGATGCCGGAGACTCGCAAGCGCCGTTCCAGGCTGCGCCGGGAACGGTCATCGGCTTCGGCCTGCGCCAGTTGCTCCAACAGCATGCTGGGTGACCAGCGTCCCTTGGTGGCGCGCGCAATAAAATCGTCCAGCTCCGTAGGCACCGCCCGCAGGCCGATTTGTTGGAGTTGAGCAGCGAGGTTATTCATGGGGGTCATCGTCGTGGCGAGCGAGTTCATCGTAGGTCTCCAAGTCGTGGGGCTGAACATCGATGGATTGCGCTTCTGGGTGACGGCTGAGGTCGACCTTCGGTGCAGCAGAAGGCATCGTCTGCTCCCACTTACGGAGCAGGAATGCCACCGAAGAGGCGCGGGGGGTGTCACGCTCCAGCGCTTCACAGATGGCACGGCGCAACGCTGGAGCACCGTATATATCCAGCAGCTTGCGCAGTTGGGCAGTCTGCCTGCCCGCTGATTCCCCACGGGCGAAGGCTTGATCCAGCAAGGTTTCGCTTTCCGGTACCACTTGGGCAAGCCAGCCGGTCGGGGTGGAGTGAAACGCTTTGCGTTTTTGTTTTAGCAGCGCTTGTTGATGATCCGGATCCAGTACCGGTTGGTGGCGGTCGTAGCTGCGGTGGTGGCAGGCGATCTCCTGGGTTCCGTCCAGAATACGAACCCAGGTGTCGGAGGCGACCAGGGTGAGTGGACGTCGAACCGCAACTGGCGGGATCGAGTAGTCGTTGAGATCAAAGCGGACATAGATGGTCTTGGCAGAACGAATGGGAACAATCAGATCGGTGTGAAAAGGATGGAGTGGCAACGGCAACAAGCGCGGTTGTTCTTCGGCGAAGGCCTGTGCCACGGTGCGACGATCATCCCCAGGCCAAGGGCGCTGATGCGCGACCTGGTCCCGCCATCGCAGAGCCTGACGGTTGCACTCCTCCAAGGTGGTGAAGTCGCGGCCGGCCCAGAAGGATTCGCGCACGTAACGTATCGCACGTTCGACGCGGCCTTTCTGATTACCAGCTCGCACTTGGCAAGGCCGGGCTACGCAGTGATAGTGAGCGCACAGCTCCAACAAGCGAGGATGAAAGTGGATCTGATTGCCGCGCCGCTCCAACACGGCACTGCGAAGATTGTCATGAAGAATCACACGCGGCTGGCCCGACCAGGCTTGAAAGGCGTGAACGTGGCCGCGCAAGAAGTTCTCCATGCTCTGATCGAAGAAGAACTCCAGATAAAGCGCCCGCGAGTAGGAAAGGGTGATGACAAAGCAGGAAAGACGCCGGCGGGCGCGGCCGACCATGACTTCTCCGAAGTGGGCCCAGTCGACTTGCGCTTGCTCGGCTGGAAACATATGCAGGCGCAAGAACGGTTCTGGCCGACAGGGCCGCAGATTGGCCACAGCACGCCGCAACTGGACGATACTGCCCTGGTAGCCGCGCTCGCAGAGCATCTGGTAGATGCGGGTGGCGCGTAATCGGGGATACTGGTCCAACGTTTGGCGGATGAAGGGTAAGTAGGGATCGGTGATACAGCAGCGCAGGGTTTGCGCCCGGTGAAAGCGGTTGGACTCAATCGCCGAGCGGACAGCATCAGGATGGACGCCAAGCTCCTGGGCAATGGTGCCGATCTTCCAATGTTCGGCGTAGAAACAATGACGGATCTGCATCCGTGTTTCTGAGTTAATCATCGAGGTTCCTAGAATCGCGGGATTTTGGGGAACGGATCGACGAAACGGCCGCGGCATCCACACCAAGCACAGCAAAGAAACGGCGGTTGAGGCTTCTCCGATGGCCTCCGCCACGCCGACAACGCCAGCGGTTGGACAGAAGCGGCGGCGAAGCCAACCTGGCTGACAGTCCGCGCTGATCTCGCATCCCACTCCGGCATCTTGCCCGGCGAGGTGATCGAAGCGGAACCTTGATCCGTCACACATAACTGAACTTGCCGGTGGCGACGCCGGTACTCCCGCTGCCGATCGCGATGGTCATCTCGTCCTTCGGGACTCTGCTGGTGCCGGCGGTTAGCACAACGCCGTTGCTGCCGGCGCGCCTGGATTCGGCACGAGGGGCAGCAATAGCGTTGTCCGCGGTCACAGTGGGGACAGATCCAGAACACCGCGTTACAGCCGCGGCAAACTCGTTGCCGGAGAACAACCTCGCCATGAGTCGTCATCCACGTTGCCAAGTGGGGCTGGACAACGGCAACCGATCATGGCAAGGTAGAAGCCATCTGCTACAGATGGCTACCTGATGAAGGTTGCCCAGCGGGGTCTCGCCGTTGCAAGCGACGAGACCCCGCACCTTTTCCCACCGTCAGAGGATGAACTTACACCTCAACAGACTCCAATGATGATTGACAGATGAGGTGCGCCTGCGGCGCAGATGATGGTGTTCTTTATCTAACAGGGTCGGCAGATGTTCAGAAAACTACGTTTTCAGATGATCGATGACAGAAGTTGAACGGCATCGATGCGGCGATAGAGATTGTACGTGCTCTGCCGTACTGCAGGGTGCTATTGATTTCTGGGAATGCAGGCTCTGGAGACCTTCTTGAAAAGGCGAAGGCGAAGGGTTTTGATTTCGAGCTTCTACTCAAGCCAGTTCCAGTGCCTGAGCTGCTGGCAAGAATAGCGGAGATAGACCAGAAAGAAGCCTCTCCTCGCAGGAGAAACAGAGCAAGGCCGCGAGTCGGCGTTAGCGAGTATGCCGCATGGCTTGGATTCTCGCTGACTTCCAAGGGAAGTGACGTGATCGAAAAATGAAGACCGGAGGTGAAACAGCCTAGATATGGCGGTAAAGCCGACCGACCGCCAATGGCTACGACCTGCCCCATTCCCCTCATCTCCGCCCCGGCGTAAATTGACTGTTCGTTGAACGAGATGAGGAGCAATCAATGCCCTCCCCGCAACTGACCGCCGACCAAATCGCCGAAGTCTCCAGCCTCGTCGCGGGCTACATCAGAGCGCAGCGGGAGAGGGCGCTGCCATTCGCTGTTCCGCTGAGCCCTGCGCAACGAGCATCGATGCATGGATTCTTTCTGCCGCAGGTGCTCGACACCCGGCTCCTCGTGCTCGGCGGCATCCGCGTAGAGAACCCGCCCTTCTACGTGCCGCTGCGCCGGATGGGCTTCACCAACCTGCCCAATTTCTCCTCAATGGCGGCGATGACATTCTGCGATGTGGTGGTCTCGCATCAGCCATTCACCGATGGACTGCTGTTCCATGAACTCGTTCACGTCGAACAATACCGCCAACTGGGCATCACCCGCTTCGCCGAGCTATACGTGCGGGGATTCCTCAGCGGCGGCGGTTACGATGGCATTCCGCTAGAAACGAACGCTTACGAGCTGGGCAGCAGGTTCGAGAGCAATCCGCTAGTACGGTTCTCGGTAGCGGATGAGGTTGGCGGCTGGATAGCTGAGCACCTTTTCTGAGGCTCAAGAGAAAGATTTCTCCGAATCGACAAGATTGGATTCAGTTCCGCAAGACTTTAGGCGGTGAGCTTCAATATTGAGGTTACGCGCTCTACTTCCGCCGCCTCGGACGGCGTGAGGTTGACGAATTCTACGCCGTAACGGAACCCGTTGCTGTTGCAGACAATTGCCCGGACGCCCAGAACCATCCGGGAGTATGGCAACTGAAATGAGAGATTGACCGAAGTTCCGACAGCGAGTTCTAACGGAACGTAAACCGCCATTCCTCCAGCCCCAATATCATGACCGCGTCCGTGTGTGAGCTTTCCCTTTTCGAGAAACACACGCACTGCGATGTTAAGTGAAAGGCGGTCGTAGCGGCGAACGGCTGCTAAAGGGGTCGGTAGAGTCTTCTCGTTCACTATCGTCTCCACACATCTTTTTGGACTGCACGCCATCATTCCGAGATGGGATGGTTCAACATTGGTCGCGTGCTCCTGAGCTAGAAGCTTGTCGTTTGGGAACTCCGTAGCCTCTCATTCCACAAACACGCGGGGAATCACGCGGCCCCAGATGAATTTTCCAGTTTCGATGAGTTGCACGCCAATCTCACCGGGTCTGCCATCTTCTGTTCTTACAACCCAAGTGACGCGATAACGAGCGCGGCTGAAACGATTCTCGACGCCGATTACGCACCCACGCTGTAGAAAGTGTCTTACACCCGTAATGTGCGCTCCAGTCGTCGTGACATCGACGGTGGTCGCGTACTCTTCGAACAGCTGTCCGTTTGCGTCCAGTCCCCAGATGCGAACGGGAAGCGCAAGGCTGTGACGTACATCCAGACGCTTTTTCGTCGGGCCGTCCGTAACGGTTAGATTGAGGGTCTCAGGTAAGTTCAGACGCTTTCCCTTAGGTGTGCCGTCCGCTTCGCTTTCACCTTCCACCTCTACACGATTCCGCCCGTTTTGCTTTGCTCGATACAGCGCAACATCAGCTTGGCGGAGGAGGTCGGGAAGTTCTTGGCCGCACTTCCATTGGGATAGGCCAATGCTGACAGTAATTTTCAGTTTCATGGGGGCAATCACGACAGGTTCGTCGGCTACGTGCTGCCGCACTCGTTCGGCCACTTCCAGTGCCGCCTCGACGGTACAGTTGGGCAGCACCACAAGGAACTCTTCGCCCCCGCATCTGCCAACATGGTCGTACTCGCGAACCGCTCTGGACAGTTTTTTCGCTACACTGAGGAGCACGTCGTCACCGACCAAATGACCGTAGGTGTCGTTGACAAGCTTGAAAAAATCCAAGTCAATGAAAAAAACACTGAGTGGTGTCTGTAACCGCGCTGCTCGACTTAATTCCGTTTTCAACAAGTTGAAGATGGCTCTACGATTCCAAAGTCGCAGTAAAGAATCATGCGAAGCCTCAACTCTCAGTGCATGATTTTCCTCAATTAGCTCTTCATGGCTGCGAATGATACGTTCGCCCACTTTAAGCCGTGCTCTGAGTTCTAGTTCCTTGAACGGCTTGCAGAGGTAATCATCTGCCCCCAATTCAACCCCCTCCAGCACATCACTTTCCTGAGCGGCAGCACTCAATAAAATCGTGTATACATAGCCTTGCTTACGCGCACGGATTACTTTGCAGAGGTCAAGTCCGTCCAGTCCCGGCATGAAGCGGTTCAAAATGGCCAACATGGGCGCATCGTCGCTGTCTAAAATGCCTTGTGCTTCGTGTCCATCTGCTGTAAGCACAACTTCGTAGCCCCACTTCTCAAGCAGGGTCTTCAACATCGTCCGGTACATTTGTGAGTCATCTGCGACAAGGACTTTCACACTACACGAAGTTATCCAGAGCTGGTCACCGGGTCAATGTACGAAAGTAACCACGAAACTGCGCGAGTGGAGTTTTCTAGAGCTTCGGTCAGACGGGCACCAAGAGGAAATTCGCAGGGGCATCGCAATCCGCCGCAGTCCCAAAAACGTCCTCAAAATTCATCACCTGCTTCCGCTAAAAATCAACGACTTACAACCATCGTTTCTGTCGTGCCTAAAACGACCGTTTTATAAGCCAAAACCCTAGCCAAATTTGGAACCTGCTCGGTATACCGTAGATATGGGAATGCGAATAGCTCTATATAGCCGAGTCAGCACCGATAGGCAGGACACTCAAAACCAGCTTGTTCAGCTCCGGGCCTTCGCAGCCACGCAAGACTGGACGGTCGTTAAGGAGTATGTCGATATCGCCAGTGGCAAGAGCGGCGACCGCCAGCAGTTCAAGGCTCTTTTCGCCGCTGCCTCACGTCGGGAGTTCGATTCGGTGTTGTTCTGGAGCTTGGATAGGTTCAGCCGCGAGGGTGTCTTCGAAACTCTCCAGTATCTCCAGAAGCTGACGCAGTACGGGGTCGGCTATCGCAGCTTCAGCGAGCAGTATCTGGATAGCTGCGGCATGTTCAGGGATGCGGTCATAAGCATTCTGGCGGTCATCGCGAAGCAAGAGCGGGTGCGGCTCTCGGAACGAACGCTGGCGGGTCTCTCACGAGCCCGCGCACAGGGACGGGTCGGCGGACGCCCTCGCATCTCCTGCGACCAGCAGCAACTTCTGAACCTCCGCTCATCCGGCAAGAGTCTGGCCGGAATCGCTCAAGAACTCAAGCTGAGCAAGTCCACTGTCGCCCGGTTGCTGGCCGAGGCTCAGCAGGGTGGGATTCGGTGCGAGGTGCCAGCGTGAAAAATACGGTTAGAAACCCCAAAATTGAACCTTCGCCCGAGTGGTATATGCCGACCGTCGAGGAGGCGATTGACCAATGGCGGACGGCACGACGCAGGTTCCTAAGCCGTGCTGGCTCCAGTGTGCTTGATGATTTCCACGAGGCGAACACGTTGCTGTTCGTGTCGTTCCTCGGCGACGACGCCGAGCAATCGTGGGCTGTCACCGCCTTTCAGGAATTTCGGCGCACACTCGTGGCGTCCGAGCCTGATATACGGAGCGGCGAGTCTGGCATCTGACTGGAGGGACAAACATGAAGAAGAAAGCGAAGACACCAACCTCAGCTACGAACGACCCGTGTGAAAGCGCATCACTGGCGTTAATGCGAAAGCACAACGCCCCGATGACTCGGGAGGAGTTTCTCAACCTGAATTACATGGGTGCGGTACCAGCCGAGATTCCGCCTGAGGACGAGGCCGACTTCCCGCCGCAGTTTCAACTCAACCCAGATGAGGATGACGACCCGAAGGAGTGAGTCGGGTTAGAACGGCTACCACGGCCAACCGGGGTGGTCAATTCCGAGGTGAGCAAAATACTTCATGTCGCCCATGCTCATCACAACGCTGACGAAGGTTGCAGTTGGAAACTCTTCTGACGGATTCTCTCGTATCAACACTGGGTAATCAGACCCCGGCTTTTTCGGGTCGCCTTCTTTCACCAGTTCCCAACGTTCAAATTCGCCTGTCACCTTCATAATCTCAAATAGCGCGTGTTCAATCGCCTCCCCTTTGGTCAATTCCATTGCACCACCTGTCGTGAGTTCCAGCGAACAAACCCCATTTAGTCGAATGATGAATGCAGCCTGCTCGAACCGCCTCCCCAATGCTTGAGCGGCTGCGAGGAAATCTTTCTCGGATACGTTCCGGTCGCCGTTGATAAAAACCCACCAACGCGAGAGCACCTCGAACGATGTTCCATCATCGCCGCGTTCAGTCCAGTGAACCCACAGCTCGAACGCTCCCACTTTGGTGGTTCCGAGCATGTTCCTGAGCAGTCGTGGAAATTCGCGGAAGTTGGCATCGTTGATATCCTGAGTTTGTTTTCGGGTCTCACCCTCACGCGGCAAACGGTATGGCGTGATTATCAGGATATCGACGTTGGAGCTGAACTGCGTCAGCAGACGGCTCAGACCAGCTTTCGCCCACCGCACTGCCGTGCCTCGCACCTCAACGGTTAGGCGGTCACCGGAGCGTTCCACGCCTTCGAATGGGTCTTTGAACTTGGGTAGTATCAGTCCACGCTTGTTGCTCAGGAATTTAGATTCGAATCGAGTCATGTTGCCTCCCCGAATGGCTTCCGTCGCTGAAGTATCCACTCGATATCAGAGTCCACGTGCTCCGAGTATTCGCTGTAAGAAATGTTCAGCGACTCACCGGTCGTCAGATTCGTGAAAACGCATGGCGTGAATCCCCCGTCGATTTCTCGCAGGACTTCACGACAAGCCCGGAGAGCCACAACCCAATCCACAGTGAACTCGATGGTAATGAAATCACCGTGGCCGCGCATTCGGATGCCGCCGACGCCCATGACCGCCAGAACAATACGCTCTCGGTTCTTCCCGCTGTAGTCATTCGGGATATAGCGAATTGCTTCCCACGCAGACTCCGCCAGACCGACGCTCACGAGATTGCCCGGACGCTTCGCCCAATTGGCGTGTTCGTCAATGTATGCGAACCGCCCGTCAGCAGCGTTTATCCATGCACCTTGACGTAGATTAGTCATAGCTTACCAATTGGTTCGTCTTGCTCTGCCCGTCTTGCTCTGCTCGGCGTTTTGCGGCTCGTTCACCCACTTTGCGGACGATTACTATGGCGTACCCTAAGGCAAGGAATACCACGACAGGGGGCATCAAGGAGTGGATTATGATGTGGTCAGGGTCGTGACTTTCTCCCCAAAAACCTAAACCCATCCAATACACAATCCCGCCAAAAACGAAATACCAAGGGGACAGGAAGAACAAAATAACAGCCGCGAGGGACAAACCTGCTGTCGTCAGCATTGCTAGGGTGACGGTGCCCCCAGTGCAGAAATAATAGATCGGAGTACCGATAGCCATCCCAGCCAAAACCAAGCCAAAGAGGAGTAATTGGAGCCCGCCCAAGAACCACTGGGCTGGCTTGGTGGCAACGTCGAGCACCCCGTAAACTCGGTTCTGCCGTTCTAGTAATTGCTGCTCCTCTCGGTTCATCAGACCTCCCCGGTGATGTTTGACATGGCAGCGGGACATGCCGCCCAACTTGTCAGTCTTCATTCCTCTTGCCTGAAAAACTCGTTAAGCTCCTCTGCAATTTCACGCGAGAAAAGCACCATCGAGCAATAGTGGTTGGCGCATTGCGAATTCCGCCAGACAATCTCTTGAACCTGAGCCGGGGTTATCTCAGTCATTTTGGCTACCGCCTGAATCTCGCCACGGCACAGGTCTAGCAGCTTTGCCGCAAGGGCTTTCCGGTCTGCCAGCGCGAGGTTGGGACGCAGGATATCCAAGCACGTCAATGCGGCTTCGACTCGTCGGGCGGCAAGCTCTCGAATCGCCGCCCGCTGGTTCCGCTTTCGACTCATCGGGCAGACCTCCGTCGATTCTCGCGACCTCCACGCTCAGAGCCACCAAAGTCGGATAGCTCTCTGGAGCAGCAAGGCAGTTTTACTCTTGGTAACGAGCACCAATCGCCAGAGCACAAAACCCAGTCGCTCGATATGGCTGTTTGCACCAGCGGGGACGAATGCCTCGTACAGCCGAATCGTGGCCTCGACGTGCCGAGTGAAACCTCGAATCGTTGGACATGCTCGGAACCCTTCGTCCGTTCGCAGGAAAGCCTTGCTTACCTCCCCGACGATGCGAATCTTCACGCGATTTTCCGTGAAACAGCTCCAAGGTGGATGAGGATGGGGTGCCCAGCCGCAGAGTGGTAAACCTCGACGACGACCTTGCGCCCCTGAGCCTGAGCCGCAGTGACAAGGCTCCGCATCTCGTCGGCCTCGCTCAGGCGCTGGAGAGCATCCGCCATCGCTTGGCTCGGCCTCCGGGCGGGCGACCCGTTGGGCTGGCTAAACTTAAAAAGCACATCTGAACTATCGGGCATCTGTAGCCTCCTTACGCCACGCACTCGGCGGGTGGCAGTTGTAGGTCTGCCGAGAACCCGACCTTTGCGGCTTCTCGGCCACCAGCCTCACGTACGAACCTCACCACGCTGGCACGCGAGATGCCGTACTTCTTTGCCACGTTCGTCAGGGACATCCCGGCGAGACGGTCGCGGACGATGGCGTTGCGGTCAACATCAAGCGGTTGCCGCCCGAGTCGCTGGCCTTCAAATTTCGCACGACGCATTCCGACTTTAATGCGCTCACAACCCAGCGACCGTTCGAGGGCAGCGACTTTATCGAGAGCATCTAAGAAGAGCCGCCCGGTTGTGCCAGCCGTGTCGATGTTCTCCGCGAGCGACAAGAACCGAATGCCAAGGCCGTCCAACTCGTTCATGACTTGAACGAAGTGCTTGATGGAGCGAGCCACACGGTCAATGGAGGCCACCAGAACGACATCGAACCTCCGATTCCGGGCGTCCCTCAGAAGGGCATCGAGGCCGGGTCGCCGAGCCTTCGTGCCGGATCTTCGGTCGCTGTACACCGTGACGGACTCAAAGCCGCGCTCTGCGGAAATCTGTCGGAGGTCACAGAGCTGAGACTCGATTGGCTGGTCGATTGCGACACGTGCGTAAATCGCAGATTTCATCGTAGGTGCTCCCTCACGCTCTTTAGCAAAACCGGAGAAGGGTCGATGATTGATCGCAATCCCGCAATCTCCTCAAGCGCGGCATCGACGTTCTTGTAGCCGACCACGTGCATCCATGATGCGGCCATGATGGGAGCCCGACTCATCCCAGCTCCGCAATGAAGTAGCACCTTCCCCCAACGAATGTTTTCAGATATTGCATCGAGGATTGTGTCCAGCTTGGCAACCGGAATCACTCGGGCATCGGCGATAGGAATATGAAGGTAGTTCACATGGCGTGCCCTCATCACTACCGCCTCTTCACAGAGCGTCACGACGGTCGTGATGCGCTTGGGATTCGATTTGGGAAGCCGCTCCGCATCGTCTGAGCATCCGAGGTAAAACCGCTCCCACACTTGAGTCATGGTCACTCCTCACTGCCAGCAGAAGATTTTGGGTGCAAAATCCCAATTTATATAGCGTGGACGGATGAGGGATGGAGTTCAAGGGTGCTTTGTACACCGCATAAGGTCGAGCAGCAGAGTTCAACCCGTATATAGGTAATACCGTCGAGACCTCGATTTTGGCTAGGATTCGGGGAAGATTTTTCAGAATTAGCGAAAATAGCCGTTTTTCAGCAACGTGAAAGATGCGACTCATATGAATCACGTTTGCGACTAGGGAGACGAAGAAGCCGCTGATATCTGGGCAATGGCCTTTGTGTTTCGCTCGTCGCCGCGACTCAATGCCGCAACTTTCCCAATCGCTTGGGTTCTTACTCAGTGTGCATGGAGGATTGGAAAATGCTGAAGAAATCGGTAGCTGCGTTGTTCGGTCTGGTCTTCGCGATGGCGCTTGTCACTCCGCCCAACGCGAACGCTGAGGTTGTGGTCGGAGTGGGCGTGGGTGCCCGTCCCGCGTTCGGAGTTGTTGTCGCACGACCGCGCCCCTACGCTTATGTAGCTCCCGCGCCGTACGTGGCATATGCGCCGGGCTATGTTTATCCGCCAGTTGCTTATCCGGGGCGCGTTCTTGTTGGTGGATATGCGAGACCGTACGCCTACCGATATGACGAACGGCGTGACCACGAGTGGCGGCATGAGCACGGGTGGCGGCGTTAAGATTAATTTTCCTAAGCCCCTCGGTCACAGGACTGCGGGGCTTTACTTTTGCTTGAACTGAGCGTCAATCTCGACCTGATATCCGGTGGCAAGGTTGTTCGTTTCGTTTGCCATGCCAACGACCGCCATGAGTTCCGTAAACATGGCGTCCGTCATGCCTTTTTTTTGCGCTGATGCCGTATGAGTTGCGATGCAATACCCACAGTTGTTCGTAACGCTCACGGCGACGTAAATCAGTTCTTTGGTGAGTGCATCGAGCGCCCCCGGTGCCATCACCTGCTTGATGCTCTCCCACGTACGCTTCAGAGTGACCGGGTCGTGGGCGATGGCCTTCCAGAAGTTGTTCACCCAGTCAACTTTGCGGGTCGCCATGATGTCGTCGTAGACGGCGCGAACTTCAGAACTCGCGTCCTCGTATTCAATCAGCCCTAATGTCGCCATGTGGTCTCCTTCCAAACAGCACTTTTTGAGGGGCTATCCACAACAACCAGACTGCATCGGCGGGCCACCGAGCCGTAGGAGCAGAACACGCAGCAGTCCCCCGGCTTCGGACGCAGCACGGCCTTGCAGCTCTCGCATTCATAGAAGAACTGACAAGCGGCGGTCGGCATGACCTCCCGCTTTGAGTGGCCGCACTCCGGGCATGTCAGCACCGATTCGAGAATCACGTCCGCCATTCGCTCACACCCTCACGGTCATGTTGCCACTCACATCGGATTGATTTCGAAGCTGCCAAACCGCGCCAGCTTCGCATTCGGAAGAAACTTTAGCATTGCCGCTGCTCCTTCTTCGTTCTTGCTGTGAATGACTACGATTCCTTGGTATCCACTCTCCGCCACAAACCGCGCCACCTCTTTTCCTGTGCCATTGAAAATGGAGTTGTCTGCGTGCATCCAGTGCAGGTCGTGGTCGAGAAAGAGCACCTTGAATTCGCTCTGGCCCAGTGCGCGAAAGGCTTCGTCGGCAGTCTTGGCGAACGTGGCTTGCGGCAGACGCTGCCGAAACCATGAGATACGGTCTTCTGTGTCCTCTACGACGAGAACTGGCCAGTCGGTCGGAATGTGAAATTCGCTCAAGATTGATTCACTCAAGTACCATTCGCGGCACGAGCCGAAGCGCCACGACTGTCATATCGTCGGCTCTCCCGGCTCGTCCAGCCACGTCAAGAATAGCCCCCGGAATCTCGGTGAAGTGTCGCACCGCCGCTCCCATCACTGTTCGCTGAAGCAAGCCAAGGTTCAACGGCGTCCACGCACCGTCGCTCATTAACAATAGGATGTCGCGTGAATTGAGCGAGAACCGGAGCGAGAACGGATTGATAGCCCCGCTACCGAGACGCTGCTTCGCTGCCCCCTCTGTCGATATTTGGCAGCGGCCATCGCGGTCTATCAGGTATGCTCGTGAATCGCCTACGCATACCCCAGTTGCAACCTGCCCCACGACGGCGAGGCTGATGAATGTGCTTTGTGCGCCACCCAACAACGACGAATCTAGAATCTTCGCCCAGCGTTTCCAATTAACCGCATCAACCAGCTCTTCGACGCACTCCTCGGCCACCAGTTTCTCAAAAAGTGTGAGCACTCGCTTAGCGGCCAACTGTGCGTTGCCAGCACCGTCGCACAGAGCCACAAAGGGAACCGCTCCCCGATGAATCAGGAAGGCGTCTTCATTCTGCGTACGACCTTGCTGCGGTCTGCTCGCGGCACAGCATTCAACGCGCATGGGTTCTAAGCGGAATTGTACTCTGGAGTGGAATAGTTGTAATGGAGCAAGAAGCGTTATGGCAGCTCTGAAAAACGTTAGAATGTTTTGGGAGGTGAGCCCATGATAAAAAGTGCGACCATCGACGGGAAGAAAGCGACGGTAGCCTACCTGATGGCTGACTTCACTCCCGCTGCCTCCGAGGAAGATGCCGAGCTAGTAGAAGTACACTTCGAGGAAGGTAGCGTCGTGTTCGGAACAATTCCGAAGAAGACCAGAGACTAAGCAGCATCTCGCCACAGGTCACAGCCGCCAATCGCTTCCGCAGCGTGAAAGTGCGCTTCAGGTATTCTCGAATCGAAAAAGATTATCGACAACCCCGAGCTAAGTCCTTAAGTTTCAACCCTCATTTAGATGGATATAAACGTGCTCTATCAGAAATGAGTAGTAGATTCGGGCACTTGCTCTATGGCTCCACTATCGCCCCCGAAGGAGAACTTCGCGATGGCTCCGATGAAATGGAAAGACGCCAACCCTGCTTCCAAGGTCGAAGGCCGGGTTCGGTGCCACAAGTGCCAACTGGTATGCAGCAGTGCCGAGCATTATATAAACCACAAGTGCGAGCCCAAGCCGTCCTTAGTGCGAGCAAAAGCCATCGCTTAATTATTGGCGTTCCGTTCGGTGAGTTTCAATCACTCCAACTCAGCGGAGATAGTGTACTCCCCGGCTGATTTGTCCCACGTCACCCGGAGAACATTGGGCTTGCAGCACACCTGACAATCTTCGGCGTAGCTCTGCCTTGTCCCAGCAGAGGGGTCAACAACAGTCTCTCGTTCCACTCGCCGCAACCCGCGCATTGAAACCCTGAAGTCATCCCGGCGACTACTCAGAGATTCCACGGATGGCTTTGGTCAGGACGGGCTCATCCCATGTCGTTGTATATCTCGCTCCAAAGGACAGGAGCGCCTCGTACGCGGCTTTGTCGTTTTGCTTCATGAGGAGATAAGTGTAGAGGTGGTCAACGGCATTCTTCGTAATCGACCGCATCTCGTCGGGAGTGATGTGCGAATATTCCGGGTTGCCGTCGCAGGTGGGGCAGACCTTTCCAGAGTGAAGGTTTTCAATAGGGCCATTGCGAAAAGCCAAGGCTACAAGAGCCTTGGCTTCCCGTGCGACCGCCGATAGATTGGGCGAGCCATTCGACTCTGTCATCATGTGCCTTCTGATGCGGCTGGGACTTCAGAGGAAGTGCGTCAGTAATAATGTAGAGCCACGTTCACTAAGCGGTCTTGGCCGGAGCCTTCTTAGCAGCCCACCGCGCCTTCGCCGCCGCTGCCAATTTCTTCTTTGTGGCCGGGCTCATCGGCTTCCGCACTCCCTTTGCAGCGGGAGATGCAACTGAAGCGGCCTTCTTTGCAGCCGGAGCCACAGCCGCCTTCTTCCCAGCAGTCTTCACAGCCCGCTTCTTCTTCGCCCAACGCTTCTGCTGGGCTTCTGCCATCCGTTGGCGTGCCTCACGACTGACCACCCGCTTCTTAGCGGCGGAAGAACCAACCGTGGCAGTCTTCACGCTCTTCACGGCGGCAGGTTTTGCAGCTTTGGTAGCAGTCTTAGCGGAGGAGACGGCGGCTTCGCTCAGGGCTTCCAGTGCGGCGATTGCTTGGTCTATTCGGTCGCGCTGGGCGCGAAGGTCAGTGAGAAATTGTGCAGTATCCATATGGGGGAATACTCCTTCTGTCGGGCATAGTAGCAGTGCCAACCTACCCTGCACAACAGTCAGTGCGTGCAGGTTCCGCGTGTATTGGCCATAAGAAAAGGCCGACGCTCGGTCGGCCAGTCCCTACGGAATGTCAGGAGCTACTTCTTCGCCGCTGCCGCCTTCACAGGCGCGACAGCGTCCTTCACCACTTTCGCAACATAGAACTTCGCCGTGGTCTTGGCCTTAATCTTGATGGCCTCGCCAGTCTGCGGATTACGACCTGTGCGCGCCTTGCGCTGTACTTTCTTCAGGCGTCCCAGACCGGGCACCACGAATACGTCATTCTTCTTGGCTTCCTTCACCGCGAGTTCGGCCAACGTCTCAAAGAATGACGATGCCTGTTTCTTCGTGATTGCAATCTTTTCCGCCATAAAGGCAACCAACTGAGTCTTTGTCATTGTTGTAGCAGCCATTAGTAACGTTCTCCCTTTTGTGGGCTTCACGCCCGATTTCTTTGGATTTGCAAATGAATTGTAGCGCATGTAGCTGGACATGACAGCGAACTGCCGTACTACTCCTTCAGTTTTAGCTTGTCTTTGTTTTCCTCAAGGAACTCGCGCAAATCCTGAGACCTGTCCAGCAGCTTTATCCACTACTCGTAGTACAGGGTGACCGGGAAGCGGCCAAGTCCGTAGACGCTGACGCCGCCCTTGTCGGACACTTTGAAGCTCATGGTGCTGCCGCGTTGCTGCTTGGCGCCGAGGTCGGCGAGTTTTGCTTTTAGTTCTTCATAGCTTGGTTCAGTCATTCTCGTGGAATCCACTCGGTTGTTGTCGTTGTGTATTTCAGCCAGCTTGCTCCTCAAATCGTCGCAGTCGAAAAGTAGCTTTCCAAAGCAGAGACACGAACGGCAAAGAATGAAAAGCCCTGAAGATTCGCCATTACGATGGCTTGGTCAGGAAAGATGCCAGATGGATGACCTGATTGATTTCGAACCAGTCGAATCAGGTTGAAGATTCCATCCAGATGCGTCTCATAATCCTTAAGCAGTTCAGGCGGAACCTGCGCCTTGATGCTGGATAGCTCTTTCTTGAATTGCGAGTATTGTGTGTAGATGAACTTACCCTCGAACCTTTGTTCTACCTGAGCCTTTTTCGTAGCGTCGGAATGGCGTTGACGTAGGCGTCAATTAAGCGAAGCAGAAGGTGCTCAGACGCTATGCCCAACGACACGGCAGAGGATAGATAAAACGCCCGATTATTTGTAGAGATGGATTCGCGGAGATATTGAAGCGCGAGTGGGTCGAGGCCGGGAACGCGGGAATTCAGAGTCGCCAAATAGCCCTCCGGGTCGAACGGTAGAAGATTGCCGTCAGCGATGCAATGCTTTCCATATTCGGTCACGGTAAACCAAGGAAATCCTTCAGTATCTCCATACCCGACAAAGAGCACGTTGTTATTTACGAAGCTTGTGCGCTGTACAAGAAGGCTCTCGACAAATACCTGCCCCCGGATTATTCGCGGGTGGTGTTCTCGCCCTCAAGCGGGGATGGCGGAGAGCTGAAAGCCCTATATATTAGCGAGGACGAAGAGAAGAAAATCCGCAAGGATTTTATCCGCAAGAACGAGAAACCCAAGATTCTCATCGTCACGGAGAAATTGCTGACCGGATTCGATGCTCCCATCCTCTACTGCATGTATCTCGACAATCCGTGTAACGGCGAGGCGCTGGCCGTGAACTGGGGAGCCTGACCCGGCTCGGCGTCGGGCAGGCTCGACTGGTAATAGAGCCCCGTGCCGGGGATGCCGCCTCGGACGTATTTCTTCCCCTTCGCGTTCACCCCGACTCTGGTACCCGGCGCACAGCGACATGATTTCTGCGCTGACACGGTAATGACAGACTGTTCGGTGTAATCGAACTCCTTGCTTTGTCCCTGCTGCGGTGCCAAAATCCTGCCGTGTCAGGAGGGGCATCCATTGGAAACGCCAACTCTTCCTCATCGCCACTCGATGTTTCGGCGCGAACGCTACGGCCCGCGAGAGCGGGTCTCACTGCCGCAAGAATCACTCGCGCCCGACGCTGCAAAAACCGCAGCGCATCCCGGCGACTTCATCCTCACCCACTCATCCGCTTGGGATAGCAAACTCATCCGGTTGGGCGAGGCTCTGCGGTACCGGGGCTCTGAAAAAGTCTTTGCGCACTGGAGCCACGCGGCAATTTTTACGGATGACTCCGGCAATATCATTGAGGCACTCGGCGGCGGCGTACAAAAGCGCAATATCTCCGTTTACGACGAGACTGAGTATGTGGTCGTCCATCTCCCGGATGGCACGAGTTCGCTCGACCGCCAGCACGCCGTGGAGTTTGCCGATTTCTGCCTCCATGACCCGTACGGGTGGCTGACGATAGTAAGCATTGCGTTCTGTCTGGTAACAGGCGCGAAGTTCAGCTTTGGGGTCGATGGGCAGCAGATATGCTCAGCACTGGTCGCCCGTTGCTTGGAACGTGTCGGTGAGATTTTTACGGAAGACGAGCCGTGGCACCTTGTACCTGCCGACCTTGCGAAGCACTTTGATGTGCGCCTCATCGGCGACAAGGGGCAGGTACCGCCACAAGATTTCGGAGTAACGGCTTCATCGAAGCTGGGATGGCGGCGTTAGGCTACGTGCGGCTAGTGGTTCTGGCTGATTTATAGCGCAGATTCGGTTCCGCATTTGTTTTAAATCCGTGTGATGCCGATATGCTCATTGCCTCTGCACAGGTGCAAGCCGTGCAAGTCTGTTTGGGTAAAAGCTAAGCTGCTGGTTTCGATAAACCAACTGTGAAAAAGTGGTGCAACGGGGGTGTAAAAGCCCTTCGATGCACCACTTTCGTGACGTTGTCATGCTTCGCCACAGTGGCTACTATTGCCGCCATATCCACCAGCAGACAGTCTGCACAGGTGGCATTTGAACCGCAGGAACTTCAGACAATCCGCCTTAGATGATTTGAATAGAGCGAAAGATTCGCCTGCTCGTGTTTACGTTTATGGTTCCGAGCCGCAAAGACCGCTAACTGGATGCCACGACAGCGCCATCCAAATAGCTGAACGACAAAGCAGAGGTTGATTTAAAGCGAGACGATATGACACCTGATGTGGGACTCATCGTTGCTGTGCAGCGAAATCAAACCGGGGCTGATGTCCACAAGCTCAACAACCTGCTGCATCAATACGTCTGGGCGTGCTACACGGAAAACGAAACTTTGGCCTACCGCGCCAAACACGAATTAACAGCGGTGATGATTGAACGGGAATGGAATCAGTCGGTGCTGATAAGGAAGTAGGGCACAACCGCACTGTGAGAGGGGAACTTTATTCATCCTAATCGTCCGTTTCTTCTTCGTCGCTGACCTTCGTCAGTTTCAGAGGCTCGACGCTGGCCACTTCAAAATCACAGTCGCACTCCAGACACGATAGAAGTTCGCCTTCTTCGAGTTCCGCTTCTTCGACATCAATATCGCACTTGCAGTTTGGGCACACAACCATCATTGCCTCCGCTACGCATTTTTGAGATTAGAGCACTTGATATTCGGTGCTCCTCCGCACATTGTCAAGGACTGTCCGAAGAATGAAGGTGGCGATGGCTGAGCCTCCGTCGCCTGACCATGACCCGAAGATTGCAGCTGAGCAACTCAGTCACGAGCTGGCAGGAACACTTCGACCAGCCCCGGTATTTTTACGTCTGAAATTCCTAGCTCGGCCTTGGCGTGCGCGAGTCCGACTTTCCATTCCTCTAAAGAAGTTGGGCTGTGCGGGTCGTCAACAAAATGGACGTTCACTATCAATGCCTCCAGCCCAATCACCTGACGGAACCAGTAGAGGTGGGCGAGGCGGTTGGCGGCTTGGTATAGCGGCCCCATCCAGTTGGCATCCGGGCGCACTCCCAGCCAGCTCTTCGTCTGGTCTAGGGCGTTGACAATCTTGCCCAGTGAACGCGGCGATTTGGCACAGCAGCCATTCGAATACATTTCAGGGACATGACTCTTCGCTTCGACAAGAACGTAGTGAGGTGTGGAGCCGACTGTGAACCTCGCCAAGGCATCCCACCGGGGGCCGCTGTTCGGCCAGAACTGTGCCAATTCAGTCTTTAGGGAACCAAGCCCAAGAGCGTGCAGGAAGTCGGCGTCCTTATATTCTGCGTATCGCTGGCTGGCCAGCGGCGATACCCACTCCACGGTGGCTGGCTGTAATTGGAGGTGCAATGCCTCCAACATCGCAGCCGACAATTGGTCAGGCTGTTCGTTCACGTAGGTTTGGAGTTGGCGTTGGCTTCCGGCATACGCCCTGCCGTTTCCGTCCACCCGGAGTCGGTCTTTCTTGGTGATGGCTGAGCAGCCTTCTTGCATCTCGGGATTGTACTGCCGTTTGCACGAATCCAAAACTGGCCTTTCAGCAGGCATTCAGCTACACTGCCCCTCGTCGCGGTGGATATGACGTTTCGGCGGTCTCGGGAGCATAAGAATGGCAACAATATTCGAAGGCGTGGACGAACTCATTGACCGGAGTTTGGGAGTTGTGGACATATGTGCGGAATCCGAGCCATGGCGAACATGATTCCGACGCGATGGCGAACATCGTTCCGAGGTCATGGCGAACGGCATTCCGACATGATGTCGAACGTGATTCCGAAGTGATGTCAAGCAGCGTTCCGATCTGATGGTGGTCAGAGAATGAGGTTGTCGGAACCGTGTTCGGCATGATGTCGGAATCGAAGGTTTAGGGGTAGAAGCACGTTGGACAAACCAGAGGCAGCAAGGGTTCCACTTACGGTGGAGGTTCCTACTTGCCTCAAGAAAGGTTGTCCATCGTGAAAATCAAGGAAGTTCTGCGGCTTCATTCTCTCGGTCTCAAGCAACGTCAGATTGCCCGTAGTTGTTCGATCTCACCCAGCACGGTCAGTGAATATCTTCAGGCTGCGGCCAAGGCCGAGCTGAGTTGGCCGGCAATTGAGGGTTGGGACGACGACAAACTCGAGCTCACCCTGTGGGGTGACCGGCCCAAGCCGACCCCTCGGCGGCAGCATCCAGCGCCGGACTTTGCGGTGATCCACAGGGAACTGCAAAGCCACTCACACGTTACCCTGCAACTGATCTGGGAGGAGTATCGCGTCGCCCACCCTGACGGTTATCGCTACAGTCGCTTCTGCGATCTCTATCGGGAGTGGTTGCATAAGCGCGACGTTGTGTTACGGCAACAGCATCGCGCTGGCGAGAAACTGTTTGTCGATTATGCCGGGGACACGATTGCGGTCTATGACCGCACCGCTGCAGAGCCTCGCCGCGCCGTCATCTTCGTCGCGGTTCTGGGTGCCAGCAACTATACCTATGCGGAAGCTACCTGGACGCAGAGCCTGAACGACTGGATTGGCTCCCACCTGCGGGCCTTTGAGTTTCTCGGCGGGCTGCCAGCCGTGATCGTGCCAGATAACTTACGTTCCGGGGTGAGCCGCGCCTGCCGCTACGAACCGGAACTGAATCGCACGTACCAAGAGATGGCGGCTCACTATGGCGTCGCGGTGACGCCAGCCCGGCCTTACAAACCCAGAGATAAATCAAAAGTAGAAGTTGGCGTGCAAGTCGTTGAGCGATGGATAGTAGCAGCTCTACGCAAGCAGAAGTTCTTCGACCTGGCGTCGCTGAATGAGGCGATTGCCGAGTTACTGGAACGCTTGAACCAGCGTCGCTTCCGCAAACGCGAAGGTAGTCGCCAGAGTCTGTTTGAGACTGTGGATCGGCCCGCTCTGCTTCCACTTCCGGAACAACGTTACGAGTTTGGAACCTGGAAGAAAGCCACCGCCAATATCGATTACCACGTAGAACTGGAGCACCACTACTACAGTGTTCCTTATACCTTGACCGGACAAACGGTCGAGATCCGCGCCACCGCTACGACCGTGGAGATCTTCCATCGCGGCCAGCGGATAGCTTCGCACGTCCGCGGTTACGTCCCCTACCAGGCCACCACCATCAACGAACATCGGCCCAAGTCTCATCAACGTCATCTGGAGTGGACGCCCTCGCGATTGATCGAATGGGCCCAAACCATCGGTCCCGCGACCGGCAAAGTGATCGAGCAGATCATGGCCACGCGACCGCACCCCGAGCAAGGGTATCGCTCTTGCCTCGGCATCCTGCGGCTGGCCGACAAGTACTCGCACGCGCGCTTGGAAGCCGCCGCCCAGCGAGCTTGTCTCCTGGCCGCCTACTCCTACCGCAGCATCAAGTCCATGCTGGAGAAACAACTGGACCGCATGCCGGTGGAAGCCTCGTCTTCTGCCAAGCCGCCGGTCATACATCGCTGATTGTAGTGGAACATCTACCAGCGGCTTCATCGTCCCGCCGACGTGGTATGTTCCAGCCCCAAACGTTCATCGTCCTTCACTGGTACTGAGAAAAGGGCATAACGCCAGCCGCCTTTTATGCCAGCAACTTGGCCACACGATACAGGCTCCATCATCGGAACTGGCCAGCTGTTGCGTGTCCAGCATGCAGAGTGGAGCGGCTTTCTAATTGGCTTCGTTCGACCATCCGCCGAACCTCGAACCAGTGCTCCACGCTGTGTTCATAGCCCGAGTCATAGGAAGTGATGAGTGGTCGGCCAGCGGATTTGGTTTTGTTCAACTTGTCGTAAAGCATTGTGATAACCCTCTCGTTCTGCACGACTGCATGAAGTATGCGCTCCTCCGGTCGTGTGTGCGGCTAATTCGAGTGCCGGAAGCCTCCCGCTACAAACACCTTGCAATATTGCATACCATCCGCCTGATACCGTTAGCCACCGGGACGTTTGCTCTTTCCCAACGGACAAGAGTCTTAGAATTCCTCGGTTGCCGTTGGGGCAGGGTGGACACAGTCAACGGCCCCTACCTTCCACCAATGGAGTTCTGCAATGTACATGATGCTGATTGAAAGTGAACTCAAACGGGGCAAGCGGGATGAGTTTCTCAAGGCTTGCAGTAGCCATATTCAGCCCGCCACTGGCCTCAACTTCTGGAAATCCCGGCAAGACGGCGAGGATATCACCCCTGCGAGTCGTGAAGCCGAGCGGGAAATACGAGATAATGAATGTCTACGAAGGCAACCGAAGTCGCTGTTCACCATACCTAACGTCCGGGAAGTACAACCACCGTGGAAAAACCTAATCCTGAATTCGTGTGGGAGTCGCGACTAGACTGAACGCCATCCGGGTAATTGAGGGAGAACCTTTATGCTCGACCGCACGGCATTGCACCGACTCGTTGATACATTACCTGAAGAGGTTATTGATGAGGCGTATCGGGTTCTGGAGAACTACAAGAAGGGGCCACCAAAGGGACAGGTCGATGCCAAGCAGATGCTCGAACAAGCCCGTGAACGGTCTATGAGGGACTACGAGGAGCATGCGCGGCTAACGGGCGGCAGTCTCCGAAGCGGAAGTGGTTTTTTCAGTCCTGAGGGGTACGTTCATTCATCCCATCGCGGCTGGGAAGGCCACACCTCGGTAACGGCTACTCTTCATTTTTTCCATGGTCATGAATTGCAAACAACTGAACGCCTGAGCTTCTCAGATGACCGCAAGACGCTCATCTACGGTGTCGAGGCTAAACTGCCAGACGGCGAGGCTGAGCGTCATGAGTTCACGTTCGCCTTGGCCTAACCAGTCCTATTTTTCCAGCGACCTCAAGTCATTTCTGTTTCTAAGCGGGGCGACACGGTTTCTTTCCGACCCAGAGGTGTATATCCTCACCGACGACGAAAGGCTCAAGACCCGGTGCCTCCCCAGCCCACAAGCTGACAGAATCATTGTGCTCTAGGCCGAAAAGTCGGGTCACTCGCGGCGAGGGCACAACAGCAGGTGCACGTAGGATGCTGGTGCATAAACCCCGCAGCACCTTCGCACCACCTGAACCACCCAACCGCCCATCCCCGTCCCGCCAACCGCTGTAATCGGCTCCGGAAGTTTGGACTGCCGCGTTCAAGCCAAGTCAAGCCCCGGCTCGGCAACCAAGTCCAGAGGAGCTGCGTCTAAAAGATGGTGCTCTGCCTCGATAATTTGGTTCCGCCGCGCCAGCGGGTAAAGTGAACCACCACGGAGAGGTGTCCATGGACGCTGATGAAAAACCGGATGTCAATGCGGTCTGCTTGCAGAACGCCGTGCTTTGCGCCGACTGCGAGGTAATCAGTGACAGCCCGCACGACACCTGTTGCGTCTGCGGGAGTCGCTCGCTATTGAGCATGTCCCGCGTTCTCGGTGGCTCGCTTCCGGTGCAGAGGGCGCAACTGGTGGATGTTTGGGTGTCCAAGTCTGAAAAGCCAGCTTTCTCGCTGGACTGTCGAGTGCCCCAGAAGCGGGCTCGGGCTGCGGTGGCATAGGCATCGCCGTGGCGTTACGCGGCCAGCGTTCCAGCGGACTCCCTAAATGCTTTCAACGCCCTGCCCCACGCGATTACGTCGTCAGCCATCGCATGCACGGCCTTGTCATGATGTTCGTGCGGCTTGAATATTGTGAAATTTTCAAAGTCGGTATATAGCGAGAGCATCACTTGCGCCCTCGCGGGAGCAACCTTGATTTCGCCCATCACAAGCCTGAGGTTCTCCACCGCTCGGACACCGCCCGCACTGCCATAGCCGATAAATCCAGCGGCTTTGTCGTTCCACTCGTGGAAGAGAAAATCAATCGCGTTCTTTAGCGCAGCCGATGTGCCATGGTTGTACTCGGGAGTGACGAAAATGAAGGCATCGAGCGAGTCGATTGTCGCCGCCCACGTTTTCGTGTGTGGCTTGCTGTACTGACCCATCGAGGGCGGCACGGGCTCATCCAGAAGCGGCAGATTGTAATCCTCAATGTCAACAATCTCGAATTCCGCGTCCTTGCGGTTCTTCAGGAGGTCGTACGCCCACTTTGCCACTGCTGCGGCCTTCCGTCCCGGTCGCGTACTCCCGACGATGATTCCAACCTTTAGCATGTTGCATCCCTCTCTCTCCTGCGCTCGCCACAATAAACAGGCTGACAATGGTAGATGCCTCGCCGCTCTCCCGGTTGCATGGTTTTCGCCCCACCTAACTGTGTGATGGGTGAATACAGCGGCAGGTCGCACCAGTTAAGCCGAGGGCTGTGTCTGTATGGTGTTAGGGCGAACTTTTTGCGTGACGGCACACATTTCTACATTTCGTGAGCCCGCTTCCGTGCGTTTCTTCCCTGCGATAACTTTGGCACGATTGTTGCCATCATAAGTTCAAAGAAGCATGGAGACACATATGAGGAAAGCACTGCGAAGTCTCTCTTCCGTGGTGCGTGCGCGATTGGGGCGAACAATAAGGATAACGGGTTTGGCGTTGCTGGTCATTGGCATCGCTGTATTGACCGATGCCGAGCGATATAGACACGACGAGAATCACCTTCTGCGCACGGTGGCTGCGGAGGGCAACGAACTTAAACTCCAGTTACAGGAAACCAAAAACCTTCTGATAGGCGCAGAAACCAAACTGGGATACTTAGACCAGCACAAAACGGCTGTGCAGGTAACAGCGTTTACAGGGCACGGCAGTTTTGCCGATGGCCAACAAACGGCACATTCTTATGCCGTCCCCAATCACATTTTGCCGAAAAACAAGGTGCTGAACATTGCCCTTTCACCGACCGCACGGCGGAAGCTACACGCACAAATGAATGACTACATTGTGCTGCTCGATAAAAAACAGCAGGAACCGAGACTGGCACGTTTCGTAGATACCACATCGGCAAAAGAGCTTCGCCCGGTCGTGGATGTCTTCTTCGCCACGAAGCGAGAAGCCATAACCTTCGGGCGGCAACGCTATCTTGCGGTCAACATCTCGGCGGAAGACTCTCCGTTTGCAACTGAAAACGCCGCGCCATGATTCCTTCGTCCTCTCCTTTTCAATTGCCGCCATATCGAAATCATGTGCAATGTTGCGGCACGGTCACTTGGTTTTCGCCACCACGGTTGCCGGGTCTCTCATCTCGGCCAGTGTCAGAACTTGATAGGTCGCGAAGTTGAAAACCGGAGACATCGCCAGCAGACGGTCGAGTTCTTCATTGGAATCGACCTTGTAAATCCACGCTCCGCCATGGGAGCCCACGACGTGGTATCGGCACTCCAGTTTGCCTTCCTTCTCCAATTTCTCTCCATATTCCGGCTGCTGTGCGATGGCGCGAATGACTTCCGGTGTCAGGCGACTGATATCGAAATGCCATATGACTAGAAACTTCATAAGCCTCCTCAAAATTTGATTGGCTGAGTGGATGCCCCACAACTTTGGCAAGATGCCACGACCCGATTCTCGGTGCTCAGGAAAGAGGAGATGCTTCAGTGCGGGAGTCTGATGTCGCATGGTGGCGTTCTTGCTTCTGACTGCCGACCGTCGTAATCGGCTCGGTTGCTGCGGGTTCCGATGAAACGCGCCCCGTCCACCAATCGTCCCCTTGCGCCGAACCGTTCGCCGATTGAAAATGTTTCTGTGACAACCGGAGGGGCAGATGGAGTCCAACGAGATACAGTTCCACAAAATATGGATTGAACAGTGCGCGGCCACGAAAGAAATTCATGACTCATTCGGGCTCCAGCGGGCACTGGATTATTTGATTGGCGAGAAGCTCTTCAGTTTTGTGGCGGCGGCGGAAAACGCGCCGGAGTTTGCGGCGGAACTGCCGAACTTTGTGTCCGAGATTCGCAGCATTTTCACTGCACAAGAGATTTCCAGCTACCTTGATGAGTTGGGGCGTACCAAATTCCTGTCCCCGCCCGAGCCCGAGGAGGACTCTGAGTTGGATGAGGAAGATTTCGAGGAGGTAATCCCGGAGAACCCCGTACTCGGTGCTCAGGAACTCCTGCGGTTTGCGAGAATCAGGGAGATGCTTCAGGCGGGGGTTTAACGCCCGGAGTTTTCAAAGAGACGGGCACATGCGAGACGAGTTCACAATTGTAGAGGCTTTGCTTCAGGTGGGCAGGCACTAGCGAGTTTAGAGGGGCAGCGTTTGTGCCGCCCCTCTCCTTCAATCACAGTTACAGCACATCGCCGTCCGGGGCATCGGTGGGCTGGAGGTCATCCGGCTGCTCAGGTTCATCGGGCAACTTCTGCGGTTCCTGCGACTGCTCGGGTTCGAGGACGAGGATGCCGTCATCGTGCCACTCATACCCGATGCCGCACTCGATAATTAAGCGGGACAGAAACAGGTAAATGGCTTGACGGGTGACAAGTTTCTTTTGAAGTCGTGACCAGATTGACCGTGCGACCTGCGCTGCCTCTTCCTCACTCAACTCCCGAATTGTTGCGGTCGGCGTACGCTCGGCGTCGTTATTGTCTGTCATTTCAGCCTCGTCGTTAGGGGTGGAGAGCGTTGAATCGCTACATGTGCTCCTACTAACGGGAAAGAAATTGCTCCAACCACTTAACTGGTTTCCGCAATTGAAGTGCGATGGAATCACTGGCACAGCGTCACCACTTCCGGCTGGGCGACAGCAGTAAACCTGCTCAGGGATGCGTGGACGCCCACCCGACACTCTTGGTACGGAACTTCATTCCCGGTCGGCGAGATGGCGTTTAAACGGCCTTGCTGGCTGGTGCGGGAGCCGAATGTCCAACGCGAAAGGGTGAGGAACCTTGCGGATGGTCGGCCTTGATGTGGAGGTAATCCCTCATACTCATTGGATTCGGAATACGACCGATGGCGAAGCTGTTCCTTCCCGGCCTTCTGGTCGGACTTCTCGCCGAGGTCGTAACCCCGTCACCTCGGCAATGAGTTGCAGTGGACCCCTCGACTGAGAGGACTGGTTAACCCACGGTTTGCCGTTCGCTGCTTTCGCGTTGAACGGTAATTGGTTTTGGTAGCAGCATGGCACTAGCTGGTGAAGCGGAAGCGGGCGATGCTGGAGAGCAACCCGCCAGGAATAGCCAGCTGGAGACTCATCCAGACGGTGAGCCGAGGCACGATCCATTCGGGTCGTGCCTTCATCGTATGGATAGATTTCCCCATGCCTCTGCAAACTCATGCTCGCTCCTGCGACGTGATCGATGTCGGCACAGCCGCGGCTGTTGGCTGCAAGCGTTCATACTCGACAGGTGGACGGTAGTTCAACGCCGAGTGCAGGCGTTCCTCGTTATAGATGTGTTCCAGGAAGGTGCCGATGCGGGAGCGGGCGTCTTCCAGATCTTGGTACTCGCTGCGGTAGACTTCCTCGTACTTCAAGGTTTTCATGAATGACTCGCAGGCCGCGTTGTCGTAGGGATTGCCGCGACGCGACATGCTAATCGTGATGCCGTGAGCGCGCAACTCGCCGGTGTAGTCGAGGCTGGCGTATTGCACGCCGCGATCGGAGTGATGCACCAAGCCCTCCCGAACCTGCCGCCGAGACAGGGCCATCTGCAAAGCCGCCAAACTCAGTCGATCTTCGAGCGTGCGCTCCAGTGCCCAGCCAATCACACGCCGCGAATACGCGTCCAGAATTACAGCCAGGTAGACAAACTCACAGAACAGCCGAACGTAGGTTATGTCCGCCAACCACAACTGGTTGCAGCCACTCAGGATCATGGCGGCAGCTCGGTTGGGATAGACCGGCATGCCATGCTTGGAATCGGTGGTGCTCACCACAAAGCGGCGTTTCCGTAGGCATAGCAGATTGTCTTCACGCATCAATCTCTGTACCCGCTTGCGGTTTACCGGCCAGCCACGCCGTTGCAACTCGGCCGTGATTCTTCGGCTTCCGTAAGCTGGCCACTGCAGGGCGATCTGTTGGATCTGATGTCGCAGTTCAATGACTTCTGGTTGCGGCGTCTCTCCGCTCAGAAACCGGTAATAGCCAGCTTGGCTGATCTTGGTCAACTCGCACATACGCCGCACCGTTAACCGCGTTCCCGCTTCGACTTCCCGCTGGATGTGTTCGTAGATGGTGCGCCGGTAGAGGCGGCCCGCAGCCGGCGCTGCTCCTCGACATGCTGCAAGGCTCGCCGCAAAAAATCAATTTCCAGTGCCTGCTGGCCAATCTTGCGCTCCAGCTCGGCCGACCGGTCCTGCTCCGCCTGCCTCTGCCCGGGGCCGACAAAAGCGCGCTCGCCCAACTGCTGCGACTCGCGATACCAGCGATATAAATCACTAGGGTTCACTTCCAACACCCGCGCCAACATCGGCACTGCCTCGCCAGCCTGTATCCTCTGAACCGCCGCTAGCTTGAACTCTTTGGAAAACTTTCGCCGAGACATCATCCCAGTACTCCCCATTCCATGTATTGGATGAGTTAACTGGTTCTCTCAAAATTCGGGGTCCACTCCAAGTTCGTAGTAATCATTATTGCCAATGCCGCCGCCCGGAGTGGATATGGCTCACAAGTACGCTCACCGAACTTCAGCGATTTCTTCCGGGTTGGCTCGCTACGCTCGCACCGTGGGACGGGAAGGAACATCTCTCCAATTCACAAGAAAGAAACAGACGACTTCCTGCCTCGCCCGAAGCACCGCAGGTGCGGCGGCGGTGAAACCTACAACCGAGAAATGAGCTAAGAAGAATTCGCTCAGAAGAGGGTGTGCTCAGAAGAATACGGCTTAGAAGATAGTCTTAGAAGAATAGCGTCTGCCTAGCAAACTACGATGGTTCAATAGCCGTAACTTAACGAGTTCACTCTGCGAACTCCAACGAGTACGGTCTCCAAACCTGTCCAAGCACCCAGCACACTACACCAATACACTCTCCGTACCGTACTGGTGCGACCTTTGTACTCCTGTCGAAAACATTTACCGAAATCAGAAAACACCGATAAAACTGGCAATTTCGTTCTTTTGGGTATTTACAGGAGACATCGCTAATGAAAGAGAAAGTGCGATTTGAACTGAATGAGTAGAAGTGCAAATCAAATTAGGAGGCACCAAATGCCGACAAACTCTACTCATGAACGAATCGCTACCTATATCAAGGAACACGAGGAGCTTACGTATTCTGAAATTGCGAAAGCCTTAAACATCAGCTACAGCACGGTGGCTCGTCTAGCCGCAGCCTACGGTATCCGCCGCCAGAGTGGGAAGCGACTCGTCATTGACGATTCGCTCCTTGGCCTGTAAGGGCGGTGGATATGTCGAAGAAGAAACCGGAAATCAATAGATTCCAGTACGATGTCGCGGCCCACTACCTCGCCCCTCGATACAGAGGTGTGTTCACCGTGCCGAAGACGAACCGCAAAGGCGAGGAAGTGGTGGCCACCGTGGACGGAAAATCAGTTCAGCTTGTGCTCCGAGAACTCGCAGCAACGGCGGATGGTGCGACAGGCAAGGTATCGTAATCATCGTCGCCGTCATCGCCCTCATCCGGCTCTTCGATGGAGATGCCCCCGGTCAAACCGAGGCGGCTCAGGCGGGTGCCAGCGTCATCCAGCATCGCTAGAACCTCCTCTGGGATCAGGTCGGCTCCCGCATCGCGGATGGCCAAAACTGCACCGCCCCACTTGCGGAGCTTGCCGTTGTTGTCTCTCGCCGTTTTGTTGGGGTTGACGGGGGCATGGTGCGCTGCACGCCATGCCTTCTGATGACAGGCGACACACAATCCTTTCCCCTTTATCTCTTTTTCGTTACCGCACTCATTACAAATGCCTTTCATTTTCGTGTCCCATGGCTTCTCTTCCTGTGATGTTTTCCCGCAATGTCGCCATTCTTGCAAACCCCCATCTCGCGAGGTAGGCAATGTCCGGAAGAATTCTGGCTCCGACATTACCCCTCTTGCCGCATTGGGAAATGTGTACAGGGGCACCTGTTCTCCTCATAACCGATTTGCCGCTTTTTCCGCACGATCAACGTGACAGATTAGCCGTCTCATACATAGGTAATGTCGTGCGCCTGTTTGGTAGGAACATTTCCGATTCATTGCTTGAGTTCGAAAGGCTACAGGATGCTACCGGGAGAAGCCGACTGCCGTGTTTCGCCGACGCCGGATCAGAATCGAAATGCTTATTGACCGCCTCGTAGTTGGTACTATCATCAGAATGTAGATTGGAGGCATCTTAAGAATGTCGAATAAAGGAATATCGAAGGCTCTTGAGCAGGAGGTTGCGGCTGCGTTTTTGCTCGGTGGTAGACGTTACGATCAGCGGGAGTTTTCGATGGAGTTTGGGCGGGTGGGGCTAAAGTTCCTTCGTGACAAGATAGACCCAGATAAGCAGAAGCGTTTCACAGTCGCATTTGACGAACTTGTAGGCTTGGGTTGCCTCCAAGTGCCTTTAGCCAGCACCCTTTATTGTTTCTGTAAGTCCTATTCAGGAAGTGGGCTATCCTTTCCACCCTACGCGCAGGGTATTTCTTTTCCATCGGACAAACTGGTCGAAAAGTACCGAGAAAGCTTGCAGCACGCATTCGAAGGAATCAAGCGTCTTGAGGATTACGGAATTATGGAGGTTCTGGCCCGACATGCAAAGTGTAGCGAACCGCCGAAGGGGCGGAAGGGAGTGCTGAATACGTTGCGCTGGTATATTGATGCACTTCCAATCTGGTGGGTACCCCGGAAGGATATCGTCCAGAGTTCTGCGTCCATGGCTTGCTGCATGTACCCCAAAATTGCGACGGGCGAGTATCGTTTTCCTCAAGTTGCTGAACTACTGGAATGCTTGGACTACAGACCTGACCCTAAACGTCAGAAGAGGACGATAGATCGCCGCAGAGGAGAAGATAATTGCTATCAGTCATTAGAAAGAAATTTTAGGAATTTCAAGAACTCCTACCCGGTTTTCTGCGATCAATTAGAGGCAGATTTGAAGAGCGATCATGAGAAAGAGGAGAATCGCCCGTTAGAGGAGTACGACCGTTGGATCGAGCAAGGGCTCCCCGCTGAAACCTTAGCCACACTCCGCCCTAACTATTTTGATTGGGAGATAGTGTTTCCGCATCCGCAACGAAAAAAACGGAAGAGTTGAATCCGACGATTCCTGAATACTCTTCGTTACAAAGTCCCTCCCCTAATTAGCCGCAGACATTACCTTCTAAAATTCGTTCTACCCAGCAATGATGGCTGAGTGAATCGCCTCGCCCTCAAATCGGATGCTGCTGCGCCCCGACAGCGTGGTATCGTTGTGGCCGAGACGAATTCCGGTGATCCGCTGAAAGGAGACTTTGAGCGGATGGCTCGGCGAAGGTTCCAGAGCCCGAAACCCTTTCGGGAGGGAAACTGGTGGTGGATAAGTCCATGGCAAGATGTAATCAAAGAAGGGAAGCTAACGCGCAAGAGGAGGCGCATGAAGGTGGCACCCGCCACCCTGTCAGACAGGGAGGCGAAGAAGATCGCCGCCGAGATGCTCCGACCCATGAATCAAGGGCTGGAGACTATCGGTTCCGCGATGTTGTTTGGTGCCTACGTCGAGGGCACCTACCGTTCAGCAACACTGCCGCTGCTGGCGTCTACAACCCGCAATAACTACGAGTGCGTTCTTGGTAGGTACTTGTTGCCCGTGTTTAGCGACACATCAATGCGCGAATTGAGCACCTTGACGCTGCAAAAATATTTTAGCAGCCTACAGGTTAGCCACGATTCCGCAAGCAAGATCAAGGATGCGCTTGCCAGCATTATGAGCAGCGCTGTGCAGTTTGGGATTCTAGTTAAAAACCCGGTGAGCGGCGTAAAGCTTGCCCCACCGCGCACAGGAAAGAAGCCCAAACCTACCATTACACCGGAACAGTTCAAGCAGCTCGTGGACTCGATTGCTGAGCCTTATGCGACGATGGTTTACGTCTGCGTTTTCGCTGGCCTGCGCGTCAGCGAGCTGATCGGCTTGAAGTGGGAGGACGTTCATCAGGATTCAGTGACGATTGATGAGCGTTTTTGCAGGGGTGACTGGAGTTGCCCAAAGACGACAGCCAGCGGTGCCACCATCGGCGTCGATGAAAGCGTGATCCAGCGCATTCAGCGACTCAAGGGAATGGAAGTCACGATAAATTGGGGAGCACGGGGAGCCAAGAAGACATTCAAGCTAGTGTCCAGCTACGCCCCTCATGACCTTGTCTTCCAATCCCTGAGAAAGCGTGCGCCAATGTCGGATCACAACATTCTGACCCGGCACGTCAAGCCTGCTGGCCGGAAGTTAGGCATCGGTTTTGTGAATTGGCTGGTGCTACGCAGGTCTTACGCTACTTGGCTGGTAATGGCAGGCGCTGATCCCAAGGCTGTGCAGGGGCTCATGCGCCATTCACGTATCAGTACGACCATGGACATCTACGCGCAGTTCGTTCCCGAGTCGCAGCGACGTGCGGTCGGGCAGATGATGGACATGGTTACGCAGCGCCTAGCGACGGCGAAAAAAGCCGAAACTGCGGCGATCAACTGAGCAGGGAATTGGAACGAAATGGAACGTGAATGTGTTTAGGATGGTTTGTAAAGCGCTGATTCTTTTGGTGGAGCTAGTCGGGATCGAACCGACGACCTCATCATTGCGAACGATGCGCTCTCCCAGCTGAGCTATAGCCCCACAAACCTGGGTTGTAGAAGTTGCCATGTACGTTACCGCACCCCGTAATCATAGCAGCCACTTCCGGATTCGCCAAGAGCGCCTCTGCGTTGACGGTGCAAAACTCAGTTCACTCGTACCCGCTTCATTCAAAGCGCACCGCAACGCCGGCAAGGACCGAGTGCTTGCGAAAAATCGTATCGTCTTTGGCCGGGAAGTCGCTGCGGTAATGGCCTCCGCGGCTCTCGGTCCGCGCCAGCGCCGAACGCGCAATTGCCAATCCGCTCTGTGCAATATTTCGTGCCTCGGCCCGCCGGCGGCTTTCCGGGGGCGGCAGCTCCGTGAGAATTGCATTCAGCCTGTTCACCGCCTGCGAGAGCCGCTCCGCGTCGCGTACAATCCCCACGTTGCTCCACATCAATTGCTGCGCCTCGACCCGCAATGCATCATCATCGCCTTCGCCTATCCCGGCGGCTTCCATCGCGGGCGGCCTGGCTCTCTCCAATTTCGCCGGAGCGCCTTCCTCAGCCATCGCGCGCCCCGCACGCGCGCCAAACACCAGTCCTTCCAGCAGGGAATTGCTCGCCAGTCGATTGCCTCCATGAACCCCTGTGCAGGCCGCTTCGCCCGCCGCATACAGCCCCGGCAGTGAAGCTCGCGCATCCAGGCCGGTGCGCACCCCGCCCATGGCATAGTGGGCCGCGGGACGAATCGGAATCAAGTCGCGCGTGATGTCCAGGCCATGCCTGCGGCAGGTTTCGTAAATCATCGGGAAGCGAGCCTTAAGCTTCTCTCCGTCCAAATGGGTTACGTCAAGATAAACTACGGGCTCGGCGGCTTTGCTCATCTCCAGTTCGCGATGGATGGCTCGCGCCACCACATCTCTGGGCGCGAGTTCGGCGAGCTCGTGATAGCAGGGCATGAAGCGCTTCCCCTCGCTATTCCGTAGGTAAGCTCCTTCGCCACGCAACGCCTCGGAGAGCAGGAATCGCGGAGTGCCCGGTACATAGAGCGCTGTGGGATGGAATTGCAGGAACTCCATATCGCTCAACTCGGCCCCTGCGCGCCAGGCCATCGCTGCGCCGTCTGCGGTGGCAACTTCGGGATTCGTCGTGTTGGCGAAGAGCATTCCCGCCCCCCCGGTTGCCAACAGCACAGCGCGCGAGGTCACCGCTTCTGTGCGCCCATCCTCATGCAGAATCTCAATTCCCACCACGCGCCCATCCTGCAGCAGCAGGTCGCGAGTGAATCCGAACTCACAAAAATCAATATTGCTGAGTTGTTTTGCGTGCTGAAAGAGTGCGCGCCGAATCTCGCGTCCGGTGGAGTCGCCGTCGGCGTGCAGCACGCGGTTGCACGAGTGCGCCCCTTCTCGCGTAAATGCGAGTTGCCCTTGGGCATCGCGGTCAAATCGCACGCCCCAGTCCAGCAACTCCAGCACGCGAGCCGGTCCCTCCGTTACCAGGACTCGTGCCGCATCTTCGTTCACCAATCCCGCCCCGGCGGCAAGCGTGTCCTTCAGATGCAGCTCCGGCGAGTCACCCGGTCCCAGTGCAACCGCGATGCCGCCCTGCGCGTATTGTGTGTTGGATTCTGTGAGTTCGCGTTTTGCCAGGCAGAGCACGGACCCGTGCTTGTTCAGCTCGATTGCGGCGCGTAATCCGGCGATGCCGGCCCCTGCAACGATGAAATCGTAGAAAGAGTTCATGACCAGATTACATCCTAACACCTGGAACCCATCACCCTGACGCTCTCTGAGTGTTCCACAACCGCCGCGGCTGGTAAGATGTAACCTTGATTCGCATACAGATTCAAACCCGGACCAAGTCCTACGAGGTATTGATCGACCAGGGACTACTGCGCTCTGCCGCCGCTCATATCCATGAAGCTCTGCCCACAGCGAAGCACTTCGTTGTGGTCACCTCGGCGCCAATCCGCAAGCATTGGGGCAAGCTCTTGCTGGACTCCTTCGCCTCCGATGCAAGGGTGGACGTCATCGAAATGCTCGATGGTGAGCGGCGCAAAACCCTATCTACCGTCGAGAGCCTTTCCAGTGCTCTCGTGAAACTCAAGGCCGACCGCAACACCGTGCTGATCGCACTGGGTGGCGGAGTTGTCGGAGATGTCACCGGATTCCTCGCCAGTATTTACATGCGCGGAATCCGCTTCCTGCAGATCCCCACCACGTATCTCGCTCAGGTGGATTCCTCGGTGGGCGGCAAGACGGGCGTGAACCTCACTGCCGGTAAGAACCTCGTCGGCTGTTTCAAGCAGCCTGAACTGGTCCTTGTGGACCCGAATGTGCTCTCGACCCTGCCCGATCGCGAATATCGTTCCGGTCTGTACGAGTCGCTCAAGGCCGGCGTCATCCGCAACCCGCACATTTTTGAGTTCATGGAGCAGAATCGCGAACCGGTTCTGGCGAAGGACCCCAGTTCGCTGGAGTGGCTGATTGCAGAGTCGGTGCGCGTCAAGGCCGATGTGGTCGGGCAGGATGAAGAAGAGCACGGCTTGCGCAAGATTCTCAACTTTGGACACACCATCGGCCATGCCCTCGAAGCCGAAACGAGCTACAAGGTCTTTCTCCACGGAGAGGCCGTAGCATGGGGCATGGTGGCTGCCGCAATGATCGCCGTAAGCATGCAGAAGACCTCACTGCAAACGGCGCAGCGCATCATCAGCCTGGTGTTGGCCTATGCGCCGCTGCCGAATGTGGATGTGCGCCCGAAGGCGATTTTTCGCCGCCTCGCCAGTGATAAGAAAACTTTGGATGGCCTAGTGCATTTCATCCTCCCGCATGATGTCGGCGAGGTGGATATTGTGACGGATGTCCCCGAACGTGCCGTGCTCCAGGTTGTAAAGGAGCTGCGGAATCTGTCGCAGGCCTAAGCCGGACGAAATCTCAGGACGGAATGAAAACGATGGATGAAGTGAAACCGGTGCCGGCTGTTTCCAGCGCTCCCAATACTGTGGGTGCTCGTGTTGAGCCCGCCCAGGATCAGAAAGCCGCCGCCAATGCCGTGCGCCAGATGTTCTCCAGCATCGCGCCGCGCTATGACCTGCTCAACCACGTGCTTTCTCTCAGCATCGATCGCTATTGGTGGTGGCGTACCGCCCGCCGCTTCCGGCACATCCTCCGCCGTACCGACGCCGCCGTGCTCGATCTCTGCTGCGGAACCGGCGACATGACCTTCGCGCTTTATCGGCAGGGCGGTGCCGCCGGTGCTTCCATTGTGGGCGCCGATTTCGCTCACCCCATGCTCTGTCGCGCCAAACAGAAGAGCGCTGGACTCCCTTTGCAGTGGGTCGAGGCCGACGCGCTGCAGATGCCATTTGCGGATTCCCGCTTCAACCTCGTAACCGCAGCTTTCGGTTTTCGCAATCTTGCCAACTATGATGCGGGCCTCTCTGAAATTCACCGAGTCCTTGCCTCAACTGGCGAAGTCGCGATTCTTGATTTCGGTGAGCCCAAGGGTCTGCTCGGCAAGTTGTACCGCTTTTATTTCCGCAGGGTTCTGCCCGCCATCGGCTCGGCGCTCTCAGGCACCAGAGGCCCCTACTCGTATCTGCCGGCCAGCGTGGCGCGTTTCCCGCAGCCGCCTGAGATGCTCTCGCGCATGAAAGCCGCCGGCTTTCGCGAGGTCAATTACACTCCCTATACTTTCGGCGTTGCTGGTGTGTACTGGGGCAGGAAGTAGAACAGTCCACGACCCAATGCCGCCCACGCTGCTCTGGGCCCCAGTGCTTGCGCTGAACCCTTCCTCATTCCCGCCTTGGCATCGGTGTTAGCTCACGGTAAGCTTCCTTGTATGGACGGCATGACAATAGACCCCAAGTTGATGAGCGCCGAGAAGCAGCGCGTGGCGCGCAACAGTGTTCTTGTCGCCATCGTCATCACTGTCTTTAAGTTCGTAATCGGAATCATGAGCGGCAGCCTCGGCATTCTGTCGGAAGCGCTGCACTCCTCTCTCGATCTTGTCGCTGCCATCGTGACACTATTCTCAGTGCGCGTCAGTGACAAGCCCGCGGACGCCGATCATCAGTACGGGCATGGCAAGGTTGAAAACTTCTCCGCCTTCATCGAGACTGGGCTGCTCCTCATTACATGCGTCTGGATCGTCTGGGAGGCCATTCACCGCCTCTTTTTTCACAACGTGGAGATCGAGCCCAGCATTTTGGCCGTGGTCGTCATGAGCATCTCGATCGCAATGGATGCCTGGCGTTCACGCGCCCTCAAGCGGGTTGCCGAGAAGTATTCCAGCCAGGCTTTGCAGGCAGACGCGCTGCACTTTGCCACCGACATCTGGTCCAGCGCCGTGGTCATCGCAGGCCTCGGTTTTGTCTGGGCCGGACGCCATTACAATGTGTCCTGGCTCGCCAAAGCCGACCCCATATCGGCCCTCTGTGTGGCTGCAATCGTGGTCTCCGTCAGTTGGCGCCTGTCGCGTGAAACTCTCGATGCTTTACTCGATGCCGCGCCCCGCGGCGTTCGTAATGAAATTATCGGGCAGGTTCGCAGCGTCCCCGGCGTCCTTGGCATCGAGCGTGTTCGCATCCGCAAGGCAGGCAGCCGATACTTCGCCGATGTCGCTGTCGGTCTGGCGCGCAATCTCACCTTCCAGGCCTCCGATGCCGTCGTCTCCGAAGTCCGCCAGCGCATTGATCACCTCCTCGGAAACGCTGATGTGCTGGTCAACGCTGTTCCCCGCGAGCTCAATACCGAGAGCACCTTCGACCGTATCCGCGCCGCTGCGCTGAGAAACAATCTCACGGTGCATGACATCAGCGTGCAGGATCTCGACGGTGATGTTCACGTTGAACTCCACGTCGAACTCGATGAGAGGATGACGCTGATCGCGGCTCATGACCGCGTCACCTCCCTTGAGGCTGACATCCGCGCCCACGTCCCCGAGATCACCTCAATCCTCACCCACATTGAAAGCGAGCCGGCCACAATCGAAAGCGGCGACGCCATCCTCGAAGATCGCGAGCTGGAGGAGAAACTCAAGGCCATCGGCGCCACTTTCCCGGATGTAGTGGACGTTCACGAAATCATCTTCAAGCGCGTGCGCGATCACCTTTTCCTCTCCTGCCACGTCACCATGCAGGACAATCTTCTGCTCTCGCGCGTGCATGACATACAGACCGCGCTGGAGACGCGGTTCAAGCTGGAGGCGCCGGAACTGTTTCGCGTACTCATCCATCCCGAGCCGCAAACCGACAACCGGCGCTAGCGTCGTTCCACCATAACGTTTTTAATGGTGTCATTCCGAGCAACCCCCACGCAGCCCAAATCTTCAATGCGCTCCGGAGGCATTCCGATCGGGAATCGATGGTCGCAGCGATGCTCGGGGTGACAGCTAAAACTGAAGATCACACAGCCTTGCTATTTCGAAGCGCCTCGCGCAGCCGGAAATATCGTTGCGCTCGCGCTACATCCTTGCCAATCTGTTCTTTCAGCGCCTCCACGGTCGGAAACTTCTTCTCCGCCCGTAGCCGATGCAAAAAACTCAACCGGATCGGTGTCTCGTTTGTCAGATTGATCGGATGAAAATTCAGGATGTAGCTTTCGATAGCAAACGAGTCGTCGCCAAAGGTCGGACGGTTGCCGACGTTTGTGACCGATTGAAAGTCTTCGCCGTTGATGCGCATCTCGGACACATACACGCCAAATGCCGGAGTTAGCTCGTCATAGCGTGCCAGGTTCACCGTGGGCACCGTATATTTCGCGCCGTATCCGCGCCCGCGACCCGGGGAGGAATCGATGCTGAACACGCGTCCGAGCAGGTGGCGGGCCACGTCAACCTCGCCGCCAAGCACCACCGCGCGCACGTTGCTGCTTGAGATCACCAGTTCGCCCCAGCGCATCGGCGTATGCGCCACCACCGTGAAGCCAAGCTTGTGTCCGAACTCGCGCAGCCTCTCCAGGTCGCCTTCCGCCTTGTGTCCAAAGTGGAAATTAAATCCCTCGTGGACTTCAATCGCGTGCAATTTGTTGAATAAGATCTCTTCCGCGAATTCGAAGGCAGGCATCATTGACAGGTCCCGGGTGAAAGGAACCAGAACCATTGCGTCCAATTCCGTCTCGCTCAACAGCTCCAACTTGTGCGCCATCGGGGTAATCAGCGGAGGGCCGCCGTGCGGGTGCAGAATTCGCTCGGGATGAGGATCGAAGGTCACGAGTACGGCGCGCGCATGCAGCTCCTTTGCGCGCGCACAGATCGACTGAATCAGCTTCTGATGCGCGCAGTGTACGCCATCGTAGTTGCCTACGCTGACCACCGCCGGCCCGTAGTTCTTCGGCATCTCCTCAAGTGACTCGAATACCTGCACGATCAGCTCTCCAGGTCTATCTCGACGCGCAATCCATCGTAGGCCAGCCGCACTCCCGGAGGAAGTGTCTGGTTGGTCGCCTCGTGCGCCAGGTCGTGGCTGATGTGAGTAAACAGCGTTTGGGCTGCGCCGATGCGAGCCGCGACCTTCAACGAATTTTCCACCGTTGAGTGGGTAGGATGCGGCTCATGCCGCAACGCATCCAGGAACACCAGCTCCACGCCTTGCAGCATCGCAATCGAACTGTCGGGAATCGAGCTGAAGTCCGTCAGATATGCAAATCGGCCAATCCGGTAGCCGAAAATCTCGGCGTCGCCGTGTATTACCGGCACCGGAATCACACGCACATCCAGCAACTCGAACGGCTCGCTGATCTCGCGCAACTCCACCTTGGCAAGTCCGCCATATTTGTAATCTTCATCGAAGACGTACTTGAAGACTGACTGCAAGATCCGTGCCGTTTCCGGATTCGCATAGAGCGGAAGCCGCCCGCCGCCGGTCACCCTGGGATAGGTCAGCGGGCGTAAATCGTCGAGTCCTAAGATGTGGTCGGCGTGGCCGTGCGTGTACAGCACCGCATCGAGGCGGTTAATACCTTCCCGTATCGCCTGCTCCCGGAAGTCCGGCCCGCTGTCGATGACAATCCGATGTCCATCCCATTCAACCATCACCGACGGTCGCGTGCGGCGGTCCCGGGGATCGCGGGAGCGGCAGACGGCGCAGTCACATCCAATCGTGGGCACGCCCATCGAGGTACCGCTGCCCAGCACTGTCATCGTGCCTTGCTTCACTTGCGCCCAGCTCCAGGTGAGCCGGGAATCTTCTGCATCGCTTGCCGATCGATCATGTTCACGATTTCCATGTACGTCATCCGAAGCTGAAACAGAGTGTTGGTCAGGATCGCCTGCTCCTGTTCCGTCAGGTTGCCCTTGCTCTTCTCTTCCAGCACCGCGATCAAATCGATCATCTGACGCAGCCCTACAATGTCCACGCGCCGTTCGGTTCCGGTCTCCATTGCCCCGGCGTACATCATCGCCGACTGCACCAGCAGGTCCAGCAGATGAACGAATTCCATCTTCTGCCCGCCAAATGCGGAGCGTTCGGCCTCGCCGTTGTACCCGGTCTGCGAAGGCGGCTCAGTAGCCAATGGTGGCTTCTTCTCTGCCGCAACTGCCTTCTCTGACGCAGCCGGTTCCTTTGCCGCCGGTTTCACCGGCTCTGCTGCGGGAGGCACATCCCGGCTTGTCTCTGGGGCTGCGGCAGCCTCTGACTTCGGCTCTACTTCAGCATCCGGCCGGGGCTCTCCATCCACTGTGAACTTGCGGCGATCGGTCACTACAAACTCTGGTTTCTTCTCTTTTTCCATTGCTCTCTTCCCACTACAGCAGAGATGAATTCTGAACCTGATACAGAAATTCTAGCCGCTTTCAGCAAACCATTAGAATTGAAAAGGCAATGCTGCGATCCGGGCTTCGCTGCCGCCGATCTTCAGGCTCTCGTCATCCTTTGCAGCGTGCTTTGCATAACCCAATGCCACCGTCCGCGCCACTCCGTCCACCACGACTTCCGCGCTGCTCGTAACTTCCCCGATCTTTTCTTCGCCAGCCATGATCTTACTGCCGCGCTCCGGAGCGTTGCCTTCCACAATGAATCCGGTGAGACGGCGGTGTACCTGTCCCCGCGCCCGGATGCGCTCCACGATCTCCTGGCCAATGTAGCAGCCCTTATTATGATGCAACGCGAAATCCTGTCCCGTCTCCTGCGGCAGCTCGCGAGCGCCCGTCTCCAGGCCCACTCTCAACAGTCCCAGCAGAATTCGCTGCCACTCCAGGGCCTCGGCGCCCACCGGAGTCGCCCCGGCCGCGACTAGCGCGTTCCATGCGGCCCCAACGTTCTCCGGAGCCAGCCACAGCTCGTACCAGTTCCTTACCTCGATCGGATCGCGCAACACCGAGAACCCTATGCTTTTCCAGCTCCCATCCAGCAGCTCACCGGCCTTGGCCGCCCCTGGCATCAGCCCCGCTGCGCTCAGCACCTCCACTGCGCGCGGCCCGGCCACGCCAATCGAGGTAAGTTTGCTGCTTATGTCGCCGATCTCCACGTCATCCATAATGATGTAACGCTCGAGAAATTCGCGAATCGTCGCAATCTGCCCCAGCTCGCTTTCAAGCACATAAAACTCGCCGCGTTGGAAGGCCAGCAGATCGCCCTGAATGTGCCCCTGCGCATTCAGCACAAAGCTGTAATTACCAGAATCCTGCCGCAAGTCGCGCGTGTTGTTGCTGACCATTCCGTTGAGCCAGCGCACCCGGTCTTCGCCGCTCACCACCAGCTTCCCGTGCCAGCCCAGGTCAAAGACACCGCAGCCATGTCGTATCGCCGACAGTTCATCTGCGACGGAACCAAAGCGCAGCACGGTCTCAGCCCCGGCATATTCCCCGGCCACCGCCTGCGATCCGAACTTCTGTCGAAGGGAAGTAGAAGACATAAATGAAAATACACCTGGAACTTTCGATTATAGTCGGAGCCCCGTGCTTCGTGTCTCCAGGGCAGACAAAGCTTTACCTTGAAGCGAGGACCCGCGGCATCCCTGTCTTAGATGCCAAGCGTCAAGATGTCCAAAATTTACCTAGCGATGATCCTGCCTCATTCGTCCTCCCCCGGATGTTATCTTTTCACCATGGCCCAGCACCACAAAGGACGTGGATGAAACTCTTCCGCAAACTCTTTCTGCTGTTTACCTTTGCCTTCGCTCTCACCACGCTTGCGCCGGCGCAGGGAACCTCCGTACCTCCGCCACCGGAGGCTCCCGCCGAGGAGCATCATGTCACCCCGGCTGAGGCCAAAGAGCTTTTCCGCTCCGTCGACAACATTTTGCAGTTCGCCAGCGAGCACACCGGCCTTCCCATCCTCCACTCTGTCAAAAAAAAGCTGGCCAGCCGGGAGGAGGTCGCAAAGTACGTCGAGGCTCGCATGAAAGAGCAGGGAAATGGCGAGCGCTTTGACCGCTCCGCGATCTCGCTAAAAAAGCTCGGCCTTCTCCCCCGCGGCTTTAATCTACGCGAGTACATGCTCGGCCTCTACAAGGAGCAGGTCGAGGGATGGTATGACGCGCACAGCAAAACCGTCTATCTCCTCGACTGGGTTGCGCCTGACGTTCAGAAGCCGGTGATGGCCCACGAACTCGTTCACGCTCTGCAGGACCAGAGCTTCGACCTCGAAAAGTGGCTGAACGTAGCCAAAGATTCCAAAGACGATACTGCGCAGATGCTTCTCGACGAGCAGCGTACCGCCCGCCAGGCAGTGGTCGAGGGGCAAGCCATGATCGTGCTCTTCGACTACCAGCTCACCTCCGTCGGCCAGAGCGTGGAGAGCGCCCCCGATCTGGTCACTTCGATGAAATCGTCTATGCTCGACGAAGGCTCCACGCCGATGTACGCCAAAGCTCCAATCTACCTGCGCGAGGCCATGCTCTTTCCCTACACCTACGGTATGGAGTTCGCCCGTACCCTCCTGGTCAAGCGCGGCAAGCAGGCCGCCTTTGCCGGGGTCTTCGAGCACCCGCCGTTTGACACCCGCGAGATCATGCAGCCCGCCACCTATCTCAGCGCCGAGCCTCAGCCCCAGCTCAAAGTCGTGCCCTTGGAAAAAAATCTCGGCCCCGACTGGCGGCGGAATGATTTCTCCGGCCTAGGCGAAATCGACCTCCGCGTCATCCTACGTCAGTGGGGCGGCAGCGACATCGCAGACAAACTCGCCCCAGCCTGGCGTGGCGGCTACTATATGGCTCTTACCAACAAAAAGTCTCCCACGGACGCGCCCGTGTCGCTCGCCCTGGTCCTCAGCTTCGCCTCTTCCGACGTCGCCAGTGAGTTCGCCTCCGTCTACGAGCGCTCGCTCCCGCAGCGCTACAAGTCGGTTCAGCCCGGTGCTTCGCCGCGTCAGTGGAGCACCGAAGAAGGCGCCGTTCGCCTTTACGTCGACGGCTCAACCGTCGTTGCCGCCGAATCCTTCAGCCCCGAAGACGCGGCCAAAATCCACAATGCTCTCTCTCCCGCCAAGGTTCTCATGACCGCGCAATGAACCATCCCGTGCATCCGCTCGCGTCCCTGCCTCCGGTATAATCAGCTTTTCCGCTTACGTCTTGCGTTTCTTGGAGATTGCATTTGGCACAGGCAGAGATTGGCATCATCGGTGGCAGCGGCCTTTATTCGATGAAGGGCCTCACAGACATTCACGAAGTTCAACTCGAAACCCCCTTCGGCGCAGCCTCGGACGCTTATGTTCTCGGGAACCTTGCAGGACGCAAGGTCGCATTCCTCGCCCGTCACGGACGTGGCCATCGCCTCCTTCCCACCGAGCTCAACTTCCGCGCCAACATTCACGGATTTAAGCAACTCGGCGTCGAACGCATCCTCTCCGTCTCCGCCGTCGGCTCGCTCAAGGAAGAGCACAAGCCCACGGACTTCGTCATTCCTGACCAGTTCTACGATCGCACCAAGCAGCGCGTCTCCACCTTCTTCGGTGAGGGCATCGTCGCCCACATCGCCTTCGGCGATCCCATCTGCCCAGAGCTGGCTTCCGTCGTCGCCAAGGCCGGAGCCGCCGCCGGAGTGGTCACCAAGAGCGGCGGCACCTACGTCTGCATGGAAGGCCCGCAGTTCTCCACCAAGGCTGAGAGCAACGTATATCGCGCACATGGCTTTGACATCGTCGGCATGACCAATCTCCAGGAAGCCAAACTCGCGCGCGAGGCCGAGATCTGTTATGTCACCATCGCTATGGTCACCGATTACGATTGCTGGCATCCCGCTCACGATAGCGTCACTGTGGAGCAGATCGTAGGTGTCCTCACCCGCAACGCCGAGAACGCCGCCAGCGTAGTTCGCGAGGCGGTTGCCGCCCTCGGCACCAGCCGCGCATGCAAGTGCGGACAGGCGCTCGCCATGGCCATCATGACAGCGCCGCAGGCAATCCCTCCCGCAACTCGCGCCAAGCTTGACCTGCTCGTGGGTAAATATCTCAGCTCCAAGGCGGGCGCATAACATGTCCATTCTCGTAGTTGGCTCCGTTGCATTCGATACCTTGAAAACCCCCTTTGGCGAGCGCAAGAAGATCTTGGGCGGCGCCGCAACCTACTTCTCGCTCTCTGCCAGCTTCTTTACCCAGGTCCGGATAGTTGGAGTGGTCGGAGAAGACTTCACGGCTGAGCACGAGACCGTCCTTACCGCTCGCGGCATCGATACCCGCGGCATCGAGCACGCCTCCGGCAAGAGCTTTCATTGGGGTGGCGAGTATGGCGAGAACGTAAACGAGGCCAAGACCAACTTCACCGACCTCAACGTCTTTGAAAACTTCGTCCCCAAAATTCCTGCTGCCTACGAGGACTCCAAGATTCTGTTCCTCGCCAATATCCAGCCCGAGTTGCAACTCGACGTGCGCCGCAAAATGCCGCGTGTAGCGCTGGTAGGCGGCGACACCATGAATCTCTGGATCAACATCAAGCGCGCCGAGCTTCTCGAAACATTGAAGGAAGTCGATATTCTTCTTATCAATGATGGCGAAGCCAAACTGCTCGCATGTGAGAACAGCCTCGTCCTAGCCGCTAGAAAGATTCTTACTCTCGGTCCTAAGTCGCTGGTCATCAAGCACGGCGAGTACGGCGCCACGATCTTTTTCGGGGACGGCACCCACCCATTCCGCGCCCCGGCTCTGCCCATCGCCGAGGTCCACGACCCCACCGGGGCCGGGGACACCTTTGCCGGAGGCTTCATGGGCTACATCGCCTCGCAGCCTGAGATTACGCGAGCCGTGCTCAAGCAGGCCATGTTCTACGGAGGCGTGATGGGCTCGTTCACCGTCGAGCGCTTCGGTCCCGAGCGTCTCATCTCGCTCACCCGCGACGAAATCGAGGAGCGTTTCCGGCTGTTCCGCAGCCTGACCCATCTTGAGTAACTCCGGGGGCCGCAGTGAGCGTGAATCTCGAACTCCACGACATTAGCGTTGACGAAACCGTAGAAGAGCAGCGCGGACGCAATGGCGAACTGGCCCTTGTCTCCGCGCTTGCGTTCATGCTCTCCGTGGTGGCCTTCGTGTTCTTCTACCGTCGCGGAGACATTCTTCTCTGGGGCGATGCGGTAGCGCATATCAACATCGCCCGACGGCTTACGGATGCGCGCAATCCAGGTTGGGCGCAGTTGGGAACCGTCTGGCTGCCGCTGCCTCATCTGCTTGCAGCGCCGTTTGTCGCCAACGATTGGCTCTGGCGCACCGGCGTCGGCGGCTCGATTCCGTCGATGCTCGCCTATGTCCTGGGTGTTGCAGGGGTTTACCGGCTCGTCCGGGCGCGCGCCGCGGCCTCGGCTGCCTCGCTGGCCGCGGCCATCTATGCCCTGAATCCGTCGATGCTCTACATGCAATCGACGGCCATGACCGAATCGATCTTCCTCGCCGCTGTCATCTGGGCAGTGGTGTACTTTGACGCGTTTCTCCACGGACTTTCCCCGCGCTCGGCTCGCGAGACTCACGCCTTGCCCGCTTGGCGCGGCATCGAGAGTTGCGGACTGTGCCTTGCGGCGGCAATCTTTACCCGCTACGACGGATGGATCCTCGCCTTCGTCATCGGCCTCTGCGCCGTCTTTGCGGCCCTGCGCTGGCTCTCAATGCGGCCCTCGCAGCTGGAGATTGGACGTCTCTCGCGCTCCATGATCTGCTTCCTCCTGCTGCTTGCGTTGTGCCCCACGCTCTGGCTTGCGCACAACTATAAGAACAACGGACATCCGCTCGACTGGCTCAACGGACCGTATTCGGCCAAGGCCATCGAGAAGCGCTCCTCGCATCCCGGCGATCCGCCTTATCCGGGCAAGAACAGCATGACGGTCGCGGCACAATATTTCCTCAAGGCCGCGCGTATGAACACCGGAGAAGGCTCGCGCCAGAACTGGTTGATTCTGCTCGCCGTTGCCGGAGTCCTGATCGCAGCCTTCGACCTGCGCCGCTTCGCTCCACTGCTTCTGCTGTGGATACCGCTGCCGTTTTACGCCTACTCGATTGCCTACGGCAGCGTTCCCATTTTTGTGCCGGAGTGGTGGCCCTTTTCCTACTACAACGTGCGCTATGGACTGGAATTGCTGCCCGCCATCGCTGTCTTTGTCGCGGTGATTCCGTGGGCGTTCTCGCGTCTGCATCGGCGCTGGCTGACGTTTGGCGCAAGCGCGGTTCTCTTCGTCGTTGTTCTGCTCGCATACAGTTCCTCTGCGTGGTGCTTCTCCAAACGCTCGCAGGATCGCAGTTGGGGGCGCAAGTGGATGATTCCCATCTGCTATCGCGAAGCCTGGGCAAACAGCCGAAGCCGCCTTCAACTTGAGACGCAGGTCGCGCAAGCCCTTGCGCCGATTCCAGAGGACTCGACGATTCTGATGTACACGAGCGACTACGTCGGAGCGATTCAAAAGGCGGGGATTCACTTCAAGCGCGTCATCTCCGAGAGCACGTTTATCGCCTGGGACTCGGCCCTCAGCGCGCCTTTTGCGGGGGCTGACTACATCGTTGCGGTCGCCGGCGATCCGGTCGCAGAGGCCGTTCGCGTCAATCCGCGAGGCCTGACCAAGGTCGCAATTATCCGCACGCTTGGAAAGCCGGAAGTCACGATCTATCGCGGCTCTGGGCGGTGAAGGCAAGGTTTCAAGGTGTCAAAGTTTCAAGGTTCCAAGGTTGGCGCGGCGCGCTGATTTTGGTGGCCCTACCTACCCCCCTATATATCCGCGCAAAAATTTGAAAACAGGATGGTTGGGGGCGAAGTGTCACCGCTTTGAGCGACGTTCCACTCCAAAAAGCAGCTTTCATCCCTAACTTCAGGATAGCAAGTCTGGGGGGTGATCCCGTCAATTGTGGGAAAGCTCTATATGGCGTGGAATCAGACGCTTGGGAGGAATCTGAAAGAAAGTTCGCTTGACAAGGTGCAGAATGCGTCGATTTTGTGCGCGAAACGTGCGGGTTCGGGTTGTGAAAGTGCATTTTGGGGGCGATTGGGGACAGGGCGTTTTCGGATACTTGCATCGTGGACGGTGCAAAAGTATGGGAAAGGGGTGGCAAGTTGGGTAATCGTTCGGACTGAGGAGTTTACTGGTGTGCAAATCGTTTTGGAATTGGAAACGATGGGCGAGTTGATGCGGCGAGATGATTGCCCGCCGAGGTTTGAGAACGGGTGCCGGTTCTACCGGCTTGCTGCCCCCATGGATCTATTTTCCGAACGCTCGGCGGTTCACTTGGTGGATAGTGAGTTACTTGCCCTGTTTTCGCCAACTATCCTAAATCGCGTAGCCAGTTGGTAGGAGGGGGCTTTGCGCGGATGCAAACGGCAAGCCAACTTGAGCCACCTAGTCACATGGATTCCTAGGGTGTTCGAGCTTCCTTTCCCAACGCCTCGGCTAGCGGCCTATGGTCTTTGATATTTGTGGTGAGAATCACTGCATCGTCGGGGCAAAAGAACGCAAACACCGCGTCCCCAAGATCTCGGCACGTGTCCCGGTCGATGCGGGCCTTTGGCCGAAGGAGCTGCTTCAACGCCGCGCGACGCTTCCTATCCTCATTCCGAATAGATTTTTCGGGAATGGACGCTCGCAACTTTTCCAACATCTCTGGCCGTGATTTCAATGCTGCCGCTAGGTGGCATTCCCGGTCTCGCTCACACTTCATCGGGTGAAGATCAAATAGGCCCTTTGTTTTTTCGATCTTGGGCTCTGCCTCAATATAGCAATCAAGGTCTTGGATGGTCTCCGTCGTTAGCTTACGACGCTTCCGCCAACTAGTCTTAATTAGACTTGCTAAAGCTAAGCGATACCGATCCACCAGTTCGTCGACTGGCACGTCCCCAGCTGAGCTTTCCACGAATCGAGTTGCAGCTGTCCAAGCCTCTAACGACGTGTTCTTCATGTAGGCCCTGAGAGGGTGAAGGCGACTGATTGCTTCGAGCGTGTCCCCCAAAGAGCCCGTTACTACCAACTTGTCATGTACGTAACTGTAGGTTTGAAGCGGGCCCGCCTTCCATTCCTTTATTGAGTAGACAGGCAAAAGGCTGGTTTCAAAGCTAGAAATTGCGCGGAGCGCCGCAGCCTGCTTTACTGTACCGGGCTTCAGTAAAGCGTCCGTCAGTATCGTTGTTTCTACGTAAGCTTTAGTCATTCGGAGGATCTGGTACAAGATCCGCGAGTACGGACGGAAAGACTGCGAGGCCTGCATCTTCCAATTGGGCGACGAACTCCAACGACCCATCGAATGAAAGAAAAGGACCGTTTCGGAGTTCCTTCATGACCCGCCAAACTGAGGTTGTCTCTCCTAATGACAGAGGTTTTCCTTTGCGATTGACGAACGCAAAGTGAATCGAGTTTATGACATTCGCAAATCCGTCGCCAATCTTTCGGCATCCGAATAGGTCGGGAAGGAGGCTTTGAAATTTGAGCAGAACTTGATCCGCCAACATCAGATTACTTTCCTGAATGGCACGCCTACTTTGCCCAAGAGCTTCGATTCCATCGGCCATTATGCTGAGGGCGCGAATTAGCTCTGGCTTGGCACCTTCTTCGGCGTGATATAGCTGATCGATCGAAATTGGGGCCAGTGCGACATTCCCTTCCGTTCGCAGTCCCCGCACTCTGGGCTCATCTGCAACATTCCGCCCAGTTGCAGACAGACGAAACGCAGTGCCCTGCAATTTCGATGAAGGATTCACATCGAAACGCGGTCGTGTTTCGGAAAATGTGTCGCTCATTTGAGGTCACCGACCAAACAATTGATCTGTTTCTTTTCTGATCTTCCGACCAGCCGGAGGTATCCACGCCGTCGCACTCCATTGTGATCTCTCAACCGGAGCAACCGTGTAATAGTCCACATCCAACAGTATCCCACTGAACGACTGATGAATAGAAGAAGTCTCCAGTTCGTCGAGCTCGGCTGGGAACGTCACATCGATTTTTCCGGTTTCTGCCTTCAGGCGCAACATGGCACCAATTTCATCATTTTCCCACCGATACATAAGTTCGTCGGGATCAGTTGCTGCTCCGAACCACAACCGTGAACCAAAGTTTGCAAGATTCAGAGACCTCAGTGCTGCCTTGGCTTCTGCGAGTCCATCGGTCTTGCTTCTGAAGATCAGACGAAGCCCGATCCTTGTGAACACCCGGATATTTAATGTTTCCGTCACCGCCGAAAAGAAAGTTTCACAATTCGCGGAAAAGTGTTCGAGGCCGTGATCAGGACGCTCTCCCGTAAAACGACAAGCATTTAGCTCAAGCTGAAGGCCCCCCTCCTTGCATTGAAACAGTGATTGGTTGGGGGTCGCGCTGTTGACTTTCAAATCTGTGAATACCGAGCGCATAGATTGCGCTACCTCTCCTGTTCGGTCGTAGACCAGAAAGGCATCCTCATAGCGAAGCTCGCAAACGGCCCGAATCAGCTTGAAGTCAGAAACTGACAAGGTTGTTGGCATATCGGTATCACCTGCAGAGAATAGTATTTGTAAGCTCTTCTGTGTACAAGTGAGAATTTCAGTTTGTGAGACCTAGCAACTTCGAGTCTGGGGCTAACGGAACCCAATCCAAGATGAACCGCATTAGGTATTTCGATAGCAACGGCATCTTAACGGATTGCTCTATAGCTGGCGGAAAATCGCCGAGTATCCAACAATCCCGAAAAGAAGCCGTGACAAGTACAACGTCAACAGCCCCATATTAGCCAAAGGCGGGCTAATACACGAGGAATGCGGCGTAGAAATTGAATCGCAATGGACGGCGGACAAAAGAAACATCGCCGGTATGTAAGCTGGCTTGCGTCCCCACATTCGCCAAAAGAAGGCGGATGTGGGCCACCCGCCAACGATCCCGAAACGAAGCCGTGACAAGGACAACGCAGCCCCACATTAGCCAAAGGCGGGCTAATATGGGCCACCCGCGTCAACAACCCCACATTCGCCAAAAGAGGGCGGATGTGGGCCACCCGTGTCAGGGTTGGAGGGCAACTTCTCCGGACGGATTACGTTCTAAACACCGCGAACACACAAGGAGGTTTTCATGCGTTGTTTGCTGAAGGTTTCCATTCCCACTGAGATTGGTAATGAACGTGTCATGGACGGCAGCCTGGGGAAGATAATCGAGTCGATCCTTAACGACATCAGACCGGAGGCCGCGTATTTTGCCGAAGAGCAGGGAGTCCGAACGGGATTTATCTTTTGCGAGATCAAAGATCAATCGGAGATTCCGGCGATGGCGGAGCCGTGGTTTCTTGCCTTCGGCGCTCGGGTAGAAATTCATCCTGCGATGACGTTGGGGGACTTGAAGAAAGCTACGCCGGGGTTTGAACGAGCGATCAAGAAATACAGGTCGATGTCGAAGGCGGCGTAAGAGATTCGCGCTCCAAAAAACAAGGGCAAGAACAGAGTCAACTACCCCACATCTGCCAACGACGGCAGATGTGGGGCACCCGTCGTCCCCCACATTCGCCAACTGCTGGCGGATGTACTGGCCAATCCTGATGCCGATGCTGCTCAGCTATACGGGCCTGACGCCGATCATCAAAGTGGCTGCTGCGGAAGCAATGGATCTGAACCGGCATCTTCGGCGACAGCAAGATCAAGGTGAGCAACTCCGATGTGATTGCATCTTTGTTCTGAAGTGACTGCTGCCACAGACTGATAGGCTGCCGTGTGATAAGCCATGGTAAGGAGTTAATCCGCCTGGAGGCGCTCCATGTATACCTGCATCGCATCGTTCACCGTTCTCCCGGACACCTGCGAGCTAACCCGGGAGATCATCCATGAGGAAATCATTCCGGTGCTGCGCAGACAGCGCGGCTTGATCGATCTCATGATTCTGCAGTCCAGCGACGAACCGAGCCAATTCCTTATGATCACTTTCTGGGAGACAAGGGACCACGCTGAGGACCATCACCGTGATGTGTACGCGCAATGGGTCGAGCTGTTGAAAGCGCACATAGATGGCGAGGCCCGCATCCGCTTTTACACGGTCGATACATCGACCTTCCATCACATAGCGGCAGGTACGGTGGCTTAAATGATCCCTGATCTAAAATACGGTCCGAAAAAGCATAACGACTCCCGCAGCATCGAGGAGCTAGTCAAACTTGCACTGACGGAGCAGGACGAGGATGCTGCGTGGGAAGCCGTGACCTTATTGCATCACAAGGGGAGCAGAGGAGTTCTCGAATCGGCCAAGCGGCTATGTGCCAGCGAGAGTGCGGACGAGCGTCAGCTTGGTGCGAATATTCTCGGCCAGCTTGGGATTCCGGACAGGACATTTCCAGACGAGTGTTTTGAGACACTCGCGGCAATGCTAGCCAAGGAAACCGACCCTAACGTTCTGGAGTGCATTGGGGTGGCGTTCGGCCATCTGAAAGATCCCAGAGCCATAGCATTGCTCCTTCCTTTGAAAAGCCATTCCAATTCCGATGTGCGCTTCGGCGTTGTATTGGGGCTGACTGGACACGACCACCCGGATGCAATTGAAGCGTTGATCGAACTTTCGCGAGACTCCGAAGAGTTGGTGCGGGAATGGGCGACATTCGCACTCGGCACAATGATTCCGGCAGACACGCCAGAGATTCGCGAAGCCTTGTTTGATCGCACATCTGACCTGCACGATGAGACCCGCGGGGAAGGGCTGGTTGGCTTGGCGCTTCGAAAAGACGAAAGAGTAATAGAGCTGCTCATCTCGGAGTTGACCTCGGGTAACGCGGGACGTCTCACGCTGGAGGCAGCAGAAGCCATCAGCGACCCGAGGCTTTTTCCCGCTCTGATGGAATTGAAAAGCAACTGTGCTCCGGATGTTCCGAACGCTGCACTGTTGGAAGACGCTCTAGCCAGTTGTGCACCACGATGAGAGGTTAGAATCCACAACTGGGTCTCACATTGTCCGCAACAATCAACGGCCGTTTGCAGGTGCCAATCTGGGAAAGTGGCGGTCGGCTCTGGCTCGGCACCAGCACCTCCTTTTGCGGCGTACGTTTGCCCGAGACGTCTTTGCCGCAGCGCTTTCTTCATTGCCAACCCTAGTGCGGTGCGTTAGGTTGAAGGCGTCGATGATTCGTGGCTCTGGAAGCTGCTATGGACTGCGGAGGAGACGACATCATGCCCGAACACTCGATCAGTTTGAACTCCGGTCTTCTCACTGACCTTTACGAACTTACGATGGCGGCCGGCTACGTTCAGAACGGCTTCAACGCACGAGCCACCTTCGAGCTCTTCGTTCGCGATCTTCCTGAGCGTCGCAACTTTCTAATCGCCGCTGGCCTGGATCAGGCGCTCGATTTTTTGGAGGACATCAAGTTCTCGAAGGAGGAGATCTCGTATTTAAAGTCTCTCCCGATCTTCCGGCATGTCCGCTCTGACTTCTTCGAGTATTTAGCGCAATTCCGATTCAAAGGCGATGTGTGGGCTTTGCCTGAGGGCACGGTTGCCTTTCCCGGCGAACCACTGCTTCGTGTAACTGCTCCCCTTGCTGAAGCGCAACTGGTGGAGACTGGTCTTCTCGCCATTATTCATTTGCAGACTCTTGTCGCCAGCAAGGCAGCGCGCATAACCGCGAGTGCCTCCGGTCGCCCGGTGATTGAATTCGGCTCACGGCGCGCTCATGGCGTTGAAGCCGGTATCCTCGCCGCCCGCGCTGCTTTCATTGGTGGCTGCCAAGGCACGTCTAATACGTTCGCGGGCTTCCGCTTTGGAATTCCAGTCTTCGGCACTCAGGCGCACTCCTGGATCATGGCATATCCGGACGAGGCGACAGCCTTCTGCCAGTTCCTGGACGTCTTCCCCGAAAGATCGACACTTCTGGTGGATACTTATGACGTTCGTGCGGCAATCAACAAAATCATTGCGCTCGGGCGCAAACCCAGCGGTATCCGATTAGACAGTGGCGATATCCTCGCCGATAGCGTTTGGGCCCGCAAGCGGCTCGACGATGTTGGCTGGACAGATGTGCAGATCTTTGCTTCGGGAGATCTCGACGAAGATCGCATTGAAGCTCTGCTTAAAAGCGGGGCTTGCGTCGATTCGTTCGGCGTCGGCACAGCGCTGTCCACCTCTTGCGATGCGCCGTTCGTGGGTATGATCTACAAGCTGGTCGAAGTGGAGATCGGGGGAGAAGTCCACGGCACTGCAAAGTTCAGCGAAGAGAAGAAGACCTATCCCGGTGCCAAACAGGTCTTCCGCTTTACCGGAGAAGATGGAAGATTTTCCGGCGATACTATCGGCCTGGCAGGTGAATCCTATGCAGGAAGTGAGCCGCTTCTCGTTCCGGTGATGCGCGAAGGCCGCCGGGTTGAAACTGCGGGAGAGGATTCCGCTGCAAAGACATTAGCTGCTCGCCATCGTTTTCTCGCAGCGCGCGAGCATTTGCCTTCGCGACTGCTCGCACTCGATAAAGCACGGCCGCCATACCCAGTTCGCTATAGCACTCCTCTTGAAGCGCTCGGGGATCGAGTGCGGCAATCGACTATGGATCCAGCGTCGCTCAGGGCGTCATGGCCAACCGCTTCTGCGGCGTTACGCGGAACTGTCATGTGGGGAGTGGACCTGCAAGCGGACTTCATGTTTCCAGGCGGACGACTGTATGTTCCCGGTGCTGAGAAGATCATCTACAACGTGAATCGTCTTGTTGAAGCCGCACGTCATGCGAAGGCATTTCTTGTTAGCTCAGCTGATGCACACAATGCTGACGACCCCGAACTCCGCCAATGGCCAGTCCATTGCGTAAAGGGCACGTCCGGAGCGGAACTTATCCCCGAAGCACGGGCCTTGAATTTCTCTATCATTCCCAATCAGAGGGGATTCTCGTTTCCTGTCGATCTCCTGACCCGCGCGCAGATCATCCTTGAAAAGAACACGCTGGATGTGTTCGATAACCCGAATACGGATGTTCTTCTCGATCTTCTGAGTTCGAAAGCAGCAGGCTCCCCGGAATTCGTGGTCTTCGGAGTGGCTACAGAGTATTGCGTTCGCTGTACTGTTGAGGGTCTGCTGCATCGCGGTCGTCAAGTCATGCTTGTCACCGACGCGATTCGGTCTCTCGATGAGGATAAAGGGCAATCTGTCCTGAATGATCTTGAGTCGCGCGGCGTACGGCTGCTCACAACGGATCAAGCTTTGGCTCTGCGGATCGCCCCGCAGCAGTGCCCAACCTGAGCCATGACAACTACCCCACTTCTGCCAAATGAAGGCAGAAATGGGGCACCAGTGCTACGTGTCGTCCCCCACTCAATTAGGGCTGGGGATCGAATGGAGTCCAGTCGGCGAAGACCTGATCGGGATTCTCGGTTAGCCGATAGTGGGTGATTGCGGCGTTTCTCAAGAGGCTGGGATCGATTGGGTTGCGGGCAAAGAAGTTGTGAAAGACCTGCATCGTAACCTGGCCATCCTCGTCGGAGAGCAGAGCGATTCCCGAAAGCGTGGTGCTGGCGCGAGAGATTGCCTTTCGGGTTGCGGCAGGGTGTGGAGCGACTAAGGTGGTCCGGCCCTCCGGTGCGAGCCCCGATGTTTCGAAGGCCGCGACGAGCGGCGTTACATGAACGGTTTCAATGCCGTACATGGCAACACTGATTGCGTAGGGATCGCAAATCTCAGGCCATAGGCGCACGTTGTCATAGAGAACGAGCAAGGCCGGCCGGACTCCGCCCGAGAGGCGCTTGAACTGTGGGATGGCGCTGTCGATTTTGGAACGCACCCGTTCGCCCGGCACACTGTCGTAGAAGGCGTCTCCTTCATGAAGGGGAGCGTGGGCAGTGCGTTGGGGCGGGGGAGCGGGATCGAACTGTTTCACCTTGATAACGATCGAAGCATTGCCGCACCAGAGCATGTAGTCTGGCGCCGCGTCCCGATCGATATGCACCCTCTCGGCACGAATGGAGCTGGTGGCGCAGAGGGCTTCAAACAGTTCTTCGGATTTCGTCATCTCTGTAAGTTTCTCACGGCGAGCTTGGATTCTGGCGTAAAGATTCGTGGATTGCGGGGGCTAAAGTAACGCGGAGGTGGTGACTCGTCCATGCGTTACAAATTGCGTGCGGGCGGATGCAAAAGACCCACATCTGCTAACTGCGGCAGATGTGGGGCACCCGAGCACTCGCGTCCCCCACATTCGCCAACTGCGGGCGGATGTGGGCCACCTGTCCGACCCTCACCTGCTGGGCTTATACTCCGACTCGCTTTGGGAGTATCTCACCGATTCGTTTTACCTGGGCTCCTACGCCGCGCAATTTTTCTTCGATGCGTTCGTAACCGCGGTCGATGTGGTAGACGCGGTCGATGATGGTTTCATCCTGGGCGACGAGGGCGGCGAGGACGAGCGAGGCGGAGGCGCGCAGATCGCTGGCCTGCACGGCGGCGCCGCTGAGAGTGCTGTTGCCGCGCACGACGGCACGGCGTCCCTCGATCTTGATGTTGGCGCCCATGCGGCACAGCTCCTGGGCGTGCATGAAGCGGTTCTCGAAGATGTTTTCGGTGATGACGGAGGTTCCGGCGGCCTGTGTCATAAGCGTCATGTACTGCGCCTGCACGTCGGTGGGGAAGCCAGGATATTCTTCGGTGGTGATGTCGCCGGAGGTGAGCGGAGCGGCGTCGCCCATGACGCGCACGCAACCCTCGCCTACCTTTACCTTTACGCCGACCTCTTCGAGCTTGTTGAGCAGGGAGGTGAGGTGGGCGGGATCGCAGTCGGTGAGCATGAGGTCGCCGCCGGTGAGGGCTCCGGCAAGGATGAAGGTTGCAGCCTCGATGCGGTCGGGGATGATGCGATGGCGCGCGCCGTGCAACTGCTCCACACCTTTGATGTGGATGGTGGAGGTTCCCGCGCCTTTGATGTGCGCTCCCATCTTGACCAGCAGGGCGGCGAGGTCTACGACTTCGGGCTCGCGGGCGCAGTTCTCGAGCACGGTCTCGCCTTCGGCGAGAACGGCGGCCATGAGGATGTCTTCGGTTCCGGTGACGGTGATTTTGTCGAAAGAGTAGTGCGCGCCTTTGAGCTTTTTGGCTCGCGCCTCGATGTATCCGTGCTCCTGAACGATCTTTGCGCCGAGCTTCTCCAGGCCCTTGAGGTGCAGGTCGATGGGACGGGCGCCGATGGCGCAGCCTCCGGGAATGGAGACCCTTGCGAAACCTACGCGCGCGACCAGAGGGCCCAGCACCAGAGACGAGGCGCGCATGGTCTTTACGAGATCATAGCTGGCCTCGGGATTTTCGCTGAGCTTGGCGGCGCAGATGGTGGTGCGGTGCTGCGCGCGGCCGTATCCCAGTTCGACCTCGGCGCCCATGGCCGAGAGCAACCGGCGCTCGGTTTCGATGTCGCGTACCTGGGGGACGTTTTCGAGGATGACCGTATCACTGGTGAGCAGCGCGGCCGCCATGGCGGGGAGCGCTGCGTTTTTCGCGCCGCTGATTCGTATGGTGCCCAGCAGCGGATTGCCGCCGCGAATTACAAGCTTGTCCATGAAATGAAGTCCGGAGAAAAACTATGAAATATGAGTGCCTGGTTAAGATTTTACACACTTGGGAGTGAATCGTACGGGGCGCGCCGATTAGTCATTGGGCAGGGCGTCGAAAATGGCGTCGTGCAGCAGCGGACGCAGGTCTTTGATGGCCTGATTGCGGGCATCCGGCCAGGTGCGGTTGGTGAGCAGGGTAACGGAGAGGCCGCGCACGGGGTCGCACCAGAGCGATGTGCCGGTATAGCCCAGGTGGCCGAAGGAGCGCGGAGAAAATTTAATTCCGGACTGCGATGGTTGGGAGGGGGTGTCCCAGCCGAGGGCTCGCGAGGTTCCCGGAGGCTGGGGCTGGCGGGTGGTGAAGAGCGCGATGGTTTCGGGACGGAAGAGGGGGTGGGTTGCACGCGATACTTCGGCAGTCAAGAGGCAGTGGGCAAAGCGCGCGACTGAGAGGGTATCGCCGAACAATCCGGCGTGACCGGCAATGCCTCCCATGGCGGAGGCGTTCTCGTCGTTGACCTCGCCCTGAATGATGCGGTGGCGATAGTCCGCGTCATTTATGGTGGGAGGAATGTGTGTGCGGTGAGATGGATGCGGAAGAAAGGTGAAGTTAAGGTTTAGGGGAGCGAAGATCTCGCGGTGGCAAAAAGTATCGAGGCGCTCCCCGGCGACGCGCTCCAGCAACTCGCCGAGCAGGATGAATCCGATGTCGCTGTACTCGGCCCTTTCCATCGGGGCGGCTTCGAGTGGAACGCGGAGCGCCGCCGCCAGCGTCGCATCGCGGCCGTTGGTGGCGAGGTAGAGCTTGCGATGGGCGGGCAGTCCCGAGGAGTGCGCCAGCAGCATGCGGACGGTGACCTGCTTGCGCCAGCTACGAGCGTCGGCGGCGGCGGCGAAGTCGGGGAGCAGTTCGGCGACGGTGGTGTCGAGCGAGAGCTTTCCGCGATCAAAGAGCAGCATGGCCATGGAGGTGGTGGCGATGGGTTTGGTCAGCGATGCGAGGTCCCAGACGGTCTCGGGCGTGACGGTATGGGTTTGGGGCTCGTAGGTGAATTTTCCGAAGGCGCGCAGTGCTAGGAGGCTGCCGCGGAGGGTGACGGCCAGGGCCGCGCCGGGACAGACCTTTCGCGCAATCGCCTCATCGACGAGGCGGAAAGGCTTGGCGAAGCGGTGCTCCTGGCCGCCGGTGGCGTCCGCTAGGGCGCCGGGGTTCGGCTGTGTTTTGCTCACGTTTTTTGCGTTCCGGTCAATATCAGCTCCGGTCCAATTTCAATCGGATCGATCGTGTGGTGTCCAGCTGCGCTCTGGGAAACTGCTCGCCATAGAAGCCCCAGAGTTGGAACAGCGCCAACTCTGGGCCACCCGTCGTTTACACTGCCCTCAATCGGTCATGAGTGCCAGATATCTCTCCGACCACGATCGCGAATAGCACCTCAGCATCGGAGGGTTCAGGGAAGTTCCTGACGTACGCCTCAGCCTTATCCCAACTGCGGCGGAGGTGCGTCTCGTGGTCCTCCGTAGGCTTCGGATCTGCATACCAATTGGCGTATGCAACTTCTACTCGGTCCCCACGGCGATAATAGACGTCACCACCGAGAATGGGGAGCTTAGCACTCCGAAGGATTTCGACTGTTTTCAAAGCGTCCGCTCGCAATAGTCCGACATCCCTAATGCCAAGTGAGGCAAGAGAAATGCCTGATTCCTTGAGCAAAGCGGCAAACTGTTCTGAGGCATTTATCATTTTTATTTTACCGGTGCATCGGGAACAAATTGCCTGTGATTTATAAACCCGTCGCTATCTTTAATAAACTGGAACGATAATAAACTGGAACGATCCATCGCGGGTCGCCCAGAGTTGGTGCTGTTCCAACTCTGGGGCTGCGGCCCATTAAATTTGAAAGTGTCTGCCACGAGCTGTCCACGCTGACTCGATTTCCACTGCTACATCAGCACCGTTCCAGTAATGCCGGAAGCTACTCCACGGCCATTGTTCAGGCGAAGCGCACAATCCGCGCTTTACCGGATTGCGATGAATGTATCGCAGCGTTTGCGAGAACTCATCATAATCTCTCATGTAGCGGTCGTAGTAGCGTGGCTGCCAGAAGGGAGCGCGTATTCCCACGCTTTCCGTACGTGTGACTCGCGCCATCCGTGCCGACGCACTTTTCGACGATTGCACTGCACGTGCCAACGTGCCACGCTCGGGTTCGCTGAGCAGAAGATGAACATGCTCGGATAGGTATGGCGTCCGAAAGACCCACATCTGCTAACTGCGGCAGATGTGGGGCACCGTCAGTTTCTCTTGCTCCTCAGAGCTGGGCCGCTCGGCTTACTTGATGTATTGCAGCATCTCTTTGAATTGTGCTGTGCCGCTTCGGCGCAGCAGTTCGTACATCATCATCTCGGTGGAGGAGATGACGCATCCTGCGGATTCCATGCGGTCGAGGCCGAGGCGCCAGTTGAGTTCGCTGCGTGAGCTTACGGCGTCGGAGGCGACGTGCACCATGTATCCGTTGTCGAGGGCGCCGAGGGCGGTCTGCATGACGCAGATGTGGCTCTCGATTCCGCACAGGAGTACGGTTGTGCGGCAGCCGGGCAGGTCGTGCAGTGTGGTTCGAAACTCCTCGCGCCCGAAGCAGCCAAAGTCCATCTTGTCGATCGGGTGTACGTGGGGCAGCAGCTCGGCTATTTCGGGGACGGTTTCGCCGAGACCGCGCGCGTACTGGGTGGTGAGGAGTACGGGAATGTCCAGCACGGCGGCGAGGCGGATCAGCACTCGTGAATTTCGCACGACCTCCTCGCGGTTGACGATAGCCGGAAGCAGTTTTTCCTGAATGTCGATGACGGCGAGCGCGCATTGCCCGGCATCGAGGCTGCGGCGGGCAACCGGTTCGCCTGAGATGGCTGCCAGTCCGGGAAGGGAAGATGGATTCATGGCACAGACTCCTGTGATGGATTTGCCGACGAAAATAAAACTGCTCAAGCCTACCTTAGCGGGCGCGTTCCTTCCAGCCCAGAGCGAGGCTTTTGCGACGGGGCGGCAGATCAGAAGCGTGCCGCATCCCATTACAGCGTGAGAATGCGCCATTTTCTTTCATTTGTCATTCGTAGAGCAGCCGCGTTATTTTTCGCGCCGCTGCTTTTGTATGCCGCCAGCGCTCCGGCGCTGAAGCAGATTGCAGTTCTGGATCTTCCGGGGCGTCCGGGCTTTGACGAGATTGCGCTGGTTCACGGCATGATTCTCATCTCGCATCCGGGAGCCGGGGCGGTCGATCTGTTCGACCCGCAGAAGCGGCGCATTGTGGGGCACATCCGGAATATGTGGTCGCCGCGTGGCGTGGCCGTGGATGAAGGCGCGCACCGGGTTTACATCGCCAACGCCGGAGCTCGCAACATTGTGGTGGTCTCGACGAATGACTGGCAGGTGAAGCGCACGATTCCAGTTGACTCGGCGCCCGATGCGCTCCTGGTACTCCCGGGGCACATCCTGTGCGTCACGTTCCCGGAGGCAGAATCGATTGCAGCAATCGACCTGGCCGGGATTGGGGCTGGGAAAGACGCCGGGAGCGATGCTGAGAACGGCGGAGCCGTCACGCGGCTCTCGGTGGAGGGGCGTCCGTATGCGTTTGCCTACGATCCGTCGCGCAAGCGGCTCTTCCTCACGCTACAGGATCGCCGCAGTGTGCTGGTTTTGACCCCTGAGCTAACGCGGCTTGCCAGCTTTTCACTGAATGCCTCTGAGCCTACGGGGATCACCTTCAGCCCGCGTTACGACCGTCTCTATGTTTCGGTGCGCTACGCTGTGCTGGCGCTGGACCCGGAGAGTGGTGCGGAGCTTTCGCGCTCGGCGGTTGCCGGAGGCATCGACCAATTGAGTCTGGATGAGGCCGGCGGCTCACTGCTGGGAGTGTCGCAGGGCTCGGTCTTCGTCGTGCCGGCCGCGGCCAGCCTGGGCCCGGCCAGCGAGATGGACCTGGAGGTGAAGGGGCACTCCCTCGCCTATGATTCGACCACCGGATTTCTTTACCTGCCGGGCGGGCGTGAAGGGCGCTCCAAGCTACTTATTCTGAAGCGCGTGGGTATGCAGGAATCTGCGGCGCCGCGGGACGGATTTCCCACACCGAAGTAGACGAGAGAGCACAATTTAATTTTTTTTGCGCGCATTCAAGAGCTCGGGAGTAAACTCCTGCGAGAATTATGTATGGCGCGCATACTTTTCGTGGATGATGAGGCCTCGATCCGGGAGACATTCCCCAGAATACTTGCCATGGGGGGGCACACTGTGGTCTCAGCAGCCACGGTTGGCGAAGCCCTTGCCCATATCACATCCGAACACTTTGACCTTCTGATCTCCGACCTGAACATCGGTCATCCCGCAGATGGATTTTTGGTGGTCAGTGCTATGAAGCGAACCCACCCTGAGTGTGTCACTTTCATTCTGACGGGCTATCCGGGCTTTGAAAGCGCGCTCCAGGCGATTCGTGAGCAGGTGGACGAGTACCTGGTAAAGCCCGCGGATGTGGAGAAGCTGTTAAAGACCATCGATGAGAAACTGCGCCGACGGAAGGCTCACGAAAGCGCGGGGTACAAGCGTCTCTCGAGGATATTGCGCGAGAATATTCCGCTGATTGTGGAGCAGGCACGGGCTGCGATGAAGCCGGACTCGGAGCAGGCCAGTTGGCGGATCGGAGGAATGGCAGAGGCGCTGAGGGAAGTTGCCGATCTGATGGACGAAGGCGTCGCGCCAGAGTTGGATGAGGCGGGCCGGCGGCAGCGAAGAAAGCCGCTGCAACTGATGGTTGAGGAGAAGAGGATCATCGGGCAGGTGCTCAGCGAACTGTTTCACGAGAACCTGCTTTCGTTGGATCTGAGCCACCTGATGCCCGATATGGCTCAACTGAATAACGCACTGTTTTGGCAACTGGAAGAGTCGGTTCACGCGTATGTTGAAGGCCATGCCGCCCAGGTGCGGGATCAAGGAACGGCAGAGCGAGGGGTTGCGGAGCGAGGTGCGGAGTTCCGGGGCGTTGGCTTGCAAGAGATTGAGCCAAAGCCGATACACACTAGTGCCGAACAGTTCGAGGCGATACTCAATTCGGCGATGGATGCGATCGTCAGCATTGATGCGCAGCAGAATGTGGTGCTGTTCAATCGGGGCGCCGAAGAGATGTTCGGATGCTCTGCCGCTGAGGCCATCGGAAGGCCTTTGGACCGATTTTTGCCCGAGCCGTTCAGGGAGGCTCACCGCCATCACGTCGAAAGATTTGGCGAGACCGGGGAAACGCTGCGGTCGATGCATTCGCCGGCGGTGCTCAACGCGGTTCGGAGCAATGGAAAGCAGTTCCCGGTCGAGGCGGCGATTTCACAGACGGGCGAGGGCGATCAAAAACGCTATACGGTCATCCTGCGAGACATTACGCACCGGAAACGAACTGAACGCGCGTTGATTGTGAGTGAAAAGCTGGCCAGCCTTGGCCGGTTGTCGGCCGCTGTAGCCCATGAGATCAACAACCCATTGGAGGCGCTGAAGAACCTGGTCTATCTGATCATGAGCAATCCCTTCGACTCGGAGATGGTTCGTGAGTATGCGGAATTGGCAGACGTTGAGGTGAACCATATCGCTGAGATTACGCGGCGGGTGCTTGGGGTCTCCCGGAGCGGGGAGACGCAATCTCGTTTTTCTCCGGCTGAAGTATTGGAGACGGTGCTGATGCTGGAACATCGGAAGATTGAAGAAAAGACCGCGGTTTTGAAAAAGGAATACCGCCAGGATGTGGAGGTGTGGGGCGCGGCATCGGAGATCCGGCAGGTTTTTTGGAATCTGCTGGTGAACGGAATCGAGGCAATCCCGCGAGGTGGCTTAATTCGCGTGCGAGTTTCCGGATTTCACAATCCGTCCGATGGCCGGAAGGGGGCTCGCATCACCTTCGGCGATAATGGATCGGGAATCGAAGCGACTGACTTGACCCGGGTCTTTGAACCGTTCTACACGACCAAGGCAGGTGCGACCGGTTTGGGACTGTGGGTTGCGAAGCAGATTGTAGAGAATCATCGAGGATGGATCCGAGTGCGCTCTCGCAGCATCGGGCAACAGACAGGCACTGTGTTTTCCGTTTTTCTTCCCGCGGAAGCCAGTTTGTAATTCAGCGGCGAACACCAATTTAAGAAATAAATCACGCTTGCCATTTCCTTCGTGGCAGCTCCTTGTTGCCTCCCACCTGTCGCGTGATACAAATGTTGATCATGTCTGCAAAACATTTGAAGCAGGGGCGCACCAGGCAGGAGCGTGGCGTGGTGGCGCGGGCGGCCTGCCGCGTGGATCTCGCGGGCGGCACGATGGACATGTGGCCGCTCTATCTTTTTCATCCCGGCGCGGTTGTGGTGAACATTGCGATCCGGGTGATGACCAGTTGCCGGATCACTCCGACGGCCGGCACCGGGATTGAATTGGTCTCGCTGGACACGGGGCTGGCTGACAGCTTTGGCTGCATGCAGGATCTGCGCGAGGCGGCGAGGTATCGTCACGCGCTGGCGGCTCGTCTGGTGCGATTCTTTTATCCCGATGACGAGGCTGGCGGCGGCTTCCGGCTTGAGACTCATTCGGAGTCGCCGGCAGGGGCGGGAATTTCGGGCTCGTCGGCACTGATGATCGCCTCGGCGGCGGCGCTGGCGCGCTTTACCGGACGCAAGCTATCGCTGGAGCAGATCCGGGAGATTGCGCAGAACGTGGAGGCGCAGCTGATCGGGGTTCCGACCGGATGCCAGGATTACTATCCCGCGCTTTATGGCGGCGTTAGCGCGGTGCAGTTGGACACCGATGGCATCCATCGCAAGGCGATTGCCTGCGATGCAGACGAGCTGGACCGGCGCTTTGTGCTGGCCTACACGGGAGCGCCGCGTAAGAGCGGCGTGAATAACTGGGAAGTTTTCAAGCAGCACATCGATGGCGACCGGCGCATCTTTCGCAATTTTGAGCGGATCGGCGAGATTGCGCGCGCCATGCGCGAGGCCGTCGCCGACGAGGATTGGAGCGAGACCGGGCGGTTGCTGCGAGAAGAGTGGAAGCTGCGCCGCACGAACGCGCCCGCAATCAGTACGCCGATGATCGACCAACTGATCGCAATCGCGCGCAGGAATGGAGCAACGGGAGCGAAGGTCTGCGGCGCGGGCGGCGGCGGCTGCGTGCTGTTTATGACCGAGCCGGATGCGCGGCTGCGAGTGGAGCAAAAGCTGGCCGAGGCGGGAGCACAGATTTTGCCGTTCGCGGTGGCGCGGCGAGGGGTATCGGTTGGTCGCGAGCCCGACACTCGCAAGGACGATGTGGGCCACCCGGGTAAGGTTCGCGAATCCCACATTCGCCAAAAGAAGGCGGATGTGGGCCACCCGATTTTATGAGCGATGCGCCACAAATCGAGCTGTTTGGGGCAGGGAGGCCGTATCGGGCGCCCACGCTGCTGCCGCCACTGGTGCGCTTCGTGGTGGCCGGGATGTGGGTTGCGGCGGTGTTCTGGGGCAGTGGTTTTGTGTATGCATTATTTCCCGGACACGACTTGCTGCCGGGACTGTTATTTCGCTTCATCGCCTGCGTTTTGACCGGCGGAGGATTCGTTTTTTTCCTGCGCGTTCTGGACGGTAATTCACTTCCGGTGCCGCTAGCTCTCGGTTTGCCTTTGGACCGTACCGCGGTGCGGCAATGGGGAAGCGGGATTGCACTCGGCGGCATTTTGATTTCTGCCGACGTTGCGTTGGTGGGCTGCTTTGGCTCGGTGCGATTTCAGCTGCATGTTTCCGGACACGACTTTGTGCGCTTCGCCGGGGTGGCCCTGCTGCTGGTGTTTGGAGCGCTGCTGGAAGAGCTATCGTTTCGCGGCTATCCGTTCCAGAAGCTCACCGAGGCTTTCGGAGCATTCTGGGCGGTTATCGCGCTTTCAGTTCTGTTCGGAGCCGTCCATCTGTGGAATCCGGATGCGCAGGGATGGCTGAGCTGGGGGTTTTTCAACACGCTTGCAGTGGGGGTATTGTTCGCACTGGGCCGCATTCGCACGGGCTCATTGTGGTTTCCGGTTGGCCTTCACTTTGGCTGGAACTTTTTTCAGGGCGCGGTCTTCGGGCTTCCGGTCAGCGGCCTGAAGGAGTTCTCGACCTTGATTTCGGCCATGGCAAGGGGGTCGGATGCGCTGACCGGCGGAGCGTATGGGCCGGAGGGCAGCGCAATCTGCACCATTGTGCTGGTCATGGCCTTCCCACTGCTCTGGGTGGTGACGGGTTCGCAAAATATCCAGCACGGGCCGAGTGGTTCGTCAACCGCGTCCAGCATCTAACTCGCAGTGGCGAATGAGATGAATATCGAAGCCGTGGACGGCGTTCGGCGTGCGCATAATTTAAGTTCCTGGGCGAAGGCCCACCATTATTTTGACCCGACAACCTATTGCCTGAAGTATGCAGATCAGATCGTTCATTCGACAGGCTGTACTCTCGGAATTCTGGTGCTCCTGATTGGCACGCTCGCGTCCGCCCATCCTGCGTTTGCCAACGATGGGAAGCTTTCTGGTGAGCAGCGCATGGCGATTCTCCGCACCTTTCTCTCGGAGCGTCCATTTGTACACCGTGCGATTCCACGGGGCAAAGCCGGCGTTCGCATCGAGGGGGAGCAGATCACTCCTTCAGATGCTGACATGAATGCGTTGCTTACTCAGTTCGGCGCCGTCGCCAAGCCGGGTGAGCGTGTACAGATCACCGCCATCCGCTTTGAGCATGATGGCGTCGTCTTCGATATCAACGGAGGGCCGGTTAAACGCAAGAGCTGGAGAGATCGGGTCACCATCGGAGGGATCAATCCAGGAAGTTCGCAGGACCAGCCCGGTAGCGATAATGTTTACAACGAATCGAGCGGCGCCTCGGTTTTCCTGTCGATCAAAGGGGATGCTGCCTCGCTTACCACCGACCAGATCAAGGATATGCTCTCGCCCGTGCTCGACTTCAAAACCATGAGCGTAGCCGAGGCCTATATGAAGAGCCTTCCGCCAGTGCTGGCCGAGGCAGTCAAGAACCATCACGCGCTGGTTGGGATGGATAAGGAGATGGTGACCTACGCGATGGGCCGCCCGCCGCGTCGGGTGCGCGAAAAAAATTATGAGGAGTGGATTTACGGCAATCCGCCTCAGGATGTTCAGTTTATCCGCTTCATTGAAGGCAAGGTTGTTCGAATCGAAAATATGAATGTGAGCGGAGAAAAGGTGGTTCGGACGCGGGACGAAGTTGGCGATCTGGGTGGCGCGCTCAGTGCCTCCACCAAGAAGCAGCCAGACGCTATGGCGGGTTCCAGCGACCCGGAGAGAAAGCCGCCCACGTTACTGCGGCCGGGCGAAAAAGCAGGCAACGCGGACGAAACGCAGGACTCGAAGCGCGATGCTGACCCGAAGCCTGCGCCGGATGTGACGGCAGCCGGGCCACAATAATATTGCGCGTACGATCCCACATTCGCCAAATGTGGGCGTATGTGGGCCATCCGGCGTCCCTCAGGGCTGATTGTGGCCGATTGGCCGAGTTGCCTCTGGGACGTCGCGGGGGAATGAGGCGGCGTAGGGATTCCTCGCGATGCTCGGAATGACACCTCTCGGGTGGCGCGCGAAGGGCTCGCGGATTTGGCCCTGCCCCCATGTGCGCTTTACACTATTGCTGTGAAGATCGCACTTGCTCAGATCAATCCCACGGTCGGGGATTTCACCGGCAACGCGGAGAAGCTCCGCCAGTATGCGCGTTGCGCGCGCTCACGCGGGGCGGAGCTGGTGGTGTTTCCGGAGCTATCAGTGTGTGGGTATCCGCCGCGCGATCTGGTTGAGCTTCCGGCGTTTATTGCGCGCTCGCGAGAGGTGCTGGAGGAGCTGGCAGCCGAGATTTCTGATATAGCAATCATTGCGGGCTTCCCGTCGCCGGCAGCTTCCGAGACCGGGAAGACGGTGATGAACTCCGCCGCGCTGCTCCGCCATGGCCGCATCGACTTCGTGCAATCCAAGCGACTGCTGCCGACCTATGATGTTTTCGACGAGATGCGCACGTTCGCGCCGGCTCCGGTGCAGCGGGTGGTTGACGTGGGCGGCGAGTCGATTGCGCTTACCATCTGCGAAGATGCGTGGAACGACAAGGCCTTCTGGAGCCGCCGTTTGTATGACTGTGATCCGGTCGATGAGCTGATCCGCGTGGGGGGGCGGCTGGTGCTGAACATCTCCGCCTCGCCGTTTCACGTGGGCAAGCCGGAGCTTCGCAAGGCGATGCTCGCGAGCATCGCACGCCAGCACAACGTTCCGGTGCTGCTGGTGAATCAGGTGGGTGGGAATGACAGCCTGGTCTTCGATGGGTCGAGCCTTGCACTGAACCAGAGCGGAGAGATCATCGCGCAGGCGAAGTCGTTTGAAGAAGACCTGATCCTGGTCGATACGGCATCGATGAGCGGTGAGATTCACGAAGCGATTTCCGGAGTTGAGGAGAGCGCCTATGCCGCGCTGGTACTTGGAACGCGCGATTACGTACACAAGTGCGGATTTAACAAGGTTGTGGTGGGATTGAGCGGCGGCATTGACTCGGCGCTGACCGCAGTGATTGCCGTCGATGCGCTGGGTCCGGCGAATGTCATCGGGATCTCGATGCCGAGCCAGTATTCTTCCGAGGGCAGCGTTACGGACGCGCGCGCGCTGGCGCAGAACCTGGGCATCTGCTTTGATGTGGTGGGGATCAGCGAGATATTCGGAGCGTACCGCGGCGCGCTCTCCCGCGTCTTTCGTGGGCTCGCGGAGGATGTGACGGAGGAAAACTTGCAGGCCCGCGCCCGGGGCGGATTGCTGATGGCGGTGGCTAACAAGTTCTCTGCGCTGGTGCTGACGACCGGCAACAAGAGCGAGCTCGGGGTGGGATACTGCACGCTTTACGGAGACATGGTTGGGGGACTGGCGGTGATCTCTGACGTGCCGAAGACCCTGGTTTACCGCCTTGCGCGGTACGTGAATTCGCGGCGTGCGCTGATTCCCGACGCGTCGATTACGAAACCGCCTTCGGCGGAGTTGCGGCCGGGGCAGATGGACAGCGATTCGCTTCCACCTTATGATGTGCTCGACCGGATTCTTGAAGAGTACGTCGGTAATTTGAAATCCGCGCCGGAGATTGTCGCGCTCACGGGCTTCGACGAAGGGGTCGTGCGCTCGGTCATTCGCCTGATCGATAACAGCGAGTACAAGCGGCAGCAGGCCGCTCCCGGAATTAGAATCTCAACCAAGGCTTTCGGTCTGGGCCGCCGATTTCCGATTGCGGCCCGCCATCAGGTCTAATGAAATCCGTGAGCTGTGTTTTCCAAGACGGCTCCGTTCAAGGATGATCGCAATGCGCAGTTTTTTGAAGTGTTCCGCCATACTCCTGTTTTCTGTTTCTCTGTTCGCGCAAACGGCCGGAAAGAACGTGGACCCGAAGGCCTCTGCGACTCCGAAGGCCGACAGCGCAAAAGCCTCGCACCCTGAAAGCTCAGCGCCGGAAGGTGCTCCGACCCAGGCAATGGCGGAGGCTTATTTCAAGCGAATGTTTGGCTATGATCCGAACCTTCAAGTCAAGGTGCTCAGCATCGGCGTCTCTCCCATTCCCGATATGTATGAGATCGCGACTGTCTTCATCACTCCGGAAGGGCAGCAGGGCGGGCATTGGTTCATCTCCAAGGATTTGAAGCACGCGATCGCCGGGGATGTTCTGCCCTTTGGCACCGACCCGTTTGCACGGGAACGCGCGGAACTTGCCAAAGACGCCTTTGGGGCCAGCAGTGGACCTGCGAATGCGAAGCTGTTGATCGTGGAATTCGCCGATCTGGAATGCCCCGCCTGCAAAGAGGCGGCTCCGGTGATGGAAAAGCTGCGCAACGACTTTCCGCAGGCGCGCTTCGTCTTTCAAAGCTTCCCGCTAACCCAGCATCCGTGGGCGGCGCGAGCCGCATCGTACCTGGACTGCCTCGCTCGCAACAGTCCGGAGCATGCGATGACTTTTGTCAGCGCCATTTTCGATCATCAGAAGGATATCGAGAACGCGGTGCGCAAGACCGCTCCCGACGGCAAGACCACGGTGGATGATGCCGCGGTTACAGAGCGTCTGCGCTATTACGTGGAGTTTTCCGGCGCCGATCCGGCAAAGACCCAGAGTTGCGCCGAGACACCGGCTACCGCTGAGCGCATCTTGCGCAGCGAGCAGCTTGGGCAGTCGATCGGCATCACGGGAACTCCCACGCTGTTCGTCAATGGCCGGCGGATTGGGAATCCCGGCGCCGCGCAGTATGAAGCGCTGAAGGCCGTGGTGGCCTTTGAGGCGGACGAGGCCGACACCGGAAAGTAGGACTGGCACGCCGCCCCCACATTCGCCAAAAGCGGGCGGATGTGGGCCACCCGCGACAGCGGCAAGTAAGAATCGGAACGCCCGCAACGTCAAAACCCACATCTTTGCTGATGTGGGTTTTTCTTTTCGCGGAATGCTATGAAAGCTACTTTGTGCTGACGGCCAGGCTGCGGTACCAGTGGATGGTGCGGCGCAGGCCTTCGTGGAAATTGACTTTGGGCTTATAACCGAGGGCTTCGCGGGCGCGCGAGATGTCGGCGAGGGAGTGGGCGATGTCCCCTTTGCGTGCGGGGGAGAAGTCGACGGGGCCGGTGTAGCCGGTGAGTTCGCGGAGACTTTTTACGGCATCGAGGAGGGTGATGCGCTGCCCGGTTGCGACGTTGAAGACCCCGCCAGAGACGGTTTCGGCAGGGGCGGCGACGGCGCGGAGATTGGCGTCCACCACGTTTTCAATGAAGGTGAAGTCGCGGCTCTGGGTGCCATCCCCGTAGATCACAGGGGTGCGGCCTTCCAGCATGGCGAGGGAGAACTTGGCGAGCACGCCGGAGTATTGCGACGAAGGGTCCTGATGAGGGCCGAAGACATTGAAGTAACGGATGGTGACCGTCTCAAGGCCGTAGACGCGGGTGAAGCTGCGCATGTAGTGCTCGCCGGCGAGTTTGCTGACCGCGTAAGGGGAGATGGGGTCGGGGAGCATGTCTTCGCTCTTGGAGAGCGTGGGCTGATCTCCGTAGGCCGAGGAGGAGCCAGCGTAGATGACGCGGCGGACGGCGGCGTTGCGGGCAGCGACAAGCAGGTTGAGGGTGCCAGTGACGTTGGCGGAGTTGGAGGCGGCGGGGTTTTCGACCGAGCGCGGGACGCTGGCGAGGGCCGCCTCATGGAAGACGAAATCGACACCCTGACAGGCGCGGGCGCAGATTTCAGGATCTTCGATGGTGCCCTCGATGAAATCGATACCGCGCAGGTCTTGCAGATTGGATTGCTTGCCGGTGATGAAGTTGTCGACGCCGCGGACGGTGGCTCCCTGGGCGAGCAGAGCGCGAGCGATATTGGAGCCGATGAAACCTGCAATGCCGGTAATTAGATAAGTTGCCATAAATTTCCGATGCTCGGGAGAACTGTTTTGTTGCAGTACTCAGGATTGCTGAGTTTGATTCCTGTGATTTCTAGCAGTGGACAATGTTTGCAGCGGAGATTCCTTTGGTGGCGTTGCGTGTGTCCACGACGAGCTGGGATTCGGCCACGATGCGGCGGTAGTCATAGCTGGTGTGGTCGGTGACGATGAGTACGGCGTCGTATTGGCCAAGGTTTTCCAAGGGCGTGCAGGTCATGTTGAGGTCGTAGTGGCGTCCGCGGCCTACCTTGGGGAAGAACGGATCGTTGTAGCAGACCTCGGCTCCGGACTTGCGCAGAAGCTCGATGACGGTGAGCGAAGGAGATTCGCGAAGGTCATCGATATCGCGCTTGTAGGCGAGGCCGAGGACGAGGATGCGCGATCCATTGAGGCACTTTTTGTGGCGGTTGAGTGCGAGCGCGGTCTTCTCGATGACGTAGTAAGGCATGCCACTGTTGACCTCGCCGGCAAGCTCGATGAAGCGGGTGTGGAAGTCGAACTGCTTTGCCTTCCACGAAAGATAGAAGGGATCGATGGGGATGCAGTGGCCGCCGAGTCCGGGGCCGGGATAGAAGGCCTGGTAGCCGAAGGGTTTGGTTTTGGCGGCGTCGATCACTTCAAAAATGTTGATGCCCATGCGCTCACAAAGCTGCTTGAGCTCGTTGACCAGAGCGATGTTGACGCAGCGGTAGATGTTTTCGAGAAGCTTGGTCATCTCGGCCGTGGCCGGCGAGGAGACGGGAACGGTGCGGTTGAAGATGGTGCCGTAGAGAGCCGCGGCGAGCGCAGTGGCGGTGGGCTCAAGGCCGCCGATGACCTTGGGAATGTCGCGGCGGGCGACCGTGTCATTGCCGGGATCTTCGCGCTCGGGCGAGAAGGCGACGTAGAATCCGGGCTCGCCGGGGTTGGAGGTCGAGCGGATGGCTCGCAGGCCGCCGGGGTTGGACTCGAGGATGGGAACGAGAACCTCCTCGGTGGTGCCGGGGTAGGTGGTGCTCTCAAGAACGACGAGCTGGCCGGAGCGGAGGTGCGGCGCGATGGCGCGGGCGGTCTGCTCGATGTAGCTGAGGTCGGGCTGGTGATACTGGTCGAGCGGCGTGGGCACGCAGATGATGATGGCGTCCATCTTGGCGATTTCTGTGTAGGCGCTGGTAGCACGGAAGCCGGAGGCTTGGGCATTGACGATCTCTGTGCCGGGAATGCGGACGATGTAGGAGCCGCCGGAGTTCAGGGCCTCGACCTTGCTGGTATCCACGTCAAAGCCGGTGACGCGGAATTTCTGCTCGCTGAAGAGGAGCGTGAGCGGCAGGCCGACGTATCCCATGCCGATGACGCCGACGCGGGCCTGCCGGGAGAGGATACGGGATTCGAGTTCGGAGGCAAGCGATACGGAAAGCGGCATGTGGCGGACTCCAGAAAAAAACGGCGCTGCACAATCCTAGCAAAAAGGGGCGGACGGGAGCAGTGGAGCTTTGGTGAAAGCGAAGGTCAAGCGGTGAAAAGTTTAGGCGAATCGGGAATTCCCGCCATGACGGGGATGTATCAGCACCAGAGTTTGCTGCGGCTGATGCTAGAGGCTCAGGTTTTAAGGCTAAGAGTTTCAAGATTTCAAAGTTAGGAGCAAAGGCAAAGGGAAATCCGCGTGACTGTGAGCTGTATCTGGTCCCCACAATCGCCAAAGGAGGGCGGTTGTGGGCCACCCTACGCTTACCGCTTAAGTCAACTTCCCCACCTTAGCCGCGCAAGAGCGGCGCGTCGAAGGTGGGGCACCCGAGACAATTTCGTCTTCTTGCGCTACTGGATTCCGCAGCCGCAGCCGGGTGAGGGGACGCGGACACGGAGGAAGTCGGCGACGCGCTGGTAGGCGTCGATCTGGTTTTCTACGCGGGAGAAGCCGTGGCCCTCGTTTTCGTAAATCTTGAGGATTGCGGTGCCGCCGTGCTTTTTTATCGCTGCGGCGACCTGCTCGGACTCGCTCTTGGGGCAGCGGGGGTCGTTGCCTCCGGCGAGGATGAGGAGCGGAGCTTTGATCTGGTCGACAAAGTTGATCGGGGAGCGGTCATGCCAGAGAGTTTTATCTTTGACCGGGTCGCCCATGAAGAGGCGGTCGTATTCCTGAAGCTGCGGGTCTTCGTTTTCGAACTCGGTGAACCAGTTGACGAAGGGGACGATGGGGACAGCGGCGGCCCACATCTCGGGATGTCGGGTGACGGCCATCATGGTGAGGTAGCCTCCGTAGCTGCCGCCCATGACGATGAGCTTGGCGGGATCGACGAAGCCGGTGCGCCGGATGAAGTCGGCGGCGCCGAGGACATCGTTGAGCTCCTCGCCTCCGGCATCGTGGCGATTGCCCTCCTGGAAGTCACGACCGTATCCTGTGCCGCCTCGATAGTTTGGCGCAATAACAAGATAGCCTTGATTGTTCATGTATTGGACGAAGCGGTTGAAGCCGTCCATGGACTGCGAGGCGGGGCCTCCGTGGATATAGACGATGGCGGGATATTTCTGGTCGCGGACGATGTTGTTGGGGACATAGGCCCAGGCGGAGATGGTGAATTTGCCGTCGCGGCTGGGGTAGTGGACGAGGGTGGGAGTGACCATGCTGGAGGGGCCGAGTCCGGCGACAAAGGAGTTGGTGAGCTGGGTGGATTGCCGGGACTTGAGGTCGAAGGCGTAGAGGTCGTTGGGGGCCTTGGCTCCACTGTGGTAGTAGAGCAGTCGCAGGCCGTCATGGGAAAAGGGAGAGACGTCTCCGGCGAAGGCATTGACGCCTTCGGGGAGCGGGAGGGATTGGACTTTGACGCCGGAGAGGGCGCGGGTATAAAGCGCCTCGCGGCCATCGACATTGGCAGACCAGACGACCTGGAGGCCGTCGGGCGAGAAGCCGCCGGCGTGAGTCTCCCATTTATCGGAGGTGATCCAGAAGAGCTTTTTGGAGGCGATGTCGAGCAGGGCTACGTTCTCATAGCCGTGGGCTGCAGTCGCTGCGTTGCTGGTAATCAGCAGGGATTTGCCGTCGGGGGAAAAGGCGGCGGCGGAAAAGGTCTGGTCGCCGGAGTGGGGAGTGAGGCAGGTGGAGGAGTTGGCGGTGAGATCGTAGAGGAAGATGTTGGAATTTTTGCCGCTGGCGTTCTCCTGGGTGTAGGCGATGAACTTGCCATCGGGCGACCAGAGGGGCGAAAAGTTCCCGAGTTGCGGCGGCGAATTGCGGGTGACGCTGGTGGTGCGGCGCGAGGCGATGTCGATGATTTCTATTTCAAAGCTGGGCGAGGTTTTGGGCTTGCTGATGTAGGCGACGAGGCGCGAGTCGGGCGACCAGGCGGGAGCTTCATTGGCAGAGTCGGGCGAGGCGGTGAGGTTGGTGACTTCGCCACTCTGCGGGCTGACGAGGAAGATGTTCCAGAGCTCGTCGCCGTCCTTGTCGCTCATGTAGGCGATCCACTTGCCGTCGGGAGACCAGGCGGGTGAGGCTTGGCGCTGTTCGCTGATGGTGAGCTGGGTGGGCCAGCCGCCGGTGGAGGGGACGGTCCAAAGATTGTTGCGGCCGCTCATGTTTGAGATGAAGGCGACCTGTGAGGCATCGGGCGACCAGGCAGAGCCGCCGATCTGGCGGGTGCTGTAGAGGGCGGCGATGGAAAAGTTCTGGAGAGTTTCCACGGTTGCGGACTGGAGCTGGGCGGGGTCGGTGATGGCCTGGGGAACGGGAAGAGACTGGGGAGAGGCAAGGGTGCTCATGCAGATGACAATAGCAAATGCGAGGCGCGGAAGCATGGGGGAAGTGTAGCTCAGAGCAGGTTTCAAAGTTTCAAGGTTTCAGAGGTTTCAAGTTTAAAAGCAAAGATCAACAGCCCTGCCCAAGCGACCCGCTTGGAGGGCACCCGGCGCTCGGGTAGGATGTTTGGAATGAACGTACAACAGTGGATTCATGCGAATTTCGCGGCGGTATTTCCTTTCTCATCGGCCAAATCAGCGGTTGGAGCCTGCTGGCGCGGCGCTTTCGCGCCAACGGGCCGTTCCTCGGAGAAACGTGGAGCTGGCAGAGCGCACGCTTCCGAGGCTGGTGCGGGTACAACAACTGCCTGACCGTCGGTGCGAGCCAGGAGGAACTCTACCTCGCGGTGATGCTGCCATTTCGGTTCTTTCACCCGTCGTTGGCGATTCCGTGGCGAGAGATCGAGGTGGAGACCGGGAAGGAGTTCTTCGGTGTGTATCAGACGGCACAGTTCCGCATCGGCACGGATGAGCTGGTCACGGTGAAGATTTACGGGAAGCTGGTGGACAGAGTGCGGCAGGCGGCGGGGCCGGGATGGCCGCTGTATCAAGTTGAGCAGATGGAAGGGCAGAGGCGAGGGTAGGGGAAGATCAAATGCGAAAGCACTTAGGGTGAAGCGGGGTGATTCCCACCTTAGCCGCGCAAAAAACGCGCGTCGAAGGTTGGGCACCCGAATCTTTCGTAGATTCACACAAAGAGCGTGAAGCGGCTCTTGATCTGCGCGGTTACTCGTAGCGCAGGGATTCGGTTGGCTGCAGCTTGGAGGCACGACTGGCAGGCAGAAAGCCGAAGAGCACTCCAGTGGCGCAGGAGACGATGAAGGCAACGATCACGGAATAGACTGAGATGGGAATTTTGAGGCCCACCTCGGGCGGAATCAGGGGCTCGACGAGGATCTTGAGGCTGACGGCGATGGCGATTCCGACCAGTGCTCCGACTCCGCTGATGATGAGTGCTTCGATGAGGAATTGGTAAAGGATCTCGTCGCGTTTGGCGCCAACGGCCTTGCGCAGACCGATCTCGCGGGTTCGTTCGGTGACCGTGACCAGCATGATATTCATAATGCCAACGCCGCTGATGATGAGGGCGATCATGCCGACGAGCATCAGGACGAGGGTGAGGGCGGTGGAGATTCTGCGCGCCGCCTCGAGAATGGAGGCGAGGTTCTGCACCAGATAGACGGCGCCGGGGGTGTGTCGACTCTTCAGCAGCGCCTGCACCTCGCGGGTCGTTTGCGGCACGCTGTCTGCGGTGTCGGCCTGGGCATAGAGGGTACGAAGGTAGTCGTCGCCGGAGTAGTACTTGATCAGGCTGAAGGGAACCAGCACGGTTTGCGAGCTGATCTCGGATTGCCCGAAGGTGGCGACGCGCTCGCGAAAGACGGCGATTATGGTGAAGGTTTGCTCACCAACGCGGAGTTGCCGGCCGATCATCGGTCCGGGAGGGAGTTGCTTGGCCAGATCCTGCGTGATCAGGCATCCCTTGGCTCCCGTCTTCTCGTCGATATCATCGAAAAATCGGCCTTCGAGGATGAGGAGGTTGCGAATCTTCTGAAAGCCTTCGGTGACGCCGACCAGCGATACGGGCTTCTCCTGTCCGTTGACGACGATGCTGGTGTGCATGTCATAGGTGGCTGCGACTTCGGCCACGTGTGGGAGATGGCGGACGGCTTCCATGTCGTTGAGGTTGAGTTCGTCGGCTTGGGAACGCGCCCTAGCCGTCCCGCCGTCGTAGCCCGCGTAGACGATGTTGGAGCCGACACCCTCGATCTGCGCCAGCACATAGGTTTTGCCGATGGTTGCAATCGTCACCACGAGGACGATGCAGGCCGAGCCGATGACTACGCCCAACATGGTCAGCGCGGCTTTTACCTTATTGGCTCGCAGAGCATCGAGCGCTACCTGCCATGTCTCACGGCTGATCGCCATTGATTTCCCTTCGATCTGTTCTTTCATTAGTTTCAAGGGTGAAGAGTGCGATTGGCAAGTGGGTGGATTGGGCTGGAGAAAATTCTGCGGTTGGAATAGAGGTGCTGAGATTGGTGAGCCAAGGTTTTCGGCATCCCACATTGGCCACATCCCACATTCGCCAACGGAAGGCGGATGTGGGCCACCTGCCGTGTTCTGACATTTTTCTTCTATCCGCCCGGTGACGGCTGGCGACTGTTTAGCGTGGCTTTTTCCCGTTCGAAGGGCTTTTGCTGTCTTCCTGCTACTCCGGTGATACGATGTTTGTATCTGCTATGCCTTTGAAGACACTCTTCCTCAATCCGCCCTCGTTTGAGAACTTTGATGGCGGTGCTGGCTCTCGCTGGCCAGCCACACGCGAAATCGAATCCTATTGGTACCCCGTCTGGCTGGCTTATCCGGCTGGAATGCTGGAGGGTTCGCGTTTGCTGGACGCCAATCCGCACCACATCAGTGCGGAGCAGACCATCGAAATCGGCAAAGATTACGAGTTCTTGGTTCTGTTCACCAGCACGCCTGGGTTTGAAGGAGACATTAAGCTTACGGGCCTGATGAAGAAGGCCAATCCCAAGCTGAAGGTTTGCTTCGTGGGGCCGCACGTAACGGTTTCGCCGGAGCACGCGTTGAGCCATCCCGAGATCGACTTTGTTGTGCGGCGCGAGTTCGATTATGCAGTGGTGGAGTACGCCAACGGGAAGCCGCTCTCAGAGATTCTGGGCGCCAGCTTTGTTGGCCCGGATGGAAAGGTGGTCCACAATCTAGATCGTCCGTCGATTGAGAACCTGGACGCTCTGCCGCATGTGGTGGACGTGTATAAACGCGACCTGGACGTGAGCCGCTACAACGTGCCATTTTTGCAGCATCCTTTTATTGCGCTGTACACGACGCGCGGATGCCCGGCACAGTGCACGTTCTGCTTGTGGCCGCAGACGCACTCCGGACACGCATGGCGGAAGCGCTCGGCAGATGACATTGCGGCCGAGTTGATGAAGGCTAAGACGCACTGGCCTGAGGTCAAGGAATTCTTCTTCGACGACGATACGTTCAATATTCAGAAGGGGCGCACCACTGAGCTCTGCGCGAAGTTGAAGCCGCTGGGACTGACGTGGTCCTGCACCTCGCGCGTGACCACCGACTTTGAGACGCTGAAGGCGATGAAGGAAGCGGGCTGCCGGCTGCTGATCGTGGGATTTGAGTCGGGCGACGCGCAGATTCTGAAGAACATCAAGAAGGGCGCAACGCTGGAACGTGCCCGCCAGTTTGTGAAGGACTGCAAGAAGCTGGGGCTGACGATTCACGGCGACTTTATCCTGGGACTTCCGGGCGAGACGCCCGAGACTATTCGCCGCACCATCGATTTCGCCAAGGAACTGAACGTCGAGACGGTGCAGATTTCCATGGCGCACGCCTATCCCGGCACTGAGTTCTATGACTACGTGCGGGATAACAACTTCATCATCAAGCAAGACAACATGGTGGATATCGGCGGACATCAGGTGGCGCAGGTGGAGTATCCGGGGCTGCCGGCAGATTACACCATGGAGATGGTTCACAAGTTTTATGACGAGTACTACTTCCGGCCCAAGGTCTGGGTTCCGATCGTCCTCGGCTCATTGTTTAAGAGAGAGGACCGCAAGCGGCTCTACAAGGAAGCAAAGGAATTTTTGACCGTACGCAATTCGCGCAAAAAGGCAGTGCAGGAAGCACGCGCCGCCAGGCAGGCAGAGACTGCCAAGGTCTAAAGAGCAGGGTTTCAAAGTTTCAGAAGTTTCAAAGTTAAAAGCAAAGGCCCGCGATGGACGCGGGCCTCTTTGCTTGGCAGGGCGGACGCTAGTCGGCGACGCTTTCGGCGGCTTTGGCGTTTGCGAGGCTTGTGTTGCGGACGCGGTTGCGCCAGTGGCTCTGCACAAAATAGACGATTCCAAGGGCCAAGGCCAACACGATCAGCGCGTCAAAACGATGAAGCCAGTGCTTGAGGCGGGGATCGGTATCCCAGCGTTCGCCGAGCTTGAAGCCGAAGTAGGCCAGAGCGTAGCACCAGGGCCAGGAGCCGACAAAAGTGTAGAGATGGAATTTGCCGCGCGGCATGCGGGCGATTCCTGCAGGCAGGGCGATGAAGGTGCGGACTACGGGAAGCAGGCGTCCGATAAAAACCGTGATGCTGCCGTACTTCTGAAAGAAACGATCGCGCGACGTCCAGGTCATGCCGGTTCATCAGAATGTATTTGCCAAAGCGCTCGATCAGAGGGCGGCCGCCGTAGGCTCCGATCTCATAGGCCAGCACTGAGCCAAGATTGCAGCCGATGGCCCCGAGAGTTGCCACGATTGCCAGGGATGAGAAGCGCCCCGCGTAGACGAGGTATCCGGCAAAGGGCATGATGACTTCGGAAGGCAAGGGGATGCAGGCCGACTCAATGCCCATCAGCAGTGCGATGCCGGGATAGCCGAGCGAGGAGATCACGGATTTTATAAATCCGGCTAGCAGCAGCAGAACATGTTCGATCATGAAGCCTCAAAACTCTTGGTTGGAATCCTGGGTAAAGACGTACCCCGGCAGCAGCAGTCCCTGCGCGGTCTTAGAAACTTTGATGCGCCGCGTTTCGGCCGAGGGAGCCGAAACGTCGGCAGGGCGCAGCATGGCAAACTGCGAAAAAACTTCGTTATAGACCTTGGTGACCAGGAAGCTTTGTCCGCTGGCTTCTTCGCGCCAAACCTGACCGAGTTGTATCGCTTTGACCGCCATTAGGGTTCCGCCTCCAGTTTAGCCCATGCCGGGTTAAAGCTGGGTGAAATCAGCATGGGTTAAGTACACAAACCATCGGTTTATGGGCGCGCTGGCCTGCCCGGCGTGACCGGACGTGTTTTGGGCAGGGCCTTCGGGGTTTTGCCCTCGAGCAGGGTGGACAGTTCGCTGGCGGCGCAGCGCAGACCGACAGAAAAGGCTCCAAAGTTGGAGAAGACACCGCTGACCTCGTCAAAGCGCATCTCGTAAATCAGTTTTTTGAAGACCACGGGATCGTCGGCAAAGAGATCGACGCCCCACTCCCAGTCGTCCATGCCGATGGAGCCGCTGATGATCTGCTGCACCTTTCCGGCGTAGCGGCGGCCGATCTTGCCGTGCAGATCCATCTGGCGCTGGCGCTCTTCAATGGGGAGGGTGTACCAGTTCTTCATTTCGCCGCGCTTGCGGTCCATGGGATAGAAGCTGACGTAGCGGCCCTCGGGGATCTGCGGAAAGAGGCGGACGTGCATCGCCTCGACGCTGGCGGTTCAGCGCCTCTTCGATCTCTGCGTTCCATTCCGGCGAATGCGGCTCGACGCCGCGCGCGACGAGGTCGCGGTAGAGCTTGATGGTGGACTCGTACAAGCCGAGTTCGACGACGGAGACATAGGAGGAGGCGGGCTCAAGATACTCGTTGAGTTCGAGCTGGCTGAGCGCGAGCTGGGCCTGGTTGAGCGCTTCAAAATCGTCGCGAAAGTGGACGAAGAGCAGGTCAGCCTTGTGTCCGAAGATGGAGAACAGAGCTGAGCCCGCACTCTCCATCTGAGCCAGGGACTGCTGCGCCTCGGCGATGATGCGGGCGCGATCCTGTTCGTCCTGGCCGCGCCATTGATTCCAGCGGAAGTGGAACATCTGGTGGAGTACGGCAGAACCTTCGAGGGTCAAAGGGACTGCGGGCAGCTCAGAGGTTAGGGCAGTGACGTCTTGCTCGCTCGTGCTCATGATATTTGGGAACCCCGCGGTGAATCCGTCGTGGCTCCATTGTAACCCGCGGTGCGTTCTATGGTTGGGCTTTGCTGCTTCCCACCTTAGCCGCGCAAAGAACGCGCGTCGAAGCCGGGGCACCCGAGATGTTTGGGTAAGAGCATCCGTATTCTCTGAACGGAGGAGTATCGGGCTCTGATACCATCTCTGGCATTGATATGGCGATGCAGGCGAAGAAGAAGAGTGCCGGGGCGAAAGCGGAGAAATCCGGGAGGGCAGCGGGCTCTAGCGCGAGCCGGGGAAAGTTCAATCCGCTGGCGCCGGAGCGGGTTTCGGCGATTCTGGAAATCCTGGAGCGAACTTATCCAGGGGTGCGCTGTGCGCTGCATCATGAGAACGCATGGCAACTGCTGGTGGCGACCATTCTCTCAGCGCAGTGTACGGACGTGCGGGTGAATATGGTGACTCCGGCGCTGTTCAAGAAATATCCGACCCCGGCGGCGATGGCGAAGGCGGAGCCGGCAGAGTTGGAGCCGATGATCCGCACCACGGGATTCTTTCGCAATAAGGCGAAATCGCTGGTGGGCGCGGCACGCAAGCTGGTGCAGGATTTCGACGGGCAGGTTCCGCAGACGATGGAGGAGTTGCTCTCGCTGCCGGGGGTGGCGCGCAAGACGGCGAATGTGGTGCTGGGCTCGTGGTTCGGGCTGGCCGTGGGAATTGTGGTGGATACGCACGTACACCGCATATCGCGACGGCTGGAGCTGACTACGTCAGACGATGCGCCGCAGATTGAGCGGGATCTGATGAAGGTGATTCCGCAAGCCAAGTGGATCGACTTTGCCCATGAGGTGATTCATCATGGGCGGGCGCTGTGCACGGCGCGGGCTCCAAAGTGCGTGGAGTGCCCGCTGGAGACGCTTTGCCATGCGGCGGACAAGACGTGGTCCACGGTCCCTCAGCACAAGACGGCGAAGGCAAAGAAGGACTAGGCGGTGGAGGGGTGGTTATCCTACATCCCACCTTAGCCGCAAAAACGGCGGCGAAGGTGAGGCACCCGCTATCTGCAAGATTTGGCTGGATTGAAGTGCGGCCTACGATTTATACTTTTGGACCGGTGACTAATGCGCCTCTTACAGAACATTGCGGCAATCGCTAAAGGTATGAGCATCACCTTCATGGAGATGTTCCAGCCGACTACGGTCGAAAACTATCCGGACGGAAAAGGCCCGATGCGCGGGGCGGTTTTCCAGGAGCGCTTCCGCGGGCTGCACGTGTTGCAGCGTGATGAGAACGGGCTGGAGAAGTGCGTTGCGTGCTTCCTGTGCGCGGCCGCCTGTCCGTCGAATTGCATTTACATCGAGGCGGCGGAGAATACGGCGGAGAACCGCATCTCCAGCGCCGAGCGCTACGCGAAGGTCTACAACATCGACTACAACCGCTGCATTTTCTGCGGCTACTGCGTGGAGGCCTGCCCGGTCGACGCGATTACGCATGGCCACGGATTTGAGCTGGCAACCTACAACGCGACCAGCCTTGTCTATCGCAAGGAGCAGTTACTGGCAATCACTCCGGCGCACGAGGGCGACAACGCCCGCTTCAACGTGAGCGACGCGGAGAAGATGCGGATGATCGCGCGCTAGGGCGAATAAATCAGGATGATCTGGGCCGCCGCACCGGTGGTCCAGAGTCGTGTCTTTGTTCTTCCCGCGGCCACGCCAAAGAAGATGAAAATTCCGTTCAGCCCCAGATAGACATAGAATCGGGTGATTCGCCCTGCTCCCCGGCATCCTCACTACCCGGAGCATCTCGCTTCGGAGGATCGTTCTCTTCAGCAGGGTTTTCTTTTGAGGTTTGATCGCCGGGCGGGGAATCGCCTTCATTGCCTTCGTCAGCCGCTGGAATCGGTTGAAGCTCGGCTTCGCCTTCGGCCTCTGATGCGCCAGCCAGGAGCTTTTTGCGCACCTCGGCGGCTCGTTTTCTGGCGGCGGTTTTCTCCGCCTCCACTGCAGCGTACGCGTTGGGGTTGAGATGGGCACCGTGAACATGCATGGTTCACCCCTGAAGGATTGAGGGCAACCGTCGTGCCATTCAAGAACGGGGCGGATTAGAAGAAACTCATTGCGAACCACTACGAAGGTGCGCGGGGCGATGGCGATGAGCAAACGAACGTGTGATCCCAGAGCTAACCATACGCCCACCTCACAGTTATTTTCAGCTATCCTATAATTTTGCCGATGCGAAAGGCTTCCATTCGTGATGAGTGAGTTTCTGAAAGCGGTGAATGAGCGTGTCGTCGTCTATGACGGCGCGATGGGTACGAACATCCAGTTCCGCAACCTTACTGCCGACGATTACTGGGGCAAAGAGGGCTGCAACGAGCTGCTGGTACTCTCGCGCCCGGACGTGATTGCTGACATTCATGCGGCGTTTTTCGGGGTGGGCTGCGATGTGGTGGAGACTGACACGTTTGGCTCGACTCGCATTGTGCTGGCCGAGTACGGTTTGGAGGATCGCACCCGCGAGTTGAACCTGGCGGCCTGCAAGGTTGCGCGCGATGTGGCAGCGCAGTTCTCCACTCCGGAGCGCCCGCGCTTTGTGGCCGGATCGATTGGGCCGACGACCAAGCTGCCTTCACTGGGACACATCACTTGGGATGCGATGCTGGCGGCGTTCGTGGAGCAGGCCGAGGCGCTGATCGCAGGAAACGTGGACCTGTTGCTGGTGGAGACCTGCCAGGACATTCTGCAGGCCAAGTGCGCGGTTGCCGCCTGCTTTGACGCAATGAAGAAGGCGGGAAAGCGGCTTCCGGTGCAGGTGCAGGTGACGCTGGAGGCGACAGGCACGATGCTGCTGGGGACCGAGATTGGTGCGGCGCTTACGGCATTGGAAGTCTTCGACGTGGATGCGATTGGACTGAACTGCGCCACCGGGCCGCTGGAGATGAATGACGCGGTGCGCTACCTGGGCTTGAATTCGACCAAGCATGTTTCCGTGCTGCCCAATGCCGGATTGCCGCAGAACGTGAGTGGGCGCGCGGTGTATCTGCTGAAGCCGGAGGAGATGGGGGCGTACCTTAAGCACTTTGTGGCGGATTACGGAGTGCGGATCGTTGGCGGATGCTGCGGAACTACGCCGGAGCATTTGAAGGCGGTGGTCGATGCGGTGAGCGGGATTACTCCGGCGGAGCGCAAGATTACAGCTACGTCAGCTGCTTCCAGTGCGTACACGACGGTGCCGCTGGACCTTGACCCGAAGCCGCTGATCGTGGCTGAGGAGATGAATACGACGACGCGCATGGAGAGCTTCCGAAACCTGGTGCGCGCGGGCGATTATGACGGAATTCTGACGCTGGCGAAAAAGCTGGTCAGCGATGGTTCGCACATGCTGGACCTGTGCTGCGCGGTTGTGGGCGAGGACGAAAAAGCCTACATGTGCCAGGTGCTGGAGAAGATCGCGACGCGCGTGCCAGCGCCGATTCTGATCGATACCACGGAGGCCGAGGTGCTGGAAGAGGCGCTAAAGCGCATGCCCGGCAAAGCGATCATCAATTCGATCAACCTGGAAGACGGCGAGAAGCGCAGCGGGCGGGTGCTGCCGATGGCGAAGCGCTACGGCGCGGCGGTGATCGCGTTGACCATTGACGAAGACGGGATGGCGCTGACGGCAGAGAAGAAGATTGCGATCGCCAAGCGAATTTTTGAGCTCGCGGTACATAAGTACGGAATTCGTCCGCAGGATCTGATCTTCGATGCGTTGACGCTGCCGATCTCGACGGGGCAGGAGGATTATCGCTCGGCGGGAGTAGAGACGCTGAAGGCGGTGGAGGGTATCAAGAAGGCGCTGCCTGAGTGTAAAACGATCCTTGGCGTATCGAATATATCGTTTGGACTGAATGCGTATGCGCGGCGGGTGCTGAACTCGGTGTTCATGCGCGAGGCGGTGGACCATGGGCTCGACATGGCGATCGTCAATTACACGAAGATCTATCCGCTGTACAAGATTCCTGAGGCGGAGGTAGAGCTGGCGCGCAAGCTGATTTATGGAGATCGCGGAGCAGGCGATCCGCTGCAGAAGTACATGGCGCATTTTGCGGCAATGAAGGGCAAGCAGGAGGTGGAGCCGACGGCGCACGCCGAATCGCTGGCGGTGGAAGACAAGCTGAAGTTCTGCGTCATTCAGGGCGAAAAAGGCGTGGGCGCGGGCAGCACGCGGCAGACAATTGAGGAGATTCTGGAGACGGCTCTGGAAAGTTACACGCCGCTGGAGATCATCAACACGATTCTGCTGGATGCGATGCGCACGGTGGGCGATCTGTTTGGCGCGCGCAAGATGCAGCTTCCGTCGGTGCTGGATTCAGCGGGCGTGATGAAGGCCGCAGTAGCGCATCTGGAGCCGAAGATGGAGCGGCTGGATGGCTCGCAGAAGGGAACGATGGTGCTGGCCACGGTGAAGGGCGATGTGCACGACATCGGAAAAAACCTGGTGGACATCATCCTGACCAATAACGGCTACAAGGTGGTGAACCTCGGAATCAAGCAGCCGGCAGAGACGATCATTCACTCGGCGCTGGAGCATAAGGCGGACGCAATCGGGCTGAGCGGATTGCTGGTGAAATCGACCCTGGAGATGAAGTATGTGATCCAGGACCTGGAACTGCGCGGGCTGAAGTATCCGGTGATTTGCGGCGGGGCAGCGCTGACGCGCAAGTATGTGGAGGACGACCTGCGCCGGGAATATTCCTCCGCCGTGTATTACGCGGAAGATGCATTTGCGGGGCTGCACACGATGGAGAAGCTGAGCGGAACCGAGCGCGACACGGCAATTGAGGCGGGCTCGGTGGTGCGCGAATTTTCACGTCCAAAGGCCGTGGTAGATCCTTCACTGAAAGACGAACCGCGCGAGCCGATTGCACCAGCGGAGATTCCGCAACCGCCTTTCTGGGGCGTGCGCACGGAGCGGGCTGAGGATTTCGAACTAAAGACGCTGTTTGAATATATCAATCCGACGGCGCTGTTCAAGAATCAATGGCAGCTCAAAACCGCATCACAGGAGGACTACGCACGGCTGGTGGAATCGAAGTACAAGCCGATCCTGGCGGCGCTGGAGGAGGACGCAATTGCATGCGGATGGTTTGATCCGCAGGTCGTTTATGGGTACTTCCCATGCCAGTCGAAGGGCAACGACCTGATCGTGTATGCGCCCGCCGCGGGATTGACCTTGGAGGACTTTCGCACGTCAAGCCCGTCGTTTGGTGGGGAGACGTTGACCGCCGGCGGCGCTCTGACGAACGATCTGCCTGAGCTGCTGCGCTTTACTTTTCCGCGGCAGGCGGAGGGGCGCAGACTGAGCATTTCGGACTACTTTCTGCCGGAATCGAGCGGGCGTGCGGACGTAATCGCGCTCTCGGTGGTGACGATTGGGGTGAAGGCGAGCGCAGAGACGCAGAAGCTGTTTGAGCGCGGCGAGTATACTCGCTACCTGTATCTGCACGGGCTTTCAGTGGAGACGGCCGAGGCGCTGGCCGAGTTTCTGCACCGCCGCATCCGGCAGCAGTTGAATATTGCGCACGAGGACTCATCACGGATCGGCGATCTGTTCCACCAGAAATATCGCGGCTCACGCTACAGTTTTGGGTATCCGGCTTGTCCGCACATGGAGGATCAGACGAAGTTGTTTGCGCTGCTCCGGCCTGAGGAGAACATCGGCGTGCGCCTGACCTCGACTTATCTGCTGGAGCCAGAACAGAGCACTTCGGCGATCGTGGTCCATCATCCTGGGGCGAAGTACTTTGTGGTGTAGATGGCAATGGAGGGCCGAGTTGCACAGCCTTAGGTGACGGCAATGCGGAGAATTTGTTACACTCGCAATGCGAGCGCTCGCTCGTTCTGCACCGCGGAGAGGTGGCAGAGTGGCTGAATGCACCTGACTCGAAATCAGACGTGGGGGTAACTCCACCGGGGGTTCAAATCCCTCCCTCTCCGCCATTTATTGTTAACAAAGCACTTACCTCGCTTTTACTATTTTTTTACTATTTGCTGTCATTGGCTGGTGACTGCTGGCTCCCGCTGGCAGCCACTGGAATATGGCCACCCCAGCCCAAATTTGCCTCCATCAATCCAAACGAAGGAGCTTGGGCTTGGCGAACAAAACTGTTGTCCTGTACCAACACATAAAAATCAAAGGTAAATGGAAGTACTGCAAGGTAGCTCCATCTGACCGCCTCCGGCGACTCTCTGAAGGTGAGTATTACATCAGCTGGTACGAAGGAACCCGCAAATGGATGGAACCTTTGGGGCCAGATTCCGATGTCGCTAAAGTGGCTTTCGACAAGAAGTCAGCTGAACTGAGATTCATCGCTGCCGGCGGCGAGGTTAAACAAGCAGAAGAGGAACGCGGAAGCCGCACGAAGCTGACCAAGGCGATCAAGGAGTACCTCGACGATTGCCTCGACAGACAGGGCAAATCCGGATATGGGCTCGCGAAGGGAACCGTTAAGGCGTATCGCTATCGTTTGGAATACCTGAAAGAATTCAAACCAGAGGCTTTTCTCGACGAAGTCGATATCGATTTCATCAAACGCTTTCGCCGGTTTCTTCTCGATCATCCAGACGACTTGGGGGACCGCTCCTGCTACAACGCGATGCAGACGGTCAGCACGTTCCTCAATAAGCACGACATCATGGCTGCGAAGCAGGTATTGAAAGAGATGTCGTATCCACCTAAGCCAGTCATCCCCTATACAGACGAAGATCTAACAGAATTCTTTGGTGCTTGTAAAGAAAAAGAAGCCAGGATCTTTAAGTTTTAGCGGCTTGCGTCAGTGACTGCAGGTTAGCACTGAGTCCCTCCAAGCCGTGCTGAACATTGGCCATCCGTGTTCTGGAGGCGTAGCAATCCTCCTCACACACTGACAAAGTGCCGCCCAGAATTCCCAGAAAAAAGGATGTTCGTGAACGCGGTGAGTCATAGCACGAGTTGCGCCGAGAGGTGACAACTGCGTCTGCGGAGGAAGGCGGAACTGCAGGGAATCTGGGGAACCTGACAGGCAGGTAAAACCCGGCTTTGGCAACCGGAGTTGTCAAAGCCGGGCAAATGTCGCTTATGCAGGCGAGGAATTACCCCCTGCAAAGCGTAGCTCACTTGGTAAGAGCAACAACGGGAAGAGCAACAACGGGGGGTGGCAGGGGTTCGTCAAGTTTTACGACGAAGGCATCCTGGTACTGATAAGTAAGGCCTCCCGTGTACCTCATGCCCACCGTGTATATCTGAGGATCGGTGAGCCGGCCCAACCGGCTGCCTTGGTACACGGCCACTCCATTGATAGTCGCGCCAAGGAACGTTGTGTAGTCGAGCGCGTTCAGTTGGGGTGTGAGCTTCACAACCCAACCGGCCGTCGGATTCGGCGTGAGCACAGGCGCGCCGGGGAAGGTGGTCGATGAAGTTCGGCCAGCTACATAAATACCGTCGCCGTGGACTGTGATCGCGGTCGCATCTGTTGAGCCATTGCTGCCGCCCAGATAGGTCGCGTATGCAAATCCACCCAAGTAGTCAATCTTGGCGACATATGCACTGTCACCGGATAGGGATGGTCTGGTGGTCTGGAAAGCGCCCGGCGTCGTGGGGAAATAGGTGTTGTAGCCCACGTTTCCGGCGATGTACGCATCCCCGATCGAATCCAACGCGATGGAGGTTCCGTAATTCGAGCCTCCGCCGAACTCAGTCGAGTACGAGAAGCCGGTGAACGAATTATTGATTTTGCTGACAAAGGTGTTGCCGCCAGCAATAAGGGTCACGGGCATTGTGTGCGGGAAATCTACGGAGAAGGTTTCACCGGTAATATAAACATTGCCGGAGCCGTCGACCGCGATTCCATTGGCCCAATCGGAGCTGGAGCCGCCGATGTACGCGGACTTGACGAGGTTCCCATTGGCGTCGACCTTGGCCACAAACGCGTCGTAGCCGCCGTGATTACTCGTTTGCCACGTGCCAATGATAGGAAAGTCGGTGGAGTATGTAATGCCGGTTATGTACGCATTGTGCGAGGAGTCCAGCGCAATTGCATTGGCCTCATCATAACTTGAGCCGCTCAGCTCCAGCGAGTAGATCGGTATGCCGCCAGTTAGCTGAAACTTCGTAACAAATGCGTGTATTCCGCCAGCCGAAGAACCAATCCGTTGTCCCTGGAAGTTGGAAGAAGAGGTGTAGCCGGAGACAAACACTCCAGTCGAATCGACTGCGATTCCCGTCCCCGCGTCAACACCGGTTCCACCCCAGAAGGTGGAGTACAAGATGGCGCCTGCCGGAGAAAGTTTTGTCACGAAAGCCTCATAGCCGCCCTCGTCACCATTGCTTGCGCCCACTCTCGGGAAGTCAGGAGATAAGGTATAGCCCGTTACGTATGCGTTTCCTGCGCCGTCGACAGCTACAGCATTCGCCACGTCCTGACTGCTTCCTGCAAGGAATACGGTGAAGCTGACAGTGGGATCGATGACCAACGCATGCTGCCGATCGTATGCTGCCAACGTGAACGCGGCTTGATTGCCATTCAGAACGTGATAGCTCGTCGCGACCTCTACCCGCCGGCTGCCAACCTGCTGATACACGTTGGGCCGGGCGTGCCGCACTTCCAAACCGTTCTCAGTAGTGATCAACAGATCGCCGGTCGAGGCGTCAACGCGCAGCCGCCTGGCTCCATCAAATGACAATTGGATTCGGCTTGGATCTGCACCCGGAGCAACTACAAAGTCATACTCCAGCTGTCCCTGATTGCCGTAATACACGAGATCGACGCCGGGATAAACGCCCTGATATTTCACCTTGGCGAAGGTGGAAATGCCGGTGCGCCAGGTCGTCTTGTCACTGCCCACGAGGTAGTTACTCGTGCCGGACAACTCGTCCATTCCTACGAGTCGCAGGTTCGGGTTCGCGCCGACGAAGGCCATTCGAAGAACAGTGCCTTTGCCGCGGGTTGCGGGTTCAGCGGCTTGGATTGCCCCAGGTTGCGGGCTGCCTGCCGCTGGTGGCTCGTGCAGTGACAGAACAGCTTCACTGCTGGTGAGAAATAGATTGTAGCCGGGACCACGCGAGAGAAACTTCACGTGTGGGTCTGTCTGTCCCACATTGTGCTCGAAGCTCAATGGCCGGTTGTCATAAGCTTTAATGGCAGCCTGACGGTCAACAGAGGGGGCGGGCGTGTTGAGCCCGTCCTGTGCAAAACTCGCTGGAACGGTGATGGCGAAAGATGCGATCAGTGCTCCCAGAATTCCTAAACTGTGCTTGTGTCTCATAAACTCCTCGGAGGTTCTCATCGGAACCGACTTGATTTTTCGTGCCGGCTCCTTCAGGAGTGGCCCGTGCCATCCTTCAATGCAAAGCGGGGGCCACAACGACAGAGATACAAGCTACTGTTCTCGTTGAACCCGATAGTCCCGTAGTTAGAAAAACATAGGAGCGAACGCAACCTTCCAGCCCGGTAGGCACCTGCTCCTGTTGTGCTTGCGATGCCTATCGGAACGGATAGACGGAGTATCCGTTCCGATAATGCTGGCGTCCATTCCGTAGCGCTCTGATGGTTTTGTAAGCTGCTCGTATTAGCGACAAGGCTCGCAATGCGAAGCATGTGCGCGGGCGCCTTCGATCTATCCAATCGGTTAGCCGCAACACCCCTACTGGATAGCCTTTCAATACACCTGCACCACGGTTCCGGTACTGGTTGCCGATAGCAGTGTGCATAAGACATTGGAAACGCTTGCCATCCGCTTTGCTTCCGCTCAACCAGCCGCCTGGTAGCGAGATGGCATGGCGCGTGCCTCTAAGAAAGCGTGACCGCAAGCAAGAGTCATAAATCAGGGAGCCCGACAAGGCGTTCCTAAAAATTATGAAATAGGAGACTCACCCAATGAAAAACATGAAGCACATCCTCTGGCCGGCAGTTCTGCTGTTGGCTACCGCCACCGTAGGGTTCGCCGAGAACAACTCGTATGGAAAGTACGACCGCTGCCATGATAAGTACGAGCATGGTGACAAGTGCCATCGCGACCACGACAAGCATTGCCATGACAAAGACAAAGACCGCGACCACGACAAATACGGCCATGACCGCGACGGCAAGGACCAGCGGGAGCAACCTCTGAACTCGACTGATTCGAGCAGCAACAACAGCTAGAACCTGAACACTGCGCAATCCATCGCGGGCCGGGGCTGCTTCCAAATGAAGCAGCCCATCGTCTTTTGCAAAACGCGTTCCATGAACACTGAAAACAAGCTCAAATGCCAGATTGTGGATGGCTGTCACGAGCGGCAGAACGTACAGTGGGTTTGGAGTTGTCAGGTTGTTGGAGAGTGACCGCTGCACTGGTTGTGAGCGTCGAGATTCATTACGTGCGGATCATGCTAACCGCGGCAGTGCCGGACTTGCTCTGCGCCGATCTCTAGCGAGTGGAAAGGCTCGCGGTGCCACTCCCCTCCCCACTTATGAGTTGAACTGCCGAGCGCAATGGTTCGGGAGAGACGCGTTTGTCAATTCGTGCACTGGCTACACGTGATCAATTCAAATCGCTCCGTCAGCTCTTGATTCTGGACCGCGTACACTGCACCGCAACCGTCCGACGTAACTCTCCGGACGCTGTTTTCGATCATTGTCACTGGAATTGGATTGCGCCATACGATCTCTAGCAACATAACGACTCCTTCCAGCGAGCTAATGCCCGCTCTAACGTGGAGACTCATTGCAAACCTGTGGCCATTGCGGAAGACATTGCTTGCCGGATCGGCATAGCTGGAAGAGCGCTCTAAATCTTTAGCTAGCTAGCAATGCAGATGGGCTGAGTGCCGCAGTTCATTGCCTGCGGGAACTCATTCTCTATCTCCGGAGTTTGTAGGGCTATCCGAACAGTTGGAGCAGCTGGAGTCACTGCGAGCCATCGATTCCGCTCACGCGGTGCTTGCCCCAGGGCTCTTCGGTGAATCGCGGGCCACCAACGCCCGAAGGTTTAAATTGCGGATCAACCGGTGCAGATAGTTAGGATGTACGCCGAGGAGCTTAGCGGCTTCTGTGATCATTCCGCCACTTCGTTCGACGGCTTCTACGATCATCTGCTTCTTTAACGAGTTGATGGATTGATGGTATTTTGAGCCGGTGATGGCCTCTGGCTGGCTCTCCAAAAGTGACTCGGGCAGGTCTTCGACAACAATTGTTTCCCCCACGCCCAATACTACGGCGCGCTCAATCGCATTCTCCAGTTCACGAACATTCCCTGGCCAGGGGTAGTTCAGCAAGAGCGCCCTCGCATTCGGCGAGATACCCTTGAGTGGGCGATTGCATTTCTTGGAATGCTGAGCGGCAAAGTACATCGCCAGAAGTGGGATGTCTTCAGGGTGCTCGCGTAATGGAGGCATGTTGATGGATACCACATTCACCCGGTAAAAAAGATCCTGCCGGAAGGAGCCGTTCTTCATCGCCTGTTCCAAATTTCGATTCGTCGCCGCCACAAAACGCACGTCTACCTTTATGGACCGTGTACTGCCGACGCGTTCGAACTCACGCGTCTGCAACGCTCGCAACACCTTTGCCTGCAGTGTCAATGGCATTTCGCCCAATTCGTCAAGGAATAACGTTCCTGAGTTGGCAACCTCCAGCTTACCCATCTTCGTTGCCGTTGCACCGGTGAAGGCGCCACGTTCATGGCCGAACAGTTCACTTTCCAGCAGAGTCTCGGTGAGAGCGGCACAATTGATGGCCACGAATGGCCGGTCTTTGCGAGAACTGTTGCGATGTATGGCACGTGCTACCAGCTCTTTGCCCGTACCACTCTCGCCCCGAATCAGCACGGTGGCATCAGTTTTCGCCACCCGCGAGATGAATTCCATCACTGACTCCATGGCGGCGCTCTCTCCAACCAGGGAGTGTTTCAACTCGACATCGCGTTGCAGACAGCGATTCACGTTTTCGAGAGATTCCAGGTGCATGGCATTCTCAAGCGCCACTGCAAAAATGCTGGCCACGGCAGTGACGAAATGGACATGATTCTCCTCAAAAGCCCGGCCAGGGCCACCAACGAGGTAGAGCGCGCCGATCGTCTCTTTCGTCCCTGAAAGCTTGACGCAGAGTACGAGGCGCTCGTCCGCGGTTTTCGCTGCTGAAACTTCAGGTTCGTTCACGACGTTCGAGCCTTCCCAAAGAGCGCGATTCACAATTTTCGAATTCACCTCCCCTGCTCCACCCTTGCGGCCATCGCGGTGCCAACTGGTGGCGGAAGCAGTGCTGTCGCGGGATGTAAGTACGACCGAGCCGCGCTCGGCTGGGATGACTTCGAAGAGGAGATCCAACAGCTCTCGTTGCAGCAGGTCGACCTGACAGATGGTATTGATACGTCCGATCCTCAACAGCGCATTGAGATCCCGCATCACCACGCTCAGATCGGGCATCGCGGTCTCTGACCGTTCTCCCAATGCTAAGCGGCGCTCTGCGTCAGACAAGATCAGGGTGCGCCCATCGTCTTCCGGCGCAGTGTCCACCTCCGGCAGTTCGTCCGCTTCGGTCAAGAACACAAGTTCGGTGTAGCCTATGCAGATCCGATCCCCATGCTGCAGGACTTTTTTGCGCACCGGAATACTGTTGACGAATGTGCCGTTGCTGCTGTTGAAATCGAGGATCCGGTAAGTGCCGCCATCCGCCTGGATAGCACCATGCTTGCGAGAGACGGCCTCCTCGCTCAAGCACAGTATGCTTGCTGGATCTCGGCCGATCGTCACTTCGGCATCACTCAGGCGCACGCTCACGCCTTTTCTGGCTCCGGAAACAATGACAATTCTAGGGTCCATGGTTTAGTTCCTCGGTAATGAAACCATCAGTAGCAGCCCCAAATAATCAGGATAATCATATCCCCGGTTTTGAGCACAGACTCGCGCCTGCGAGATGCCTGTCTCGCGTAATGTACTTGGGCAACCACCCGCATTGTTTCGGCTTCTGACAAACCCACGGTAGTGCGCGGCAGAAGTGACCTGAAGAAAACTCAATCCTTATGAACGAGCTTGCATTTTGCAGGTAGTCACGATGTCAGCTCTCAAATAATGGCCTTGGCCGCTGTGACCTCATGTTTTTGAAGTCCAGAGAGCGTGGCGCCTCGTGCTTGAGGTAGCTTGAATTTCACGGTGCAAGTCGCGGGAAAGACCGACATTGGTCACGTACGGACGAAGAACGAAGACTTCTTCGGTTACGACGCGAAGGATGGGGTGTTTGTCGTTTGCGACGGCGTGGGTGGCCAGGCTGCAGGCGAGGTGGCTAGCCAGATCGGCGTGCGCACCGTGTTGGACTATTTCCATAGTGCCGCTGAGAGTGGAGAATATCCGGCATTCGGTCGCGTGTTTGAAGGTGTTTCTCGACACGCCAACGCTTTGGGCAGTGCGATCCAACTGGCGAACCAGGTGATTCTGGACGCCTCATTGGAGGATCCAAACTGTGCAGGCATGAGTTCCACGATTGTGGCAGGGTTGGTCAGGGGCTCGGCAGTCTCGATTGCGCATGTCGGGGATAGCCGGATTTACCTGATCCGTGGCGAAAGCGTTCAGCAACTAACGATCGATCACTCGCTGGTGATGGAGCAGGTGCGGCTTGGGATGATTTCCGCTGAAGATGCCGAAAGATCTCGAGTGGGAAACTACATTCTCCGAGCACTTGGGGCAGAGGCGGAAGTCGAACCCGACCTGGCCGATCTTGAGTTGGAGCCTGGCGACATCCTGCTCTTTACAAGCGATGGCCTGACCCGCCATGTGAAGGACTCGCAGATTGGCCCAGTTGTGCTGGAAGCGGCTTCGCTCGACGCTGCCTGCGAAGCACTGATCGAAGCCGCAAAAGCAGATGGTGGCTCAGACAACATTACCTGCGTGCTGGTGCGCCTGGTGGAGCAGCCCTGGTACCGAAAGCTGATTCCTGGTGGGAACACGCCATGAACAACTCAGCAAAAAAAAGCAGCGGCACCGTTCGCTGAAGTCGAATCCTTGCTCTGGAGTCCAAATGAATTGTGTACTTTCATGGGTGGCTGTATTGCTGGTACTAACTCTTCCAGCAACTGCGCAAGAAATCGGCACGGTGACTCTGCTTGAGGGTCCGCTACGGGTAATTCGCGGCTCGACCGTGCTGCGGGGAGCCGAAGGTGTGCGATTGCAAACGGGCGATATCATCGAAAGTTCCGATAGGGGGTTCGCGCAACTAGAGTTCTCGGGAGGCGCGATCATAGCTCTCGGCGGCTCCACCCGCGTGCTTCTCTTTAGTAACACGCGGAATGCACAAGAGCTGGTAATGCTGAGCGGCTGGCTGAAAGGCCAGAGAGGCTCGAATTCCGGCACTTATCGTTATGACTCGCCGCTACTGGCGGCGACGACACAAAGCGGCACGCTCCTCCTGCATTCCACAGCCATCGACACCGAAATCTTCGTCGAATCCGGGTCAGCGCGCATCGGAGAAGTGAACGCGGAAGGGTATTGGCGCGATCCGCGCATGGCGAAAGCCGGACAATTTTTTGTGCGTCCGGCAGGCAAGAACGTAACGGTCTTGCCTCGTCCCAGTTCTGCCTTTATTGAATCTATGCCGCGTCCGTTCCGGGATACATTGTCCTCGCTGCTTTCCCGCTTTCCTGGCAAGCCGCCTCAGCCGAAACGCGACCACGAGGTTACGTATGCTGAAATCCAGCCATGGCTGAACATCGGGCAGGCTTGGCGCAGGGGTTTTATCAAACGCTTTCAGCCGCGCCTCAACGACCCTGCGTTCCGCAAGGCGCTGGATGCTCATCTTAGGGATTACCCGGAGTGGGGCCCTGTGCTACATCCTGAACTCTATGAGCCGAAAACTTCGCCTGCGGCAACTAGCAGCCCCTACTCCAAGAATTAGGAGGTACTCAACGTGAAACTGATCATGAAGGTCAACCTTATTTTGCTTCTCGTGTTTGCGATCGGCTTCCTATCGGTGGGATACCTCACAAACAGTCTGCTGCAACAGAACGCGAAGCAGGAGATCATGGAGAACGCCCGGATCATGATGGAAGCAGCACTGGCGGTTCGAAGCTACACCAGCGCCCAGATCAATCCGCTTCTGAAAACACAAATGAAGTACACCTTTCTGCCGCAATCAGTGCCTGCATACTCAGCGAATGAGTACTTCAAGCAACTGCGCAAGACCTTCCCTGAATATACGTACAAAGAGGCAACTCTGAATCCAACTAATCCCATTAATCGGGCTGCCGATTGGGAGGCCGACATTGTCAACGATTTCAGACATTCCCCTGGGAAAACCGAACTGGTGGGCGAACGCGACACACCTAACGGCCGGGCGCTGTATATCGCGCGTCCCCTGAAAGTCAAAGATGGCTCGTGCCTTGAATGTCACGACACCGCCGAAACCGCACCCCGGACGCTGGTCGATCGCTATGGCAGCGACAACGGGTTTGGTTGGCAGGTGAACGATATCGTGACGGCGCAGATTGTAACGGCACCCATGCAATTGCCGATTCGACGGGCAAAGAGTGCCTTCACGGCGTTCATGGGCTCTCTGGGCGTGGTTTTTGCCGTAATCTTTCTCGTCCTGAATGCGATGCTTATCCTGCTCGTAGTCAGGCCGGTGAAACGTTTGTCAAAGATGGCCGACGAGGTGAGCTTGGGGAACATGGATGTACCGGAGTTCCATATCTCCGGCAAGGATGAGATCGCAAAGTTGTCGGAATCTTTCGGACGCATGCGCAAGAGCCTGGTGCAGGCAATAAAAATGCTCGAGACAAACTGATCACTTTGGCGCTCAGTTCTCAACCTGGGAGAGTAGTGGCGCTCCACAGCGGCTTAACGCTCATACGCGCCGACGTCCTGCAGGAAGCGAGAGCGTTCTTTCTTATCCTCCACATGCTCGGCAAGAAGCAGGTGGAATGCCTTCAAGCTCTCCGCGCGTTTCGCCGCTCGTTTGGCAAGAACGCCAGCGAGCGGGCCTATATGGCGTGCGAGCAGACGAGCGGCGCGGTCGATCTCCGCCGCCGGAAGAGCAATCGGCGCCAAGCCGGTTTGGGGTACCGGACTTGCAACGTTCAAAGATTCTCGTGGTACTTCCCGCCTCGTCCAATGCTTGTTCAGTTCAGCCTTCCGGGCAAGAAAAGCTTCATGGTCACTCTCGCACTCTAAACTCGCGGCCAGAATTGCATAGAGCTCGTCGAGGTCGGTCGCTCGGGATGCGGCTCTCTTAACGAGGATTCTCGCCAAAGATCCGACGAAATTGGCGAGTTGCCCTTCTACCTCCCGCAAAGCCCCGTCTTGCTCTTCGTCGGATGACGGAAAGATGATTCTCGTCTGGGTATCAGGCATAGCATGGGAGCCGCTGTCGACCCCTGTGCCCGAAATCTCCGGCCGCGCAATGCCCGCAGGAGGCGTCAACTCCAACACACCGTTGTCATGCAGCTGTTGAGCTCGGAGTGCGGCGGCACTGGGACGTGAATCGCGCAAAGGGGTGGTGATGCCGGGTAGTGTTGGATTTGGCTGGCCTCCAGCATCCGGCCCGGTGCGCCGCCATTCCGGATCGAGTGATTCCGTCGTGCGCTCCGTCTCCGGTGCTGATTCACGTCCCATTGTGCGCGTACTTGCCTGCTCAATATCAACCTCATTCTGAATGCTGCTGGCAGAAAACGACTGAAGCTCCTCTTCCAGTTGCCGCAGTTCATCTATGTCGCCGAATTCAGAACGTGCAGCACTGAGCTGGCGCTTAGCCGCATCAAGCTTTCCCGCTGCCAATTCGATTCGGATCGCTGCGATTGCTTTGCCGATTGCTTCTTTCCGCTGCTTATGCTCGCTGACGTCTGCCGACACAGCCTGGAAGCGGGGATCCCGGTTATAAGTGGCACGCTGAGCTTCAAGGCAGGCGATTGCGTCAGCAAGGCGCCCTTGGACCGATAACTGGTTCACCGTCGCAATCAGTTCATCCAGACCTTGCCGGTAGTCAGAAAGCTGGGTTCGCGCGCTCGCTACAAGAATTTGCAAATCTTTGTCTGGCAATTCCGCTGAGATGGACTCTAGGAACTGGACTGCCTGTTCATAGTCTCCGTTGCCAATAAGTTGCTGGGCTTGTGCGACCGCCACTTCAACTTTTCTTACATGCTCGTAATGCTCCGCTTCGTCCTTGACGAACTGAAGCAAGTCATCGAAGTAATTGCCCGGCATCTCTGATTTGGCCGTGTCCAGAATCTTTATGGCTTCGGCATAGTTCTTCTGCCGAAGGGCATCTCTTGCCCTCATCGTATACTCGGATCTGCGGCGTTCCGATTGCTCCCGCTGGATCGTTGCGTGGACGATGGACATCAACGATTCCAAATCGCCTTCGCCGGGGTACTTCTGCCAAGCAGTCTGAAGAACGGCGAGCGCAGCTTCGCTGTTACCAGAATCCAGTAGAACGCGGGCTGCGCTCATCTGCTCCCCTACCCACAAATGACGTTCGCGGGCTTCGATTTGCTGCTCCGCAAGCGCCTTCAGCCTCAAGAGCCCCCGCTCACCTGGAAATTTCTCCAGCGCGGTCCCCGCCAAGTTGCGCGCGAGGTGGGGGTCTGGACGATCGAGCGCCTCGGCAACCTCTGCGATAGCTTCGTCCAACGCTCTTCGATGTAACTCCTGCTCGGCTCCGTCTGCGGCCAGTTGCAAAAGATCCCGCAATCGGGGTGCATTTCGGTCGAGCTCTTCCACTTGCTTCAGAGTCTTCAACGCATCGGCGAACTTCCTCGATGAGATTTGCCGGCGCGCTTCGGTGATCCAAAGCTGCAGTTGGCGTTGCTTGTTGCGTTCTGAGAGCTCAAGCGCCATCTCGTCCTTGAGGCGAGCAGCGTATTGATCATCGGGTTGCACCGTCAGCAATCGCTCGAGCGAACGAATTGCACCTTCAAGATCACCCGCTCTGCGGGCCGCCTGAGCCTCCTCCTTACTGTTACGAATGATGTAACACCGAGCCTTTTCCTTCTCCACGTTCTCGCGCAAAGGATTAAGTTCGAGATCGTCCGGGGCAAGCGCAATCGCCTGCTCCAATAGCCGCAGGGAGGAATCAAAATCCTGATGCGCGACCAGCTGTTCAGCTTGGAGACGCAATTGGCGAACTTCTTCTCCCCTTCGCTGTTTCTGAATCTCGCATTGCACCTCCCGCATACGCTGACTGGCGCTTGCGTTTTGTGGATCGAGCTTTAGGGCGTGCTGCAACTGTTCTCTTGCGTGCACCCACTCGCCCCCGGAAGTCAGACTTTTAGCGTCCTGAAGAAGTTTATTGATCATCTCCTTCCTGAGTTGGCGTTCCACCTGTGCCAGGTCGAGCGCCAGTTCATCGGCAGTCTGATACCGTTCTTCTTTGTTCTTTGCGAGCGCGCGTTCGAGAATGGAGTCGAACTCCGCGGGGTAGTCCTTCAGATATGTCGAGAGCGGTGGAGCAGGGTCGTGAAGGATCTTCATCAGCGTGGAAGAGATATCCCGCCCCTCGAAAGGCAACGCATAACTAAGAAATTCGTATGCCACGGTTCCCAAGGCAAAGATATCGCTTCGCGCATCCACCTCGCGCTCATTGATCTGTTCGGGAGACATGTGGTGAATGCTTCCCATTACCTGGCCGGGACGGGTCAGCCGGTCGTTCCCAATGCGAGCAATTCCGAAATCCACGATCTTCACGGTTTCGTCGGGCAGGACCATGATGTTGGCTGGCTTGACATCCCTGTGAGTGATTTGCCGCTCATGGGCGTAATGGAGGCCGTGACAGACTTGAAGCAAATAGCTCGTCTTGGTAAGCAAACTCAATTCGCGCCGCGACTTGATGATCGCGTGCAGAGTCTCCCCCTCAAGAAACTGCATAACCAGGTAGGGCGTTCCATCCTCGTCCCCCATGTCGTACACGGTGACGATGTTCGGGTGGGTAAGACTTGCGGTAGATTGCGCCTCGCGATAGAAGCGCGCCAAAAGTCCGGGGTCATCGGCAAAGCCGCCCGCCATCATCTTGATCGCGACAAGGCGGCTGAGCATGGGATCGATGGCCTTGTAGACTGTGCCCATGCCGCCCCTTCCGATCATCTCCAGGACGTCGTACTTCCCGATTCTCTTGAGCGATGCCATTCACCCGCCTTATCTTTACGGCATTGCCTCCACTTCATCGCTGGCATCTGCGCCGCACCACAGGCACACGATGACTCATCCTCGAACCGCGTCCTATCAGAACCTTTGGCGAGAGTCCCGGGCCGGATAACCTGCACCGCTCCCAAAAGTCCTCGGCGGCTAGATTACCACGGAGCATAAGGCGGATTCTTTCCCGCCATCCATCAAGTTAAGCGTCGATTAACTGCGCGCTTAACTCCGCTCCTTACATTTGAGCTAGGGAAGATGTTCTTTAGGCCACGAGAGTTGCCTCCAAGCTGCTCACCGAGGCAATGAATCATAGATGGATTCCACCAGAGTTCCGGGACAGGATCGAATCTCCATATTAGCCCTCGGTACCTAAGCGCGGCATGGTGTTCGCCTGGCACGCACCCAAGTGGTGGTCCCCAGGGTAAGCGCCTACGCGAGAAGACTTGACGTGGTTCATGACCAAACCAATTACGTTGGCTCGGGCTCGGAGCAGAGCGGATATAGCTGTCGAGACCAGCTTTGTCCTGGTCTTTCCCGCTTTCGTTACAACCAGTACTCCATCGGCAACCCCGGCTATTTCTAACGTCTCCGAAGCAGCGAGAATCGGGGGAGCATCAACTATGACCAGATCGAACTCGTGGGAGACTTTGCCCAGCAACATAGAAATCCCCATACCGATGAGATCGGCCGCGCTCCGTGACACCATACCGGTGGGCATCAGAAACAGTCCAGGCTGCTCTAGTTTGATAATCGCATCCGCATGTGACCGTTTGCCCATGAGAACGTCGGAAAGTCCAAAAGGACTGGCAACATTGAATGTCTTGTCTAGTATTGGCCGCCGGAAGTTGGCGTCAATCAGCAGCACTTTTTTACCCAACTGAGCGCAAGCTACCGCCAGATGAGCCGCGATCGTTGATTTTCCTTCCGCTGGTATGGCACTTGTAACCAACAGGCTTCGAGTCGGCCGATGCTTCGTGGTCAGATTAAGTGTTGCTCGCAGCGTTCGAACGGCTTCCCGATAACACGCAATCGACTCAGCCGAACGCTTTGAAGTTTCCGCCGCTGAATGTTTGGGAAAAAGACTCGGCAGGCTCTTGGAAGCCGGCATCGCGGCAAGCACGTCTATGTGGAGACGGCTTTCAATCTCTTCCGCATCGGAGAAGGTTGTGTCCAGTGCGCTGGCGAGAACGGCGACGAGGATTCCGAAAATGGCGGAGAGCACCAACGCCAGTGGAACAGTGATCAGCAGTTTCGGAAAGATGGCTTCTTGTGGCACGAGCGCTCGCGCGACGATCTGGAAGGTGGCATTCTGAAATTCCTGATTGATGCTTGCCAGCCTGATGCGGGCCGTCAGTTCCTGATAGTTCCTTTCGTCGGTATCCGCTTCGCTCTTGAGGTGAGCATACTGTTGCGCGTGGCCTGTGAGGTTGTTTTCCTGGGCCTTTGTTTCTTGAAGCACACTGAGCAGGCGATCTTCTCGTCCTGCAGCCTGCCGGTACTCTGCTGTTGCTCTCTCTTTTGCCCGTGCCTGGAGTTCGTCAACCTGCGACTGCGCTTCCTGTACCTGCTTTTGGGCCTTGGCGTATTCTGGATGGCCGTCGGCGTAGAAGGAGCGAACCGAGGCAAACTGCTGGCGCGCGATGTTCAACCTCTGTACGGCTTCACTGAGCAGGGTGTCTTGTGCCGCAGACTGCGCCGCCTGTGCAGAGGCAAGCGTATTGGAACTGTCGAGTTGCGCCAGGATGGCTTCGCGGCGGATTCGTTCGGCCTGAGCAGCCGTGAACTCTGTCTCCATCTGGGTGATTCGAGAAGTCAGCATAGTAACCCGCTGCCCTGGATCTGCTATGTGCAGCTCTTTTTCGTATGCGACCAATCGGCTGGCAGACGCTTCCATCTTCGAGCGCAATGCGGACAGATCCTGGGCCACGACGGAGGAGACCTTCTCATATGAGCTTCCCCTTGTATCGTTGGCGCGTTCGATCAGGGATTGTGCAACCGCATTCGCAACGTCCGCGGCAAGTTGCGGATTTCGTGCGCGATAGGTGACACGTAATAAGTTGGAGTTCGACGGGCGTGTGACTTTCAAGCCCCTCAACACAAATGGGGCCGTGTTGTCCTGTGGGTTTCCTGTGGAGCCGACATTGACAGCCTGCTTTTCGACAGGGAGCAGATTGTACCTTTCAACCACTGGCCGGAGAACCGGATCCGACTGCGCCAGTTCGATCTGGGTTGTAATGATCTGGGTTAGCTCGTCGGCGGAAGAGACCGGAGATGGCTCTAAGCCTGCAATAGCAGCCGCGGGATGGCGCTCAACCTTGACCAGAGTCGTGGCCTCGTAGACTTTTGGCGTCATAAGCTGAAACACCACTGCGGCCATCATGGCGAATCCCACAAATGCCGCCAGTTTTCCGCGTTGCCGCGTTATGACCTTCGTGAACCTGTGCAGAGAGGTGCCGTGATCTATGGGGCTCGGGCTCGCCAACGGAGGCGCGACCGGAATGGGAGCGGGTTTTATAGAGGGGCGAGGAACAAGCTTTTCCGCTTCGCCGGACTCCAACACCCATCCGTTCTGTGCCGGGTACAAAATGCGATTCGTCAGATCTAACGCTTTCTCCTCTTCACGGTGCACAGGCGGCTCGTCGTCCGCTAGAAACACCAGTTCGGTGCCGCCGACACGAATCTTGTCTCCGTGCTGCAATACCTTTTCCCGGACCGGCACACCATTCACAAAGCTGCCATTTCGGCTACTAAAATCTATAAAGAGGTAGGAACTCCCATTGGCCTTAACGGCGCACTGCTTACGGGAGACCGCGTCGTCGTTCAGGCACAAACCGCTCAGGGCATCGCGGCCGATTACGACTTCATCTTTGTCTAGCCAGACGATCATGCCCCTGTTGGCGCCGGAGACAACCACCAGCCGGGGTTCCATGCGTACTTTGTGCCGCGCTTTGCCTATACGCGTACTGTACATGGGAGCGATAATTTGCGACTCCCTGCTTACGGGGAGGGCGTCCGAACCGATCGGCGAGGGTTCACAGGCACCATTTTTTTCAGTCGATCGCTGATTACTACGGCGAAACGGATTTTCTGATTTCGTGCAGTTCATAATATTTTCCTGTTGAATTCTTATCGGAGGATGAGTCCGGTTCCGAGTGATTCGCCGAAGCCGGCGAGATGCTCAAGGATCTGGGTGGCGTGTGCTTTCGAGTTTTCGGGAACGTAGAGAATGTCGTTTGGCAATAGTTGGACGTCGGCGGTTTTCCGGTGCATTATGCTTCGCAACGGAATTTCGATTTCCTGACGTTGAGTCGATCCAGGCACAGCCCGATAGACGTATGCTTTGCTGGTTGTGTAGGGGAGAGTGCCCTGCGACAAGGCCATTGCTTTAAGGACGGACGAGCCTTCCGAGTCGGTAATCCGGTAAACGCCCGGCGATTTCACATTACCCGTAATGAAAAGCTTGGCGGCATCCGGCACGCGAATCTCCTCTCCACCGTGTAGAGAAATGTTGAGTGCAGGGTTCTTGCCGGAAAGCAATTCCTTGATTGAGATCTCCGTTGGCTTTCTGGCTCCAGTCGCCTTGTCGATGCTTGAGACTATAACCGTTGGTCCGGCATCGGAAGAAAAGCCTTGTGCGCGCGCAATGGCATCGAGCAACTTCAGCTCACCAGTTGCCTGGATGATTGTGGGAGCCTTTACCGCCCCAGCTACAGTTACCTGACGACTTCTGTATTCAAGTACGGACGCCGATACGATTGGAGCCACCAGGATGTGGTCGTGGATCAGTGCGTCGGAAACGGCACGTGCGATAGCCGCAGGAACCATGCCACTAACAAAGATTGGTTCATGCAGCAGCGGTAACGATAGGGTGCCATCGTTGGAGACCCGGTAGCTACGCGTGAATTCAGGAGATTCGGTAACGGAAACGTAAACCAGATCCCCAACGCCCACCGGATCATCGCCAAGATTGGCGGTCAACTCCTGCGGGTGAGCGGCTGGTTGATTTGCCTCTGGTTGAGTCGCCGTGTTCGGTTTGGACTCTGCACCCGCACAAAGCGACGCCAGGAAAAGAACAAAGACCGCGAATACGTTACGAGTTTGCATCAATACACCCTTTCACGAAGGTTCATCATTGGCCGAAGAAGAGCGCCGCATGAGTAACACAGGCGCCGGACCGTTAGGCTGCAAGCTTCAGGGAAACAGTGGAGTTCGACTGGGAGACGGACCGAACATCCGGCGTGGCCACCAGCGGTCCAGCCAGACTCCGCGGTATTTTCACGATCCGCTCCCATTCTTGCCAGCAGCGGTCGGCAAGCGATGGGGCCATCGGCGCGAACAGCAGTGCGGCTTTGTGCCACTCCATGGCAGCCGTGAAAGGAAAGCTGTTCTTTTCATCCCGCTGAGCTGCCCGGCAATACTGGATCGCATACAACAGAGCGGCAATCTTAACGAGCGGTGCAAGGTAAATACTCACAACTGCCGGGATACGACTCATATGGGTTTTCATGGCGGGCCTCCTCTGCGAGGTTCCCTTTCGGGTTAGCGCTCGCGCCCTTGAGTAAGGCAACCCTGTGGCCAAGATTGAAACCGTTGTTCCTGACGGGAGTCATACCTGCTAACTGCTTGCCAAGCTTCATCATGCGAGAAATGCGCATGAATGCTGGCCTGAACAGCAGATCGCCGGAAGACCCGCACCTCTATCTATCAGGTTGAGCCACACAATCCGATTGGATAGGTGGCACGCGGCAAATAAGAATCAGGGCTGGGATTGAAGTCAGGCCCACGAATATGATTCGGGCAATTAAATACTCTTGAGCTCGCGACACAACACCTTCGCAGAAGTACTGGCTGCCAGAAAGACAAGTCCCTCCTGCAGCAATAGTGTGTACTGGAGCCTACAAGTGTGTACTGGAACCTACATATGTGCTGGAGCAGAGCTCGCCTCCGAGGTGAGTTGAATGCGAACTTTGCGGGTACGGGTAGATATCGCCCGCGCTCCGTATCTACTTGTTCAACTGCGCCGACCAGCACAGGAGATGTCGAGCGCAAATCAATTCAAAAAGATTATCGGGACTCGGATCACCGGTTAGGTAATTCTCTCTGTTGCGTTCAGGCGATCACTCATCACCACTAAAACAAAGAGGACACAGGTCGCGGAACCAGAAGATGATCAGGGCACAACGCCGTTCGGCTGATAGTCATGCTGCTCGCATTAGCGACAAGGCTCGCAATGCGAAGCATGTGCGTGGGCGCTTTCGATCTATCCGACCGGTTAGCCGCAAGACGCCTACTGGATAGGCTTCGCGTTACACCTGCACCACAGTTCCGGTGCTGGCTACCGACAGCGGTGTGCATAAGACATTGAAAATGCTTGTCATCCGCTTTGCTTCCGGCCAGCCAGCCGCCTGGCGGCGAGATGGCATGGCGCGTGCCTTTAAGAAAGCGTGACCGCAAGCAAGAGTCATAAATCAGGAAGCCCGACAAGGCATTCCTAAAAATCAAGAAATAGGAGACTCACCCAATGAAAAACATGAAGCACATCCTCTGGCCGGCAGTTCTGCTGTTGGCTACCACCACCGTAGGGTTCGCCGAGAACAACTCGTATGGAAAGTACGACCGCTGCCATGATAAGTACGAGCATGGTGACAAGTGCCATCGCGACCACGACAAGCGTTGCCACGACAAAGACAAAGACCGCGATCACGACAAATACGGCCATGACCGCGACGGCAAGGATCAGAGGGAGCAACCTCTGAACTCGACTGATTCGAGCAGCAACAACAGCTAGAACCTGAACACTGCGTGATCGATCGCGGGCCGGGCTGCTTCCAAGTGAAGCAGCCCATCGTCTTTTGCAAAACGCATCGCCCAGTACGGTAGTGTCCTAGGAGATGATCCTCATGTTGAACAGACTGTGATTCTACTAGAACCCCCACCGCGACTCCTTGTTGACAAGATTGCCTGAGCATTCCACGATGTTTGGACTTCGAAATATTCCCCTCAACAACTAATGGCGCAATCGCCCGCCGTTTTCGATCACTTTGCTTTGAAGCAACTGCTCCAGTTCGCGGAGCTCTGAGATTGCCGAAGCCGCTCTTTCCTCAGCCTGCTTTATACGGCGGTCCGCGTTGCGACATTGCTTCAAATAAAAAAAGGCCCGGCCAGTCAGCACCGCCCAGCTAACACCAGCCGTGAACGAAGCTGCCCAGTGACGCCGCACGAACTTGCTCATGCGATACGGCGAAGTGCTTTTCGTCGCCTGTCGCGTAAGAAGCGGGTCAGGTCCTCTTCCATGTGCAGAGCGGAGGGATAACGCCTGGAGGGGTCCTTCTCCATTGCCATCAAGACAATGCGATCCAAATCCCCAGCCAGTTCCTTTCGTATCGGAGCAGGCGGGCCTGCGACCGAGCTTGGCTTGCGAATTTCCTGTTCGTAGACAAGCCCTTCCACGGCTCCGGGGGACAGGTTGCGAAGTGTGTAGGGACGCGTTCCGGTCAGAAGTTCATACAGCAGAACTCCTAAAGAATAGATGTCGGTTGCCGGGGTAAGTTCCCGCCCCAACAGTTGTTCTGGGCTCGCGTAATCGGGAGTCATGAAGCGGAGCGAGCCCTCGGTCGCTCCCCTGAGGCGAGCAGGGGACCCAGGGGGTGGGAGACGCCAACCTGGAAGGTGGGCCATGAGATTCGAGTCCTTACTGGCCGCATCATAGCGCTTAAGTGAATCCGTAGAAACATTGGCGGCGTTGGGTGCGCATCTGCGGTTGCAGACAGAGGACCTCGACGGGGATCCCCGTACCCGCATTGTTGATCAGCAGATTGACGTCGCCACAATTGCGAGTAGCCTCGGCGCTGACTGGCGGTTTTGCCAGTTGCCGGGGTTGCGTGGTGCTTATATGCTCGCACTTCTTAATGAGTGTGTCTGGTTTGCGATGAAATTACACGGAGGCAAAAAACGGTGAAACCCACCTCCTACACGTTCAAGCTCGGCTTCCCCGCTGCAGGGTACCGCCGAGCACGCTTATATTGCCGCCGACCTGCGCCGTGCCATCGAGGCCTACAAGTTCTTCTATCCCACCATCGGTATCGAGGCTGTCATGCAGCAGGGACTGGCTGCGGGCGCCAAGATCAATGAGGTCGGCATCGTGATGGCTACCTCGCCGCGGCAACAGTTCGGCGCCGCAAACGCCGACACGCCTTACGCGATCACCACCGTGGACCTCAGGTCTTCTGGGCCGATGGTGGTCGAGTTGCCAGCGGGCCCGTTCATCGGCTTCGCGGACGACCACAACATGCGCTGGGTGCAGGACATGGGCACGATCGGACCGGAGAAGGGACAGGGTGGCAGACACCTGATTCTCCCACCGGATTACACCGGCACTGTGCCCGAGGGTTACTACGCGGGCCGAAGCAAGACCTGGAAGGTGGTGGTGTTCATTCGGATCATGCCCATTGGTGGGGATGTTGCCAAGGCCCTCCAGGCGGTCGACGGCATCAATGTATATCCGCTCGCCAAAGCCGGTCAGCCGGTCACGCATCGCTTCATTGATGTGAGCGCCAAGACCATGCCCCTGCCCAGTCTCGTGTGGGATCAAGGGCGGCGGGTGCAGGCGACAGATCCCCAATGATCTCGGGAGATTGGACAAAAGATGGCCTTGCTAAGGGAAAATCGACAAGGGATGAGCAAGCCGCTTCATTGGACCCATGCTCTTCGCATAGCCTTTGCTGTCTTCCTATTCCTAGGCTCAGCGGCGCATTTGCCAGCCCAGCTTCCGGGATCTGCAGCACCTTCGCCACCCAAAGCTGAGCCTGCAACCGCTATCGATCCGCTGGGACGTGAAACTCCGCGCGGTGCGATGTTGGGCTTGCTCAAATACTCAGAACGCGAGGACTACGAGACTGCGGCTCGTTACTTGCAACCAACGCCGGGAAAAAAAACGAACTTGACCCCGCGCCAAGGAGCTACACGCGTTGCAGCCAAAGTTAAGAGGCAACATCGGCTTGTTGAGCGATGATCCCAACGGCACAGTTGAACCTGGACTTCCGCCCGGCCAAATGCGTGCCGGTGTGTTGTCGGTGGGTGGCACGACAGCGGACGTTATCCTGGTGCGGGTGGATGATCCGACTTCAGGGAAGATATGGCTGATTTCGAAAGATACGGTTGCGAACTTCCCCAAGCTCTATGCCCAACTGGACAGCGAAGCGCCGACAACATCTGATCGAATCGCCCCACTCATCCCCGCCGCGCTGACCGGACGGCGGTTGTTGGGCATGTCCCTTGCGCAATGGCTGGGGTGGCTGCTCTCGATCCCGATCTCGTTGTTGCTAGCTTGGCTGCTGGGGTTTCTGCTTAGTGCGCCCAGAAGAGTCTGGTACAAACTCCGGAAACTTCCTTTCAGAACGGTCTGGCAGACACCAATTGGCATGCCGCTCAGGTGCATCATTGCGATCTTGATGCATAGCTTTTTCGTCCACTTGCTTGAGCCGCCGCTCTTATATCGCATCTACTATTCTCGTTTTGTGGCAGCCCTCCTGGTGGCATGTTTCGCGTGGCTCGTGAGCAGAATCATCGACCGTGGCTTCGCAACGGCGGTGAACCTGACGCGAACGCAACGCAGAGGCGGGGAGTCGATCCTGATCATGATGCAGCGACTGACCAGCATCATGATTTTGTTAATCGCTTTGCTCGTCGCATTGGCAATATTTGGGTACAACGTAAAGACAACGCTTGCGGGCCTCGGCATTGGAGGATTGGCGCTAGCTCTGGCTGCACAAAAAACACTTGAGAATTTCGTAGGCGGGGTCTCTTTGCTGATGGACAAGGCTGTGGAGGTCGGTGACCTCTGCCGAATCGGTGACAAACGCGGCACGGTGGAAGATATCGGGCTCCGTTCTTTGAAGCTGCGAACCCTCGATCAGAGTCTGCTGGTCGTTCCGAACGGGTTGCTTGCGCAAATGCAGTTCGAAAACATGAACTCCCGCGGAAAATTGCTTATCAACCAGAACTTCTTACTGCGAATTGAAACACAAGTCGAACAGCTACGGTTCGTGCTGGACCGCGTGCAGAGCATGCTGGACGAACACCCCGCGATTGAATCTGGAAGCTCAAGAGTCCGCGTCGCCAGTTTTGCCGGCGCCGCTTTCGAGTTGGAGTTGTTCGCCTACGCCAAAACGGGCGACCAGGCACAGTTCACGGCCATTCGTCAGGACGTTCTGCTGAAGATAGCTGAAATTGTCGAGGCTGCTGGTACTCGGTTCGCGGCGCCCACACAGTTGACGTATACATCCGGAGACACAGGCGTGGACGCGGAAAAAGCGAACCATATTGTGCTGCGCGTTACCGAACTCCGGGCCAACGACTCGTTCCGGCTTCCAGGCGAAAGCCGAACGGAGCGGAATGATCGCCCTTGATATGTTTTTTGTAAAAACGGGTTCACCGGCGCACCAGCGATGGCGCGTTCGGGAGTAACGAATGAAAACTTTCATTACGGAACTGACGGCGGGCTCAGGACCGGGTGCAGGATCACCTCCGTGAGTGTCCTTTGTCACTGACGTACCTCTGCCGATCGTGGCAACAGCATCTTAGTTTTTGAGTGTTGAAGTACGTAGCGGAGGGCCACAGGTGGTGCCCCCGTCGGAAAGGATCTCGACCATGCAACAAACTGCAGCGGCGCCCGCGAAGTCAGAGTCCTCGCAACCAGACAAAATCAAGGTCCCGGCTTCCCAGGCAGGCCGCTCGCGAGCCGAACTAAAGGCGATCGGCAAAGCGTTGCGAGACAAGTGTTCGCGAATCTCGCACGCCGAATGGAAACCGCCCCGCAACCGTCCGGATCCGGTCAGCCTGGTGCTGAAGGCCGACGAGGGGCGCCTTCCCGATCTCCTTCCCCTTCGCCACGGGCGCATGGTGCTGTCTCCGTTCACCTTCTACCGGGGCTCGGCGCTCGCCATGGCAGTGGATCTATCGGGCACTCCGTCCACCGGCGTCCGCGTGCAATGCGGCGGAGACTCCCATCTGGTCAACTTCCGGGGCCTCGCAACCCCGGAGAGGCAAGTCATCTTCGCCATCAACGACCTCGATGAGACCCTCCCGGCGCCCTGGGAATGGGACCTCAAGCGTCTCGCGGCGAGCTTCGTGATCGCCTGTCGCGATAACGGCCTCAGCGAATCCGTCGCCAAGGATTCGGTCCTCAGCTGTGTCAGGTCCTACCGCGAGCACATGGCCGAGTTCGCCGAAATGAAAGTGCTGGATCTGTGGTACTTCGCCGTCGAGGCCGAGATGCTGATCTCGAGCGTCAAGGATGCCGGGATCCGCCGCGGCGCGATCAAGAACCTGGCGAAGGCCCGTGAGAGCAGTACCTCCGAAGGCGCCTTCCCGAAGCTCATCAACAATTCGGGTGGAGCGCCGATCATTAAAGACCAGCTTCCGGCGATCTTCCATTGGAAAGGTCACTCTCCCGGGGAAGTTCATCCGGACATCAGCTACGCCTTCGAGCGGTACCGCGAATCCCTGGCGCCCAACTATCGCATGTTGCTCGACCGCTACGAAATCAGGGACGCCGCTTTCAAGGTCGTCGGCGTCGGGAGCGTTGGCACAGGTTGCGCGGTGTTCCTCCTGATGGCCGGCGAGGGAGATCCTCTCATTTTGCAGGTCAAGGAGGCGCGCGCCTCGGTTCTGGAGGCCTATGCAGGGAAGAGTGTCTTTTCGAACCATGGAGAGCGTGTCGTGAACGGCCACCGGCTCATGCAGCCGGCCAGCGACATCTTCCTTGGCTGGACCAAGGGTAGGCTAGGACGTCACTTCTATGTCCGCCAGCTCCGCGACGTCAAGATCAAGTTTGCCGTCGAGACATTTGCCGCCGACAGGATGACCATCTTTGCCCAGTGTTGCGGCTACTCGCTGGCGCTCTCGCACGCGCGTTCCGGAGACTCCGCGGTGATCAGCGGGGGCAATCCGGAAGTAATCCGGATTGCCCGCTGCTTGGATAGATCCTCGGAAGTCGGCCAGCGTCCGCGTTTTCACCTGTCCTCGTCTGCTCACGATCTCAGGCCGTATCGGCGTTTTGCGTGGCAGGTTTCTCCGAGCCGCGGCTCTAATCTTCCTTAGGTTTCTTGTCTAGCAGCTCGGCCAATTAGATGTCTTTCGCCTGTATGAGGTGAAATCCCGTAGGTGCATCTTTTCCCTCAGTTAACATATGTGTCGCCAATGTCTCGGATTTCTCTGGTAAATGATTAGGTGTTGTCACGTATCGATTCTTGGCGCGGCGACAGGCTGAGACCGTAGGCGCATTGCTCACGACTACCAATTCACTTGGCGCATCCGCCTAAGGATGACCGCGCTGTAGCTATTCATGCGCTCTGGCCGTCGCTTCAGGGGAGCTGGCAGAATCGCGGCAAGCCGTGTCGATTGTTGCCGGCCGATATTCCGGGCCGAGGTTCTGTCGTAGTAATGACACGCCGACTCTGCACCATAAATACCAGGGCCCCATTCGACCACGTTGAGGTAAAGCTCCAGAATGCGTTGCTTGCCGAGGACGAATTCGGCCACCGGTACCAGCGTGACCTCCGCGCCCTTGCGAAGGAAAGATCGGCCCGTTCCGAAGAACAGGTTTTTTACGAGTTGCTGCGTGAGGGTAGAACCTCCGCGAATCCGGCCGCCTTCCATATCTTCTTCGGCAGCGAGGTGGATCGCGTGCCAATCGAAGCCATGGTGCTGGTAGAAACGCGCGTCTTCAGCGGCGATGACGGCGTGCTGAAGATCGGGCGAGATCTGGCTGAGCGGAATGAATTTGTAGCGTTCCTGATACGGCGTACGATGAATCCAAGCCTGCACGCGGCGCTGGATGTGCACTGCGGTTGTCGGTGGGTCGATCCATCGGGCGGCCACAAGAAGCAGCACGGCAAGCGACCAAAGAAGCAATGTACCGATGAGTAGCCATCGAACAAAGGATCGGAGAAAACCCTTCCGAAGCGGGGCCTTGGAGCGTGTGTGTAGCGATGCAGTCACATATCCAGAATAGCAGCCTGGGCTTGGTTGCCGCTTATTGGATCATCTGCGCACGCGGACACAAAGCGCTGCGTTGTACTCACGCCACTCGGGACAAAGCCCCTTGGTCCTGAATCATTTTGAACCCTGCTACAAAGATAAAGCGTGCCAGATTCCTTCCAATTGCGGGCGCACGCTCGCCCACGACGACTCGATGGTAGCGGGATTCTTTCGTCAAAATCGCCCTCAATGAGCGTAACGCAAATGTTCAACAACTACGCCTCGATTCTCACGGGCGAAGGTCATGATATCTGCCTTTCCGAATCGATTCGGTTGCCAAGCAGCGAGTTCACTTCCTCCGCAACAACCGGCGGAAGTCCGGGTTCAGGTTGATCGGAGCCGTCCTTCGGCAGGGTTGCCCGCGCGCAAAAGAACCGGTCGGCGGGGTGGTTTGGAATATCGGGTTCTGCTCGGGCGAGTATTTTTATGTCCGACACTGGAAAGAAACACCAAAAGTACCGGTATGCACGACACGCTGCCAGGTTTTCCTGTCTGCCGCTTAGTCCACCTTGCTGTGCCGGTGGCGCCACGAGCAGCGCGAAAGACGCGGCGCGGCAGCTCCGAGGTTTGCTCGCGCTGCCGATAGTCGTTCTCCTTCTTCTGCTTGAACCAGGGAAACTTTTCGCACAGCAAACATTGCCCGGCGATCGGGGACTGTCGCAGAACGATCAATACAACGGACAATACGCGCCAAATCAGCAATCAGAGCAGCAATTGGACTATGGACAGCAGCCTGACTCGCAACGGTCTTATCCGGATTCTGGTCAGGCGTATTCGCAGCAGGGTTATGGCCGAGTGCCAGCTCAGGCTCAGCCGCTCAATGCGGTACAACTGGAACAACTCGTGGCCCCGATCGCGCTTTATCCAGACGCGCTGGTGGCGCAAGTCTTGGCCGCGTCGACCTACCCCGGCCAGGTTGCGGATGCCGACCACTGGCGACAGACGCAAGGCTACGCCTCCCCTGACCAGATTGCGGCCGGCGCAGACGTGCAGAACTGGGACCCGAGCATAAAAGCGTTGACGGCATTTCCCAGGGTTTTGGCGCAGATGTACCGCAATCTGCAATGGACCACCGATCTGGGCAATGCCTACTACAACCAGCCGCAAGACGTACTCGAGGCAGTCCAGGCACTGCGCCTGCGCGCTCAGGCAGCCGGAACCCTGCAGAGCACGCCGCAGCAAGCAGTGCGTAACGACCAAGGTTACATTCAACTGATGCCGGTGAATCCGCAAGTCGTCTATGTGCCGACATATAACCCGTGGACGGTTTACGGAGAGCAGGTTTCGCCTTACCCCGGTTTTTCGCTGCTTGGCGCAGTGGAATCATTTCTCGGCTCGTCGCCGATAAACTATGGGCTCGGAATCGCGATGAGCGCCTTCAGCCGCACGCCCTGGGGCTGGCTGGCCTGGGGTTTGAACTGGTTAGCCCAGTCCGTGCTCTTCCACCAGTCGGACTACTACTCGCACAGCACCACCGTGGCTGATTGGGGACTTCGGCACGATGGGCACGCCTACGCCGGACGGGAAGCGTTTGCGAGGCACAGCTACGAGCGTACGCCGGGTGGTTACGGCCGGTTCGTCAGCGGATACAACGGGAATCGCGGACAGGGATTCGGCCGCCCACCGGACAGATATGCCGAGAGCTGGCGAGGAAACTCCAACCGCGGCTTCCAGGGCCTTGGGGGCGGCTACTACCGGACGCCGCGCCAGGTCTACAACCGTGTGCCGGCACCAGAAAGCAGGCAGCAGTTCGACCGCCGTGGTTACGGAGCCAGCTTGAACCGGGGACCCGGAGAAGGCTACCGCGGGGTGGCGGGCGCAGCCTACGACCGTTCGATGCAGGCCTATCGCGCGCCGAGCTCAGGTTTTCAGCGCGGCGAATTCGGGGGGCGATCATCCGGTGCTTTCGCGAGTGCGCACTCAGCCGAAAAACCACCTCACTCGGGTGGCTTCCATCTGTTTGGCAGCAGGCACGCGCCCAAGAGCGTTAGTAGCCGGGGCTCAGGCGGCTTCCACATGGGAGGAGGCGGGCATACGCCGAAGAATTTTTACGGAGGCGGGACGCATTTCGGCGGGGGTCACTCGCACGGTGGAGGAGGAGGTCACTCCGGTGGTCGCGGCGGCGGCAAGCATCGCCGCTGAAGCGTCAGGGCCACGGCGGGATTCCATGGGCCAATATTCTGGCTCAGCGGAACGGCTTCAGCTCTTTTTCCGGTCCCATATCAGCATCGGTTGCTGGATAGCCAGCATGGCAACGATCTGTCCCTTGTGATGAAAACCGTGAGTAATGACGTGCAGAGTGACGCAACCACCGCCTACCCGTTACACCTGTTCCAGTTTGGCGGTGAATTGGCGGAGGAAGGGTGGCTCGTAGGTAAGGCGGAGGCCGAGGTCTGGCTGCGGTTGCGCCAGACCTCGGCGATGACCTCGGTGAAAGCGCCCTACCTCAGCTGGTGAATCCAGGCAAGGCTACGCGTCTCACAATGTGATCTTTAATCCAGTGGCTGTCCCACCATTCCTTCGGGTCAATCTGGACGCCATCAAGCTGCATGGCAAAGTGAATATGGTCGCCGCCGGCCATTCCGGTCATGCCGCTCAAGCCCATCACCTGGCCTCGTTTCACCATGTCACCTTCGTGCACATTAATCTGGCTGAGGTGGCCGTAGATGGTCTGCAGCCCGTAACCATGATCGACCACAATGCAATTGCCGTAGATGCCAAGCGGAGCCGCATATACGACACGGCCATCATTGGACGCCTCCACGCCAACGTGCTGCGTAACCGCGAGATCGTATCCAAGGTGCACCTGCTGATCGATCTTGTTCCCCTTGTAGATATAGCTCCGCACGTCCGCAAAGCTGGCTTCCGCTTGGGAGTGAGACTGTCGCGTGAAAGGCTGAGACCACAAGAATTTGTCCACAGTCTTGAAGCGCAGATCCGAGATGGCGCCGCGACGCGACATGCTAATCGTGATGCCGTGAGCGCGCAACTCGCCGGTGTAGTCGAGGCTGGCGTATTGCACGCCGCGATCGGAGTGATGCACCAAGCCCTCCCGAACCTGCCGCCGAGACAGGGCCATCTGCAAAGCCGCCAAACTCAGTCGATCTTCGAGCGTGCGCTCCAGTGCCCAGCCAATCACACGCCGCGAATACGCGTCCAGAATTACAGCCAGGTAGACAAACTCACAGAACAGCCGAACGTAGGTTATGTCCGCCAACCACAACTGGTTGCAGCCACTCAGGATCATGGCGGCAGCTCGGTTGGGATAGACCGGCATGCCATGCTTGGAATCGGTGGTGCTCACCACAAAGCGGCGTTTCCGTAGGCATAGCAGATTGTCTTCACGCATCAATCTCTGTACCCGCTTGCGGTTTACCGGCCAGCCACGCCGTTGCAACTCGGCCGTGATTCTTCGGCTTCCGTAAGCTGGCCACTGCAGGGCGATCTGTTGGATCTGATGTCGCAGTTCAATGACTTCTGGTTGCGGCGTCTCTCCGCTCAGAAACCGGTAATAGCCAGCTTGGCTGATCTTGGTCAACTCGCACATACGCCGCACCGTTAACCGCGTTCCCGCTTCGACTTCCCGCTGGATGTGTTCGTAGATGGTGCGCCGGTAGAGGCGGCCCGCAGCCGGCGCTGCTCCTCGACATGCTGCAAGGCTCGCCGCAAAAAATCAATTTCCAGTGCCTGCTGGCCAATCTTGCGCTCCAGCTCGGCCGACCGGTCCTGCTCCGCCTGCCTCTGCCCGGGGCCGACAAAAGCGCGCTCGCCCAACTGCTGCGACTCGCGATACCAGCGATATAAATCACTAGGGTTCACTTCCAACACCCGCGCCAACATCGGCACTGCCTCGCCAGCCTGTATCCTCTGAACCGCCGCTAGCTTGAACTCTTTGGAAAACTTTCGCCGAGACATCATCCCAGTACTCCCCATTCCATGTATTGGATGAGTTAACACCTTGTTGTTGGCGCGCCGCATTTCATTATTGATCTTTACAAAACGTGCCACTGGATCGCCCGAGCCATTCGGATCAAGTTCGTTGACTACCTTCTGAATGAACCGATCGTCCAACTGCAAATTGTGTGCGGTGTACTTCGGCTGCTCCTTCTTGGGGAACTGGAATACGAGCGGACCTGTCACATCATTTCCCGCACCATTGGAGGCGTAAACCACCGGCACAGTGTTGGATGGCATATCCCAGGCAAAGGCAAACAGCGAGAAGAAGCCGGGCTTGCCGTCCGGCATAGGCCAAGCCCGAAATGTTTGATCGCCGACACGCACGCCCGCCTCCGTCCAAGTGCCGGCGGCATTGAATGTGGCTAGATCCGCCATGCCCGTGTACAGGTAGTGTTGATCGGAATCGACGCTAACGGTTGGTGGTCGCGTGACCACGGCCACGTCGCGCTCGTAGCGTGCTGTCCTCCGAAGCAAATCGTTCGAGGTAGTTTCAACGATCAGCTTCGCCTTGCCATCTTGAAGTTTCGGCGTTGTGTTGATGCCGGCCGTAAAGTTCCATGTGCCGTCCGGCACGCGCGAAGGCTGCGCGAGCTCCCAGACACGATAGCGGGCTCCGTTCTGCTCGACAAATGCCGCGAGGCTACGGACACCATGCGGATCGTGCACATGGACGGTAATAGGGGTGGCCTGGCCGAGTGTGGTAACTGGAGATGACAAGTCCACAACAGGCGTCGCTGAAAGAGCCAATTTAAGCGAAACCGGCAACAAGATGACGACAGCAATTACGGCAATAATGATTTTTCTCACAATTCATAGTAGCTGCCGTTGAGCGAGTGGAGGATCAGCGATTAAACCTATTTCGGACTAGGGGTTCGACAATGCCATGCCGATCTCCGTCATGCCATAGCGCTCGAGCAATGTATGGCCGCTAATCTCCTTCCAGCGGTTCAGTGTGGAGATGGGATAGCCCACAAAATCAACAGCGGCGATCTGTTGCAAAACCGATCGAGACTGTTGAAAAACTCGGGTCGAAAACTGAGTTTTTGTGTTGGCTGTAAACCTCATGTGTGCTAAGTAGAGATGCAGGAGGAACTCCGCCGATGATGGGTCAACAGCCGCGCATGGAGTCGCTGTTCTACTACTTCAGATTGGAAGATCAGATCCCGGAAAGTCATCTGCTGCGGCTCATTGATCGACATGTTGATCTGAGCTTCGTGCGTGAGCGGGTGAAGAAGTTCTACAGTTCGACCGGCCGTCCTTCGATCGATCCGGAAGTGCTATTGCGCTTGCTGTTGGTGGGTTATCTCTACGGTATTACCAGCGAGCGGCGATTGTTGGAAGAAGTTCGCATGCATCTGGCCTATCGATGGTTCACGCGGCTCGATCTGGATCAGGAAGTCCCAAACCATTCCACGTTTTCCAAGAACCGGCACGGGCGCTTTCGCCAGTCGGGAGTGTTTCGCGAGGTATTCGAGGAAATCGTGCAACGGTGTTTGGCGGCGGGCTTGGTGGAGGGGAAGAACCTGGCGGTAGATGGCACCCTAGTGGCGGCTGACGCAAGCCGAACGAGCCGTGTTCCACGCGAGCAGTTGCAGGAAGCGGCGCAAGTCTCCAGAACAGTAAAAGAGTATCTGAGCGATTTGGAAAAAGAGAACCCAGTGTCCCACGCAGAACTTGTGTCCACCACTGACCCGGATGCGGTCCTGGCTACCAAGGGCGGGGCCGCGGCAATGGCTTACTACGACAACTATCTCATCGACACCGCGAGTCGAGTGATTTTGGAAGTGGAAGCCACACCGGCACTATTTCATCAGGAAGCAGTGGCGGCGCGCAGGATGGTGGAACGAGTCCAGAAGCTGGGGGTTCGCGCGGAGTGTTTGGGAGCGGACAAAGCATACGGAAGCGGCGAGTTTCTGGCTTGGCTGTTGGAGCGCGGAGTGCAACCGCATATCCCTGTCATTGATCGCCGACATCAGACCGATGGCCATTTCACGCATGACCAGTTTCGATATGCTCCGACCGAGGATGTCTATTATTGTCCCCAAGGCAAAGCATTGCGTTATCGAGGTCTGAAACGTGATTGTCAGTCGTACGCGTACAGCGCAACTGAGGCGCAGTGCAAAGGATGCTCTCAAAAGAAATTGTGCACACCAGGTCGGTACCGCATGCTTTCCATAAGCTGGCACGAACCAGCTAGGCAGGCAGTACGGGACCTGAGAGGAACGCCGGCCTATGAGCGTTCCAGGCGAGCGCGCTATAGGATCGAGGCTGTGTTTACAGAACTCAAGCAACGCATGCGCCTGTCACGAGTACGACTCCGCCGTCTATGGAATGTTGGCGAGCAGTTCCCTGATGGCGGCGACTGCTCAAAACATAAAACGCCTAGTGCGATTCCTGGCACAAAGCCCACCGACGACCCAAGCCTAGGTTGTATGACTGGCGATGGGCCCCGGAAACGGAAGCAGTAGGACGGTGGTAGTAGTAGTAGATAACGGAAACAGGACCTCAGTAGACCAGACCTCATCGTCAGTCAAAGCCCGCAGCGGCCCCAATCCCACAAGCTTCACGAGTTTTTCAACAGTTCTCGATCGTTTGCGCAACGCACTCAAAGCCGGCAGCGGCATCGCAATTCCCGCTGTGGGATACTGAGCGCATTGCCCTGTTCACGCCAGCTAAAATGGAACTTGCTGGGTTTCGGCGTAGAGCAGCTACCCGTGTGTTTGGAATGATTAGCGGAGAAACGGTCGGAATGTCACACCCACCAGAGGTTGGAGCCAGTCCCACAGGCGATTCGGATCGCAAGCGTGAAGCGGTGCTCCGTGTAATGTCAGCAGCGGCCTTTCTCATATTCTTCCAGGCGTATCTTGTTGCCCCGCTCATCCCGGCGCTCTCAATCCAGTTCCACGAGTCTACGGATTTCCTTGGCATGCTCGTTCCTGCGTACATGCTGCCCTATGGCATATCGACTCTGTTCTATGGGCCGATTTCTGACCGGGTTGGCAGGAAGCCGGTTATTCTCGCGCTGTTGGGGCTCATGGTCGTGACGATAGCCGGGGTGGCGACAGCTCATACTGCGTCCCAGATGATGATATGGCGTCTATTAGGCGGGATCGCAAGCGGGGGAATCGTACCAATCGCTCTGGCTCTTCTCGGGGATTTGTTTCCTTATGAACAACGCGGCCGGCCCATAGGGTGGATGTTCGGTGCGATCGCAGGAGGCATGGCGTTCGGGTCAAGCCTCGGGGCATTGTTGAATCCCATCATCGGCTGGCGCGCAGAGTTCCTTATCACAGCCGCTCTCTGTGCCGCCGTTCTGGCTTTTGCAGTGCGCCTTCGTCAGTTTCTCGAGGGCGAAATCGCCGCACATCCGTTAAGCCCAGGCAAAGTGATTGCGGGATACTGGTCGCTCTTTACGAATTCAAGAGGAGCAAAAGCGTATGCATATATCCTTCTCAACGGCATGTTCCATTCCGGTGTCTTCACCTGGCTTGGTCTATATTTTTCGGAACGCTATCATCTCGGCGATGAAGGGATCGGCCTGGCCCTGCTGGGCTATGGCGTTCCAGGAATGCTGTTTGGGCCAATTATTGGACGCGTCGCGGATCGGATAGGGAGAAAGCGCATCATCCCATTTGGCATCCTGATTGCCGCCCTCTGCTGCGCCGCGCTCATTCCACGGGCACCACTACTCTGGCCAGCAGTGATCATTGCGATTCTCTCTTTGGGATACGACATGAGCCACCCCCTCTTGGCTGGAATCATTACTTCGCTGAACCCATCTCGGCGGGGCCTCGCAATGGGAATGAACGCCTTTTCCTTGTTCTGTGGTTTCGGCTTGGGCGCTCTGGCCTTTGAGCTACTGCTAAAGCATGGATTCCGTACTGCACTCGCGATCTTCGCGCTTGTTCAATTGTGCCTTGCAATTCTGGCAGTACAGCTGTTTCGAGGCGAAGATACTTCAGCAGGAGATCATTCAGGGATAATTGTTTCCGAAGATCGTGGATGGCCGAGCAATCGTTTTACCGTGGGCGTGGCCATCCGGGCCGGTGCGGGACTCATCCCCCCGATATACGAAGGGTTCGACAGGGAGGCCAAGTACAAGGCGATCATGGACGCCGAAGACAACAAAAAGTGAGGCCCACACCGGTAGTCGTTCTGATTGGGGAAGGCGACCCGTTTGCAGTCGCAAGATTACTCCTGATATGTCGGCTTCTGGCTGCCGAACGCAGAGCCTCCCTGAACCGTCGCTGAGATCAAGAAACGCCGAGCGCGTCGCGAATTCTCTATTCAGCGAGGCCGCCAGGAATGGACGAAACTATACGACAACGATCTGTTTCCGCAGTTCTGGCGCGAAGAGGTTTTTAGGGATGAGGGCATGCACGCCACGTACAATGTCAACCACCTGAGTTACCCTGAAGCTAACGGCGATGCTGCTTAGGGCGTAGGCATCGAGCTCGGTGATTTTGGCGCGACTCGACAAGAACTTTATGGCGTTGCGCGCCGCCATGGTCATGGCAGCATTCAGGTCCTTGTCCAGGCCCAGGGTGATCCAATGAGTAGAAGTCTCGGCCACCGGCCAAGCGAAATTCTTCTGCTTATGCAGAATCACCTGGATGCGTAGTTCCTGCATGCGTGTCTCCAGCGCGGTCAAGCTGATTTCGCCGTCGCCCTGCACGGCATGAGAGTCGCCCGTGAAGATTAACGCTCCAGGCTTCCAGACCGGGATGAACATCGTCGAGCCTTCTACCATTTCGCTCAGGTCTGTATTGCCGGCATGAGGGCCTGGGGGAACGGAGTTGGTGATTCCCGGAGCCAATGGAGGAAAGAAGCCATCTGGTGGAGCAACGCCTAGAGTTCCCTGAAAGGGCTTTAGCGGAATCTGAATATCCGGGGCAAACTCCGCCGTCATATTTGGAACGTCGAGCTTTAGATATTTGATTTGTCCTTGGGGATAGTCCTGGGCGAGCAAGCCAGTTCCCAGGGAACCGGGGTTGTTGAAGACCGCACCCCAGTTAAATGGGCGAATTCGTTTATAGCGGACCTCGAGCACGTCGCCCGGTTCCGCATTGTTGACGTAAATGGGACCTATGATTGAGTGAGGCCCCTTTCCGGGATTGCTGACGCGGAGCTTGGCTAACATTTCGACCGGCACACCTGGTTGCATTTGGTTGAGAAAATGAGACCACGTGTTTGGAAAACTAAGCGTGTCGCCGGAGTCAACCTTGAGAATGGGCGGAAGTGTGGTGTCGAACACTCCCAACTGCACAGTCTTATCGTTGCACTCGACTGTGTGGACGCGGCCTTCCTCATCGTGTTCCTGCTGTGCGGTAGTGGCGCTGACCAGAGCGGCGTGGTTGTTTGCTTCCAGTGAATCGGCTGCGTGAGCAAGCTTGGCGAACCACGGCCCAATAGCCGCCAGCGCACTCATGAAACCGCTCGCTCGCAGCAAGCGGCGACGGGTCAGACCGCGGGCGGTCAGGTAGCCGTCGAGTTGCTCCTGGCCCACCTCGTCCATGTGCAGAAGACGGTCTTGCGCGCGCTTCGAAAAGGCTGCGTCCTTGATGTCTTCGCGGAGGACGCCAGTACCCTCTTCCTCACCGCATCCGAACAGATTGCCGCAACATTTGGGACGAGGCTCAGGCTCGCTCTCCTTGTCCCGATTGGGATCGAGATTGTGTGGCATTCGCTTCGCTCCTGATGGGGTGCGCTGAAGACTTTCGCCTGAACGCAAAATGGCCACCTACAAGCTGCTTTCCCGTCTTCAAACAAGATGCGGGAGGGAAGAACCGGGTTCCCAGGCAGTTCAGCCTTTACAGAGCTGCTCCTCTACTACTCGAAGAGCACGCGAACCTGCCTCATACATTTGAGTTCCTTCCGCAGGTGGAGTCTCTTCTCGACCATCCGCGAGAGGTGAGCCGAACAACCGTGTTCGTTTAGCAGAGTGGTTGGCTCGATAATTGAGCAGCGTTGAACAAATCTCCCGACAGAGCTAATCTGTGCGCCGACAGAACACCGGAGATGCACAATGGACATCAACAGCAGCAAAGGCGCTGGTCGTTTCCTGCCCGAAGAGTCTTACGACACTGCTGCGGCGACAAGCGAAGAAGAGTTGCTGGACATCGCTGTGCAGTACGCTATCGAAGCTCACGGACACCGGGACACACCAGCCCTCCGTGAAGAGTTGCGCTCAATGCTGCGGCAGCAGCGCAAGAGGCACGCTGCTTGAGCCCTACATCCCATAAGCCGGAGCTACAAACTGTGAGGCGCAGGCGGTTCAGATTTCCGGAAAACGAGCCACGCCAGCAGCCCGACACCCCCTAGCACAGCGAAAAAAGCCACTAGAAGTATCAGCGTGTGCGCCGACCACATGCTTGTCACCAACAGTTTCCCGAATACAGATGCGAGGTAGGCCAGTAGAGCAAAGCGACATGCCCGTCCCGTGCCAAAAGACAGTACAAACGCAATAAAGCGATAGCGCGTTACGCCAGCACCAATTACAAAAACGGAAGTCGGAAAAGGTGGCGGAAGGAGTGCAGCAAGCAACAGCGAGCCGCTTCCGAAACGATGTATGAATGCGACGGCTCTATCAAATACCTCTCCCTTAATACGTCGATGCAGGAACCCAAGATGTGACAGGTGGTAAGCGATGGAAGCCCCGCAGACCGAGCCTGATGTGCTGCACATGGCGTAATAAAGCCACAGTTCTGGATGCCGCGCAGCCAAGACTATCGTGAGCGCGCCAACTGCTCCGAATGTAGGCAGCACCGAGCTATCAAGGGTGGCAAGGATGAACACCCCAATTCCACCCAAGTGTCCCAGCATTGAGATGAATGATGTCATTGGTTCGCTGGTACTGCTTGATTATCAGCGGGTAGGCAACCGGATATCAAGCTCATTGCACCTTATTCGACCTTGGTGGCGCGTTGAAAAACTGGCGGCGACGGTGTTCCTTACGCAGTCCGCTCCGCCACGGCCTTCGGTAAATCAAGCCCGACTTTCTGGAGGTGAGTTGCCTCGGCGTCGGTTGAAATCTGCGGTTCCTTTGCGCCCCAATGGCGGGTGCGCTCCTTGGCGAGAGCTTCATTGAGGCTCCGCAGCGTGGCAGTCACATCCCCTTGTTGGCCTCCTCCTCATCCGGCCAATGCTACGTCCCGTGTGCTGGCCGCAGCTCCAGGCAGTCTCGCCATCTGTGCCAGATAAATGACGCTGAGTTCTTCGCCCGTACCATACTCATACTTTCGGTTCGCTTGTTCCACTTCATGCACGCACTTCCCGTTTGATGCTGCGGCCGGGTAGCAGTCCTCGTTCCTGTCCTTGGTGGTTTGGGTGCGAAAACGTTTGCTCCACGACAGCGTATCTACAAGATGGGATCTCTGGCCGAGCGAGCCTATGTGAACTTGTCCTTCACCTCATCCCACAACGCCGCAGCGCGCAAGAACTCTGCACTGAGAACAAATGGGCAAGCTGCTGCGATAATCGAGGCAGGAATGCGAATATCACGCCGCTTCAAGGGTGGAACTGAGAAAGGCACGTCATGTATAGCAAGCGGACGACTCTTTGGTTTCTGGGGATCACGACACTCGTCGTGTTTGGATTTGCTTTCGTTATCGCGCGGCCGTTTCTTTATCCAATTGCGGCGGCAATCATCGTTGCCGTCGTCTTCTACCCAGCCCATCAAAGAATCTTGAGATGGACCAAAGGAAAGCCCGGGAAGGCGTCACTGCTATCCACTCTGGCGCTGTTTTTTCTCTTTGGTGTACCAGTCTTCTTCATCATCATGCTGGTCGCCAAGGAGGCTGTTACTGCCGCCGAATACCTGATGCGTCAGAGCGCGGGGCAGGGTGGATTCACTTTGTTTTTGACAACGGTGGCAGAGCGCGGACTGAAGTTTCTTGGGCGCTGGATCGACACTTCGAAGTACGACATCAGGGGGGCGGTTACTTCCCACGTGAAGCAGGCCGGCATCTTGGTCTTGGGCTCTGGAGCTTCGATCCTCAGCAATTTTGCGCGCCTGATTGCTGAATCCCTACTTGCACTCGTGGTGGTCTTCTTCCTTTTCAGGGACGGTCGGGGCTGGATTCAACAGGCGGAGGAAATCATTCCGCTGTCGCCGGGGCAGGCAAGAAAGTTGTTCAGCAATATATCTGACACTATTGTCGCCAACGTGTACGGAATTGTCTCCGTGGGAGTGGCTCAAGGCGCTTTGACGGGCATCGCGCTCGCGATCGCAGGAATGAGGTCTCCTCTCTTACTCGGATTCTGTGCTGCGTTTGCCTCCATTGTGCCGGTTGTCGGCACTGCCTTGGTGTGGGTTCCAGCCGGGCTCTATTTGATCTTTACCGGAGCGAGTTGGAAGGGCATATTCGTTCTGGTGTGGGGAGTCGCGGTGGTCACCACGGCAGACAACATTATCAGGCCGTGGGTTGTAGGCGGGAAAGTGCAACTGCATCCGCTGGTGCTGGTGTTTGCCATCTTGGGAGGCGTCGAGGCCTTTGGCTTCCTGGGATTGTTTCTGGGGCCGGTCGTCGCTTCGGTACTGTCGGTCTTGTTCGGAATCATTCGTGAGGAACTCGGCCACGGCGACGGAAAACCGGAATCAAGTGTTGCCGACATTTCAGCCGAGGCCTGATTGGTCCGGTCCAAAACCAAAACCGCATTATTAAAGGTTTCAGACCAAGGCGGTTGGCGGCTTCCAAAAGTATTACAAGGTGCATGGCTACGCACGAGCAGCCCCAGTAAATTCGGCTCGAACATGCCTTACTTCCAGCGAGAATGGCACCGCTTACTCCGCCAAATACAAGAAAGAACGTGCTAACGATCATTGGCCAACGCAGACACTCCATCACGCGTTCTAACTCCTTCAAGAGTACGCAAATGTCCAAGGTAGCGTGCCAACGAGTTATTGGCGTGCGCAATTTTGTTCTTCGGGAAAGGTTGCGCGAGGTGTGACCATGAATCTTGGGAATCGAATTGGAGCCGAATGTTTCAGTAGTCGACGAATGATTCCAACAAGGAGAACAAATATGAAGCACAGAAATCCGGTGTTGCCGATCCTAGTGGCGGCCTTCTCGTTAGCATTTATAGGCGCAACGGCAAACGCTCAGATGCCTAGTGTGTCCGACATTGGAAAAGCCGCTTCGTCTTCGTCCATAAATCCAAGCAATCTGCTGGACATCAACTCTGCGAGCAAGCAGCAGCTCGGCTCTCTCCCTGGTATAGGGCCAAAGTACTCGCAGAAGATTGTCGATGGACGCCCGTACAGCGACAAGACGGATCTCGTAACGAAGAAGGTTATCCCCCAATCGACTTACGACAAAATCAAAGACTTGATAGCAGTGAAACCGAAGTAGGTTGCGTTCAGAGCGAAACATTCTTACTTGGTCATCTTCTCGCGTTTACTACGACGTAGGTCGTCGTCGTTCCTGAGAACTGAGGCTGATACCAGGCGCTGCCGCAATGCTTAAGCGGCAAGCGGAACTCTTCGAGTTGGATCCATATCTGCCAACCGAATTTCCTCCAATCCCTAACACAACGTCATCCCAAGACGCAAAAATGACCTCTACCGCCTGGCGCTCGGCGGCACAGCAGTTGGTACCGGCATTAATACAGCTCCCGGATTCGGAGAAGATTCGGCGACTGAAATCGCGAAGCTCACGAATTTGCCCTTCGACCTTGCGCACTTCATCGAGTTAAAAAATCGAACCGACGAGGTAAGTCGGAAAGTAACTCAGGACATCAATAGTCTGGAAGAGAGAATCGCGCTGGCTCGCACGGCGGCCGATCGTAAGAAATTGAAAGCCGCTCTGGACGACGCTCAAGGCCGATTGGAACTCCTGCAGAAGGAAAAGAGTCCGCCGGCGCAGGCGTCGCGGACGCTGTGCGGAGGAGCAGCAGTCGTTGCTAGGGTGACATCTGCCTTCGCAAACTCGAACGAGAGCTTGACAATATGCTCTTCGATTGCTTGACTGTCATGCAGAAATAACACGTCGACCGGGTCGTTTGCAACCTGCTGTTCAGCGTACACATGGCGGTACCAGTCCACCGATTGCAGGAGGTATCTAGTGACTTGTGCCTTCGACGGGAGCTGATACGAGCTTTGCCGGATGTCAGCAGAAGGGCTGCCGGCCATTGTCGCCACGAAAATCGCACAACAGGTGGCAATGCTCACACTGAATTTCATCCTTTGCATACTTGGGCCCATCTAAGCTAAACGTCCTCCCATCCGTCACCGATAAACCTCGCGCGCGTCAGGCATCACATGTCCATGCGGTTTCATCCCGTCCGAGGGCAACTGGGCAGGCTTCTGGGGTAACGAGGCCATCAATCAGAAACTGCACGACATTGCCACGTCCGGGCCGGTTGTACTTCAGCCGGACTTTTCGAAGCTTGAGGTTATCGGCCTGACGCGTGAATTGGCGGAATCCTATGTGCCGATGAACATTACGGTTTCTTATGCAGGGCAGGACGGCACGCCCAAGCCATTTCTGATGATTATCAATTGGATAAGAGTTGGGAAGGACTGGAAGGTCGCCTCCGAAATCATCCTGCCAGTACCACCGACACCGGCCGTCAAGGATTAAAACAGGCCAGGAATTGTACAGGCTAGGACAGTTGCAGGTGCAGCAGGTGTTGACGCAGATGGGTGTTCCGCTGAAGGGAGCCGCGTTGTACATCGAGATGTTCAAGGCGATCAACGCAGGAGTCCTTGTTCCGTTCCGCAGGAGCAGCGTTCGCCGGAAAACACCACCCCTACATCGTTTGAACAATTTGTGCAGGATGTCTTTGCGGGGAAAGCTCCAGCCGCTTAGGACTGATGTCAACCACAGAGCATGAGCAGAAAAGAGGAGGGATGGAACATGGCGAAAATGGAAGTACTGAGTGAAAGGATCGAATCTGAGGACCTACCAATGGCCTCACTGCAAGGGAAAGCTGCGCTGGTGACGGGCGCGTCACGGGGAATTGGTCGCGCCACGGCGTCAGCACTCGCGCGGGCCGGGGCACATGTTCTGGTTCACTACGGCCGTCCTGCGCAGGATGCGGAATCGTTGGTCGAAGGCATCCACGCAAAAGGAGGGCGTGCGGAAGCGATCGAGGCGAACTTGGGAACTCCAGATGGAGCAACACTGCTGGCGAGGGAAGTTCGCTCGATCGTTGGGGAGCGATTGGATGTGCTCGTTTCCAACGCCGGAATCAGCAAGGCTGCAACCATCCGGGATCATACGGTGGAGGATTTTGACAATCTGTTTGCAACGAATGTGCGCAGCCCGTTTTTCCTGGTGCAGCAACTCCTGCCCGTCCTCGGTGAAGGCTCAAACATCATCGTGATCACTTCGCTCGGGGCGCACGCCGTAGCAGGGAAGCCCGATTTGGAAAACCCTTCGCTCCTTGCCTACGCCTCAACCAAAGGAGCATTAGAGACTCTGGTTAAAAACTGGGCTGCCATTCTTGGGCCCCGGGGCATCCGCGTAAATGCAGTCGCGCCGGGGGTGATCGACACTGACATGTCGCATTTCACAAAGACCGAGGCAGGTCGGGAGGTGACGCTTGGAATGCAAGCACTGAAGCGGATCGGCAAGCCGGAGGATGTTGCGGACGTCGTTGCGTTCCTGGCGTCAGATGCGGCCCGCTGGATAACGGGGGCGAGTATCCCGGTCGACGGTGGGTCGAAGCTTTAAGTACCCGCGTTAGCTGGAATTGCCTCAATGAGAGAGGAGGAACAGAAAATGGGAAAAATGGAAATGGTGAGTGAGAAGATCGAATCGAAAAACAAAGCTCTTGTTCTAGAAGCCTTCGACACGCTGTTCAACAAGCGTGACTATGCCGCGGCTGAGCGTTTCTGGTCGTCTGAATATATCCAGCACAGCGCTCATATCGCACCAGGCCGCGATGGTCTCTTCAATCTTGTCAAGGGCATCCCACCAACGTTGAAGTATGAACCGGGAACGATCGTGGCTGAGGGAGACTTCGTGATCGTGCACGGGCGGTTCTCGGGCATCGGCCAGCCGGTGAACTGGATTGCCGCAGACATTCTTCGTATCAAGGACGGCATTCTGGTCGAGCACTGGGATGTGATCCAGGACGAAGCCACCCAGGAGCAGTCAAAGAGTGGTCAACCAATGTTCGGCGACAAGTTCGCGGCCTAAGCTGGTGGCCTATGAAATGAAGGGAATGATAAAGATGACGCTCAGAAAGGTCGAGATCGAACGGTTCAGCGTGACGTCTTCCAAGTCGTTTGAGGCGGTCGTGGCGGCGCCGGAAGCGGCTGTCGGGCATCCGGATATCTCCGAGTTCGGGAAGGCAATAAAGGATGCACGAACCTTCGCTGAACTGGAAAGTACGGTTCAGAAAGGACTGGGCAGGACGGGGCTGATGATCTTCACCGGCCGAAGAGGAGACCAGGCTTGTTCGTCGCTGACTTGCTCTTCGGTTGGTTCACAGGATCGGAGGCCCTCGTCTGCCTCTGACTGCTCGAACTCAGCATTCATAACCTTCATCCTCCGCCAACACTCGTGAATCATCTTTCCACCTCCGTCTCCTATTCCTACGTTAACCGGTTAAGATCAAGACTTCTGAGCTGTAGTGCTCACTTAGTGTGCTTTATGAAAAGTGAGCTTTATTCACTGAGGAGAAAGGTCTGCAGCCCTTCATGCACATGCAAGCTTCCGTTATGAATCCCTTCGCGCGAAAACGATTCATGAAGCAGCTCACTCTGGAACGCGTGGTGCCGACCATCTCCGCAAGCATTTCCTGGCTCATTTTGAGGAGTTCCGGTTCGGCCGCTGATGGTTCTTCGCCCTCGCGGCCGCCGAGGTAAGTAGGGTCCTCAGAGGGCTGGGCTAAGCACGGCCAAAAGACTAATCGTGCAGAACAACGCTGACCAACGAACTGTGGATGTGCATGCCGCCGGCGTTGTAATCGATGAAGCCGAGTTCTCGGAAGCGATTGAGAAAGAAGCTGACGCGTGAGCGAGTAGTGCCGATCATCTCAGCGAGGGTTTCCTGGCTCATCTTGGCGATCAGCGGAATCGGCTTGGACTCCTGGCCAAAGTTGGCCAGCAGCAGGAGAAGCCGGGCCAGGCGTTTTTCGCTGGAGTTGAACAGATGGTCCACCAGGTCGGCCTCCATGCGAATGTTGCGGGAAAGCAGATATGCAAGAAAGCGTTCGGCAAATTCCGGGTCCTTATGGAGCAGGTCTAACATGGTCTGCTTCTCCACACGGATAATCGTGCTCTTCTGGTCCGCGCTGGCAGAGGCCATGCGCAGCGGTTGGCCAGCGAGGCAGCCTTCACCGAAAAAACTATCTTGCGGCAGAATGGCAACCACAGCTTCTTTGCCACTCTTAGATACGACCGTGAGCTTCACCTTGCCACTCTGGACGTAGAACACCGCATCCGCCGCGTTTCCTTGCGAAACGACGGATTCGTCCGCGAGGTATTGCCGGCTTGTTTTTCCAACCGAAAGCTTCGTCAGCAGCAAGCGGGGATCGAAGGAAGGAACTTGCGTAGGCGGTGCACCAATCTTCGCAGGCCGCGCCTTCAGTGCATCAGATGCAGCCGGGCGCACAGCCTTGCGCGGCTCACCTTGAGTCCCGCGCTCTTTTCTCTTGATCGGAGTGAGCGGGATGGCCATTGGAATCTCCTGCCTTTAGACGACATGCATCGGACTTCCTGAAGGTTAGATGCATTGTACGCTTTCATGTCCGCGAACATGCTTGGCTCACCTGAGCACCATAGCTCAGACGGCAACACCGCGCACCGCTAAGGTTGGAGTACCTCGCCACGCTGCCACTGCCAAGAAAGCAGAAATGCGAAGTAGGGGTAGAAAAGAGTCAACCCGTGAAGAAGCTTATGTTGTTCGTCACATTGCTGAGTCTGACCAGCCTGGGCTGGGCAGACTCGAATCGTGAAGCGTCCACCGATCGTTTGGATAGCGCCGGCAAAGTCTTGAACGCGATCATGAGCGCGCCGGATAAGGGCATCCCGGAAGAGGTACTCGATCATGCCAAGTGCATCGCCGTGGTGCCACACATGCTCAAGGGCGGCTTTGTGTTCGGCGCGGAAAACGGCCGTGGCGTAGCCACTTGCCGTACCACCAACGGATGGAGCGCGCCAGCGTTCTTCGCCGTTACCGGCGGTAGCTGGGGTTTGCAGATCGGCGTCGAGGGCATTGACCTTGTCATGATCATCCAAAATGAAAAAGGCATGCAGCAGTTGCTATCGAGCAAGTTCCAACTTGGAGCCGATGCCTCGGCCGCAGCCGGACCGGTTGGCCGCCACGCCTCTGCCGACACCGACTGGAAGTTGAATACTGAGATCCTGACCTACTCTCGTGCCAAGGGCGCATTCGCCGGACTCACTCTGAATGGTGCGTCGATTCGCCGCGATGATGATTCCATGCGAGCCATCTACGGACACCATGTCTCGACCCGCGCCGTACTGACGGGCCAGGTGGCCGTTCCAGATGCAGCCCAGACGTTCCTGACTGCGGTCCGGGAAGCGAAGGCACAGGCGAGAGCTTCAAAGTAGCAAGCAGTTTTCAAGCGCACGAGTGCACCCGGGAGAACGATGAGTCTCGGGTGCTCACGATGCGGAGAGAGTGCACATCGTGATTTTGGTCCTAGCCCTCGTCGGCGCGCTGCCACCGATGGCCGCAAAGCAGAGAGTGGGGTTATTATCCAACCGGGGGGCTCGGGCTGATCCTCTTGGTAGTCATCATTCTCCTGCTTCTCGGACGGATTTGAACCGTGCGCTTTTCGTCAACATGGCCGGGCGCCAGAACTAAGCGGTGGCGCCTGCTCACCATGCGCGCGGGAGTACTTCTTCTCACAATGCTCATGTGCAGCACCGGATCGCCCGCGTACTCGGTTTTGACCCACGAGGAAATCGTGGATCTTGTGTGGGCCAGTGATATCCGCCCCCTCTTGCTCAGTCGATTATCAACACCACGGTCGATCAGTACCGTGCATTTCGGAAAGAGGTTCGCACCGACTCCCTCGTGCTCCCGAATCGCGACCTTGACAGCGGGAATGAGCGGGAGCCCCTGCTCAATGAATCCGACATCTTCACTTTTTGCCAAATGCCAGCCCTAAGCCCGTGGAAGGCGTTGATCCGCGCGTCGCGGGTGGCCGAATCAAACTTTTCGAAAGTCGCAGAAGTGGACCGCGCCCAACATGGAACGCAGCGCGAACAGCGGTCGAAGTCACCACGCCGAGGAAATCCGAATTGTTCAGCTTGCCTCTTCCGGAGCTGTTAGGCATGGCAACAGTGCTTGGAACTGCTGAAGAGGCCCTGCCTATGCCAATAAGGCTGCCGTCGGCCAAAGGGAAATGACGCAGCCCTAGAGTGATGACGTATCGACGTTCTGTTTCGTTTAACCGCTCCTTATCAATTGGTGTTTGAAAATCTGGTGCCTTGCTGGGTAAGTATCCGTATCCGCAGTTGCTCACGCACAATCCAGGCAGTACTCCCACGCTGCCATTGTCGAACGTGTGAAATCCTTCTGTTTGCGCTGGCGGCTGTTTCGGCGACGGAGCATCCGGCAGTGACTGCCACGTCGCCGTCTCTGAGCGCCGCAGTTCGCGTGAAGTTGAGCCATCAAGCAAGTAAGTTGAAGCTGAACTCTGGCAAAAGGCCCCGCACCCAGCCACTAGAAAGAAGAACAGAACCCGGATTGATGCATGCCTATTCACCACGGCTCCTTCTGCGGAGCGGCAAGTGATCTCTGGACTCCTCGGCGATTCGCTTGGAACACCTTGACACTAGCGCTCCAACGGTGCACTCGTCTGAGCGATAATGCTCACTTCCATAAATCTCGAAGACGTATCGGTACTGACTGAATGCACCGAAAAGTTCGGCACACCGAAGCGCTATATGCGCACTGGCAACGTGCCCATGCCGGTGTTTTCGGAAACACTACATTCGGAAACACTACAGATGCAGGTCCCATGCTGCGCAAAGTCGCCAACTTAGGAAAGCGGCGTTCGCGGGGATTTCGGAACAGCACTGGGATTCCGGTGATCGTCGGACGGACTCAACGCGGCAGGCGAGTGTTTCTGAGGAGTGTCATGCGAATTCTGCCTTACAACCCTGACAACGGGGTCACCCGCAACTTCATGCCCCACCTCTGGATGTTCCTGATGCAAGCACTCACACCTGCCGGACACGAAGTCCTGCTGGTCGATGGCGATGCCCAACGTGCCACATGGTGCTGTTAATGCTCTTATGGCCGAGTCGCGTCTTGACCAGAGCGGGATTGACGTTTGCCGGTACCAAGTGGCTGGCCAACGCACGCGAAAGCGTCCGCCGCACCAGCGGCTTCGTTCAAGTCGTGCGAGGGTGTCTGGAGAGTCTAGACCGGACCAGAGTGGCTCTCGGCTGCCGATAGTGCTGGCCAGGTCCCGGGGCAGAGGACCGAATCGGCGATCCCCCGACTTTTCGGCAAATGGTAAACCGGAACCTGCCGCTAACTGCAGAGTGGCCGCTCGGTCGCAATCCTTGTCTCGATCACCAGACGGACACTGGACTTACTGGCGCGCACGGCTTGATTGCGACAATTCTCGGACGAGATACTGAAAATCGGGGGACGGTTCGCAGTCAATCGCGACGCTCTCTCTCGATCGCGGATGAACAAACTCAAGATGGGCGGCATGAAGAGCAACGCGAGCAATGAGCTGCTCTGACGATTCCGACTGCTGGTATTTTCTATCGCCAATGACCGGATGGCCTATGGCCGAAAATTGCGCTCGGATCTGATTCTGCAATCCTGTCACCAGCTCAACCCGAACGAGCGAAGCATCCGCAAAATGGCGTTCGACGGAATATCGAAGTTCGGCACGAGCCGCTTGGGGGTCTCTCGCGGTGCGCACCTGTTGAAACATTCCTTCACGTCGAAGATAGTGCACTAGCGTACCTGCCTGAACGCCGAGACAGCCGCGCACTACCGCGAGATACTGCCGTACTGGAGTGTGGTCGAGAAACTGTCGCACGAGCGCATCTCGATCCGGATAGGTCTTCGCAAACAGCAGAATCCCGGAGGTAAAGCGATCGATGCGATGCACGACCAAGGCTCGTTGTCTCTTCTGCTTAAGCCTTGCGATAAGCAGAGACAAAGCTGACGAAGTATCGGAGCCCTTAATCGGCACAGCCAAAAGTCCGGCCGGTTTGTCGAGAACGACCACGGCGTCGTCTTCGTAAAGGACGGAAAGCTCCAAGGAGAAGCGAGGCTGGCGTCGATGTTCGTGGCCAGACGCCCCATCCGGCTTTCCCGTACGACTGCGAGTCTTCCGCGAATGTTTCTTCATTGGCAGGGTGCCTGATGCCCTCAGCAACTGTCGTTGGAACGCCAGCTAGCGGTTAGAGCGAGCTATCGGCCCATTATCAAACCATTCAGTTAAATATCGTAAAAACGAAGATCGCGTCCGAGTGGCCGCCCGGTACTGTTCCC